>NZ_CP032084.1:4989241-6236552 GCF_003600685.1 Achromobacter sp. B7
GCACCAACCTGTATGCCTATGGTTCGTACGGCACGGACTACGCGTTCATCGACGGCCTGAAGAGCACGGCCGCCGGCGTGGGCGTGCGCCATCAGTTCTAAGGCACGCATGGCGCGGCCGGGCGACAGGCGATAGCGCGATAGCGCGATAACACGCCAGTTCGCCAGCCCGATAAAAAGCGGGGCGCGTCCGATGGGACGCGCCCCGCTTTTTGCTTTGGCCTGGCAGGCGCTGCCTGCGTTTCGCCTGCCGCGCCCCCCGGCGCTTCATCCGCCTATCGCGCCCCCGCGCGTTCCAACTGGGCAATGATTTCAGCCTGCCCTTTCTGACGCGCGTGCCGCAACGGCGTCACGCCCTCCCGATCCGCCAGGTTCACGTCGGCGCCCGCCCCGATCAGCATGGCCACGATCGCCTGATGCCGGGGGCCGCCGTCACCCAGAATGATGGCTTCCAGCAGGCCCGTCCATCCCAGCCGATTGACGTGATCGGGCTTGGCGCCCGCTTGTAGCAGCGTCCTGACCACTTCCACATGGCCGCGTTCGCAGGCGGGAATCAACGCGGTGCCGCCGTAGCGGTTGGTGCTTTGCAAGTCCGCGCCGTGGCGCAAAGTCAGTTCAAGAATTTCCCGATAGCCTTGCGCGCCCGCCAGCAGGTAGGCGCTGTCCTGCATGCCGTTTTGCGCGTTCACGTCCGCGCCGGCTTCGATCAGCACGCGCGCCGCCTCCACGTGGTTGCCCTGCGTGGCGCGCAGCAACGCCGTGTTGCCTTGCGCGTCGCGCCCGTCCGGCGGCACGCCTTGGTCCAGCAATTCCCGCACGCGCGCTGCCTGGCCCAAGGCGGCGGCCTCGCGCAATTGCGCCGTCGGGTCCACTGCGGCGCGCGCCTCGCCGCTGGCCGCGCCGATTGCCCCAACGGCGCCCAACGTGCTTAGCGCCAATACGAAACAGGCCCGCCAGTGTTTGATCGTTGCCATTGCCGGTATCCTCCCGTCTGAATCGAGGACCGATTATGGACAAGCCCCTGGCGAATGGGAAATCGATGGCGTGTCATGGCCGGTGCAATACGGGGGAAACACGCCGCCGTCATGATTGGATACCTTTAGATCGCCGCAATACGGCCCGCCCATGACCCTCGACTTCGCTTCCCGCCTGCCCCTGAAACCTCTTGCGCGCCTGCTGGCCGTGGCATTGCTGCCGCTGGCCCTGGCCGCCTGCAACGGCAGCGACGACAACGACGACGCGCCCGCCTCGCCCATCGTCAGCGCGCCGCCCGCTGTCGACCCGGCGCCCGTCGTCGACCCCACCCCGGACCCCGACGTCCCCGCGCGCAACACCGCCTACCTGAACGCCAAGGCCGGCGACGTCATCCAGGTCACCATCGACGCCCTGCGCCCTACGCAGGCTGCCATCGGCTACGACCAGATCTACTACAAGCTGGGCCGTTGGCAAGGCGACTTCAACCGCTCGTGGGCCGGCGACGACGCCCGCCAGCTGGACTACCTGGATCGCACCGTCGGCAAAAAGTTCGACGACTACTGCGAGGACATGGGCGGTGTGGAACGCGCCGAAAAATTTGCCGACCTGGCTGCGGCCCGCGCCGCGCGGCTGGATCAGCCCGCCACTTTCGCGTGCCAGGACGCGCCGGGCACGCATCCGGAAAACCTGAAAACCGTGGTGGTGGGCTGGGACGGCAACCTGTACCTGACCGACGGCCATCACACGTTCTCGTCATTGCGCGAGATATTCGATGGCGGCCCGAAGCTGCCGGTCTGGGTCAAGGTGGATGCCAACTACAGCAGCCTGCCGACCGCCGCCGCATTCTGGCAACGCATGGTCGACGAACGCCGGGCGTGGCTGCGCGATGGCCAGAACCAGCCCATCACCGTCGACCAATTACCCAGCCGCCTGGGTCTGGCCAGCGCCGACGAAGCCGGCGGCATGCAGGAAGACCGCTATCGCTCGCTGGTGTACTTCACCCGCGACATCGCCTACCAGAACGGCAACCTGCCCGAGTTCGCGGAATTTCTGTGGGGCGACTGGCTGCGTCGCCAGGTAGCGGCCGGGCAACTGCCAGCCTTGGAGCAATACAAGATGGCCGCGCCCGCCACGCCCGCGCAGATCCTGGCGGTCAGCACGCTGAGTTCGACGCTGGTTCCCGGCGGCGCCAACGACAGCTATGCCGCCGCCGTTCGCGACGCCTCGTTGAAAATGGGCGCGCTGGCCGACACCGATATTGTGTTCGACGACCGGCAAGCGCAGACGCTGGGGCGCATCCCCTTGGCCGCCAACGTGGCCGCGGGCGTCTCCATCAAGAGCCAACGCGACACGCTGGAAGAACTGCCGCGCGTAGACGTCAAGACCGACGGCTCGCCGCGCAACGCCGGCAAGCTGTGGTTTGCGGTGAATTACCGCAATTGCGGCAAACCGGCGGCCGGCACGTGCTGGGGCTGGTAGGCTTTTTTTGCGCGATTCGAGTATCTTGTGCGTCTTCTACGACCTTTCCGAGACCCCGTTATGTCCAACGAGCCCACCACCAGCGCCAACACGGCCCCCCACGCCGACGCCTTCCTGCAATTTTTGGTCAACCTGGTCAACAACGGCGGCCAGCTTGAAAGCATTGGTGTGACGCTGCAAATGGGCGGCATGCTGGTGTCGGGGTCCATTGTGTCGGGCGCGGAATATTTCGACCGGTTCGCCGCCAGCTTCACGGGTTCGCTCGACATGCTGGATGCCGACGCCCGTGATGCGGTGCACCGGTCGCTGGCTGAACTGGGGGATGTGTTCCGCGTGCCGCAGCCGGCCGACCCGCTGCCCAACTACATCCACCTGACCGACGCGCTGTTCTTCACGGCCGACGGCACGCCCATTGCAGGGCAGCCCACGCTGTGGCGCGGCCGGACGAGTTCGGTGGATGGGTTTATCCTGGGCCGCCTGCAATCCGAAACCGGCAACTAAGCTAGCGACTCAGCTAGCAACTGAGCTAGCAACTCAGCTGACAACTACGTTAGCTTTCCGCCACGCCGGCGAAGCGCGTGGTGGATGCATTGAATGAGCGCCACGCGTTGCTGTCGGCGTCTAGCCAGATGCCCAGGCATTCGGCGCTGAGCGGGGCGGATAAGGCCGCCCCGCGAAACAGAAGATCGCTGTGCAGGCGCATCCACGCAAAGTCGCGAATGTCTTCCACGCCACCGGCCACCACTTGCAGGTTGGCGCACCAGGCGCGCTCCATCAGGGTGAAGAAGCGGCCCTGCAAGGTGCGGTTTTCGGACAGGCCCAGCGGCACCTGCACATGCAGGCCGTCGGCGCGCAAGGCGCCATGGCCGGTGTCCTTGCCGCGCAAGACGGCGGGAAGCAATCGCGCGCGCAACCGCGCCTGGAATTCCGGATACCGCGACAGCACATCGGCGTGGTCCGACAGGCGGTCCGTCAATGGCAGGGTGAAGGTGATGCGCTTTGCCGGCATCAAGAGGGGCGCGGCATCGTCGTAGCGCGCGTACTTGTTGACCCAGATGGCGTTTTCCAGCACGCCAATGCCCAACTCGGAGCACAGGCGCTCGGCCAGATCGCCATGGCCACGCACATCAAGCGCGTGTTCGAATGACAATTCGATTGGGGTTTTGAATTTCTTGAAGAACGCCACGCCGGCCATCAGGCTGGCGCCCAGGCCCACGGGGTTCAGGCTGCTCCAGGGTGACGGCCGGCAACGGCCCATCACTGCGTATTCGTGGACTTGCCCCTGTGCCGTGAACACAGGCTGGAAGCGCAGCACGACGGACTCTTCGGACAGAGCCCAGGAACGGGCGTCGTCTTTCATGGCAAGACCCGAACGATGGGGTGCGCGGGGGGGCAGAGCCGGGTCAATATCATGCTGTTCTCGATTAACGTCTAAGCGCCGTGCTGAGGCATGCCGCCGGTGTGAAAATGCGCCGGTAGGCAGCTTCTTGGCGAAGTCGGAATCCCACAGATAGTGCCCAACGCTGCCGGGTAAAAGAACAAGAAATTTCTCAAATTCCGGGATTGCGCGGCGCATACCAAAGGGCCTTTTGCTTGGGCCCTTTTCTTCCCCCTTTCTTCCCTTTTTTTTGCGCCCCCACTTTGAGATTCTTCTTATTCACTGGGTAAGCAGGTGTTTCTACCATGCGTCAAATGCTGGTAGAAGACCATGGCGCTCCCGCCCTAGAACCCCTTGCCGCGCCGCGCGCCGCCTCGCTGTTACTGCACTTTCTTGCAGTGGCGCTGCTCGTCTGTATCGCGGCGGGCGCTACCCTGTACCTGTACTGGGCGTTCAGCAACGTGGTGTCCAACTACCGGCGCCACATGAACGCCGCCGCCTACGAAGCCCAGCATTTTTTCGACCAGCGCGAATCCCTGCTGCGCTCGATATCCGCGTCGGCGGTGCGCAACACCAACCAAGAACCCATCAGCAAGACCCCGTCGCATTTCGGCAAGACGGGGCAGATCGAAGTGCTGCCGCTTCAAGAAGGCCCGGACGCCTACGATTGGGCGCTGGTCCTGACCCCGCGCGACCTGCGCCGCGTGGCACAGGCCAACACGCGCATCGTCTACAGCGCGGTGCGCCACGCCAGCACGGTGCCCATCGCCTCGCACGACCAGCCGGGCACGCCGGCCATTCCCGCGTCCATCCAGCAGTGGCTGGCGCTGACGCTGGCCGACGTGCAGACCCGTGCGCCCACCAACGGCCTGCCGCCCATCGTCTGGCTGCATCCGCCGCAGGACACGGTCAAGCGCCTGTTCCTGTTCACGCCGCTTGATGCGGTACACCCCGAGGCCGCCTGGATCGGCCTGGAAGTCCATGGCGTGGATTCGGCCGTGAACGCGCCGCGCATCGGCGCGGGCGACTACGTGCTGTTCGACGAACTGAGCCGGCCGGTGCTGCGCAGTGCTGGCGCGGGCGCCACCAGCCAGGCCTTGCCGCATACCACCCGCGAAGATGCCTTCGGCCTGCAAGGCCAGGGCTGGCTGCCCGAATACCTGGTGCTGAGCAAATCCGTGGGCGATGACGGGTGGCGCCTGGTTTATTACGCCCCCATGCGCCACGTGCTGCGCGACAACGCGATAGCCTTTCAGACGGCGGCCATTGCCTCGCTGCTGCTGATCATTACCGTGATCCTGCGCGTGCGCTATATCCGCCGGCGCCTGGTGCTGCCCGCGTTGCGCCAATACGAAGCCCTGGCCGATAGCGTGTCGCTTAACCGCAAGCTGATCGAAGTGGCGCCGGTGGGGCTATGCCTGCTGCGGCGTTCGGATCGCGCGGTGGTGTTGTCCAACGACATGGCGCGCCGCTGGTTCCAGGGCACACCGGGCTGGCGCACCGAAATCCTGTCCGCGCAGGGCGATGAAGCCGGCCGCGAACATCGGCTGAACGATGGCCGCACCGCCTATCTCAGCTTTGCGCCCACCACGTACCGGGGCGAAGCGGTGGTGCTGTGCGGCATCAGCGACATTTCTGCGTTAAAGCGCATTGAACATTCCTTGCTGCAAGCCAAGCGCGACGCCGAAGCCGCCAACCAGGCCAAGACGGTCTTCCTGACCACGATGAGCCACGAAATCCGCACCCCGCTCTACGGCATTCTTGGCACGCTGGAACTGTTTTCATTGACTCGCGTCAGTGGCCAGCAGGCGCAGTACCTGGAAACCATCCAGCAATCGTCGGCCACGCTGCTGCGTACCATCAACGACACGCTGGACCTTTCCCGCATCGAGGCTGGCCACACTGTGCTGGAACGCGCGCCTTTTTCCCCCGTTGAACTCTTGAACAACGTCGTGGCCAGCTTCGCGGCGCGCGCGCATGCCAAGGGCGTGCGCAGCTATGCCGTGGCCGACCCGGACACCCCCGCCGCCGTCATCGGCGATGCCACGCGCATTCGCCAGATTCTCGACAATCTTGCCAATAATGCGATCAAGTTCACGGATTCCGGGCAAATCGTCCTGCGCCTGAAGGTCAACAGCCGCACCCGCGACAGCGTCGACCTGTGCTTTCAGATCGCCGACACCGGCGCGGGCATCGCCCCCGAACACCAGGCGCGGCTGTTCGAACCCTACTACCAGGTGGACGCCGACAACTGCGTCACGTTGCCGGGCACGGGGCTGGGCCTGTCCATCTGCCGCAGCCTGTCGGACATGATGAACGGCCGCCTTAACGCCGTCAGCGAACCCGGCCTGGGCACCAGCATTACCTTTGAAATCCGGCTGCCGCTTGCCCCCGAGGCGCTGGACGCCCCGTCGCTCGAGCTCGCGGGCACGCTGGTCTACGTCCAGGGCGCCGTACCCGAAATCGTTCATAACCTCTGCGACTGGCTGCGCCGCTGGGGCGCGGTCGGCCTGCCCTACCCCGCCGGCGGCGTCACGTCGGGCGAGCCAGCAGTGCTGGTGCAAGCGTGGCCGCACGCGCAAAAGATCGGTAACTGGATCGGGCCGCAGGTCATTTTGCACCCGCCCGGCCTGCGCCCCCGCGTGGAAGACAGCCACCGCAACTGGTTCGCCAGCGCCTACAGCCTGGGCAGCTTCAACCATGCGGTGCGTCTGGCGCAAGGCGGCGCGGCGCGCAGCACCGCTTTCGATCCCAAGGCGCCGCTTGAAGTCCTGGGCCTGCGGATACTGGTCACGGAAGACAACCCCATCAGCCAATTGATCCTGCGCGAACAACTTGAGCACATGGGTTGCACGGTGGTGCTGGCCGGCAACGGCCAGGAAGCGCTGAACCTGCCCGACCTGATGACGTTTGACGCCGTCCTGACTGACTTGAACATGCCGCTGGTCGACGGCTACGAGCTAACCCGCATTCTGCGCAAGCGCGGCTTTGACAAGCCCGTGCTTGGGGTCACGGCCAACGCGTTTCCCGACGAGCAGCGTCGCGGCATCAATGCCGGCATGACCAGCCTGCTGGTCAAGCCGCTGCCGCTGACGGTCCTGCGCCAAACGCTGCAATCGGTTAAAGAACTCCGGAGTTGACGATGTTATCCGTGTACAAGGTCTTGGTCCTGGACGACCATGCTTTCCAATGCGCGCAAATGCGTGGCCTGTTCCTTGAGGCCGGCTTCGACCATGTGGACATGGCGAATTCGGCGCAAGAGGCCCTGGAGAAATTTCGGACGCATTCTTACCAGCTGGTGTTGATGGACCTGAACATGCCCGGCATGGATGGCGTGCAGTTCATCCATGAGCTGGCTCGCCTGCAATGCAACCCGATGCTGGCCATCACCACCGCCTGCTCGCGCCGCATCATGAACAGCGTCAGCCTGATGGCCAAGGAAAAGGGCCTGTCGGTGATTGCCGCCTATACCAAGCCCGTCACGCGCGAACACGCGCTGGCCTTGGCCAAGCGGCTGCGCAACCCGCAACAGGGCGGCGTAGCGTCGCCCACGCTGTGCGCGCCACCCGCCCCGCTATTCGACCGGCGCACGCTGGAAAAGGCCTTGGCTGCCGGCCAGATCCAGGCGTGGTTCCAGCCCAAGAAAGCGCTGGCCACCGGCAACATCGTCGGCGCCGAGGCGCTGGCCCGATGGCATCACCAGGAATTCGGCTTCATGCTGCCCGCGTCATTCCTGGGCGCGGTGCGGCATCACGGCCTGGACCACGCCCTGCTTATCCGGATGCTGGACGACGCCTTGACGGCCTATATCGGATGGCGAGACCAGGGCTTCCGAATGCCGGTTTCCGTCAATTTGCCTACCCGGCTGCTGGACGAACCGGACTTGCCCGACCAGCTTTACAATCTGGTCGCGGATCGGGGTGTGCCGTTCGAAGACGTGACGTTCGAACTGCTGGAAGACGAAACCACCTCGATCCCGGGCCACTACTATATGGGCGCCAGCCGGTTGCGCCTGAAAGGTTTCGGTCTGGCGCAGGATGACTTCGGCAAAGGCTACAACTCGATGTACACCTTGATTTCCACGCCGTTCACCGAACTGAAGATCGACCGCGCCTTTGTCAACGGCGCCGCACAAGACCATGTGCGGGCCGCCGCCTTGCTCTCTTCGGTGCAATTGGGCCGCCAATTAGGCCTGCAAGTCACCGCCGAAGGCGTCGAAAGCACGAAAGACCTGGAGTTTTTACGCGAAATCGGCTGTGATTTCGCCCAAGGCTTCCTGATATCCGCCGCCGTCAACGCCCATGACTTCACCGATCTGCTGGCGGACGAGCCCAGGCCGTATGCCACTCACCCGCTTTAGGACTCTTACCCGCGTATGCAGGAAACGCCGTTTAGCAGGATTGCACGCACTTCACGACGGCTGAATATCGCGCTGTTCGGCATCCTGCCCATTGCCCTTATCTTGATCGGCGCCCTGCTGTGGGGCGCCCAGCGCATCATCAAGCAGGAAGAAGACCGCCTCTTGATGGATTTCGCCGTGCTGGTGGGCTACATCCACGAACAAGAGCTGTTCCTGAAGCAGTTCAGCAAAGAAAGCCAACGGCTGGATGGCCGGCCGCCGGTCGACAACACCGAGTTGTCCACGCCCCTGGATTCCACCCGACCGGGCATGCGCGTCTATCGCGGCCAGCACGCGCTGGTCGCCATGCCCTTTTCGCTGTTTTGCGCCTATCCCGCCGAATGCCCGGTGGCCGACAGCCCCGTGCCCGCGGCGGCGGGCTACTTCGCGGACTTCTACAGCACGTTCTGGGCCAACTCGTACTTTCCGGCCGCCGCGGCGTTTCTCGTCAACCGCACCGACAGCGTGGGCGTCGCCGTGCCCGCCATCAACGTCAAGCCGGGCTACGGCGAACCGCTGGTCGAAGACACCCTGCTGCTGGTCAACGACGCCGTCCGCACGCAGCTTGCCAAGGGCGGGGACGACCAGGCATCCGCAACCTTGAACGCGCCGGCCTCCGGCGTGGGCACGGCACACGCCGAAATTCGCTGGTTTCCGCCGGCCGGGCTGCCTGATCGCATGGTGGGCATCATGCCGGCGGGGCTGACCGGTTCGGCCTGGGCCAACCGCGCGGGCGGGGAGCCCGACCTGTATGTGGCCACCCTGTTCAGCCGCCGCCGCATCAACATCTACGATCGCGCGCTGCCGTCTATCCAATACGACGGTTTCTGGCTGTCGCATCGGGACATCGGCCTGATGATCGGCGACGGCCCGGTGCCCAACGTCGAGCACAGCGGCCTGCGCGCCACGGCGGGCGGGCTGATCCTGCAAGTGTCGGACCCGACCGGCATCTGGACGGCGCGCTACCGCGTCACCTACCGCAATTTCTTCGAAGACAACCTGTGGCTGCCCGTCAGCGCCGCGCTGATGTTGCTGTTGAGCCTGGCGGGCGGCATCGGTTATCAGCGCTGGTACACGCGGCGCGTGATCGAGCCTGCGCAAAGCGCCCACCGCGACATCGCCGAAAGCGAGGAATTCAACCGCACGCTGATCCAGACGGCGCCCATCGCCCTATGCGTGCTGGCGCGCGCCAATGGCGACGTGCTGTTCGCCAACAGCCTGGCGCTGGAATGGCTGGGCGCGGCCACTGGCCAGGGCCTGCGCGATTCGCCCGCCGCCCGCCCCTTGCTGGACCAGGTGCTCAACGCGTCCCAGCCCGGCAATATCGAAACCTTTCACGCCGACGACGGCCGGCCGCTGTACGTGGCCTATTCGCCCACGCGCTACAAAAAGCAGGACGTGGTGCTGTGCGCCTTTGCGGACATCAGCGCGCGAGCGGAAATCGAACGCGCGCTGGCGCAGGCCAAACGCGACGCCGACAAGGCCAGCGAAGCCAAATCCACCTTTCTTGCCACCATGAGCCACGAGATCCGCACGCCGCTGTATGGCGTGCTGGGCACGTTGGAACTGATGGGCATGACCGAGCTGAACGCCGAGCAGCGCCAGCACCTTGAGCGCATCCAGAATTCGTCGGTGATCCTGTTGCAGCTGATCAGCGACATCCTGGACATCACCAAGATCGAATCCGGCCAGTTGGCGCTGGAATCCACCCTGTTCCGCCCGCGTGAACTGGTGGAAAGCTGCACTCGGTCATTTGCGGCACTGGCCCGCCAGAAAGGGCTGCTGCTGTTTGCCAGCGTGGACGATTCGGTGGCGCCCTGGGTCACCGGCGACCCGGTGCGCATCCGGCAGATCCTCAGCAACCTGCTCAGCAACGCCATCAAATTCACCGAATCAGGCCATGTCATCGTGCGCTTGCGCGGCGCCGAGCGTGCCGACGGCGCACAAGTGCTGACGCTGCAAGTGGTGGACACCGGCATCGGCATCGACAAGGAAGACCAGGCCCAGCTTTTCAGCCCCTTCTACCAGATCGACAGCGCCAGCCACACCGTGCGCGGCGCGGGCATCGGGCTGTCAATCTGTGCGCGCCTGGCCAAGCTGATGGACAGCGATATCCGCCTGACCAGCGAACTGGGCCTGGGCAGCAGCTTCTCGCTGGACCTGGCCCTACAGCCGGCCGACGGCCCACCCATCGACGAACCCGACCTGCACGGCATCCGCGTCGTGGTGCGCAGCCCGCATCGCGAACTAAGCGACAACGTCTGCCAATGGCTGACCCGCTGGGGCGCGGCCGCCCAGCCCGCGCCGACGCCTTTGGGCCCCGGCGAGGCCGACGACGTGCTGCTCGACATCCTGGGCGACTCGGAAGCGCCCCCCGCCAACTGGATCGGCCATTTCCTGTCGGCCGGCGACCCGCGCGAATCCGCGACGGGCATGCCGGTGCAGGTTGACGGGCACGACCTGGACAGCATCGGCTTCGGCATTTCGCGCTTGTTGCGCGGCGACCCGCCGGTGCCGGCCGAATCCCCCGCCAACGCGCCGCTGGAGCCCCTGAACCTGCGCGTGCTGGTCGCAGAGGACAACCCTATCAACCAAGCCACCTTGCGCCATCAGCTGGAGCAGCTGGGTTGCACCGTGACCGTGGCGGGCAACGGCGCCGAAGCGCTGTCGATGTGGAACATGGCGTATTACGACGTGCTGCTGACCGACGTCAACATGCCCAAAATGAACGGCTACGAGCTGACGGGCGAACTGCGCACGCGCGGCTTTGCGCAGCCCATCATCGGCGTCACCGCCAACGCGATGCGCGATGAAGAAGCGCGTTGCATGGCCGCGGGCATGAATTCGTGGCTGGTCAAACCCATTGAACTGAGCGCGCTGCGCCGCCATCTGGGCGGCATCACGCCGGTGCAACCGGACACCGACGCCCCCGCGCCCCCGCCCCCGCCCTCGCCCGTCGACGCCCCCGAAGCCCCTGCCCCCGCCGACGCCTTGCCCCCCGAACCGCTGGTGCCCGCCAAGTACCGCCGCCTGTTCCTGGACACCATGGACAGCGACCTGAACAATCTGGACCAGGCCATTGCCCGCCGCGACGTGCCCGCCGCGTTGCAGACCATGCACCGGATGCGTGGCGCGTTGGTGATGGTCAAAATGACAACACTGTCATCGGATTTTCAAGCCATCGAAGTCAAGCTCAGGCGCGACGGCGGTGACGACGCCGTGTTCCAGGAAACGGTCAAGCTGACACAAGCGCTCAGGATCCTGCTGGCTCAAGTCTGAGTCTTGGTACAGAATGAGCCCGATTACCCCCACGTTCACCCCACGGCGCCCCAGAATGGAACGACTCCGAATTGTCCTGGCCGACGATCACCCGCTGGTGCTCGCAGGCATGCGGGATCTGCTGGAAAAGGATCTTAGCGTTGAAGTCACCGGGCTGCTCGACAACCCGACGGCGCTGGTCGACCACCTGACCCACGACCTTCCCCATGTTGTCATCACCGACTATTCCATGCCGGGCGACGAAACCTATGGCGACGGCATACGCCTGGTCAAGTTCCTGACGCGGCGGTTTCCCAAGACGCAGGTGGTGGTGCTGACCATGGTGTCCAACCCCATGATCATCTCGGCCATGTACGACGCGGGCGTTGCCGCCGTGGTGCTCAAGCGCGACAACCTGGCTGAAATTGTCACCGCGCTACGCACGCTGCAAGCGGGGCGCAAGTACTATCCTCCTGGATTCCAGCGCGATGGCACGGTGGATTCGCGCAGCAAATTCATCGGCGAACGCATCAACAGCCTGTCGCCCAAAGAGTTCGAGGTGCTGCGCCATTTCATCCGTGGGGAATCCATGATGCAGGTGGCCGAAACGCTCAAGCGCAGCGTCAAGACCGTCAGCGGCCAGAAAATATCCGCCATGCGCAAGCTGAACGTGCAGACCGACCAGGAACTGGTTGCGTTCTGCGTGGAAAGCGAAATCTTCCAGTAGGCAAACCCGAGACAACACGCATGACGCAAGACCTGCTTCACACCACGACCGGCCAGGACGTGGACCGCAACACCCTGCTGGCACTGATCGATCACGCGGCGGGCCAGCCGCTGTCATTCGAAGACTGCGATTTTCAACACGCTGATTTTTCCCGCCTGGACTTGCGCGGGGCGCGCTTCACGGGCTGCGCCATCGCCGGTGCGTCGTTCCAGGGCGCCACGCTGGCCGACACCACGTGGCTGCGCTGCCGGGGCGGCCAGGCCAACTTTGCGTCGGCGGACGCCAGCGATGCGGTCTTTCAACATTGCGACCTGAACAACGCCAACTGGCGACGCGCACGCCTGGCCGCCGCCCGCTTCCAGGGTTGCAAACTGACCGGGTCGGACTTCGACGGCATCGCGTGCCTGGGCTGGAGCCTGGAAGAATGCCTGCTGGTTGGCGCGCTGCTGCGGGGCGTGTCGTTTCGCAAATCGAACATCATGCAGCTGGACTTTTCCGACGCGGATCTGGCCGGCAGTGATTTTCGCGACACCGTCTTTCATGGCGGCAGCTTGCGCAACGCCAACCTGAAAAACGTGCGCTTCGAAGGCGCGGACCTGCGCGAAGTGGATCTGAACGGCATCGACCTGACCGCCGCCGCGCGGCTGGCAGGCGCCACTATTTCCAAGACGCAGGCGGCGGCGTTGCTGGCGGAATTGCGCATCAGCGTGATCTGAGGCGCGATCTGAGGCGTGATCTAAGGGGCGATCTACGCCGTGATCCAGCGGGCAAGCTAAACCGGCGGCCCCCCCCCCCGCAACACCCGCCCCGCCCCCCGCAACACCCGCATCACGGCCGGCGGCGCGCAAAGCGCTGTTCCACCACCACGCTGCCCCACTGCCGGCCTTCCTGTTCGTGCGTCAGCACAAAGCCCGCCGCGTCGTACAGGTGGCGCGCGGCGTCCAGCCCCTTGAAGGTCCACAAATACGTCTCGCGGTAGTGCGCGTCGGCAAACGCCAGCGCACGCGCCAACAGCGCCCGCCCCACGCCCATGCCGCGCAGCGCATCGTCCACGATGAACCAACGCAGATGCGCCTGGCCCGCCGCCATGTCGCCGTCGATGACGATGGACGCCAGCGTGCGCCCGCCCGGCTCGGCTTCCGCGTACCGCCACATACCCTTGCCGCGATCGGGCAAGGTTTCGGCAAACGCCGCCAGCTCCGTCGCTACCTTGCGTTCAAAGTAGACGCCAAAGCCCGAGGCCTGCGCGTAGTAGCGCGCGTGCAGGCTGGCGATGTCGCCGATGCAACCCGGGCCGTAGCCGTCGACGATCTGCTCGTCGATGGCAAAGGTGGCCGGCGCCACGTTCGGGTTTTCGCGCGACAACGCATCCGCATACAGCGACATGAAACGAATCAGGGACTGCTGGTCGTCAGGCGTCATCCGGCGCAGCGCGTGCGACACCTGATCGGTGGCGAATTGGTCAATGCGCGCGCGTAGCGCCAGCCCGGCATCCGTCAGTGTGAGCTTCGATGAACGCGCATCGGCGCTATCGACCTCGCGGGCCACCAGCCCGGCGGATTCCAGCTTGGCCAGTTGCCGGCTGGTGTTGGACTTGTCCAGCCGCAGGATGACCGCAAGATCGCGCGCCTGAATACCCGGCTGCAAGCCGATTTCGATGATGGCGTGCACGGCGGACGGGGCCAGCTCGCTGCCCGCCAGCGACGTGCGCATGAAGCCGAGTTCGCGCACCAGCTTGCGGGAAAACTCGCGCAGGTCGCGGATGGTCTGCTCGCGGGATTGATGGGGAAAGTCGATCAGATCCATGGCGTGCCCACTTAAAAGTTGCGGTTCGCAACCAATATAATTGCGGATCGCAACCAAATCAATGGGGAATTTCAGGGGTGCTTGCGCGGCGGCGGCGCCGTCACCTCGCCGGCCGGCGCGGGCGGCTTGCGATGAAACGGCACCTTCAACAGGAACAGCCGCAACGCCTGCCAATGGATCCGCCACACCACGCCCAGCGTCATGAACGGCATCGCCGCCACCGCTTGCAGCAACGCCGCCGTGGTCAATGGCACGCTCTGGCCCCGAATGGCGGTGTGCAGCAGCGGCTGCGGCTGGGCGGGGTCGTCGTGGTAGTCAATGATGGCAGCGTGCACGCCATTGCGACGTTCAACCCGAAACCGGTAGATGCCGCTTACTTCGCAGAACGGCGACACGTGAAACGCCTTGTCGCTTTGCAGCACTTGGCCATCCTGGATGACGCCGCCGTCGGGCGCGCGCAGCACGTACTGGTGGCGCTCGCCAAAGGTGTTGTTGACCTCGGCCACCAGCACCCGCAAATTCCCCCGTGTGTCGTGCACGTGCCAGAAGCTGACGGGGTTGAAGACGTGACCGAACAGGCGCGGAAAACACTGCAACCACACCGCGCCTACATCAATATCCGCGCCTGCAATGGTCAGCCGCGATTGCAACCATGCCATCGGGTCGCCGCCGTCGCGCGCGCCATGGTCGGCAAAGTGAAATGCCACCGGGCGCCGACGGTTCACGCCGAACAACCACGACGCGCGGCCGTCAACACGCGGCGCCTGATCGATGCGCAGGCGCAGGCAGAACACCGGGTACGTGAAGCGGTGCGCCACCGGCCGCGTGCGCGCGTGCAACACGCGCGCGCGCATCAGTTCGATCAGGCCGTCCGCGTTCATGGCGCGGCGCCCCACGGCGGCGTCACGCCAAAGTCCGCCGCCACGCGGATGGCGGACGCCAGCCCGTCTTCGTGAAAGCCGTAGCCCGTCCAGGCGCCGCAGAACCACACGCGCGCACGGCCCTGGATCTCGGGCAGGCGCGCCTGCGCCAGCACCGCGTCGGCGTCCAGAATGGGATGTTCGTAATCGTAGCGACCCAGCACCGTGTCGGGCGCCGGTTCCTGCTGCGGGTTCAGCGTGACGATGACGGGTTGCTTGAACGGCAGCGGCTGCAAATGGTTAAGCAGATAGCTGACCGACATGGGCGCATCCGGCGACGGGCCGGCCAGATAATTCCAGGCCGACCACACCGCCCGGCGGCGCGGCAGCAGCGCGGTGTCGGTGTGCAGCACCGCCAGATTGGGCTGATAGCGCACGCGCGACAGCACATCGCGCTCGGCCTCGGTGGCATCCAGCATCGCCAAGGACGTGGGCGCGTGGCACGCCAGCACCACGGCATCAAAGTCGTCAACGTGGCCCGCCGTGCGCACCTGCACGCCGCCTCCCACGCGCTTGACGGTGTGCACCGGGCTGGCCACGCGCACCTGCTCGATGCGTGGCAGCATCGCTTGCACGTAACGCTGCGCGCCGCCGTCAACCGTTTTCCATTGCGGCCGCCCCGCCACCTGCAACAAGCGGTGGTTCAGGCAGAACGACAGGAACGTGCGGGCCGGCTGCGCCAGCACCATGCTGGGCGGCGTGGACCAGATGGCGCCCGCCATGGGCAGCAGATACCAGTCGCGCATCGCCTGGCCATAGCCCTCGGCATCCAGCAGGTCGCCCAAGAGCGCATGCGGCCCGCTGCGCGCCAGGTAAGCGGCGGCGTGGCGGTTGAAACGCAGAATGTCTCGCAGCATGCCCAGAAAGGCCGGACGCAGCAGGTTGCGGCGCTGTGCGAAGACGGTGTTGAGATTGGTGCCGGCCCATTCCACGTCGGGCTGCGACAGCGACACACTGAACGTCATGTCGCTGGCATGCACCGGAATGGACAGGTGCTTGAACAATCGGATCAGGTGCGGGTATGTCAGATCGTTGTGCACCAGAAATCCGGTGTCCACCGGATGGGTGATGTCGCCCACCCGGGCGTTGACGGTATTGGTGTGGCCGCCGACGCGTTCCTGCGCTTCGAACAAGGTCACCGAGAATTTCTCGGACAGCAACCATGCCGCGCTCAGGCCCGCCACGCCGCCGCCGATGACGGCGATGCGGCTGCCCGGGGCAAGCGGAGCAATGGTGCGCGGCGCCGGCTGGGCATCCGCGGCCGTCGACGTAAGGGTCACCATGGCGCCGCCTCGTTGGGATCCGTTGAGGCCCGATTAAACCATCAAGACGACCGATTGGGATGATGTCCGCAAAGGAAAAACCGGCCCCCTGGCCAGGCCCACGCCAGGCCCAGGCTACGGCCTTTGGAATTGTGCGCGCGCGGCCTGGACGGCGGCGTGGCATACGCAGCCGCTCATGTGGTCGTTGACCATGCCCACGGCTTGCATGAAGGCGTACATCGTGGTCGGCCCCACGAACGTCCAGCCACGCTTTTTCAGCGCCTTCGATAGCGTGACCGATGCGGCCGAGGTCGGGTTGCCGTTCCAGTACGCCAGGTCCACCGTCTTCGGCCGCTCGGTGGCTGCCGGCTCATGCCGCCACAGCCAGCCCGCCAGGGACCCGGTTTCAAGCGCCAGGTCCACGGCGCGGCGGGCGTTGTTGATGGTGGATACGATCTTGGCGCGGTTGCGCACGATGCCCGGGTTGGCCATCAGCCGGTCTACGTCCTGGTCGGTGTAGCGCGCCACGCGTTCGAAGTCGAAATCGTCGAACGCCTCGCGAAAGGCCTCGCGCTTGCGCAAGATCGTGATCCAGGCCATGCCCGCTTGAAAGCCTTCCAGGCAGATCTTTTCGTACAGCCGGCGGTCGCTGCCCACGGGGCGGCCCCATTCGTGGTCGTGGTAGTCAGGCATGGACGGCTGCCAGAAACAGCGCGGTGCGCCATGGGCGTCCACAATCAGGCCGGCGGCATCTTGCTCGGCGGCGCTACGCTGGGCGGCATCCCGTTGGGCGGCATCCCGCTGGGCGGCACTCCGTTGGGCGGCGGTAGCCGTCATTGTGCGCCGGGCACCGGGCAACTGGTGTCGCCTTCCTTGCACTTGAGGTAGGCGCGCAGTTCTTTGGTGCGTGCCTGCGTCAGCTTGTCCAGGCACTGGCTCAAGACCATGGGGTAGATGCTGCCACCGGTGGCGCCACCCGACGAGAACGCGCATTCCGCATCGCGAAAAAACAGCCATGCCTTTTGCGCGGCCTGCAATTGGGTCGTCTTGGTGCTGTCGTCTTTCAGGCGGTCGATGACGCTGCGGTAGGCCGCGTTCAGATCTTTGTCGGACTGGCGATAGGCCTGGTCGGCACACAAGTTCATGTCGGTCTGCGTGGAGCCTTTGCCGCATTTGAGCGGCATGGGTTGCGGCTGCGGCTGCGCGTGGGCGCTGGCGGCCAGCAGCAGCGCGGCGGCCGTGGCGATCGCGATACGCATGGGCGTTCTCCTGTTTGTCTGTGGCGAGTCAATGGGAAAGTGTCGCATGGATGGGCCCTTGCGCGCATGTCAGCCCCCGGCCAGGTGGCCTAAGATATTGCTCATGAAAATTCAATTGCTCTCCGACCTGCACCTGGAAACCGACCCGACTTTCGTGGCAAGTCCCATACCCGGGGCCGACCTGCTGGTTCTGGCCGGCGACATCGGTTCGTACCGCCAGGGGTCCAAGCTGGCCAGCAACGATTTCGGCCTGGGCAGCTACGCCCCGCGCAACGGCTGGCCCACGCCCGTGGTATTCGTGCCCGGCAACCATGAATACGACAACCTGGATTTCGACGAGGCCCATGAACGGCTGCGCGAGCTCTGCCACGCGCTGGACATCCAGTGGCTGGAACGCGAAACCTGCGTGATTGACGGCGTGCGCCTGGTGGGCACTACGTTATGGACGGACTTTGACGCGCTGGCCGCCGACACCGACACGCTGGGCGTGGCCCTGGCCAAGCGCGCCAAGGCATTTCGCGCCGCCGACTTCTATCTGGAAAAGGCGCAAATGCGCCGCAACGGCGCCCCCTTCATGGCCGAGCAAATGCGTGAACAGGGCCTGGCCTGCCAGCAATGGCTGACCGACGCGCTGCGCACGCCGTTCGACGGCCCCACCCTGGCCATCACGCACTTCGCCCCCACGCTGGCCAGCGCCGACCCGCGCTATGGCGTCACGCCCGGCACCGCCGGGTTCTGCAACGCGCTGGACGCGCTGCTGCCACTGGCCGATTGCTGGATGCACGGCCACCTGCACTGCGCGCACGACTACATCAAAGACGGCTGCCGCGTCGTGGCCAACCCGCTGGGCTACGCCAAGAAAGGCGAACAAGCCGACTTCCAGCCCGATCGCCTGTGGCAAGTGCCCGCTGGAACTTGAAGCTGGCGGCAACTACGGGTCCTGTTCGATGCAGATGTCGCCAGGTGGATGCCTGAGCCGGCGGGCAGCCTGTGAACCCGTAAGTCGGCGCAACGTGGGGGCAGTTCGTCCCCCATCAGCCGTCGCCCCCTATGGCTCCAGCCCTGCCACCGGCAACGCGAACAACACCACGGCCGGGTTCGCCAATACGAAGCCCGTGCCCGCCACGAACGCAACGGGTGACAGCAGCCGCATTGCGTCGGCGCTGGCTTGCGAATCCTGCACGGTCACGCGATAGGTCTGGTCCAGTGCAGTGGAAGTGGCCGCGCCGGCCTGCGCCACGCCAGGGGTGCCCGGCCGCGCCACGTAGCGCTTGCCCTTCTGGTGATGCGTGAAATAGACCAGCCCGTCTTTGGTGGTGCCAAAGTGCATGGCCAGCGCCTGCTCGCGGTCACGCGGGGTGGCGGCGGCCGTCACAATCAAGGCGCCGGGTTCGGGTAGCGCACGTGGATGGCGTCGATCGCCTTCAACAGTTCCGGCGACAGCGTCACATCCGCGCTGTCGATGTTTTCCTTGAGCTGTTCAAGCGAGGTCGCGCCGATCAGGTTGCTGGTGACGAACGGGCGCTGGTTCACCCAGGCCAGGGCCAGGTGCGTGGGCGACACGCCGTGCTCGCGCGCCAACGCCACGTATTCGGCGGTGGCCGCTTCGGCCTGCGGATTGCTGTAGCGCGTGAAACGCGTGTAGCGCGTCAGGCGCGCGCCTTCGGGCCGGGCGCCATTCAGGTACTTCCCGCAAAGCATGCCCATCGCCAAGGGCGAGTACGCCAGCAGGCCCACGCCTTCGTGGTGCGTGAATTCCGACAGGCCGATTTCAAACACGCGGTTCAAGAGGCTGTACGCGTTCTGGATCGACACGACACGCGGCAGGTTCTGCGTGTCCGCATGACGCAGGAACTGCGACAGGCCCCAGGGCGTTTCATTGGACACGCCCACGTGGCGCACCTTGCCGGCGCGCACGAAGTCCTGAAGCACGGACAGGGTTTCCTCGATCGGCACGGTGTGCTCGTCCTGAACCCACGGGTAGTTCAGCTGGCCGAAGGTGGCCGTCGTGCGGTCGGGCCAATGCAGCTGGTACAGATCCAGGTAGTCCGTCTGCAAGCGCTTCAGGCTGGCGTCCAGCGCTTCGGTCAAGTTCTTGCGGTCCAGAAAGGTCTTGCCGTCGCGGATGTGACCGGGGCGCTTGGGGTCACGCACCGGGCCCGCCACCTTGCTGGCCAGCACGATGTCCTGCCGGCGCTTGGTGCGCGCCAGCCAGGTGCCGATATAGGTTTCGGTCAGGCCTTGCGTTTCGGGCTTGGGCGGCACCGGGTACATTTCGGCCACGTCCACCAGGTTCACGCCGCGCGACAGCGCGTAGTCCAGTTGTTGATGGGCGTCGGCCTCGGAATTTTGTTCGCCCCAGGTCATGGTGCCCAATCCAATCAGGCTGACATCCAGGTCGGTACGGCCGAGTTTGCGGGTTTTCAAGTTCTGCTCCGTGCGGGTCTTGATAGGGGAAAGTCGACACCTTACCCCAAGATGTTGGCGTTTCGCTGACAGGCACCCGGGCATGTCAGATCTTGCCGCGGCCAGGCAATCCGCATACGCTGGCGACTGTCCGACGGGGAGCGCCATGCTGCGGAATTTCAACGAGTCCTATCTCTTCTTCATCGGCGTCATCGTATTCCTGGGCGTGATCGAACTTTGCTTCCGGCTGGGCCGCAAGCAACGCAAGCCGGCGGACGAGGCGCACAAGACGCACATCAGCGCACTGCAAACCGCCCTGCTGGGCTTGCTGGCCCTGCTGCTGGGCTTTACGTTCGCGATGTCGGTGACGCGCTTCGAGGCGCGCAAGAACCTGGTGCTGGAAGAGGCCAACGCCATCGGCAACGCGTACTGGCGGTCTCAGTTGATCGCGCCGGCCGCGCGCGAAAAGGTCCCACCGCTGCTGTTGGAATACATACGCGCCGCGCTGGAACTGCACGATGCCGAGAACGACGCGCAGCGCTTTGACGCCGCCAACGTCACCACCCGCCGGATCGAACGCGAGATCCGCGCCATCACCGCCGCCAGCGCCGACAACCCGCCCGCCATCGCCACCATCATGTTCATCCAGGCCATCAACGAGATGGCCCAGGTGAACGAAAAGCGCCGCGTCGCCCTGGAAAACCACGTGCCCGAACCGGTGTTCTACCTGCTGTTCATCGTCAGCATCGGCGCCGTCGGTTTCATTGCCTACGGCACCGGCCTGCACAACCGCAGGCGGCTGGTATCCACTGGCCTGTTCGCCGCGCTGATCTCACTGGTGCTGACCTTCATCGTCGACATCGACCAACCCGGCACCGGCGTGATCCAGGTCAGCCAGGAAAGCATGGAACGCATGCAGAAGACGCTGGAAAGCGAGTTGTAGCGCACAGGCTCACCGGGGTTCCCCCAAGTCAACCGCCCGCCAGCACCCGTTTCAGGAACGGCGCCGTGGCGCCCTTGCCTGCCCGGCTGACCTGCGCCGGGGCGCCTTCGGCCACGATGCGGCCGCCTTCGTCGCCCGCGCCGGGGCCCACGTCGATCATCCAGTCGCTGTTGGCGACCACGCGCAGGTCGTGTTCCACCACCACGACCGTGTTGCCGGCATCCACCAGGCCGTGCAGTTGCGCCATCAGCTTGTCCACATCGGCCGCGTGCAGGCCGGTGGTGGGTTCGTCCAGCACGTAGAGCGTGTTGCCGCGCTGGCTGCGTTGCAGTTCGGTGGCCAGCTTGATGCGTTGCGCTTCGCCGCCGGACAGCTCGGTGGCGGGTTGCCCCAGGCGCAGATAGCCCAGGCCGATCTCGTGCAGCAGGGACAGCGGACGTTGGACCGCGGGTTCGTCCTTGAAGAACGCCAGCGCTTCGTCCACCGTCATCGCCAACACCTGGGCGATGTTGCGGCCGTTCCATTCGATTTCCAGCGTCTTGGCGTTGTAGCGGCTGCCGTGGCAGACGGGACATGGCGCGTACACGCTGGGCATGAACAGCAGTTCAACGTGCACGAAGCCTTCGCCTTCGCAGGTGTCGCAGCGGCCTTGCGCCACGTTGAACGAAAATCGGCCTGCCCCATAACGCCGCGACTTGGCGGCGCGGGTGTCCGCGAATAGTTTTCGCACGTGGTCGAACAGCCCGGTGTAGGTCGCCAGGTTGGATCGGGGCGTGCGGCCGATGGGCTTCTGGTCCACGTTGACCAGCCGCTTGATGGCGTCGGCCCCTGCGTCGATGCGGCCGGTCGTGCGCGGCGGGCCATCGGCCCGCGGCAGATCGCCATCGGGATCTTCAGCGACCGGTTCCTGGCCCAGGTGCTCGCCGATCAATTCGACCAGCGCCTGGCTGACCAGGCTGGACTTGCCCGAGCCCGACACCCCCGTCACCGCCGTGAACGCGCCCAGCGGAAAACGCGCGTCGATGCCGTGCAGGTTGTTGCGATGGACGCCGCGCAAGGACAGCCAGCCGGCGGGCTCGCGCACGGCGACCCTGGCGGCCGGCGCGGCGTTGAACAGGTAGCGCGCCGTCAACGAATCAGGCACCTTCTTCAAGCCTGCCGGCGGGCCGCTGTACAGCACCTGCCCGCCATGCTGGCCCGCGCCCGGGCCTACGTCCACCAGCCAGTCGGCGCGGCGCAGGGTGTCCAGGTCATGCTCGACCACGAATAGGGTATTGCCCGCGTCTTTGAGTTGGTCCAGCGCGCGATGCAGCGCCTGGCCGTCGGCGGGATGCAGGCCGGCCGACGGTTCGTCCAGCACATACACCACGCCGAACAGATTGGAGCGGATCTGCGTGGCCAGGCGCAGCCGTTGCAGCTCGCCCGGCGACAGCGTGGGCGTGGCGCGGTCCATCGCCAGGTAGCCCAGGCCCAGCGCCTGCAAGGTGCCGATGCGCTCGACCAGGTCATGCGCGATGCGCTGCGCGGCAATGCGCTTTTCCGGAGACAGGTCTGGCGTGCGACGTACATCGGTGCTGCCCGCGTGCGCCAGGCCTCCGGCCGCGACGCGGCGCGCGTTGTCCTTGCGGGTGGTGGCGCGGCTGCGCGCGCCGGCGGTGGCGGGCGCGTCGAACTGGCCGCGTGCGGCGGGCGTAAGCACCTCGGCGATGCGCGCCAGCGGCAGGCGCGACAAGCTGCCGATATCCATGCCCGCAAACGTCACGGACAGCGCCTCGGGCTTCAGGCGGCGGCCATCGCAGGCCGGGCACGCCGCACCCGTCATGAAGCGGGCCACGCGTTTTTTCATCATCGCGCTTTGCGTGGTGGCGAACGTGTGCATCACGTAGCGGCGCGCGCCGGTGTAGGTGCCCATGTAGCTGGGTTCCTGCTTGGCGCGCAAGGCGGCGCGGGTCTCGGCCGGCGTGAAGCCCGCGTAGACCGGCACCGTGGGTTGCTCATCGGTGTACAGGATCCAGTCGCGGTCTTTCTTTTTCAACTCGCGCCACGGGATGTCGACGTCGTAACCCAGCGTGACCAGGATGTCGCGCAGGTTCTGGCCGTGCCAGGCCGGGGGCCAGGATGCAATGGCGCGCTCTCGGATGGTCAACGACGGGTCGGGCACCATGGACGCTTCGGTCACGTCGTACACGTAGCCCAGGCCATGGCAATTGGGGCAGGCACCCTGCGGCGTGTTCGGCGAGAAGTCCTCGGCGTACAGCATGGGCTGGTTGGCCGGGTAGGTGCCGGCGCGCGAATACAGCATGCGCAACATGCTGGAAAGCGTTGTCACGCTGCCCACCGTGGAACGCACATTGGGCGTGCCGCGCTGCTGTTGCAGCGCCACCGCCGGCGGCAGCCCCTCGATGGCGTCCACGTCCGGCACGCCCACCTGATCGATCAGGCGGCGCGCATAGGGCGACAACGATTCCAGATAACGCCGCTGCGCTTCGGCGTACAGCGTGCCGAAGGCCAGCGACGATTTGCCCGATCCGGACACCCCGGAAAACACGACCAGCGCGTCTCTCGGGATATCCACATCGACGTTCTTCAGATTGTGTTCACGCGCGCCGCGAACGCGGATGCAGGCGTCGGCGCGGGGTTTGGCGGGTGTCTTTCGTGGGCTCATGCAGCCATAGTAAAGGACACCTTGCGCGCCGATCCAGACGCGGAATCGATCACCCCAGGCGCAGGTCCGCCGCCTGATGCGCCAGGTCCAGGTACTTGCGGCGCAGAATTTCTTCGGCCTGGTCACGCGGCATCATCGGATCGTTCTCGGTTTCGTCCAGCTTCGCGGCCTGCACCAGCGACATCAGGTTGCGCGAATTCGACTCAGACGACGGCATGAACGATTGGTCCAGCAGCTTGCCCTTGATGTACTTGGACACCTGCGTGCTTTGCGTGCGCGCTTCGTTCAACGTTGCGGTCGCCAGCACGCCTTCCTGGTAGGCCACGTCCGTCTTGCTGCTGGTCGTGTCATGAATCTGGAAGTACAGATAGTTCTGCGTCTTCTCGTCGTCGGTCAGCGCCAGTTGCACGTCCGGCGAGAACGACCGGTGATAACTGGCGGTCAACGTGGACTGCTGCGTTTGCGACACCGCCAGGTCCCAACCGGCCTTGCCCGACACCTGGCTGCTTTGCGAGGCCTGGAACGAAAAGCCGTCGATTTCCTTTGGCTTGGCCGGGTTGATGGCGTTGCGCACCTGCTCGATAGACGCCGAGAAATCCGCCAGGCCCGACAACAGGCTGCGATGCGCGTCGACGGCCGGCAAGCGGCGCGTGGTGGTGTCGGCCGCCGGAACCTGCGCGGCGCCATAGCTGCCGTGCATGGACGAGAACACATCCTTGAACGTGCTCATCAGCGCCTCGTCGCCCGAGCCCCGGCGCTGGGCGCGGTCGAACTGCTGCAAGTACTTGGCGACGGCGGCCGACTGTTGCTGGGCCGAACCCAGGGCAACGGGCTGGGTCAGGTCCACATCCACCTTGACCACGCCCATCACGCTGGACACGGTCAGACTCTTTTGCTTGGCGTCCGCCTGGAAATCCACGGTCTGCTCGGCGCCGTCGACCAGGCGCGTCTCGCGCAGGCTGATCGAGGACAGCAATGGCGAGCTGCCGTTGGCCAGCTTGGTCAGCGACCAGCGCGGCGGCACCTCGGCCAGGCCGTCCAGCGCATCCTGGAACGCACCGGACAGCGCGGCGATGGCGCGGCGTTCGTCTTCGTTCAATTCGCCTTCGGCCACGTCGATCTGCACCGACATGCCTTCCTTGCCGCTTTGCAAGGTGACCTGCACCTTGACGCCGCTGGCGGTGTCGATGCGCAAGGACACCGCGTTGTCGGCCCGCAGATCGGCTTCGGACAAGGGGCCGGCGTCGGCAGCGGCCGAGGCCGACGCCGCGATGCGCGTGGACGGCATCCACTGGGTATGGTTGGCGCCGTCGGTGCGCAAGCGGTTCAGCACCGCCGCGCCCACCTCGGCGAACGGGTTGATACGGGTGCGCGCGTCCACGGACTTGGACATGGCAACGGCCAGCGCGTCCGGCACGGTGCCGGTCTCGTCGTAGACCGAACCGGCGGCGGTGGAGACGCCCTGGCCCAGCATCACGACAGACGATCGGGAGGACGCCGTGGCGTCAGCCGACGTCGCGACCGGGGCAATGGTCTGCCCCGCGCGGATCACCGTAACGGGGGTACTGAGCGGGGCGACGCCGGTCGCGCCTGCCAACGAGCTGATTAGGGTCATGGGGCGTCCGCAGTGGGCAGTGCCTGCCCGGGTTTTTGTCTGAATTCTTGTTGGAACTGCTAACGCGTTAACGGCAGGCGCCTAGAGAAATTAACCGCGCCGGGGGCTGAAGGGGCGGCGCAAGGCCGGCGCAAGTCCGGCAAGACGGGCGAACGGGCCGCGACAAATCCGGCCGAACGCCTGGAACTATCCGCGCGGCGACCCGCGCCGCTTCAGCCGGTCAGAGCTTGTGCCGGGCCAGGAAGGACTGCACGGCTTCCAGCACCACCGCTTCGTTTTCACGATGCGGCACGTGGCCGCAGCCGGCCAGCGCCAGCATCCGCGAGGGTCCGCCGGCCAAGGCTACGAATTTGTCCGGATGGCGCATCGACCCGTACTCGTCGTTTTCGCCGTGGATGGCCAAGAACGGCGCCTGCACGCGCGGCAGGGTGTCGTCCAGATTCCAATCGGCGAATTCGGCCGATTGCCACGTATGCACCCACGCGTCCAGCACCCATTGCGCCTTGTCGCCGTGGTAGCGCTTGAGGCGTTCCAGCTGGGCGGGGTCGCGAAATTGTTCGCCGGCCTCGCGGATGCCGGCCAGCGTGCGGTCTTCGACGAATTGCTGGGCGGATTCGGTGATGACGCCCGCGCAGGCCTGCGGATACGCGGCGGCGATGGCAACCGCCATGCCCCCGCCCACGCTATGGCCGAACGCGATGAAGCGCGACAGTTCAAAGTGCCGGGCCAGCGCGGCAAAGGCGTCATGCGCTTCGTCGAAAACGAAGTCGGCGTTCAACTTGCCGGGGTGCGGGTCCGACTCGCCAAAGCCCAGGCGGTCGTAGGCGATGACGGTGCGGCCGGTGGCGGCGGCAAGGTTCGCGGGGAAGTCGCGCCACAGGCCGACGCTGCCCAGGGAATCATGCAACAGGACGATTGGCGTGGCGCGGTCGGACACAGCGGCGCCCGACCAAACCCTGGCGTGGATGCGGCCATGGGCGGTGGGAATCATCACATCCTGCGGCGTTACGGCGGTGGCGGCGGCCATCATTCATCCATCCCTTGTTCGATCACGGTATGACGGATTCTGCTGCCAACCGCGCCGCCGGGCAACTCCCCAGCGCAATTCGAACCGGGCTTACCCGGCCCGAACCTGCCGGGTTGCCTGCCGGGTTGCCCGCCGGAATCCCTGCCCGGGCGCTCGCCGGGACGCTTGCCGGGATGCCTGCCAAGCGCCAGCCGCCGCGGGCGTGCCGGCGTTGCCCAGCCCCGCCCGTCCTACGCCGCGCGCGGCAGCGCCAGCATTGTGCCGGGCTGGCCGCCGTGCGCGTCACCGCGCAGCTTGAACAGTCCCACCGTGTCGGCCAGCGCGCGCGCCTGGTCGCTCAGCATCGCCGAGGCCGCGGCGGATTCTTCCACCAGGGCCGCGTTCTGCTGGGTGGCTTGATCCATGTCGGCCACGCTGCGGTCAATCTGGCTGATGCCGACGGCTTGCTCGGTCATCGCGCCGTGGATCTCGTTGACCAGGCGCTGCACGCGGGCAATGCCGTCCACGATTTCGCTCATGGTCGAGCCCGCCGCCTGCACACGCTCGGTGCCGCTCTTGACGTTTTCAACCGACGCCTGGATCAGCGTGCGGATTTCCTGTGCCGACGCCGCGCTGCGTTGCGCCAGCGTGCGCACTTCGCCCGCCACCACCGCAAAGCCGCGCCCCTGCTCGCCCGCGCGCGCCGCTTCCACCGCCGCGTTCAGCGCCAGGATGTTCGTCTGGAACGCAATGCTGTCGATCACGCTGATGATTTCGGTAATGCGTTGCGACGACTGCGAAATCGCGCTCATCGTCGTCACCGCGTCCGTCACCACCTTGCCGCCGCGCTCGGCCGCCACGCTGGCTTCCGTGGCCAGGCGCTTGGCGTGTTCGGCGGCCTCTTCGGTCTGGCGCACGCTGGAGGTCATCTGCGTCAACGCCGACGACGTCTCCTGCAACGAGCCGGCCGACGTTTCCGTGCGCTGCGACAGGTCGCGGTTACCCATGTCGATCTCGCGCGTGGCGGCCGACATCGAATGCACGCCCGTGCGCACGTCCAGCATCACATGGCTGATTTTGTCGACAAACGCGTTGAACGAGGCCGAGATCTGCGCCACCTCGTCGTGCCCGACCACGTCCAGCCGATGCGTCATGTCGCCGTCGCCCGAGCCGATGGTGTCCATGGCGTCGCGCACCGCCGACAGGCGCTTGAAGGCGCGGGATGTCACCACACTGGCAATGCCCACGGCCACCAGGGTCAGCACCACCAGCGAAATCAGCGTGGCGTTCAGCACCTGGGTCAAGCCCGCCGTGGCTTCGGCGCTGTCCAGCGCAATCACCAGCGACCAGTCGGTGCCGGGAATGCGGCGCGCCTTCAGCAGCTTTTTCTGGCCGTCCAGGCTGACCGTGATGGGGTCGGCGCCCTCCTGCGCCATGGCCGTGAGCGCGGCCGGGGTCAGTTCCGGGGCCACGTCGGTGGACGGCTTCAACGCCAGCTTGTCATTCACGTGCGAGATGACCTGCCCGTCGGTCGCCACCACGAATGCCAGGCTGGACGGCGTGGGACGGATCGCGCGGATGATGCTCTGGATGCCATCGAGCGGCACCGCGCCGCTCAGCACGCCCACCGTCTGCCCGCTGCGTACCATCGGCGCGGTGAACGCCACGTACAGCTTGCCGGTGCCGGAATCGCCGTACGGCTTGGTCACGGTCAGCTTGCCCGCCGCGACCGCGCTCTTGTACCAGGGCCGCGCGGTGGGGTCGTAGTCGGCGGCGGTTTGCGTCGTCGAGAAAAACGTCTTGTCGGACCAGCCTATCGTCGAAATGGGAAAGCCGTTGGTCTCGCCCATCAGCTTGGTCAGGCCGCGCGGGTCGCCCTTTTCCACCACGGCGGCAGTGGCGGAAACCGCTTGCGCCTTGTCCGCCGACCAGCGCTCGATGGCGCTGGCGTTGCCGGCTGCAATGGCGTCCAGGTTGCCCGAGATGGTTGCCATCATGTTGCTGCGCACGATCTGGTAGGTGGTGATGCCCGACAAAACCAGGGCGCCTACGACGGTAAAGCAGGTGATCAATAAAATACGGTTGCGCAACGAGGTGATTTTCATTCTTGCCTTCTTACTGCCACAGCCCATGCCGGACGGCACGGGTACGCAGCCCCCCCCACGAAACAGGCGGCCACGTTTGGGCTTACGGCAGGCACGGCGGAACCTTTAGCCGGGCGCGATGCAATCGGTCTAAAATCCGCCGGTGCAGCCCACCCCAGGTCACTCCCCTTCCGCCACCGCGTCCACCTCCAGCTACGGCGCCCGCATCCAGCAGGTGCAGATCGACGCCTTGCGCCGCAGCTTTCCCTTCGCGCTGGCGGGGTCCCTGATCACGGCCTGCTTCTCGGCTTACGCCTTGCACAACGTCTTGCCGCTGCACGAAGTGCTGTGGTGGATCGGCGCCACATTAGTGGTCGGCGTGCTGCGCCTGGCCGCCGTCATCGCCTACGACCACCATCGCGCCGACCCCGGCGCGGCCGAACGCTGGCTGCGGCGCATGCTGGTGGGCAACCTGACGTCCGGCCTGCTGTGGGGCCTGCCCTTTGCCTACTGGACGCTGTTCGTTCCGCTGGAATACCAGCTGTTCTTCATCGTCATCCTGTTCGGGCTGGGCACCGGCGCCATCTATTCGAACTACATGCTGCTGCCGGTGATGTACGCGTTCGAGGTGCCGGCATTCGCGCCCATGTTCATCGCCTTGGCCGCGCAGCCCTCGGCCATCCACCTGGCGCTGGTCACGGGCGGCCTGGCCTATCTGGTCGCCACGCTGGCCTTCATCCACCGCATGAACCGCACGCATCTGGACGCGCTGCGGCTGGGGTATGAAAACCTGGCGCTGCTGGAACAGGTACGCCAGGAAAAGATTGCCGCCGAACGCAGCGACCTGGAAAAATCGCGCTTCCTGGCAGCCGCCAGCCACGACCTGCGCCAGCCCGTGCACGCGGTCAACCTGTTCCTGGGCTTGCTGACAAACGAACCGCTGTCACGTCACGGTCACTATCTGGTGGACAACATCGGCAGCGCCATGGCGGCAATGGGGCAGTTGTTCGATGCCTTGCTGAACCTGTCGCGGCTGGATGCCGGCGTGATCGAACCGCGTTGGCAGGGCTTTGCGCTGAACCCGCTGCTGGATCGGTTACGCGCCGAATACGCCCCGCAAGCGCGCGAAAAAGGCATGTCGCTGCGCGTGCGCGCGTGTTCCGCCTGCATCTGGTCCGACCCGGTGCTGCTGGAACGCATCCTGCGCAACCTGATCAGCAACGCCATCACCCACACCACCGGCGGGCGCGTGCTGATCGGCTGCCGCCGCGTGGCGGGCCAGCTGCGCATTGAAGTGTGGGACAACGGCGTCGGCATTCCGGCGGCCGAGCAAGAACGGGTGTTCTGGGAATTCCACCAGCTGGGCAATCCCGAACGAGACCGCAGCAAGGGCCTGGGGCTGGGGCTGGCCATCGTGCGCCGCACCGCCACGCTGCTGGGGCATCCGCTGGCGCTGCGTTCGCAGGCGGGTCGTGGCACCGCGTTCATGTTGACGACGCCCATCGCGGACCCCACCCAAGCGGGCCTGTCCAACGTCAGCGCCGCGCCCTGCGATGCGCGCGCGATGGCCGGCGACACCGTCTTGCCCGGACAGCTGGTGCTGTTGGTGGACGACGATGCGCAAAACCTGGCCGGCTTGACGATGCTGTTTGAAAGCTGGGGCTGCCGCGTCATTGGCGCCACCAGCGGTAACGCCCTATTTGAACGCGTGCTGCCGCTGGCCGAACGCCCATCGCTGATCGTCAGCGACTATCGCCTGCGCGACCACGAGACCGGCATCCACGTCATCGAGCGGCTGCGCGAGGAATACAACGACCCGGACTTGCCCGCCCTGCTGGTCAGCGGCGACACGGACCCCGCCCGCCTGGCCGAAGCCGCCGACCGTGGCATCCCCCTGCTGCACAAGCCCGTTGCGGTGCAGGCACTGCGCGAACGCGTAGCCGCGCTGCTGCAAGCGACGCACGCCACCGCGTCCTCTGGAGATACCGAATGACGGCCGTACTGCTGGTCGACGACCACGCCATGTTCCGCGAAGCCCTCGCCCTGGCCTTGGCCAACGCGGTACCCACGTTGACGCTGCATCCGGCCGCCAATGGCCGGGACGCGCTGGAGGTGCTGGCCCGCCATGACGACATCACTAATGTAATCATGGACTACTACCTACCGGATATCGCCGGCGCGGAATTGCTGCGGCGCATGCGACAACGTCGTTCGCAATTGCGCGTACTGGTGCTGTCCGCTTCGGAAGACCCCGAAGACCGGCGCCGCGCCATGGAAGCCGGCGCCCAGGCCTTCATGAACAAGTCGGCCAGTTGCCAGGAACTGGTGGCCGCGCTGGATGCCATCAACGATGCCTCCCCGCCCCTGCACCTGTCAGCGGCCGGCGGCGACGCGCACCCCACGCAAGACGAAGCGGCGCTGCTGCGCACGCTGACGCCGCGTCAGCAGGAAGTGTTGCGGCTGATGTGCGATGGCCTGCGCAACAAAGAAATCTCCGAGCGCTTGAGCATGACGGAAAAAACCGTGAAGACGCACGTGTCGGCCATCCTGGCCGCACTCGGCGTGCTTAATCGCACACAGGCGACGTTAGTGGCTCGACGCGGCGGCGTGTTCGGCCGGCCGGCGTAGCGCTGCGCCGCCCGCTGTCGGCGGCAATCTTTCCATCCACCAGCGATATCTCGCGGCCCGCGGCGGCGATGGTGTCCGGCCGATGCGCAACGATGACGCGCGTCATGGCCAGCCGCGCAATCGCCGTGTTGACCACGCGTTCACGGTCGATGTCCAAATGGCTGGTGGCCTCGTCCAGGAACAGCACGGACGGCTGCTTGTACAGCGCCCGCGCCAGCAGCACGCGCTGCTTCTGGCCGCCCGACAGCACCGTGCCCATATCGCCCACCAGCGTGTTGTAGCCCATGGGCATGGCAACGATATCGTCGTGAATGGCGGCGATGCGGGCGCAGCGCTGCGCGCGATCGGCATTGAAACGCGGATCGAAAAAACTGATGTTCTCGCCGATGGAACCCGCAAACAGCACATCGTCCTGCAAGACCGTGCCCGCCATCTTGCGCAGCGACGCCGCGCCCGGGCCGCGCACCGGTGCGCCGTCCACCAGCACTTCGCCATCGGTGGGCGTAAGAATACCCAGCAGGATATTGACCAGCGTGGTCTTGCCGCCGCCCGATGGCCCGGTGATGGCCACGGATTCGCCCGACTCGATCCGCAGGCTCACGCCGTCCAGCACATAGGGTTCATGCGGGCTGTAACGAAAGCGCAGGTTGCGCACCTCGATCACGGGCGGGCGCACGCCAGCGCCGCCGCCAGGATCTGCGATGTCGCGCGGCGTTTCATCGATGGCCTCCGGCGCTTCGCGCACGATATCGGCCAGCCGCTCGCCTTGCAGCCGCAACATCTTCACGTCCACCAGCTTGTCCAGCAACGCCGCCACGCGCTTGTCGAACAGCGTCTTGTAAACAATGAACGCCAGCAAGGCGCCGACGGTGAACTGGCCGTTCAGCACCAGCCGCGCGCCCGACCACAGAATGGCAATGGACGACAGCCCGAACAGCAAGCCATTGAACGTGCGAAAAAACAGCGTCCATTTCTGTACACGCAAATCGGCGTTGATTTCATTGACCAGCAAGGCCAGCCACCGTGATCGGCGGTCGTCCTGATGCTGGAACAGCTTGATGGCCTTGACGCCGCGCACCGTTTCCAGAAAGTGCGACTGTTCTTTCGCGGCGTGCACGATGTGCTCTTCGGTGGCGTAGCGCAGCGACGCATAGCCGGCCCACCGCGCAAGCCCATACAGCGCCATTGCCCCCAACGCGATCCACGCCAGCGGCGGGCTGTACAGGAACATCAGCACCAGCGTAATCACCATCACCATGCCGTCCAGCAGGGCTTCCAGGAACGACGTGGTCACGGTGCGCTGGATGGCGTCGATGGCGCCGAAGCGCGACACGATGTCGCCCAGGTGACGCCGTTCGAAATAGCCGACCGGCAAGCGCAGCAGATGCGTGAAGACGTTCGTGCGCCATTGCAGATTCAGCGTCGTGCCCAGGTACAGCAGCATCCAGCTGCGCGCGACCGAGGTCAGTTGCAGCATCACCATCAACAGCCCGAAGGCCAGCGCCAAGGTGGTCAGCAGGTCGCGGTCGCCGGTGTTCAGCACATGGTCCACCACCCATTGCAGAAAGAAGGGCTGCACCACCGTCAGCACTTCCAGCGCCAGCGCCAACAGCAGCACTTGTGAAAACGCCGCGCCCAGGCCCGCGATGCGCCCGGTCAGTTCGCGCAGCCGCACGGGCCGCGCCTCGTGCGCGGTGACGAAATCCGGCGTGGGCCAAAGTTCCAGGGCCACGCCGGTGTACGACGCCGACAACTCGCTGATGGCGACCTTGCGGGTGCCGCGCGCCGGATCGATCAGCGTGGCCCACCGCCCATTGATGGCGGTCAGCACCACAAAGTGGTTGAACTCCCAGTGCAGGATGCACGGCAGCGCCAGCTTGCCCAACGCGCCCAACCCCGCCTTGACGGGACGCGAGGCCAGCCCCAGCTGGCTGGCCACATGGATCAGCGTCGCCAGGGTCGAGCCTGACAGCGACACCGGAAAGCGGCCGCGCAGGCTGGCCAGGCTTTGGTGATGCCCATGAAAGCCGGCGATCATGCCCACGCAGGCCAGCCCGCATTCGGCCGCCTCGGTCTGCAACAGGCGCGGCACGCGGCGTTTGACGCCCAGCGTCAGGCGTTCAAGCATCGTCATAGTTTTCCCGCCAGTTGGTGGGCGGGGTCGATGGCCCATTGATAGAGCCGCCGCGTCTGTTGCAGCAGGTCGGCGTCCAGGCGCATGCCGGGGCGCAGGGTCAGCGACTGCCCATCGGGTCCGCGCACCGGTGTTTGCAGCAACACGGTGATGCGGTACATCGGCTCTCCCGGGGCGCCCGCGTTGGCGTTGTTGCCGCCAGGGCCGCCGGGCGGGGTGGCATCGGCGCTTGCCCCGTCGTGCAACTGCCATTCCGGCAAGGCGCTTTGCGTGACGTTCTGCACCACGCCCGCTTGCTGGCCGTACGTTTGGTAGGGGTAGGCGGCAAAGCGCATCAGCACCGCATCGCCCGGCGCCACGAAGCCCACCGCGCGGCTGGGCGCATACAGTTCGGCCACCAGCTTCGCGCCGTCCGGCACGATGGTGGCCAGCGGCCGCGCCGTGTCCACCGCCTGGCCCACGTCGGCCGTCACGGCCGTGAGCACGCCCGCTTGCGGGGCGGTGACCAGCATCTGGCGCCGCGCTTCGCTTTGCGTCAATTCCACTTCCACGCCCGCCAGGTCGCGGTCCAGTTGCGCCAGCTGATTTTGCTGTCGCAAGCCCAGGTCGGCCAAGCCGGCCTGCCGTGTGGACAGGTCCAGTCCCAGGCCGATGCGATCGCGCAGCAACGCCTGCAACTGGTTGCGTTGCTCTAGCAGTTCGGCGCGCTTCGCGTCGGATTCCTCGGGCGACAGATAGCCCTTGTCCATCAGGTTGCGATAGCGCTGCGCGCTGTCTTCGGCCAGCTTGATGCGGGCGCGCTGGCCGTCGATCTGGCTATCGATGGCCGTCAGCTGCGCGCGCAGGCTCGCCACGCCGGCCGTCAACAGATCGCGTTCGCCCTGTTGCAGCAACAACGTTTTCTGGCGCGCGACGCGCAGGCTGTCCTGCCGCTGACGGATCTGCCCGCTGATGACTTGCTGCGTGTCGCCCATGGCGCTTTGCCGGTCGCCGGACACCACGTACAGCACGTCGCCCGCGTTCACATGCTGGCCTTCCCGCACCCGCCTTTCAACCACCACGCCGGCGTCGCGCACATACAGCTTCAGCAGGCCCGTATCCGGAGCAAGCCGGCCGCTGACCGTGGCACGCTTGGTGTAGGTGCCGAAGGCCAGGAACAGGCAGACCAGCAACACAAAGCCGCCCAGCGCCGCCGTGACCAGCGCAAACGACACCGGTCGGATCAGGACGATATCGCCCAGCGGCGCGGTGCGTTGCGCGGCCAGGGCTTGTTTGCGATAGAGCGACACGGCAGGTCAGGCCAAAAGGAGTGCGCGGCGATGGCATCGCCGCGCCCCCCTGCATCAGCGCGTGAAAAAGGTCTTGCCGGATGTCGGGGTTACCGAACCCTGGCCGGGGACGCTACGCTGCGGCACGACGACGCCGAAAGAGCGGTTCTGGCCGTAGCCGCCGCTGACCTGCTGGATTTCTTGTGCCGTCAGGGCCTGGACCTGGGCGTCTTGCGCCTGGCTGGCCGTGGACGGTTGATGGTTGGTCTTCATGCGATTCTCCTGCTGCTTGCCGACGAAGAAAACCGCGTCGGCATCGGCTGAGCAGCAGCCACCGCACGGCACGTGCCGCGTGACGATGCAATCGGAAAGCGCCGTGGCCGGCAATGCCGATCTGCTCCGGGCGGACAGTAGCAGCGGGGCGCGACCGGCGCATCGGTCTTTAGTCGTAGAGGATGGCGTTCTTGCGCCCTGCCGCGCCTGCGCGGCACAGCCTCAGGGCGCAAGATATTGCCGGCCTCGGTCGCCGCCCCTACGGCACGGTTGGTACGACCGGTACGACCGGCGCGACCGGTGCGACCGGCGCGCTTGCCACCACCGGCGCGGCGTCGTCCTGGACAACAGCTACGACCGGCGCGCGTTCGGCCAACTGCTCCAGCAATTGCGCCGACGGCACGAAGAACAGCCCGCCCGTCACCGCCCGGCTGTAATCCAGCAAGCGGTCGTAGTTGCCCGCCGGGCGGCCCACGAACATGTTTTCAAGCATCTGCTCGATGGGCGCGGGCGAACGCGCGTAGCCGATGAAGTACGTACCGAACTCGCCCATGCCCGCGCGGCCGAACGGCATGTTGTCGCGCAGGATCTTGATCTCTTGGCCGTTCTCTTCCAGCGTGGTCAGCGCGCTGTGCGAGGACGCCGGCTTGATGTCGTCGTCCAGTTCAACGTTGGATAGCTTGTGGCGCCCGATGACGCCTTCCTGGCTTTCAACCGTCAGCGCGTTCCAGGCCGCCATGTCGTGCAGGTACTTTTGCACCAGCACGTAGCTGCCGCCGGCAAACTCGGCGTCTTCATCGCCGATGACGGTGAAGTTCACGGCTTCGCGGCCTTCGGGGTTTTCGGTGCCGTCCACAAAGCCGATGATGGCGCGGCGGTCGAAATAGCGGAAGCCGTGCACCTCGTCCACCACCGTCACGGCGTCGCCCAGGCCTTGCATCAGCAGCGTTGCCACTTCAAAGCACAGGTCCATGGAATCGGCGCGGATGTGCAGCAGGATATCGCCGGGCGTGGCCACCGCCACGCGCGCGCCTTCGCCGAACACCCGGAACGGATGCAGGCTGGCCGGACGCGGCTGGCCGAACAGCGCGTCCCACGCGTCGGAGCCGAACGCGCACACACAGGACAGGCTTTGCTCCGGCGAGCGCGTGTTGACGGTGCGCACGCGCGTGGCCACGTCTTCGCACCACGACCGCACCGTTTGCGCGGCGTCGGCGCCGGGGTTGATCGTGGCCACGATAAAGATCGCGTGCCGCGTCGTCGGGCTGTGCACGGCTTGGGGTTCAGGCGGAAGGTCGGGCGAAGTGGCGGGCATGGCGGGGCTCAAGGGAATGAGGGAATGGGGAACGAGGAAGCGAGGAAACATCGGGGATTTCGCGCGGAAATTGTATCCGGCACCCGGTGCGTTTTCTTGAACAAAATAACGCTGCGGGTTGCGCCTTGTTTGTTGCGCGCTGCTCGTTGCCCGGCCGCCCGCTGCCGGGAAGCCGGCTGCCCCCAAGCCCGCTGCCCCGCCGTCCCGCCGTCCCGCCGTCCCGCCTTAGAAGCGATACATGACGCCCACCGACCCAAACATATTCGTCTTGCGCTCGGTCAGCGGGCTGTCGCGCGCATCGCCCAGCAAGGTGCTTACGCCCAGGGTGGACACGGTGCTCCAGCTGGGGTCGATGCGATAGGTCCAGGTGGTGTACAGCGCCGCCGACTTGAAGCCCGACGACGGCGAATAGGTGGACAAGCCTTCGCGGCTGCGCGCCGCTTGCGAGGACGTCACGCCGAACCAGGTCTGCATGGCGTCGTGGTTGGCCCATTCGGTCCTGACGCCAACCTGCACCACGTTCCGCTCGGTCATCAGCGCTGCGTACGAGGCGCGCAGTTCCAGCGTGCCGCCATAGCCGCTGCGCGCCGCCTGCTTGTAACCCGCGCCCAGCGAATACCGGCCCGGCCGCCATTCCACGTAGGCGCCGTAGGCGCCATGGAACTTGATGTCGTCCAGCCCTTTGGTGCGGTCGGCGTCGTCCGCCTTGCGGCCCAGGCTCAGCCCCACGAAGACGCCCGCGTCCAGGTCGGTGGCCAGCGACGTCTTCAGCCCCATCGCGGGCAAGCCCATGCGCGGCGTGATGAAAAAGTTGCCGGAGTGGTAGTTGATCAGCGGCACGGGCAAGGCGCGATATTCGCTGGACCCTTCATAGACCGGTATGGCTCCGACCCCTAAACCTATGCCGTTGGCGCCCTGCGCCTGGGCCACGCCGGCCCCGCCAAGCACCGCGCCCGCCATCAGGCCGCTTGCTACTATACCCATCCGCATCAGGGCTTCCTTTTCATTCGTGTCGTTGGCCGCGGGCGGCCGCCCACGGGATCGGCCCGAATTGTCTTCTGCAACTTTTAAAATTTCTTTAAGACCCGCCGCCCGCCTGGCGCGGGTTCCGGTCTGGAGTGTGCTTGCGTATCCTGCTTGTTGAAGACGACCCCATGCTGGGCGACGCGCTGCACGCGGGCCTGGCCGATGACGGCGCCAGCGTCCACTGGGTGCGCACCCTGCCCGACGCGCAACTGGCGCTGGTGGACCACGGCTACCACGCCGTGCTGCTGGACCTGGGCCTGCCTGAAGGCAGCGGCCTGGCGCTGCTCAAGACGTTGCGCGGCCGTTTCGACACCACCCCCGTTCTGATCATCACGGCGCGCGACCGCCTCAGCGAACGCATCCAGGGCCTGGATGCGGGCGCCGACGATTACCTGGTCAAGCCGTTTCAGCTGGACGAGCTGCTGGCTCGGCTGCGCGCGGTGCTTCGGCGCAGCAGCAACAGCGTGGTGTCGGCGCTGCGCTGCCGCGACGTGGTGCTGGAACCGGCCGGCCGCCGGGTCAGGCAAGGCGGCCGCGACGTCAGCTTGAGCGCGCATGAATACCACACGCTGCTGGCGCTGATGCAGCGCATGGGCCACACGGTCAGCCGGGATCAGCTTGAAGCGGCGGTGTACGGCAGCAGCGGCACGATCGAAAGCAACACGGTGGCGGTGTACATCCACCAGCTGCGGCGCAAGCTGGGCGACGGGCTGATCGAAACCCAGCACGGCATGGGCTATCGCATCGTGGCGGACACCGCGCCATGATGACGCTGCGCCGACGGGTGGCCATCACCCTGCTGCTTGCCATGCTGGCCACGGGGTTGATCGTGTTTGCGCTGATCTACGTGCAGCAGACGCGCGCTGAAACCGGCATGTTCGACCAGGGCCTGCGCTACGGCGCGCAAAAGGCGCTGGTGTCCATTCCCACCAGCCTGCTGGAAGCGGAGCCGTCGCGCGAAGACCGTTTTGAATTGTCCGCGCCCGCCCGGATGGACGGCGAAACCGCCAACTTCCAGGCGTGGTCGCTGGCCGACAAGCGGCTGGTCCTGCAATCGCCCTGGGCGCCCGCCGAGCCCTTGGTGCCGGACTACCAAGACGGTTATCGCAACATCATCCTGCAAGGTGAACCGTGGCGCGCATACGCGGTGTCGGACGCCGACGGCCGCGTGCAGGTGCAGTTTGCCAAGTCGGTTAAAGAGCTGCGGCAGAAAACCGCCGACCGCATGTGGAGCAGCCTGTGGTTTCTAAGCGTGCTGTTCCCGACGCTGATGGCGCTGACGTGGCTGGTGATCCGGCGCGCGTTTCGCCCCGTGGACCACGCGCGCGACGCCATCCTGCACCGCACCGGCGTGGATCTGACGCCGGTGCCCACGGCGGGCATGCCGGGCGAATTGCGCCCCTTTGTCGGCGCCATCAACGACCTGCTGCAACGCCTGTCGGCCTCTTTGGACCGCGAGCGCCGCTTCGTGGCCGACGCGGCGCACGAGCTGCGCACGCCGCTGGCGGCGTTAAGCACGTATGCCGAACTGGCGCTGCGCAGCGAAAGCGAGGCGGCGCGCGCGCAGGCGGTCGGGCAATTGCGGCAGGTGGCCACGCGCACGGCGCGGCTGGCCGAACAGTTGCTGGAACAGGCCCGCACGCAGGCGCAGGACGAAAGCGCAATCGAACCCGTGCCGCTGGATCGGCTGGCTGAAATGATCGCGCGCGACAGCGAAATGCCGGCCGCATCGCGCCAGCAGCGCATTGCCCTGGACACCGAAGCCGTGTCCGTGCCGGGCAATGTGGACGCCCTGGGCGTGCTGGTGCGCAACCTGCTGGACAACGCGTTGCGCTATACGCCGGCCGGCGGCCGCATTCAGATTCGTTGCGGGCCGCTGGTTGCGGGCGGCGCCTACCTTAGCGTGTCGGACGACGGGCCGGGCATCGCACCGGCCGAACGCGAACGCGTGTTCGACCGCTTCTACCGGCCGCCCGGCACAGCGGAACACGGCAGCGGCATCGGTTTGTCGCTGGTGGCGCAGATTGCCAAGGCGCACGGCGCGCGAATCGAATGGGGAACCGGGCTGGGGCCGGCGGGACGCGGCGTGAGCTTGACGATCGCATTCGCCCAGCGGGTGTAGTGCTGCCGGTGTAGCACTGCAAGCGCTGTCGTGGGCGCTATCTGACATACCGTTGCAGCGTTGCCGCCAGCGAGGCGGGCAGCATCGCGCCGTGCCCCAAGCCGGGAAACACCTGCAAGTCTGCGCGCACATGCGTAATCCGCGACAGGGCACGCACGACGCTTTCGGGGCTGCCCGGCGCGTCGTCCTGGCCTTTGGCTTCGGCGCCGGCCATGACCGTTACGTCGATGCCGGCCGGCAGTACCGGCGCAGGCGAGGCCAGCGCTTGCAGGATGGTGTGATCGTTCCACCAGATCGACGGGCTGGCCGCCACATAGCGCTGAAACGCCTGCGGCCGCGTCAGCGCCGCGTGCAGCACGAACAGCCCGCCATACGAATGGCCGTACAGATTGCGGTTGCCCGGGTCCACGGGATAACGCGCCTGCACCAGCGGCAGCACCTGTTGCAGCAGCAGGTCCAGGAAATGATCCGCGCCGCCGCCCCGCTTGGCCCAGCCCACGGCGTCGGGGTTGTTGGGCGCGCCGCGGGGCGCGTCCGCACCGGGCGATGGCGGCGTGTAGTCGTAGGACCGCGCCGCCAGATTGGCCTTGGGATCAAACGGCTTGGCATCGTCATGGTCCACGCCCACCACCACCGCTTGCAGCGACCGCCCGGGCGGCAATGCCGCCTGCGTGCGCGTCAAGCTGTCGAACACCGCCGCGCCATCCAGCATCAGCAGCAGCGGGTAGCCGGTGGGCGGCGCCGGGTCAAGCGGCGGCGTCCAGACCGACAGGCGATACACGCGCTTGCCATCCGGCGCGGTGACAAGGTGATGGTGGATATCGGCGGCCGCCACGCCGATGGCGATCTCGGCGGGTTGCGGCGGCAGGGCGGGGAAATTGTGCTGGCCCATGGCGGTGCGCTCTTCATCGAAACAGGATGGCTTTATTCAGCCATAAACGGCGGCGGGCGGCAACGTGGCCGGCCGTCTTGCAGACGCTGTTTTCAAGTCGCCTTCGGGTATAGTCTGGAACTCTTCGCGCCCCCCAGGAAAGCCCCTTCTTCACCATGACCAGCGCCCGCGATCTTGTCTATGCAGAACTGCGCCGACGCCTGATGTCCGGCGTGTTCCTGCCTGGCGAACGGCTGCGCGAAGAACACATCGCGGCCGAACTCTCCGTCAGCCGCACACCGGTGCGCAGCGCCATCGAACGGCTGGTTGCCGATGGCCTGGTCAAGCGCGAAGGCCGGCGCGGCGCCGAGGTGCTGGGCTGGGTGGACCGCGACATCAACGAAGCGTTCGAACTGCGCCTGCTGCTGGAACCCTATGCCGCGCGCAGCGCCGCCGAACGGGCCACGCCGCAGCAGATCGACCATCTTGAACAGATCAACCAGCGCATGCTGGACGCCATCCTGTCCGACGATGCCGACAAGGTGGCGCGGGTGCAGCATTGCAATAACCTTTTTCACCATGCGCTGCTGGACGCGGCGCAATCGGCGCGCGTGCGCACGATGGTGGAAAACCTGCTGGACATGCCGATCATCATCGGCTCGTTCTATTTCTATACGCACGACGACATGCTGCGCAGCGTGGAACACCACCGCCAGATCATCGCCGCCTTGCGCGCGCGCGATGCGGCCTGCGCCGACATCGCCATGCGTTTTCACCTGACCAGCACGCACCTGTTGTTTCGCAGCCAGCGCAAGCCGCCGGCCGATGCAACAGCCGCATGATGGGCTTTACCGATATTTATGAATTCGCCTCAGATCCTGGTTGCCCTTTTTGTCCTGCTGCTGGCGGTCGCCATCCCGCTTGCCACCCTCGTGGTGCAGTTGTTCCGCCTGATGCAGTGGATGTCGCGCGGCAATGACCCCACGCGCGGCGAGCGCCCGCATTTCACGGGGCCGGTGCTGGCGCTGCTGTTCAGCACGCTGGCCGCCAGCGACTTCACGAACTACGAGCCGCTGCGCACCATCGCGCAGATCAACCCCGTGCCGCTGGCCGCGCGCGCGTACTTCACGGTGACCATGCTGGTGCTGGCGGTGCTGTCCTGGGCGTACGCGGGCGGGCTGAAGGACCGGCTGCTGCGCCGCCTGGGTATCGGCCGGGGCTAAGACGGCTGCCCGCTACGGCTTCCAGCCCTGCGCCTTCATGCGCGCGTCGATCCACGATGTGTCCAGCGTGCCGGCGGCAATCTGGGCCAGCATCTTTTCTTCCACCGCGTGCTTGGCCGAGGCGGCCTCGTACAGCGCGGGCACCTGGTCGTAGGGCAACGCCAGCAGGCCATCTTCGTCGCCCAGGATCAAATCGCCCGGCTCGATCGTCATGCCGTCCAGCGAGATCACCACGTTGATTTCACCCGGCCCGTCCTTGTACGGCCCGCGATGCGTGACGCCCGCCGCGTATACCGGAAACGAGCCGCGCCGGATGGTGCCGCAGTCGCGAATGGCGCCGTTGATCACGATGCCGGCCAGCCCGCGCGTCTGCGCGTAGGTCGTCATGATTTCGCCGATGATGGCGTTGGTCAGGTCGCCGCCCGCGTCCACCACCACCACGTCGCCCGGCTGGGCCAGATCCAATGCCTTGTGCACCAGCAGGTTGTCGCCGGGGCGCGTGCGCACCGTCACGGCCGGGCCGGCCAGCAAGGTGCCGTCATGCATGGGGCGCAGGCGTGCGCCGCCCGCCGTCATGCGCCACATGCAATCGCTGATGTTGGCCACCGGGATGTGGCGGAATTTCTCGACGAAATCGCTGCTGACCGCGCGTTGGCGCGGGCGGATATCAAAGCCGATCATGGGGTGCTCCTGTTGCGTTCGATGTTGGGGTTCATTGCTTCGGGATGCCGGCTTCCTGCACGACCTTGCCGAAGACGTCGTGGTCGGCGCGATGGCGCTTGGCCAGGTCCGCGGGCGTGCCCGTCATGACGCTGTAGCCGGAGTCTTCCAACTTCTTCACCAGTTCGGGCTTGGCCTGCGACGCGTTCAGCGCCTGGTTCAGCGTGGCGACGACGTCGTCCGGCGTCTTGCCCGGCGCCATCAAGCCCCACCAGATGGTCTGGTTGATGGTCTTGAAACCGCTTTCGGCAAAGGTCGGCACGTCGGGCAAGGCGGGCGAACGCGCGTCCGCCACCACCGCCAGCGCGCGCACCTTGCCGCCCCGGATCTGCGGCAACAACGAAGCCACCGACCCGGTGTAGAGGTCGATGCGGCCGCTGGCCAGATCCGGAAACGCCTGCGACCAGCCGCGATACGGCACGTGCATCAGCTCCATGCCCGCGGCCTTGCGCCACAGGTGGCCGATCAAGTCGCCGCTGCCGCCGATGCCGGGTATGCCCAGCGAGATTTGGCCGGGCCGCGCCTTGGCGGCTTTCACCACATCGTCCAGCGTTTTGTAGGGCGACTCGGGCACCACCACGAACACGCTGGGCGACGAGGCCACCAGGCCGACCGGCTTGAAGTCCTTGAACGTGTCGTAGCTAAGCTTGTTGTACAGCCACGGGTTGAGCACGATGTTGTCCGTCTGCGCCATGACCAACGTATGGCCGTCGGGCTTGGCACGCGCCGTGGCGTCCAGCGCCAGGTTGCCGCCGGCGCCCGGCTTGTTTTCCACAACGATGTTCCAGCCGGTGTCCTGGGCGATGGCCGACCCGATCATGCGGGTCAGTGTGTCGGTGCCGCCACCCGGCGGAAAGGGCGAAATCAGCGTGATCGGGGCCGTGCCCATGTCGGCGGCGCCGGCGGCGGCCGACGAGATAAGCAGCGTGGCCGCCAGCAAAGTCTTCAGGGACGTCATTGTCTTCCTCTCCAGGTTTTGTTGATGCCAGCGGCCCTCTGCGGGGCCGCTTTGTCAGAAATCAGGATTGCCGGGCCAGCGGCGTCAGCCAGGCCAGCCGCGCGTCGACCGAATCGGGCACGTTGAACGAGCCTGCCTCGCGCGCCGCTTCAATCCCCTTGGCCGTGCGCGCGAACAGGCGCTCCACGCCGTCCAGCACCAGCGGTTGCAAGCCGGCTTCGACGAGTTGTTCGCGGGCCTCGCGCACTTCGGCCAGGCGGCGCGGCGCGTGCAACACGTGCGAACGCACGAACGAATCGACGAACGTGGTGAGCGGCGTGCGGTCCATGTCCGACAGCACGTCGTACAACGAGGCGCGCAGGCCCATGCTTTCGGCGGCGACCAGGCATTCCACGGCCAGGCTTTCCATGCCCTTGGTCAGGATGCTGCGCAGCAGTTTCAAGCGCACGGCATCGCCGGCCTGGCCATCGATGGCTTGTGCGGGCGCGCCGCAATCGGCGGTAAAGGCCGCCACTTTTTCAGCGCCCGTGCCGGCGCACAGCAGCGGCGTGCGCGCGCCCAACAACGCGATGGCGCCCATGATGGCCACGTCGGTGAACGGCACGCCGTGCTGCGCCGCCACCTGGGACGCGGCGCGCATGTCGCCCGAGCTGGCGGTGGTGAAGTCGGCATACGCCGCGTCCTGGCGCAAGTGCGGCAAAGCCGCCGTGGCGACAGCCAGCGCGGCATGGCCGAACACGGCCGAGGCGACGATGTCGGCCTCTTGCAGCCACGCGCCGGGGGTGGCATGCAACGGGGCGCCATGCGCCTGGGCGCGCTGCTGCATTTCTGCGTCTTGCCTTAGCTCACAGATCCCCACGATCTGGTGTCCGCCCGCCCGCCACGCCTCGGCGTAGCAATGGCCCACTTCCCCACAACCCAACAATGCGATTTTCATTTGCACCCGAACCGTAAAAAAATACACAAAAAATACATACCGGGTTATAGCGCAAGGAAAAACGGCAGATATACCCCGTATAAACCCCAGGTTTAGTGAATCCTGGATACATTAAAAGTACAAAATACCAGCCGGAACGAACGCCATCAATTGCTGGTAGTCTTGCCGCAGCCGCGCAGGGAATTTCCCGCGCCCGCCTACCCTTATTCAAGCGAGCCCCCATGACCCAACCCCTGTACGACGCCTCCGTTCCCGTCATCAAGCAGATGCTGTCCGCCCTGTCGGACGTGCTGAAGAAAGCCGAAGCGCACGCCACGGCCAAGAACATCGACGCGTCCGCCTACCTGGGCGCCCGCCTGTACCCGGACATGTTCCCGCTGTCGCGCCAGGTGCAGATCGCCTGCGACTTCGCCAAGGGCATCGCCTCGCGCCTGGCCGGCGCCGAGGTGCCATCCTGGCCCGAAGGCGAAGCCACCTTTGCCGAGCTGCAAGCGTTGATCAACAAGACGCTGGCGCACGTCGGCGCGTTCACGCCGGAACAGTTCGAGAAAGCCGCCACGCTGGAAATCGTGCTGCGTCCGGGCACGCCCAAGGAAAAGAAGCTGTCGGGCAGCGCCTACCTGCTGCACTACGGCCTGCCGCAGTTCTTCTTCCACGTCACCACGGCCTACGCCCTGCTGCGCCACAACGGCATCGAAGTCGGCAAGCGCGACTACATGGGCGCGTACTGATACCGACGCACCGGTAAGCCGGCCCTCGCCCATCAGGCAAGGGCCGCTTTCATTGACGCTTTCCCTCGGCTTGCTCTAATTTCGCCAGACGCCCACGCATGGGCGGCACGGGCCGACTGGAGAAAGCTTGATGATCGCGACGACCGTTCTGATCGTGGGCGCCGGCCCCGCCGGCCTGCTCACCGCCTCGGAGCTTTTTCGACGCGGCGTCGATTGCCTGCTGATCGACGCGCACGAACGGCCGCTGGACTGGGACCGCGCCACCGTGGTCCACCCTCGCACCATCGAAATCCTGGACGCCCTGGGCATCGCCGCGCCGTTGCTGGATGCCGGCGTCAAGCAGCGCCGCGCGCGCATCCACGCCGCCGGCAACGTGCTGGGCGACATCGATCTGGCGCTGTGCGGCAGCCGCTACCCCTTCAATATCGGTATTTCGGAAGAAGTCACCGAAGCCATCCTGACCGACCATCTGCAAGCCCTGGGCGGCAGCGTCACTCGCGCCACCAAGCTGGTCGGGCTGCAAGAGCGCCCCGACGGCGTGCTGGCAACCCTTGAGCAAGGCGGCGTCCGGTCCAAGGTGTTTACCCAATGGGTCGTCGGCTGCGACGGCCACCACAGCACCGTGCGCACGCTGATGGGTATCGGCCAGGAGGGGCACGACATCCACCAGCCCTGGGCGGTATTCGACGCCGCCATCACCGGATGGCCCGATTCGTTCGAGGCCAACTACGCCTACCTGGATCCGACGCCCGTGATCCTGACCGCGCTGCCCGAGCGTCGGTGGCGCGTCTATCTGCGGCCCGGTTCGCCGCAGTCGGACCTGGTGAACGACGCTCTGGAGACCTTGCGCCGTTACCTGCCCGACGCGCGCTTCGAAGGCGTGTCGCACCCGACCCGCTTTGATTGCCACACGAAGGTCGCGCAGCGCTTTCGCCTGGGCCGCACGCTGCTGGCCGGCGACGCGGCGCACACGTGCAGCCCCGCGCAGGGCCATGGCATGAACAGCGGCATGCAGGACGCCTACAACCTGGGCTGGAAGCTGGCGCTGGTTTGCCAGGGGCATTGCTCGGACGCCTTGCTGGACAGCTACCACGCCGAGCGCCGGCCGGTGGCGGACCAGGTCATGGCGTCGGGCGACGCCGCCGAAAATGCCCAAATGGTCATGGATCCCGAGGCCCGCCGCGAGCGCGACGCCGCGATCCGCGCCGCGTTCTCCGACCCCGCCACGCGCCATCACGAAGCCGTGGCCGAGGCAGAGCTGGACATCGATTACGCCGGCTCGCCCATCGTCATGGGCGATGCGCAACCCAGCGTGTCGCCCGGGCAACGCCTGCCCGACCACCTGCCCGTCGAATTCGCGTCAGGCGGCGCGGGCAAGCTGCACGACTACACCAAGCGGCTGGGCCACACCGCGCTGTTGATCGGGGGCAGCGCCACGCCGCAAGACGAGCTGGCGCAGGTCCACCGCGACACGGCGGCGCTGTCGGACGGCCCCATCATTGAAGTGGTTGTTGCACTGACGGCCAACGCCGAGGTGTCCAATGTGGACGCCTACCTGTCGCCCGACACCGCCCGCCAGCTGGGCGTGAACAAGATCGTGCTGCTGGTGGTGCGGGCGGACGGCCACGTCGGCCTGCGCGCGGACGAGCGCCACGCGCAAGCCTTGTCGGCGTATGTGGACCGGTTGCGTTCTCAGGGTTTTTCCTAGGAAGATCCCTGTCGATGTTGGCGCGGCCGGTTCGTCGTATCAGTACGACCCACTCTTCTCAAGGCGATCCACCATGACTACCGGCACCGTGAATTTCCACCGCGTCCTGCGCGCCACCCCCGACCGCATCTACCGCGCCTTCCTGGAGGCCGACGCCGTCGCCAAATGGCTGCCCCCGTACGGCTTTACCTGCCAGGTCCACCAACTGGACGCAAAGGTAGGCGGCACCTACAAGATGTCGTTCCGCAATTTTGGATCGAACCAGATCCATGCGTTCGGCGGCGAATACCTGGAACTGGTCCCCGGCGAAAGGCTGCGCTATTCCGACCGCTTCGACGACCCCGGCATGCCCGGCGAAATGATGACGACCATCCAGCTGCGCAAGGTGTCGTGCGGCACGGAAATCACCATCGAGCAAAGCGGCATCCCGGCCGCCATCCCCACCGAAATGTGCTACCTGGGCTGGCAGGAATCCCTGCTGCAACTGGCCCGGCTGGTCGAGCCGGAAGTGGCGGAGTAGGCCGGCTGGGACGTCACGCGCCGGGCTTGCCCTGGAAGTAGACAGGCGCTTGCACGGAATCGCTGCCCTGCTGCCATTCGGCCCGCATCCTGGCCAGGAAATCGGCGTCGACGCGGTGCTTTTCATCTTCCAGCACCTCGTGCATCGCCGTGGCAATCCGGTCGATAACCGTTTCCGGCCTGGCAACGCCACACACCGTGCGGCCAAACTGAAGCAGCGTTTTCCTGCTGGGATACTCGCGGCTTTTGTTCAGCTTGAGCGCCAGCGTCCGGTCAGACAGCTTGCGGCCGGATTGCGGGTCATCGATCTCGTACACGCTGGTCGTCACCACATCCGGCATCAACACCTTGGGTTGAAAGCCTGAAATGCCCGAGGTCAGGTAGGCGCTGACCAGGTGGTCAAAAAGCTCGACACTGGCGCCACTGCGCGTGCACCGATCCGGCCCAAAAATGTAAGCCAAAGCCGACTTTTTCTGAAAATTTGGCAAAAATGTCGGCTATGACTTACATATCCGCGATATGACGCGCCAGGATCGGCCCCTACCCCCGACGCCCCGCCTCGACCTGGATCTTCAGTTCGACTTCGGGCTTGAAGCCCATGTCCAGGCCGAAGTCCAGGCCGAAATCCTTGCGGCTGAATTCGGTGGAGGCGTCCGCGCCGCAGACCTCGCGCTTTTCCATGGGGTGCTGGATGCACTTGAAGTCGTCGATGTCCAGCTTGACGCGGCGGGTCACGCCGCGCAGCGTCAGGTCGCCGGTGGCCTCTTCGGGGCGGTCGCCGTCGAACTTGGTGAATTTGCCCTTGAAGGTGGCGGTGGGGTAGCGGGCGGCGTCGAAGATGTCGGGCGCCAGCGCGTGCTTGTTCATCTCGTCGTGGCCGAAGTCCACCGAGTTGATGTCGACGGTGACCTCGACGGTGCCGGTGCGGGCCTGGCGGTCCAGCACCACCACGCCTTGGGACTTGTTGAATTTGCCGCGCCACGTGGACAGGCCGCCGAAGTGGTCGGCCTCAAAGCTGGGATAGGTGTGCGAGGGGTCAATGTCGTAGGTGACCGGCTCGGCGACGGCCTGGGCGGACAAGGCCAGCACGGCGGCGCCCAGCATCAGGGTCGGGATGCGCTTCATCGAAGTCAGCTTCATCAAGGCTCCTTATGGTGAAGGGGCCGTGCGCGGGCGGGCCCGGGCACGGCGGACAAACCAGACAGACCTATTCCGCGTAGCCGGGGTTGCGTCGATCCAGCCGACGCAACAAGCCCGGCCAGGCCAACGAGGCCTTGTAGGCGCGGTCGGCGGGCGATTCAACGGCGGCGCGCGCCAGGACCTCGGGCGGGATGAAGATCAATTCGCCGCCGCCGGCCTGCGCCCGCACCTGCGCCATGCAGGCGGCTTCCAGGCGGTGCATGGCCTGGAACGCCTCGGCCATGGTCTGGCCCACCGTCAGCAAGCCGTGGTTGCGCAGGATCAGGTAATTGTTGCTGCCCAGGTCGCGCACCAGGCGCGGTTGTTCTTCGGGGTTCAGCGCCAGACCTTCGTAGTCGTGATAGCTCAGCGAGCGCAGCGCGATGAAGGCAAATTGCGACAAGGGCAGCAGGCCGTCTTTTTGCGCCGACACGGCCACGCCGTTGATGGAGTGCGTGTGCAGCACGCACATCGCGTCCTTGCGGGCCGCATGGATACAGCTGTGGATGGTGAAGCCGGCCGGGTTGATGTCGTATTCCGAATCCATCACCTTGTTGCCGTGCAGGTCGATCTTGACCAGGCTGGACGCCGTGATCTCGTCGAACATCATGCCGTAGGGATTGATCAGGAAGTGCTCGGTGCCAGGCACCTTGGCGGTGATGTGCGTGAAGATCAGATCGTCCCAGCCAAATAGCGCCACCAGCCGATACAGGGCCGCGAGGTCTGTGCGGACCTGCCATTCCGTTGCGCTGACTTGTTCGCGCACGCCGGCGCCCTGTTTGCTTACCGTGTCCATCCCGTCTCCAGTGTTATTGATTCGTCTTGGGGTCCATTCCGAAGGCGCTTGCGGCCATGACGCCGCCGGCCCGTGGAACACTGTATTGGTTTTAAACCGATCCGGCATGGCCGTGGGCGCTGCCGTCCGTCAGATGAAAAACAATTTTCGTCGCACCGCGCCGGGCGTGGCCCCGGCCCCGGTTCCGCTTGCATAATAAGGGCCGCCCCTCTAAGGGGCCGCCCCCACGGAGACCCCACCATGCCGCAAGGCCCGCACCGCCGCCTACAGGCTTTTTTCCAGTCGCATCTGGAATCGCTGTCGGGCCTGGGTCTGCTGCTGGGCACGCTGTTCTTCGCCGCGTCGCTGACGCCCACGCTGGTGCCGCGCACCTACCTGACCCAGGGCGTGCTGGGCGGCACCTGCCTGGCCGCCGGCTATGGGCTGGGCGTGTTGTGGCATTGGCTGTGGGCTTACCTGGAACTGCCCGAGCCCCGTGGGCGCGCGGCGCGCATCGTCAACGGCACGATCACGCTGGTGTGCGCGGCGGTGCTGCTGGCCTTTCTGTGGCGCGCGGCCGACTGGCAGAACACGATCCGCGCGCTGATGGAAATGCCGCCCGTGCCCAGCGCGCATCCCTTCAAGGTCAGCCTTACCGCGTTGGCCACCTTCGCCGTGCTGTTGGCGCTGGGCCGCTTGTTCAAGCTGGTGACGCGGTGGGTGGCCGCGCGGGTGCGCCGCGTCGTGCCACGCCGTGTGGCCAACGTGACGGGCGCCGCAATCGCCATCCTGATCTTCTGGTCGCTGGCCAACAACGTGTTCTTTCGGGCGGCGCTGCATGTGCTGGACGCCTCGTTCCGCGAATACGATGCGCTGCTTGAACCCGAGCGCCCGCGTCCCACCGCCCCCGGCAAAACGGGCAGCCCCGATTCCCTGATCGCCTGGCAACAACTCGGCCGCGCCGGCCGCGAATTCATTGCATCCGGCGCCAGCGCCCAGGACATCCGGGCGCAGACCGGGCATGACGCGCTGGAACCGATCCGCGTCTACGTCGGCCTGCCCGGCGCCGACACGCCGGCCGCCCGCGCCAAGCTGGCGCTGGCCGAGATGAAACGCGTGGGCGCGTTTGAACGGTCGGCGCTGGTGGTGGTGACGCCCACCGGCACGGGGTGGATCGACCCGGCCGCGATGGACGCGCTGGAATACCTGCTGCATGGCGACGTGGCCAGCGTGGCATTGCAGTATTCCTACCTGTCCAGCCCACTATCCTTGCTGGCCCAGCCCGAGTACGGATCAGAGGCGGCGCGCGCGCTGTTCGCCGAGGTCTACGGCTACTGGACCACGCTGCCGAAAGACAAGCGCCCCAAGCTCTATCTGCACGGTTTAAGCCTGGGCGCGCTGAATTCCGCGCGGTCGGCCGAACTGTTCGAGATGATCGGCGACCCGATCCAGGGCGCCCTCTGGAGCGGTCCACCGTTTGAAAGCCGGGTGTGGCGCGCCATTACAGACGCGCGCAACCCCGGTTCGCCCGCGTGGTTGCCGCAATTGCGCGACGGCGCTTTCGTGCGCTTCATGAACCAGCACGGTTCGCCCGTGCCCGCCGATGCGCCATGGGGCCCGATGCGCATTGTGTTCTTGCAGTACGCCAGCGACGCCATCACGTTTTTCGACTTTCGCGACCTATACCGCCGCCCCGCATGGATGGAGCCCCCCTACGGCCCCGACGTATCGCCGCAGCTGCGCTGGGTGCCGGTGGTGACGATGTTGCAGCTGGCGCTGGATATGTCGGTCAGCACCGAGACGCCCATCGGTTACGGCCACGTCTACGCGCCGCAGCACTACGTGGATGCGTGGCTGGCGGTGACGGGCGCGACGGGCTGGACGCCGGACGCGCTGGCGCGGCTGAAGCAGCACCTGATGGAACGCGCGCGCGCCGCCACGGTGGATGGCGAGGCCACGCAGGCCGCGTACGAGCATCGCGGGGGCTGAACGATATGACCGATCTGCTGACCGCCTTTTATTTCAGCGGCGACGCCATCCGCAGCCGCAGCGTCAGCCCGACGGTGCTGCGCGCCACCCTGGACATTCCCGCCCCCGCCCCACACGTCGTCGCCGACTGGCAACGCGAAATCACCACACGCCTGATGCTGGAGCCCGGCGATGTGGAACCCCTGCCGCTGGCCCGCGCGCAACGCCGCTGGCCCGACTACAAGCGCTGCGTGCAGGCCATGCACGCCTGGACGCGCGACGCAGGCCTGGACAACGTGCTGGCCGACAGTGACATGGCGCTGATGGCCTGCCGGGGCGCCCGCTACCACCATGACGGCGGGCAATATGCCGGCGCGGCCTTTTGCAACCTTTTCGTAAGCGAAGACAGGGGGCTGGACGTGCATTTCCCGCATTCCGGCCAGCGCATCCCCCTGACACGCGGCACCGCCATCGTCTTCGACACCTGCCAGCCACATGCCGTTGTGCCGCGCGGCGGCCATCGCTTTGACGCCCGGGACTTTCCCGCCGATGCCGACCTGTCGCAGTGGTTCCTTACCTGGGAATTGCCCATCGAAGCGCCCTGCGTAGCAAGCGCGCTGGGCATCGCGTTCGACGTCGCCCCGCAGGCGGCAGCGGGCCTGTACGACGAGCAGGTGTGGGTGCACGGCGCGCCTGCCCGACTGGATCCTGAATGGGGACAGTGGCAGCGTAATTAGGTGACGGTTCTCCATCCAGCCCGGCGGTAAATTGCAGTCTGACACCCTATCCAACACTCTGTACGGCCAGAGGCATGGACGCCTGCACGCGCGCCGGTATACTTTTCCGAGCTGTTTTTGCAGTCTTTCTTCCAACCTAAGCTTCTTGCCGCGCGGCCCCTTGGCCGCGCCCTTCTATGCCCGCCTTGATGGACATGCTGCGCCCGCTACGCCGGGCGCTTTGCTGCACGGCCGCCGCTTTGGCCGCCACCCTCACTTGCCTTCCCGCATTGGCCGCTCCGCCCACGCTGGCAGAGTGTCACGGCATCAAGGACCTGGCGTTCGTCGCGCATCTGGACGACGACCTGCTGTTCATGAACCCGGACATTGCCTCCAACGTTGAAGCGGGCGGCTGCGTGCGCGTGGTCTACCTGACCGCCAGCGACGCGGGCGAAGGCGATACCTACATGCTGGGCCGCGAGCGCGGCGTGCGCGCCGCCTACGCCTACATGGCGCACAAACCGGACGTCTGGAAAGCCGATACCGGCATCGCGGCAAGCCGCCAGATCGCGCGCTTTACCTTGCAGGACAATCCGCGCGTGCAGCTGTGGCACATGCGCCTGAAGGACCCGTGGCTGGGCAAGGGCTGGGGCAGCCTGACCCCGCTTAGCCGCACGGAATCCGAACCGGGCCAAAGCGTCGACACGCTGGGCCCCTATCCCGAAACGTACACGCGCGAACAGCTGATCGACACGTTGGCTGAACTCATCCGCCAATACGGCCCGACCACCGTGCGCCACCTGGACGACACCATCACCGTGCCGTACACGCAGCTGTGCTGGCGCTGCGCCGGCCATGGCCACCCCGACCACATCGCCAGCGCGCGGCTGGCGCGCGAAGCCATGTTGCGCGTGCCCGGCAACTACGCCGAAACCGGCTACATCGACTACCCCAGCCAGGAACGCGCCACCAACCTGACCGAATCCGAAATCGCCAGCAAGTCGGTGATCTTCCAGCACTACGCCTGGAACGACTACCACTACTGCGCCGGCCCCAGCGGCTGCAAGGAACCGGCCGGCCCCGCCGCCGCCTGGGTGCAGCGCGCCTATTACGTATCGCGCCAGGACATCGCGCCACAGCTGTATCCGGACGGGCGCGGCGGCCTGGTGGTCTTTGCGGCGGGCGAAACCAACGCCGCCGTCAACCGCTGGGATTCGGGCCAGCGCCGCTGGCAAAGCCTGGGCGGCCGCACCACCGGCCCGTTGGTATCGTTTACGCATGCCGACGGCACGGCCGGCCTGATGGCGCGCGATCCGCTGGGCGGCGTGTGGGCCAACAAGCAACGCCACGACGGCACGTGGCAAGGCTGGCAAGCGCTGGGCGGCCTGCGCGTGACGCAGATTCCCGCCGTGGCTCCGCGTGGCGAAGCCGCTGCCGTGGCCCTGGGCTATGACGGCCTGCTGCACTGGATTGCACCGTCGGGCATCGACGGCAGCTGGAGCCCCTGGCAAGACCTGCCCGCCCTGGACGGCGCCACTGGCGCGCCAGCCGCCGCGCGCGGGGCCGATGGCCGCTACGTGATCTTCGCCAATACGTCCGAAGGCAAACTTTTCTACACCCGCCAGCTGCCCGCCGACAAAGGCAAGCGCCCCGAATGGCAGGCATGGCGCCACGTGCCCGCGCCCGTGGCGGCCGGTGGCCTGGCCGCAATCCGCAACCACGAAGACCGCGTCGAGCTGTATTTCCGCCAGCGTGGCAACAACCACCTGACCAAGCTGATCGAAGCCGGCGACACCACCGACATGGATATGGATTGGAGCGCGCCCGCCGATCTGGGCGTGCCCTTCATCGGCCGCCCGGCCCTGCACGCCGATGCCAAGGGCAACGTCATCCTGGCGCTGCTGGAACGTTCCGGCGGGCCGCTGTGGCTGGTGGAACACGGCAAGCCCACGCGCCTGGACGCCGACGCCGCCTCGCCGCCCGCGCTCAATGTCATCGACGGCGCCGTGTACATCGTGGCCCGCAGTGCCGGCGGCCCGCAACGCTATCAGGTGCTGTCGCGCCGCGACGGCGTGTGGGCGGACCGGCTGACGCTGGACGGCGTGCCGGGCAATGGCGGTGGCCCCTTTGCCACCATGGCCACCGCGCGTCCGGCCGACCTGCCCAACCTGGGCACGCCCGCCGCGACCAACACGGTGGTGGTGCGCCCGTCGCCCAGCGATCCCGCCGCGCTGACGGTGGAACGCATGCCGACGCAGGCCTCGCGCACCGCCACGCCCACGTCCCCCACGACCACCACGGCGGCCAGCGGCGCGCCCGCCGCGCCGCCCGCCAAGACCGTCACGCAGTAGGCCCGTCGGGGCCTCCCGCGTCATGGCCTCCTGCCTCAGGACGTCCTTCCAGCAGATAGCCGGCCAGGTCCTCCACTTCCCGGGCCACTTCCTGCCAGATCCACCGGATGACGCCGATCGCCTGCTTCTCGGCGGCGTCGCAATCGGGCCACCGCAACGCCTCTTCGATGGCTTCATCCAGCGCCGACAAGGCCGACGCGGGGACGTGGCACGGTTGCGTGTAGGCTCTCTCGCGCAGCGCTTCCGTCAGGCAGCCGATCTGTTCTTTGAGCGCGGCGGCCACGTCGTGCAGCGGCGGCCCCAGGGCGTGGCAAGTCCGTTCGGACAACACGAAGCTTCCCGCCCGCTCCATGATCGGGGCGGTGCGCCACAAGCCTTCAATGCGTTCATTCAATTGATAGACGGACAGGTGTGAACTGAGCTTGTCCAGCGGAAACGCGCCGGCCTGGGTCACCATGTCGCGCGCGCGCCAACGCGCCCGTTCCATGATGGGCCGGTCATGCAGGCGTGGGCGCTGCCGCGCTTCGTTGAACGCCGCCGCCCAATCGACCAGCATGTCGCCATAGGCGTCAATGGACGCGGCCAGGTTCCAGCGCGCGCTGTACCGTGCCGACAAGGGCAACACGGCCAGCGCGGCCAGAATGCCCGAGGCCGAGCCCACCGCAATGGCCAGTGTCTTGTCCAGCGCGCCGCCCAGGATGTCGCCGTCGGGCGTGACGGTCAGGATCGTGACGGTGACCAGGCTGTAGCTCAGCATGGGCCAGCGCATCGACAGATACGCCGCGCAAGCGACCCCCACCACGATGGCCCACACCGGGCTGGCGCCCGCCGCGTCCGCCGCCAGCACCATCGACACCCCCAGCACCACGCCGATCAGGGCGCCCAGCACGCGGGCCGACGCTTCGCCCACCGTGCCCTCCACGCTGGCGCGCACGACGAACAGGGCGGAAAATGCGCCCCATGAAATCTCGGGCATCTGGCGCCATCGCATCCAGACAAACGCAAGCAGCACGGCGGCCACCGTTTGCACTGGCAGGCGGAAGGCGTCCTCCGCCATCCGGGCCCGGCAAAAAGCCGTGGTGTTGCGCAGCCGCAAGGCCAGGGTGGGCCGCAGGGGTTGGGATTGGGACTGGGATTGGGCTTTGGATTGGGGTCGGGATTGAGTTGGCACGGATAAATCGCAAAACGGGTGCATCGGAGCCCGATGCACCAGCAAGCGTCATGCCGCCCGGTCAGTCAAACACATTGACCAGAATGTCCGCGACCACGGCGGTGGCAATCGCCACCAGCACCAGGTCCGATCCCGCCACGCGCCATTCATAGCCGGGATATACGGGCAGCCTGGCCAGCATGGGGCCGGGCACCATCTTCTTGGCGATCCCGGGCGGCAGCGGCTTGCCGCGAGCCAGGTTCTTACGAATGCCCGGCGGCAGCGGCGCATAGCCGGTGACGTGATATTCGGTGGCGTAGCCGCGCGCGGTGGTCACCGAAATGCCGGCCTGCCGCAGCGAGTCATCGCCGCCGTTGCCCTTGCCCTTGCCCTTGCCGTTGCCATTGCCATTGCCATTGCCATTGCCGGAATTCGACTTGCCATTCTTGTCACCGGAATCGCCTTGGCCCTGGCCTTTATTCTTGCCCTGCCCTTGTCCCTGCCCCTGGCCTTGATCCGATTTGTCGGGCTTGCCCTTGCCTTCCGGAGGGGCCGCGAACGCATGCGCCCCCAGGGCGAGGCTACAGGCAATGGTCAACAAGCGAACGGTGGTGCGCATGGAAGGCTCCAGGCTGGTCGGTAACACCGCCGTTTTACTCCCGCCGTCGGAAAAACGGGAATCTATCGTGTATCCGCACTGGTGCGCCTGTAACCGTCCTTGAAGTTTTTGCGCTGCCCCGCCCCTGCCGCCGGCATCCCCCCTGAGGCCCACATTTTCGCTGACACTTTTTCCATTGACGCCATTTGACGGACGGTGGAATGATCGTTTGCTCAATGGCGCAAGCCCGGACGCTGCCGTCGTTGACATGCTTTAGCTTCATGTAGGCCACCCCCGACCGCGAGGTCATTCACGCCCCCACGGTCGATTCAACGATCTATTGATGGAGTGTTGAACATGGCGACACAGCAAAGTTTCTCAACCGGCCTTGCCGCCCTATTGATGGCGACAGCGGCGATCAGCGCGCCCGCCGTGGCGCAAGAAGCCCGCAAACCCAACATCATTCTTATCGTGTCCGACGACACGGGCTACGGCGACCTGGGGCCCTACGGCGGCGGTGTGGGGCGCGGCATGCCCACGCCCAACATCGACCGGCTCTCCAACGAAGGCATGACGTTCTTTTCGTTCTACGCGCAGCCCAGCTGCACCCCCGGGCGCGCGGCCATGCAGACCGGCCGCATCCCCAACCGCAGCGGCATGACCACCGTTGCGTTCCAGGGCCAGGGCGGCGGCTTGCCCAAGGAAGAATGGACGCTGGCGTCCGTGCTGAAGACGGGCGGATACAAAACGTTCTTCAGCGGCAAATGGCACTTGGGCGAAGCGGATTATTCCCTGCCGAACGCGCAAGGCTATGACGAAATGAAGTACGCCGGCCTGTATCACCTGAACGCCTACACATACGCCGATCCCACCTGGTTCCCCGACATGGACCCCGAACTGCGCGCCATGTTCCAGAAGGTCACGCGCGGTGCGCTCTCGGGCAATGCCGGCGAAACGGCGCGCGAGGAATTCAAGATCAACGGGCAGTACGTCGACACCCCCGAGGTCAATGGCAAGGAAGGCGTGGTCGGCATTCCGTTCTTTGACCGCTACGTTGAAAAAGCCTCGGTGGACTACCTGGAGCGCAATGCAAAAAGCGAAACGCCCTTCTTCATGAACATCAACTTCATGAAGGTGCACCAACCCAACATGCCCGACCCGGACTACGTCGGCAAATCCCTATCGAAAAGCAAGTACGCCGATTCCGTCGTCGAACTGGACGCCCGCATCGGACGCATCATGGACAAGGTCCGAGAGCTGGGCCTGGACAAGAACACGCTGGTCTTCTACACCACCGACAACGGCGCCTGGCAAGACGTTTACCCCGACGCGGGCTACACCCCGTTCCGGGGCACCAAGGGCACCGTGCGCGAAGGCGGCAACCGCGTACCCGCCATTGCGTGGATGCCGGGCAAGATTGCACCCGCCACCAAAGACCACAGCATCCTGGGCGGGCTGGATTTGATGGCCACCTTTGCCTCGGTCGCCGGCGTCAAGCTGCCCGTCAACGACCGTGCCGACAAGCCGATCATCTTCGACAGCTATGACATGTCGCCGGTACTGTTCGGCACGGGCAAGTCGGAACGCAAGTCGTGGTTCTATTTCACGGAAAACGAACTGTCGCCCGGCGCGATTCGGGTTGGCAACTACAAGGCCGTGTTCAACCTGCGGGGCGACGACGGCGTCAAGACAGGCGGGCTGGCGGTGGATACCAACCTGGGCTGGAAGGGTCCGGAGTCCTATGTCGCCGGGGTGCCCCAGGTGTTCGACCTGTGGGCCGACCCGCAGGAACGCTACGACATTTTCATGAGCAACGTCACGGAAAGAACGTGGACGCTGCCCACCATGAACGCGGCGGCGGCGGACCTGATGAAGACCTACGTGAAGTACCCGCCCAGAAAGGCGCAAGGCGATGCCTATACCGGCCCCGTCACGCTGTCGCAGTACGAGCGCCTGCAATACATTCGTGAAAGCCTGGCCAAGGACGGCTTCAAGCTGCCCATGCCGTCGGGCAATTGACGGCGGCTGGTCAGTGCGCGCCGGAATAGTCGCTTAGCGACGCGGCAGGAGACAGCGCGAACGACGCGCGCATGTCTCTTGCCTCGTCCACCGGCGTGCGGCCGAAAAACCGTTTGAACTCGCGGGAAAACTGCGACGGGCTTTCGTAGCCGACGCGGGCCGATGCCGAGGCGGCCGTCAGCCCGTCGCGGATCATCATCAGCCGCGCCTGATGCAGGCGTGTCGACTTGATGTATTGAATGGGCGACGTCTGCGTCACGCTACGGAAGTTGGCATGAAAGGCGGGAATGCTCATGCCCGCTTCCTGCGCCAGGCTGCCCACGTCCAGCGGCTGCGCAAAGTCGACGTGGATCTTGCGCAGCGCCCGCGCCACCCGACCAAAGCGGCCTTGGTGCACCAGCGCCGCCTTCATGGCCTCGCCCTGCGTGCCGCTCAATACCCGAAATAGAATCTCGCGCCGCAGCGCCGGGCCCAGCACGCGCGCTTCCACGGGAGTACACAGCGCGCGCAACAGACGCAACGTGGCGTCGGCCAGGTAAGCATCCAGCGGCGTGGAAACAATGCCCAGCGGCGCGGCTTGCGAGGGCGGCGTGTCGTCCATCGCCAGGATCAGTTCGGTCAGCTCGGTCAGGTCCAGCCGCAGCGAAACCGCCAGCATCGGCTCGGCTTCGCTGGCTTCGGTTTCAGTTGAAAAAGGCAAGGGTACGGACAGCACCAGATAGTGCTGCGCGTCGTACACATAGACCTCGTCCCCCAGAAAACCCACCTTGCGCCCCTGGCACACGATCACGATGCCGGGCTCGTACAGCACGGGCGTGCGGCCCAGCGGCCGGTTCGACCGCATGAAGCGCACGCCTTCCAGCGCCGACTGCGTATAGCCCTCGTTGGGCGCCAGCCGCTCAAGCAGGCCGGCCATTTTTTGCGAAGCCAGTTTCCGATCGATATCCACGGTGCCGTCCTTTGCCGGGGGTTCACGTGCACGGATTCTACAACCGCACCCACCTCCGTTCACCCCCTGTTCGATAGGAATAGGCAATACCGGCATCGTTACAGGTATTCGCCGCCCGCCCCCCAAAACCTAAGATTTCATCAACGCGTTTCGTCGGTTCAACGCCCCTTGTTCAACGCCTCTTGTTCACCCCCCGGAGATAAGCCCATGGACTCCCCGCAATCGAAAGTCGTCTTGATCACCGGCGCCAGCAGCGGCATTGGCGAAGCCACCGTGCGCATGCTGGCCGCGCAAGGCCACCGCCTGCTTATCGGCGCACGCCGCACCGACCGCCTGGCCGCGCTGGCCGCCACGCTGGACGCCGGCGGCAACAACGTCAGCTACCAGTCGCTTGATGTGACCTCGGCCGACAGCGTCAACGCCTTCGCCCGCTTCGCGCTGGAGCGCTTCGGCAAGATCGACGTCATCGTCAACAACGCGGGAATCATGCCGCTGTCGCCGCTGCGCGCCGTGAAGGTCGATGAATGGGACCGCATGATCGACGTGAACATCCGCGGCGTGCTTCACGGCATTGCGGCCGTGCTGCCCACGATGGAGGCGCAGGGCTATGGCCAGGTCATCAACATCTCGTCTATCGGCGGGCTGTCGGTGTCGCCCACCGCCGCCGTCTATTGCGCCACGAAGTACGCGGTGCGCGCCATTTCCGACGGGCTGCGCCAGGAATCCGACCGCATCCGCGTAACGGTGATCTGCCCCGGCGTGGTCGAGTCCGAACTGGCGAACACCATCACCGACGACACCGCGCGCCAGGCCATGAACGAGTTCCGTCGCATTGCGATGACGCCCGACGCCATCGCCCGCGCCGTGGCCTACGCCATTGCCCAGCCCGCCGATGTGGACGTCAGCGAGATCGTGTTGCGTCCCACCGCCAGCCCCTACTGAATTTCTTTCCAGGAGTGAATCCCATGAATAGCACCACAACGGAATCCAGAACCTTTTCCGGCAAGGTCGCCATCGTGACCGGCGCCGCCAGCGGCATCGGGCTGGCCACGACCGAACTGCTGCACGCCCAAGGCGCCAGCGTCATCGCCGTGGACCGTGGCCACAACGTGCAGGCGCTGGCGCGCCCGGGCATCGTCCCGCTGATGGCGGACGTGGCGCGGGAAGCCAGCGCGTCGCAGGCCGTGGCGGCCGCCGTCGAACACTTCGGCAAGCTGGACATCCTGGTGAACAACGCGGGCATCATCATCAACAAGCCCGTCGTCGACATGAGCCTGGACGACTGGAACGGCATCCAGGCAGTGAACGCCACCGGCGCGTTCCTGTTCTCGCGCGAGGCCTTGCGCGCCATGATGCCGAACGGGTCGGGCGCCATTGTCAACGTGGGGTCCTACGCCTGCTACCAGGCCTTTCCGACCATTGCGGCCTATGCCGCGTCCAAGGGCGCGTTGGCGCAACTGACCCGCGCGATGTCGCTGGAAGCTATCGACCACGGCATCCGCGTCAACGCGGTGGGTTCCGGTGACGCGGTCACCAACATCACCAACCACATCCACAAGGACGGGCCGGCGTTTCTGGCGGAACACGGCAAAAGCGCGCCCATCAAGCGCGCGGCGCATCCCAGTGAAATCGCCGAGGTCATCGCGTTCCTGGCGTCGGACAAGGCCAGCTACATCGTCGGCGCGGTGGTCATGGCGGATGGCGGCATGAGCGTGGCGTTGAAGTAGGCAGCCCGCCCAAGCCTGTCTATGCCCCGCCCGAGCCGGCCTGAGGCCGCAGCGCGCGCAACGCCGTCGCCACCTCGTCCAGCACCGGCCCCCACGCGCCCGGGCCGGGCTGACGAAACAGCCGCATCGACGGATACCACGGCGTATCGGCGCGTTCCTGCAACCAGCGCCAGTCCGGCACGTACGGCAGCAGGGTCCACACCGGGCAGCCCAATGCGCCGGCCAGGTGCGCGGGCGACGAGTCCACCGAGACCAGCACATCAAGCAGCGTAATCAGGGCGGCGGTGTCGTCGAAGTCATTGATGTCCTGGCTTGGCGACACCATCGCCATGCCGGTGGGCGGCGTGTCGGCCTGCGCCGCTGCCTCGCCTTTTTGCAGGCTGATGAAGCTAACACCCGGTTGCGCCAGCGGCGCCAGATCGGCCAGTGTCAACGAGCGCTGCGCATCGTTCGGATGGCTGGGCCGCCCCGCCCACACCAGCCCGACCCAGGGCCGTGGCAAGCCCGCCAACCGTGCGCGCCATCGATCCACACGCAACGGGTCGGCGCGCAGGTACGCCGTGCTGGCCGGCAAGTCCGCCAGACGCAGCCCCAACGCCAGCGGCAGGCTCATCAACTCGCAATGCAGGTCGAACGCGGGCGGTATCGTGCCCGCGCGGATGATCTGGTCGAAGCCGCCACTGCGTTCGGCCAGGTTGTGGCAGGCATCGTTGATTTCCAGAATGATGCGCGCGCCGCTACGCTGACGCGCCCACGCCACCAGTTGCAAGAACTGGAACGTGTCGCCGTAGCCTTGCTCGTCATGAATCAGCAAGGTCTTGCCCGCAAGGGGTTGCCCATCCCAGCGCGGCTTTTGCACATGGCGGCTGCGCATCGCGGTGTGCGGCATGCGATAGCGGAAGCGGTATTCGCGCCAGCCCGCGTCATAGTCCCCTTGCAACAGCAGCAGCTCGGCCAGATCAAAGCGCGCGCCCGCATCCGTGGGCGTGGCGCGCACGATGCTTTCAAGTATCGCGCGGGCTTCGTCGGTGTGGCCCAACGGCCGAATGGCTTGCGCCAGCTGGCGCAGCAGCACGATGTTGTCCGCATCGTTCGCCAGCGCGTGTCGCAGCAACGATTCGGCCTCGGCGTAGCGGCCGGCAAGCTCGGCTCGCGCCGCTTCAATGCGCGCCAGATGCCGATGCCATTCCGGCGTCAACGGGTCGATCTCGATGGCGCGGCGAATGGCGGCCAGCGCTTCGTCGTGGCGGGCCTGGTCATGCAAGGCCAACGCCAGGTTCCCCAGCGCCTGCGCGTAATCGGGGTCCAGTTCCAGCGCGTGCGCGTAGTGCTTCAGCGCCTGCGCGTTATCGTCCAGGCGCTTGTACGTGTTGCCCAGATTGTTGTGCGCCTGTGGGCTGTCGGGCATCAACGCGGCTACCCGTTGCAGGCATTCCAGGCTGGCGGCAAGCTGCCCCTGCTCTTGCAAGACTATGCCCAGGTTGTTCCACCCTTCGGCGCCGTGCGGCTCCAGCGCCACCGCGCGCCGCGCCGCGTGTTCGGCTTCGTCCAGCAAGCCTTGCTGGCGGCATATTTCAGCCAGGTTGCTGTGGTAGGCGGCCGGCGCCAGCGGGGACCGGCATGCGGCGCGCAGGTGCTCAACCGCCACGTCCGCCCGCCCATACGCATGCGCGATCAGCCCCAGCAGATGGCGCGCGTCAGGCTGGTCCGGCACCGTGCCCAGCACCCGCAAGCAAAGCTGTTCGGCTTGCATGGCCTGGCCCGCCTGCCAATGCGCATAGGCCTGGCTCAGCGCGGCGGAGACGGTCAGGACGGGGACGTCGGCAGGGGTGTTCTGGTCCACGCGTTCAGGCCCACAGGGACAAGGTTGGGAAAGCAACATTATCTACGCCGACAGCCAAACGTTAAGCGTGAATGTCGTAAAGCGCGCCGCAGCGCCGCGCCGGGCTTGGGTGTACGTGTGACACCGCAGAAATGCACACAAAAATCCTTTGTTTTCCCCCGATTGGCGGGCTGGAACATCGAGTATTTATTGACCCGAAATTTCCCTACCCATCCCTGATCATTCCAAAAAACCCACGCATGGCCCGGGGCCGTGCGACGGGATTGCGCGCGTGAACGCGGCGGTCGCGCTTGACGGAATGCACGCCCCAAGAGCCCCGGAGGACCGCATTTTGAATCACATCTACCGATTGGTATGGAACCGCAAATTGCGCGTCTGGCAGGCCGCATCGGAACTGGCCTCGCAATCGCGCGGTGGCAGCTCGTCCGCGACCCGCAGCATCGCGACCAGCGCGCCGCCTTATGCGGCCGCCGCCGCCGTTGCGCTGGCGCTTGGATTGTCCAGCGTCAGCACGGCGGTTCAGGCCGAGTGCATTGAAGACCTCATCATCGTGACTTGCGAAGGCCTGGATCTGTCCAGCGACCCGGGTTATGCAAGCGCCTCGAACGTGCTGGATGTGCGGGTGGAGGAGAACGCCACCGTAGGCGTCGACCCGGCCCTGGGCGGCACGGCCATGCGGCTGAGCGGCGACAAAATCACGGTGAGCAATAAAGGCCGGATCGACGCCAATCTGTTCGGCCCCGCCGCGACAGCATCGTCGGGCCTGGTGATCGGCAACAGCAGCGGCAGGGGCAACGCGATCAGCGTCAGTAACCTGGCGACCGGGATACTGGGCGGCGTGGTCAGCGCGTCTGTTCCGTTTCCCACCGTGCAAGGCATGGCGCTGGCCGTGCAAAACGGAACCGGTGGGGTAAGCCAACTGAGCAACGCCGGCATGATCCGTAGCGTTCCGAGAAGCGGCCAGATCACGGAAACCTCCAACTTGCCGGTAATCGCGGCGTATGGGGGTGGTCAAGTGCGCTTCGTCAACGAAAGCACGGGCGTCATCATCGGGCGCGTCGGGTTCCAGGCCTCCGGCACACCGGGCCAAGGACACCTGTTCGACAACGCGGGAACGATCGTGGGCGGCGTATCGCTGGGTCAGGGTGGCAACAACACCTACACCGCGGTAACGGGATCGCTGGTGCTGCGTGGCCCGAACGCCGCGACCGCCGATTTGGCCGTGGACGACACCCCCGGCCTGAGCTTTGCGCCCCCCGGCAAGATCGACGGCGGCACGGGCGCGGGCGACACGCTGGTGCTGCAAAACGTCTTGCCATCGGCCGGCACCGAGAGCGGCAATGGCGGCGTGGGCACCGCATCCGGCGACACCTACATCAACTTCGACACGCTGCGCATCAATAGCGGCAGCTGGACGTTAAGCGGCGCGTTTCTGCCCAATGGCGGCAACGTGGAACTCAATGGGGGCCTGGCCACCCTTCAAGACGGCGCCGTGTTCGGCTCGGCGTCGATCGTGGCAAATGGCGGCGCACTGGCCGTGGGCACCGCCAACCAGACGATGAGCAACAACGTCGAGCTTGGCAATGCCGGGCTGCGCATCACGGCGGGCCAAGCCCTGACGCTGGCGGGCGACGTCTCGGGCGCGGGCGCGCTGAACGTCCAGGGCACCAGCTCCATCACGCTTGGCGGCACCAGCACCTACACCGGCGGCACCGCCATCGGCGCAGCCGCCAGCCTGCAAGGCGACACGCGCAACCTGCAAGGCAATATCGCCAACGATGGCGCGCTGACGTTCCAGCAAGCCACCGCCGGCACCTATTCCGGTGTGTTGTCCGGCGCGGGCACATTGACCAAGGCAGGCGCGGGCAAGCTGACGCTGACCGGCGCAAACACCTATACCGGCGCCACCACCGTGGCAGCCGGCACCTTGGCGGTGGGCGCGGGCGGCACCCTGGGCAGCAGCGCCATCACCCTGGCCTCCGGAACCACGCTGGACCTGAGCACCGGCGGCAACCAGACGTTGACCACGCTTGCGGGCTCCGGCGCATTCGTGCAGTTGGGATCGGCAACGCTGACGCTGGACAGCCCCAACGACGCCGACTTTGGCGGCGTGATCGCCGGCGCGGGCGCGCTGGTCAAAGCGGGTTCGGGCAGGCAGACCCTTAGCGGCGCCAGCACCTTTACCGGCGGCCTGACCGTCAACGGCGGCACGCTGGCCTTGGGACCCGGGGGCAGCCTGCCTCCGGACTCCGCCGTCACGGTCAACACCGGCGCAACGCTGGATCTGGCATCGGCCGCAAGCCAGCAACTGGCCTCGCTGAACGGCAACGGCGGCAACGTGCTGCTGGGTCTGAGCGCGATGGTGAATTCGGGTTCCTACGCCGGCTCGATCCAGGGCGCCGGCGGGCTCGTCAAGGACGGGCCGGCAAGTCTCAACCTGAATGGCGTCAACACCTACACCGGCGACACGCTGGTCAACGGTGGCACGCTGATGGTCGGCTCCAGCGCGGCCAACAGCAGCGCCGCCGTCACCAGCAACATCACCGTGCGCAACACCGCTACGCTGGGCGGATTCGGGCAGGTCACCGGCAACGTAACGGTGGAATCCGGCGGCCGCCTGGCTCCGGGCGCGCTTGCCGGCGTGTTCACCGTCAACGGCAACCTGTCGATGGCGCAGGGGTCTCAGGCGCAATTCAGCCTGGGTGCGCCGGGCGTCAGCCATAGCGTCAGCGTCAACGGCGACCTGCAATTGAACGGCGCGCAGTTGAGCGTGCTGGATGCCGGCGGATTAGGCCTGGGCTTGTACCGCTTGTTCGACTACACCGGCACATTGACCTTGAGTCATGGCGGCCTGGTCACTTCCACAGGCATGACGCTGCAAGCCCTTGCCGGTGCCAAGCAGATCAACCTGATCAACGCCACCGGCTTGTCGCTGAACCTCTGGAACGCCAACGGCTTGGCCAGCCCCACCCAGATGGGCGGCGGGTCGGGCGTCTGGTCGACCACCAGCGCCGTCTGGACGGACGCCACGGGCAGCCTGACCGCCGCGCGCTATCCGGCCGACGCCTTCGCCATCTTTGGCGGGGCTGCCGGCACGGTGACCGTCGATGACACCGGCGGCGCCATCACCGCCCAAGGCATTCAGTTCGCCAGCGACGGCTATCGGCTGACCGGTTCGTCGTTGGCGGTGACCGGCTCCACGCCCAGCGCGCCGGGCGAGATACGCGTGGGTAATGGCAGCCCGGCGTCGGCGGCGTGGACGGCCACCATCGACAACACCTTGACGGGCGTGGGCATCAACAAGACGGGCTTGGGCACCCTGGTGCTGAACGGCGTCAACACCTACACGCAACGCACGCAATTGACGGCCGGCACGCTGGAGGTTTCCACCGATGCCAACCTGGGCGCGCCCGGGGCCGGCCTGGACTTCCTGGGCGGCACGCTGCGCGTGACCGGCACCGCTTTTCAGAACACCGCGCGCAACATCACGCTGGGCACGGCGGGCGGCGGCTTCGATATCGCCGACGCCGGCAACACGTACACCCTGAGCCAAGCATTGACCGGCAACGGCAGCCTGGCCAAGCTCGGCGCGGGCACGCTGGTGCTGGGCGGCAGCAATACCTATGTCGGCGGCACCTCGGTGCAAGCGGGCACCTTGCAGGTGGGCGACGGCGCGGTAGCGGGCAGCATCGCCGGCAACGTCGCGGTGGCAAGCGGCGCAACGCTTGTGTTCAAGCGCAGCGACCGCGTGGCCTTCAATGGCGACATCACCGGCGCGGGCCAGTTACGCCAAAGCGGCACGGGCACGCTGGTGCTGACCGGACAACACTCGCTGGCAGGCGGCGCTTACATTGACGCCGGCACGCTGCAAGTGGGCGACGGCGGCACCACCGGCTGGGTCACCGGCAACATCGCCAACCAGGGCAGCCTGGTGTTCAACCGGTCGGACGACACGGTCTACAGCGGCACGCTGTCCGGTGCGGGCGCGACCCGCAAACTGGGCGCGGGCACGCTGGCCATGGCGGGCGACAGCAGTGCCTACACCGGCGCCCTGCAACTGTCTGCCGGCGCCTTGCAGGTGGACGGCAAGCTGGGCGGCCGCGTGCAGGCCTTGGCGGGCACCACGCTGTCGGGCACCGGCACCTTGAACAACGTCACGATCGGATCGGGCGCCACGCTGTCGCCCGGCAACGCGGCCACCCCGCTGGGCAGCATGAACGTCGCGGGCGACCTTACCTTCAAGCCGGGCGCGACCTACCGCGTGGCGACGGCCGCCAACGGCCAGAGCAGCAGCGTGCGTGTCGCGGGCACGGCCACGTTGAACGGCTCAGTCGTGCAAGTGGGTGAAAACGGCAACTACGCGCCCTCCACCACCTACACCATTCTTGCCGCCAACAATGGCGTGCAGGGGCGCTTTGACACCGTCTCCAGCAACCTGGCCTTTCTGACGCCGTCCTTGTCCTACGACGCGAATCGCGTGGACCTGGTGGTGAAGCTGAAGGAAGTGCCGTCCGAAGGCGGGGGTGGCGACAACGGCAGCGGCGGGGGCACGCGCCCCATCGAATTCGCCGATGCCGCCGTCACCGGCAATCAGCGTGGCGTGGCGCGTGCGTTGCAAAGCCTGCCGGCCAACAGCGCGCTGTATCAGCACATTCTCAACCTGCCCAACGGCGCGCCGCCCGCGGCTTTCAACGCGCTGTCCGGCGAAGCGCATGCCAGCACGGTGTCGGTGCTGCAAAACGTGACGGGCGCGTTCACGCAGATGCCGATGGCGCGGCTGCACGCCAACCTCAATGCCGGGCAGATTCCCGGCGCGCCCACTGCCCAGTTGGGCCTGGGCGACGCCGCCTCGCTGCCGCAGTCCGCCGCACAACCGCTGTGGGCACAGGTGTTCGGAAAATGGACCACGCTGGACGGTGACGGCAATGCGGCCAAGACCACGCAATCCGATGCCGGCGTGACCATCGGCGGGGACGCGGGGGTAGGCGGCGGCTGGCGCCTGGGCGGCGCGGTCGGCTACACGAACAGCGACAGCCGCACCCGCGACCGTGCGTCCAGTGCCGACACCGACAGCTACAGCATCGCGGTCTATGGCGGCAAGGCGTTCGAGGCCGGGGCCGGCAAGATCAATCTGAGTCTGGGCGCCGCCTATACCTGGCACGAGGTGGACACGCGCCGCAGCACCGCCGCCGCCGGGCTGAACCAGACGCTAAAGGCCAACTACGGCGCCAGCACCGGCCAGGTCTTCACGGAACTGGGCTACGCCGTGCCCGTGCACGACCGTCTGACGCTGGAGCCTTTCGTGGCCGCCAACTACAGCGACCTGCACACGCGCGGCTTTTCGGAATCGGGCGGGGACGCGGCGCTGCGCGGCCAGAGCAGCCGCAACGACGTCACCACCACCACCGTCGGGCTGCACGCGTTGACGACGTTCGATAGCGCGGGCGCACGCGGCTACGCGCGCGGCACGCTGGGCTGGCGCCATGCGTTCGGCGACCTGAACCCGGCCAGCGTACTGGCGTTTGCCCAAGGCGGCGACACGTTCACGGCGACCGGCGCGCCCGTGGCCCGCGACGCGGCCGTGGTGGAAGTGGGCGTGGGAATTGACGTCAGCAAGCGCACCACGGTGGGCGTCAGCTACGGCGGTCAATTCGGGGACGGCAACCGGCAGAACACCGGCACGCTGGATGTGCGCTACCGGTTTTAAAAAACGACCGGCGTTACGCGAAGTACGCGGCCGATCCGTGCGAGGCGCCGGCCGTGTTCTGGCGCAGCGGGGCGCCAAGGTCGTCCGCGTCGCTGCGCAGACGCGCCGGGCGCGCGGGCGCGGCGGCTACCGTGGGCGCTGCCGGCGCGGGGGCCAGGCGGCGTACGGCTGCCAGCACCTCGGTCGGCTCGGCCGGCTTGCGCAGGTAGACGGCATAGCCTTCGCAGGCCTGGTCTACCTCGTATTCCGGCCGGCCGCTCAACACGACCACGGGGGTGTCGCACAGGTAGGCGTTTTCGCGCATGGCGGTTAGCAGCGCGCCGCCGTGCATGCCGGGCATGGAAAAGTCGGTGATGACCACGTCGGGACGCACGGCCAGCATCTGTTGCAGCGCAGTCAGTCCGTCGGTGTGGCCCGTTACGTCGTAGCCTTCGTCGCCAAGGAATTCGCTCAACAGTTCGATCAGCGTCGGCTGATCATCGACAACAAGAATCTTCGTCATGGTGTTCAATGCCGCCTGGCGCGGCGTTCGTATGTTTGGCCGCCCAGGCTGGTTCGCCGGCGCCCATTGTTGGGGCGGCATGGCGATAAGGGGCGGGAAATGTGCCTCGCGTCGTTTCTCGACTTCCGGCGCTTTCAAGCGTACGCAAAAGAGGATGGCGGGCTGTATAAGGCGGAATCCTAGGGCATGCCGCTCGTTCATGTATGAAGGAATTGTATCGGGACGAAACGACGCTCGGTCGGCAAGCCGGCCGCGCGGCTTTTCCCAAACGCGGCGTAAGCCCGGCGCGCGCCCTTGGTAGCATTCCACCCTTGGCCGGCGCTTTGCACGCACGCGCGGGTTCTTCAGGATGCTTATATGGTTGGTGCCCAGGTTCGAATTACCCTGTCGTTGATTGCCCCTACCCTGGTGGTGGTTTTCGCCATTACATTTGTTGGCATTTGGTGCGCCTTCCGGCATCGCACCTATCTTCTGTATCTGGCGGCGGGTTGCGGGCTGTTTGCCGCCGGCGCGATGTCGCAGATCCTGCATCTGCCGCGCGACTCGGGCGCCAACGCGCTGGTGTCCGGCATGCTCTACATCACCGCCGTGTGCGCGGCCACGCAGGGCATCCTGAACCGCGTCGGCCGGGGCCTGCCCTGGCATGCGTACCTGGCCTTCTGCGCCGCCATCCTGACGGCGCTCTGGTACTTCTTTTATATCGACCGCAACCTGCTGGTGCGCGTCTATGTCCTGAACATCGGCATCGGCGCCCTGCTGACCGTGGCCGCATTGCGCATGCGCCGCGCGTCCGCCGGACGCCGCATCGACACCGCCTTGTTCGTGGTGCTGCTGGCGTTTGGCCTGCATTTTTTTCCGCGCACGTTGCTCAGCATCGGCACGCACGCGCCCAACGGCCCACTGGCGTTTGCGGATTCCCCGTTCTGGCAGTGGTTGCAGTTGTCGCTGGCCGTCTTCAGCGTAGGGCTGGCAATCACGCTATTGCTGGCGGTGGCCGCCGACACCATCGACGAAGTGCGGCACGAAGGCGAGAAAGACTGGCTGACGGGTTTGCTCAACCGCCGAGGCTTTGAAACCCGCATGCGTCCCTTTGAACAGCGCGGTCACGAACCGGCCGCATTGGTGGTTGGCGATGTCGATCACTTCAAGCGCATCAACGACCAATACGGCCACAGCGGCGGGGACGCGGTGTTGAAAGACGTGGCACGGGCGCTGACGTTGTCCGTGCGCAAGCGCGACCTGCTGGGGCGCATCGGCGGCGAAGAGTTCGCCATTTATTTGCCGGCCACCGACTTCCAGGAAGCGGTGCATTGCGCGGAGCGGCTGCGGGCCTTTGTCGCCGACACCGTACGCGCGCCGGACGGGACATCGCCTGTGACGATGAGCCTGGGCGTGGCGGCGGCGACCGCGGCCGACAACTGGCAGTCGCTATTCCAGCGCGCGGACGAAAAGCTGTATGCCGCCAAAAGAGCAGGCCGCAACCAGGTCGCCGCTTGACGGTACGGCTTGGTTCGGACGCGTGCCGTGACGCACGCTTTTATGTCGTCGCCCGGGCGCCGCGCCGCCGCTTTGGGCACGATGCTTGCTGACAGCCGCGCGCGTCATTGCCACCGCACAAGGAACCACCATGCCCCGCCTACGTCCCGGCGCTGAAATTCAAAAAATGCTGAACGGCGATCTCTACGATCCCACGGACCCCGACATCCAGGCCGAGCAGGCCGCCACCAAAGCCTGGATGGCGGCGTACAACGCCGCCCTGGCCGCGCCCGCCGCCCAGCGCCACGCGCTACTGTGTGAACGCTTTGGCACCGTAGGACGCGGCGCGGTGGTACGGCCGCCGTTTCATTGCGACTACGGATGCAACATCCACCTGGGCGCCAACGTCTTCATGAATTTCAACTGCGTCATCCTGGATGTGGCCGAGGTCCACATCGGTGACGGCACGCAGATCGGCCCCGCCGTACAGATCATGACGGCGGATCACCCGCGCGAGGCGGACGCGCGCGCGGCCGGACTGGAATTCGGGCGGCCCATCCGCATCGGCGGCAATGTGTGGATCGGCGCCGGCGCTATCCTGCTGCCCGGCATCACGGTGGGCGACAACGCAATCATCGGCGCGGGCAGCGTCGTCACGCGTGACGTGCCCGCATCGGCCACGGTGGCAGGCAACCCGGCGCGGCCCATCGGCCGTTAAGCCTGCCCGATTGATCCTGCGACGCGGCCCATCGGCCGTTAAGCCTGCCCGCTTAGTCCTGGGGCGCGTCGCGGAACGATCGCTGGTGCGCCGGCCCGCCCGCCGCGCTCAGGTTGTAGGCGGTATTGACCAGCCCGATATGGGAAAACCCCTGTGGGAAATTGCCGACCAGCCGCTTGCGCGCCACGTCGTATTCCTCGGCCAGCAAGCCCAGGTCATTGCGCAACGACAGCAGGTGATCGAACAAACGATGCGCGTCATCCAGGCGGCCCTGCATGATGTAGGCGTCGGCCAGCCAGAAACTGCATGCCAGAAACGCGCCTTCATCGCCCGGCAGGCCGTCGTCGCTATGCTCGGTGGAATATCGCAGTACCAAGCCGCCGCGCAGCAGTTCCTGCTCGATGGCCTGCACGGTGCCGGTCACTCGGGGATCGTCCGGCGGCAGGAAACCCACCTGCGGAATCAGCAGCAGGCTCGCATCCAGCGCCGTGCCGCCGTAGTACTGCACAAACGTATTGCGCTGGGCGTCGTAGCCGTTCGTGCAGATGTCTTCGCGGATCTCGGCGGCCAGCGCGCGCCACCGATCCACCGGCCCTTCCAGCCCGAAGCGTTCGCACGATTTCAACGTGCGATCCAGCGCCACCCAGCACATCAGCCGCGAATGCGTGAACGCGCGCGGCGGCCCGCGCATTTCCCAGATGCCGTGATCGGGCTTGCGCCACAATTGCTCCAGCGGTTTGAGCAGCACCTTTTGCATGCGCCATGCTTCGGCCAGCGGCGCCAGTTCCGCCACCCGCGCGGCGTGCAGCGTTTCAATCAGTTCGCCATAAACGTCCAGCTGCATCTGCCCCGCCGCCGCATTGCCCAGCCGCACCGGCGCGCTGTTCTCGTAGCCCGGCAACCACGGAATATCGTGTTCGGGCAACCAGCGTTCGCCCGCAATGCCATACATGATCTGCAACTGGTTCGGATGCCCGGCCGCCGCGCGCAACAGCCATTGCCGCCACGCCTCGGCTTCTTCGCGATAGCCGGCATTGAGCAGCGCATACAACGTCAGCGCGGAATCGCGCAGCCAGCAATGGCGATAGTCCCAATTACGGGTGCCGCCCAATTGCTCGGGCAGCGACGTGGTGGGCGCGGCCACAATGCCGCCCGTAGGTTGGAACGTCAGCAGCTTCAGCGTGATCAGCGATCTGACCACCGCATCGCGCCGCCGCCCCGGCCCGTTTTCCCAGTGACAGCGCTTGGCCCACTCCTGCCACCAGGCAATCGTGCGGTCCATGCTTTCCATGCGATCGGGCACAAAATGCGGCGTCTTGTGCGAGCGGTGGTAAGACAGGGTGAACGGCACCGTCTCGCCCTGGCGCACCCGGAATTCGGCCACGCTTTTCATGTCGCGCCCTTGCAGCGGCACAGCCGTGTGCAGCTCGACGGCATCCGGCCCCGCGATGGCGCTAAGACCGTAATCGCGCCGCCGCACCCACGGCACCGCCTGCCCGTAGTTAAAGCGCAGCGTCAGCTCCATGTGCATGTCCACCTGCCCGGACTCGCACTGAACAATGCGCACCACGTCCACCCGCTCTTCCTCGTCGCTAAGCGGCATGAAGTCGTACACGCGCACCACCCCGTCCGGGGTTTCGTGACGCGTTTCCAGTACGGCGGTGTCGGGCAGGTAGCGGCGCGTGCTGGTGTGGCCCGCGCCCTCTGGCGCCAGCAACCAGCGCCCGTGGCTGTCGTCCCCCAGCAAGGCGGCAAAGCAGGCCGGGGAATCGAAATGCGGCAAACACAACCAATCGATCGAGCCGTCGCGCGCCACCAGCGCGGCCGACAGCATATTGCCGATCAGGCCATAGTCCTCGATGCGTTTGGACATGGCCTAGCCCGCCCCGCGAAAGCCGGGGTATAGCGTCATGCCACCATCGACGAACAAGGTCGAGCCCGTGACGTAATCGGAGTCGTCGCTGGCCAGCCACGCCACGGCGCGCGCCACGTCCTCGGGTTCGCCGATGCGCCCATACGGAATCAGCTTCAGCAACGATTCCAGGGCTTGCGGCGTGTTCCACGCGGGCGCGTTGATGGGGGTGCGGATGGCGCCCGGCGCCACGGAATTGACGCGTATCTTCATCGGCGCCAACTCTTGCGCCAGCGACTGCATCAGCAACGACACACCGCCCTTGGACGCCGCGTAGTTCGCCTGAAAGGCCCACGGAATCACTTCGTGCACCGAACTGATGAAGACGATTTTCCCTGCGGCCTCACCCGGCGCCGGAGCAGGCTGCCGGTTCAGGAACGCGCGCGCCGCCGCGCGGGCGCACAGGAACTGGCCGGTCAGGTTGGTGTCGATCACCTTCTGCCACTGCGCCAGCGTCATGTCCTGGATGGCGGCCGGCTGCTCGATGCCGGCGTTGTTGACCAGGATGTCGACCCGCTGAAAATGTTCGGCCGCGACGCTGAACAAGTGCTCGACATCGTCTTCGCGGCTGATGTCGGCTGCCGCCGCCACCGCCAGGCCGCCCGCGTCGACGATCTGGTGCACGACATCCAGGCCGCGCCGCTCGGAGTCTTCGTTGGGCCGATGGTTGACCACCACCCGCGCCCCCGCCGCCGCCAGTTCCAGCGCAATACCGCGCCCGATCCCTGAATTGGCGCCGGTGACAATTGCCACGCGCCCGGACAGATCTACCGCATGCCGCATGCTGCTCTCCTTGAGGCGGGCAGGTTCGGGCCGATGCCGGATGAACCCGCTTGCGCCGCTGTCGATAGCCAGACGCCAGCTTAGTCCCGGAGCGGCGTGCGCATCAACCGCCCCGAATAACCGCCGCCCGATAGCCGTCCGTCACGTGGCGTCGCGCGCCACGAACTCGCGCAGCCATTGACGGATGATGGTCGTGTGCCGCGCCTCGGCCGCTTCGGCTTCGCGCGATTGGGCCGCCAGGTCGTCGTGGCCCTGCTGCTCGGCTAGCTCTGTCAGCAGTTCCCATGAGGCGTGGTCCGTCAGTTCAGCGGTCAGCAACGCTTCCAGGCCCTGCGAAATGCTGGTGCGCGGGTCGGTCAACACCTGCACCAGGCCCAGCGACGCCATCGCGCTGGCATCGGCGCCGGGCGTTTGCGCGGTGGGGTCCGCGCCCAATTTTTCGATGATGTCGACCAGCATGTGAAAGTGCGCCTCTTCCTCGTCACGAATCTTGATCAGGTCGGTGCGCAGGCCCGTGTTCCGGTCATCGCGGTCGGCCTCGACCTTGACCAGCATGGCTTCGTACAGACGCACGCCCGACCGCTCGTACGCCGCGCGCTGCCCCAGCTTGTCGATCAGCACCTCCGGATTGCGGCCGGTCAGCTTGCCGGCGACCGTGGTCAGCACGCCCTTGCCCGTGGCGGGCACCGGCACCGACCCCAACTGCCCGGCCGACACGATGGCCGCGGTGCGCTGCGCGACGGCCGCCTGCATGCCGCCGGGCGAGGGGCCCTGATCGAGCGCGAACCTCACTTGCATCGGCCCCTGCACGGGCGCCATCTGCATGCCGGTGCGATTCATCCCGGTCTTGGTGGCTTTGTCCATGGTTGGCTCCTTATTGCCGCGGGCGTTCGGCACGCTGGTTCAGTTCGGTGCCCGGCGTCCACACGTAGCCGGCGGACACCATGCTGCTGGGCGACCCCGCCGCATTCAGAATGCCGCGCGCTTGGATCGACGCCTGGCTTTCCTGGTCGCCCGGCACGTAGGCCGTGCCCTTGGCGCGCAAGCCCGTTTCCTTGGCCAGCACGGCGCGCACAAAGTCGCGCTGCGGCGCAAACTTCAACGGCGACGGAATGACCGACCCCAGCACCTCTTCCGGGTCGCGCCGCTCAATGTCCTTGAACAGGTTTTTCACCATCGACAGATGGCCCAGTTCGTAGTCCAGGAAGCGTTCCCAGATCGCCTTGATCCTGGGATTCGTTTCCTGCTCCACACAGCTGTAATAGGTGAAGACTTCCGTGGCTTCGTGGATGAGTAATTTTTCCAACAACGATTCATCCGGATCCTGCAACGACCCATACTGCGTCACGTGCTGCTCTTCCACTGACGCGATCTCGGCGTACAGCTGGCGCGCCAGCGGGTCGGCAAACAAGGGCCCGATGTTCATGTAGTAGTCGTGCGTCTGATATTCCGCCGCCGTGATCAACGTGGCGTGCATCTTGGTCAACAGCGCCGCCTGCTGGCGCTGATACGAATGCCTGACGTCGTCCTCGGGCGCGCGATGCTCGTCGATGGTGGGCCGGCCCGGCACGATATCGGTATAGCCCTGAAGAATGTTGTTGGCGTCCTTGCCTTCCAGCCGGTCCAGCATTGCGCTGTAGCGGTACAGGTGGTCAAAGTCTTCCAGCAGGCCGTAGCGATAGCTTTGCGCCTGATACGGGTCCGGCTCGGCCTGCGCCACCGCCGCCGTCACTTCAATGGCCACCTGCTCGTACGCGATGGTGGTCTCAAGCGCCGAATGGTCGGCCGACAGCAGCCAGTTGATCATCGTGGCCTGATGCTGCTCAACCCGCCGCAACTGCGCCAACGGCACGCGCAGCGGCTCGTTGAAGCGGCTGGCAATATGCTTGAGCCGCAACGCATCCAGCTCCAGCCCGTTCAGCAAGATGATCCGCACGCGCGTGAACGCATCATCGTCCAACTTGCTGATCGGCTTGCCGGCCATTTCCGCCCAGGTAAATCGCTGCTTGTCCAGCGGCACCCCGGCGTTGTCCCATAAGTTGTTGATCATGCCCATATCGGCCTCCACGAAAACCACAAGGGGCAGCAAACTGCGTGCCCGCACGGCCATTTTTTTTCAGGCTGCGGCGCGGTCGGCGGGAACGGTGATTGCTGTAGATGCAGCCCCAGGCAACGCTCTGCCTGACACCTTTTTCGGAGAACGACATGGAAACGACCTCCCGGCCATCCAACGACCACTTGAACGACTGGCTGCGCGACGCGCACGCGATGGAAGAACAGGCAGAGACCATGCTGTCCAGCATGCTGTCGCGCATCAAGAACTACCCGGAACTCAGCCAGCGCATTTCGCAGCACATCGAAGAAACTCGCGGCCAGCAGGCCGTGGTCAAGCGCTGCCTGGAACGGCGCGGACAGGACAACTCCACGATGAAAGACATGGCCGGCAAGGCGATGGCAACGTTTCAGGGTTTCTCGGGCGCGCTGGCCTCGGATGAAATCGTCAAGGGTTCGATGTTCAGCTTTTCCTTCGAGAATCTGGAAATCGCCGCCTACAAGAACATCATCGAAGCCGCGCGTTACGTGGGCGACACGGAAACCGCCGTCGAATGCGAACGCATCTTGCAGGAAGAGATCGCGATGGCGCAGTGGCTGGAAAAAAATACCGGTGCGGTGGTGCGGCATTTCCTGATGCTGGCCGACGAACCCGACGCCACGGCCAAGCGCTAGCGCCGGACCGCCACGGACATGGACGCCCGCTCTGCCCCGCGCATGACGCGCATGACGCGTATGTCGATGTTCAGGCGCTGCATGTGGACGTTCCTGGCGGTGGCGGGTATTGCCGCCTTCTACCAGGGCTGGTTGCTGTTGCATGCGCACCATCCGCTGGTGGGCGACGCCCTGCTGGGCGGCCTGGCCGCCGCCGCCGCGACCGCGTTGGGCACCTTGCCCATCTTGTTCTGCAAGACGCTTTCCGAGCGGACGCAAGACACCATGCTGGGCTTTGGCGCGGGCATCATGCTGGCCGCCAGCGCCTTTTCGCTGGTGCTGCCCGCGCTGGGCGCGGCGGCTGACCTGGGCCTGGGGCGCTGGGCCGCCGGCCTGACGGTCGGCGCCGCCATTTTGCTGGGCGCGGGCGCGCTGATGCTGGCGGACCAGCGCATCCCGCACGAACATTTCATCAAAGGCAAGGAAGGCAAGGACGCACGCGCCATGCGCCGCGCCTGGCTGTTCGCCTTCGCCATCACCTTGCACAACCTGCCCGAAGGGCTGGCGATTGGCGTGGGCTACGCAGGCAATGACGCCATGCGCGCCAGCGCCCTGGCGATAGGCATCGCCATCCAGGACGTGCCCGAAGGCCTGGTCATCGCCATCGCGCTGCGGGCGGCGGGTTATTCGCGCGCGTTCTCGGCGGCGCTGGGCGCGGCATCCGGCCTGGTCGAACCGGTGGGCGCCGTGCTGGGCGCTGCGCTGGTCGGCGGATCAGCGCAGCTGCTGCCCTGGGGCCTGGGCTTCGCGGCAGGCGCGATGCTGTTCGTCATCAGCCACGAAATCATTCCGGAATCCCACCGCAAGGGCCACGAAGCCTGGGCCACGGGCGGGCTGATGCTGGGCTTTGTGCTGATGACGTTGCTGGATACGGCGCTGGGCTAGTGGCGCGGCACCTTGCCGGCGCATCGACGTGGCCGCCGGACCGATCACTCCGGCATCCGCGGATAGGCATCGAAGGTGTCTTTCACCAATTCGCGCAGCCACACAATTGCCGGGTCCTGGTGAAAGCGCGGGTGCCAATGCTGGCGCAATGCGAAAGACGGCAACGGCATCGGCGGCTCCAATACCCGGACGGAGCCATAGCCGGCAAACACATTGCCCAGTTCCTGCGGCACGGTCGCGATCAGGTCGGGATGCTGGTCGATCAGCAACGGCACCACGACAAAGTGCGGGGTCGACAAAAAGATGTGCCGGGTGATGCCTTGCTCTTCAATGGCGCTGTCATAAGCTTCGGACGATCGCCCTGCCAGCGTCACGACGATTTGCGGCATGCGTTGAAACTGCTCCAACGTCATGACATCGCCCACCTCGGTGTTCTTGACGCTGACCAACGTGACGAACCGATGCATGAACAGCTGCTGCTGAAACAGGCCAGACGGCGCGGCGCGCAGCGAGCCCAGCACCAGGTCCACTTCGCCCGAAGCAAGCAAGGGTTCTATCTGCGCGACCGGCACCTGTCGCGAGCGCAGCGTGCAGTGCGGCGCCAGCTTTCGCAGCCGCTTGATCAGCGGCGGCAGGAACACCAATTCGCCCATGTCCGTCATGCATAGCGTGAACGCACGCCGCGCCACGGCAGGGTCGAACTGTGCTTGCGACAACACCTGCGAGCGAATGGTGGCCATCAGGTCCAGCATCGTGGGCGCCAGGCTCTCGGCCTTGGGCGTGGGCAGCATCCCCTGCCCTGTCTTGACGAATAGGGGGTCGTCAAAGAAGGCGCGCAGCCGATTCACCGCGTGACTCATTGCGCTTTGCGATAACCCCAGTTGCTCGGCTGCGCGTGTCACGCTGCGCTCGCGTAGCAGGCCGTCGAATACCGCCAGCAGATTCAGGTCCAACTTTTCGTTATGCATGACGTGCATTCTCACTATTCGAGCAATGACATTGACGCATATTCCGCGCCTGCCTATCTTGATGTCAAGCGCCGCGCAGATCGGCGTTCCACACCAAGGAGACAAATCTTGATAACCCGCTTACGCCTCACAACCGGGGCGCTGCTTTCTTGCGCCTTGCTTTCCAGTGGCCCTGCCCTGGCCGACATCAACGTCGGGATAGTGCTGTCGCTGACCGGCCCCGCCGCATCGCTGGGTGGCCCCGCCAAAAACGCGGTCGACCTGTTGCCCCGCGATCTGGATGGCGAACCCATCCGCTACATCGTCCTGGACGATGCATCCGACACCACACAGGCCGCGCGTGCGTTCCGTCGGCTGGTCGACGAGCACAAGGTGGACGTCATTCTGGGCACGTCCGTTACGCCATCGACACTGGCGCTTGTGCCCATCGCGCAGGAAAAAGAAGTGCCGTTGCTGAGCCTGGCGGCCAGCGTGAAGATCGTGGAGCCGATGGACGCGCAGCGGCGCTGGGTATTCAAAGCGATCCAGAACGAAAACCTGATGGTCGCCGCCACCCTAGCCCACATGAAGGCCAACGGCTTGAAGACGCTGGGCTACATCGGCTTTGCCGACGCCTATGGCGACAGTTGGCTGGCCGAGGCCCGCAAGCAGGCGGCGCCGGCCGGCATCGAGGTGGTCGCCAGCGAACGCTATGTAAAAACCGACACCAGTGTCACCGCGCAGACCTTGAAATTGATGGGCGCGCGACCTGACGCGGTGCTGGTGGCGGCATCCGGCACGCCCGGTGCGTTGCCGCAAAAGTCCCTGCGCGAACGCGGCTACCAAGGCGCCATCTACCAGACTTACGGCATTGCCAACCGCGAATTCCTGCGCATCGCGGGCAAGGAGGCTGAAGGCGCCTTGTTCGCCGTCGGCCCGGTAGTGGTGGCAAGCCAGCTGGACCCGGCCAACCCGATACGAGCGGTTGCCATGGATCTGACCCAACGCTATGAAACCGCTTATGGCAAGGATTCCATGTCGGTTTTCGCGGCCAATGCGTGGGACGCCGGCCTGGTGTTGCAACCCGCGTTAAAGACCGCGCTGCGCAGCGCCAAACCTGGCACGGCTCAGTTCCGCATGGCGCTGCGCGACGCGTTGGAAAGCACGCGGGACGTGGTCACTTCGCAAGGCATAGCCACCATGTCGCCGAGCGATCACGTGGGTTACGACGCACGCGCCGCCGTCATGGTGCAGATCAAGAACGGCGCATGGCGCTACGTGCAATAGGAGATTGCGATGTTCGTGAAAAATACCTGGTATGTGGCGGCGTGGGACAAGGAAGTCACGGCGGACGGCCTGTTCTCGCGCACGTTGATCGGCGTGCCCGTGTTGATGTATCGCGACAGCACCGGCACGTTGGTGGCGCTGGAAGACCGCTGCTGCCACCGCGGCGCGCCGCTATCCATGGGGCGGCGCGAGGGAGACTGCGTGCGCTGCATGTATCACGGGTTGAAGTTCGACGCCTCGGGCGCCTGTGTCGAAGCCCCGGCCCAAGCGCGCATACCGCCACAAGCCCGCGTCAATACCTTTCCCGTCGTCGAGCGCAACCGATGGATATGGATCTGGATGGGCGACCCCGAGCGCGCGGACGCGACGCTTATTCCCGACACCCAATGGCTGGATCACCCCGACTGGCGCAGCCTGGACGGCTACATCCACTACGACGTCAACTATCTGCTGATCGCCGATAACCTGCTGGACTTTTCGCATCTGCCCTTCGTGCATCCGACCACGTTGGGCGGCGGTGAAGACTACGCGGCGGTAGCGCCCAAGGTGGAACGCCTGCCGGACGGCGTGCGCATTACGCGTTGGACGATGAACACCGAAGCGCCCCCGTTTGCGGCCAAGGTCAAGAACTGGCCCGGCCGGGTCGACCGTTGGAACATCTATAACTTCACCGTTCCCGGCATTCTCATCATGGACTCGGGCATGGCGCCCACCGGAACGGGCGCACAGGAAGGCCAGCGGGTAGACGCCGCCGAGTTTCGCGGGTGCCAGGCGCTGACCCCGGAAACGGCAACGTCCACGCACTATTTCTTCGCGCATCCGCATAACTTCGCCATCGACCGCCCGGAGGTCACGGCGTCCATCCACCAAAGCGTGGTCACCGCCTTTGACGAAGACCGCGAGATCATCACCGCGCAGCAGCGCTCGTTGTCCCTGGCGCCGGACTTCAAGATGGTGCCGTTGGCCATTGACGCGGCGCTGTCGCAATTTCGCTGGGTGGTATCGCGGCGGGTGCAGGAAGAGCAACAGCTTGCCCCCACCGTGATTCCGATCGCGACCGCGCCGGAGGCCGCTTGACATGCAGCCGCTGATTGTCTGCCGCATCACGCCCGAAGCGCAGGGCGTTGTCAGCCTGTTGCTGCGCGATAAAGACGGCGCCAATCTGCCCGCCTACGAGCCCGGCGCCCATATCGACGTGGATCTGGGCAACGGGATGACGCGTCAATATTCCCTGTGCGGCGATCCGGCGCAATGCGACGAGTACCGCCTGGGGGTCGGGCTGGCCGTTGACTCCCGGGGCGGATCGCGCCGCATCCATGACACGCTACGCGAGGGCGACACCTTGCACGTGGGTGCGCCGCGCCAACTATTCGGTCTACATGCGCAGGCGACGTCGCACGTGTTTATCGCCGGCGGGATCGGCATCACCCCTTTCCTTGGCATGATCCTTGCCTGCGAGCGGCGCAAAGAGCCCTGGACCTTGCTTTACTGCGCCCGCGGCCGGGCGCACGCCGCCTTCTTGCACGAGCTGGCCGAATACGGCGACCGGGTCACCCTGCACATGGACGACGAACGGGCCGCGCGCTGCGATGCGCCCTCCTATGTTGAAAAAGTCGCCCGGCCCGGGTCCCATGTGTATTGCTGTGGGCCATCCTCTTTGATGGATGCCGTGGGCCAGGCCTGCGTGCAGTTGGGAATTGCCCCGTCGAATTTCCACACCGAGCGATTCTCGGCATCGCCCACGCCCACGCCCGTGCCTGGCCCAGCGCAACCCGGCGCCGATGCCTTCACCGTGGTGCTGGCCAAATCCGGTGGCCGCTATGTGGTTCCCGCCGGCAAGTCACTGCTGGAAGTGCTGGAAGAAGCAGGCATCGCGTGGCCAAGCTCGTGCCGCGAAGGGCTGTGCGGCAGTTGCGAGGCGCCGGTGCTGTCCGGGGCTATCGATCATCGCGATTACGTCCTGAGCGATGCGCAACGTGCCGAGCATCGCTGCATGATGGTCTGTGTGTCGCGGGCGGCCGGCACGGTCGAACTGGATATCTGACGGCGGCATCGACACAACCGAACCGTCGCAGGCCTCCCCGGCCGTGCCGCTTGCCCATGCCATAACGCTTATGGCGGCCTCAGCTTTATTCATTGGGCGCTAATGCCGTCCCTGCCCATAATCGTCGACAAGTTCCATGGCGTTGCCTGCCTGGGCCCTGTTCGACGATGCACGGGCCGGCTTGGCGTGGGCAACGCATCAATCTTCTGCACAAGGACGCGCAACATGCCCAAACTGACCAAGGCTGTCTGGCAATACCGGCTGGACAAGATGACCGCGATGATGGACGACCTGGCGGTTGACGCCATCGTTTTCACGTCGGCGGATTTTTTTCAGTTCGCCACCAACTTCCATACCGACGTTCTGCCCTGGGAACGCCCGATCTTTGCCGTGGTGCCGCGTAACGGCACACCGTTTTTGGTGATGAACGAGCTGTCCACGCATCACATGCGCTTTTCGCAAGACCAGGGCAAGGTCTGGATCACCGATATCACTTACTACGCCGAGCACCCGCGCGTGACCAACCGGCTGGCGCTCATCACGCAATTGCCCGAGGTGCTGGCGGCGCGTCTGAAATCGGCCGGGCTGGCGCGTTCACGCATCGCCGTTGAGGGCGGCAGCCCGGTACTGGCGGCGGTCGGCCGGTTGCTTCCCGAGCTGGCGCTGCGCCCCGCCACGCCCGAATGCCGGTCGCTGCGCTGGCAAAAGCACGAAGAAGAACTGGCCGTCATGGCGGCGGCGGCGTCCATCTCGGACTGGATTCAGGACCGTTACCGCGAGAACATTCGCCCGGGCCGTCTGGTCCAAGAACTGGACTTCGCCATGGCATCGCTGTTCGTGCAGGAAGCGGCCGAACGCTTTCCCGGCGAGCAATTCGAGGTGATTCGCTGCTGGACGTTGAGCGGTCCGGCGTCCGCGTCCCCGCATGGTGACGGCGCGTCCTGCGGCGCGCGTATCAAGGAAGGCGACGTGCTGGTCAACATCGTCATCCCGCGTCTGAATGGCTTGACCATCGAAAACGAACGCACCTGGTTCTGCGGCACGCCCTCTGCCGAACAGACCCGGCTGTGGTCGGCGGCCAAGGCGGCCAACGAGGCAGCCATCGACGCCGCGCGCACCGGCAACCCGGTCTGCATGATCGACGCGGCCGCGCAAGCCGAAATCGAAAAAGCCGGCTACGCCGACTTCATCCGCCATCGCACGGGGCATGCGGTGGGCATCATCCATCATGAATATCCCGAAGACATGGCGTTCTGCCAGCGCCCGCTGCTGGACAACGAGGTGTACTCGGCCGAACCCGGCATCTACGCCTATGGCATCGGCGGCTTCCGGCTGGATGACACGGTGGTCGTGGGCGACACCCCGCGCGTCTTGACGCATACGCCCAAGACGCTGGAGTACGCCACCGTCAGGTAGCGCTTGCGCCGCCGTTCCCCGTATCAACCAGACTGCCGGCTTCTTCGCGCAAGGTATCGCGCAAGGCCGGCAGCACGATGCTGGGGGAATCCGCCGCCCACAACATGCCGATGGGGCCGAACTCCAATCGCGACGGCACACGGATGATGCGGATCAGGTTCAGCTGTTCGTACATGTGCGCCACGGAACTTGCCAGGGTAGCGATGTAGTCCCGCCCTTGCAGCATGGACAGCAGCGCCACCAGCGAACTGGTCTCGACGGCCGGCCTGGGCGGCGGCATGCCCGCGTCCGCCACCGCCTGATCCAGCCGCATCCGTGACAAGGTGCCGGGTGGCGGCAAGACCCACGGGTACGCGCCGGTATCCTCCCACTGCGGCGCGTCCAGTTCCGCCAGCGGATGGCCGCGTCGTGCCACCACGCTGAAGGTGTCCGTCATCAGCCATTCCGTACACAGGCCCGAGCGGCTGGCGCGCACGTCCAACGGCCCGATGATCAAATCGATTTCGCGGCGTTCAACGCGTTCCATCAAGGGTTCCAGCAGGCCTTCCACCAATTCGATCTGCACCTTGGGAGACCGCTGGTGCAGCGCCGCGATGGCGCGCGGCAGGAGCACGGGCGCGGCGGACAGGATCGTGCCGATATGCAGATGCCCCGCCACGCCGCCTTTCACGGCCTCGATCTCTTCGCCCGTGCGCGCGGTATCGCCCAGCACGCGGCACGCATAGCGCCATAGCGCGCGCCCTGCTTCGGTCAATTCCAGCTTGCGGCCCCGCAAGAAGAGCGCCGTGCCGACCAGGTCTTCCATATCGCTGAGCCAATGCGACAACGCAGGCTGGGTCATGTGCATGGCTTTGGCGGCGGCGGTGACGCTGCCCGCGCTTTCCAATGCCGCCAGCACCTGTAGGTGTCGAAGCTTCAGGCGGCGAGTCCAGGCAAGGTCGGTCGAGGCGGTTTCCATGCGGAAATGGTAATGGATATCTCAGCTTTATTCATTAGCTTGGTATGGCCTTTGGCGGCCAAAATGGCTTTCCACCACAGATGGAAACCAGGCCGTGACGATTTCTACAAACCTTACGCCGCAAGCGGGTGCGCTAAGCGCGATGGCGCGCGCACTGGCTGACGGCCCGCAGCCGCACACCGGGCTGCAAGGGCTGGCCACGGCCTTGGCGGCACGCATCGGTTATCGCTTGTTCACCGTCCTGGTCCTTGACCGGCAAGCGGGCTTGAGCCGCCGCTACTTCTCAAGCCGGCCGGACGCCTACCCGCCGGGCGGCGCCAAGCCGATACGCGAAGACAGCGATTTTTTCGCCCGCGTCGTGCAAGACGGCAAGGCCAGGATCTGCGCCGACCGCGCCGCCTGCGTAGCAGCGTTTCCGGACCATGAACTGATCCGGTCGCTGGGCTGCGAAAGCGCGGTCAACGTGCCCGTGCGCTGGAACGGCCAGACCATTGCATCGCTCAACCTTTTGCATGAGGCCGGCTGGTACCGAGCCGACATGCTGGCCGAGCTGGACTGGTATGGCGCGCTTGCCATTCCGGTCGTTCAGAACATCATTCAAACAGTACGACAACAAGGGGAACAACCATGAAACGCCTGTGCACTTACCTTGCCGCGCTGCTGCTGCCTTGCAGCATGGCGCAAGCCGCCTCCGCCGACGCCTACCCGGCCAAGGCCATCACCATCGTCTATCCCTATGCGCCGGGGTCGGCGTCGGACACGATGACCCGGCTGCTGGCCGAGTCCATGTCCAAGCGCCTGGGCCAGCCCATCATCGTGGACAGCAAGCCGGGCGCGGGCGGATCCATCGCCACCGAACACGTCGTGCGGGCGGCTCCGGACGGTTACACGCTGCTGCTGAGCGCCAGCGGAACCATCTCGGTCAACCCGCACATCTACAAGCTGCGGTACAGCACGCTGGACGACCTGGCGCATATTTCCATCGCCGTCGAAGTGCCGTTCGTCTTCGTGGTCAACAAGACGTTCCCGGCGCAGACCTATGCGGCCTTCAAGGCGCTGGATGGCTCCAAGCCGGGTGGCCTGACGTCGGCCAATGCGGGCCTGGGCACGCAGGCGCATCTGACGCAGGCGGCCTTCGCCAAGCTGGCGGGGCTGAACCTCAGCATCATCGGCTACAAGGGCGCGGCCCCGGCCGTGAACGACATTCTGGGCGGGCACGTGGACTCCATGATGGACAACGCGGCGTCCCAGATTCCGTATGTCACCGCCGGCAAGACGACGGCGCTGTTCGTGACCAGCGACTATCGTTTCAGCGGCTACCCCCAGGTGCCGACCGCCAAGGAAGTGGGCGTGACAGGCTTGGTTCCGGCTGGGTGGTTTGGGCTGGCGGCGCCCAAGGGCACGCCCCCCGCCATCGTCGACAAGCTTCATGACGCGATGGCAGCCAGCCTGAAAGAGCCCGACATGCAGCGCAAGTTGCAGGAGCTGGGATGGGTCGTCGTCGGCAACACCCCGAGCGAGGCCCTGGCGCGCGCACGCAAGGACTACGACCTGCTCGGCCAGGTGGCCCGGGACATCTCGTTAAAGCCCAATTGACGCCCCGGCCCTTTTTCCTCACACGAAACACGCCGGTTTGTGGCAGGATGCGCGTGCATCCGCCTTTTGCGAGCCCGCCACGGGCTCGCGATGCCACCAACCACGGAGTGTCATTCGAATGAAGTTCAAAGCCTTGGCCCTGGGTATCCTGCTGGTCGGCGCAAGCGCCGCACAGGCGGCGACGGTAAAGGAAGTGTTCAACGGCGCCATGTTGGGCGCGAACCAGCGTTATCTGGAATCGGTTGCCGGCGTGCCTCGGGAATCCTTCGGCAATGACCACGTCTTCGTCGTGCAACAGTGTCAGGTCAGGGCCACCATCGGCAACGGCAAGGTGACGGCGCTGCGCCTGGAGCTGGCGCCGGGCTGCGAGGCCGACTTGAAGAGCTTCATCGGCGAAGACGCGCCCAAGGCCGGCCAGCCCATCACCCCCGGCATGTTCGGCCGGGGCCTGCGCTACACCGCGGATTGCCTCTCGCAGTGCGGCAACGCGGCGGACCCGTCCGTCTACGCGCTGTGGACGGCGCCGCGTTCGTCGGGCGCCGTGGAAGTGCTGATGGAGACGGTGTTGGTCAGCGGCAAGGCAATGGACGCCGCCGACGCCTGGGAAGCCCAGATCAAGAAGGCCGCCGGCGAGGACTACGTGATGGACACCAAGTTCAATTGCGAAACGCGCTTTGACGACGCGGCCCAGGCCGCCTTCAAGGACGTGCCCGTCACCGCCATTACCGTCGGCTACGGTCTGCCCACGCAGCGTTGCCAGTAAGTGGTCTGGTGGTATTCAGGAATGTGGCCTGATTGAACAGGCCGCCACAGCCCTACACTTTTGCTTTCCGCGCCGGCCGGCCATCGTCAAGATGCCGGCCGCGTTTTCTTCAAAGTGTGGAGTGATGTCATGAATCCATTGCCGGCCAGCCTGCGCGCCGCCGACTTCTTTTCCCCGACCGTTGCGGCGCTGATCTCCGTGCTGGTCAATTACGGCGGCACCTTCGTGCTGGTGTTCCAGGCCGCCGAGTTGGCCGGGCTGACACCGGCGCAGACCGCGTCGTGGGTGTGGGCGGTGTCCGTGGGCGTGGGCATCACGGGGGCAATGCTGAGTTTTCGCTACAAAGCGCCGATCATCACCGCGTGGTCCACCCCCGGCGTCGCGTTCCTGGCTACGGTAATGCCGTTCACGCCCTATGGCGAAGTGATCGGCGCGTATGTCATTTCAGCGCTGGGCTTTGTGGTGCTGGGCATGTCGGGCGCCTTTGAAAAGCTGGTGCGGTTGATACCGGGCGGCATCGCGGCAGGCCTGCTGGCGGGCATCCTGCTTCAGTTCGGAGTCAATGCCTTTGGCGGCGCCAGCGTCGAGCCGCTGCTGGTCATCGTCCTGGTGGTGTCGTACGCGCTGCTCAAGCGATTCACGTCGCGCTTTGCCGTGGTCGGCATCCTGGTCATCGGCCTGGCGATGCTGATCGCGCAAGGCCGCATTGATTTTTCCGCCGTGCACTTGAGCCTGGCCACGCCGGTATTCGAAATGCCGCGGTTTTCGCTGAACGCCTTGCTGGGCGTGGCCTTGCCCCTGTTCATCATCACGCTGACCGGCCAGTACATGCCCGGCATGCTGGTGCTGCGCAACGACGGCTTCAAGACCAGCGCCAACCCCATTCTGGTCACGACGGGGTTGGGCTCGTTGCTGATGGCCCCATTTGGCGCGCACGCGTTCAACGTGGCGGCAATCACGGCGGCCATCTGCACCGGCCCGGACGCGCATCCCGACCCGCGCAAGCGCTACCTGGCAGGCTTGGCGTGCGGACTGTTCTACGTTTTGGTCGGCACCTTCGGCGTGACGCTGGCCACGCTGTTCATGGTGCTGCCCAAGGCCTTCATCACCACGCTGGCCGGGCTGGCGCTGCTGGGCGCCATCGGCGGCAGCCTGGCCAATGCCATGGCCGACGCCCGCACGCGCGAAACCGCGCTGATCACCTTCCTGGCCACCGCCGCGAACGTCACGCTGCTGGGCGTGGGCGGCGCGTTCTGGGGCCTGGTGGCCGGCCTGACGGCGCACCTGCTGATCCATGGCGGCCATCGCACGCTGGTTGGCAGCGCGGCCAGACCGTAGGCGCACGGGGCCGCCAGGCAGGCCCCAATACCCAGCCGTCAGGCAGGCCCCACCAATACCCCGGCCGCCAGGCACGCCACCAATCGCCAAGCCGCGATGCACGCCATGAGCGCTACCGCCGTGGCGTGCGCGCCAACGCATTACGCAGCCGCAGCACCGCGGCTTCGATCTCGTGTTCGGCCAACGACGCGTAGCCCAGCAGCCACCCTTCCAGGCGATCCACCCCCGCGTACAGGCGGCTGATGCCGGGCAGCACGATACCGGCCGCGGCCGCTTGCCGAATGGTCTGGTCTTCGGACCATCCCGCTTGCAGCAGGCAAGGCACCTGCAAGCCGCCCGGCGGCCGGATGGCGGTGACAATGCCCGACAGGTGCCGCCCGATGGCATCCAGCATGCAGGCGCGGCGCGACGCATACAGCTTGCGCATGGCCCGCACGTGCGCGTTGTAGTGGCCGTCTTCCATGAAGCGCGCCAGCGTCAGTTGCAGCACCTGCGGCGTGTGCCCGTCCATGATGCTGCGGGCGCGGGCAAAGGCGTCGACCAGCTCAGGCGGCAACGCCATGTAGCCCATTCGCAAGCCGGGGAACAGCGTCTTGCTGAAGGTGCCCAGATATAAGGTCCGATCAAACTGGTCCACGCCCTGCACGCACGCGGTAGGCGGGCCGTCGTAATGGAATTCGCTGTCGTAATCGTCTTCGATGATCCAGCGCCGGTTCTCATGCGCCCAGCGCGTCAGCATCAGGCGCCGTTCCAGCGACAGGATGGCGCCGGTGGGGTATTGATGCGACGGCGTCACATAGACGCAGTTGGCGCCGCTGGGGTCCTGCTGCAGCAGGTCCATGCGGATGCCGTCCGCGTCCACATCGATCGGCACGATACGCGCCTGCGCGGCTTCAAACGCCTTGCGCGCGCCGAAGTAACCCGGGTTCTCCATCAGGAGCGGGCCGTCGGCATCCACCAGCAGTTGCGCGCACAGCGTCAGCGCCTGCCGCGTGCTGGACAACACCAGGATCTGGTCCGCCGACACCCGGGCGCCGCGCTCCAGGTTCAGGTAGTCGGCAATTGCACGGCGCAGCGGCCCGGCCCCTTGCGGGTCGCCATGCAGCAGCACGCTGGCGCGATGCGCTTTGAGCACTTGGCGTTGCAGGCGTTCCCAGACATCCACGGGAAAGGTGCGCGTTTCGGGCAGGCCGGTGGCGAACGCCCTGACCGCTTGCTGGTCGCTCACGCCGCCGCTGTCAAAGATCGCGGTACCGCGCCGGCTTAGGCCGGGGCTTGCCTTGAGCGGCGCCGCATTGCCGCCTTGCTCCGCCCTTGCACCCTGCCCCGCCCTTGCACCCTGCCCGGCCCTTGCGCCCTGTCCGGCCCTTGCGCCCTGTCCGGCCTCTACGCCACGCCGAGACTTGACGCGCCCGCCCGCCGCGCCGCGTAAGACGGCGCCCACGGTATCGGACACATAGCTACCCGAGCCTTCGCGCCGCACGATGTAGCCATCACGATGCAGCTGCACGTAGGCGTTTTCCACGGTGTCGCGCGCCACGCCCAGGGACAGGGCCAGCCCGCGCGTGGCGGGCAGCTTCACGCCCGCACCCAGCGCACCGTCCAGGATCAACGCGCGTAGCGCGCGCTGGATGCGCTGATGCAGATCCAGGCGCGCAAACTCTGCGTCGCCCAGCCGCATTTTCAGCGTGTCGAGTTCAAACGTTTTCACCATGCGGCGGGAAGCCGATGCAGATGGCGATGGCGATGGCGATGCAAATGCACATGCAAATGCAAATGCACATGCGGGTGCGACTGCCGCGGCTCACGCCGCGCTCGTTCAGGGTGTTGCCGGGTCATGATCAGTCCTTGATGGGGACCGGCCACGGCTCGCGCGAGGCGAACCGTGGCGCGTGGACGCCGTAATTTAACGGATCAAGATCAATACCGGTAATTCACGCCCAGCATCGCGCTGAACGGCGCGCCGTAGTAGTTGCTGTAGACGTTGGTGCTGGCGTAGTACTTCTTGTCAAAGACGTTGTTCAGGTTCAAGGTTGCCGACCATTGGCGGTTGACCTGGTAGCGCGCCATCAGGTCGACCAACGCATAGCCGCTTTGCGACGATTCAAACTGCTGGCCGCCGGGGCCACGGCTGGAATAGTCGCTGCCGCTTTCCCAACGCACACCGCCGCCCACCGTCAGCGCGCTCAGCTCGCCCGGCAGGCGATACGTGGTGTACAGCTTGGCGATGTGGCGCGGCAGCCCGACCTGCGTGATGAAGCCTTGCGGCAGGCGGCGGTCCACGTAGGCATACGACAGCTGCACCTGCCAGCCTGCGCTCAGCGCGCCGCTAAGCTCGGCCTCGACGCCGCGCATCACCGCGCCATCGGCAGCCACATACGCGCTGTCGCCATTGGGCGCCAGATTGTCGCCGTCGACCATCGCGTAGTTGTCCTGGCGGGTGCGGAACAATGCCACCGAACCATTCAGGCGGCCATCCAGCCACGTCGACTTCAGGCCGACTTCATAGGTGTTGCCCTTGATGGGTTCCAGCACGCCGCCCGACACATTCTGCGCCTGCTGCGGTTGGAAAATGCTGGTGTAGCTGGCGTACGCGGACACGGTCGGCGTCAGGTCGTAGACCAGCCCGGCGTAAGGCGTGTAGACACCCTGCTCGCGCATATTGTCGGGATACGAGGTGCCGTCGTTGTAGTTGTAGGACGCCTGCTGGTCCCACCACGTCACGCGCGATCCCAGCACCACGGACAGGGCATCGGAGGGACGCAGGCGCAGCGCGCCGTAGATCGACGATTGCTTTTCGGTGTAGTCGCGCTTGCCGGTTGTCTGCCAGTCGGGCTCGGGCATGTTGCCGGACCAGCCGCGTATGTCCGGAATCTTTGCGTCGTAGCCCGGCGCGGTCCACAGCGGGTACATGTCGTAGTCGCCATTGGTGTGCGAGGCGCTGGCGCCGATCACCACATCGTGCTGGCGGCCGAACGCGTTGAAGGCGCCGGTCAGGCTGGCGTCCACGGCGTTCTGCGTTTTGGGAATAGGCCATTTCGCCACCCACAGGGACGCGCCGCGACCCGAGTTCGGGTCCGCCCAGCCATTGCTGCTGAACCAGCCATAGGTGCGGTCGTTATCGTCGCCCGTATGCGACAGGGTGACCGACCCCTTCCACAGCGGCGCGAATTCGTGGTCCAGCGTGGCGAACACGTTGTAGCGCGTGCGTGTCTGGCGGCTCCAGTCGGTGGCCGAGTTGAAGCTCTGGCGGAAATCCGTCTTGGTGCCGTCCGCGTAGGCCGCCGGAAAGCCGAAGTACGAGCACGCCGTGCAATGCTTGCGCTGGTACTCGCCGCCCAAGGTCAGCATGGTGCGTTCGCCCAGATCGGCTTCGATCACGCCGTACAGCAACTGCGAATCCTGCTTGACGCGATCGATGAACGAGCCGCCCTCCTGCCATGCGCCCACGACGCGGCCGCGCAGCTTGCCGGCTTCATCCAGCGGGCTGCCCAAGTCGAACTCCGTGCGCTTGTAGTCCCATGACCCCACGGCCGCGCCCACACTGGCCTGGAAGTCCGACGTGGGCCGCTTGCGCACCAGGTTGATGGACGCCGCCGGGTTGCCCGCGCCGTTCAACAAACCCGTGGACCCGCGCACCACTTCAATGCGGTCGTACAGCGCGGTGTCCAGCCCCAGTGCGTTGAAGTCCTTGTGCGTGGGCACGCCGTCCACCTGCATATTGGTGACTTCCATGCCGCGCGCGTACAGGCCTTTTTCGTTGTCATCGGCCGACCCCTTCTTCTTGAAGGTCAGGCCGGGCGTGTTGGCGATGGCGTCTTCCAGCGTATTCAAGCCCTGGTCCGACAGGCGTTGGCGCGTCATCACCGAGACCGACTGCGGCGTCTCGCGCAAGCTCATCGGCAGCTTGGTGGCGGTGGTGCTCAGGCCCACGGTGTACGAGTCGGTGCCTTCGCTGGGGCCCGGTTCACGCGAACCCAGCACCTCGACGGGCGCCAGCGTCTGCGCCGCCGCGCGCCGCACCCCATAGTTGTTGCCGCCCTGGCTGACGGCTTCCAGCCCCGTGCCCGCCAGCATGGTCGCCAGGCCCGAGGCGATGCCGTATTCCCCTTGCAGGCCCGTGCTTTGCTTGCCTTGCGTCAGCGAGGCGTCGAAGGACAGCACCACGCCGGCCTGGGCGGCGAAGCGGCTCAAGGCCAGGCCCAGCGGGCCGGCCGGCACGTCGTAGCGCCGCGCGCTGGCGGCGGTGTCGGCAGCTTGCGCCCACGCGGGCGGGGCCGACGCCAGCGTCAACAACGCAGTGAAGACGGCGCGGGCAACAGGCGCCAAGGCGCCGGGATGGCGAGGTTTGGTCAAAAGGGAAGGCATGGGATGAAGGTTTCCGTGAATCAAATCCGACGTAATCCCTGCTAAGTCGGATGAGCGCGGAAAAAGGACAATGCCCGGCAAAAATAATGTCAGCCCCGGGCGGTGATCCGGGTGTAGTAGCGGGTGAAACGGGATATGCGCACGGGTAACGCGCGCTCCACGGCGGCCAGCGCGCGGTCAGTGTCGTCAATGGGAAACGCGCCCGACACGCGCAGCTGGGCCACGGCATCGTCGCAGCGCAGGTGGCCGGGGCGGTAGCGGTCCAGCTGGGCCACGAAGTCGCCCAGCCGCATGCCGTCCACGATCAACAGGCCACGCGTCCAGGCGTCCGGCTCGCCGATGATCTGGCCTTCATGGCGGGCGGCGGCGGCTTGCAGCGTGCCCTGTTCGCCCGCCTTGAGCAGCAGCCCCGCGCCGCCGTCGGCGGGCAGCAGTTCGACCGCATGACGCAGCACGGCCACCCGCGTCAGGTCGTCCAGGCGCTGGACGGTAAAGCGCGTGCCCAGTGGCCGCACGGTGCCGTGGGGCGTGGTTACGCGTAGCGGGGGCACGCCGGGTGCGGCGTGTTCGGTGTCGATCAGGATCTCGCCCGCATGCACGGCGATGTGGCGGCCGCGCGCGTCCATGGACACGTCGACCGCGCTGGCGCTGTCCAGCCACAGCAAAGTGCCGTCCGCCAGCGTCAGTTCGCGCCGCTGGCCCGTGCCCATGCGGTAGTCGGCCAGATAGCCGGCCACCATCTGGTCGACCGGCAAGACGCGCCAGGCCAGCATGCCGCCCGCGCCCACCAGCGCCACCGCGCCCAAGCCGCTGCGCAACACGGCGCGTCGGCGCGCAAAGTGGTGGTCCGCGCGGTTCAGCGTATCGGCGGCAAGCCGGGCGGGCGCCGCGCCCAGGGTGCCGCGCAGGCGTTCCACCTGGCGCCAGATGCGCGCGTGTTCAGGGTCGGCCGCCAGCCAGCGGCCATGCGCCGCCACATCGGCCGCGCTGACTTCGTCGGCGCAAAGCCGTGCGTACCATTGCGCCGCCGCGGCAATCGTCTTGTCGGCCATCGGCGTCTACTGCCTTTCCAAGGCGTACACCAGGCAATGCTCGGTAGCGCGCGCCATGTATTTCTTCACCGAACTGACGGTGACGCCCAACTGCGCGGCGATGTCCGCATAGCTGGCGCCTTCCAGCTGCGACATCAGGAAGGCGCGCCGCACCTTGTGCCCCAGGCCGTGCAGCATGGCGTCGATCTCGCGGATGGTCTCCAGCAGGATGGCTTGCGTTTCGGGGGACACGGCATGCGCTTCGGGCTGCTGCGCCAGCGTTTCCAGCCAGGCGCGTTCCAGCACCTGGCGCCGGATGTGATCCACCAGCGTGCGCTGCGCCACCGCCGCCAGAAAGCTGCGCGGTTGCCGCACGCCTTGCAATTGCGCCATCGACGCCGGCGACGAAAGCAGCCGCATGAACGTGTCCTGCGTCAGGTCGGCCGCCTCGGCGGGCACGTTCAGCCGCCTCAGCAACCAACCCCGCAACCACCCGTGATGGTCGCGGTAGAGCAAGCCCAGCGCTCGGTGCTCCAGAGATTCCAAGGACGACATGGCCGTGGCGACCGCTACCCCAATTTTTAAGAATGGGAATTGTAATCATTATTGATGGCGGTCGCCAAGCGGTCTGCAAGCGGCGGTAGACTGCAAGATTCGGGTGCGCGCCAAGCTGCCTTGTCCGCCCCCGCCACCGTCTCAGCCGCCCCCTCTATCCCCATGCCCACCGCCTTGATCATCATCGACGTGCAGCGCGCCTTGTTCGACACCACGGACACGCAGCCGGCGCCCGCCGACGCCACCGACGTACTGGACCGCATCAACACGTTGGCCGACCGGGCCCGCCAGGCTGGCGCCCCCGTCATCTACGTGCAGCACGAGGCCCCGGGCAGCGCCTTGGCGCACGCGGAGCCCGGCTGGGAACTGGACCCGCGCCTGCGCCCCGCGCCCAACGACATGCGCGTGCGCAAGACCACGCCCGATTCCTTCCTGCGCACCACGCTGGGTCAGACGCTGTCCGACCTGGGCGTGACGGCGGTGGCGGTCTGTGGCTACGCCACGGAATTCTGCGTGGACACCACCGTACGGCGCGCGGCGGCCTTGGGCTTTGCGGTGACGATAGCCGCCGACGCGCACACCACGCACGACAAAGCGCATGCATCCGGCGCCCAGATCCGCGCGCATCACAACGCCACCCTGCCCGCCATCATCAGCTTTGGCGTGAAGATCGTTGCGCTGCCCGCTGCCGATGTCGATTTCGGGCGGGCCGGGGTTTAACGGATCGAGTCCAACAACGTCTTCGCCTCGGCGCGGCGGCCGTCGTCGGCCGTCTCGCGGCCCGGGCGCGGCGGCGCCTTCAGCGCCTTTTCCAGGTACGGCACCGCTTCAGGCTTGCGATTGCGATAGACCAGGTAGTCGGCGTAGAAGTAATTGGTGTCGATGCCGTCCGGATTGATCGCCAGCGCCTGCTGGAGCAGGGCCTCGGCCTTTTTGTTGTCGCCAAATCCGACCGGCCAGCCCGGCACCTTGTAATAGAGCACGCCCAGGCTGTTCAACGCCGATCCGCCCAGCGCCTTGCTGTCGATCTGGATAGCCGTTTCGTATTCCGCCTTGGCCTGCTTGGCCAGGCTTAACGCACCCAAGCCGCCCTTGGCCCCGGCCCATGAACTGAGGATGATGCCTTCCCAGATGTGCGGCTCGGCGCTGCCTTTGTAACGCGCGGTCAGTTCGTGCGCCTGTTGCGACAGCGCTTCGAAGCGGGCCGCGCGTTGGTCCGCGGGCGTCTGATACTGGATCGTGGCCCAACCGGATTGCAGCGCGCGGATGCCTTGGTCCAGCTCGGCGGGCGCCGCCAAGGAAATCGTTGACAGGGAAAAGGTCAGCGCCACGCCGGCAAGCAGGTTTGCACAGGCGGCGCGCAGATAGGGACGTGAGTTCATGATGAGGATCCTGTAGGAAATTTGTTGGCCGTCAAGGCGCGGCGGTGTTTGGAAAATGCGCCATCCAGCCATTCCGGACACAAGCCATTGAGCCGCGCGGCAATGGCCTCGACGCCGCCCGCGAAACCCTGGCTGCTTTCACGTTGCAGCATCCGCAGGACGCGTGCGGCGATCGCCTGCGGCGTATCGTTGGCCGAACCGGTCGCCTGGTTGAACGCCTGGACTTCCGGCGTGTTGAACGGCGTGTCGATGCCCCGTGGCGCGTAGTACTGCACGCGTATTCCGGTATCGGCCAGCTCGCGGCGCAGCGCCTCGGTGTAAAGCCGAAGTGCCGCCTTGCTTGCGCCATAGACGGAAAACCCCGGCACGCCCAGGCTGCCCAGCGTGGAGCCGATATTGAGCACCTGCGCGCGCGGGTGGGATCGCAGCACCGGCAGCATGCCCGCGATCAACATCATGGGCGCGACGACGTTGGTTTCCATCACGCGATGGGCCTCGTCGGCCTGCAACCGATCGGCCGGGCCGAATGCGGCCACCGCCGCGTTATTGATCAGCACGTTCGCGCCCCGCGCCGCCGCCGCGTCCACAATCGCCGCGCGACCACTGTCGGTGGTCACGTCCACGACCAGCGCGTCCACCCGCAGGCGATCTGTTGCCCCCGCGTTCAACGACTGCGCCAGCGCCAGCAGCGGTCCCGCCGTGCGACCCACCAACAGCAGGCGCGCACCTTCGTCAACCAGCCGGCGCGCGATGGCGCTGCCCAGCCCCCCCGCCGCGCCAGTCAACACCACCGAGGCGTCGCGCGGGCTCATGCGCCCGCCCCTTGCGATGCGGCACGTGGCAACGCCTGGAAGATCGCGCCGTACAGGTGATAGAACATATTGGCGGCATGGACGACCGCGGCCTGGTCGGCGGCGCTGTCGAGCCGATTCATCAGGTCGGCAAAGTGCGCGGTGTGCTCCTGGTCCAGCGTGCCATGGGAACGCAGGTAGCTAAAGGCAGTCGCCGGCAGCGCCAGCTTGCTTTGGATCTGGTCGGCGGCATTCAAGGCCAACGCCACGCTGGTGCCTTCCAGCACGTGCACCATGCCAAAGAAACTTATCGGGTTCTTGCGTGCAATCGTGTCGTACGCGTAGGCCACCATGATCTCGGTGGCCGCGCCCGGCCCGGCGGCATGGACGGCGTCCGCACTTATTCCCAACGCACGCAGGTCGTTCAGTATCCATTCGTCGTGTCCCGTTTCCTCTTCGATGTACTCGTCGACGGCGCTCTGCATCCAGCTCAGCCGCGCGGGCAGGCGCGCGCGCAACGCATGCATCAAGGGCACGGTGTGGGTGACGTGGTGGTAGGCCTCTTGCAGGAAAGCCTTGTACGCGGGCAGGGAAACATCGCCGCGCAGGCAGTCCTGAATGATGGGAGTGGCCACCAGGGCCTGCCGGCCTTGCCGCGTCTGATCCAGCAATTGTTCGAAGAATGTCATGATCGTTTCAAGCCAAGGGTTGTGCGGAGGTCCGCGAAAAAAGATCGGCGTGCAGGGCCGCCACGGCGGCGCGGCGCGCGCGTCCGTTCGGCGTGCTAAGGCCACTGGCCGCGCTGAATTCGGCACGCGCCCGCACCCAGCGGCCGATGCGCGCATAGTCAGGCAGCGTGGTGTTGACGCGGTCGATGGCGGCCTGCAAGGTGGCGTCGTCGACGTCGCCCAGCGGCCAGATCACGGCGCCCAATTCGGGCTGGCCTTCGCCCAACACGACAGCCTGCGCAATGCACGCCTGCCCGCCCAGTGCAAGCTCGATCCACTCCGGCGACACGTTGCGTCCGAAGCCGGTGATCAGCACGTTTTTCTTGCGCCCCTGTACATGCAGAAAGCCCGCTTCGTCCAGATGCCCCAGATCGCCGGTGGCCAGCCACTCCCGTGGCGCGGTCAGCTCGCCCAGGTAGCCCAGCGCGTGCGTGCCGGCGATTTCAATTTCGCCATCGGGCGCCACGCGTACCTTCGCGTGGGGCAGCGGCCGGCCACAAGAACCGTTGCGCTTGGCCCCGGGCAGATTCAAGGTCTGCACGGAGCACGCCTCGGACAGGCCATAGCCTTCGTATGCCGGCAAGCCCAGGGCGCGTGCGGCGTCCAGCAGCCCTTTGCCCACCGCCGCGCCGCCCACCGCCATCAGCCGCAATGCGGCAGGCGCGCGCGTGGCTGTCGCGTGCAACCAGCCCGCATACGCGCGTAGCATCTGCGGCAACACGATGACGCTTTGGGCGTCCGCGTCCATCAGGGCGCGGTGAAACACGGCCGGGTCGAAGCGGGACGAACCCTGCAAGCCGACCTCGTTCAAGGGCCGCACGCACACGGCGGCGCCCTCGATCAGCGGTGAATACACGCCGGCAATATTCTCCAGCAGCACCGGCAACGGCAGCGCGGACAGGTGCCGTACGATTCCCAGCGGCCGGGTGGCCTCGGCCAGGCTGGCCGCCACGGCCAGCATCTCTTGCGCGCCCAGGCACACGCCTTTGGGGCTTCCGGTCGAACCTGACGTGAAGGTGATCTTCGCGGTCCGCGCGGGCAGCGCCACCGCCGCCACGGCACGCCGGAACAACACCGACGTGTCCGGCAGCGATTCCAAGGCCTCGAACCCGAAGGCCTGCAACAAGGGCTGAATGGACGCGGGACCCACGACGACGTTGACGCCCGCCGCGTTCAAGGTGTCGCGCCACTGACCGGGCGTGAAGAACAGCGGCAAAGGCACGTGGACCACGCCCGCCTTCAGGCAGGCCAGGTCATGCACGATCCAGTCGGCGCCGTTATCCATCAACGACGCGACGACTCGCGCACCATGTGCCGCAAGCACCTGGGCGCGGGCTTCGATGCGGCTGAGCAGCGCGGCATGGTCCACCGCATGCGCGACCGTCCGCAAGGCGGGAAGCCGGGCCCGCGCGGGTTCGTTCAACAAGGAAAAAAAGTCATGCGGGTTCATGCGGCCTGCTCCGGAAAGCGCGCCAGGATGGCGTGCAGGCGTCCGGCAAACACTTGTGGGCCGTGCGCGTAATAGGTGCCCCAGTCGGCACGTTCGTGCTCGCTGAGATGGTCCGCCGTGGCGGTGCACAGCGGTTGATGCGCCAGGCCCATCCGCACGAACAGCTGATGCAGCTCGCGGGTCAGCGTGCTGACGGCCCAATCGAAACCTTGCTGATGCAGATGGCGGGCCAGCAGCGGCACGAGCAAGCGCCCCGCGCCCGGACGGACGGCGGCGAACTGGCCGGCTTCGACGATGCGCCCTCTTGCGACCAAAGCGCCCTCGTCAAGCAGGTATTTTTCTATCGGTGCGGCCAGATAGCGTTCCAGGAACAAGGGATCGGCGGCGCCGCGATAGCCCGCGGCGGCCAGGATTTCCCCGTCGCTCTGCACGCTGACCAGGGTGGGCAACCAATCATTGATCTGCGCCCCGAACCGTTGCTGATAACGTTGCCGGATATACGATTCAACGCGCGCCCGCATCGGATCTTCCGGCGCATGCACGTGCAAGGTGGCGACAGCGGACGCGGGGCGCGAGGCCATCGGCAATCCGGCAGGTAGGGCTAAGAGCTTGGTGTGCGACATACTGGCTTCCAGTCGAGCGGGGTTTCCTCAGACAACGGAGCGCAGCTTAGGCATCGAACCTTAATGACAAATTAACCGGCGGCCGGTGGTAATCTCGTCCCCATACGGTCAGCAGGCAATCCATGCGAATCCTCATCATTGAAGACGACCCGCTTATAGGCGACGGGCTGAAATCCGGACTACGGCTTCTGGGCTATGCCGTGGATTGGTTCACCAACAGCCGCGACGGCGACCACGCCATGGGCGTCGTGCATTACGACGCCGTGGTGCTGGACCTGGGACTGCCCGGCGAAGACGGGGTGGCGTTGCTGACCCGCTGGCGCCACGCCGGACGCACCCTGCCCGTGGTTATCCTGACCGCGCGCGAGGCCGTCGAAAGCCGCATCGCGGGGCTGGACGCCGGCGCTGACGACTACCTGATCAAACCCATTGCGCTGGACGAACTGGCCGCGCGCCTGCGGGCGGTGACACGGCGCGTGGCGGGCAAGCCGGAACCCGTATGGCGCCATGGCGACCTGGACTACCACCCTGCCCTGCACGAAGTGCACTGGAAGGGCCAAAAGGTTGACCTGACCACGCGCGAAGCCCTGCTGCTGGAGCTTTTCCTGACGCACCCGAATCGTGTGCTGACGCGTGACTTCATCCGCGACAAGCTCTACGACTGGGAGGCCGAACTGGAAAGCAACGCGCTGGAAGTCTTCGTGCATCACCTGCGCAAGAAAATCCATCCGAAGATCGTGCGTACCGTACGCGGGTCGGGCTATGCGCTGGGCAAGGTGGACGCCGAATCATGACGCTGCAACGCAGGCTGATCGTCGCCGTGCTGCTGGCCGCTCCATTTGCGTGGCTGGTCACCATCGCCGGCTCCTACTGGCGTGCCTCGCATGAAATCAACGAGCTCTACGACACCGACATGCTGCGCCTGGCGCAGCAGACCATCGCCGTCGCCGGGTTGATCCCGGAGTCGGTCACCACGGTGCCGTTGCCCGCGCCCGCCCCATCGTCGGCCGACACCGGCGACGCAGGGCTGGGCGACCTGTCCGTGGCGATCTGGCGCGGCCCGCACGACGCCCGGGTGCTTGACCCCGAGGCGCAGCAGTTTCCGCGCGAAGAACAGCGCGAGGGTTTCTTCAACAGCGTCGTCAACGGCGTGCCGTGGCGCCTGGTCTACCTGAGCGACGCCGCCAGCAACACGCGCGTGGCCGTAGGCCAGCGCATCGGCGAACGCGATGACCTGGCCATCGCCTACGTGGCCAGCCAGATCCTGCCCTGGCTGCTCGGGCTTCCCGTGCTCATCGCTCTGCTGATATTCGCCGTACGCAGGGCCATCCGGCCGGTGCGCGACCTGTCGGCGCAACTGGAGCGCCGCCGCCCGGACGACGCCAACCCCTTGCCCACCGCCAACGTCCCGGGCGAATTGAAGGTACTGGTCGACGCCATGAACGGATTGTTGGCGCGCGTGGGCAGCCTGATCGAACAAGAGCGCCGCCTGACCGCCGACGCTGCCCACGAGCTGCGCACCCCCTTGGCGGCCGTGCGCGCGCAATGGGATGTCGCGCAGCGCACCGAAGACCCGGCCGAGCGCAAGCAGGCGCAAGCCAGTGTCACGCGCGGCATCGAAAGGCTGGACCGGCTGGTGTCGCAACTGCTGACGATGGCCCGGCTGGACAGCGCCAATCATGCGGACTTTGGCGGTTCGGTGGACTGGCGCATCGTGGCTGAACAAGCAGTGGGAGACTGCCTTTGGATCGCGGACCGGCGCGACGTCGAGATCGCCGTCGAATGGCCCGACGGTAACGTCCAGCCGCTACCCACCGCGGGCGACGAAGGCGCATTGACCATCATGCTGAAGAACCTTCTGGACAACGCCATTCGCTACGGCCCGCGCCAGTCGCGCGTGCGCTTGAGCTTCGGATCAGCCGACATCACCGTCGACGACGAAGGCACGGGCATCGCCCCTGACGTCCTGCCCCGGCTGGGCGACCGCTTCCTGCGGGCGGCGGGCCATGAAGAAGCCGGTAGCGGCCTGGGGGTGTCCATCGCCCGACGAATCGCCCACAACCATGGCCTGCGCATTGATTTTGCGATGCGCGAGGCTACCGACGGCTTCGGGCGCGGGCTACGCGTATCATTGCGGCGCGGGCAATAGCGCCCTGGCCGGGACCATCACAAAAAAAACAGAAACGACGCCGACACCAGCGTAGGAATCAGCGCGCCAGCCAGCAAGCCCGGCATGCTGACCGCGCCGTTGGCGAAGCTGCCGCGCAGCAGCGCCACGCCCGCCGGGTTGGGCGCATTGGCGATGACGGTCAGCCCGCCACCGGCCACCGCGCCTGCCACCAGCATGTACTGCGCCTGGCTGGAGATACCGTCGATCAGCGAACCCAGGTAGGTCAGCGCGGCGTTGTCGGTGATGGCCGTCAGCGCCAGGGCGCCGACGAACAGCACGTTTGGCTCCAGCCCGCTGACGATGGGTTGCAGCCACCACTGCTGCATGCCGCCCAGCACCACCAGGCCCGCAAGGAAGAAGCCCACCAGCAGCGCCTCTTTGATGATCAACGGGCTTTGATGCGCTTTGTACGCCTGGGTGTAGCCGATGAAAAACAGGAACAGCGCCAGGAACAGGATGGGGTGATGCGCGCTGAGCACGACGGCGGCCAGGAAGAACAGGTGCACGATGATGACCACGGGCGACATCGGCACGGCCGAGTCCTTCATGGCCATCACGTCGCCCGAACGCAGGTACGGCCGCAGCAACACCGTCACCAGCGTGGCGTTGACCAGCACGGCCAGCGCCGCCTTCCAGCCGAACGTGCTGAACATGAAGGCGCTATCCCAACCCCAGGTGGACGCCACCATCAACACCGGCGGCGCGGCGTACGACGTCAGCGTGCCACCGATGGAAATGTTGACGAACAAGACGCCCAGCGCCAGGTACTTCAAGCGTTCCGGCATCTCGCGATGAAACACCTGCGGCGCCAGCATCATGGCGGCAATCGTCATGGCGGCCGGCTCGGTCACCAACGAGCCTGCCAGGGGCACCAGCGCCAGGCACAACCAGGCCTTGGCGGTCTGGTCGCGCACCGGCAACAGCCGGGCCACGCGTTCAACCAGACGCATCACCACCGTCAGCACCGGCAAGGATGCCGCGATGACCATCACCACAAAAACAAAGGCGGGCTCGGTGTAGTTGCGCGATTCGGCATACGCCAGCGCCGTTTCGCCCGACGCGGCCAACGCCATCAAGACCAGCAATATCGCCGCCCAGAAACCGAACACCACTTCGACTTCACCCAGCAGATGCAGCAGCCCGCCATGGCGCTTGCTGCGATGCGCCAGGCGCAGGAACAGCGGCGCCGAAAAGGTGTGCACCAGGGCAAGGGCGAAAACAAGGGCGGCGATGATTTGCAGTGCGGACTCTGTCACGTGTCGGTTCCTGTACGTAAGCGGCGGTCTAGCCGAATTGAATTGCGCGGCGGCTACACCCGCGCCACCTCGACCCAAAGGCGCGCCATGACGACGTGCCTGACCAGTTCAAAAAGATGCGCCGGGGCGCTGGCGGGCACCAGCACCCGCCGTATCAAGGCCTGCAAGTCCACCCGGACGCAGGGCGTGGAGGCGGCGCGGTCGCGTTGCTGAAACAGTGTACGCAGCCGCACGCGGCTTTGGCACGGCATGTCGATTTTCAGTTCGGCATCCTCGGGCGCCAGCACCGCGTCATGCAGCGCATCCAGCGTCGTGCAGACATACACCGATTCCGGCTGCGCGCAGTCGCCGTCAATCCGCCGGCGCCATTCCTGCGTGCCCACCAGCGCGGACGCGGCGCCTTGCGCGGGCGGGTCGAAACGCAGATGGCTGAATTCAAGCAGTTCAATGAATTCCACAAAGGGCAGTTCGCGCACCACGGTCAAGTCACCGCACCGCATGTCGCCCCGCGCAGGCCAATCCGATTGCTTCATGACACGCTCCCATCAATGGAAAAGGGGGCCAGCCGACAGCCCCCTTTTCACCTTTCAGTACGACATCGGCACGCGATCAGGCGCCGGCCTGAGCCCTTTCAAGCTCGCGGACCCGCTTGCGGTTGCGCACCGTCGAGAACACCAGCCAGGCGGCAAGCGCCAGGATGGCGTAGACAAAGCCGGCGCTGATCGGGCGATCGATGAACACGCTCATGCTGCCGCGCGACAGCAGCAGCGCACGCCGGAAGTTCTCTTCGACCATCGGCCCCAGCACGAAACCCAGCAACAGCGGCGCGGGCGAAAAGCGCAGCTTCAGGAACAGGTAGCCCACCAAGCCCAGCACCAGCACCATGCCCACATCGAACAGGTTGTTGTTGGTGCTGTAGACGCCGACACACACGAAGAACAGCGCGGACGGGAACAGGTACTTGTACGGCACCTTCAGCAGCCGTGCCCACATGCCGATCAGCGGCAGGTTCATGACCACCAGCATGACGTTGCCGATCCAGAAGCTGGCGATCAGCCCCCAGAACAGGTCGGCGTGTTCGGTCACCATCTGCGGACCCGGCTGGATACCGTGGATGATCAGCGCGCCCAGCATCAGGGCCATCACCGAGTCGCCGGGAATACCCAGGCTCATGGTCGGGATGAAGCTGGTTTGCGCCGCCGAGTTATTGGCCGCTTCCGGACCCGCCACGCCTTCGATGGCGCCGTTGCCAAAGCGCTTGGGCGTCTTGGACACGCGCTTTTCCACCGCATAGGACATGAACGACGCAATGGTCGCGCCCGTGCCCGGCAAGATGCCCAGGATTGCGCCTATGGCGCTGCCGCGCGCAATCGGCATGGCCGACTTCTTGATGTCGCCGGGTTCAGGCCGCACCGACATCTTGGGGCCCGCGCCCACCGTCGTGGCCTTGCCGATGCGGTTGACGTTGGCGAAGAAGTCCGCCAAGCCGAACAGGCCCATCGCCAGCGCCACCAGGGGCACACCGTCGCTCAGCTCGATGACGCCGAAGCCGTAACGGATCGTGCCCGTGTTGACGTCGGTACCCACCACGCCCAGCAGCAAGCCCAGGAACACCATGGCGATGCCCTTGATGGCCGAGCCCTTGGCCAGCGTGGCGCCGGCGAACAGGCCCAGCATCATCATCGAAAAATATTCCGCCGGTCCGAACTGGAAGGCCACTTCCACCAGCATCGGCGAGAACAGAATCATGATGATGATGCCCACGCTGGCGCCCACGAACGACGACATGACCAGCATGAACAGCGCCGACCCCGACTTGCCCTGGCGGGCCAGCGGGTTGCCGTCCAGGCAGGTCACCGCGTGTGACGGCGTGCCCGGCAGGTTCAGCAAAATGCAGGTGATGCCGCCGCCATACTGCGCGCCATAGTAGATGCCGGCCAGCATCATCAGCGCGGCCACGGGCGTCATCGCGTAGGTCAGCGGCAGCAGGATCGAAATGGCGGCCAGCACACCCATGCCCGGCAGCACGCCGATCATGTTGCCCATGAATACGCCGAACAGCGACCACAGTAGGTTTTCCCACTGCAACGCCACGGAAAAACCATGCAATACGTTGTCGAACAGATCCATTTCCTACCCCCAGCGCAGCATCGGAAACTGCAATTGCAGCGCCCAGGAAAACACCACCGCGCCGAACACCGTCATCGCAATGGCGAGAATGGCGGCGGACTTGACGGAGTTGGACGTATCGCCCAGCGCCGAGACGAACACCAGCGCAAACGTGGCGGGCAGGAATCCCAGGAAGCTGCCCAGGATGATGAAGAGCGCGATGCCGGCGGCGATGCACGCCATGCCGCGCACGCGATCGCGGCGCGTAGGCTGGGGCAGCTGTTCTTCCATCATTTCTTCCTGCACTTCGTCGGGGTCCGGGCTGAGCGGCACCAGGATGCCCAGCGCGACCAGGAAGCAGCCGATCATCAGCGGGAAATAGCCCGGGCCCATCCGCGCCAGCTCTCCGATGTTGTAGGACGTTGCTTCAAGAATAGTGAGCGCGCCGCACAGGGCGATGAACGCACCGCCCCACAGATCGCGCTTTCTGGAAAATATGGTGCTGCCCACGGCTTGCTCCCCTGTTTGTTGTCGACATGCTTCGGCGCGCGTGATGTCGCAAGCCGAAGGAGGGGGCACTTTAAGGACGACGCCTTGCAATCCGCTTTCAAGCTTTTGCGCGCTTCATCCGGGAAAACCAGCAGGATGAAAGACGCTTGTTCACATCGCTGAACAACGGTGAACATCGCAGCACCGGGGATGTTCACAAACGTGAACAACACGGCAAAGTTCCCGGGCTGCGAGCGGGCTGGCATGGATTTTTCCCGCGCGCGGCGCGCTTGCCAATTCTTGCAAATGCGGGCGCCGATTCCACGCATGCATAATCCTCGTTTTCGTGGTTTCGATCGCATCGCCATGCTGCCCCCATGCACCACCTGCCCCGCCTGCCCCTGACCGCTCGCATTCCGCTTGCGGTCTCGCTGCTGTTCCTTGCGATTTCCGCCGCGCTGATTTCCTTGGCGCTGCATGGCGTGTCGCGCCAGTTCGACAGGCAGGTCGCCAACTTGGGCCAGGTGTATCTGGACGGTTTGTCCGCCGCGATCCTGCCTGCGGTGCGCGCCGACGACCGCACACAGATGGTCGATGTGCTGAACCGAGCGCTGGATACGCATCTGGGCGTGGTTGATCGCACGCTGGCCGTCGTCGCGGCGGACCACCGCCTGCTGGCGCACGTGGCGCGCTACCCCGAAGTTGAGCCGATTCCGCTGGCATCCTTGGCGGACACCTCCGGCACGCTTGTCAGCGCAAGATCGGAAGGCGTGTGGACGTGGCGTTTGCTGGACGACGCGCGGCCCGCGCTGGGGACGCTGGTAGCCAACCTGGACGTCAGCGATTTTCACCGGCAACGCCAGGAGCTGGCCTGGGAACTGGGCCTGGTGGGATTGGCGATCAGCCTGATCGGCGCGGTGCTGTGCTTTGGCATGGCGCGCCGGCTACAGCGCCCGATCATTTCGCTGACCGAGGCCCTGCGCGCCGGCCCGGAAGATCGCCTGCGCCCCATGCGCGTGGACACCACCGACCCTGAACTGAAGGAACTGCTGTCGGCCTACAACTGGATGGTGCAAAGCGCGCAGCAACGCGAAGCGCTGACCGAACGCAATGCGCGCATCGAACGCGAAGCGGTGTTGGGGCGGATGTCGGCCGCGCTGGCCCACGAGGTACGCAACCCCTTGGGCGGGCTGCGCACCGCCGTGCAGACGCTACGGCAATTCGGCGAACGGGAGGATGTGCGCAGCGAATCCCTGGGCTTTATCGAACGCGGCGTCCAAGCGCTGCAAGCGGTGGTGGACGCGAGCCTGCGTACCTTTCGCCCCGGCGCCGCCCTGCTGCACCAGGAAGATATCGCCGACATCCGGCTGATGGTGGGCGCACAGGCCAACCGGGCGGGCGTGCGCGTGGAACTGCATTGCGAAGGCATGCAGGACCGCCGCCTGGCGTTGCCCGCGGGCGCGGTGCGGCAGGTGTTGCTGAACTTGGTGTTGAACGCCATCCAGGCCTCGCCGCGTGGCGAACTGGTGCAGGTGTTTGCGCGCGCGGGCCGCCAGGCACTGACCTTGCACGTGGCCGACCGGGGCAACGGCCTGCCGCCGGCCGCCAGGCGCGCGCTGCTGGGCGCAGCCACCGACGGCGACGGCATGGGCCTGGGCATCGTTGCCGATCTGACAACAACCATGCACGGCCGTTTGCGCGCAACCCGCATGGCAACCGGCATGGCGACCGGCATAGCAACCGGCACGCGCATTTCCGTGCGCCTGCCCTACGGTCCACAGGAAGATACGGCGTGAGCGACATCCAGGTTTTGCTGATCGAAGACGATGAACTGCTGGGCGGCGCGCTGCTTCAACGCCTGCGGCTGGAAGGCATCACCACGCAATGGGTGCAAAGCTGCGCGCAGGCGGTCGAAGTGTTTCGCCGGACCCGCATGCGTCCGGCGTTCTTGTTGGCCGACATCCGGCTGCCGGACGGCTCCGGCGAAGATCTTTACCGACGCTTGATCCCGCATCTGTCCAACACCACCGTGGTGTTCGCCACCGCCTATGGCGACATTGCCCAGGCCGTGCGGCTGGTGTCGGCGGGCGCTAACGACTACCTGACCAAGCCGTACGACACCGATGCGCTGGTGGCCCGCATCCGATCGGTCATCGCCGCGCAGCCGGCCGGCCAGCAAGACGAGGTCTTGGAAAACCCCTACGCGCTGCACGATGAAACCTATCCATTGGCGCAAGAGCTGGAACGGCTGGCCACCAGCGCCCTGCCCGTGTTGCTGGAAGGCGAAACGGGCTCGGGCAAAGACCGCGCCGCCCGCTATGTGCATGCGCGCTCGGCCTATGCGGCCGGCCGCTTCGTTGCCGTCAACTGCGCCACGTTGGCGTCGGACCTGATTGAAAGCCTGTTGTTCGGCCACGTGAAAGGCGCCTTCAGCGGCGCCGGGACCGCGCGCGACGGGCTGTTTTCCCAGGCGGAGGGCGGCACGCTGTATCTGGACGAGGTGGCCGAGCTGACACCCCGGGCGCAAGCCGCGCTGTTGGGCGTGCTGGAAAACGGCCAGTATCGTCCGCTGGGCGACAGCGCCGCGCGCCACACCCATTGCCGCATTCTGGCCAGCACCTGCACCGACCTGCCCGCCGCGATGGCGCAGGGTACGTTTCGCGCGGATCTTTTTTATCGGCTGGCGGTGGCCCGGGTCGCGGCGCCACCGCTGCGCGAGCGGCCCGGCGCGTTGCCCAGCCTGGCACGGTCGTTGTTAGCCGCGCAATCCCCCACGGGCGCGACGCTATCGCCCGATGCCATCCAGGCGCTGCACGACCACCCCTGGCCGGGCAACGTGCGCGAACTGAAGAACCGTATCGCGCGCGCGGTCGTGATGGCGGACGGCGCACAGGTCCATGCCGAGGACCTCTTCCCGGAAAGCAAGCTGGCCGACAAGCCCGACCTGGCCACCACGAGGCTGGACGCCGAGCAGCGCGCCATCCAGCAAGCCATTGCAGAATCCGGCGGCCATATGGGCTTGGCGGCAAAGCGGCTGGGCATCTCGCGCACCACGCTATGGAAAAAGCTGCGCGCGGCGCGGGATGGCGTGTAGAGGCGGGTAGAGGCGTGTCCAGGCATGTTGTTGTGGGCGGCGGCTGCGCCCACGGCCTACGGAAGCACGCTTGCCCGGGCTAGTTCTTTTCGATGCCTGCAATGTCCACGGCTTTGCCCCACAACGCGTAGTCGTCCCGAATGATGGTCGAGAAGCCCGCCGCGTCAGTGGGCGCCAGTTTCAGACCGATATTCTTCGGGCGGTCGGCCAGGCCCGGCGTGGCGGCGGCATCCTTGAGCGCCGCCTCCAGCTTTTTCACGACCGGCGCCGGCAGCCCGGCAGGCCCCACCAGCCCCACCCAGCCCTGCGTGGCCAGCGGCACGCCGGCCTCGGTAAAGGTGGGCGCATCCGGAAACAACACCGACCGGGACGCCTGCGGCACGGCCAGCACGCGCGCCTTGCCGTCCTGCACCAGCAACGCGGCCAGCCCGTCCCCCAGGATCGCCATGTCCACTTCCTTGCGCAGCAAGCCGACGCGCGCTTCGGACGTGCCCTTGTAAGGCACGTGGACGATGTTGGTCCCGGCCGCGGCGTTCAGCATTTCACCGGCCAGGTGGCCACCGCTGCCGACGCCGAACGAGGCAAATGTCAGCTTGCCCGGCTCGGCCTTGGCCTTGGCAATCAATTGGTCAAAGGACTTGAGAGGCGAGTCGGCGGGAACCACCAGCGCAATCCCCAGGCTGCCGAAACGGCCAATCGGCGTGAAGTCGCGTTGCGGATCGTAGGGCGGCGTCCTGCGAATATGCGGCACCAGCGTCAAGGCCGCTTGAAACGGTGCGGCCAGGATATAGCCGTCCGGCTTGGCGCTGGCCACATACTTCATCGCGATCTGTCCGCCCGCGCCGACGCGGTTTTCGACCACGACCGGCTGCTTCAGGCTGTGCGACAGGCCGTCGGCCATCAGGCGGGCGATGGTGTCGGTGTCGCTGCCCGCCGGCAAGGGCACGACCAGCGTGATGGGGTGCGACGGATAATCCGATTCGGCCAGGGCCGGCGCGGCGCCGCCCACCAGACCGATGGCGATGCAACAGACGGCGGCGCGCCGCGAGACTAGGGACAACGAGGTCATCAGCATGGCGATTCTCCTTCGGTGAGTCAGGCTGTGCCTGAGTTAGTTTCCCGCCTGGATCAGGCGCGCCGCCTTTTCCCCGATCATCATGGAAGGCGCATTGGTATTGGCGGAACACAGGGTCGGCATGATCGACGCATCCGCCACCCGCAGCGACGTGACGCCCTTGACTCTCAAGCTGGCGTCGACCACGGCCTGATCGTCGTCGCCCATCCGGCATGTACCCACGGGGTGATAGGACGTTTGCCCGATGGTCCGCGCATAGTCCAGCAGCCCGGACGCGCTGCCTTGTTCGGCGCCGGGGCGCGTTTCCCGCACCACGAACCGGGCCAGCGCCGGCTGGGCCGCAACCTTGCGCGCCATCTCGATGGCCGCCACGGTCACGCGTCGGTCTTCATCGCTGGACAGGTAGTTGGCCTGGATGACGGGCGCGTCGCCGGGTTCGCGCGACTTGATGTGCACCGATCCGCGCGACGTCGGGCGCAGCGGAAAAGTGCCAATCGAGAAGCCGGGGAAATCGTCCAGCACCAGCCGCTTGGGGTCACGCGCGTCAGGGCTGGACAGCCAATGCAACTGCAACTTGATGTCCGGCTGCGCCAGCGCCGGGTCCGACTTTGCCAAGGCATGCGCCACGGCGCTTGCGCAGCTCATCATGCCGCGACCTCGCAGCGCGAAATCGGCCGCCATCCAGGCCTTGCGCAACGGATTGCGCATGATCTGGTTCAGCGTGGTGGCGTTGCGGCATTCATACGTGACCCGCGTATGCAGATGGTCTTGCAGGTTTTCACCCACGGCGGGCGCATCGCGCAGGACCGGGATGCCAAGGTCTTGCAGCAGGCCCTGCCGCCCGATGCCGGATAGCTCCAGGATCTGGGGCGACTGGATCGCGCCCGCGCAGAGTATGACTTCACAGGTGGCGGTGGCCTCGCAACGCTGGCCATCCAGCTGGTACTGAACGCCGCTGGCCCGCTTGCCGTCGAATACGATCTTCGACACCAGCGCACCCGTTTGCAGCCGCAGATTCGTATTGGCAGCCAAGGGCCGCAGGAACGCCTCGCGGCTGCTCCAACGCCAGCCCTTGCGAATGTTGTGCTGCAAATAACCCACGCCTTCATAAGAGGCGCCGTTGTAGTCCGGATTACGCGGGATGCCCGCGGTGACACAGGCGTCGATAAAGGCGTTCATGAGAGGGTGCCGCGAGCGGAACTCCGTGACCGACACCGGTCCGCGACGGCCACGGATGGCCGGATCACCGCCCGCATAGCCTTCGATATCGCGAAAGATCGGCTTCAGGTCGTCGTAGCCCCAGCCTTGTGCGCCGAACTCGTCGCGCCAACGATCGTATTCGCAAGGGTCGCCATGCACCCAGATCATGCCGTTGACCGAAGACGATCCTCCCACCACCTTGCCTCGCGGCCAGAAGATGCTGCGGCCGTTCATCTGCGCCTCGGACTCGGTATGAAAGCGTCGCAATCCGCGCTCGCCGCGCAGGATGTACGCCACGCCGGCCGGGATGCGGATCCAGATCCAGCGGTCGTCATCGCCTGCCTCAAGCAGCAACACGGACCGACCGCCGGCCGCCAGCCGGGCGGCCAGCGCGCATCCCGCCGAGCCCGCGCCCACCACGATGAATTCGTACTTTGCCTGCGTCATGACGTTGCCTCCAACAGACGGCGCAGTTGCGCGGCTTCATTACCCATGCGCTGGAAACGCTTGTCGGGCTGCTCGGGAAAGGGGTTGCCCTTGCCCAGCACCGGCGCACACGGCGAGATGGTCAGCTCGACCAGCACCGGGCCGTTCGTCTGGATGATTCGCGGCAACATCGCCGCCAGCTCCGATTCATCGGCAAAGCGGAACGACGCGGCGTATCCGGCAGCCCTGGCGGCCGCGCAGAAATCAACCGCCCCATTTCCGGCCAGCCCCAGATTGGCGTTGCCATTGAACTGCACGCCATTGGCAAACACGAAATGGACGAAGCGTGCCGGCGCGGCGCCCGCCACGGTGGCCAGGACACCCAGCTCCATCAGCAGGCTGGCATCGCCGTCCAGCACCATGACGCGGCGCTCGGGGCGCGCCAGCGAAATGCCCAGCCCCAAACCGGCCGCGCCTCCCATCAGGGGAACCGAGGACAACGCAAGGGGCGCGCCGGGCGCGACCTCGTCCATGGCTTTCATGGCGCTCATGGTGCTTACCAAAACGGCGTCGCCGCGGGCCTCGTGAATGGCACGGCAAGCTTGCAATGTGGTCATCGACATATGCGGTTCAATCCCATTCCGTGTGGCGGCCGACGATGATGGCGGCGGGTGAGCGTTGCTGCTGGGCATGCGCGTGGGCGGCGGCAATTGCGCCCAGGTCCTGCGCGGTTTCAAGTCGCCAGCAGGCGATGCCAAGCGCGTCCAGCACCGGTTCCAGCAGGCTGACCATATGGCGTCTGGAAGCGCGCATGTCCTGGCCGTAGTTGCTGAACTCGCGGCCAAACTGGCCCACCATCAACAGCAGCGGAATGCCGGCATCCAGGCCACAGGCGCGCAGCGAATTGACGCAGTTGTAAAGGCCCTGGTTCTGCATCATGACGACCGGGCGGCGGCCACCGATGTACAGGCCCGTTGCAACGTGGATCGCCTGGTTCTCGTTGGCGCAATAGGTCACGCGAAGGCGGCCGCCGTTGGCGTCCAGGCATTGGTGGGTGGCGATCTGCACGAAGTCCGGCACGACGGTCGCGGAATCGATGCCGCAGTCGGCCAAGGCGTGCGCGATGGCACTGCCCTTCACGGCGGGCGGGGGGGAAGATGGCATGGCTAGTCTCCTGGTATTGCGCGGATGCCGGGTTGCGAAGGTCACCGCTGCCAAGGCGCGATGACCGCCTTGGCATAGCCCTCTTACTGGCGGCTATTCCCGATCTGTGCAGACAAGTGTAGGCTTGGCAACGATCCGGTATTAGTCATTTATTTTTATCAATCGATGCGTTTAAGGTATTGCCATGAACCCGCCCTCTGCCCTCGTCCGACGCCTGCGCGCCCGTCACCTTGAGCTGCTGCAAATTCTGGGCGAGGTGTCGACGGTGCACGCGGCGGCCAAGCGCATGAACCTGTCGCAACCCGCCACCACGCGCATGTTGCGCGAGGTGGAAGCCATGTTCGGCGGCCCCTTGTTCGACCGCAACGCGCGGGGCATCGCGCCTAACCGCTCGGGCACGGCGCTGATTGCGCGGGCGGCAATCCTGATGCGGGAATTGGGCACCATCGAAAACGAAATCGACCTGGTGCGCCAGGGGCAGCAGGGCCTGCTGCGTATCGGCGCGCTGTCCGGCAACCTGAACGCGACGGTGGCGGTGGCGCAGTTGCTCAAGAAGGCGCCCACGGTGCAGGTGTCCATCCGGGAAGGTCAGATCAACCTGCTGATCGCCTCGTTGTTGGGCGGTGAGCTGGACTGTGTAGTCGGCCCCATCACCGACGAGGAACTGCGCAATGTGCGCATCGACGAGCTGCGCCTGGAGCGCCTGGTCGAAGATTCGATGGCGGTCGTCGCGTCGCCCAACAGTGCATGGAGCCGCCGACGCCGCATCAAATGGGAAGACCTGAGCGAGGCGCGCTGGATACTGCCGCCAACCGAGTCGGTCTTGAGACGTGCATTCATGCGCGTCTATCTGGAATTGGGAATGCGCCCGCCCCAGCACACGGTCGAGGCGCTATCGCCCTTGACCACTCGGTCTCTGATCACGCTGGGCACGGTGGACCTGGGCTTGCTGCGCATGGCGCACGCGAAAGAAGAAGCCCGCCTGGGCGGGCTGAAAATCCTGTCGATGGTATCCACGCCCAAGCTGCCGGCGCTGGCGCTGCTTGCGCGCCGGGCGCCGAGCCTGCGCTCGGCCCCGTTGGACCTGTTCATCGAACTGCTGCGGGAATCGTCCGGCACCATCCATGACGCCCGGGCGTAACCCCGCGTCCTACACGCGCGCGGTTGTGGAGTCGTGCAAAGTCGTTTCGGACACGCGCGACTGCGCTTGCCCTTCCTCTCGCGCCTCAAGCTCGTTGCCCAGCACCTCCGCCGAATCGTCCTGACCGGTTTCCGGCTTGAAGCGGCGGCGGGTGTGCCCAGCCGCGCGCGCGTCCTGGCCGTCGTCCGGCCGCTCGGCTTGCAACGTGACGTTGGCCGCCGGCGCATAGCCGCGCTTGTCCTGCCCGAAGTACACCACCGTGTGCGGGTACGGCAGCTCGATACCGGCCGCATCGAAGTGCTTCTTCAACAGGCGGTTGTAGCCGCGCTGCACGGCCCACTGCATGCCCGGCGTGGTCTTGATCAGGATGCGGATGGTGACGCCCTTGTCGTTGACGGCGGTAACGCCCGCCACCGTCATTTCCTCCAGGATCTCGGGGCCCAGCACCGAGTCGGTCATCAATTCGGCAAACGCGGCGCGCAAATGTTCGATGGCGTCGTCCACGCTTTCGCGGTGCGCGATGGTGTATTCACCTAAGTGATACGAGAAGTCACGCATGTGATTGGCGACCACATCCACCGACGAGAACGGCACCAGGTGATAGCCGCCGTCCAGCGTGCGTATGCCGACCGAACGGATCGTCATCTTCTCCACGGTGCCGAAGACGCCGGCAACCTGCACCACGTCGTTTTCGTTCATGCCGTTTTCAAGCTGGATGAACACGCCCGTGATGATGTCCTGCACCAGCTTCTGCGCGCCAAAACCGATGGCCAGGCCCACCACGCCGGCGCCCGCGATCAGCGGCCCGACATCGATGCCGATCTGCGACAACAGCACCATCAGCGTCATGGTCACGATGACGATCAACGCGGCATTGCGGAACAGCGACAGCAACGTGCGTTCGCGCGCGCTGGGCATGCCGCGTCCTTCGCTTTGACTCAGGCGGTGTTCGATGATGCTGGCGATAACCGTCCAGGCCAGCGCCGCGATCAGCAGCACGATGACCACGTTGACCACTATCTTGATGGCCGCCCCACCGGCGTCGGACGACAGCCAGCGCGACAGGTCGAAAGCGTGCCAGGCGTCCAGCACCAGCAACACGATGACGATGCGAATGATCCAGCCCACGCTTTTCAGCATGGCCGGCACGTAGGCGTTCACGCGCGCTTCCAGCATGGGCAGGCGCCGACGCAGGTCGTCGGACAGGCGGATGGGCTTGGCCAGTATCGTGTTCAGAAACAGGATCAGCAGGCTGCCCACGCCGATGACCAGCAGGGTCTGCGCGGTGGCGCGCGCCATGAAGGGCAGCGCGTTGGTCGGGTCGATCTGGCTGACGATGAGCAGCACGGTGAAGTAGCCGATGCCCAGCACGTGCCAGATGCGCGACAGGAAGTGCAGCCGCGACCCCATGAACGTGGCCGCGTTGGCGGCATGGCGGTTCATGCGATCACGCACCGAATGGCGGTTCTGCCAGATGATGCGCACGGCGTACACGTACACCACCAGCATGATGACCATGCTGGCCAGGCGACCCAGGGCGGGCGACAGCGCGGCCGAGATCACCGGGTCAACCAGCAGCGTGCCATAGCCCGCCGCCGCGACCACGCGCACCAGCCACGCGTTCCAGTACCGGGCCAGCTCGTCGGACATCGGCAGCAGGCGCAGGTGCGGATGGCGCACCGCGAATACCGTGCGGATCAGCACCTTGACGATTTCCACCGCCACGAAGGCACGCAGGAATACGGCCGCCAGGGTGTCCAGCGTGCCGCGCTCGGGCGTGCCCCACAGGGCCGCCGCCCCACCCGCCATCGCGGCCAGCAGCACCACGCCGGCATCGATGGCAACCGCGCCCACGATGGCGCCCAAGCGTTGGTACAAGGCCCGCATCGAGGCAGGCGCGCGGCGCGGGGTGCCGGGGTCGTGAACGGTCGCCGCCTCGGAAGGGCTGGCATGTTCAGCCACCCAGCGGTCGATGCGCGTGTAGATGCGCATGGCGATCATCCGCAGCAGCAGATAGGCAATGACGGTTGCCAAGCCGGCCAGCAGCAACGGCAGCAGCGCATTGCCGGCGGTGGCGCCGTCCATCCGCAGGCTGCGCCCCGAGGCCAGCGCGCGCATATCGTCCACGCCCTGCCCCATGTCGGCGGCCACGCCGGTCAGGAACTGCTGCACGCCATCGGCCATGCGTTCCTGTAAACCGGGCTCGGTCGGGGCCTTGGGGGAAGTGGCCGCACCCGGCGCGGGGGACGCGGCGGGCGGCTTGCCCGCCGCTTGCGCTCGTAACGCATCGACCAGCGCCTTGCGTGCCTCGGGATTGTCCAGCAGGTCGGCCAACGCATCGGGCGTCAGCGCGGATGCCGATGCGGCGGGCGGCTGCGACGGGGGGTGCAGCGGCGACGCGGCGCCAGCCTGCCCCGGCCAGGTCAACAACACGCAACTGAGCATCACCACCAGCAGCCACACCGCCTGCCATGGCCTCGCGCGTCGGTGCCGCCAAAGGCGGGCGGACTCTTCGCGGGGCGGATAAAAAAGGGATGCTGTCGTTGCGAATCGAACCACTAATAAAACTCCTCTGCGATCAAGGCCAGGAACGCGGCGCGCGATCGCAGGGACAACGCCGCCAAGGGCTAAATGATAAAGCCCAGCCGCTTCATCAGATATTTAGGCGATTCTTCATACCCTTGGCGGTAGTAGAAGCGGTGCGCATCCACGCGGCGTTCGTGGCAATGCACTTCGATGCGGTCGCAGCCGCGCGCGCGGGCTTCTGCTTCGGCCGCCGCTTCGAGTTGACGGCCGACGCCCGCGCTGCGGGCCCGGTCGTCAACGCAGAAATACGCGATGCGGCAGAAGTCGCCGGGCAGCGCCAGCTGGATCATGAAATGCAGGTTGATAAAGCCCAGCAATTGTCCGGCATCGTCGTGAGCCACCAGCAACAGGGCATCGGGATGCGCCGATAGCAGGGCGATTTTTTCCGCCATGAAGGCGGTGGTGCCGGGATAGCCCAGTTGCGCCAGCAAGGTGGCGATGGCGGGGCCGTCCTGGACGGTGGCGGGGCGTAGGTGCATGTCGGTTTCCGGGCTGCGTGTGCAAGACTGCGCGGAAATTTATGACGGCATCGTGTCAGCCTCATGACAAGCGCGCGGCCCCGCGCCCCCGGGCACCTTCAATCAGGGCGTGACCTGATAGCCGCGCTGCTGCATGCAGCTGGTGTATGCGGACGACGCCGCGCTGCTGGTCTTGGCCTGCTCGCGACGGTCCTGCCGCTGGCGCGACCCACCCACCACGGCGCCGGCCACCGCCGCGTCCTTCGCCTGGTTTTGACGGTATTCCTGCTTGACGTCGTCGTCCATGCGGTCATAGGCCTCTTCGTGCTGCTGACCACGCGCGCCGGCCACTGCCGCGCCCGCGACAGCGCCCGTCGCGGCGCCGCGCGCACGACCGCCGGATTGCGTGGTGTCGGTGGTGCCGGTGCCCCCCGCCTGGGACTGGCAGGCGGCGACGTCTTGTTGTGTGGTTTCAGGAGACTGCCCTTTCATCGGCGTAATGGTCTGTGCGGTAGCGGTCAAGCCGATGGTCGAGAGCAGCAAGGCAACGCAGGGAATGATGGACTTTTTCATAGAAAACTCCACGTGCGGTTAAGAACCCTGGACCTTGCAATGTAGTCCCGCCTGCCGTGCTTCGGCCCGTGTCCGGAATACCCAATATTGGGTATGGCGTTATGGGGACAAAGAGATGGGGCCAACGAGATGGAGACAACGACAACCCGTATCCGGCGCGTGCTGACGTCCTGCCGCTAACACCAATGGCTGATTGATGGCGAGGGGGCCGACTCCTATTCTGCGCTTGCCTGCCAGACGAGCCAGAAGCCAGGGCCAGGCGCCAGGGCCAGCCCGCCCACGCGCTTGCCGCGCAGGCGTCGCGCGTCGATTCACCCAACAAGAGGGCGCGGTCCCTCGCTTTCTGCCCCGGAGGTTTACATGCGCCCATCCCACGTCCGCGCCGACAACAGCGGCCCGCCGCCGCTTGGCCCCGAGCCGGCAAAACGCAGCTTGCCGGTGTCGCTGGAGCAGCAGGCAAAGACCATGCTGTTAAGCGGCCAGAGCTCGGTGGCCGACGTCGCGCGCGCCTGCCGCTTGTCGCGCACGCATTTCACAGCCGTGTTTCGCGATGCCGCCGGCACGACGCCCCACCGTTGGGCGCTGCTGCAACGCATCGCCCAAGCCCGCGAACAGCTGCGGATACCGGACAAGACGCTGGCCGATATCGCACTGGATTGCGGGTTTGCCGACCAGGCGCACTTCACGCGCGTGTTCCACAACGTGGTCGGCCTGACGCCCGGCGCGTGGCGTCGCGCGGCCGACGCCTGACCAATTTCCTGACCAATTTCCTGACCAATTTCCGGACCGATTCCTGACCGAGGCGCGGCGATCACAGGCGTGTTCCCCTCTTCGCCTTCGCGCCTATACGAAGGCGTTATTGTGCCGCCGATAGCGCCCCCATAAGCTTCGTTCCGTCCGCTGCCGGACAGGTTTTCATGCCACGGGATGCGCGCGCATCCCTTTCACAATCCGTCTGCTCGCGCCTTGCAATCACGCATCGACAGACCCTTCGAAAATTCGCCATGACCCAATCCAAACTTGAAGTGCTGACCCCGCAAAACAGCCAACTGATCTTCATTGACCACCAGCCGCAGATGGCCTTTGGCGTGCAATCCATTGACCGTCAGGTTCTGAAGAACAACACCGTCGGTCTGGCCAAGGCCGGCAAGATCTTCAACATCCCGACGACGATCACCACCGTGGAATCCGAGAGCTTCTCGGGCTACACCTACCCCGAATTGCTGGATGTGTTTCCGGACCAGAAGGTGCTGGAACGCACCTCGATGAATTCGTGGGACGACCAGAAGGTGCGCGATGCGCTGGCCGCCAACGGCCGCAAGAAGGTCGTTGTGGCCGGCCTGTGGACCGAAGTCTGCAACACCACGTTCTCGCTGTGCGCCATGCTTGAAGGCCAGTACGAAATCTACATGGTGTCGGACGCCTCGGGCGGCACCAGCAAGGAAGCGCACGACCAGGCCATGCAGCGCATGATCCAGGCGGGCGTCGTGCCGGTGACGTGGCAACAGGTGCTGCTGGAATGGCAGCGCGATTGGGCCCGCCGCGAAACCTATGACGCCGTGATGGCGCTGGTGAAAGAGCATTCGGGCGCCTACGGCATGGGCGTGGACTACGCCTACACGATGGTGCACAAGGCCCCGCAGCGCACGCGTACCGCGCACGAAGCGATTGCCCCCATTGCCGCCCGTTGATCCGACGCTTACAGGACCCGCAACATGAATGTGCAATCGCAAAGTGCTTCCCCGGCCAACCCCGCCGGCCAGACCATCGTGACCGCCGACGGCACCCGCATCTACTACAAGGATTGGGGCGCCGGCCAGCCGGTCGTCTTCTCGCACGGATGGCCGTTGCACGCCGACGCCTGGGACGCGCAGATGCTGTTCCTGTCCGAGCGCGGCTTTCGTGTGATCGCCCATGACCGTCGCGGCCACGGCCGTTCGGGCCAGCCGTCGCAAGGCAACGACATGGACACCTATGCCGATGACCTGGCCGCGCTGCTGGACGCGCTGGACATCCAGGGCGCAACGCTGGTGGGCCATTCCACCGGAGGCGGGGAAGTTGCCCGCTACATCGGACGCCATGGCGGCAAGCGCGTGGCCCGTGTGGTGCTGATCGGCGCGGTGCCCCCCGTGATGGCCAAGACCGCGGCCTACCCTGACGGTTTGCCGATGGAAGTGTTTGATGGCATTCGCCAGGGCGTCATGCGGAACCGCTCGCAGTTCTACAAAGACCTGACCCAGCCGTTCTTTGGCTTTAACCGGCCGGGCGCCAAGATCGAACAAGGCACCATCGACGCCTTCTGGTTGCAGGGCATGGCAGGCGGCATCCGTGGCCAGTACGCGTGCATCAAGCAGTTTTCCGAGGTGGACTTCACCGAAGACCTGAAGAAGATCGACGTGCCCACCCTGATCCTGCATGGTTCGGACGACCAGATGGTGCCGATCGCCAACTCGGCGGAAAAGGCCGTGAAGCTGGTCAAGAACGCCACGCTGAAGGTCTACCCGGGCGCCTCGCACGGCATGTGCGTGCTGGACGCCGAAGAAGTCAACGCCGACCTGCTGGCCTTCATCCGGGGCTGACCGCCCGGCCCCAGGGCCACCTGCATAAAGGCGCCTTCCGGAGCGCCTTTTCCGGGGCGCCGGGCAAGCAAGCCCGGCGCCCTGCCTTTCTTTTTTACCGGAAGTCTCTAGTGAAATGCTATGCAAAACCGCTAGCCGCGTGCCTGTTGGCCGTGGCGGCGCCGGTCTGCGCTCAATCGTCGGTAACGCTATACGGCAGGTTGAACACCGCGCTGGAAAGCAGCTGGATCAGCGGCGGACCCGAGCCGGGCAGCGCCGCCCGGATGACCAATAACCGCTCGGTGTTCGGGCTACGCGGCACGGAATGGCTGGGCGACGGCACCAGCGCCATCTTCCAGATTGAAAACGGCATCGCGCTGAACACCGGCCAGGGGCAGATCGCCAGCCGCAACACGCGCGTGGGGTTCGACGGCCCCTATGGCACGCTGTTCCTGGGCAACTGGCACACGCCCTATACCGAAGCCACGCTGGCCTACGACCCCTACTATGCGACCACGGCGGCCTACATGGCCTTGCTGGGCAACGGCTCGGCCGCCAGCACCGGCAACGTCGAGAACACCAGTTCGTTCGACCGCAGGCAAAACAATTCCCTGCAATACCGCACGCCGTCCTGGCAGGGCTTAAGCGGTGGATTCGCGTGGGGGTTGCCCCAGGAAAAAATGACAACGCCGCGCAATCCGCAGCTGTTCTCGTGGTCGGGCAGCTATGACCGGGGCGGTTTGAACCTGGCGCTGGCTTACGAACTGCACCGCAATTACCAGGCGGCGAACACGCACGATGACGCCTTCAAGATGGGCCTGTCGTATCAGTTTCCGACGACGCGAGTCGCAGTGGTGTATGAACGGCTGCGCTATCGGACGGCCAGCGGATCGTTGACCCGGGACGGCTATTACGTGTCGATCGTGCAGGCGCTGGGCCGGGGCAGCCTGCGCGCCGCGCTGGGCGTGGCAAGCAACGGCCGCGGGGCGTCGACGCAGACGGTGGGCTTTGTACGCAGCGGATCGGACACCGGCGCGGCGCAGTGGACGGTCGGGTACGACTACCCCTTGTCGCCCCGCACCGCCCTGTACGGCTATTACTCGCGGATCAGCAACCGGGCGCGCGCCGACTACGACTTTGCCATCAACAGGCTGGGCGTAACGCAGGGCACCAGCCCGCAAACGCTGGCCATCGGCCTGCGCCACAACTTCTAGCGGGGATCTGCCGCGCGCCGCAACCGGCTACGACTTTGGTGGTAGTGGATGCGTCCCCGGCGCGGGGCCGTGCCAGAATTCCGGACATGCAAGTTGCCCCAGCAGCGCAAGCCCCGCGCGCCGACTTGTGCGCACGCCCCCTCAGGAGTTCATCGTGAAGCCATGCGCCAGCCCCGGCATTTCCCACCCCGTGGACCCCGTGGTCTATATCGTCGATGACGAGCCCGCGATCACGCAGTCGTTGGTCGCGCTGTTTGCCTCCGTGGGCCTGGCCGCCAAGGCCTTTCACAGCGTGCGGGAATTTCGCGAGTTCGACAGGGGCGATCGCCCGGCATGCCTGCTGCTGGACGTGCGGCTGCGCGATGGCAACGGCCTGGCGCTACAACAATTGCTGCAAAGCGACGGCGATGCCCTGCCCGTCATCATCATGACGGGTCACGGCGATATCCCCATGACCGTGCGGGCCATGAAGGCCGGCGCACTGGACTTCCTGACCAAGCCCTTCAACGAACAGGACCTGCTGGATTGCGTGCGGCTGGCCTTGCAGCGCGACGGCGAGCGCCGCGCCGGCGAGCAGGCCATGCACGGCCTGGTGCAGCGCTATCAGAGCCTGAGCCCGCGCGAACGGCAGGTCATGGAACACGCCACGGCGGGCTTGATGAACAAGCAGATTGCCGACCGGCTGGGCATCAGCGACATCACCGTGAAGATCCACCGGGGCAACGCCATGCGCAAGATGCAGGCGCGCAGCTTTGCGCAACTGGTGACGATGGCCGGGCAGATAGCCGCGGTCGCTTAGCTCGTGGCTAGTCGCCCACGGCTGGCCGCCCACGGCTGGCCGCCCGCAGCTGGCCGCCCGCAGCTCGCCGCCCGCAGCTGGCCGCCCGCAGCTCGCCGCCCGCCGCTAATCCCCCGCTTCGAGAAGCCCCATGGACTGTGCCAGCAACACCAAATCCGCGAACGTGCGGGCCTGCATCTTGCGCATGGCGTTGCCACGATGAATTTTTACCGTGGCTTCGCTGATGTCGGCCTTGGCGGCGATCTGCTTGTTCAGCAGGCCGGCCGCCGCCAGCCGCATCACTTGCTGTTCACGCGGCGACAGCGTGGCGTAGCGTTCGCGCAGCGTCCGCGCGTGGCGGGCGGTTTCATGCCGCGCGCGCGCCTTGTCCAGCGCGGCGTGGACCGCGCCCAGCAGGTCTTCGTCAGTGAATGGCTTGGCAATGAAATCCACCGCGCCGGCCTTCATGGCGGTGGCCGTCATGCGCACGTCGGCGTGGCCCGAGATAAAGACGATGGAAAACGGCGCATCGCCCGGCGACAGCCGCGCCTGCAAGTCCAGCCCGCTCAGGCCGCGCAACCGCACGTCCAGGATGATGCAGGTGGGCACGGTGGGCAAGCCGCCTGCCAGCATCTCTTCGGCCGACCCGAAGGTGCGCGCATCCAGCCCCTCGGACCGCAGCAGATCGCTCAGCGCCTGGCGTATCGACGCGTCATCGTCCACCACCCAGACCACGGCCCTGGCCGCTGCGGTGGCGGCTGCGGTGGCGGCTGCGGTGGCGCAAGCGCCAGACGGGATGGCGGATTGATCTTGCATGGTGAAATCGGCGCGCGGAAACGGCAAGGAGCGGGGCGGGAAGAAAGGCAAAAAATTATACCTTTGTATGGCTTTTTTCCCGGGGCTTTCTGCGGGTATGCTTGGGAACTCGCGACGCGGCCATCCAGCCGCTCGTCGCCCTTGATACAGGAATGCACAGTGAATGCCGCCCCCCTCATTGCGGTCGTCGACGACGACGCTTCAGTGCGTAAGGCGCTTGGCAGCTTGCTGCGCTCCCTGGACCTGAACGTGGTGTTGTACGACGGCGCGGCGGGTTTGCTGGATGCCGAAGACCTGACGCGGCTGTCCTGCGTGGTCACCGATATCCAGATGCCCGGCATGACCGGCCTGGCCATGTGCGCGGCCCTGCGCGAACGTGGCCTTGGCGTGCCCGTCATCCTGATGACGGCATTCCCCGAAGAACGGTATCGCGAACAGGCACGGCAGCTGGGCGCATTCTGCTTTCTGTGCAAGCCCTTCGAAGACGCCGAAATCCTGCGCTGCATCGACCGCGCCATCCACCCGGAAGCGCCGGCTCCCTGACATGTCCGCCTTCGACCCAAGCGCCGGCCTGGCCGCCTCCCCCTTTGTCGGACGCGGCGCGGAACTGCGCATGCTGGACGACGCCCTGGCCCGCGTGACGGTGCAGGGCAACGCCGAACTCGTGCTGCTGGCCGGCCCCGCCGGTTCGGGCAAGTCAACCTTGGTGGACCGGCTGGCGCAACGGGCGGAACTGGCCGGCGCGAGCTTTGCCGGCGGGAAAAGCGACCAGCAACTGCGCGACATTCCCTACGCCCCCATCACCGATGCCTTGCGCACCCTGACCATGGCCGCGCTGGGCCGCGATGAAGACGCGCTGGCGCCGCTGCGCGCGCGGCTCGTCGAACGCCTGGCGGGCCAGGGCCGGACCGTTGCCGAGATCTTTCCCGAGATAGAACACCTGATCGGTCGCACCGCGCCTTTGTCCAGCGTGCCGGCCAAGCAGGCCCAGCAACGCGTGCACAACGCCTTGCTGCAAACGTTTTCCGCCTTTGCACAGGCCGGCTATCCGCTGGTGCTTTTCATCGACGACCTGCAATGGGCCGACGCCGATACGCTGGCCTGGTTGAAGGCGTACACCGTCAATCCCCCTGCGCACGTGCTGCTGCTGGGCGCGTATCGCGACCAGGACCGCCAAGCAAGCCAGGCGTTTGAATGGCTGATTCACGCCGACCGCTGGAACCCCATCCAGGTCACCCGCATGACGGTGGCGCCGCTGTCCGCACACGATGTCTGCGAACTGACCGCCGCCGTGCTGGGCGGCGACGTCGATGCGGTCAAGCCGCTGGGGCAGGCGTTGCACCAGGTCACGGCGGGCAACCCTTTTTTTGCCCGGCAGCTGTTGTTGACCCTGATGGACGACGGCGTCCTGTCGTTCGACGCAGCATCGAAAACCTGGCTGTGGAACCCGGCCGACGTGATGAATCCGCGCTATGCGGCCAGCGTCGTGGACCTGATGGTGACCCGGCTTGAACGCTTTCCCGAAGACGGAAGGCGCTTGTTGAGCCAGATGGCCTGCGTGGGCCTGCGCAGCGGCGACGCGCTGCTGGCCCGCATTGCCGATCTGCCCGTGGCCGATGTGGCGGCCCGGCTGCAACCACTGGTCGATGCGGGCCTGCTACGCCATGACGACGGCGTCTATGTGTTCGCGCATGATCGTGTGTTGGAATCCGCGTACGCCATGACGCCGCCCGCGCAGCGCCCGCAAGCGCATGCGCGCATCGCCACGCTGATGGCACAGCTATGGGCCGCCCAGCTTGGCGACTACGCCTTCGAAATCGCCAACCATATCGAGCTTGCCGAGGGCGTTGACCCCACGCTGGCGCAACGCGTGGCGTTCGTGCGCGTGCTGACGCTTGCCGGGCGCCGCGCCAAGGAGGCGGCGGCGGTGCAGCAGGCGGCCCGCTACGTGGGCGCGGCCTGCCGGCTGATGCAGCCGGACTGGTGGACGACGCAGTACGCGTTGGCCTACGACGCCAGCCTGCTGCGATGCGAGTGCCTGTTGGCGCAAGCCGAATTCGCCACGGCGGCGCAAGAGATCAGCGCCCTGCTGGCGCGCGAACTGCCGCCGATGGACAAGGCCGCGGTGCACCGGCTGAAGGCCGTGCTTCAAACGCTGCGGTCCGACTACGAAGGCGCAATCGGCGCGGCGCTGTCCGGTTTGGCGCTGCTGGACGTGCCCCTGACCCGCGCACCGTCCGCCGCCGCGCAGCGCGATGCGTATGACGTTGTCCGGCACAAGCTGGCCGGCCGCCCCATCGCCTCGCTGGGGCGCACGGCAATTACTCGCGACCGCCGCGTCCAGACCGTGATGGGCCTGCTGTCCACGCTGATCTCGTCTTTTTTCGTTGACGACGGCATCCGTTTCACGCATCTGGCCAAAATGGTGGAACTGACGCTGGACCACGGCGCCACGCCGGAATCCGCCTATGGGCTGTCGTGGTACGGCGTTTTCATCGCGGCGCAGTATGAGGACTATGAGGACGGCTTGGCCTACGGACTGGCGGGCATGGCGCTGGCCGAGCATCACGGCTTCGAGGCCGAGCGCATCGCCACGCTGGTGGCGGTGGACCAGGTCAGCCCCTGGACGCAACCGCTGAGCGTCGCGCTGGGGCACGTCCACACCGCCGTGTCGCTGGGCCGAGCGTCGGGCGACCTGGGCATGGCGTGCTACGCCAGCAACCACATCGTGTCAGACCTGCTGTTCATGGGCGAGCAGCTGCGCCTGGTCGAAGAGGAAATCGAACGCGGCCTGGCGCTCACGCGGTTGATCCAGTACATAGACATCGAGCTGCTGCTCAAGGCGCAGCACGGGTTCACGCGGCGGCTGTTGGGTACGCCCTTGTACGTGGGCGACGAGCCCGCCTCCGAGCAGGCGCGCCGCACGCGGTCGGAATCCACCCGGTTCTGGATCTGGCTGTACGACGGCATGGGAGCCTTTTACTTCCATGACTACGCGGCAGCGGTCGACAGCCTGTCGCGCGCGGCCGCGCTGAAGTCGTCCGTGATCAGCCACATCAATACGGCGGATTGTCACCTGTACCTGGCGCTGGCCATGGCGCGTGCACCGGGCGCGGCGGCCGACCCCGCCGCCACCATCGCGGCGTTGCAGCCGCATCGCGCGCGCTTTGTGACCTGGAGCCAACTGAACCCGGCAACCTTCCTCAGCAAGCTGCAACTGATTGACGCCGAACTAGCCCGCCTGCGCCAGCAGCCGCTGGTGGCGCTGCAAAGCCTGGAGGCATCGTCCGACGGCGCGGGCGCGGCGGGCTTCGTGCACGAGCAAGCCCTGGCCCACGAGATGGCGGCCGGCCTGTGCCAGGCCAACGGCCTGATGTCGGCGGCCCGTCAGCATGTGCGGCTGGCCCACGCCAGTTATCGCCGTTGGGGCGCCAGCAAAAAAGCCGACCAGGTGTTTGCCACGCACGCGGCCTTGTTGGCGTTGCGCGCGGACGCCCCTGAACCGATCGAGCGCGACGGTGCGGCCAATGCGGCGGACTGGACCATCGGCGTGCGCGCATCGCAGCTGATTTCCAGCGAGGTGGTGCTTGACCGCCTGGTTGAAACGCTGATGACCAACATGATGGATTATGCCGACGCGCAATACGGCCTGTTGCTCCTGGTGCGCGGCGGAGCGCCGCTGATCGAGGCGTCGGCGCGCCGCGTGGGCGATACCTGCGCGGTCACGCTGGGCAGCGCCACCCCCACGGCGGACACGCTGCCGCTGACGGTGCTGCACAGCGTGCTGCGCTCGCACCAGACGCTGGTGCTGGCCGACGCGGTGGTGGATGCGCCGTCGATCCACGCGGCAATGGCCGCGACGCGGCCGCTGCGCTCCGTACTGTGCCTGCCGCTGATCCGGGGCGGCATGCTGCTGGGCGTGCTGTACCTGGAAAACAACGACGCGCCAAATGTGTTTGACGCCGGCCGCACGGCGGCGCTGGAACTGCTGGCGCCGCACGCGGCGATCTCGCTGGAAATGGCCGGGCTGTACGCACAATTGGTTGACGAGAACCAGCGGCGCGCGCAAGCGGAAATGAATTTACGCATGGCGCGCGCCGACCTCGCGCGCACGTCGCACCTGACGGTAATGGGGGGGCTGGCCGCCTCGATCGCGCACGAAGTCAATCAACCGCTGACGGCAATCGTGACGTCGGTCGGAGCCAGCCTGCGTTGGCTGAACCGGCCGGTGCCCGACATCGATGAAGCTCGCGAAAGTCTGAACCACATCAAGAGCAACGGCCTGCGCGCGGCCGAAATCATTCGTGCCATGCGCTCGCTGGCCAAGCAAGCGCCCGCCGTGCTGGCGCCGGTGCGCGTGGACGATACCCTGGGCGACGTGCTGACGCTGACGCAGATGGAAATGGACGCGCAACAAGTGCGCCTGCTGACGCGCCTGGAATCCGACGCCGCGCTGGTCGAGGCAGACCGCACGCAACTACAGCAGGTGGTGCTTAACCTGGTCACCAACGCCATCGACGCCATGCACGCCACGCCGCAAGGACAGCGCCAGTTGATCGTGTCGTCGCGGCTGGAAGGTGACATGGTCGAGGTCAGCGTTGAAGACCGCGGGCCCGGCATCGCGGCAGAGGATCTGGGTCGCATCTTCGACCCCTTCTTCACCACCAAGGCGCAAGGCATGGGCATGGGCCTGGCGATCTGCCGATCAATCATCGAAGCGCATGGCGGCACCCTGCACGCGCAGCCGCTCACGCCGTGCGGCACCCGCTTCTCGTTCCAGCTCGCGCGCCTGCGCACGGCAAACTAACGTCCGCGGAAAGGACATGGGCCAGCAAGGCCCATGCCCAAAAGCGCGCACACGGGCAGGTCCGGCACATGCTAGGCTGGCACTATTTCCCGCCCGTCCTACCCAGATGAAATCCTTTCTCCAGTCCGAGAAGTTTCTACTCTTGGCGTGCGTCATCGCCGTTGCCGGATACGCCGTCGATTCACAGCTGCGCGACGTTGGCCGAATGGCCAGCCTGGCGGAAACCACCATCCTGATCGCCGCCATCCTGTGCGCGTCGTTAAGCGTGGCGCGCCATGCCGAGCGCATCGCGCAAAAACTTGGCGACCCTTACGGCAGCATGATCCTGACGCTGTCGGCGGTGCTGGTGGAAGTGATCGTGCTGGCCATCGTATCGTCCAAGGGCGGCTCGCCCACGCTGGTGCGCGACAGCATCTACTCGGCCGTCATGCTGGACATCAACGGCATCCTGGGTGTGGCCGCGTTGATTGGTGGATTCAAGCATGGCGAACAGGCCTACAACGATGATTCCGCGCGCACCTACAGCGTGATGATCCTGACTGCCGTGACGGTGTCGATGATCGTTCCAGAATTCGTGCCGCAGGCCAGCTGGCGCGCGTACAGCGCCTTCACCATCGTGGCGATGTTGCTGCTGTACGGCGTATTCCTGCGCATGCAGACCGGCCCGCACAGCTACTTTTTCAGCTACAGCTATCCGGAAAAGAAAACGCGCCGCAACCTGCCCGCGGCGGCGCAGACCAGCTGGCGTCCGTCGGCCGCGATCATGGCGGCCGGCATCGTCGCGGTGGGTTTCCTGGCGGAACTGATGTCGCATTCGCTGGACCGCAGCCTGGAAGGCGTCGATGTCCCGATCGGCCTGATTGCCTTGATCGTGGCGGGCATTTCCGCCGCGCCCGAGATGCTGACCGCGCTGCGCGCCGCCCTGGCCAACCGCATGCAATCCGTGGTGAACATCGCCTTGGGCGCGTCGCTGTCCACGGTGATCCTGACCGTGCCCGCCATGGAGGCCATGGCGTTGATCTCGGGCCAGCGCATCGTCATGGCAATGACGCCGCTACAGACGCTGATGATGCTGGTGACGCTGCTGGTCGCCGCCATCAACCTGAATGACGGCCAGACCAATGCCATTGAAGGCATGACGCACTTTGTGCTGTTCGGCGCCTTCCTGATGCTGCTGTGCCTGGGTTTGTAGGACTTTAAAACCGCTGATGCTGCCCAAAGGGCACCTCGGCGTCGGTCGGCTTTTCGAAGGTGGGCGCTTCGCCGTTCAGGTCCGCCGCGTGGATGCGCGCCAGCCGCGTCGCCTCGTCAATTGCCGTCTGCGCCGACGAGTACGTGCTTTCGATGGCGATGCGTTCGCGCGGCTGCGGTTCGCCGGCAAACGTCAGCGTATAGCCGACGCGCCATTCCCCGCCCTCTTCAACGGGCCGCTCGATCTGAAAATCCCACTTTGGCTTTTCCATGATTCCTCCTGTTGAAACGCCCCATGCTACCGCGATTGCATGCGGCAAAAAATGGTCCCGGCAGCGCGGGCGACGGGCATGGCAATTGCTGCACAGCGGCTTTCACGGCCCCCGAGGAGACGCCATGATTTCCGAACGATTGCGCAGGTTGCGGCACATCGCGAAATTCGCTGCGGAACGTTCCGGCGATTACGTAGAGCTGGTGGGCATCGAGTTATCGCTGTACCGGGGCGCGTTGATCTCCACGCTGATCAGCGGGGTAGCGTTGGTGTTCTGCGCCCTGGGCACGTTGGGGTTCATCTCGGTTGCCGCCATCGTCACCTTCTGGGACACCGACTACCGCATGCTGGCCGCGTGGCTGGTTGCCGCCGCCTGGCTCGTGGTGACCCTGATTGCGCTTGCCATCGCGCGCTACAACGCGCCCAAGGGTTCGCCCTTTGCCGAACTGAGCCACCAGGTCCGACTGGATACCGCCGCCGCACGGAGCCACTATGCCCAAGACCACCACCCAGGCTGATAAAGACGCGCTGCTAGCCAAGATGGAGCATGACCGCCAAGTGCTGCGCCGGGCGGGCATCGCAAGCGCGCGCTCACCCTCGTTTGGCCAGGCGGGCGCGGCATGGGCCAAGACCACCGCCCTGGCCGCCGGCGCCGCGCTGGGCTGGCCACCATTCCTGAAGCAACCGCTGCGCGCCATGACGGTGGTGGCGTTGCGCGCCCGTGTCGCCGAACTGCTGGACCGCCGCAATACCCGCCGCGTCAGCGGCATCCTGCCCGCGCCCGAGGTTGAGCGATTGACGCGCTTGATCGCGGAGCTGCGTGCGTCGATGGCGCGGCTGGAAGCGTTGGGGCCGGACGTGACGACGGGCGCGGATGCGATAGAAGCCGAGCGCCTGCGCATGCAGCTGGACGAGCACGTGCAGCGGCTGCGCGCGTTGCAAGACGGGATGTCGGCGGATGCCAGCAAACCCTTGCCACCTTGAACGGCTGCTGTCACCCCTGCCGGTAGAACGCTGCCGGTGACACGCCAAAGTGCTTCTTGAACATGGCCGCGAACGCGCTTTGGCTGGTGTAGCCATGTTCCAGCGCCACATCCACCACGCGCGCCCCGCCGGCAAGATGCTCCAACGCCAAGAGCAGCCTCGCCTGCCGTCGCCACTGGCCCAGGCGCATGCCCGTCTGTTGCAGAAACTGCCGATGCAAGGTGCGGGTGGACAGGTGCAGCCGGGCCGCCCATTCGTCCAACGTCAACGCCGCGTCCGGCTGGCGCATCAGCGCATCGCAAAACTTGCGTAGCCGCGCGTCCGCCGGCATGGGCAGATACAGCGGCAACACCGGCAGGCTGCGCAATTCCTGCAATAGCAGGTGCAACAAATGCCAATCGCGCGAGCCGGGGCGCTTGGGCGCGGCGACATCCATGTCGACCGCCGCCACAATCAACTCCCGCAGCAAAGGTGAAATATCCAACACGCAACTACGCGCGGGCAGTTGCGCCGTGGCGCGGCTGTCGACGAACACGGTGCGCACACGCACCGCGCCGCTCATGCGCACCGAATGCGCCACGTCGGCCTCCAGCCAGACGCCGCGCGTGGGCGGCACCACCCACCTGCCGCCCTGCGCTTCGATGGTCATGACGCCCTGGATGGCGTAGAGCAGCTGCGCCCGGTCATGGTGGTGGGGCGCGATGACATGGCCGTGCGGGTAATCCACCGCCAAGGCGGCGGCGGGTGCACCCGAGGCCACGAATGCGCTGTAGAAAGGGGAATCTTCCATACGTTCAGATTGGCAGTTTTGCGATAACTGGCGACATAGTAGCGCCAGACGGACGCGGCGGCGCCCGGCACCATGAACGGCTCGTTTCGGAGACCTTCATGTCCATCACTTCCCTGCTCTTTCCGTTCATGGCCATCGTGCTGTGGGCCGGCAACGTCATTGTTTCCAAGTTGGCCGCGTCGGCAATTTCGCCCACGGCCATCACCTTCTATCGCCTGATCCTGGCGCTGGCGCTGATGTCGCCCTTCGTGCTGCGGCCGCTGCTGCGCAACTGGGCGTCGGTGCGGCCGCACCTGGGCAAGATGGCGATCAGCGGCCTGCTGGCCATGGCGCTGTTCCAAAGCCTGTCGTACCGCGCCGCCGAAAGCACCACGGCCACCAACATGGCCATCGTGACCGCGCTGGTGCCCTTACTGACCGCCATCCTCAGCGTGATCGTGCTGGGCGAAGCGCTGACCGTCGGCATGGCCGTGGGCGGCGTGCTGTCTTTCGTGGGCCTGTTGTACCTGGTGGGCCAGGGCGACATCGCCGCCATCGCGCACAACGGCGTCCACGCGGGCGACCTGCTGATGCTGCTGGCCTCGTTGTCGTATGCGCTGTACGGCGTGCTGCTGCGCCGTTGGCGCCTGACGATTCCGGCGTGGCAGGCGGTGTACCTGCAAGCCATCGCGGCACTCGTGTTCATGCTGCCGTTCTTCGTGATGCTGCCGGCGGGCACCGCGTCGCTTGACGCCCGCACCCTGCCGCTGATCGCCTACGCCGGCATCGGGTCGTCCATCCTGTTGTCGTTTTGCTGGATCCAGGGCGTCAAGCACCTGGGCCCCAACCGTTGCAGCATCTTCATCAACCTGCTGCCGGTGCTGACCGCCGTGCTGGCCGTGGCCATGCTGGGCGAACAGATGCACGCGTATCACGTCATCGGCGGCAGCATGAGCCTGGTGGGCGTGCTGATCGCGCAGACGGTGCATCGGCCGCTGCATGCGGGCGCGGCCCCCTCAAGGCTTGCCGCGCAAGGCAGTGCGACGCGGCCGGCCGCGGCCGCCCAGGCACGTCGCGCGCGCTAGCGCTGATCATGGTCTGGCGGGTACGACGCTTGCGTGGGCGGCGCGTATCGCAAGCGCCAAGGAAGCCCATGACGCTACACGCCGAAGCGCGCCGACAAGCTTTCCAGTCGCGCGCTGGCCAGCGGTTCACGGCCCGCCAGGAATGACAGCGGACCGTCCGGCTCGAAAAACCATCGCGCGGCGCCGCGACTCATTCGACCGCGCAACATACAGCGCGTGCGGATGGGGCCCGAGTCGCCGTCTTGTATCGTCCAGAGCGGCAAGCGCACCGGCACCTGCAAGCGCGACGGCGGCTGATATTGCAACGTTGCCACCCGCCGGCCATCCACCGTCATCGACGCCGTGGCGCCGTCAGCAAACCCGGGCGACGGGCCGTCAGACGACCCGGCCTGGAACACACCCATGCGTTTCGGAATTCCCCAAAGCGTTCGGCCACCGGCCGCCGCCGCGTCGTCGTCCACCCAGATAGGCCCGACGGTACATGCCGGGGCCACGATGCCAAACGATTGCACCGCCACGGCAAAAAGCAGCTCGTTATAGGCCAGCGTGCCACCCGGTTCATAGCGAGCCCACACCGTCGCGCACAAGGCCTGACGGCCCAGAGACACGAGCCGCGCGCCGTTGGCCGCCGCCACGGGCAGCGCATCCAGCGGCACGCGCCAGACGCTGATCATCGCCGAGCCCCGCAAGGACCACGGCGCGCGGGGAAACGGTGTTGCGGCTGGTGTAGACATGGGCGTTGCTCTCGGGTGTAACGGACGCAGGCCTGAGCCGGGCAGCGGCACGTCGCATGGCAGGGATTTGCCGGTGCAAGGCGCTTGCAGCAAGCCGTGTGCCGGGCAATGCGCGGCGCGGGCGTCGGCCGGCCACGGCCCCGGCTACGCCTACCGTGGTGCGTCCCCGCAGTGCTGTCCAGCGCCCTGGCGTTGTTGACGGCCGCACCAGAGCGGGCAGCATCAGTAGGGGCAGCGGGTGATTGAAGGGAAGGTGTGGACGATCAAGGTGCCAGAGGGCGATCACCACGGCATCGCAGTCGCCCCTGCATGGCACGCCCTCACGACGGCGCATCCACCTCATTCTTTTCCTTCTCCTTCTTCTCCTTTTTTTCTCCATCGTAGTGAGACTTGATGGCGAGAAACATGCCCGTGCCCAACACCAGCAGCTTGAACGTACCGAAGACTACAGGGACCCAAAAGTTCATCATTTCCTCAAAACGCTGCTTCAGCAGCCTCATGTACTACTCGTGCCAGGCAAGTCGATCGGCAAAGCGTGCGACATCCGCGACGCGGATCATGATACGTGCGCCGGACGACCCATGCACTTTCAGAATTATCCCGTGATCCTGATCTACCGATCTGCACCGCATGAAAACGCTGCCAACTGCACCGGTTTTCGCGGCCGGCCCCGCTTGGCGGGCGTGTCGCGCATGATCGCCACGAACGCGTCGATGGATGGGTTGGGGTTGTCGGGGTGCCGGACGGCGGCTAGGCCACCGCTTGAACAAAATCCCGCGCCGCGCGCAGCAGCCGCGCTTCGCTGCCCGCCGCGCCCAGCAGCTCCAGGCCAACCGGAATGCCGCTCGGCGTGAAGCCGATGGGCAGGCTCAGGGCAGGCAAGCCGGTAACCGAAGCCAGCAGGCCGTTGCCGCCGGTCTGTGCTTCGCCCAGTTGCACCGGCCCGCCCCGCACGCTGGGATAGGCCAGCATATCGAAGTCGCCGGACGCCATGGCTGCGAGGGCCTCGGCGCGAATTGCGGCGGCACGGGCCAACGTTGCCTGACGGGCGCTGCCGTCCGGATCCTGCATCGCATTGCGTTCGCGCAAGACCGTCATGACTTCCGGATGCGGGTAGGCGCCGTCCAGGATGTCGCCCAGGCTGCGCACCGGCACGTCGGCGTCACGCAGGCACTGCGCTAATGCGTCACGAAATTCGTAGCCGGTGACGTTGGCGGCGGAAAGGCGCGCGTCGTCGATGGCCAGCGGCGCCTGCCGCACCGACGCACCGGCCGCCTGCCAGCGCGCCAATGCCGCCTGCACGTGCGCGGAGACTTCCCGCTGCGCCGCACCGGCGCCGAACAAGGCATTGACGGTGCCGATGCGCCAGTTGCTACGCTTCGGTTGCGACGCCGCATCGCCGTCGTCGCCACCCGCCATGACCGACCAAAGAATCTCCAGGTCATCCACACAGCGCGCCATGGGGCCTACCGTGTCCAGCGTGGGCGACAGGGGCACCACGCCGGCCGTGCTGCATCGCCCTGCCGTGGGCCGCAACCCCAGCACCTGGTTGAACGCCGCTGGGATGCGGATGGAGCCGCTGGTGTCGCTGCCGATGGCGGCCGCCGCAAAGCTGGATGCCACGGCCACCGCGCTGCCGCCGCTGGACCCGCCCGGTACGCGCGTGGCGTGATACGCGTTGCGCGTGCGGCCGGACATCGACGACACGTTGGTGATGCCGCAGGCCAGTTCGTGCAAGGTCGTTTTGCCCAGCACGATTGCGCCTGCCTCGCGCAAGCGCCGCACCACGTCGGCGTCCTGCCGGGGCAGCCGCCGCGCCAAGGCGCGCGAGCCGGCGGTGGCCGGCATGCCGATGGCGTCGATGTTGTCTTTGAACAGCAGCGGCACGCCGTGCAGCGGGCCGCGCACCGCGCCCGCGCGGCGCTCGGCATCGCGCAAGGCGGCCTCAGCGGCCGCCTGGGAATTCAAGCCGATCAGCGCGTTAAGCGCCGGCCCCGCCTGGTCGTACGCCGCAATGCGCGCCTGATACGCGCGCACCAGGTCGACGGCCGTCAAGCGCCCCGCCGCCATCGCCGCCTGCAATGCGGCGATGGCTTGCCCGAATACCGCGTCATCGTCAGGCAGCGGCCCGGCCAGCAATTGCGGCGTGTTCATCGAAAATGGCACGCCACCCACTGCTGGCCGGTGGCGGAAGCCACGGGCCGTTCCGTCAGCGCGGGCTGTGTCTCGCGGCAGATGGGCTGCGCCAGCGGGCAGCGCGTGTGAAAGCGGCAGCCGCTGGGCGGGTTCGCGGGGCTGGGCGGATCGCCTTGCAACAGCTTGCGCTGCGCGGGCTTGTGCGGATTGGGCACCGGCACGGCCGACAGCAGGATCTCGGTGTACGGATGCCGGGGCTGCGAGAACAAGGTGTCGCGGTCGGCCACTTCAACGATGCGGCCCAGGTACATCACCGCCACGCGATGGCTGATGTGACGCACCACCGCCAGGTCATGCGCCACGAACAGATAGGCGATGCCCATCTCTTGTTGCAGGTCCATCAGCAGATTGATGACCTGCGCCTGCACCGAGACGTCCAGCGCGGACACGGGCTCGTCGCAGACGATCAGCTTGGGCCGCAGCGCCAACGCGCGCGCAATGCCCAGGCGCTGGCGTTGCCCGCCCGAGAACTCGTGCGGAAATTTCTTCATGGCTTCGGGACGCAGGCCGACCTTGTCGAACAGCCACGCCAGCTCGTCCACGCGCGCGCGGCCGCCCGACATCGGGTAGTTGCGCAGCGGCTCGCCCACGATATCGCCCGCCGTCATGCGCGGGTTCAAGGACGCATAGGGGTCCTGGAAGATGATCTGCATATCGCGACGCCGGTTGCGCATCTGCTCCGGCGTCAGCGCCAGGATCTCTTCGCCTTCCAGTTTGACGGAGCCGGACGTGGGCTGGATCAACCGCAACACCGACTTGCCGGTGGTGGTCTTGCCGCAGCCCGACTCGCCCACCAGCGCCAGCGTTTCGCCACGGGCCACGCTGAACGACACGCCGTCTACCGCCTGCACGACTTTACGGCGCGGCGTGAACCAGCCGCCCGCGCCGGGGTAGTGCATCTTCAGGTCGCGCACGTCTAGCAACGGCGCCGTCGATGCAACCACCGGCGGCTGAGGATGGGCGCTCATGCTTGAACTCCGGTCAGGGTGGCGCCGGGCGCCACGGAAGTCGCGGCCAGCAGGCCGGGTTGCGCCGCCACGCGCGCCACTTCATGGCACGCCACCACATGGTCGACGCCATGCGTGGATAGCTCGGGCGCTTCAACGTGGCAACGCGGCGTGGCGTACGTGCAGCGCGGTGCAAAGCGACAGCCATTGCCCAGTTCGCTGGGCGCGGGCACCATGCCGGGAATTTCGGCCAGGCGTTGCGTCGAGGCGTTCATGGACGGCATCGACCCCATCAGCGCGCGGGTGTACGGATGCAAGGGGCGGTCGAACAGTTCGGTGACCGGCGCTTCCTCGACCTTGCGGCCGGCGTACATCACCGCCACGCGGTCGCAGCATTCCGCCACCACGCCCAGGTCGTGCGTGATCAACACGATGCCCATGCCCAGCGTCTTTTGCAGGTTGCGCAACAGGTCCACAATCTGCGCCTGGATCGTCACATCCAGCGCGGTGGTGGGCTCGTCGGCAATCAGCACTTCGGGGTTGCAGGCCAGCGCCAGCGCGATCATCACGCGCTGACGCATGCCGCCGGATAGTTGATACGGGTACTCGTGCACGCGGCGTTCGGGCTCGGCAATCTGCACCAGGCGCAACATCTCTTCGGCACGGCGGTACGCGTCGCGGCGGTTCAGCTTCTGATGCACCATGACCGTCTCGGCAATCTGCCGGCCCACGGTCAGCACCGGGTTCAGCGACGTCATCGGTTCTTGAAAAATCATCGAAATCCGGTTGCCGCGGATCTGGCGCATCTGCTTTTCCGTGAGGCTGAGCAGGTCGGTGCCGCGATAGCGGATCTGGCCGCCGGCAAAGCGCCCGGGTGGCGTCGGCACCAGGCGCAGGATAGACAGCGCCGTCACGCTCTTGCCGCAGCCGGATTCACCGACCACGCCCAGCGTGCGCCCGGCGCGCACCTGATACGACACGCCATCGACCGACCGGACGGTGCCCGAGACGGTGTCGAAGTAGGTGCGCAGGTTGTCGACTTCAAGCAGCACGTCGCCAGGGGCAACGGCGTTGGCGGGGGATAGGGCCATGGCGTCCTCCTAGCGTTGGTTGGTCAGGCGCGGGTCCAGCGCATCGCGCAGCCCGTCGCCCATCAGGTTGATGGCCAGCACGGTGATGGCCAGCAGAATGCCGGGGTAAAGAATGGTGTAGAAAGCCACGGCCACGTAGTTGCGCGCGTCGGCCATCATGTTGCCCCAGCTGGGCACCTGGGCCGGCACGCCGACGCCCAGGAACGACAGCACGGCTTCCGTCAGCACGGCGGTAGCGGCGATGAAGGTTGCCTGCACCACCAGCGGCGTCACCATGTTGGGCAGCACATGCCGGCGCAGGATGACGGGCAGGCGCGTGCCGATGGCATGCGCCGCCTCGACGTACAGTTGCTCGCGCAAGGTCAAGGCCAGCGAGCGCACCAGCCGCACCACGCGCGGCACCTGCGGAATCGCGATGGCGATGATGACCGTGGTCAGGCTGGCGCGGATGACGGCCATCAGCGCAATGGCCAGCAGGATGTCGGGAATGGCCATCATGCCGTCCATGATGCGCATGATGATGGCGTCGGCCCAGCGCACGAAGCCGGCCAGCAGGCCCAGCACCACGCCGATCACGCTGGCCACCAGCGCCACCACGATGGCCACGACCAGCGACACGCGCCCGCCCCAGACCACGCGGCTGAACACGTCGCGGCCCATCGCGTCGGTGCCGAAGTAATGCTGGGCCGAAGGCGGCTTCAGGCGCTGCAAGGGGTTGATGGTGATGGGGTTGTGCGTGGCGATCCACGGCGCGGCAATCGACAGGCCCGCCACGATCAGCAGCAGCACCAGGCCGATGATCAGCGTGGGATGCTTGCGCACCCAGCGCCAGCGCCGGCCGCTGGCCGTCAGGGCCTCGTGCAGCAGGATGGGCGCAGCGGGCGCGGTGGGCACGTTGGGGGAAATCAAATTTTCTGACATGGTTCTTTCCCGCGACGGCTCAATAACGGATACGCGGATCGAACAGCCGGTAGCTGAGGTCGATCAACAGATTGATCAGCACGTAGGCGCCCGCCGAAATCAGCAGCACGCTCTGGATGACCGGGTAGTCATGGTGCTGGACGGCGTCGATCACCAGCCGGCCGATGCCCGGAATGGCGAACACGGTCTCGGTGACGACCACTCCGCCGATCAGCAAGGCGATGCCCACGCCCACCGTGGTGGCGATGGGAATGGCGGCGTTGCGCAACGCATGTTCCAGCACCGGCAACACCGCCAGGCCCTTGGCGCGCGCCGTGCGGATGTAGTCTTCGTGCAGCACTTCGACAACGGTGGCCCGCGTCATCCGCGTGATCAGCGCGATGTACACCAGCGCCAGGTTGATACACGGCAAGGTCAGGTTGCGCAGCCATGGCCCCACGCCGCTGGACAGGCTGACATAGCCCTGCACCGGCAGCCATTGCAGCTTGACCGCAAAGCCGTAGATCAGCAGATAGCCCACCAGGAACACCGGCAACGAAAACGCCAGCACCGAAAACAGCATGACCAGGCGATCGATCCAGGTGCCGGCGCGATATGCCGCCAACACGCCCAGCGGCACCGCCACCAGGATCGATACCAGCATGGTGATGGCGGCGATCGACAAGGTGGGCTCCACCCGCTGCGACAGCAACTGCGTCACGGGCACTTGCGTGAAGATCGACGTGCCCAGGTCGCCTTGCATCAGCTTGGCGGCCCACAGGCCGAACTGCCGCCACAAGGGCTCGTCCAGGCCCAGCGCCGTATGCAGCTTGGCGATGTCCTCGGCCGTGGCGAAGTCCCCGGCGATCAACGCCGCCGGGTCGCCGGGCGACAGGTGGATCAGCAGGAACACGATCACTGCCACCACCGCCATGACGGGCACGATGGCAAGCACGCGCCGAATGATGTAACCCATAGTTGTCTCGCGTATCGGTAACGGCGGGCGCTGGATTACTTGTCCAGCACCCAGAGGTTCGGCAGGCTCCAGATCTTGTCCGTGTTCTTCAGGCTGTTATGCGCGGCAAACGCCCGCGAATACTGGCCGATGGAAATGGCGGGAAAGACCTCGTAGGCGCGCTCCTGGAACAGATCGAGCACGCGCTTGCGCTCGTCCGAACTGGTGGCGGCAATCCACTGTTCGCGCAGTTCGTCCAGCTTCTTGTCGCACGGCCAGCCCGGCAGGCTGTTGCCGCACACGGCGCCCAGATACGTATTGCTGATGGGCGAGTCCACGTTGAACTCGGACGCGGCCGACAGGAAGATGTTCCAGCCGCCCTTGTCCAGCGTTTCCTTGCGCGCACGGCGTGCGGTCAGCGTGGCCCAATCCATCGACTGGATGTCCAGATTGACACCGATGTCCTGCAAGGCCTGGATGGCAACCAGCGTTGCGGAATTCAGATAGGCCAGGTCGGTCGGCAACAGGATGACCAGTTTTTCGCCCTTGTAGCCGGCTTCGGCCAACAGCTTCTTGGCCAGCGCCGGGTCCGGCTTGGCGTAAGGCGCGGCGCCCGCCGTGCTGTCGTTGGGACCGCCGCAGATGAAGACCGTGGCGCAGTACTTCATGCGCAGGTCGTCCGGGTAGCCCATGGCAGCCGTGAACTTGTCCTGATCCACCAGATGCGCCACCGCCTGACGCGCCTTCGGGTTATCAAACGGCGGCATCGACTGGTTCAGGATGATGTAGCCCTGCGCGCGTTCCAGCACGCCGATCTTGACGTTCTTGTTGGCGCGCAGCGCGTCGATGTAGTCGGCGGGCGCTTGCTCGATCATGTCGACTTCGCCGTTGGTCAGCGCGGCGGTGGCGCTGTTGGAGTCCGGCAGCACACGCCATTCCACGCGCGGAATATGCGGCGTCTTGTCGCCCGCCAGGCCGTCGGCCGCCATCTTCGGACCCAGGTAGTGCGGGTTCTTTTCGAACACGATCTTGCTGCCCGGCACCCATTCATCGCGCTTGAACACGTAAGGGCCGGAGCCCACGACTTCGGTCAGCGGCTTGGTTGCCGGCTGCGACGCCAGCCGCTTGGGCAGGATGAAGGCGGGGTAGCTGGACACCTTGGCCAATCCGTCCAGCACCAGGTCAAACGGCTGGTTCAGCGTCAGCTTGAAGCGGCTGGCGTCCAGCGCTTCCCACTTGCCGCCAGCGCGTGTGATGGCTTGACCGATGTTGTCGCGCGCGGACCAGCGTTGCAGCGATGCAATCACATCGTCCGTCGTCACGGGCTGGCCGTCGCTGAATTTCAGGCCGGGCAAGAGCGTGAACGTCCACGTCTTCTTGTCGTCGCTGGCCTCGTATTTTTCGACCATCTGCGGCTGCGGCTTGCTGTGTGTGTCCATCGCAAACAGCGTGTCGTACACCATGTAGCCGAAGTTGCGCGTGATGTAGGCGGTGGTGAAGGTCGGGTCCAGCACCTTCAGGTCGGCGTGCGGCACAATACGCAGGGTCTTGGCCGGCTGCGCGCTTGCGGGCACGGCGCCCAGGGTGCAGGCCAGGCCCAGCGTGGCGGTCGAGATCAGGCAAAGCAGGCGGTTTTTCATCGCACTAGGTTCCCGTCAAATAAGTGGATTCGCCGGCGGCCATGCGCCGGCAGGATCTTAAAGCGGCCACTTCGGCAGCCGGATGTTGCGATACGTCAGCGTCTTCCAATCCGGCGTCGCCACGCCCTTGCCACCCACATAGATGATGTGGCGCGCGACCTTTGAAAACGAGGCGTGGAAATGCTGCGCGGACTTGACCACCACGATCTTGCAGGCCGATAGGTCACAGCCCAGCTGGGTGAACAGGTCCATGTTGATGGCCTGGTTACGCACGGAAGTCAGCACGATCTGTACGCCCTGGGCCTGCACCAATACGCAGTCGCCCATCGGCGCCGGTGCGCCGGACAGGCCGGTCATCACCAGGTCCGCCTTCACGGCAAGCACGGTGCAACGCAGGTCGATCGGGTCGCCTGACAAGGGGCCGACCTTGCCGCCGATACGCAGGTCAAGTTCGGCGCCCACGCCCGCATCGAAGGCGATGCGCGCCGCCACCGGGTCCCACATCGGGCCCAGCGCCACATTGCTTACGCCGCGCTCAAGCACGCGTTGCAGTACGAAGGTGGCGTCACCGGGCGCGCCGCTGCCGGGGTTGTCGGGGCGGTCGGCCAACACCACCGGGCCGCCGTCGAACGCCAAGGCTTCGTCCAGCGCTTCGTCCACGCTGCGGTACGGCACCATCAGTTGTTCGCGCATGCCGATCAGTTCATCGGCAAGCGCGCGTGCAAGCGTCTGCGCGGCGGCGGCGTCGCCATCGGCATAGACCAGCACCTTGGTGCCCATCTCGGGCACGTCGCCCGTGGCGAAGCCCTGCGCGGCCGATATCGACAGAATGCCGTCGCGCCCTTCCAGCGCCTTGATACGGCTGACAAAGCCGCGCGCCGGTTCACGCGTGGTGTGCATGGGCACGATCATGTGGCAATCGACCAGCGCCGCCACGGGACGCGTGCGGCCCGCGTGCGCGTCCAGGCACAGGGCCAGCAGGTCTTCGGCGCGTTCGCGGATATCGGTGTGCGGGTATTCCTTGAACAGCACCAGTACCGTGGCCTGTTCCACCATCAGCGGCGTCAGGTGCGCGTGCGGGTCCAGCTCGGCGCCCACCGTTACGTCGGGGCCGACCAGTTCACGCACACGGCGCAGGATGTCGCCTTCGCAATCGTCATAGCCATCGGCCACCATCGCGCCGTGCAAGCCCAGCAGCACCATGTCCACCGGCATCGCGGCGCGCAGGTCGGCCAGGATCTGGTCGCGCAAGGTTTCGTAGGCGGCGCGCGTGGTGATGCCGCCGGGCTGCGCGGAAGCCACCAGGCCGTCCACCAGCGTCCAGCCTGCGTCGCGGCCTTGCAGGCGCGCCACGAAGAGCGGCGCACCGGCGAAGGTGACGGAATCGGGATGCGTGCCGGCCGGGTAGTAGTCGCGTTCCTGAAAGGCCGCAAGGCTGGTGGGCATGGGTGCGAAGGTATTGGTCTCGGTGCCCAGACCGGCGCAGAAGACCTTCATGGCTGCGCTCCGGGACAGGCTGGCGCAAGCGCCACGACTGCCGTGGCGTTCCGGTAAGACGTCATCATTTCCCCTTGTATAGGCCGGCTATGTCGTCAGCGCCTGCGTGTTCGGCATGGCGTTGCGTTCCGTAAGCGGATCATCGGCGGCACACCGGCGCGGCACAAATAGCTAACGTGGGCCTATGGATAACCCAAGGTTATGGTGTGGGCGCTTTTGCCCTGAAAACGCAGGGAAAACGCAGAAAAAGCGAGGTTGATGCGCACCACCGCTAGGGAAAACGATAGGGCGGCAACGCCGCGCCCGCACACATATCGCAAGGTTATGGATGGGACGCGATTTGGAATTTGCCCCACCCCGGTGCGCGGATCAGAATCGTGCCCTACCTGAACCTACGAGGCGAGTCATGCGGGTATGCGTAATTGGGGCGGGCGTGGTCGGCGTTACGACGGCGCACCTGTTGGCGCGGGCGGGACACGCGGTGGTTTTGGTGGACGAACGGGCAGAGCCCGCGCTGGGCAGCAGCTTCGCCAACGGCGGGCAGCTCAGCTATAGCTATGTGGCGCCGTTGGCGGGACCGGGCGCGTTGGCCGACATGCCGGGCTGGCTGTTCCGACGCGATTCGCCGCTGCGCCTGCGCTACCGCTTCGACGTTTCGCAATGGTTGTGGCTGGCGGGATTTTTGCGCGCGTGCCGCGCCTCGGTGTCGCGCGCGTCCACCGCCCAATTGCTGTCCCTGTCCTACCTCAGCCGCGACACGCTGCACGCGATGCTGGCGGAGGCGCCCATGGATTTCGGCCTGTCAAAAACCGGAAAGCTGATTGTGTACCGCGATGCCGGGCAACTGGACAAGGCCGCGTCGCTGGTGCGTTACCAGGCGACTCACGGCACCGACCAGCGCGTGCTGTCACGCGACGAAACGCTGGCGGCGGAACCGGCGCTGGCCGGCATGGGCGCGCGCATCGCCGGCGCCGTCTACACGCCCAGCGAAGAAACCGCCGACTGCCATCGCTTTACCGACACCCTGTTTCAGCGGCTGCGGCGCCACGCCAACGTCAGCGTCCACATGAACACGCGCGTGCAACGGCTGCGGCGCGAAGGCGGCCGCATCGTCGCGGCGCAGACGGATGCCGGCGACCTGCAAGCGGATGCGTTCGTGGTGGCCTCGGGCATCGGCAGCCGACCGCTGCTGGCGGCATTGGGCCAACGCGTGCCCTTGTATCCCTTGAAGGGCTATAGCCTGAGCGTGCCGATTACGGCGGACACCGCCGATGTTCCCGCCATCAGCGTGACCGATTACGAACGGCGCATCGTCTACGCGCGCCTGGGCAATGTGCTGCGCATTGCGGCCATGGTCGACATCGGCGCCAAGCATGGCGAGGTTGACGCGTCGCGGATGGCGACGTTGCGGCATCAGGTCAAGGAAGCCTTTCCGCGCCTGGACCTGTCGCGCGCGCAGGCCTGGGCGGGCGTGCGGCCGGCCACGCCGACCAGCAAGCCGCTGATCGGCAAAAGCCGCGCGGCCGGCAACCTGTGGCTGAACATCGGCCAGGGCGCTTTAGGGTTCACGCTTGCCTGTGGCAGCGCCGCCTTGCTGACCGCGCAAATGAACGGCGAACCCGTGCCGATCAACGCCGCGCCCTTTCAACCGTAGGCGCCGCGCGCGCCCCCAGGAGCCGTCCCATGCGTATCTTCACCGGCGCTCTCGCCACCGAGACCAACACGTTTTCCCCTTTGCCCACCGGCCTGGCCGCGTTCACGTCGCGCGAGTATCTGCGCGCGGGCACCCACCCCGATCACATGACGTTTTACGGCGGGCCGCTGTGGGTTGCGCGACAGCGCGCCGCGCAACAGGGCTGGACGGTGATCGAGGGCCTGGTGGCCTCGGCGCAACCGGGCGGCACCACCACGCGAGCCGCCTACGAGACATTGCGCGACGAACTGCTGGCTGACCTGCGCGCGGCCTTGCCGGTGGACATGGTGCTGCTGGGCCTGCACGGCGCGATGGTGGCCGACGGCTATGACGATTGCGAAGGCGACATCCTGCGCCGTGTGCGGGAGCTGGTCGGCCCCGACGTAACGGTGGGCGCCGAGCTGGACCCGCACGCGCACCTGACGCCGTTGATGGTGGAGCAGGCGACGGTGCTGGTGCTGTTCAAGGAATACCCACACGTTGACGTCTACGAGCGCGCCTGTGAACTGGTGGACCTGTGCCACGCGGCCCACCAGCGGCGGCAGCATCCCGTTGCCGCGCTGGTCGATTGCGACATGGTCGTGCCGATGCACACCACGCGCGAACCGGCGCGCGGCTTTGTCAGCCGCATCAAGGCGCTGGAAGGGCGCGACGGCATTCTGTCGGTGTCGGTCGCGCAAGGCTTCGCCACGGGCGACGTGCCCGAGATGGGCACCAAGGTCCTGGTCTATGCCGATGGCGACGCCGCCGCCGCGAAGACGCTGGCGCGCACGCTTGCCGATGAACTGATCGGCATGCGCGAACAACTGATGGTGCCGTACCGCGGCGTGGACGAAGCGCTGGACGAAGCCTTGGCGTTTGGCGAGGGTCCCGTTGTGCTGGCCGACCGGTCCGACAACCCGGGCAGCGGCGCGGCCGGAGACTCCACCTATCTGCTGGCGCGCATGCGGGAACGCGGCATCCGCAACGCGGCGCTGGGCCCGATGTGGGACCCGGTGGCCGCCCGCATCGCCTTCGATGCGGGCGTGGGCGCCGAACTTGACCTGCGCATCGGCGGCAAGGTCGGCCCGCTGTCGGGCGCGCCCGTGGACGCGCGTTGCCGCGTTGTGGCAACCCACGCCGATATGTTCATGACGGGCAATTCCGGCACGCGCATCGCGCTGGGCGACTGCGCGCTGGTCGATGCCGGCGGCATCCTGATTGCATTGGTGTCACTGCGCACACAGGCCTATCACACAGACCTGTTCACGCAGTTGGGGTGCGACCTGACGGCGCAACGGCTGATCGTGGTGAAGTCGGCCCATCACTTCCATGCGCAGTACGCGCCCTTGGCGCGCGCCGTGGTGTACGTGGCCGCCCCCGGCTCGGCCAGCCCCGACTGGCGCAGCCTGCCGTACCGCAAGATACGGCTGCCCAAATGGCCGATCGGGTGATGCTCGCCCCGCGGATGTTTGCCGCCTCAGAGATGCCCTGGCCCGTGCCCTAACCCGCGCCGCCTTGCCGCGCGCCCATCATTGACCGCGACAGCCGGCTGGCCGTTGAAAGAATGGCTTCTTTATGGCCCAGCAGCACCGCTTCGTTCAAGCGTGAGATCGGGCCAGAGATGCAGATCGCGCCCAGCAAGGTCCAGTTGATGCCGTAGACCGGCGCCGAAATGCTGGAGACTTCGGCGTCGCGCTCGCCCAGCGAAATCATGTAGCCGGCACGTCGTACGGCCTCGTACTCGTCGCCCGCCTCGCCTGAAAACGCCAGCAGCACGCGGCCCGGGCTGCCCAGGTTCAAGGGCAGCGCCGCGCCCACCCGCACGTGGTGGCGGATGGACTTCGGGCCTTCGACGCGCGCCATGCAAATCCGCTGATTGCCTTCGCGCACATAGAACGTTGCGCTTTCCCCTGTGGCGCCGGACAGCTCGCGCAGCACGGGCTGCACCAATTCCTGCACGTTGAACGTGGCCTGGTAGCACGCGCCCAGCCAACCGGCCGCGCGCGCCAGGCGCCACGTGCCGTCCGGCCGCTGGGCCAGGTAGTCGTCCATGGCCAGGGTGCGCGCCAGGCGCAGCACGGTGGACCGATGGCAGCCCGTGCGGCGGCTGAGTTCAGCCAGCGTCAGGTGGGCGTCGTCCACACCGAAGGCCTCCAGGATGCGCATGGCGCGCCGGACGGCGACCACGCCGTCTTCGGCGCCGTCGGCGTCATTTTCTATTCCCGCGCTGCCGCCGCCTTCGCGGTCTTTGCCGTCATTGCCGTTGTCGTTCACGATTCGCCCCCAAGTCTTTTAAATCGACCGCTATACGAAACGTGTTTCGTACTGCGAACCTGGATTGTATTAGGCGGAACACGCTCGCACAATGCGCGGATCAAAACAACGACTGGAGACAAACCATGAAAGTGATTGCGCGCGTGTTGTCGGGCTTGGCCCTCGTTTGCGTGGCGGGCATCAGCGCCGCCCAGGGCTACCCCGACAAACCCATCCGCCTGATCGTGCCCTTCCCTCCGGGCGGCGGCACCGACGTGCTGGCCCGCGAAGCGGCGCTGAAGGTGGCAAAGAACACCGGCTGGAACATCGTCACGGAAAACCGCCCGGGGTCCGGCGGCAATATCGGCGTGGACGCCGTGGCGAAGTCGGCGGCGGACGGCTATTCGCTGGTGCTGGGGCAGACCAGCAACCTGGCCATCAACCCCACGCTGTACGCCAAGCTGCCCTACGACCCGGAAACCGACCTGTCCGCCATCGGCCTGATCGCCGACGCGCCCCTCGTGCTGGTAGTGCCGGCCAATTCGCCGTTGAAATCGTTCAAGGACATGATCGCCGCGGCCCGCGCCAAACCCGAGGCGCTGAACTACGCCAGCTCGGGCAACGGCACCGTGGCCCACCTGGCCGCCGTGCAGTTGCAGAACGCCGCCGACATCAAGCTGACGCACGTGCCGTACAAGGGCGCCGCCCAGGCGTCCAACGACCTGATCGGCGGTCAGATCGACATGTACCTGTCGTCGGTGCCCACGCTGATCGGCCACGTGCGCAACGGCAAGATGCGCGCGCTGGCGGTGACCTCGGCGCAACGCGTGCCCGACATGCCCGACGTGCCGACCATTGCCGAAAGCGGCTACCCCGGCTTCGAGGCCGTGACGTGGTTCGGCCTGGCCGCGCCGGCCGGCGTGCCGCAGGACATCGTGCAGCGTCTGAACGCGGAATTCAACAAGGCGCTGCAAGCGCAGGACCTCAGTACGAAGTACCAGGAACAAGGCGCGCGCGTGCTGACCAGCACGCCTGAACAATTCGCCAAGCTGATCCATGACGACCGCATCCGCTGGGGAAAGATCGTGAAGGACTCGGGCGCCCGCGTCGAATGAGACCCAGGCCGCGCAGGCACCGCCCGGCCAAAAAAACCGAACCCCACATCGTCTTCTTCAGACAGGAATTTCCATGGCAAACCCCGACATCATCAAAGACTTTCCCCGCATCCCGGCCGACATCGTGCGCCGCGCCGCGTCGTTGCAGCCGGCCATCCTGGCCGATGTGGCGGGCCGGCGCGGCGCGCTCAGTGGCCGCATCCGGCCGCTGGACCCCGGCATGAAGCTGGCGGGCACCGCCTTCACCGTTGAGGTGCGGCCCGGCGACAACCTGATGATTCACGCGGCCATCTCGCTGGCCAAATTCGGCGACGTGCTGGTGATCGACGGCAAGGGCGACCTGAGCGCCGCGCTGATGGGCACCATCATGATGACCGCCTGCCGCCAGCTAGGCATCGCCGGCGTGGTCATCGACGGCGCGGCGCGCGACACCACCGAAATCATCGACATGGGGTACCCGGTATTCGCGGCCGGCGCCAACCCCAACGGCCCGACCAAGAACGTGCCCGGCCGCATCGGCCACCCCGTATCGGTGGGCGGCGTGACGGTCCACCCCGGCGACTTCATCATTGGCGATGCCGACGGCGTGGTCGTCGTCGAGCGCGAAAAAATCGAAGGCTTGCTGCCCGCGGCGGAAAAGAAAGTGCGCGACGAAGCCGCCCGCATCGCCGCCATTCAGGCCGGCGACACCGCAGCCACCTGGCTGACGGCCGCGCTGCGCAGCGCCGGCGTGCTGAAGGAAGGAGAGGCGCTGTGACCATGCCTGCTGCGCCTAAACCGGCGTTGGTCGTTACCGCCGCCGACCTGGCCACCGAAGCCCTGGCGCTGCTGGACGGCTTCAACATCGTCTACGCGGGCAAGGCGCCGTCGGAAGACGACATCGTGGCGCTGTGCCGCCAGCACGATCCGGTGGCCATCATCGTGCGCTACAGCAAGGTGGGCGCCGCCGCGATGGACGCCGCGCCGTCTTTGCGCGTGATCTCCAAGCACGGCAGCGGCACCGACACCATCGACAAGGCTGCCGCCGCGCAACGCGGCATCGAGGTCGTGGCGGCGGCGGGCGCGAACGCGGCGGCCGTGGCCGAGCACGCGCTGGCGCTGCTGCTTGCCGCCGCCAAATCGGTGGTGCCGCTGGATGCGCGCATGCGGGCGGGCCATTGGGACAAGGCCACGCACAAAAGCGTGGAGCTGGACGGCAAGACGGTCGGCGTGGTTGGGCTGGGCGCCATCGGCCGGCGCTTTGCGGCGATGGCGCACGGCATGAACATGCGTGTCATTGGCCACGATCCCTATGCGCAAGATCTGCCGCCTTATATCCAGAGCGTGGCGTTGCCCCGCATCTGGCAGGAGTGCGATGCCGTGTCGTTGCACTGCCCGCTGACGGACGACAACCATCATCTGGTCAACGCCGACACGCTGGCGCAGTGCCGGCCGGGCGTGATCCTGGTGAACACCGCGCGGGGCGGCCTGGTGGACGAAGCGGCGCTGCTGGCCGCCGTGCGTAGTGGCCAGGTGATGGCCGCGGGCCTGGACAGCTTCGCCGTCGAACCCATGACGGCGGGACACCCGTTTCAACAGGAGCCCCGCATCCTGCTCAGCCCGCACATCGGCGGCGTGACCCGCGCGGCCTACGTGAACATGGGCGTGGCGGCGGCGCGCAACGTGCTGGCGGGTTTGGCCCGCAGCGCGGCGGCGGTTTAAGCCACGGCGCCGTCCCACGGCGGCGTCTTCAGACCCTCCGGACCGCGTCGTCCCGGGCGGTCTTGACGGCGCCGCACCGCCCGCCCCCAGCTGCGGTATAAACGAACCCCCTTCGTTTCCAAGCAGGCGCCGCCTTGTCGCAAACATTCGGAGCACGTCGATACTTCTTTGCCACGGCCAGCGTCATCCGCCATCAAGGCCGGGCCATGCTGGCCGCCGCGCCGTGGTCGCTGGCGGCATTTCTGTTGTCGCTGCCATTCGCCATCCTGGCCGCGACGCTGGCCTGGACCGGTAGCGCGCTGTACATGCTGCTGGCGCTGATCAACCTGATCGCGTTCGCGCGCGTGACGTTCGCCTGGCATCGTGTCGTGGTGCTGGGCAGCGGCGCCAACCCCGACGCGGCGCGCGGCGGTTCGGCCGAGGCGCGGCACCTGATGGTATTCGGCGTGCTGGTGCTGATCGTGGCCGTGCTGGCGCGCGCGACGGGCGACCTGCCCTATGTGCTTTACATGCTGATGAACGGGCCGGACACCAACAAGTTCCTGGCGGCACTGGTGCCGGCCGTGCTGGTGGTGTGGCTGCCGGTGCTGGTTTGCGTGGCGGTGTTGGCCTTGAGCCTGCCGCGCACCGCCGTCACGGGCGACGCGAGCTTGCAAGGTATTCGCGCCGCCATGCCTTATCCGCGCTGGCCGCTGGTGTTGGCACTGGCCGTGCTGGTCAGCCTGGGCGGCTTTGCCCACAGCGGGCTGACGGAATATCTACACTACGCCACGAACGCAGGGCTGTTGTGGACCGCCGGGTATGTCGTGCTGTTCGCGGTGATGACGTTTGTGGTGGCGGCGATGGTGGCGGTGGCGTATCGGGATGGCGTGCGGCGCTGATCCGCGCACTGATCACGGCGCAGCGCTCACGGCGCACTGATCACCGCGCATCAATCCACCACCCCGCCCTCCGCTTCCAGCTGCGCTCGCAGGCTGGCGATGAACGCCTTGGCGGCCTCGGGCAGCACGCGTCCGGCCAGCGTCTGCACCTCGAAGTGGCGTTCGTTCATTTCCCGGTCGCGCAGCGGCACGGCCACCACCTGCTTGCCGCGCAACCGATAGCGGATCGCCAGTTCCCCGCAGAACGCCACGCCGCCACCCGCCCCCGCGAACGCCACCAGCGCATCGACGCTGCGGCTGGAAAACACGGGCTCGCACTGCAATTGCTGGCGGCTGCAACTGATGTCGATCAACTGCCGCAGCGTGGAATCGGCGTCGGGCAATGCCAGCGGATACGCCATCAATTGCGCCAGCGACACTTCAGATTGCGCAGCCAAGGGATGGTCCGCCGCCACCACCGCGCGTACCGGCGCGGGCATGCGCAATTCCACGCGCACGTCGCGGTGTGAGGTCAGGCTGAGCGTGATGCCGATATCGGCCGCGCCGTCGCGCACCCGGACAGGCACCTCACGCTGCGAGCACACGTCCAGGGTGAAGCGAATGCCTGCATATTGCTTGCGAAATTCCGCGATGGCGGCGGGCACCACGTCGTGCACGAAACCCTCGGTGCACACAACGCGCACCAGCCCCTGGCGCAGGCCGCGCAGGCTCATGATTTCGCCGGTCACGCGGTCCACATCCTGTTGCGCGCGCTTGGCGTGCGCGGCCAACAATTCGCCGGCCGCGTTCAGCGCCATGCCGCGCGAGCGGCGCTCGAACAGCAAGGTGCCCAGCTCGCGTTCCAGCCGGGCGATCTGGCGGCTGACGGCCGACGGCGCCACCTCCAGCCGCTCGGCCGCCACGCTGACGGAGCCGCAGCGCGCCACTTCCAGGAAGTAGCGCAGGGCCATTTCTTGCAGAATCTGGGGGTTCATCGGGTTTGCCCTTGGTTTGCGCAAAACGCAACGGACAATTCTATCAATTCATATTGCGGCAACGTTAAGGGCAAGCCTAGGATGTGACCGTTAGATGACGTCTTCTGGACGCCCCCCTTAGGCAAGCGCAGTCATGATCCCGTCCCCCGCTTCTGTTTCGTCCCTTTCCTTGCAGGCGTTGCGCGCGGCGCGGCCCGTGTTGTGGACGCGTCCGGCTGTGGGGGTTGCCCCCGTTGCCGAACCCGTCGCCGCGCCCACCGTTGCCCCCTTCAGCCTGGCCGATGTGCAAGCCGCGCAGGACCGCTTCACGCGCTTCGCACCGTTACTGGCGCAGCGCTTTCCAGAGCTGCAAGCCACCGCCGGCGTCATCGAATCGCCGTTGCTGGAAACCCCCGCCATGCAGGACGCGTTGGGCTTGCCCAAGGCGTCGGGACGGTTGTGGATCAAGGCGGATCACGCGTTGCCCGTGGCGGGGTCGATCAAGGCGCGCGGCGGCATCCACGAAGTGCTGGAATTCACCGAAAAGCTGGCCCTGGAACGCGGCCTGATCGCGCCCGGCGATAACTTCATCAAGCTGGCCTCGCGGGAGGCCCGCGCCTGTTTCGCGGAATACCAGGTAGCCGTGGGCTCAACCGGCAACCTGGGTTTGTCCATTGGCGTGATTGCATCGGCGCTGGGGTTTCGGGCCGCCGTGCACATGTCGGCGGACGCCAAGGAATGGAAAAAAACCCGGCTGCGCGCGCGCGGGGTCGAGGTGGTGGAACATCCCGGCGATTACGAAAAAGCCGTGGCGGCCGGACGCCGCCAGGTCGAGGCCGACCCCAAGGGTTACTTCGTTGACGACGAACGCTCGGCCTCGCTGTTCCTGGGTTATGCGGCAGCCGCGCTGGCGCTGCGCGAGCAGATGGCGCAAGCCAGCATCGTGGTCGACGCCGAGCATCCGCTATTTGTCTACCTGCCTTGCGGCGTGGGCGGCGCGCCCGGCGGCATCGCCTTTGGCTTGTCCTTGCTGTTCGGCGCGCACGTGCACTGCTTCTTTGCCGAGCCGGTCCAGTCGCCGTGCTTTCTGCTGCGCATGATGGCCGGCAATGGCCAACTGCCGGGCGTGCCGGTGCCGCCGTCGGTCTACGACATCGGCCTGACCAACCAGACCGAGGCCGACGGCCTGGCCGTGCCGCGCGCGTCGGACCTGGCGTATGCCGCCGTGGGCGACCTGCTGGCCGGCGTCTACACCGTGGCGGACGACACGCTTTACGGCGACCTGGCGCGCCTGCATGACAGCGAAGGCCTACGCATCGAGCCCTCGGCGGCAGCGGGCTTTTCTGGCCCGCGCCACTTGCTAGGCAGCGTCGCGGGCCAACAGTGGCTGCGCCAGCGCGGCTTGCTGCCGCACCTGCCGCGTGCCACGCATCTGGCCTGGACCACGGGCGGGCTGTTCGTGCCGGCCGACGAATATGAGCAATTCCTGAGCCGCGGGCAACGACTCGCGGCCGACCCTCAGGCGCCGACACAAGCGCCTTTCCTCCACCACTCTCGTTGAGCATGACCATGAAGACTGCCTTGATTGCCCTTGGTGTCACCCTGGCGGGCACCCTTGCCGCCTCTGCCCCGGCCGCCGCCCAGCCCGGCTACCCCACGCGACCCGTCACGCTGGTGGTGCCCTTTCCGCCCGGCGGCGCCACCGACGTGCTGGGCCGGGTCATCGCGCAAAAGCTGGGCCAGGAATTGGGCCAGACCGTAGTGGTGGAAAACCGCGCGGGCGCGGGCACCGCAATCGGCGCCGGCTTCGTCGCCAAGGCCGCGCCCGATGGCTACACGCTGCTGGTCAGCTCGGGCACCACCTTCACGGTCAACCCGGCCATCCAGAACAAGCTTCCGTACGATCCGGTCAAGAGCTTTGAACCGCTGGGCATCGTGGGCCGCACCGGCTTGGCGCTGCTGGCCAACCCGCAGGTGCCGGTCAAGGATCTGAAGGAACTGGTGGCCTACGCCAAGGCGCGCGACAAGGAGCCGCCGGCCTACGGTTCGTTCGGTGCGGGCACCACCGCGCATTTTGTCGGCGAAGCCTTCCTGTCGGCCGCCGGCATCAAGATGATTCACGTGCCCTACAAGGGCAGCGCCCCCGCCATGACCGACCTGATCGGCGGCCAGATCCCGTTCTCGGTCGACACCGTGGCGGCCGCGCTGCCGCAAAGCAAGCAGGGCAAGGTGCGTGTGCTGGCGGTGTCGGCCCCCACGCGCTCGGCCTTCCTGCCCGACGTGCCGACCTTTGCCGAACAGGGCTATCCGTCGGTGGCCATGGACACGTGGTTGATGTTCACCGCGCCGCGCGGGCTGCCCGCCGACGTGAAGACCAAGCTTGAGACCGCCTTGCGCGCCACGGTGGCATCGCCGGACGTGCGCAAGAGTCTGGAGGCGCAGGGCTTTGAAGCCGCGTTCTCCAGCGCGGCCGAAGGCGAAGCGCTGATCCAGAAGGAACTGCCGCAGATGCGCGACGTTGCGCAGCGCGCCAATATCAAAATCGATTGAAGGAAGTTTTCATGACCCTGGACGATTCCCTCGTCTCGCTGTCGGCCGTGGAGCTGCGGCGCCTGATCGGCGCGCGCCAGCTCTCGCCGGTGGAATTGCTGGACGCGTGCATCGCGCGTATCGAGGCGGTCAACCCGTACATCAACGCCGTCACCGCCACCGCGTTCGAACGCGCCCGCCTGGAAGCGCGCGCCGCCGAACAAGCGGTGATGGCCGGCGACGCGCTGGGCCTGCTGCACGGCCTGCCGCTGGGCGTGAAAGACCTGGAGCCCACCGCCGGCCTGTTGACCACCTTCGGGTCGCAGATTTATCGCGATCACATCCCCACCGAAGACGTGACGCTGGTGGCGCGCCTGCGCCGCGCCGGCGCCATCGTCACCGCCAAGACGAACGTGCCGGAAATGGGCGCGGGCGCCAATTCGCGCAACACCGTGTGGGGCGCAACCGGCAACCCGTTCAACCCCAACCTGAATGCCGGCGGATCGTCGGGCGGGTCGGCCGCCGCGCTGGCCAGCGACATGTTCCCGGTCTGCACGGGGTCGGACACGGGCGGCTCGCTGCGCATTCCGGCATCCAAGTGCGGCGTGGTGGGCTTTCGGCCGTCGCCGGGCGTGGTGCCCAGCGTGCGCAAGCTGCTGGGCTGGACGCCGATCTCCGTCGTCGGCCCGATGGGCCGCACGGTGGCGGACGCGTGTTTGCAAATGGCGGCCAGCGCCGGCCCCGACGCCGGTGACCCGCTGAGCTATCCGCTGGACCCGCTGCAATTCTTGACGCCGGGCACGGCCGACCTGGGACGCCTGCGCGTGGCCTACACCGAAGACTTCGGCCAGTGCGAGGTGGACGACGGCATCCGCGCCACCTTCCGCGCCAAGATCGCGGCCATGCGCCATCTGTTCGCGGCCTGCGACCCCATCGAGCTGGACTTCGGCGAGGCCCATCGCTGCTTTGACGTGCTGCGCGCCGAAGCCTTCGTGGCGGGCATGCGCGACGCCTACGAGAAAGACCCCAACAGCCTGGGCCCCAACAGCCGCGCCAACTTCGAGATGGGCGCCGCGATGAGCCTGAAAGACTGCGCCTGGGCGCAAGCCGAACAGACGCGCCTGATCAAGCGCTTCCAGCGTGCCTTTGACGACTACGATTTGATCCTGTCGCCCACCACGCCGGTGTCGCCGTTTCCGTGGACGCAGCTGTACGCTGAATCCATCAACGGCCGCCGCCAGGAAAACTACTATCGCTGGCTGGCGCTGACGTATGTGGTGACGTTGACCACGCACCCCGCCCTGACGCTGCCTTGCGGCCTGGACCACCAAGGCATGCCGTTTGGCATGCAGATCGTCGGGCGCTTTCGCGGCGACCGCGAGGTGCTGGCGGCAGCCCAAGGCATGGAGCAGGCCTTTGCCGGCAACGCCGAACTGCAACGTCCGCGTCCGGACCTGGCGGCATTGAAGCCCGCCAGCCCGTCGCTGACATCGATCGTGACCGTGCCCCCGGATGTGGCGGCCGCCACCACGGCGGGCGAACCCGCGGGAAAATCCACGGGCAACGTGTCGGCGGTATAAGCCGACATGGCATGCAGGGGCCGGGCGACCGGCCCCTTTGCGTTTCCGGCGCGGTCGTTCAGCCCGCGCGCATGGTTTCGCACAGCTTGCGAATCGCCCCGATGTCGCCCTGTTTAGCCAGGCGTTGCAGCGCCGCGCAAAAGTCCTTGAATGCCGCATCGCGCGCCTGCAACGCGCGCGACCAGTCGATCAGGTCAGAGATGGCGCCGCTATCCAGCAGCACTTGCACCTGCGCCAGCTCGGCGCCGGACAAACGCGGCGCAAACGAGGGCAATGACGCAGGCTTGCCCTCGTCGCCGACGGCCTTGATCGTCAGGTTCAACAGCCTGCCCAACACATGCCGCAGCTCGACCAGGCTGATGGGCTTGAGCAGGCTGGCGTCATAGCGCGCGCCGCCCAAGGCCAGGGTGTCGTGCGGGGTGGCCGACACCGCCACCACGGGCAGGTCCGGCCAGCGCGCGCGCGCCGCCGCCAGCACCACCGAGCCATCCACGCCTTCCATCCGGTGGTCGGTCAGAATCAAATCGGGGCGCCGCGCGTCCTGCGCCTGGATGCGCGCCACCATGCCCCGGCCATCGGCTTCGCTGTCCACTTGAAAGCCCATGCTGGCCAGTTCCTCGACCAGGAATTCGCGGATCTCGGGCGTATCCTCGGCCAGCCACAGATGCTTGCCCGACCCGTCCAGCGTTGGCAGCACATGCGGCGCGGCGGCGATGTAGTGATGCGAGATGCGGGACTCGTCCATCTTCCTGACCGGCAACGTCACGCTGATCAAGGTGCCCAGGCCCACGTGGCTTTCCACACGGATATCGCCGTCCATGCGCTCCACCCACTGCTGGACGATGGCCAGGCCCAGCCCTACCCCCGGCTGGTTATCGGCGGCCGCGAGCCGATGGAAGGGTTCGAAGATGCGCTGACGATCGCACGGCGCGATACCGCAACCCGTATCGCGCACCGACAACACCAACTGCCCCGCAGCGTCGATAGCAGCAGGGGCAGACGCCGCGTAATCGGCCGTCAACGTCAGCACGCCGCCCCGGGTGAACTTGGCCGCGTTATCGATCAGGTTGGACAACACCTGCCGCACGCGCTTGCCGTCCATTTCCAACACGGCGGGTACCGAGTCCGACACGCGCAATACAAACTGGTTGTTATGGCGGGCTGCAATGGGCGCCGATTCCTTGGCCACGGCATCCAGCAAGGCGTGCACGTATTCCGGCGATACGCGCAGCGCCTGGCCGCCAACGCCCGCCGCGTAATCGATCAGGTCGTTCACCATGCCCAGCATGTGGTCGGCGCTGCGTCGAATGATGGCGCCGCGCGGCGCATCGTCACGCCCGCCCGCCTGGATCAGATCCGCGAAACCGATGATCGAGGTCAGCGGCGTGCGCAGGTCATGGCTGATGCGCGCCAGGAAGTCCTGGCGCACGCGGCCCGCTTCGTCGGCCTGGATCAATGCTTCCTGCAAGGCCTGCGTGCGTTCCCTGACGGCGTAATCCAGGCGCTGGTGCTCGCGTTCACGCGCCTGCGTGAGCTCGGCTTGGACCGCCAGCTTTTCCTGCCGATGCTGGCGCGTTCGTCCGTGCACCAGCACGGCCAGCATCAGCGACACCGACAACAGGTCCCACGCCACCTCGGGCCCGCCTTCCCACCGGCCGGGCAGCAGCCCGTTGATGAATGCCAGCCGCAGGAACAGGCAGGCGCAATACACCGCGAACGACAGCAGGAAGATGCGCGCGTTGGCATGTCCGCGCCGCCAGCCATTGGCCATGGAGATCGGCCAGACCAGGCCCCACAGGAAGATCAGCCCGACCAGCGCCTGCGCGCTGGCGCGATACTCACCAAACGCCGCCCAGACCGAGCCCACTAGGCCCACGGCGATCAGCGCGCCGTACACCCAGCGCCACAACCGCACCCGATGCAGATCGGCGAACAGCATGACCGAGAACCCGAACACCGTGGCCGCCAGCGTGCCCAGCACACTGGGCGCGCGCAACACCACTTCGCCGCCGCCTGTCACCACATAGCGGTACAGCAAGCCCTGGTAAGAAATGCTGTAGAGGATTTCGGTAATGATGGCGGCGGACAGCAGCAGGAACACCAGGTCGCGCTGGGCCACGCCCAGCACCCCCGTGTAGATCGTCACCATCAGCAGCGCGCCGATCAGCAGCGCCAGCACCAGCGTGCCGCGCTGCGCCGCGCCCACGAACGCGCCCGGCGTCCACAAGGTGGGTTCCATGCTGATGGCCGAGCGGCTTTGCACCCGCACCAGCACCGTCATGCGTTCACCCGGATTGAGCAGCAGCGCGGCCACCGACACCGACGACGGCACTTGTCGCGATGCGAGCGGCTCGCGGTTGCCTGCCAGGATGACTTGGGAAGGCTCCCGCTGTCCGGCGGGATACAGATAGAACCGCACGTCTTCCAGCCGGGGTACGCCGAACGACAACCAGCGTTCAACAAAGCCCTGCGTGGGGTTGCTGACGTCCAGCTTCAGCCAGTACACCGATTTCGAAAAGCCCCGATTCAGCCAGGCGGGCGCCACGGGCTGCCAGGGCCCGTCCAGGATCTGGCCGACGTCCTTGGACGCGGTCGTGTCTTCCTGCCCCAGCAATTCGTGGTTCAGGGGCAGCTTGCCGGTCACGGCGTTCAGGTCGACGACGGGCGTTGCAGGCGGTAAGGGCTGTGCGTGCACGGGCGACATCACGCATGACAGGACCCATAGCAACAGCAGCAACAACAACGGCAACATCACGTTCAACGGCAGCCTGCCCGGCAAGCCCAGGCGGCGATCATGCATAAGGATCATGCTCCTGGCGCAAGGCCGTGGGGGGCATGCCGAAGCGCTCGCGAAAAGCCGTAGAGAAATTGCCCCGATTGCCATAGCCCACCGCCTGCGAAATGGCCTGGATATCCAGGCTGGTTTCGCACAGCAAGCGGCGCGCCTCGCGCATGCGCTCTTCGCGCAGGAATTCAAAGACCGTCGTGCCGGCGCAGCGCCGGAACGCCTGGTTCAGCCGGCGCGCGTTCGTGTTCAGCGCCTGCGCCAGCGCCATCAATTCCGGTGTGTGGTCCAGCCGTTCGCGCAGCAGCTTGCGGGCGGCGCGAAACAGCACGCCGTCCAGCGTCGCACCGGCCGCGGCGGCCGAGGTGCCATCGTCCGCATGGGTTTCGGCCACGGTGGGAACAGGGGTCGGCGTGGCGCTGGGCGTGGCTCCTACCCGCAGATGAATCAGCAGGCGCAGGCGCACTTCCTCGAAGTCGAAGGGCTTGGCCACGTAATCCACCGCACCGGCCGACAGACCCGCCACGCGTTCGCCGGGCAGGCTAGCCGCCGTCAGGAAGATGACGGGGATGCCGCGCGTGGCCTGGTCGGCTTTCAGCAGGCGGCAGGCGGCCAGGCCGTCGCACACCGGCATGGTCACGTCCATCAGGATGATGTCCGGCTGCACCAGCTGCGCCTTGCGGTAGCCGTCATTGCCGTCCTCGGCCACATAGACGCGGCAGTCCTGGCTGGTCAGGAAATCGACCAGCAGCATGCGGTCTTCGGGGCGGTCCTCCACGACCAGTACGCGTAAGCCCGCGAGCTGGCCCGGAGCCATCGAAAAGAAGGCGTCGTTCATGCCGCGCATTCTTTCATGCTGGCCCGCTTTAGCGTTGGTAACACGAGACAAATCCGGGCCCTGGACTCGAATAATTTTCCTTGCGGCAAACCTGCCTGACATTCCAGCAAACCTCGGTAATGGAATATTTGCGTACTTACGATAATGTTTGTTACAGCGCGAAACTGGTCGGCGAAGGGATGTTTTCGTGTCGTTGTGGCGTTGCCGCCACAGACCCACGACACCGGGATTCCCCTGTATTTGCCCGCTCTACCGGTGACGGCGTCACGAGCGTAGGCATATCCCAAGGCTTGGAAGTTGCAAAAATTCTGTGTACCCAAGCGTGACAAATATGTCAAATAGCATCTATTAAATCCGAATGTAACAAGCCGCCGTCCGAGTACTCATGCGCCGTTTATCCCGATTTTGCCGCCCCGTTGTCCTCTGCCTCTCCCCCCTTTCCCTGCATGTCGGCCTGGCCTTAACGGCCCTGGCGTTGGCGACCAGCCCCGCCGCCGCGCAAAGCGTGCGCCCGCAGTTGCCGTCCGCCGCCGAACCCGGCCGCGCACTACCCCAGCCGGCCATGCCGGAAAGCATGACGACCGCTCCCGAAGTGACGGTGCAGCAGGGCAGCGCGTCCGAGGCCCCGGTGGGCGCCGACAAGCTGAGCTTCACGCTGGCCAACATGCGGGTGGAAGGCGTGACCCACTACGCGCCCGAGAAGATCAGCGCGTTCTACCAGGGACTGGTCGGCAAGACGATCACCGTGGCCGACGCCTTCAAGGTGGCCAACGACATCGAACTGCTCTACCGCAATGACGGCTACGTGACCACGCGCGTGATCGTGCCGGCGCAGACGGTGGACGGCGGCGTGTTCCGCATCGTGGTGGTCGAAGGCTATGTGTCGGACGTGAAGTACGACGGCGATATCGGCCCCGCCCAAGCGGCGGTGGAAAAGCTGGTGCAGCGCCTGCGTGGCGTGCGCCCGATCAACGTGGCCGAAGTCGAACGCCAACTGCTGCTGGCCAATGACTTGAACGGCCTGGTGGTGCGCGCGTCGCTGGAGGCCTCGCCCAAGGAAGTGGGCGGCTCGGTGCTGGTGGTGCATAGCGAACGCAAGCCGGTCGATGCGCGCCTGGGCATTGATAACCGTGGCTCGCCCTACCTGGGCTGGAGCGAAATGACCGGCCAGGTCACGCTGAATTCGTTCGGCGCCCGCGCCGATACGTTCACGCTGAGCGGCCGCCTGGGCTTTCCGGCCTACCGCAGCCAGGCCGTTGCCGCCAACTACGACATGCTGGTCAGCGACAGCGGCATGACCTTCGGGCTGGCCGCCAGCTACGCCAAGAGCGAGCCGGGCCGCGACCTGGCCCCGCTGAACGTGGCCAGCGACGTGCAGGCCTACACGGCCACCGTCACCTATCCGCTGATCCGCTCGCGGCTGGAAAACCTGCGCGCCTTCGGCATGTTCGACGTGCGCAACGTGGCCACCGACATTACCGAGACGCCCTTTACGCGCGACCGGCTGCGCGTGCTGCGCGCTGGCCTGAGCTATGACCGCACCGACAGCTGGAACGGCATCACCGCCATTCGCGGCACGGTGCACCAGGGCCTGGACGCGATGGGCGCCACGCAAGAAGGCGCCGAGCTGGCCTCGCGCGCCAAGGGCCGGTCGGACTTCCTGAAGCTCACCGCCGAACTGACGCGCCTGCAACAGCTGACCGATCGCCTGTCGCTGGTGGCCACCTTTGCCGGCCAGTACAGCGCCAGCCCGCTACTGGCCAGCGAGGAATTCGCGCTGGGCGGCCCCAACTTCGGCCGGGGTTATGACGACGGCGAAATGTCCGCCGATTCCGGCCTGGCCGGCTCGCTGGAACTGCGCTACGCCGTGTCCACCGACAACTTCCTGCCGCACGGCGCGCACGTTTATTCGTTTGTTGACGGCGGCCGCATCTGGTCGCGCAGCGAAAGCGCGCCGCTGACGCGCGCCAACGTGTCGTCCATTGGCGCGGGCATGCGCGCCAACCTCAGCAAGACCCTGTACGCAACGTTCGAAGTGGCCAAGCCCACAAGCGGCGACGTCCTGACCCAGGGCAACAAGAATCCCCGCGTATTTTTCAGCATCTCGGCGCAGTACTAAGCAGCGAACGACAAGAGACCGACCATGAATCGCAAATCCCGCAGCCTCGCCCAATCCGCTCGCCGCATGCGCATAAAGAAAGACACCGCCCTGCCCGCGCTCAGCACGCTGGCCGTGCTGATCGGCTCGCTCGCCTCCGGCGGCGCGCACGCCAACCCCACCGGCGGCAACGTCGTGGGCGGCGCCGCCACCATCAATGACCGCGGCAACGGCACGCTGGACATCAACCAGTCCAGCGGCAAGGCGATCATCAACTGGAAAGATTTCAGCATCGGCGCCAACGAAACGGTCAACTTCCGCCAGCCCGGTGGCAAGAGCGTCACGCTGAACCGCGTGGTCGGCAACGACCCGTCGGCCATCTTCGGCAAGCTGAACGCCAACGGCACGGTGATGCTGGTCAACCCGAACGGCGTCGTGTTCGGCAAGGGCGCGCGCATCGACGTGGGCGGACTGGTCGCCACCACGGCGAACATCAGCGACAAGGACTTCCTGGCCGGCAACTACAAGTTCAACCAGGCGTCCACCAAGGCCAATGCCCGGATCGTCAACGAAGGCACGATCACCATCAAGGACAGCGGCCTGGCCGCGCTGGTGGCGCCGTCGGTCAGCAACTCGGGCGTGATCCAGGCCAAGCTGGGCCGCGTGGCCCTGGCGGGCGCGAACACCGTCACGGTGGACTTCCAGGGCGACGGCCTGCTGTCGTTTGACGCCACCTCGACCGTGGGCGAACTGCCCAAGGACGCCAGCGGCAAGCCGGTATCGGCACTGGTCACCAACACCGGCGTCATCCGCGCGGACGGCGGCACGGTGCTGATGACGGCGCGCGCCGTCAAGGGCGTGATCGACAACGTCGTCAACACCGACGGCATCATCAGCGCCCAGTCGGTCGGCACGCAGAACGGCAAGATCGTGCTGTCCGGCGGCGACGCCGGCACCGTCAAGATCGCGGGCACGGTCGACGCCACGGGCGCCGGCGCGGGCCAGCAAGGCGGCAAGGTCGTGGTCACCGGTGAACACGTGGACGTGGCTCGCGGCGCCGCCATCGACGTGTCCGGCGCGGCGGGCGGCGGCGAGATCGCCCTGGGCAGCCTGGGCGTTGCCCCGGACGACGGCTCGGCCGCGTTCAGCGGCAAGTCGTCCACCGTCAAGGTGGCGGCGGGCGCCACGCTGAAGGCCGATGCGCGCGTCAACGGCAACGGCGGCAGCGTCACGATGTGGTCCAACGAGGCCACCGCCTTTGCCGGCAGCCTGTCGGCACGCGGCGGCGAGCAAGGCGGCGACGGCGGCTTTGCCGAAGTCTCCAGCAAGAAGAACATCGGCCTGACCGGCTCCGTGGACATGCGCGCGCCCAAGGGCAAGACGGGCTTGTTGCTGATCGACCCGACCGACCTGCGCATCGTCGATTCCGGCAGCGGCTCGGGCGCGCTGGACGGCAGCGCGGGCGACGGCACGCTCAACAGCGGCGACGCCAACGCGGCCAACAACACCGTGTCGCGCGGCCTGTTGGAAAGCCTGGCCGGCACCACCAACATCAAGCTGGAAGCCACCGGGCAGATCACGATTGCGGACATGGCCGCGATCAACCTGAAGACGACCTCGGGCAACAGCTTCACGCTGCGTTCGACGCAAACGGGCGGCATCCGCTTCGAGAATTCGAACACCGAAATCAGCACCCAGGGCGGCGCCATCACGCTGGAAGCGCTGGGCGTGGGCAGCACGCTGAGCAACATCGGCAAGCTGACCAGCCGGGGCGGCGCGATCACGCTGAACGCCACCGGCGACATCAACCTGGCCAATGTCATTGACGCCGGCAGCGGCGCGGCGCTGGTCCGCACCAGCGCGGGCAGCATCCGCAACGTGGGCGGCGCCAACCAGGTGGTGGCGGGCAACACCGTCACCCTGGACGCCAGCGGCGGCAACATCGGCGAGGCCGGCAACGCGGTCAACACCCAGACATCGCGCCTGGCGCTTGCCACCGGCGGCAACCTGTTCGCGGCCAACCGCTCGGTACTGAGCACGCTGGACATCACCAGCCGCCACGCGCAACCGGGCGTCAACAACACGTACCAGCTCACCTCGGCGGGCGGGCTGGATTTCTCGCTGGCGGACAACGGCGGCTATCAGCTGAACTCGGTCGTGCAAGACGGCCTGGGCTTCTCGTTCACCGGCGACCGCACGATCCGCGTGGGCACCGTCTCGTTGGGCTCCGGCACGCTGGCGCTGACGTCCACGGCCGGCGACATCCTGGCCAGCAACATCCCGGGCAGCATGAGCGCCGGCAGCATCGCGCTGAAGGCCAGCGGCAGCAACGGCAACAACGGCGCCATCGGCAGCGCCGGCCAGGCCCTGAACACGCAGACCGCCACGCTGACGGCCGCCAGCGGCGTCGGCGGCGTATACCTGAACAACACCGGCGCGCTGAACCTGCGTTCCGTTGAAACCACCGGCCCGCTGTCCGTGTGGAGCAGCGGCCACCTGACCGTGGGCGCCATCAAGGCGGGCGCCTCGACGTCGCTGACCTCGATCATGGGCAACATCGTGGACGACGGGGACGACGCCACCACGATCTCGACCAACACGCTGGCCTTGTCGGCGCAGAACGGCGCCATCGGCGCCGCGTCGCGCAGCCTGAAGACCAACGCCGGCAACGTGTCCGCCACGGCGGGTCCGGGCGGCGTGTATCTGGACAGCAGCAACACCAGCCTGACCATCACGCAGGCCCAGGCGGACAACGCCGCCATCGCGATCACCGGCGCGGGCAGCGTGTTGGCCAACAACGTCAGTTCCGGCGGCGGCGCCGTCAACCTGACGGGCAACAGCATTTCCGCCGGCCAGGTCAACGCGGGTTCGGGCAACGTCACGCTGACCGCGCGGGCCGGCAACATCACGGGCACGTCGGCATCGCTCATCACCGGCAACGTCGTCACCCTGCTGGCGCCGGCATCGAACAGCAGCTACACCGTGGGCACGACGGGTACCTACCTGCGCACGGCGGCGGGTGAACTGCACGCCACGGGCGGCAGCATCTACATCAACCAGGCCCAGGGCTCGGTGCTGCTGGATGACCTGAAAGCCTACAACGGCATTTCCGTCATCGGCGTGGCGGACCTGACCGCGAACAAGGTGGACGCCGGCCTGGGCACCCTGTGGCTGAACGCCCAGGGCGGCAACATCCTGCGCGCCAATGCCAACAGCGAACTGCTGGGCAACGCCATCAACCTGCAAGCGCAGCAGCACATCGGCACGGCGGGCGACCACATCAAGACGGCCTCGACCAGCCTGACGCTGGGCAGCGGCGGCGACATCTACGTCGACAACCCGGGCAAGACGCTGACCTACTTGTCCGTCAGCAACACCCACGCCGACCCGCTGCGCAAGAACGTCCTGCAAGTCTCCGCGCCCTTCCTCGCGTTCGACGTCAACGACGATGTGGGCAATGCGTATGAATTGAAGCAGGTCTATAGCTCATTGCTGAACCAGTTCGTGTTCAGCGGCGACCAGACCCTGAAGCTGGGCAACATCCGCGCCGGCAGCGGCGTCACGCTGACGTCCACCCAAGGCAGCATCCTGGACGACGGCATCGCGGACACGCGCGTCACCGCCAGCTCGGTCAGCCTGACCGCCGCCCAGGACATCGGCACCAACGCCGATTTCGTCTCGGTCAACGCGCCGCTGCTGTCGCTGGACACGCGCGGCAACCTCTACGCGACCAACATCGCCGACCTGAACAGCTTGACGGTGACCGCTCGCCACAAGGGGCCGGACGATCACTACGTGCTGGACGTGCGCGCCCCGTCGCTGCTGTTCAACATCACCGACGATGCCACCGGCCACACCATCCACCAGGTGCGCGACAGCAACTCGGTGACCTTCAACTTCGCCAGCGACCGCGACATCACGGTGGGCAGCATCGACGCCGGCTACAGCGGCGCCATCACGCTGAACACCACGGGCTCCATTGCCGACGACGGCAACAAGAACACCCAACTGCTGGCCAATCTGGTGAGCCTGTCGGCCGGCCGCGCCATCGGCGCCACCGGCACCGGCTATCTGGACGTCCTGACCAGCAACCTGTACGGCTCGGCCGGCAATGGCGGCTTCTACGTCCAGTTGCCCAAGCCCACGGGTTCGAGCAACACCACCGGCGTCATCACGCTGAACAACATCACGGCCACCGACGCGGTGCGGATCGACGCGCGCCAGGGCGACCTGCTGGTGTCCGGCACGGTGCGCAGCGCAAACGGCGACGTCGCGATCAACGCCGCCAACGGCTCCATCCTGGGCAACGGCTCGGGCAATGTGTACGCGGGCGGTGGCGATATCTCGTTGACCGCAACCGGCTCCATCGGCGGCAACTACGGCGGCGGCGTGCGCTATGTGGGCGTGGGCGGACCCAGCCAGGTCAACGTCCTGGCCAACGCGGGCGGCGACCTCTATCTGAACGGCACCTACGGCAACATCAAGCTGGCGTCGGTAACGGCAGGCGGGCAGCTTGGCTACACGCAAGGGAACGGCACGACTCTGATCGGCAACGTGCAGGCCGCCGGCCCCGCGTCGCTGGCCAACAGCGCGGGTTCCATCCTTGACGATGGCGACGCCGCCACGAAGATCCAGGCCAGCAGCATCGCGCTGTCGGCCGCCGGATCGCTGGGCGCGGCCGGCGCCGCGCTGACCTTGCAGGCGCCGGACGTCAGCCTGACCAGCGGTGGCGACATCACCGTCAACAACGAGACCGGGCTGACGCGCCTGGCCGTCACGCGCAATGGCTACGTCTATGGCTCGTACGCGATCACCGCACCGAACCTGTCGGCCTTCACGCTGACGGACGACGCCAACGGCATCCACCTGAAGGACATCGCCAGTTCCACCGACCTGGATTTCGGGTTCTCGGCCAACGGCAAGAACCTGTGGGTTGGCAACATCGATGCCGGCGCGGGCGGCAAGGTCAGCCTGATCGCGGGCGGCAACATCGCCAACGACGACCTGGCCAACCCCGGCACGATCCGCGCGGCGAACGTCGCGTTGACGGCGGGCGCCAGCAGCTCGATCGGCTCGTCGGCCACGGGCGGCACGCTGGCCCTGGCCGGCACGTCCGCGTTGAGCCTGTCGGCGGGCATCGACTTCTTTGTCGCCAGCGACACCGTGCTGCGCAGCCTGGCGATCAACAGCCAGCGCGCGTCCGGCGCCACCAGCACCATCGCCATCGGCGGCGGCGCGGGCCAGACCATCCGCATCACCGACGACGGCACCACGCAGTACCTGGAACAGATCACGGGCGGGCTGACGGACTTCAGCTTCAGCGGCCGCAAGAACATCCAGGTGGGCGCCATTGCCGCCAGCAACCTGGTCAGCCTGACCACGGCCTATGGCGGCGTCAATTCCAGCATCACCAGTGACGCCGGCTCCGGCCGCATCACGGCGGGCACGGTCAAGCTGTCGGCCACCGGCAGCGACAGCTACACCGCGCGCGATGCAAACACCGGGGCCATCGGCGCCGCCGGCCGCGCGCTGCGCACCACGACCGCCAACCTGGCAATTACCAACAACGGCGACATCTTCCTGAACAACGGGAACCAGGCGCTAAGCAGCATCGACCTGAACCTGAGCCGCCGCGATGCGGCCAGCACCACCAACTTCGACACCAACGCCTATGCCTTCAGCGGGCTGGGCGGCCAGACGCTGTCGATCGCGGGTGGCACCAGCCTGACGATCGCGGCAGACATGAACGGCGCCGCACTGGCCGTCAACGCCGATTCCGCCATTGCCACCGGCATGATCAATACCGGCGCCACGGGTTCCGTGACGCTGACCTCGCGCTACGCCAACACGTCGTTCCTGCCGACCATCAGCCGCGGCTCGGGCGTCATTACCGGCAACAACGTCAGCCTGAACGCGCTGGGCACGAACGGCAGCGTCGCCGCTTCGACCAGCACGAACAATCTGTCGATCGCGTCGGCGGGCAACGTGTCCGTCTCCAACGACAAGCAGCTGACGTCGTTGTCGCTGACCGCGAACCACGCCAGCTCGAGCGGCTCGCAGAACAATTCGTACAGCGTCTCGGCCACCGGCCTGACGTTCTCGCTGAGCGATTCGACCGGCACCTCGGGGCTGACGCTTGGCAACGTTTCCACCGCGGGCAACCTGGCGCTGTCGATCTCGTCCGACCGCGCGCTGACCGTCAACAACGTGGCCACCGGCGCCGGCGGCTCGGTCACGCTGGGCAGCAACAGCAACATCTACGGCAACAGCAGCAGCGCCAGCAGCCCCAACATCACCACGGGCGCGCTGACGCTCAATGCCAGCTCGGTCACGGGTACGTACAACACCAACCAGCCGCTGTACGTCAGCGTGGACAAGCTGTCCTCGAACCTGCGCGGCAGCCTGTGGATCTCGAACAACAAGACCCTGACCCTGGGCAACAACAACGTCGCGGGCTCCGCGCAGGTGAACGTCACCAACGGGTCGGTTCTTCAAGGCGCGGGCAGCAGCTTCGTCGCCCCCTCGCTGACGCTGACCGCCACGCAGTCCATCGGCGCCGCCGGCAATGCGGTGCAGGCCGACACGCGGCAACTGACCACGCAGACCGGCAAGGATCTGTACCTGAACAACGCGTCGAACCTGTTCAGCCTGAACGTCACGGCCAATCACGCCAACCCGTCGGCGGACAACGTGGTGCAGGTCGCGGCGCAGGGCCTGACGTTCAACGTCACGGACACCGGCGGCTACAACCTGTTTGACGTGCGCGACACCACCGGCCTGAACTTCTCGTTCTCCGGCGACCGCACGGTGTACATCGGCAACATCGACACCGGCCCCGCGCATGCCGTCAGCCTGGCCGCCAACGGTGCGGGCAGCAACCTGGTCAACCTGTCGCCCACCTCGCACGTGACGGGCGATTCGGTGTCGCTCTTCGCCACCGGCCAGATCGGCTCGGGTCCGGCCGACAAGATCAACACCACCACCAGCGAGCTCTACCTGACGAGCGGCAGCCACGTCTACGTGAACAACGACGTCGACCTGGCCAGCCTGTCGTTGTATGCAACGGGTGTCGCGCCTTCGACCTACGACGTCACGTCGAACGAATTGCTGTTCGATGTGGTGCATGACGGCCGCCTGCAAGTCAACAATGTCCGCGACAACACCGGCCTGAACCTGATGCTGTCCAGCAACGTTGGCCAGGACATCGGCACCATCGACACGCAGTCCACCGGCACGGTGCGCCTGTCCAGCAACAACAGCATCCTGGGCAGCGCCGATGACAGCCAGCGCATCACGGCCGCCCAGGTTTCGCTGACCACGCAGGGCTCGGGCGCCATCGGCGGCACGGGCCGCGAGATCAATCTGTCGGCCCCGCTGCTGAACATCCAGAACGCCGGCGACGTCTATATCGATTCCGACAAGCACATCGATGCGTTGTCTCTGTATTCGACGGGCAACGGCGCGCGTTCCTACAGCATCAATTCCCCGACCCGCGACGGCCAGGGCAACATCGGCTTTACCGCCACCGACGGCGGCAGCGGCAGCACGGCCGGCCTGGTGCTGGGCAACATCACGGACGCGGGCGGCCTGAACCTGACCGTCAGCAGCGACCGCAACGTCACCGTGGGCACCATCAACGTCGGCTACGACAACGTGTCGCTGACCTCGCGCAACGCGTCGCTGCTGGGCGATGGCGATGCCAACACCAAGATCGATGCCGCGTCGCTGAACCTGACCGCCAACGCCGCCATCGGCGCAAGCGGCGTCGGCAACGCCATCGACACCCGCGTCAGCACGCTGAGCGGCCGCGCCGTCGGCGGCGGGGCGTTCATTACGGTGGAAGGCAACACCAGCCTGCCCAGCCTGACCTCGACCGGCGCCAGCTCGGTCAGCAACACCGTCGGCGACATCGAGCTGGGCTCGGTCAACACCAACGGCAACAGCTTCACCGTCAACAACTCGGGCGGCTCGATCCTGAGCGGCACGATCAGCAACGCCACCACCGTCACCCTGACGGCCAATGGCTCGATCGGCAACAAGAGCGCCATCCGCACCACCAACCTGAGCTCGGGCGGCACGACGATCGTCAACCTTAGCGCCAACCAGACGGCCACGGCGGACGGCAGCATCGCGCTGATCGAAACCTATGGCTTGCAGGCCGCCTCGGTCACCGGCGACGGCAACATCACGCTGACCGCCGATACCGCCCGCGGCGGCCGCGACCTGGTGGTGGGCACCATCAGCACCAGCAATGGCGCGGTCGCGTTGTCGACCAGCACGGGCAACATCGTCGGCGCAAACAACAGCAACCGCATCACCGGCAACAGCGTCACGCTGACGGCCGACTACGGCACATCGCGCAGCATTGGCTCGGGCAACGCCAATCGCATCCATCTGGACACGCCATCGCTGACGCTGAACACCCCGGGCAGCATCTACGTCGACAACCTGGCCGACCTGAGCGACCTGACCATCAACCGCAACAACGCGCAGGGCAACCAGTACGGCAGCAACGGGTTCCTGACCATCGACGCGCAGAACCTGACGTTCAGCGGGGCCGACACCAGCAACAACACCGCGCTGACCATCGTTCGTGACACCACCGGCCTGAACTTCACGTACCAGGCTATCGGCTCGATCACGCTGAACGACATCGACGTCACGGCCAATGGCTCGGTCAACCTGTCGACCAACCCCTACTACTACACCGGCGGCTCCATCCAGGGCATGACCGGCACGTCGAAGATCACGGCGGGCAACCTGACGTTGTCCACCGGGTCGGGCGACACGCCCAACGCGATTGGCTCGTCCACCCGCGCCCTGAACACGCAGGTCAAGAACATCGCGGCCACGGCCTCGGGCGGCATCTGGTTGAACCAGGCGGGCTCGATCAACCTGGGCAACCTCAACGCAGGCGAAGACCTGTCCGTCACGACGACCACGGGCGACATCCTGGTCGGCTCCGTTCGCTACGGCAGCAATAAGACGCTGACGCTGAACGCGCAGAACGGCAGCATCCTGGACGGCGGCGGCGCCATCTCCGGCTCGGGCACCGGCGCCATCACGCTGACCGCCAAGAACGGCATCGGCACCACCGACGCGGCGATCAAGATCGCGGCCTTGAACAACGCCGTGTCCGCCAGCGTCACCGGCGCCGGTTCGCTGTACCTGGACAGCGTCGGCAGCATGCAAGGCGGCCTGAGCACCTCGGTGGCCAACGGCGAAACGCGCATCACGTCGTCGGGCAGCCTGTTCCTGACCAGCATGACGTCGGGCACGGACGCAGCGGGCAACGGCATTTCGGTGAAGGCGACGGCGGGCAGCATCTTCGTCAAGAACGTGCAGGCCGGCGCCACCCAAGGCCAGGTCACGCTGAACGCCGAGAACGGCGCCATCCTGGCCGACGTGGGCGGCGCCAACATCAAGGCGTACGGCGTCGCGTTGAACGCGCGCAGCGGCATCGGCGTCGACACCGCCAACGGCCGCATCAACGCCAGCGGCCAGCGCGTCGAAGCGACCACGCTGGGCGGCATGTATCTGGCGGCGGACAACAACGCCGTGTACTCGTACCTGTCGGGCGGCACCATCGACATCGCGGCGGCCGGCAACCTGCAAATCGCCAACGCCGTCGCCAGCAACGGCAGCGGCACGATCAAGATCGTGGGCAACGGCACCAACAGCCAACTGGTGACGGGCAACATCGACGCGGGCACGGGCACGGTCAACATCGACTACAGCAAGACCGGCAGCACCATCGTTGACGATCGCGAGGAATCCACGCGCATCATCGGCAACTCGGTCACGCTGAAAGCCGGCGCGGGCATCGGCGGCGCCGAAGGCTCGGCCGACAACGTGCAGACGACCGCCGCCTTCATCAACGCGGAAGTTACCGGCAACGGCTCGATCTTCCTGGACGACAACCGCGCGGCCGGCACCACGCTGAACGCCATCGCTACGCAGAACGGCGCCATCGGCATCACCACCGCCGGCCCCACGCTGGTGAACAGCGCCAGCACCAAGACCAACTCGGCGACCAACGACATCTCGATCGCCACGTCCAACGGCGACCTGTCGATCAACACGATCGACGCCCTGACCTTGGGCGACGTCACGCTGAAGGCGGCCGGATCCATCCTGGGCGCGATTCCCGGCAACCTGGTCTTCGGCAACAGCCTGACGGCCACGGCGGGCGGCAGCATCGGCACGGTGGGTAACCTGGCGACCGGCCTGGGCGGCATCGCCCTGCGCACCAACGTTGCGTCGCTGGGCGACCTGACCACGGGTGCCGACGGCGCGGTCATCGCGCTGAACAACGTGGGCACGCGCGCCCTGACGCTGACCGGCGACGTGACGCAAACGGGCGACAACAGCTCGGTCTACCTCCGTTCGTCGGGCGACCTGGACGCGCGTTCGGGGCTGTCCAATACCGCCGACAACGTGCTGCTGTCCTCGAACGGCACGCTGACGGTGGCAGGCACGGGCGTGCAGGCCAACGACACCATCACTCTGGTGGGCCTGCAAGACGTGGTGGCAGCGGGCGCCACGCCGCGCAACATCATTGCGCGCGGCGATACGCTGAACATCACCAGTGGCGCGGCGGGCGGCAACACGGCGCTGACCACTGAGGTGGCCAACGCCAACGTCAACCTGACCGGCGTCACCACGCCGGCCAACCTGACGCTGAACAATACCGGCGCGCTGACCGCCTCGTTGTCCACCGCCAACGGCAACATCACCGCCAACGCCACCGCCACGCTGGACGTGTCGGCCACGGCCGCCGGCAACAACCGCGGCATCGACCTGAGCTCGCAGCATGGCGACGTGGTGGTCGGCACCATCAACGCTGGCGCTGCGAACGGCACGGTCGTGCTGGCCGCCGCCGAAGGCTCGTTGGTGGCCCTGGGCAGCGATGTCACGACCAACAGCCTGGACCTGACCAGCAAGAACGGCATCGGTGACGGCAACGCCGCCTTCACCACGTCGGCGCGCTATCTCAAGGCCAACGTGCTGGGCGCCGGCGACATCGTCGTCGAGGCCACCGGCCCGCTGACGCTGGGCAATATTGCGACGGCGGACGGCAGCATCCAGATCGCCGCCGACGGCGACCTGATCAGCAGCGTCGGCCTTACCGCCGGCAATCACGGCGACGTGTTGCTGGGATCGTCATCGGGCAACGTCGGCATCAACCACGCCATCACCAACAGCCAGGTCAACAACCTGACGGTGTTTGGCGCGCAGATCGGCACGGCAGCCGTCGACACCGCTGGCGCGCAAACCTACAACGGTAGCGTCACGCTTGGCGGCGACCTGACCGGCGCGTCCATCGACATCTCGGGCAACGCCACGCTGACGGGCGGCAAGCGCACGCTGACCGCCAACGGCGACGGCGGCAATGTCAACATCTCGGGCGCGCTGAACGGTGGCAACCAGCAAGCGGTGATCGTCGCCAACGACGGCAACGTCACGCTGGGCGGCAACGCCATCAACCTGGCCGGCCTGAGCATCGACGGCGCCAACATCAGCCTGCAAAACGTCGCGACCAGCGGTGCCCAGCAGTACAACGGCGACACCACGCTGCGTGGCCTGTACACCACCGGCAACGGCGCTTTCGGCGTCGATGGCGACACCGTGTTGGCTGGCGGCGTCAACGTGTACACGGGCAACGGCGCGGTTACGTTCACGGGCGACGTCTCGGGCGCGAACGCGCTGACCGTTCTGACGGCCGGCGCCACCACCTACGGCGGCGCGGTCAACACCGCATCGCTGAACCAGGTCGGCACCGGCGTCACTGCGCTTAACGGCGGCAGCGTCACAACGACCGGCATGCAGTCCTACAGCGCCGCTGTGGTGCTGGGCGCCGACACGACGTTGAGCGGCAGCGGCGTCACGCTGGCCGATGGCGTAGACGGCGCGTACGCGCTGACCGTCGACGGCCCGGCCACGCTGGCCGGCGCCATCGGCGCCAACACCAAGCTGGCCAGCCTGACCGTCAACGGGCCCGCCACGCTGACCACCGGCAGCATCGCCACCACCGGCAGCCAGCACTACCAGGACGACGTCACGCTGGGCAGCGACCAGTCGCTGTCCACCACCACCGGCAACGTCACGTTCGACGGCGCGCTGATCGGCGGCCGCAACGTCGTGATCGACTCCACAGCGGCGGGCGACATCAGCTTTAACGCCGTGGGCAGCGCGGGACAACGCCTGGGCAACCTGACGGCCAACACCGCCGGCGCGACCACGTTCAACGGCGCGGTATACGCCGCGTCCGCGCAGACGGACGCCCCCGGCACGGTCGCGATCAACGGCGGCCTGGTCGACACGACGGGCACGCAAACCTTCCGCGAACGGGTCACGCTAGGCGCGGATACGGTGTTGAAGGGCAGCAGCGTCAACCTCTTGGGTGGCGGCAACGGCCCTCACGACCTGACCATCGACGGCGACGCCGTGTTCAAGGGCGCGTTCGGTGCGCAGGACGCGCTGGCGAGCCTGACGGTGAACGGCACGTCCAGCCTGGACGGCAGCATCGGCACGAGCGGCAAGCAGTCGTACAACGGCGAGGTCACGCTAGACGGCGACGTGGCGTTGACGACGCAAGGCGGCAGCATCACGTTCAACGACAAGGTGGCCAGCAGCCAGGGCGACGGGCACGATCTGTCGCTCTCGGCCAGTGCGGGCAATGTCACGTTTACGGACGCCGTCGGTGACGACGCGGGTGGCCGACTGGGTGACATCACCATCGCCAGCCAGGGTGCGACCGCGCTGAACGGCGCGGTGTACGCGGCGTCGGTCACGTCGGACGTGGGCGGCACAATCGGCATCAACGGCGGCCTGGTCGACACGACCGGTGCGCAGTCCTACGGCGAACGCGTGGTGCTGGGCGGTGACACCGTCCTGAAGGGCAGCACGGTGGGCCTGTTGGGCGGCGCCGACGGCTCGCATGAGCTGACCATTGACGGCGACGCCGTGCTGAAGGGTCCGATCGGTGCACAGAATGCGCTGGCCGGCCTGACGGTGAACGGCAAGTCCACGCTGGGCCAAGGCAGCATCGCGACCACGGGCGACCAGTCGTACCAAGGCGCGGTCACGCTGGGCGGCGACGTTACCGTGGCCAACCGCGACGGCGACATTCGCTTCAACGACGCCGTTGACGGCGGGCACGACATGACTGTGTCGGCGGACAAGGGCAACGTCGAGTTTGCAGGCCCGGTCGGCCAAGGTTCGCGCCTGGGCAACCTGACGATCAATGCGTCGGGCGACACCGTTCTGGACGGCCCGGTCCGCACCGCGTCGCTGCAAACCAGCGGCAACGGCGACCTGCTGATCAACGGCGGTTCGGTCGACACCACGGGTTCGCAGCAGTATGGCCAGCACGTGATCCTGTCCGGCGTGGACACCACGCTGACCGGCACCAACGTGCAACTGAAGGCCGGCGTGGACGGCACCGAGTCGGGCCAGCAAGGGCTGATCATTGCCGGCAACGCCGACATCCAGGGCGACATCGGCGCGACGACGCCGCTGCGCGGCCTGGCGATCGAAGGCACCACCACGATGGGCCCGGGCAAGGTCGTCACGACCGGCGACCAGGTCTACACCGGCGCGGTGACGTTGACCGGCGACCGCGACCTGACCAGCACCACGGGTTCGGTCGTGCTGGGCAGCAAGCTGGACGGCAACGGCAACAACCTGGCCATCAACGCGGGCAAGAACGTGCTGGTGGCGGGCGACGCCACCGGCCTGGGCTCGCTAACGCTGCGCGCCGTGGACACCATCGTGTTCAACGGCGACGTCAGCGCCTACCGCGTGCAGCAGCTGGAAGCCAAGTCCGCCAGCTACAACGGCAACGTGCGCGCCTCGGGTCCTGACGGCATCGACATCACGGGCGGCAAGGTTGCGTTCGGCAAGGACGTCACCGCCGACACGGGTCCGATCCGCATCACCAACACCGACCCGACCGGCACGACGACGTTCGCCGCCGGCTCGACGGTGAAAGCCGCCACGGGCTTCACGCAAACCGGCGGCGCCGGGCTGACGCTGCCCGCGCAGCTGCTGGTGACCCAAGGCCCCATCAACCTGGGCGCACCCGCCACGCTGCAAGGCGCGAATGCCACCATCAGCACCAACGGCGACATCACCGCCGTTGGCCTGGTGGGCCCGCAAACGGCGTTGACGCTGGCCGCCGGCCCGTTGGGCGCGCTGCGCATCGGCCTGAACGATGCCGATCTCAGCCACAAGCTGAACGTGGCCTCGTTGACCGTTCCGACCGCCGGTTCGGCCGACGTGTGGGGCACGCTAGGTGGCAAGACGGGCGCCGTGGCGGCCGCTTCCATCAAGAGCTCGCTGGTGGGCTCGCCGTACTACCTGAACGGCACCACGTGGGGTCCGACGGGCGTTATCGACCGCCTGTCCGCCATCACCGCGCCGCAGCCGGTCATCCCGACCACGCCTACCGCGTCATCTTTGTTCCGTGGTACGGTCCCGTCTGATAGTTTCGGCCCGGACCCGTTGGGCGCCTACGCCGATCCGCAGGTGCTGAAAGTGGCCTCGGCCACCTTCAACTGGCAACTGCCTTCCGGCGACAACGCCATGCTGAACGTTCCGAACGGCAACACGTCGGTACTGCAAGCCCCAGCCGCCAATCCGCAACAACCCGTCGCCGAAGGCAGCCCGTCTTCCGACGACGAGCGTCGCGACAACGACGCGCAATCCCGCACTCTTTGATTCGACACCATGACTACGCAGACTTCGCTTCCCCTGTTCTACGAACAACCCCGTCCCCTGGCTGCCGGCGTGCACGCCAACCTGTCGCTGGCCGGCAACACGGGCTTTGCCTATGCCGCCACCACCAACGCCGTGCCGTTGGTGGCCACCGAGCTGCCGACCGCCTGCCGCCACTTTCCCATTGTCTTCACTGACGGCGATCAGCCCACGCCCGTCGCGGTGCTGGGCGTGCGCGGCCAGGAAAACCTGTTCGTCGACGCCGACGGCCAATGGCGCGCCGGCACCTACATCCCGGCTTACGTGCGCCGCTATCCCTTCATCTTCATGGAGAACGAAGACCGCAGCCAGTTCACGCTATGCGTCGACGAGAAGGCCGCCTCGGTGGTCGAAGGCCGCGACAATCCGTTCTTCGACGAAGCCGGTGAGCCCACCGACCTGGCCCGCAGCGCGCTGGAATTCTGCCGCGACTACCAGAACCAGCACGCCTACACGATGGAGTTCGCGCAGGCCCTGGCCGCCGCCGATCTGCTGATCGAGAACCGCGCCGACATCACCCTGCCCGATGGCCAGCGCCTGGCCATGTCCGGCTTCAAGGTGATCGACGAAGCCAAGTTCAACAAGCTGCCGGACGACGAGTTCCTGCGCTGGCGCGCCAATGGCTGGCTGCCGCTGGTGTACTGCCATCTGCTGTCGATCAACACCTGGCCCGCGCTGATTAACCAGGTGCAGCCGACGGCCGTGGCTGAGGAAGGCGCCGCCGACGCGTAAGTCGTGTCGTGGTGGATCAGAAAGGCCGGCCCGCTCTTTGCGGCCGGCCTTTTTTGTCATGAGGCGGCCCTTTGGCTTGGGGCCGTTTTGCTGCGGTCTTGTTGCGGTCTTGTGGCTTTTCGCCGAAGGCTTTGCTTATGCCTGCGCAATGCCCTGCCGTTCGATACGACGCGCAAACATGGCGAAGCTGGCTCGCACGATGCTGGGCTTGAGCAGAAAGTCGTGCGACTCGGCCGCCAGCGCATCGTCCACCGGCTTCACCTCGCCGTAGGCGGCAGCGGCCAGCAATTGATTACGCGCGGCGCGCTCGATCAGCACCGACAGATACAAGGTTTCTTCCACAGAAGCGGTCGCCGCCAGGAACCCGTGGTTGGCCAACAGCACGCAGCGCTTTTTGCCCAAGGCGGCGGAAATGATTTCGCCCTCCTGGTCGGCGATCGGCAAGCCCGGCCATTCCTTCAGATGCGCACAGTCGTTGTGAAACGGCGTTGCGTCCATGTGCGACACCACCAGCGGGCGCCCGGTCATGGCCAGGGTCGACACATAAGGCGGGTGGGTATGCACGATGCAGCGCACATCCGGCCGGTTGCGATAGACCCAGAAATGAAACCGCACGGCGGGATTGGGCGTGCCCTCTCCTTGCAGCACGTCCATGTCGTCGTTGATGCGAATCACCGTGTCGGGCCGGATCTCGTCGAAGGCCTGGGCCAGCGCCGTCGTGTAGTAGGAGCCGTCATCGTTCTTCACGGTGATCTGCCCTGCCAGCGTCTCCGAGTGCCCTTCCCTTGCCAGGATGCGGCAGCTTAGGGCGATTTTTTCCCGCACGTTCCAGTTGCCGAAATCGAGCTTGTCGGCCGAGCGCTTGAAAAACGCGTCGGACTGCATTGCCTTGTCATCCACACTCATCTCCTGAAGCCTTGCCGGGTGGCACACCCTTGCCATTACATCCGGCAGCGGTTTTCCGGGCCTTGCCCCCAACTGCACAGGGCTTGTCCGAGAGTGCCAGGGCCTAGGGTAAACGGCAGGTGCGTGCGCGATCAGCGTCGATACAATGATTTCGCGGGCGCTTGGCCCGCCCAGAAAGTCGGGTTCATCCATCGACATGCAAGCCGCCCAACCGCTTCCGCCTGCCGCTTCCCAGCAAGAGCCGGACCTGAATTTCGCCCCCCGTTTTCGTCCCTTTTACGAGGCCGAACTGTCCGGCTATCAGGCGCGGCTGAACAAGCTGGTGCTGCCGGGAGACTTCCTGCCGCTGACCCTGCAACCGCGTCTGCATTTGCAGGCATGCCGCCTGCGCGCGGGCGGCCTGGCCGTGAACCTGGAATCCACCCCCATGACGGTGCAGCACCGGGCCGAACACGCGGCCGATGCGCTGCGGGCGGAATTCCTGGCCAGCTTCATCATCGAAGGACACGGCACCATCAGCCAGAACGGCGCGAGCCTGCCAGTGGAAACGGGCGACATCATTTTTCGTACCACCGCCCTGCCTTCCGAAGTGCGCATGCTGACGGACTCCAGGCTGGTCGTGATCAAGGGGTCCTTGCTGAACCTGCTGGGCATGCACTTGCAGGATATCTCGCAGTTCACGGCGCAACGCGCGGCGTCGACACTGCCGATGGTGCGCACGGCCCATCACTGCCTGGGGCATGTTTTTTTTGAGCAGCCCGACGCCGTCAGCCCCACGTCCAGCATGTTTGCGGAACAGGCGTTGATCTCTTTGCTGGCGGCCATCTACACCAGCCAGGCGCTGGAGCAATTGCCGACCACCGAGCGCGGCCCCATCGAAAGCTGGCAGGCGATTACCAGCTACGTGGATACGCACATCAGCGACAACGACTTGTCCGTGGCAGCGGTGGCGCGCGCGCTGCGCGCTTCCAGCCGCTGGGTGCATCGCTTGTTCCAGATGCGCGGCATCCAGTATGGCCAGTACGTGCGCGAGCGCCGGCTGCAACTGGCCCGCAGCGCACTGGAAGATCCGTGCAGGGCGCATGTCCCCGTCAAGGACATTGCGCTGAGCTGTGGGTTTCAGGACGCCAGCCACTTCAGCCGATGCTTTCAGCAACGCTTCGGCAGCCCACCGAACAAATATCGTGCGGCGGCGCTGGAGCGGGATCAGTAAACGGCCGGCTGAAGATCAGGGCGCGGAGCGTGCCCGGGTGGTGGGCTTCATCAAGAACGCCGACGTGCCCGCAACGACGCCCAGCACCGCCAGGTACGCGCCCACGGGCACGATGCTATCGAACCGAGCCACCAACATTGCCGACACCATGGGCGCCAGGCCACCCCCGATTGCGGCGGAAAACTGCACGCCGATCGACAGGCCCGAGTACCGCAGCTCTGGCGGAAACTGGGCGGCGTAAAGGCTGGACTGGGGGGCAATCATCATGGCGTAGTTCAAGGCCATGGCGACGAACGCGGCCACGCTGTAAGCAAACAGCGAGCCGCTGCCCACGGCCATGAAAATCGGCACTGCCATCACGGCCAGCAACAGCCCACCCCATCCGCAAACGCGTCTTGCGCCAAAGCGGTCGCCCAACATGCCGAACACGGGAATGGTGAACGTCATCACGGCCGCGCCGTAAAGCAGCGCTTGCAGCGCGTCTGATCGGCTAAAGCCCAGCGTGGATACCGCATACGACACCGAGAAAACAAGAAAGGTGTAGATCAACGTCACTTCGGCCAGCTTGCATCCCACGCACAGCAACAACGCCTTGCCATGCTTGCCCAGCAATTCCGCCACGGGCAGCTTGACCTGCGTTTGCTCGGCCTTGACGCGGGCGAAATCGGGCGACTCGTCGATGCCACGGCGTATCAATATCCCGACCACGATCAACACCGCGCTGGCCAGGAACGGCAGCCGCCAGCCCCACGACAGAAAGTCTTCTTCAGGCAGCCGCGTGACCAGGGCGAAGGCGCCCACCGACAACAGGATGCCCAGCGGCGACCCCACTAAAGGCAGGCTGCCAAACAAGCCCTTCCATCGCGGTGGCGCGTGTTCCACCGCCATCAGCATGGCGCCGCCCAGTTCGCCACCAAACGACAGGCCTTGCCCGATGCGTAGCGCCACCAGCAAGATCGGCGCCCACACGCCAATTTGCTCGTAGGTGGGCAACAGCCCGATCAGCACCGTACAGATGCCCATCATGAGCAGGCTGAGCGTCAGCATGGACTTGCGCCCGATGCGGTCCCCAAAGTGCCCGAACAGGATCCCGCCGATGGGCCGCGCCAACATGCCGCTGGCAAAGGCCGCAAACGCCGCCAGCGTGCCGGTCAAGGGGTCGAACTGCGGGAAGAACAGCTTGTTGAATACCAGTGCGGCGGCGGTGCCGTACGCCAGAAAATCAAATGCTTCAACGGCTGTGCCCACCACCGTGGCCACAGAGATTCGAAGCAGGTTCGGCTTTTTTCCAGCCCCTACGTTCACGTCAGGTCGAGAGATCGCTTCCATGTTTTTCCCCAGTGTGTTTTGTGTTGGTGTGTTGTGGCGCGACGTAACCCGGCAGTTCTTCGATGCGCCGGCGCCAAGCCGATAGGGCGGGATAGCCGTCCAGATCGATGCCGGCCTCTTCTGCCAATGCCAGATAGCCATAACAGGCAATGTCCGCGACGCTGCGTACGGTCGCCAGCCAAGGGCTGACGCCAAGGCGCTTTTCCAGCTGTTTCAACAGCCGATCCGTCCGCCGCTCCAGCCCCTGCACATCAAGCAGCGCTTCACTGACGCCCAGGTGATCCGCGGCCTCGGCATGGCTGACCACCTTGGTCAGCCGCAACGGCTGCAAGCTGTTGGCAATTTCGTTGGCCGACACCGACAGCCACGCGTGCATCTGCGCGCTATGAGGAAGCGGCGCCAGCCACTGCGGGGCGTGCTTCTGCGCCAGGTACATCAGGATGGCGTGGCTGTCCCAAACGGCCAGACCCTCGTCATCGATCGCCGGGACTTGCCTCCATGCGCTGATGCGTTCGAACGCCTCGGTCTGGTTCTTGCGCGCCAGCACATCCATGAACTCACGCCGATAGGGCAATGCGATCAACGCCAGGAAGAGGCGCACCTTGTAGCAATTGCCGGATCGGGGATGGTCGTAGAGCGTAATCATGGGGAGCGGGGCCGGATGCCTGTCAGAGTGCCTGCACGGGGAGATGCAGGGAATCTTAGGGGCGCCCGCTCGGGGGGAATTGACAAGACGCGCACGGCGATTGACCGGAAGCGACAGGCGTTGGCGGTCGGAAGCCGGTAACGGGACGCTTGCCGACCTGCCGCTGCCGACAAGCGCCTTCGCACCCCGTCGCGTCAAGCCGACATATCAAGAATGACCTTCCCGCGCACGTGGCCGCCCATGCTGCGTTCGAGGGCACGGTTTGCCTCCGCCAGGGGAAAGGCCGAATCCAGATGGGCGTGCAGACCACCGGATGCGTATAGCGCCGCCAGATCCGTCAACAGCTGCCCGTCGGAGCGGGTTGTGAAGTGCTTTCCGGTTGCCCCCGCCGGGATGTCGGCATGGTCGGTGTCCGGCCGGCTGACCGTCGACACCAGGGTGCCTCCCTGCTTCAGTACAGACCACGAACGCGCCTGCGTGCTTGCGCCGACCAGATCAATCACAAGATCAACCTTGGGCACCTGCTGGGAAAAGTCGCCTGCCCGATAGTCGATGAATTGCGTGGCGCCAAGTTCAAGAACATAGCCGCGGTTGCTGGCCGACGCGGTGCCGATCACCTGCGCGCCCGCCAGGCTGGCCAACTGAACCGCTGCGCTTCCCACCCCTCCGGCCGCCGCATGAATCAAGACCGACTGGCCCGATTGCAGCGCGCCGTGTTCGTGTAGCGCCTGCCAGGCCGTAAGCGTTGCCGCGGGCATGGCGGCCGCCTGGGCAAAACTCAGCCCCGCCGGCTTTCGCGCCAGCCGGGCCGCATCGACGACTACCCTGCTTGCGTAGGCGCCAACGATGCCGATGAAGCCCATTACCTCGTCCCCCGGCGCCAACGTCGTGACATTACGTCCGACGGCGACGACGGTACCGGCGGCATCGACGCCCGGGGTGAACGGCAGCGCCAGCTTGATGAACGCCTGCATCGAGCCGCTGACGATTTTCCAGTCAATCGGGTTTACCGCCGCCGTGGCGACGTCGATCAAAACTTCGTTTTCGCCGGGGACGGGATCGTCCACTTCGGCCAGGGTCAGCATGTCGGGGGTGCCGTAGGCAAACACACGGATGGCTTTCATCAGATGCTCCTTGAAGGAACGCCCACAATCGGGGCATCGAAGGCCAATGCTGCCTTCACCGGATCGAAGTACTCACGCAGCCGGGCAATACGCCCGTCGCGCACGGTCAAAAACACCACGTACTCTTGTTGATAGTGCCGTCCCGTCGCCGCAACCTTGCCTTCCGCCTGTACTCGGGCGACGGCATGGTGCGCGTCGTCGGTGGCGACGATCTGGGTATCGAAGAAGCGGAAGTCGCTCACCGCGTCCACGAACCAACCCGCGTGGCGCAGGACGGCATCGCGGCCCTCAAGTTGCAACGGGTGGCCCAGGCTGGGCGCATAGGGCAGGTCCCACACGATGTCGTCATGAATCAATGTCTGCCACGTCGGGTTGTCGTCAACCAGCAATTGCAGGTGTTGCCGTAGCAGTTCTGTCGCGATGGTCATGATGGTTTCCTTTGTTCCGGTGGATGCGATCAGGCCAGCGCGCGCTTGGCTTGCGCACGGCGGTTGTCCACGCTGAAGCTGCCTGGGCCGAACGCCACGACCTGTAGCAGGCCGCCTGCCATGGCCAGGTTCTTCAGAAAATGAAACATCTGGTTCTGGTCGGCCAACGCATGGTGGAAGATCAGCGCGGTCACCAGGGCGTAAACGGCCAACAGCAGGGCGGTCGGCCGCGTGCGGTAACCGACTATCAGCAACAGAGAGCCACCCAATTCCAGCGCCGCGGCGGCCACCAGGCCCAGCTCCGGACTGGGCAGCCCCAGCGACCCGATATAGGCCAAGGTGGCGCCGGGGTCCATCAGCTTGCCGATACCGCTAAGCAGGAAGATTGCCGCGATGAAAGCGCGGCCGATAGCCGGGATGGCGGGGTGGGCATTGAGGTTCGAGGTCATGTGAATCATCCTTTCCAAAGAGTTGATGTCCGCAGAATAGAGACTTGACACGTATCCACATAGCCTATATTTCTAGATGCAATCCATCTACTTCATAGATATATGCTCGACGCCGTTTCGTTAGACCAGCTGCGCACTTTCATTGCCGCCGCTGACGAAGGAAGCTTCTCAGCCGCGGGCCGCAAACTCAGGCGTGCCCAGTCGGTGGTCAGCCACACGCTGGCGAATCTTGAAAACCAGCTTGGCGTGCGTCTCTTTGACCGCAATGGCCGCTATCCCCGCCTGACCGAAGAAGGCGCCGCGCTGTTGGCGCAAGCGCGCCTGGTGGTCGGCGGCATGGACGGGTTCAAGTCCAAGGCGCGCGCGATTGCCGAGGGGCTGGAAGCTGAACTGTCGGTGGTGGTGGACGTCATGTACCCCATGGCATCGTTGACGGACACCGTTGGCGCTTTCCGCCAAGCGTTTCCGCACACGCCGCTGCGGCTGTATGTCGAAGCCCTGGGCGCCGTCGTGCAGCCGGTGCTGGAACAGGCTTGCCGGCTTGGCATCAGCGGTTCGATGCCGGCGGTGCCGGATCTGCTCGACGCAGAAAAGCTGTTGGACGTGCCCATGTTGACGGTGGCCGCGCCGTCACACCCGCTGGCGTCGCATCAGGGTCTTATCCGCACGCGCGACCTGGAGGAACACGTGCAACTGGTGCTGACAGACCGCACCACGCTGACCGAAGGCGCGACATTCGGCGTGCTTTCGCCCCAGATCTGGCGGCTTGCCGATCTTGGCGCCAAGCACGCGTTCTTGCGTGCCGGCTTCGGATGGGGCCACATGCCCACGGAAATGGTGCAGTCGGACCTGAAGGCCGGCGCGCTGGTCAAGTTGCGCATCGAGGCTTTTCAACCGCGCACCCCGCCCATCGCCATGTTCGCGATCTACCGGAAAGACACGCCACCGGGGCCGGCGGGCAGATGGTTCCTGAAGCGGCTGAAGGGGCCACCGGAAGAGACGGCGCACGCGCTGGGTCGGTAGATAAGGGAAATACCGCCTGTTTTGCATCGCACTGTATCCGTCTGCCGGGACGGTACATTGCGACACCCGACACCATCGCGCAGTCCCTATAAATCGTTCGCAGCCCGTCCAAACCCGCGAACTTTTTCAGGAGCTTTCACGATGACCAAACCCACTGACCCGCAGCGCCGCCGCCTGCTCGCCACCACATCGACACTGGCCGCCGCTCCGAAGATCACCGTACCCACGATCACGCTGGAAGGGGACGCCAACGGTGCCCCGCACCCGCCACCCGCCGCCTACGCCAAGCAGTTCACGGGCAAATACCAGCACCGCACGATCACCGGCGGTATCGGTCACAACCTGCCGCAAGAGGCGCCGCGGGCGTTCGCCGACGCGGCGCTACTGGTGGCGGGGCGTTGACGGGAATCGGCGCCGACGGGCTGGCCGAACCTGCACACGTTTGCAGAGCGTCACACCGTGATTCATTGCCTGGGCTTTGCAGCATCGACGACGCAAAGTGATCGGTCGTCGCGCTGCAATTGCCTTGCCATCCCGCCCGTCACGCCACATTGACGGCCTCCTGACCCGCCGGCGTTTCCACGATGTCGTTGACGAACGCGGCGACCCGCGTGATCACGTCGTTGCGTTTGAGGGCAAGCGGGGTCATTGCGTTGCGGCTGTCGTCCACCAAATGCAGGGACACGTTTGCGTTGCAGGCGCGGTTCACAATGTCGAAGGCGTTCGAGACCGAGGCGATGTCATCGTTGCGCGCGTGCAAGACGAGGCACGGGGCGCGCAATATATGCATCCGTCGCCATACCGACACCGCGAGTTTTCGCGCCTGGGCCAGCGACCCCCAGGGGATGCGGGGCAGCGACGCGTCGCGGTTCGCAATCACGCGATGGCGACCGATGCGCAGCGTATGCAAAAGCGTTTGCAAAAGCGGCAACAGCAAGCCCAGCCTCGCGTAGCGCGGCAAGCCTGGGCCGTCGTGACGGAACGCGGGGGATAGCGCCAGTACGCCGGCCACGTGCAGCGGGCGTTCCTGCGCCAGGGCCAGTGCCAGCATGGCGCCGACCGACTGTCCGCCCACCACCAAGTGATCGACGCGGCTTGCCAGCAGGTCGGCACCGCGCCGCACGCTTGCAAGCCAATCCAGCCAGCTTGTGCGCACCAGTTCATCCAGCGTGCCGCAATGACCGGCCAGCTTGACGGCCAGCACGGTGTAGCCGCGACGGTGCAACCCCAGCGCCAGCGCACGCATGTCTTCCGGTGTGCCCGCCAGGCCATGAACCAGCAGGATGCCCGTGCGACCGCGCGCGCCTGTGCCGGTCAACAAATATTCGTGCGCCTGTACCTCAAACGGTTCGATATAGGCCCGGACGGCGCACACGGCTGACGGCGAACGGTAAGCACCCGCGCGCAAGCCCGGCTCCATGGCGCGGCGGTACGCGTCCAGCGTGTGGAACATCTTTTCGCTCAGTCGGAAATTCGTCTCGGCGTACGTCCGGGCGCGGGTCACGACCGCCTGCGCATCGCCGGCGTTGTGTCGGATTTGCAAGATGCGGTCGACATAGCCCGCGATGTCACCCGGCGCGGCCAGCCAGCCGGTCTGGCCGGGCACGACAATTTCGGGCAGGCCGCCGACGTCGCTGGCGACAACGGGCCGGCCCATGGCGTAAGCCTCGGGCACCACGCGCGACCAGGCTTCCGCTGCCGAGGGCACCAGCACCACGTCCGCCGCGCGCATCATGTCGGGCACATCGCTGCGGTGTCCGGCGAACACCGCGTGGTCCGAGATGCCCAGCTCTATCGCCAAACGGTACAGCTCGTACGCATAGGCGCGGGTGGCGGCGGTGGGCATGCCCACGACGAGCGCCACGGCAGGCACGCCCAGCGCGCGCAGTCGATGCACCACACGCAGCAGATCGGCCTGGCCTTTTTCCGGACGCAACATGCCCACGGTGGCAATGACGTATGCCTCGTCCGGGGCCGGCATCTCCAGGCCTCGGCGAATGCGCAATGACGCGTCCGCGTCCTCGGCCTGGCGGAAGAACTCGTCGCCCGCCCACTCACCCACGACACTGATGCGGTCGTCGCGAAACAGCCGCGCCGCCAGCAGTTCCTGCTTGCCCACGTTGCTGGTGGCGATGACGTGATCGCAGCCAAAACGCCATTCCAGCCGCCGGCGTGGCGACGTGCGCATGGGTTTGGCGAAATGCCGGGTTCGAACCACCGCGCACAGGTCGCGGCACAGCGCGGCGGCTTTACCGTCGACGCGACTGTGGCTGTCGATCACCTGGATATTCAATGCCTTCACCGCGCGGCGCAATGCCAGCACGGTCGACGGCGCGTACGCCGGCTTGAAGTCGATGTCCACGGTTGTCAGGTTGCGCTCGCGCGCCGCGCCACTGACGGCGCTGCCCGAGGGCGCTGCGATAGCTACGTCGTAGCCATGCCTTTGCAGCCAACTTGCCTGTTCCAACGTGCGAAATTCCAGCCCGCCAAGACTTGGTTCAGCCAGCGTGTGCAGGATGCGCATGATGCTCCAGTACGTTGCGGCAGGCAGCCAGGACCTCGTCGGGCGTGATGGCGTTGATGCCGTCCTGAGGGCGGCGCGGCACCACAGCGGCCGAGCCGGGCCGCTGCCAGAACCACTCAGGATTCGTTTCGTTGAAAATGCCCACGTAGGGCACACAGGCGCCTTGCGCGATATGCGAGGGCCCGCAGTCGTTGGCGACCACCAGGCGCGCGCGCAGCATGATGGCGCTTAGCTCTGGAATCGTGCGGCAATACGCAACCGCAAAGTCCGCCCGCTGCATCGCCTGCAAGGCGTCTCGCTCAGCGGCCTCTTGCTGGCCCAGCACGAAGAGGAAGCGGGCGCCCTCGCCCATCACGCGCTTCAGGCCGTCTGCCAACTGCACATAGTTGGCCAGGCTCCATCGCTTGAACGCGCCCGATCCGCCGCCGGGAATCATCACCACATCGGCACTTTGCGCGGTGCGCAAATGCGAGCCCGCCAGCGCTTCAAAACAGGCGCGCGGCACGCGCTCAACGTCAAAGGGACGATAGGAAGCCAGCATGTTCAAGTTGGCCTGCCCGATATATTCGGCGATGTTCTTGCGGTGCCAATGCGTCCACACGATGTCGGTCAGCCGTCCGTGGCGAAAGCCCAGGCGGATGGGCGGCAAGCGCAGCAGATTGACCAGGCCGAAACGTTCGCTGCTGTGATGCAGGCTGACGGATACCTGCGTCTCTTTTTTCAGGCAGCGCAGATAGCCGCCAAGTGTCGAGGTGCGCACAAATTCATCCACCCACGGCAGCGCCTGGTAGAACGCGCCCACATCGTCACGCGCAACCACGCTGATTCGTCGAGACGGCCACCATTCTTTCAGCTGATATAGCGTTGGCATGGCAACGATCTGGTCGCCCAGCTTTTGCTGGCTTCTGACATACACCACGATTTCCGACATCGGCGTCCTCCATGCTTGTCAAAGCGGCCGATTGGCCGCAGGCGGCAATGTATCGAGACGAGAGCGGAAAAGTTCTCTGATCTCATTAACCTTTGTAAAGAAAGGTACGAGGGCACTTAAAACGTCTACACAATTTATCAGACGCGCCGCGTGCCCACACGTACGTTTTTCATCCCGGACCGGCGCCCTGCCGGGCCTGGCGCATCATGCGCATCGCCAGGGTGGCCACCGCCGCCACCAGCGCCTCGCTGGAATCCGAATTGCCCATGACCAGCACGGCAAGCCTGTCCTGCGGCGCCAGCACCCAGCGCGAATGAAACGCTTCCGTCGCCCCGCTGTGTTCGCGCAGGGACGTGGCGGTGACCACGCCGTCGTCACAGGGCGCGGCCAGCCACGACAAGGCGAATCGGCAATCCAGGTCCAGCCGGTCGCCCGCCACCGTTTGCAGCCCCAACAGGGTTTGTGCGGATTGCGCCGTCAGCACGCGCGGGGCATCGGCGCTGACTTTGGCGCTGACTTTGGCGCTGACTTTGGCGCTGACATCGGCGCTGACGGCGGCGCTGACGTCGACATTGACTTCGGCCCTGCCTCCGGGATTTCCCGCAGCCCGGCTTCCGTAAGCGCCGCCCGCGAACAACATGCTGCTAAAGCGCGCCATCTCGGATGCGCTGACCCATAACCCGTCCGCCGCCTCGTTGGGCTGTGGCGCCTCTGCCCAGGGCCGGCCGCGCCGGTAGCCCACCGCGCGTTGCTCCAGCATGCGCTCGTGCGGTCGAAACCCGGCGCGCGGCATGTTCAAGGGTTGAAGAATTGTGCGGCGCACATAGGCGTCGAACGGTTCTTCGGCCACGTGCGCCACCATGTCGCCCAACAAGGCGTAAGCCATGTCGGCGCGAGCGCGGCCCATCGTGTCCTCCAGCGTGCCGGGGTGCAGGTTCAGCAAGTTTCGTGCCGTGTAAGGCGCGGCGCCCATCCACTGCATGGCGTTGCGGCGCGGCTCGACGTGCCAATCGGGCAAGGCGCCCGCGGCCGGCGCGTCCAGCGACAACCGGCCATCGTCGGCGGCATGCAGCACACCGGCCGCCGTGACGATTTTGCTGATGGCGCCCACGCGATACAGCGTGTCCCCGGTGGCGCGGCGGTGCCGCGACGCATCCGCCACCCCAAAGCCCGTGCTCCAGACTATGCGCTGGTCCTCAACGATGGCGATCGATACGCCGGGCACCTTGGCCAGGGCCATGTCGTAGGGAATGCGCTGGGTCAGGTAGCTCACGACCGCCGCGTAATCGCCTTTGGCGATCGTGGCGGGCGCGGCGGGCGGCAGCGTCTGGCAACCGCCGCCGGCAAGCAACAGCGATCCGATGGCGACCAGGCGGCTTAGCGAAAACATGGAGGACGCATACCCTGCGAAAGAGGAATGCCGTGATGCTATCCATGCCGCGTCGCGGGATCTTTCCCGCTTTGTATGGAGTTTGTGAAGATCTTTGTCGTGACGCACGCGACCTCGTCGGCGGCGCGTTCGGTCGGGCCGCGTTCGGTCGGGGCGCGTTCGGTCGGGGCGCGTTCGGTCGGGCCGCGCCAGGTCAGGCGGCGTTCCAGCTGATCACGAAGCGGGCGCCGCCCAGGGGGCTGTCGGCCACCTGGGCCATGCCGTTGTGCCAGTGCGCCACGCGGCTGACGATAGCCAGCCCCAGCCCCGTGCCGCCCGTGTCGCGCGCCCGGCTTTCGTCCAGCCGGATAAACGGTTCAAAGATTCGTTCGCGGTCGGCGGGCGGCACGCCGGGTCCGTCGTCGTCCACCGTCAGCACATAGTGCTGCGGGGCCGGGCTGGTCAGCCCCACCTGTACCCGTTCGCCCGCGTGCCGGATTGCGTTTTGCAGCAGGTTGAGCAAGGCGCGCGTCATGTAGCGCGGGTGCAGGTGGACGTCATCCGAGTCGCACCGCGTCACCTCGCAATGCACGCCCAGCAGCTCGGCCTCGAACGCGGCATGCTGCACCACGGCATCCAGCCAGCCGCGCGCGTCCTGCGCTTGTAACGGTACGTCTGCACTCTTGTGCTGCAAGCGCGCATACATCAGCAGTTCCGAAGCCATGCTGTCCAGCTCGGCCACGTCGCTTTTCATGTCCTCGACCAAGCGCTTGCGCGCCTCCGGGTCCGCCTCGCGGTCGATCATGTCCAGCTCGAACGACAGCCGCGCAATGGGCGTGCGCAGTTCGTGCGACACCGCGTTGGTCAGTTCGCGCTGATTGCTGATCAGCGCGGCAATGCGATCCGACATCTGGTTGAACGTATCGCCCAGCCCACGGATGCTGGAATAGCGCGACAGGCGGGCGCGCGCCTGCAAATCGCCCTGCCCCATGCGGTGCGCGGCGGTTTTCAGCGCTTCCAGATCGCGCCAGATCGGCAGCGCCCACACCAGCATGAAGCCGCACAGCAGCAAGCCCAGCGCGGTGTAGATAGCCACGATCACCCAGGTGCCGACAAGCGGCTCGGGCGGCATTTTGACCAGCAACCACTGCGCGCCCGGCCCGGGCAGCGCGGACACGAAACTCATCTGCTTGTCACGCAGAAAGAAGCCGCCCGCTTCGATGGTGCGCCGCTCGTCGTCAGTCAGCGCGAAGTCGGGCGAGTTGTAGTCGGCCGGGTCCATCACCCGCAAGGCCAGACCGTAATGCGGGGCCAGGGTATCGCGCACATAGTCGCGGCGCGCCTCGGGCGGCACATTGGCCAATTCCAGCTTCAGGCTGTGCAGCTGCCCGCGCACCGCTTCGCGCGTGTAGTTCGCGGTCTCGGGCTCGAAAAGGTAATTGGCCACCCGATCGACCACTTCGTTCGACAGCACAAAACCGATCGCCAGCACCACGAAGATGCGCAGAACGAACTTAAGCATCGCCGAGCTCGTGCGCCTTCGGAGAAAACAGGTATCCCTTGCCCCAGACGGTCTTGATACGTGCCGGGTCGCGCGGGTCATCGTCCAGCTTGCGGCGCAGTTTGCTGACGCACACGTCCACACTGCGGTCCAGGCCATTGAATTCAATGCCGCGCACCGCGTTCAGCAGATCGTCGCGCGTCAGCACCTGCCCGGCCTGGCTGGCCAATGCCCACAGCATCTCGAATTCCATGGTCGTCAGATCGACTTCCACCCCGGCAAGGGCGACCGAACGCGTCTGGCGGTCAATCGACAGCGGACCGAACGCCAGTTGATCCGGCTGCGCGTCCGTCTGGTTGCGGCGGCGCATCAAGGCGCGAATGCGGGCCAGCAGCACGCGCGGCTCCACGGGTTTGATGACGTAATCGTCCGCGCCGGACTCCAGCCCCAGAATCTGGTCCAGATCGTCTTCACGCGCGGTCAGCATCAGGATGGGCGCGGAAGAAAACGCGCGCAGGTCGCGGCAAACCTGCAAGCCGTCGCGACCCGGCAGCATCAGGTCCAGGATGGTGATGGCCGGGTCATGGCGCCGAAACGCCTCTACCGCCTGGTCACCGCGATAGGCCTGGGCGACCTTGAAACCGTGTTGCTCCAGAAACTGCGCAATCAGGCGCGAGAGCTTCGGATCGTCTTCAACTAACAAGGCCTTGATCATGGTGTCGGGACAAGAGGAGATCGGAAGATAACGGACCGGATGGCAATGGCTACCGGGCATTTTTGCCCGGCAAGCATACACCGAATAAAACGGCGCCTCGGCGCCCCCTTCTTGAGGGTGGCAACGCCATGAAAGTGGCCCACGCCGCATCGGAAATGGGGTTTTGAGGCGTACTATCGTTGGTGTTCATGCATGCGCGTAAAGCCATCACTACAAGGCGGGCGGCATGACGCCGTCGCACACAGCGGCAACCGCGCCGCCCACAACGTCGGGCGGCCTTATCGACCTATTGTGGAGTCGATCATCATGAACACGTCCAGTGGCGAACGCGCCTTTGCCGGACCCATTCCCCAGCTATACGAGCGGTATCTGGTCCCGATGATTTTCGACGGATATGCGCGGGACATAACGCGGCGAGTCGCGGCCCTGGCCCCGTCATCCGTGCTGGAAATCGCAGCGGGCACCGGGGCGGTCACACGCCATCTGGCGGCCCAACTGCCCGCCGGCACCTCTATCGTATCGACCGATCTTAGCCAGCCGATGCTGGAACATGCCATGAGCCTGGGCACGAGCCGCCCCGTCACGTGGCGCCAGGCCGATGCCATGAAGCTGCCCTTTGCCGATGGCGCTTTCGATGCGGTGGTATGCCAGTTCGGCGCCATGTTCTTTCCGGATAAGGCGGGGGCTTTTTCCGAAGCGTACCGGGTGCTGCGGCCAGGTGGCACATTCCTGTTCAACGTCTGGGATCGCATAGAAGACAACGAATTCGCCGACTGCGTCACGCAGGCAATGGCAACGCTGTTCCCGGCAGACCCGCCCCGGTTCATGGTGAAAGTGCCGCACGGCTATTACGACCAGGCGCAGATCCGCAGCGCGCTGGCGGCGGGCGGGTTTACCGGGGCCATCACCTTCGATACGATGGCCATGCAAAGCCTCGGCGAGTCACCCCGCAGCGTCGCCGTCGCCTATTGCCAGGGCACGCCGATGCGTGCCGAACTGGAAGCGCGCGACGCCGGCATTCTGGAGAAGGCAACGGACGTTGCCGCTTCGGCGGTTGAAGACCGCTTTGGCCCGGCTGGCATCACGGGCAAGATCCAGGCGCACGTCGTTGTGGCGACGCGATAGGCAGTCCCCCGGCGCGTTCGCTCCCCGCGTTCGCCACCCGCGTTCACACCCCTACTCTGCCCTGGCCCCCGACACCTTGACCGTCTCGGCCCACCGTTTGGTTTCGGCCGCGATGAATGCCGTAAATGCTTCCGGCGTCGAGCTGATCGGGTTCAGCGACATCGCGGCGTTGGCTTGCACAACTTCGGGCGTCTTCAACGCCTGGCCGATGGCCTCGTTCATGCGATTGATGATGGCCTGCGGCGTGCCCTTGGGCGCCACGACGCCGCCCCAGGCCACCGCTTCAAAGTTGGGAAACCCGGATTCGGCCATCGTCGGCACGTTGGGCATGGTGGGCAGGCGCTTGGGGCTGGTGACGGCAAACGCTTTCAACGTTCCGTTGTTGATGAACTGCTGGACGCCGTTCACGTTATCGAACATCACGTCGACCCGGCCGCTGACCACGTCGGACAGCGCCATCGACCCGCTTTTGTACGGTACGTGCGTGATATCCAGGCCGCCGACCGCTTTCATCATTTCGCCGGTCAGGTGGCTGCCCGAGCCCACCCCGGTTCCCGAGGCGAAGTTCACCTTGCCGGGGTTCTGCTTCACATAGGCCATGAACTCTTGAATTGAATTCGGCTTGAAGTCCTTGCCGGCGACAAGAATATAAGGGTTGTCGAACAGCAAGCCGACGGGTGCGAAGTCTTTGATCGGGTCATAGGGCAGGCTGCGATAGAAGCTGGCATTGACGGCCAAGGTGATGTTGTTGCCAAAGCCGAACGTGTACCCGTCCGGTGCCGCCTTGGCCACCGTGCGGGTGCCGACGATGCCGCCCGCGCTGGCCAGGTTTTCCACGATCACCGGCTGCTTCAGTATTCGCCCGATCTGTTCGGCGACGGGACGCGTCGCCACGTCGGGGCCAGACCCCGCAGCATACGGAATGATGAGCTTGATGGGCTTGTTCGGCCAGGACTGCGCCTGCACGGCCGTCGACAAGGTAAGGGCCAACAGCGCCAAGTATTGGGAAATTTTCATCGGATTCTCCGGGTCTTCTTAAACAGGGCTCATCCCTGCATGATTTGAATCAGGCGCTTCATCCAGGGCGAGTCCGCCTGCCCTGCCGCGATCGCCGGCGCAAAATGATCCCCCGCTAACACCATGGTTTCAACGGGCCGACCCAGCCGACGCAGCTCGGCCTCCATCGTTTGATTGCCCTTGATGATGCGAGGCAGGTCTTCCCGGGCGTACGCCAGCAACATCGGCGGCGTGTCCTGATTCACCCGACACACGGGGCTTGCCGATTCGGCTTCCGCTACGTCGTCCAGCAGGTTCTGATGCGTGCGCTCTTCGCCGCTGCCCGGCGTGCGTTCGGGATACCGGATATCCAGCGGCGCACACAGGGGCAAGCACGCAATGATCGACGACGCGGGAATGCCGTGGCGGTGCAGGCCTTGCGCGCTTAATGCGGCAAGCGTCATCAGATGACCACCGGCGGAATGACCTCCCACCGCGATGCGAGCGGGGTCTGCGCCATACTCGTGAATGTTCCGAACCACCCACGACAGCGCGGCATGGCAGTCGTCCAATAGCGCCTGCCATTTGAAGCCTGGCGCGAGTCGATACGATATCGAGACAAACGTAATGCCCGCGGCGACCAAGGCAGGAGCCATCAACGCCACCCATTCCTTGTAGCCATTCGTCCACGCGCCGCCATGGGCGAAGACCAGGACCGGGCTGGGTTGCCCCGCTTGTTTTCGGCTTGGGTACACGTCAAGTTTGTGCGTGGCGGTGTCGCCGTACTGAATGTCGGCGATGCGTTCGCAGCGCTGTACCGCCGCAGCCGAAAGCGCCAACGCCGCGCGGGCGTAGTCCTCGGCTTCGGCGGGATACAGCGGGGGTTGTGGGGCAAGATTGGTAAAGCTCATGGCGATCCGCGTTGATTAGCGTGTTTCTACTGCGTGGAGGAATATTCGATGACGCAAACCGCTGCGGTTCAGCGTGTCACCACATTTGCTATCCATTCCGTTAACGGATGGTTGGGATCTTCGAAACCGTAGATCGCGTCAAAGTGATTTCTGCCGTCCTGCATCAGCGTCTGTGCCTGGTTTCCCGCCTGCGTCCACACGCGCGCGAAATCCTGCGACTGCCTGGCGAATTCCGATGGTTCGTCACTACCCCACGAGATGAGAACTGGCGTGGCGCAGGCGCGCACACGATGCTGCGGCGAGTTTCTGCGTATGACGCCATCGTCGATCTGAAGCATCGGCTGAATCGACGACCAGCGAAACGGCTCGATCTCGAACACGCCGCTGACCATGACCGCACCCGCCAGCGGGTCCCGAGGCAGCCCGTACTCGTGTTCCCAATCCGTTTGCAGGCACATCGCGGTCAGATGGCCACCGGCGGAATGCCCCCCCAGCACGACGCGTTTGGGGTCCCCGCCAAAACGTCCGATGTTGCGGATCACCCAAGCCACCGCCGCGCGTGATTGCCGCGTTATCTCGTCGATGCTGACCTTGGGGCAAAGCGAGTAGTTGACGACGACGGTGGTGAAACCTTGTGCACTCAGGCCGCTGGCCACCGTCGAAAACTCCTTGCTGCTCAGGATGCGCCATGCGCCGCCGTGGATGAAGACGAACACAGGGGCGCCGGCTTGCGCAGCCGGAAAAATGTCCACGGTCTCGTCAAGCGTCGGCCCGTAAGGGACGTCAAGGTGCGCAGGCAGGCGCTGTCGTACGTGCTCGCTTTCCGCGACGTAGTGCTTGGCATAGATCATGAAATCAGGAACGGATTTCTCGACGTCGTACTGAGCGTCTATCTCGTCCTGCGTCTTGAAGTCGCGATACAAGGTCGGCATATTTCCCCCGGCGCCTATGCGTTGGAATCCATCGGCTTGTACGCCACGGCTTTGATTTCGATGCGCAGCAGCGGATGCGGCAGCTGGTGCACGGCGACGGTGGTTCTGGCGGGGCCGTCGTAGTCGAAGTACTCGGCGTAGACCTCGTTGTAGCCCTTGAAGTCGCCCATATCGACCAGGTACGTAGAGACTTCGACCAAGTCTTTCAGGCTGGCGCCCGCGCTTTCAAGAATCGCCTTGATGTTCTCGATGACGGCGCGCGTCTGCGCGCGGATATCGGCGTCCAGCACGCCCATGGCGTCGGCGTCGGCGCCCGCAAAGCTGTTGTCGGGGCGGCGCGAACTGGTGCCCGATACAAAGAGAAAGTCTCCGGCACGCTTGATGTGCGGGAACTTGCCGCGTGGCTGCGCGCGCCCTTGGACGACGGTGGATGACAGCTTGCTTTGGGCCATGGGTTTCTCAGTCATTGACGGCGTCCGGTGCATCCACGTGAATGCAAACGTTGGTGAGTTCGGAGTAAAAATTCAGGGAATGCAGCCCGCCTTCGCGGCCGATTCCCGACAGGCCGCTGCCGCCAAAGGGCGTGCGCAGGTCCCGCAGGAACCAGGCGTTGACCCAGGCGACGCCCACATTCATGGACTGCGCGACGCGGTGCGCCTTGTTGACGTTGCTGGTCCAGATGGTGGCCGCCAACCCATACGGCGTCGCGTTGGCGCGACGGATGACTTCCGCTTCCGAATCAAACGGCGTGACGTGGCCGATGGGGCCGAATATTTCTTCCGACACGCATCTGGCGTCATCGGCCAACCCGGCGATCAAGGTGGGCTCGACCCAGAAGCCGCCGTCCAGCGCATTGCCGAAGCTTGGCGTGCCGCCGCCCACGATGAACTGCGCGCCCTCTTGCCGCGCCAGCGCGTAGTAGCTCAGCACCTTGTCGCGATGGGCCGCCGAAATCACTGGCCCCATGTCGGTTGACGCGTCCGTGGGATCGCCCAGCTTGATGCGCCGTGCGCGTTCCGCAAGCGCGCCCACGAAGCGGTCGTAGATGGGCCGCTCGACGAAGATGCGCTCGGAGCACAGGCACACCTGGCCGCTGTTCAGAAACGCCGCGCGCGCCATGCCTTCCACGGTTTTCTCGAAGTCGCAGTCGGCGAAGATGATGGCCGCGTTCTTGCCGCCCAGCTCGAACGACACCGGCTTCACGCCGGCGGCGGCGGCGTGCATGATGGCCGTGCCGGTTTTTGATTCACCGGTAAATGTGATGGCGCTGATGTCCGGATGCCGGGTGATGAATTCCCCCGCCGAGTTCGGGCCAAAGCCGTGCACCAGGTTGAACACGCCGTCGGGCAAGCCCACCGACTGCATCACTTCGGCAAGCAGCGTCGCGGTGCCCGGTGTTTCTTCGGAGGGCTTGGCCACTACCGCATTGCCGCACGCCAATGCCGGCGCGACTTTCCAGCTGAACAAAAGCAGCGGCAGGTTCCACGGCGAAATGATGCCCACCACGCCCAGCGGCTTTCTGACGGCGTAGTTGATGGCGTGGGCGCCGCCCGCCAGTTCGGTGCGAAACGTCTCCAGCGGGGCTGTCTTCAGGATGTCCGCAAAAATACGGAAATTGGCCGCGCCACGCGGGATATCAAGCTTGGACGCCAGCGACACCGGCTTGCCCGTATCGCTGACCTCGGCGTCCAGGAAGTCGTCCGCGCGGCGATCGATCTCGTCGGCGATGCGGTAGAGCATGTCGGCACGATCGGCAACCGACGTGGCGCCCCAGCTGCGTACCGCCCGGTGGCCCGCCGCGACCGCCTCGTCGACCATCGCTTGCGTGGCCTCGTGCACGTCGGCAAAGCGAACGCCCGTTGCCGGGTTGATGCCGGCAAACCGCTTCTGGCTGTCTTGGAACCGGCCATCAATGAAATTTCTGTACTGCTTGAACACGACTGCTCCTTGGCAAATAAGGGCTGGCCTGGCCGGCCCTTCGGAAACACGCTACTGGAGCTTGAACTCCACGACAGCGCCGCCGCTGCCGTATACCGGTGCATACCCATGCACGATTGCCTGCTTGAAAGTTCCGCCCATCGCGCCCAGCAGCCAATGGAACTGCTTGAGGCCCATGTCCGGATGCGCTTCTTTGGCATAGTCGGGCAGGCTTGCGCGCAGGGCTTGGACGTCGCCGCTTTCCATCAGGGCAAGCAGGCGCCGGTTCCACGTGTCATCGGCGTCGGAAAGAATGTGGTCTTCCTGAAGGTCGATGGTTTCGCGGAACATGCTGTTGGACAGGCCCCCGATTCCCACCACCGCCACGCGCTTGTCCTGCAAGGCGGACGCGGCGATGGCGCCCAGCTGCTCGGTCTGCTCGGGGCTGTGATAAAGGTTGTTGGCGGCGATGACGACGGGAAGCGCGGCCGTACCGAAGTTCATCAGCGTGGTCACGGTGATCGTGCCCGTGTCGATCGGAAACTGGTCATAGTCGACGCCGCGTGTCTTGATGCCGGCGTCATTGCAAGCCTGCACGCAGCGGTGCGCCAGGGCGGCATCCGAATAGATGTCGAACGCCTGCTCGCCGAACTCGTGCCAGTTTTCATCGACATGCAGGCCGGTACTGCGTGCCCGGGTGATCCATAGCTGGTCCAGCACGGCGAACCATTGCGTCGAATAGACCAGCACGCAATCGGGTTTGGATTCGGCCAGCGATTTGCCTGCTTGCGCCAAGGCGTCTCGAAGGCGGCCCCACGGCGCCACGTCGGGGCGCAACTGCGGCAGCGGACTGCCCGGTACAAGAAACGCGGATACGATGCTCATGTCATTCCCCTTTTTCTTTTGCAGACGGTGCGATCAGGCGGCCTGGGCAGCCGACGCCAGGCGTGAAAGGCCCGCGTCCTGAAGGTTCCATTCGATCACCGCGTTGCCGGTGCCGATGACGGTGCCGTAGCCATGCAACTTGCCGGCCAGCTCGGGATAGCCCATTGCGGCATGCATCCAGGTGAAGGCGCCGGACTTCACTTCGGCGAACGCTTCATCGATAAACTGCGGCAACAGCTGGAAGGTCTCTTGCATGCGGCCTTGCCGCATCAGGTTGATCATGCGCACGTCCCACTTGTAGCCGTCATAGCGTTCGGGGTGCTCTTTGGTCATGTCTTCGGGCAGCTCCGGCTCTTCATGAAAATGCCAGTGGGACAAGGTGTTGCTGGCGAGCAGGACGGCGCGGCGTCCGGTTTTGCGGATGGCCTCGCGCGTGGCCCGGCCCAGCAAGTCCATCTCGCCCTGCCCTTCCTTGGTGTTCAGGAAATACGGCGTGTTGTTGGCGGATATCCCCACCACGGGAATGTCCCATTGCGGCCGCACCATGTGCAGCGTGGTGATCGTGCCGTAGTCCGGACGGAACTTCGGGTTGCGCATCATCTTGCTGACCAGCCCCAGGTTGGCGGCCTCTGCACAGCAGGCCTCGGCCAGTTCGACATCCACGTTCATGCCGAAGTCGTAGCGGAAGATGTTGGGAAAGATGGGGTCGACGGATCGTCCCGCCAGTCTGGGCACGCCAAGAAAGTGGTGCCCTACCTGCGTGATCCAGTGCGGGGAATGGACCAGCAGCACGTCGGGCTTCAGGCGTTCGATGCTTTCGCGTGCGTGCTCATACGCCCAGCGCAGCGGCTCCCAGCCGCCTTCAGAGCGCGGCTCGTTCTGGGGCGGGTTTTCGCCATAGACCAGATGAGGCGGATGGGGCGCCAGGAAGCCGGAAAGAATTTGACCTTCGCTCATGGTGAAGCTCCTTACCTTGACAGTTGAAGCCCACCTCGGTCGCGGCATCCGGCGGGGTGGCCTTATAAGACGTATGCGTACTATCGTAGGGCGGAGCGACACGGCAAGAAACGCGTAATTACCCTATATTCATTGCCTGAAAATGGTCAGCTGGGTGTTTGAAACGCGCTTATCTTGTACGTGTACGTGTTATTGTAACTACGCAGGGACCCATCCTAATCGCAACAACGACCGTAGAAAACTCCATCACAATGGCCCGATCACCTACCTCCAAGACAGCCCAACTCACGTCCGCCCGCACGTCAGCGCCGGCGGGCGTTTCGCTATCGGCCGCCGAAGCGCAAGTCGAATCCCTGCTGCGAAATTTCCGCCTTGAAGAGGTGCCGTCGCATCTGCTGCGGCGCGCGCACTTCAAGGCCGAGGAAATCTTCGCGGCTACGTTTGCGGGCGAAGGGGTAACGCCCCGGCAAAAGGCCGCCTTGGTGCTGCTTTACCAAGAGCCCGGCCTTAGCCAGAATTCCCTGGCGGAGCGCTTGGCCATGGACCGCAACACCGTTGCTGAAATGGTCAGGCGCATGCATGGCGGCGGGCTGATAGAACGCCGGCCGTCACCCACGGATGCCCGCGCTTACCAGCTGTATGTCGCGCCGGCCGGCTTGGAGCTGCTGTGCAGGGTGATGCCGCGCGATGTGGTGGTGGAAGACCAATTGCTGGCTCGGCTGCCCGAGGAATACCGTGGCCTGTTCGTCAAATGCCTGCGCATGATTGCCGAGTCCGGTACCGAGACAGAGGCGTCAAAGCCCGATTGATGGGAGCGCCGTTGGGCGTGACCGGCGCGCGTCTGCGTCTGCCGGTCGTCAGCACGATTGTCGGCCCGCTTTTCAGCCCACGTTTCAGCCCGCTTTTCAGCCCCACTGTCAGCCGCCTGACAGGCAGCCGCGCAGGGCTACCGCTACACTCTCGGAATCCCGCATCCATGGTCGCCGGGCCAGCCCCGCGCCAGCGCGCAAGGTGGTCGGCAGACGGCCAAGTTCCCACCGTTCCTTCATGTCGCAATCTGATTCGTTCAATCTGAAGCGCATCGCCGTTCCGGCGTTCGGCCCGTCGCTGCTCTACGGCATCAGCAACGGCGCCATCCTTCCCGTTATCGCACTGACCGCGCGCGACCACGGCGCTTCGGTGGCCACTGCCGGCCTGATCGCCGCGTTGATCGGGGTGGGTTCTCTGCTGTCCAACATTCCGTCCGCCCTGATCACCGAACGCTTCGGCGAGAAGCGGGCAATGGCGGGCGCGGCACTGTTGAGCGTGGTTGGCCTGGCGCTGGTGATCGGCCTCCCGCACCTGTGGGTGCTGGCGGTGGCCATGCTGATGCAGGGCTGCGCGCAGTCGGTGTTTCAGCTGGCGCGCCAGAGCTACATGATTGAAGTCGTGCCGCTGGCCTATCGCGCGCGGGCGTTGTCCACGCTGGGCGGTACCACGCGGATCGGCACCTTTATCGGCCCCTTCGCGGGCGCGGCGCTTATCCATTTCGTGGGGCTGGACGGCGCCTATTGGATTGCCATCTGCGCCATGCTGGGCGCGGGGCTGATCGCGATCAAGGCGCCCGACATCGAACCCTCGGGCAGCGCGCACAAGGGCGGCCCCCGTGCCCGCATCGGCGAGGTGGCGCGCGACCATCGCGGCGTGTATGCCACGTTGGGCGTGGGCGTGATGCTGATCAGCGCGCTGCGCGCGTCGCGCCAGGTGGTGATCCCGCTATGGGCCGATCATCTGGGCCTGGATGCCGCTACCACGTCGCTGGTGTACGGCTTGGTGGCCGCGGTGGATATGTCGGTGTTCTATCCGGCGGGCAAGGTGATGGACCAGCGCGGCCGCCTGTGGGTGGCGCTGCCCTGCACGTTGCTGATGGGGTTGAGCCTGATGGCAATCCCGCTGACCGGCGGCGTGGCCAGCTTCATCCTGGTGTCGGCGCTGCTGGGCTTTGGCAACGGCATCGGGTCCGGCATTGTGATGACGCTGGGCGCCGACGCCGCGCCGCCCGGCGCGCGCACGCAGTTCCTGGGCATCTGGCGCTTCATGGCGGACCTGGGCGCCAGCGGCGGGCCGGTGGCACTGTCGGTGCTGACCGCCTTGGTATCGCTGGGCGGCGCATCGTTCGGCGTGGGCACGCTGGGGCTGGTGGCGGCCGGGGTGTTCTGGCGCTGGCTGCCTCGGCGCGCGCAGGGTTGAGCTTGTTCGCGCCCTGAAGCGGGGATACAGGCTTGTGATGTCGGGGCGATCAAGTCGGCGGATCGTTCCTATTCTGCGTCTCTGATCGCGTCGCTGCCTGCGCTTTTGCCTTCGCTTTTGCCTGCGCTTTTGCCTTCGTTGCCGCCTTCGCTGTTGCCTTCGGTGCCGCCTGTGCCCCTGCCGCCGGTGCGCCGGCCGCCGATACGCCCGCCGCCGGTGCGCCGGCCGCCGGTGCGTACTGCCCCATCAGCGCCACCACCCAATCGATGAACACCCGTAGCTTCGTGCTGACGTGCCGGTTGGGCGGAAATGCAATGGTCAACGGCATCGGGTCCAGCCGCCAGTCCGGAAACAGCGGGGTCAATTCGCCCGTCGCCACATGCGGCTCGGCCATGTATTGGGGCAGCCACAATACCCCCATCCCCGCCAGCCCCGCCGCCAAGTACGCGTTGCCGTCATCCACCGCCAACACATAGCGCCCATGCACCCGCACATGCTCGTCGCCGCGATGCATGGCGTAGGGAAACGCCTTGCCCAGCCGCTGCCACAAATAGCCGACCACGCGGTGATGCGTGTTTTCCAAGTCGTGCGGATGCGTGGGGTTGCCGGCGCGCTCCAGGTAGCTGGGCGCGGCGTACACCGCCAATTGCAGATCGCCCACGCGGCGCGCCGTCAGCGACAGGTCGGTCAGCTCGCCGCCCCGAACCACGCAGTCCACGTTGTCGGCGATGACGTCGACGATGCGGTCGCTGACGCCCATGTCCAATTGAATGTCGGGATACTGCGCGTGAAACGACGGCAGCGCGGGGATCAGCACCATGCGGGCAAGCGGGCTGGGCACGTCGACTCGCAAGCGCCCCCGGGGCAAGGCCGAGGCCACCGACAGGCTGGTCTCGGCATCATCCATGTCAGCCAACAGCTTGATGACGCGCTCGTAATAGGCCGCGCCGTCGGCGGTCACGTTCACCCGTCGCGTGGTGCGGTTGAACAGTCGCACACGCAGGCGCGCCTCAAGCTGCTGCACCAGTTGCGTCACGGTGGTCTTGCTGATGTGCAGCGTTTCGGCCGCCTTGGTGAAGCTGCCGGCCTCCACCACGCGGGCAAACGCCTGCATTGCATCGAAACGGTCCATCGTCGGCCCCCGCCGGTTGAAGAATGTTTGGATTCTACAAACAGTGATGGACAAGCTTGCGCGTTTATCGGCCGTGGGCGCGTCGTTACAGTGAACCCATCGCTAACGACGGGCCATGCCGGCCCGATTCAAGGAGCTTTCTATGACGACGCGAGACCCCGTTTTTCCGCCTGACCGCCACGCGCTGTACGCGCGCCACCGGTATTCGCCCGCCATCCGGTCCGATGGCTTTCTCTTCGTATCCGGGCAGGTGGGCAGCCGTGCGGACGGCACGCCAGAGCCCGAGCTGGATGCGCAGGTGCGGCTGGCGTTTGACAACCTGAACGCCATCCTCAAAGCGGCGGGCTGCACGTTCGACGATGTGGTGGATGTGACCGTCTTCATGGTCGACCCGCAATCGCACTTCGAACGGATCTGGACCGACGTGGTGCCGCAATACTGGGGCCAGGCGCCGTATCCCACCGCGACGGCCGTGGGCGTAACGTGGTTAAGCGGCTTTGACTTCGAGATCAAGGTGATCGCGAAACTGCCCGAAGGGTCGTAAGGCAACCCCGGGCAGCCTCGGGCGGCGCCGGCCCGCCGCCGAAACCCCAGGGCGGGCAATACCGGGTTTACGGCAACCGCGGCTGGGCACGTTTGGCGATATCATGGCAAAAAAATCGAGCCGCCTCGCGCGCCGCCAAGGAGACTTCCCGCTTGTCCGCAGGCCCGCACACGCCCAACGCGCAACCCTTCCCCACCTTTGAAACTTCCGATTTCTCGGGCGAGGGTTCGTTCTACTTCGATCTTGTCCGCCTGCAGGACCGCGACGATATCCCGCGCGGCTTCCTGCATCGGCACAACTACTACCACTTGCTCTGGATGAGCCAGGCCAGCGGCACCCACATGCTGGACTTCGAGCAGCACGAGGTGCGCGACCACTCGGTATTTTTCCTGTCGCCCGGCCAGATCCACGCCTGGACCTCGTCCGTCAAGCCGCGCGGCTACGTGTTGAATATCAGCACGGACTTCTTCGCCCACATGTTCCCGCGCGCGGACGACATCGCCAAGTTTCCCTTTTTTCACCTGGCGGGCGGCTCGCCGGCCATCTATCTGTCGCGCGAACAGCACGACGGCATGCTGCCGCTGCTCAATGAAATCGAACGCGAAACGCGCGACCGCCAGACCGGGCGCTTTGACGTGGTGCGTTCGTACCTGCTGATCCTGCTGACGCAGCTGCGCCGCCTGTACCCGGCCGACGAGCGCGAGACCACCGCCGGCCCCAGTTATTCGCTGGCCAAGCGGTTCACCATGCTGATCGAAGAACACTATCTGGACTTCGACGCCATCCGCCAGTACGCCGACGCGCTGTGCGTCAGCGAACGCCAGCTTAACGATGCCGTCAAGCGCAGCGTGGGGCGCACCGCCAGCCAGCTGGTGCAAGAGCGCGTTGCGCTTGAGGCCAAGCGCCTGCTTAGCAATACGGGCCTTGGCATCGCCGAAATTGCGTTTCAGCTGAACTTCGAAGACCCCTCGTACTTCGCCCGCTTCTTCAAGAAACACACCGGCAGCACCGCGGGCGATTTCCGCAAGAAGTACGACCGTCCCATCGGCTGACGGCCGCGCGGGCAGAGGCGCGAAAAAGTGCAATACAAGCTCTGATCTGTCCTAACGCGCCCGCCGCCGGGCTGCGTACAGTTCATCCAGACCCAAACCCGCCGCCTTGCGGCCTGATTGAAACTGCGATGAACGACACCCCAACATTGATGACGGGCGGCCAGCATGTGGTGCGCGCGCTGCTGCAACACGGCGTGGACACGGTATTCGGCGTGCCCGGCGAAAGCTATCTGGACGTGCTGGACGCGTTGTACACGGAACGCGAGCGGATACGCCTGGTGTCCTGCCGCCACGAAGGCGCGTCCTCGTTCATGGCCGAGGCGCACGGCAAGCTGACCGGCCGACCGGGCATCTGCATGGTCACGCGCGGCCCCGGCGCGACCAACGCCAGCATCGGCGTGCAGACGGCGTTTCAGGATTCCACGCCGCTTATCGTGCTGGTGGGCCAGGTGGGCAACGACATGGTCGAGCGCGAGGCGTTCCAGGAAATCGATTACCGGCGCATGTTCGGCCAGTTCACCAAATGGGTGGCGCAGATCGACAGCGCCGCGCGCGTCACCGAATACCTGAACCGCGCGTTTGCGGTTGCGATGTCTGGCCGGCCCGGCCCCGTGGTGTTGGCGTTGCCCGAGGACATGCTGACCGAGCTGGCCGCGCCGCAGGACTGCGGCACGATCCAGTTTCCGCAGGCGCATCCGGCGCCCGACGCGCTGGCCGACATGCGCGCCCTGCTGGCCCGCGCGCAGCGGCCACTGATGATAGTGGGCGGGTCCGGGTGGACCGACGCCGGCCTGGACGCCCTGGCCCGCTACGCCCGCCGCAATGGCCTGCCGGTGGCGTGCTCTTTTCGCCGGCAGGATCTGTACGACAACCACCACCCGCAATACGTGGGCGAGGTGGGCATAGGCGTCAACCCGGAACTGGCTGAGGCCGTGCGCAACGCCGACGTGATCCTGGCGGTGGGCGCGCGCCTGGGTGAAATGGTGACGGGCGGCTATACGCTGCTGCAAGCTCCCGTGCCCAGGCAGACGCTGATCCATGTGCTGGCCAGCCCCGAAGAGCTGGGGCGGGTGTATCAGCCCACCCTCAAGATACCGTCGGGCCTGGACGCCTTCGCCCACGCAGCCGCCGCACTGGAGCCGGTGGACGCCGCCCCGTGGCGCGGCTGGCTGGAGGGGCTGCGCCAGAGCTACCAGCGCTATACGGAACCGCCCGCCAGCGATCTGCCCATGGACCCGGCGCGTGTCATCGTTGCCCTGCGCGAAGGGCTGGACGCGCGCGCCATCCTGACCAACGGCGCGGGCAACTACAGCGCCTGGGCGCATCGCTATTACCGCTTCAGCCACCCGCGCACCCAGCTTGCGCCCACCAGCGGCGCCATGGGCTACGGCGTGCCCGCCGCCATTGCAGCCAAGCTACGCCACCCCGAACGGCAGGTTGTCTGCCTGGCGGGCGACGGCTGCTTTCTGATGACCTCGCAGGAGCTTGCGACCGTCAAGCAGCACCGCCTGGCCATCGTCTTCATCGTGTTCAACAACGGCATGTACGGAACGATCCGCATGCATCAGGAAAAGAACTACCCGGGCCGGACCATCGGCACGGACCTTTGCAACCCCGACTTCGTGGCCTACGCGGAATCGTTCGGCGTGCCGGCCGAACGCGTGGACAGCCACGAAGGCTTCGCGCCCGCCTTGACGCGGGCGCTGGACAGCGGGTCGCCCTATCTGATCGAACTTTGTCTGGACCCCGAGGTGATCACGCCCCGGGCCACCCTGACGAGCCTGCGCAAACAAGCGCAGCTTGCCGCTTCCTGACGTTCAGGATCGGATTGCCGCGCAGCAGTCGCAAGAACGGCGCGCGGCGATCCCATAAAAAATATCCACACCTGGAGAGAGACTATGAATACCCCCCTGCCCGCCCTGCGGCGGCTGGCCGTGGCCGCGATGCTGGCCGCCTCGACCCTTGGCGCTGCATCGTTCGCGGCATCCTCCGACACCGCCTCCGCCTACCCCGAGCGGCCCTTGCGCATCATCGTGCCCTTCGCCGCCGGCGGCGCCACCGATGTGATTGCGCGCACCGTGGCGCAGTCCATGTCCACCCGCCTGGGCCAGCCGGTGGTGGTAGAAAACAAAGCGGGCGCCAACGGCAACATTGGCGCCGTCATGGCCGCGCGCGCCGAGCCGGACGGCTATACGCTGCTGATGGCCACGTCCAGCCATGCCATCAATTCCACGCTGTATCACAAGCTGGACTACAGCTTGACGGGCGACTTCGCCGGCCTGTCGAACCTGGCATCGGTGCCCTTGCTGCTGGTGGTGAACCCGTCGGTGCCGGCCAAGACGCCGGAAGAACTGGCCGCCTACACCAAGGCGAGCGGCAACCGCGTGAACTACGCCTCGGGCGGCACGGGCACGGCGTCGCACCTGGCGGGCGCCCAGTTCAATTCACTGGCCGGCGCGCAGATGACGCATGTGCCCTACAAGGGCGGCTCGCAGGCGCTGAATGACCTGATGGGCGGCCAGGTCCAGATCATGTTCGCGAATTTGCCCGAAGTGCTGTCGCAGGTGCAGGCCGGCCGCTTGCGGCCCATCGCCGTCACCGGCAAGCAGCGCCATGCGGCGTTGCCGGACGTGCCGGCGTTTTCTGAAACGTCCTACCCCGCCATGAACGCCCGGTCCTGGTTCGGCCTGTTCGTGCCGGCAGCCACGCCCGCGCCCGTGGTGGAAAAGTTGTCGCAGGCCATCACCCAGGGCGTGGCCGACCCCGCCGTGCAGGACAAGCTGAAAGGGCTGGGCGCCGACCCGGTCGGCGACGGCCATGCCGCGTTCCAGCAGTACGTGAACCAGGAAGTCGATCGCTGGAGCGTGCTGGTGAAACAGTCCGGCGCCACGGCGGACTGACGATCGATCAGGTCCTGCAATGCGCGTTGCAGCCCGCTTTGCAACCCGCGTTGCCCCCCCATTGCAGCCCGCGTTGCCCCCTTCGCAATCCCCTTCGCAATCCCCATCGCAACCCCTCAAAGGAAACACCATGCTTTACGACGTACGGACCTACACCTGCCGCGCCGGCACCATCAAGAAGCACCTGGCGCTTTATGCAGAGCACGGCTATGCGGTGCAAAGCCGCCACCTGGGCAAGCCGCTGGCCTACATGCAGACCGAGACGGGCGACGTCAACAGCTACATGCACATCTGGGTCTATGACAGCGCCGCCGACCGCGAAGCCAAGCGCCTGGCGCTGCAAAAAGACCCCGCCTGGGCCGGCTACCTGACCAAGAGCGCCGAGGCCGGCTATCTGATCCGCCAGGAAAACCGGCTGATGACGCCCACGGCGTTCTTCCAGCCTTGATGGCCCAAGGCCCAGGCCAAGGGCCAAGGGCCGAGGACCGTCCTAGGCGGCGCAACACCCGGTTGAGCCGCAACGGGCGGGAAGAAAAAATTCGGACATAATTATTGCCCTGGCACCCCGGCAGTCGCCTTGCGCCCGCCGCCCGCCCTGGCCTATCCGTGCCCGATTTTCCATGAACCTTGCCCGCATCGACCTCGTCACCCTTGCCTTGTTTGTTGCCGTTGCGCGCCAGGGCAGCATCTCGGCCGGCGCGCGCCAGTCCCATCTGGCGGTTGGGGCGGCCAGCAAACGCATTTCCGACCTGGAGGCCGCCCTGGGCACCGCGCTGCTGTACCGCAACGCCGCCGGGGTAGAGCTGACCGACGCGGGCCAGGCCTGCCTGGTCCACGCGCTTCGTGTGTTGCAGGAAGTCGAGCAGATGACGGGCGCGCTGTCGGACTTTGCCCAAGGCGTGCGCGGGCAGGTTCGGATTGCCGCCAATACCTCGTCGCTGACGCAGTTTCTGCCCGAAGACCTGGCCGCCTTCATGGACGGACACCCGGCGGTGCGCATCGACCTGGAAGAGCAGAACAGCAGCGACATCGTCACCGCCGTGCTGGAGAACCGCGCCGATATCGGCGTATTCGCCGACCGGACGGCGGCCGAGGGGCTGTCGACCTTTCCGTATCGGCTGGATGAACTGGTGCTGATCGTGCCGCAGCGCCATCCGCTGGCCGCCGAGGTGCAGGTGGCGTTTGCCGACACCTTGGCCTACGACTACGTGGGCCTGCCGCCCGCCACGTCGCTGGCCACCCGCTTGTCCGAAGAAAGCGGTCGCCTGGGCCGGGCAATGCGGCTGCGCATCCAGGTGCGCAGCTTTGACGCGATCTGCCGCATGGTCACGGCCACGGGCGGCGTGGGCATCCTGCCGCGCATCGCCGCCGAGCCGCATGCGCGCTCGATGCCGCTCAAGCTGATCCCCCTGACCGACGAATGGGCGCGCCGCTGGCTGCTGCTGGGCGTGCGCGATGCCGACACGCTGACCGTGGGCGCCCGCCTGTTGCTGGCGCATCTGCGCGGCGACCACTAAGGCGGCGACAAAGAAGGCGGTTGCCGCTGCGGGTTTGCCCGGGGTTTCTCGTTCCAGGAATACCCCTTTCCCCGATTGTCCATTCCGCTTCCCGCCGCTTCGCGGGCACACTGCCGCCTGTCAATCATCAATATCAAGCGTTGCCAAGGAGGCGAAATGGCTGGGCAGATTCTTGCTGGCATCCGCGTGCTGGAGCTGGGCCAACTGATAGCGGGGCCGTTCGCCGCCAAGACCCTGGCGGATTTTGGCGCGCAGGTCATCAAGATCGAACCCCCCGGGCAGGGCGACCCGCTGCGCAAATGGCGCTTGCTGCACGAAGGCACGTCGGTGTGGTGGGAAGCGCAGTCGCGCAACAAGCAGTCGGTATGTGTGGACCTGCGCCAGCAGGAAGGCCAGGACATCGTGCGTCTGTTGGCGCAACAGGCCGACGTGCTGATCGAGAACTTTCGCCCCGGCACCCTGGAAAAATGGGGCTTGTCCTGGGAAGCCCTGCATGCGCTGAATCCGCGCCTGATCATGCTGCGCATCTCGGGCTACGGCCAGACCGGCCCCAAGGCGCGCGAACCGGGCTTTGCCGCCATCGGCGAAGCCATGGCCGGGTTGCGCTACCTGAACGGCGAGCCGGGTCGCGCGCCGGTGCGCGCGGGCCTGTCGCTGGGCGACACCATCGCGGGCCTGCATGGCGCGCTGGGCGTGATGATGGCGCTGTACCAGCGCGATGCGCGTGGCGGCGTCGGCCAAGTGATCGATGCGGCGCTGTACGAAAGCCTGTTCAACCTTAGCGAAAGCCTGCTGCCCGAATATTCCGTGTTCGGCGCCGTACGAGAGCCCGCTGGCGCCGCGCTGCCGGGCATTGCACCGTCCAACGCCTATCCCTGCCAGGACGGCTACGTGCTGATCGCCGGCAATGGCGACGCCATCTACACCCGGCTGATGGCGCGCATCGGCCGCGACGACCTTGGCCAGGACCCGGCCTTGGCGCACAACGACGGCCGCGCCCGCCGCGTTGCCGAGATCGACGCCGCCATCGGCGCATGGACGCAGGCCCGGCTGATCGACGACGTGTTGGCCGCCATGCGCGAAGCCGACGTGCCGGCCGGTCGCATCTATTCCGTGGCGGACATTGCCGCCGACCCGCACTACCGCGCCCGCAATGCCATCACCACCGTGCAATCGGCCGCCGGCGTGCAAGTGGAAATGCCGGCCGTCTTTCCGTATCTGTCCACCAACCCCGGCGCGGTGCGCGAACGCGCGCCCACGCTGGGCGAGCACACCGATGCCGTGCTGGCGCAGGCGGGCTTGTCGAACGAACAACGCGACGCGCTGCGCGCTAAGGGAGTGATTGCATGAACGCCGGCCCCGCCAAGATCGAGATCAACGAAGTCGGCCCGCGCGACGGCCTGCAAATTGAAAAGAACCTGGTCGCCACCGATGACAAGGTCGCCTTTGTGGACGCCCTGTCCGACTGCGGCTTTGCGCGCATCGAAGTCACCAGCTTTACCTCGCCCAAGGCCATCCCCGCGCTGGCCGACGCCACGGAGGTGATGCGCCGCATCCGCCGCCGCCCCGGCGTGATCTATACCGCGCTGGTGCCCAACATCCGCGGGCTGGAACGCGCGTTGGAAGCGGGCACCGATGAGATGAACCTGGTCATGTCGTGCAGCGAGACGCACAACCGCGCCAACCTGCGCATGACGCGCGATCAGTCGCTTGCGGAACTGTCGCAGGTGCTGGCCGCCGCCGCCCGCAGCGGCACGCCGTGCAACGTGTCGCTGTCCACCGCCTTCGGTTGCCCGTTTGACGGTGACGTGGCCGTGGACCAGGTGCTGGACCTGGCCGCACGGCTGGCGGACGCGGGCGCCACCGGCATCACGCTGTGCGACACCACCGGCATGGCGTATCCGACGCAAGTGGCCGCCTTGTGCGAACAGGCGTCCGCGCGCCTGCCGGGTGTGGCGCTGACCGTGCACCTGCACAATACGCGCGGCATGGCGCTGGCCAACGCGATGGCCGCCTGGCAAACCGGCATCACCCGCTTTGACGCGGCGGCCGGCGGCCTGGGCGGGTGCCCGTACGCGCCCGGCGCCAGCGGCAACGTCAACACCGAAGAACTGGTGCACATGTTCGCCTGCATGGGCGTGGACACCGGCGTGCCGCTGGAGCCTTTGCTGGCCATCGTGCGCGGCTTGCCCGCGCTGGTGCAGCGCGACCTTAGCAACGCCTTGCTGCAAGCAGGGCCACGTTTGGCAACGCATGCCGCGCCCGCCTGGCTGGCTGAGAGATTTCCGCAGTAGCAGTGATGCAGTGAAGTACGACGCAGCGCGGCCCAAAACGCGCAACCGTTTCATCCGTTTGTTTTGCCCACACCTATAAAAAAGCAAGGAGACATCCCATGACATTGCCCAGCCTGCCCACCCTTCTGCGCGCCGGTATCGCCGCCGCGCTAGCCCTCGGCGCCAGCGCAGCCAGCGCGCAAGCGGACTTTCCCAATCGCCCCATCACGCTGATCGTATCGGCCGCGCCCGGCGGCACCACCGACATTGCCGCCCGCCTGATCGCCCAGCCCCTGGGCACGGCGCTGGGCCAAAGCGTCGTCGTCGAGAACAAGCCGGGCGCCTCCGGCGGCATCGCCGCGCAGGCAGTCGCCCGCGCCAAGCCCGACGGCTATACGCTGCTGCTGCAATACTCGGGCTTTCAGGTCATCACGCCCCACGTGACGCCTGCCGCCGGCTGGGACCCCATCAAGGACTTCGCCCCCGTCGCCAACGTGCTGTCGGCGCCGCAAGTCGTGGTGGTGCGCCCGGACCTGCCCATCAACTCGCTCAAGGAACTGGTGGCCTACGCCAAGGCCAACCCGGGCAAGCTGAACTACGCGTCATCCGGCAACGGCTCGCTGCAACAAGTGGCCACCGAACTCTTGAACCAGATGGCCGGCACGCAGATCACGCACATCCCGTACAAGGGCACCGGCCCCGCGCTGAACGACCTGCTGGGCGGCGCCGTGGACATGACCATCACCACGCCCCCGCCGCTGCTGGGCCAGATCGCCGCCGGCAAGCTGCGCGCGCTGGCCGTCACCGGCAACACCCGCCTGCCGTCCCTGCCCAACGTGCCCACCGCCGCCGAAGCCGGCTACCCGGACTTGATCGTGTCATCGTGGTTCGCCATGTACGCGCCCAAGGACACGCCCGCGCCGGTCGTCGACAAGATCGCCGGTGAAATCCAGAAGATCATGAAGACCGACGCCTTCCGCCAGAAGGCCGCCGAACAAGGCGCCGAAGCCATCTTCATGGGGCCGAAGGAACTGGGCGCGTATACCCAGTCGGAACTGGACCGCTGGGGCAAGGTCGTCAAGGCCGCGAACATCACGGCGAATTGATGGGGGGGGCCTGGTTCCTGGTTCCTAGTTCGCCACGAGACTCTGGGCGCTTTTTTTCTGCTGCTGACCGTAATGCTGGGACAAGGGCAGCCACAGCTTGAACAGCGTGCCGCCCGGCAGTGGCTGCCAGGCGCACCGCGCCCCAAGTACCGTCACGCGATTGCGTATATTCGCCACGCCCCGCCGCCCCGGCAATGCCACCTCGGGCGGCGGTGGCATGAACGGTCGGCCGTTGTCCTGCACGCACACCCACACGCCGATCTCTTCCGCGCCGCCCGCGGCCGCCGTCGCTTCGGCGGTGGTCACGGTGATCTCCGTCGCGTCGCTGTGCTTGACGATATTGGTCAGCACCTCTTGCAGGATACGCAGCACGTGTAGCGCGCTTTGCGCGTCGAGCCACTGCAATGGCGGCAGATCGCTCATCCGCCAACGCAGCGCGATCCCGGCCCCGGTCAACCTCGGCCCCAATCGAAAGCGCAAGGCCCCCAACAAGGCCAACAGGTCGGCATCGGTGCTTTCCAGGGAATCGATGGCGATCTTCAGGTCGTCGATGCATTCCCGCAGAACCTGAGCGATGTCCAGCGGCGTGCGCCCCAGCTCTACCTGGCGCAGCGCGCTCATCAGAGAAGAGCCCACGCCATCATGCATTTCGCTCATCAGGCGTTGACGTTCGTTCAATAGCGTCTGCTCGCGCTCGGCCAGGCGCAGGCGCTCGTGCGCCTGGACCAGTTCGCGCTCTTGTGCGGCCAATTGCTCGGCCAGCACCGCGCGGGCGCGCGCAGCCACGGCCAGCGCACGGGTGTAGCGCGTGAACGCGACATAGACGAACAGGGTGAGCAAGCCCAGATTCACATACGGCGTCAGGTATATGCCTTCCATGTCCGTCTTGAAGCTCTGCATGCGCAGGTCATGCCACGCCATCAGCAACGACACGGGCCCCCATGCAGCCAGCAGCACATTGGCGCGGCTGCGTTCATGCCAGGCGTTGGCCGTGGCGGCATAGATCTGCGCCAGCGCCGGCGGCAGAATTGCCAGGCGCTGCACGGCCAGAATCCCGGGTCGATCCGCCCACCAACAGGGCAGCGTCGCGACGACGACGACGGCCCAGTACACCAGCAGGACGCGGCCCAAGCGCGGGCGCGGGCGATGCTGCACCATGCCAAGGAAATGAAATCCGCAGACGGGTACGGTCACCATGCCCACCAACGTCATCCACGAGAACCAGGCGAAGCTCATGGACAGGCCCGCGTCGTCCACCAGGAACAGCAAGGCTGCCAGCGCCTGCGCCACCGCCATGCAAAAGAAAAGCGCGAACGGCCACGCGCCGCCGGCAGGCGCCAGGCTGGTATCGCGACGGCGGTTCGTGCGCAGCCAGATGGCGATGCCCAAGGCAAAGAATCCCAGCAGCAGGAAAGAGCCACGCCAATAGGTCGGCAGCGCCGTCTGCAGAAAAGTGCGCCAGCGCCAGGACGGCAGCAAGTCGGCGGTCGGTCCGATCCACATCGACGACAGCGCGCCACCCGTATTGGGCTGGTTGGCCACGCGCACGTACACCCATGCATCCTTGCCGGGGTGCAACAGGCCGCCCAGATCCACCCACAAAGGATGATTGAAGTTGTTCCACGCGCGGTCGCCACGTGATTGCCAGGCCCGCCGCCCGTTCACGTATACCGCCAGCGTGCCGGTTGCCTGCCAGCGCGCGGCGTATAGCCGCAGCCGCGGCGTCGTGAAGTCCGTGGCAGGAATGTGCACGCGGTACCACTGCACCTGCGCACGGTCCGCCGATCCCGGCGCGGCTACCGGCCACGGCGTTCGCGGCCGGGCATGCGGCAGACTTACCGGCTGCCAGTCGGCGTCGGCGGCATTCATGGCACTGTCCCCGGCGTCCAGTTCAGCCATCGAAGGCGGCTGCATCCACGTGGTGCTCGATGACGGCCACATCTGCGCTTCAGTGATATGGAGCACGGGCGATTGGGCTTGCACCAGCCCGCAAACGGCAATCAGAAGAAGGCCAAGCATTAACCTCAGCGCGGCGTCCCAGCTGCCCATGGCCACCCAGGGCCGCGCCCCCCCGGGCAGTTCAATCCTCACTCAGCCACCCGTGTCGCGCGCCTTCGCGCACCGCTTCAGCCCGCGAATTCACCTGAAGCTTGGTATAGATGCGCCGTACAAAGGTCTGCACGGTGTGCGGCGAAACGCCCAAAGCGCTGGCGACTTCGTCCACCGTATAGCCGCGTGAGACCAGGCGCAGCGTCTCGGCTTCGCGCGCCGAAGGCGATACAAGCGGCGCGCATGCGGGGGCGGCAACGGCCTCGACGGGCGGCGCCTGCACGGTGTGTCGCAAAAGGAGTTTCCTGGCCACCATCGGGTTGATCGGGCTGCCTCCGGCATGCAGGCTGCGGATTTCCGCGACCAGCTCCTGGGCGCTCAAGTCCTTCAGCACATAGCCCATGGCACCCGCTTCGATGGCGCGCAGGACGTGGGTTTCATCCCCAAAAATCGTGCTTACCATCACGGCGCATTCCGGCCATGCCTGCCGCGCGGCGGCGATCACATCCAGGCCGGAGCCGTCGGGCAAGCCCAGGTCCACCAAAAGCACGTCAAGCGGCTGGCGTGGCAGCAGGGACAACGCTTCGCGCCGGTTGGCCGCCATCCAGGCCATGCATAATCCCTGCGCGGTCTGGACGGCGTGCGCCAAGGCCTGCTGGCAAACCGCATCGTCTTCGACTGTTGCCACACGTATAGGCGGTCCGCTGGCTGCCGATGCGCTGTCCGCGCGCGGCAGCGCTTGGTTCGTGTCGGGAGTTTGCGCCGCCGGTTCAGACTTTTGTTGTATGTCTTTTTTTCGCATCAGATGATCATCGGACGGCTTCGATTCATATCGAACAGGGCGCACCGGATCGCCAGAGCGAGCCCCGCTGCGAGCACAAGCGGCGAGTCTGCCTTCATCGGCTTGTTCCGTCATGTCCTCAGTTTTAGGGACATACAGTGTTGCACAAGTTTTTTATGCTGCGCCAGCCACCTCAACGCTGTCCTGATAACCGGAAGAACGCATGACCAACCGCCGGGTTTACCTTCGCGTAACCACTCTCTCAGCCGCGATTGCCGGCACCTTCCTGGGGGCTGCGGCGTCGGGCCAGACGTACAACTGCGGCGGTGGCAGCGGCGGACTGTCCTGCAACACGTCAGGCACTTCCGGCCAGTCGGTCATATTCCAGGCCGGAAACTACAACCCGGTACCGCCCATGAACGTAAGCGCCAGCGCGGACATCACGGTGACGGTTGGTTCTTCAACGAAGGCGGCGCTTCAGGCCTTGTCGATAGGCGGCAACGGCAATCCAGACGGCACGCTGACCGGTACGGACACGCAAGGCCTGACCGTGATCAACACGGGCAACCTGACGTTGCAGTCCGCGGGAGGTCCGATCGTCAGCGACGGCAATCTCTACGGGCTATTCGCGCAGATGCAGGGCGGCAATGCCGCCAGCAGCAGCAACGGCGACTATGGCGGCAATGGCGGCGTGGCCGGCCGGTCGCAGACCGAGATCGTGTCGGTGACCAATCACGGCGACGTCAGCATCAATCTGCCCAACGTCACGGTAGCGGGCGGCGCGGCCGTGGCCGCGCTGAGCCAGGGCGGCGCCGGTAGCGGCACCACGGACGACCATAACCCCAGCGGTGCCGGCGGCCAGTCGGCGGGGGCGTCCATCGTCAATACGGGAAACATCAACGTCAACCTCGCCGGAACGGGGCGCTACGCAGGCATCCTGGCGTCCAGCAGCGGCGGCAATGGCGCCGATCAATACGACGGCGGCGCCAACATGGGCGGCGGCGGCGGCAGTGCTTCGATCACGAACTCCGGCAATGTCGCGTTGAATTGGGTCTGGACCAACAACTCGACCGCCTCGTCCGCGCTGTATGGCGTGCTGGCTCAATCCACATCGGGCAATGGCGGCGATTCGACCGACAAGGGCCTTGGCAATGGCGGTGCGGCAGGCATTGGCGCCGCCAGCGACCTCAGCGCCAAGGTCACCCTGCTAAGCGGCGGTAACGTCACCGTCACCCAGAGCGGCACGCCGCCAGCGCCCGGAGCGGGCGTCGCAGCGATCATCGTGGCGGGCAACGGCGGCAATGGCCTGGCCGACGAAGACGACACCTTGGGCGGCAATGGCGGCAACGCGGGCAGCATCAATGGCTCGCAGGTTCCCTTGCAGATCAACGTGACGGACGCCAGCGTGTCAACGGCGGGAAGCCAGCTGCCGGCGTTGCTGGTTTCAGCGCGCGGCGGCGCGGGCGGCGGCAACTTCAATAGCGGCAGCTATCACGATCGTAATGGGGGTCTTGGCGGGCAGGCGGGCGACGCGGGCGTATGGGTCACCACGGCCACCGCCCCCATCACCTTGTCCACCACAGGCGATCACGCTTCGGGGATCCAGACCTCGCAAGTCGGCGGCGCGGGCGGTGCGGGCGGGGACTACGGCGGCGATGCGTTGGGGTTCGGCAGCAGCAACGCCGGCAATGGCGGCAGCGGTGGCAACGCCGGCAGCTTGACGGTCAAACTGGCGGGCAGCAAGGCCCTGCCCATCACCATCACCACCGCAGCGAACGACTCCCATGGCATCTATGCGGTGTTGCAGGGTGGGCAAGGCGCCGACGGCGGCACGCTTACCGGAACGATCGGGGGCGGTTCGGGAGGCGATGGCGGCGCGGGCGGTTCCACCGGATCGATGAACGTGTCCCTTGCCGGAACATCGATCTCGACGCGGGGCGCGAACGCCTTCGGCATTCTGGTGCAGAACCTGGGTAATGATGGCGGCACCGCCGCGTCCGCCACAGGCACGGACGTACAGGGGGGCAACGGCGGCAATGGGGGCTCGACGGGCACGGTAACGATATCGACGGATTCAAACACCGCCATATCGACGCAGGGGCAAGGCTCGCCCGGCATCCTGGCACAAACCGCCAGTGGCGCCGGCGCCAACGGCGGCAATGGCAACGGCCAGTTGAGCGGCGTTGACGGCAGTGGCGGCAACGGTGGCTCGGCGGGCGCGATAACCGTAGCCAACGCCGGCACGATAACGACCGCCGGCACGGATTCGGTCGGCATCATGGCGCAGTCCCTGGCGGGCGCGGGCGGCGCCGGGTCGGTCGACTACGGCATTTTCTACAGCAAGGGCGGCACGGGCGGCGCCCCCGGTTCAGCCGGGGTCATTACCGTGACGAACACCGGCGCCATTCGCACCAGCGGCACCATGGCGATGGGCGTCCTGGCACAGTCCATCGGCGGCAGCGGCGGCGCGGCGGGAAGCGCGGGCGGGCTGGGGGTTTCGCTGGGTGGCGATGCCACCACCAACCCGTTCGAGTCCAATGCCAACACGGTGACCTTCAACGCGTCCGGCACCATCGCCACCACGGGGCTGTCCGCGATAGGTGTCCTGGCGCAATCCATTGGCGGCGGCGGCGGCGCGGGCGGTGCTACGCAGGGGCTGATCAGCGTTGGCGGCACCGGCGGCAAAGGCGGCTCGGGCGGCTCAGTGATGGGCACTCCCACCAACCTGGCGCTCACTACGGGCGGCGACAACGCGCACGGCCTGGTCGCCCAATCCATCGGCGGTGGCGGCGGCAACGGGGGCAATGCCAGCAGCTTTGGCATTTTCCATTCGGTCGCCATTGGCGCATCGGGCGGTGACGGTGGCACGGGCGGGTCCGTGGTGCTGAACCTGAACAACTCCAACATCGTCACGCAGGGAACCAAGGCGGCAGGCCTGGTCGGCCAGTCCATCGGGGGAGGCGGCGGCACCGGCGGCCAGGCGTTCGCTTATAGCGTCGGCCCCCTGGCGACAGTCGCCGTGGCGGTGGGCGGACAAGGCGGCACGGGCGGCAACAGCGGCGTCGTCAGTTCGCAGATGCTGGGCGGCAGCATCAAGACGGGGCAGACCTCGCGGCTGGTCAACGGCACCTGCGCCGACCCCTGCCTGACGGCGAACGCGCAGCCCATCGATTCCTTTGGCGCCGTGATCCAGAGCATAGGTGGCGGCGGCGGGTTAGGCGGTAATGCCACGGCGAAGGCGGCGGCAATCGGGATCCCGGTGACGGAAGCGGGTACGCAGGTTTCGATTCCTGTTTCGGTCGCGGTCGGTGGCACTGGCGGTATCGCGGGCGATGGCAATTACGTGACCTTTGCCGCTGCGCAAGGCGCGCAGATCGAAACCCGGGGCCAAGGCTCGCACGGTGTGTTGATCCAAAGCATCGGCGGTGGCGGCGGCGCGGGCGGCGACTCGTCGTCGCTGGCCGCTGCGCTGGATTACGGCGGTACGGTGCCCGAAGGCGCGTTCTCTTTATCCTTGAATGTGGCCGTGGCCGTGGGAGCGGACGGCGGCGCCGGCGGCAACGGCAATTCGGTCTGGAGCGCCCTGGGGGGCCTGGTCAACGTATCCGGCGGGCAAGCAACGTTCACGCCCGATGCGGCCGGAACCGCAAGCAGCACTATCGCGACTTACGGCGATTATGCCAACGGCATCACCGCGCAATCGATCGGTGGCGGGGGCGGCAACGCCGGCTTCGGCAGCGCAAACACGCAAGATTTCGGCACCGGGTCCGTCCTGACGGCCAGCATCGGCTTAGGCGGCTCGGGCGCCGTCGGCGGCAATGGGGGCCTGGTCCAGGTAGAGGTCTTGCCCACGGGGCAGATCCAGACGGCGGGATCCGGCGCCATGGGCGTGCTGGCGCAGAGTATTGGCGGCGGCGGAGGTGCGTCACAAGGCGGCTCCTATAACTTCGTTGGCCTGGCCATGCACGTATCACCGTCATTCGACGTCAAAGTGGGCAAGACGGGCGGGGCCGGCGGCGCGGGAGGCGCCGTGGGGGTGACGGTCGGCGGCAACATCGCCACCTACGGCGGTGACGCCGCGGGCGTGCAGGCGCAGTCCATCGGCGGTGGTGGCGGGCAAGGTGGATCGGCGGGGTCGGATGGTTCCGCGGACAATCCCATCGTGTCCATTCTTGATGGTCGCGTCGACGCCAAGAACGTGCTCCAGGATGTGTACCAGAAGCTCTTGAAAGAGCAGCCGCCCAACTACCAGCTCAACCTTAATCATGATGTGTCGGTCGGCGGCGCGGGCGGCGTGGGCAATACCGGTGGGACGGTCACGGTGAATCTGGATCCCACAGGCACGATCACCACCGCGGGCGATTGGTCCGCGGGGATATTTGCCCAGAGCATCGGCGGCGGCGGCGGTAAAGGGGGCGGCGCGCTTGCAACGGGCTCGGGCTGGGTGGATCCGACGAAAGTCGACGTGAACTCCAACTACAGCGTGGGCGGCGATGGTGGCAAGGGCTCGACCGGCGGCAGTGTGACGACGGCGCTGAACGGCGGATCGATTGCCACCAGCGGCTATGGCGCGGCCGGCATCTACGCGCAGAGCGTGGGCGGTGGCGGCGGCCATGCCGCGGACGGCTCGGACGGCTTCTTTGGCACCCTCACCGTCGGCGTCGGCTACGGCGGTTCGGGCGGTGGTGCGGGCAATGGCGGGGCCGTCACGCTATCCACCGCTGCGGGCGCCCCGGCCAACATCACGACCATCGGCACGCAGGGCGAAGCGGCATTCGGCACGGTGCTGCAATCGGTTGGCGGTGGCGGCGGCTTCGCGGGTGCGGGCACCAGTGTGCGGGTTGCCGTGGCCGACGATCCCATACCGGCCATCAAACTGTCGACCGGCCAAACCCAGAATACAAGCGAAGGCAACGGCGGCGCCGTGACGCTGCAAGACAACGGCGCCCTGCGCATCACGACGCAGGGCAACAACGCGTTTGGGGTGCTGGCGCAAAGCGTGGGCGGCGGCGGCGGGATCGTCATCAATTCGCAAAATCAACAAGCGACCGCAGGCATCAACACCAGCATTTTCGGCAGCACACCCGAGGGCGGCGCACAGGCTGACGGCGGCACGGTGACTGCAAGTCTTGGCGCACAAAGCTGGATCAAGACTTTCGGGACCGGATCGCATGGCCTGGTCGTCCAATCGGTGGGCGGAGGCGGTGGTTTGGTCGGCCTGCCTGGCACCGCGCCCACCCTCACCGTCGACGCAAGCCAAGCCGCGTCCATATCGCCGGGCAACGGGCAAGGTGGCAACGTCTCGGTGACCAACAACGGCATCATCACCGTTACGGGCGCCGGCGCCATCGGGATCCTGGCGCAAAGCGTCAGTGGCGCAGGTGGCCTGATGCTGGCGGCGGATGGGAATACGGTCTATGCAGGATCAGGCACTTCGGAACGGCTCGGCAACGCCACTGTCAATGTCACGGTCGGCGCCAATGCAAGCGTCTGGTCGACGGCGGTCAATGGCATCGGCATCTTCGCGCAGAACGCGAATGGAAACGGCGTGACCCTCGCCATCGACGGCAGCGTCATCGGTGGATCGGCCACCGAGGCGGCAACCGCCATCTGGACGGACAGCGCGGCCGACAGCATGATGAACATAGCAAGCACGGGCTCGGTGACCGCTGACACCGCGGTCCGGGCCACCACCGGCCTGCTCAATATCAACAACGCTGGCCTGTTGATGGGCAACGTCTACCAGAACGGCGGCGGGATGACGAATACCGGCACCTTTTCGTCCGGCCCGCAATACGTGGGGACATCGCTGCAGAACAACGGGCTGGTTGCGCTGGGCGGGCGCGAAGGCACCCACTGGGGTTATGACCGCACTCGCTTCATCGCCACGACCTTCAACACGACTTACACGCAATCCGCGCAGGGCACGCTCAAGGTGGGGGCCGACTTTGACAAGATGGCATCCGACTTCCTGACCATCAACGGGCCTGCCACCCTGGATGGCAAATTGCTGGTGGCGCCGCTCGCTCTGTTGCCGAATCGGGAGTTGGCCGTATTGAACGTCAACGGCATCCAGGCCGGCGCCTTGCTTGCATCGGATTCCCCGGTGGTCGACTACGAAGCGCGCCAGGATGGCGGCACGACCCACGTGCGCTCTGTGGGCGCCAACTTCAGCGCGGATTCGATGCAGTTAAAGCGCAACGCGACAAGCCTGGCGAGCCACTTGCAACGCGACTGGGATCAAGGCGGAACCGCCGGGCTTGCCAAGCTGTACGCGGTGCTGGACGCGGCCTCGCGCCAAGGGGCCGGCTCGTACCAGAATCGCCTGTCGGACCTGTCGCCCGGCGTTGCGCTGGCGCCCGCCGCGCAAATGCAGCTGGGCATGGCGCGCTTCACCGGCGCAATGATGTCCTGCCCCACGTTCGTGGGCAACGGGCCCATGACCCAGGAGCAGGATTGCGTCTGGGGGCAGGTCACCGGCCGCAATACGAATCAGGACGGCGGCAACGGCTCATCGGGGTTCTCACTGGACAGCGTGACGTACCAGCTGGGCGGCCAGCGGCGGATCGCGCCGGACTGGTATCTGGGCGGCTCGTTCGCCTACCAGAACTCGCATCTTCGTGGCGACGATCGTCGCGTCACCGGTTCCGGCGACACCGGGTATGCCGGTCTGGTGCTCAAGCGGGAAGCCGGCCCCTGGACGATTTCGGGCGCGCTGGGCGCGGGCTATGGGTCGTATGACCTGAACCGCAATCTGGCGATTCCCAATTTCAAGTCGCAAGCCACGAGCAAGCCCGACGTGTACAGCTTCGGCGCGCGCATACGCGTGGCCAGGACCTTCACCGACGGCAACGTCTACGTGAAACCCTATGCGGATCTGGACGCGACTTACTCGCGTATGTCCGGCTATGAAGAGTCGGGCGACGCCCTGCATCTGAAGGTGGCCAGCAGCGATCAGATGGTCTTCGGCCTTGCCCCCACGTTGGAAGTCGGCGGACGCAGCGAGCTACCGCAGGGCGCCGTGTTGCGGCCGTTTGCCTACGCAGGCGTGTCGCTGCTGTCGGAAGACGGCTGGAAAACCAAGTCCAAACTCGCGGGCGCCCCCGACAGCGCGGGAAGCTTCACCACCACGATGCCCACCGACAATGTGGTCGGACGCATCGGCGCGGGCTTCCAGGTCACGCACGCCAATGCGCTGGACTTCAGGCTGCAATACGACGGCGAGTTCGCGTCGCGGGGCAACAGCCATTCGGGCTCGCTGAAGCTGGCTTATCGGTTCTAGAGGTATGCTTTGCTCACTGGCCGCCACGCCCCAGCGCGGGCCGTGGCGACGGCCCCACCGCAACCCAGGAGCATCGACATGAAGCTATCGAAGCGCGCGTTATTTGCAGGGCTGGCGCTATCCGCGCTGTGCGCAGTGGCCCCCACGGCCATGGCGCATCACGGTTGGTCATGGGCGGAATCCGAACAGATGACCTTGCAAGGCACGGTCGAGCAGGTGCAGGTCGCGCCGCCCCATCCCACGTTAAAGGTGCGAGCCGATGATGGCGTCTGGGTGGTCGAGCTGGGCAATCCCACGCAGACGAAGGAAGCGGGATTCGTCGAGGGTTCCGCCAAGCCGGGCGACGCCATCACCGCCATTGGCAACCGCGACCAGGACGCCGGCAACAAGCGCATGAAGGCCGTCCAGGTCACGGTGGGCGGCAAGACCTACGACATCTATCCCAGCCGCATCAAGAAACCCTGAGCCACGGCTTTCACCCATGCCTGAACCGCTGCGGCTGGCGCTGGACGCGCTGACGGCCCTGCCCCCGGCGCTGTGGCTGCGACGATCCGGAACGCTTTATCTTCTGGTCAACGCCGCCCATATCGGCGCCATCGGCCTATTGATCGGTTCGATCGTTCCGCTGGACCTGCGGCTGCTCGGCGTGCTCAAGCCCACATCCTTGGCGCTTCTGGCGCCTGTGCTGGCGCGCACCGCCTCGGTTGGCCTTGCGCTGGCCATACTGACCGGTGCAACGCTGTTCACCGTACGGGCGCAGGAATACCTGGAAAATCCGGCCTTCTTGGTGAAGATTTGCCTGTTGGGCGCCGGGGTTATCAACGCCTGGCTGGTGCGCCGGAGCGGGGCATGGGGACAGGTGCTACAAGGCGGCCCCGCGTCCACCGCGCTGCGCTGCCAGGCCGCCGTCTCGCTGCTGCTATGGACGGGCTGCCTGGTAGCGGGCAGATGGATAGGGTTCCTGTAGTCGGGAGTCGCTCAGTGCAATGCGCTACATCACCTTGACGATCTGGGGCGGACTCCACGTGCCATTCCCGGGAGGCAGGATGGAAGGCGCCTCGGTCTTCGGCCAGTACAGGCGCATGACCAGGTACATGAGATCGTTTGGTGCCGGCAGCCAGTTGTTCTCTTTGTCCGCGCCGGGTGACGTTTTCTGAAGGTACAGCGTCAGCGAGCCATCCGCGTTTTTCGTCATGGACGAGAGCATCGGCGAATTAATGAGGTACCGATCGATGGAGTTCTCGATCAGCAACTGCGTCTTGCCGTCGTACATCGTCACCGACCAGAAAGCATTGACCGGCGGCAGCTGCCCCTCGCGAAAGGTAATGGTGTAGTTGTGTTTGCCAGCATCCAGCGGCTCGCCATCGGGCAAGGTCGTGGTCAGGGGGTAAGTGGCTTCCGCAGCGTCGTTGGCGTATATGCCCGCCTGCGCCACCGCGGCCCGCTTCAGCCAGTCGCCGTGGTAGAAGGCGCTGTCGCCGCCGGCCCCCACGATGTTCCAGCCATTGACCTTCGTGCCCAGATTCTTGATAGCATTTTCGACCTTGGCATGCCCGTCTTGCATGCCTTGGACGACGGCGCTCTTTTGCTCGGCGGACAGCTGTTCGAAGCTGAACTTCTTGTCGGCGCCAATGCCCAGACGAGCAAGCTTCGCACGAATTGCCACTTCTTCCGGCGCGGCCGGGCCGAATTGCAAGGCGAAACCCAAGTATGTGAAAAAGTCGGTCTTTGCCAGATCGTTATTGATTCTTGGAAAGTCGATGGCGGGCGCGGCAGGAGGTGCCGGCTGTTTGAGATATGCAGAAAGCGGCTGTGCTTTGTAGCCCGATTGAATCGCTACGACGTTGGGCATGTCGGCCGGGTTGAACAGTTGAGTCCGAAAGACCGCGAAGGGAAGCTGCGTTTCGGATCGAAAAACCTTTCTTATGCCTGGAGGCATTACGCCTTTCCAATCGGGGCCAACGATCATGTAATCGCCAGCCTCGTCCCCGGTGGAACGGCTTCCGATGTAGCCGAAATTGTAGGTACTGCCGTCAATAAGCTGAACCGAGTAGTACCGAGGCTTAGTCACTGCCGGTACCGATAAAACGATCGGCCTGGTGCGTAGGTCCATGAACATCATGGAATACGGCGTGTCGCTGTTCGGCGAGATAATGGCCGTGTCCTTGTAGGTCGCGACATGGTGCAGGCTGCGAATCTGGTTGAACGGAGCCTTGTACTGGCTCGAGCTCTTGTCGACCGCGTACTCGTACATGATCGCGTAGTTCATCACAATAGGAAGACCGTAGATGTACCCTTCCTCCGCGATGGCCCGCGTTTCGGAGAGACTGATTTCCGCGCAGGCATAGGACGATGTGAAGGACGCAATCACCAGCATCGCGCGACAAACTGCTTTTGGTAGTTTGATGTCCATGAGGCTCTATTCCATCTGTTAAGTCCAGCGGGTGAATCGGCTCGCCACTGAATGAAGACTGGGTGCGTCGAAGCGAGTCTGACAAGCAGCCTTTAAAAACGAATGGTCAAGCCGGCCATTGGGCCGTGCAGCACAGCGTCGAACTTAAAGCCGCCGGCGCTGTAATCCACGCCCACAGCGCGGTAGCCGGCAGTCGCTGAGACGCTCTTGCTGAAGTTGTATCCCATGCCGATTCCAACATCCCAATCCGCATTCGCGCCGCCAGCGCCTACCAGGCCCCAGCCCGTCGCGTACAGTTTTGTAGTGAAAACGTAGTTGCCCCGCACCCCTACGACGGCATCCACCCACGTGGCGCCATCGCTGCTTTTCCTGCCATTCAGGCGTGCGCCCTTCAGCGTGATGTCGGTGTCTACCGACCAAACGCGCAAACCCGCCACGACGTCAAGGCTGTGAGGTGACTGATCCAGGACCGAATACCCTGCGCCCAGTAGACCGGTGAAGGTCTTGCTGTGGACGTCCGCAGTGGTTGCCACAACCTCACGGGGCGTGTCGCCCTGAGCGCCGACCTTTGCATAAATCAAATCGCCGAAAAGGCTGTACCGGCCCTTACGTGCTTCGCCGCTAAGCATGGCCGCGAAATCCAGGTTTTCGAGAATCTGATCAAAGCTCGTGTCTACATCGATGACCGGCAACCGTCGGTGAGACACCTTTCCAGACAGCGCCGGTGCCCAGACATAGGGCGTGACTGAAAATTCCCATTCGCCTGATCGCCGACCGTCGGACACAGGCGTATCAACCTGGTCCGCGCCAAAACTCGATCCAGCGTAAAGCAGCCCGCCAACCAGACATCCAAGCATGCGCTTTATCATCGTCCCGCCTCGGCCCGCAAGAGCCAGTGAATTACTCACGGCGGCCCCCTCAAAGGGGCCCTATCGAAACGACATCAGTCCGCTAATTGCAAATTCAAGCCCGGCAAATCTGCCCGTCCGGGGCGGGGCGCGGGGCCGAGGCGTTAGAAGCGCCAGCGGCCGAATATGAAAAGGACGTTACCCGTGCCGCTTGCACCTGGGATATAGGTGGCATAGAGCATGGCTCCCTTGTAGCTCGCGCTGACCAGTTTGCTTTCCAAGTACCCCTTGCCTACGTATTCGCCCAATAGGCCGATAGTCAAAAGCTGAATTCCGCTCAGCAACGTAATCATGGCCATCAGTGACGGATAGCCCGGTACGTCATCACCGAACATCATGGTTTTGAAGATAATCCAAAACCCAAATGCGGCGCCTGCCAATGCCACAACGGCGCCTATCCCCGTCGCCCACCGCAACGGAGCGGTTGAGAAGGAGGTGATTCCTTCAAGGGCGAGCCCGAACAGGGCGAAGTAGTTCCATTTTGTCTTGCCGGCAGCCCTGGGCGCGCGGTCATAGTCGATGACTTTGGTCGGGAATCCGATCCAGGAATACAGACCTTTCATATAGCGGCACCGCTCCGGCATTTGAAGCAGGGCCTCTACCGTTCTTCGACTCATAAGGCGAAAGTCACCGGTGTCTGCGGGTATCCGCGAACGGCTCATACGACTCAGGATCCGGTAGAACGCATACGCAGACAACCGCTTCGCGGCACCTTCCCCCTCGCGCTTGCGTCGTCGCATGGAGACGATGTCGAAGCCGTCGCGCCAAGCCTTTACCATATCCGGAATGAGCTCAGGAGGATCCTGCAGGTCGGCATCCAACATAATCACGGCCTCACCGCGGGCATGCGCCAACCCTGCGCTCATCGCAGCTTCTTTTCCGAAGTTTCTGCTCAGGCGCACGACTCGCACCCTGGGATCCCGTCGAATCAGCGCAGCCACGAGCTCCACGCTGTTGTCCGTGCTTCCATCATCCACGAACACGATTTCGTAGGGTTGGGCCAGCCCTCCAAGAATCCCTTTCAGCTTCGCATAACAGACAGGCAAGACGTCCTGTTCGTTCAAGAACGGGACGACAACCGAGATCTGAATCGTGCTTACCGCTTTCTTGACGGCTTCAGACGGACTTGGTAGCGATGTGATCACAGTATGACCCGTTCGATATCGAAGGACTGCCGACCTACGGAAGTTCACCACCATACTCGTCGAACATGCGCAATAAATCCGCTGCGGCTTCGATTCATATCGAGCCTACCCGTATGCACAGCGTCAGGATAAAGGCGAACAAGACAGTCGGATACCCGGGAATACGAGCGACCGATACTTAACGCTTTTAAACATGCCACGCAACGAGAAAACCACCAAAAGTAATATGCCCTGAAACCCCGGTCGGATCGGTTGGCAACCGACGCAATGCGCGCAGCGACGCGCTTCACGCTACTTGCCGGCAGAGGAATAATCCATACCTCATGTTGGGTACGGCAACAGGCGACCAAACGGTTCTTGCTTTTTCGGATGAGTCTTTGATTCAAGACGCCCGGCGCGAAAGCGTTGCGCCATGGCTTTGCTGTAACGAGGGCGGGGCGGGAAACCAAATAACGCTATCTCCCGCCGCCCGCATTATGCGTGCTGAGCCTCTTCGATCTTTCCGCCCTGCTCCGCGCGAATTTTGAACCAGATGGAATACATCGCCGGAAGGAAGACGAGCGTCATGATCGTGCCACCCAGCGTGCCCCCAATCAGGGTATAGGCCAGCGTTCCCCAGAACACCGAATGCGTGAGCGGAATGAAAGCCAAAATGGCTGCCAGGGCGGTGAGCAACACCGGACGCGAGCGCTGCACCGTGGCTTCAACCACCGCATGGAACGGGTCCAGCCCCTCGTTCTCATTGTGGTGTATCTGCCCAATCAGAATCAGCGTGTTCCGCATCAGGATGCCGGACAGAGCGATCAGGCCCACCAGTGCGTTGATCCCAAACGGTTGCTGGAAGATCAGTAGAGTCGGCACCACACCGATCAGCCCGAGCGGCGCAGTGAGGAAAACCATGACCATGGCCGACATCGAACGCACTTGCAGAATGATGATCAGCAGCGTCAGGGCGATCATGATCGGGAACAGTGGCAGCATCGCCGTGCTGGCTTTGCCGGACTCTTCAATCGACCCGGCCTGCTCGATCCGATATCCATTGGGAAGCTTGTCGATGATCGGTTGCAGGTCCTTGGTGATTGCCGAGGAAACGTCCGGCGGCTGTAGGCCTTCGGCAATGTCACCCCTTACCGTCATGGTGGGCGTGCGGTCGCGGCGACGCAGAATGGGATCTTCCATGCGAATCTCGACTTCCCCCACCTGAGACAGAGGAATGCGCTGGCCGGCGGAACCCACCAGGGTAAAACCTTCAATCTTGGCCGGATCGAGTCGGATATCGCCCGCTGCGCGCCCCATCACCTGGACCGAACGAATGTCTTCGCGAACGGACGTGATCGGCACACCCGTAAGCAGGAATTGCAACTGCTGGGCGACGGCCGAGGACGTCAGCCCAACGGCCTGCAAACGATCCTGATCCAGCGAGAAATGCAGTGTCGGCACTAGCGGTCCCCAGTCAGTATTGACCGTGCGCATCATGGGGCTGGCTTGCATTACCTGCTGCACCTGGCCGGCGATATCGCGCAACGTGGACGGATCAGGTCCCATCACACGGTAGGCCACCGGGAATGGCGAATACGGGCCGAACACAAGCTGCGAGACCCGCACGCGGGCTTGCGGCGCAAGTCCGTCAGCCGTGGCTTCGCGCAGGCGCAGCTTGAGCTTGTCCCGCGCCTCCTGGCTGTCGGTAAGCACAACGATCTTCGCAAACGAGGGATCGGGCAGCTCAGGCGCCATGGCCAGATAGAAACGCGGTGCGCCCTGACCGACATACGCGGTGACGATCTTCGCTTCTTCCTGCTTTTGCAGCCACGCTTCGATCTTCGCCGTGGTGGCGCTCGTCTGCTCAATGGAGGTGCCATAAGGCATCTGCACCTCTACCAGTACTTCCGGACGATCAGAGTTTGGGAAGAACTGCTTCTTGACCACGCCCATGCCGGCGATCGCCACGATAAATGCCGCGATTACCGTTCCTGCCACCAGCCACTTGCGGGCGATGACCCGGGTCAGCACCCTGCGGAAGCGGTTGTAGCGAGGCGTGTCGTAAATCGCCGCGTGCCCCCCTTCGACCTTCTTTATCTCCGGCAGCATCTTCACGCCCAGGTAAGGCGTAAACACCACGGCGACGACCCAAGAGGCGATCAGGGCAATGCCCACGATCCAGAACATATTGCTGGTGTATTCGCCCGCCGTCGACTGGGCAAAGCCGTTGGGCATGAAGCCGACTGCGGTGACCAGTGTGCCAGAGAGCATTGGCGCGGCGGTGTGGCTCCAGGCATATGCCGAGGCTCTGATCCGGTCGTAGCCCTCTTCCATTTTCACGACCATCATTTCGATGGCAATGATGGCGTCATCGACCAGCAAGCCAAGCGCCAGAATCAGAGAACCCAGGGTTATGCGGTCAAAGTTCTTACCCGTGGCGGCCATGATCACGAAGACCACCGCCAACGTCAGCGGCACAGCCGCCGCCACGACCACGCCTACGCGCCAGCCCATGCTGACAAAGCACACCACCATCACCACCAGCAGGGCGACGAAAAATTTGACCATGAATTCGTCGACCGCCGAGCTGATGTTGACAGACTGATCGGTGACCTTGGTCAGGGTCATGCCCAGTGGCATGTCCTCATTGATTTTGACTACCTCTGCATCAAGCGCCTTGCCGAGATCCAAGCCATTCCAACCCTCGCGCATGATGACGCCCAGCAGCAAGGCTTCTTCGCCGTTATTGCGCACCAGGAACGTCGACGGGTCTTCATACCCGCGCTCGACGGTTGCTACATCCGAGAGCTTCAGCGTGCGTCCGCGAGCTACGATGGGCGTATCGCGGATCTTTTCCAGTTTGTCGAAGGCCCCGTCAAGCCGCAGGAAAATCTGTGGCCCTTCGGTATCAATGGAGCCGGCCGGGGTAAGTACGTTCTGACTGTTCAGGGCAGAAAAAATATCCTGTGGCGAGACCCCGAGCGTCGCAAGACGGTCATGCGCAAACGAGACAAATATACGTTCGGCTTGCTCGCCAATGATGTTGACTTTCTTAACACCAGGCACGTGCAGAAGACGTTGTCGCAGCGATTCGGCATCTCGCACCAACAGCCGCTGCGGCTCGCCCTTTGCCTTAAGCGCGAAGAGCGCGAAGGTCACATCCGAAAACTCGTCGTTGACCATCGGCCCGATAACACCGGCCGGCAACTTGCCCGATTCGTCGCTGAGCTTCTTGCGCGCCTGATAGAACTCCTCCTGGACTTCGGAAGGCGGCGTCCTGTCCGCAAGAGACACCATGGTGAAGGCCAGGCCCGGACGGGTGTAGGTTTCCGTTCGGTCATACCACTTCAGTTCCTGCATGCGCTTTTCGAGCGGCTCGGCCACCTGGTCTTGCATTTCCTGCGCCGTGGCGCCGGGCCACGCGGTAATGACTGTCAGCTGTTTGACGGTGAAGGGCGGATCCTCGGCGCGGCCCAATTGGAAGAACGCCAAGGTCCCGGCAATCGCAATCAGAAAGATCAGAAATACCGTAATCGAGCGCTCACGAACTGCAAGCGCGGATAGATTGAAACGTCCCTCGCTCATGGACGGCTCCCCGCTACGCTGGAAACGCCCTGAGACGCCACCCGAACCTGCTCGCCCTCATGCAGCAGATGGGCACCCAGCGCGATAATCTGCTCGCCGGCTTTCAGGTCGCCGGACACGCGCGCAGCATCATCGCCCAGGCTCAAGACGTCCACGGGTCGCCAAGTCACTATGGCCGGGTTGCCCGCAATAGCCCACACGCCCGTTCCCTTGCCGGCGTTGTAGACGGCAGCGATCGGCACCTGAAGCACCTGCTTGTTGGCGGGCCCGTCGGGAATATCAAGAGTGACCGTCGCGCCCAGTGGCGCGTTAGCCAGCGCGCCTTCCAGCACATAGCGCGCCTCGAACGTCCGAGTAAGGCGGTCCGCCGACTCAGACAACAGCCTCAGCTTGGCGGATACCGCACCGGCGTTGCTGCCATATAACGTCGCTTGCGCCGTGGAGCCAGGAGGCGGGCGCAGCGTCTCCGGCAGGTTCACGATCGCTTCTCGCTGGCCAGCCCGCGCCAGTCGAACCACGGGCTGCCCAGGGCTGACGACCTGCCCGGGCTCGGCCAATGTCTCCATAACCACACCATCGGCGTCGGCCAGCAGCACGGCGTAGCCCGAGGCATTGCGGGCCACATCGGCCTGTGCGATGGAGGCGCTGAGCTGCGCCTTTGCCGAGTCGGCAGCTGCCTTGATCTGGTCATACGCCGATGCCGACACGGCGCCGGCCGCGACCAGATCACGATAGCGCGCCTCGTCATCGGCGGTTTGCTTGGCGCGTGCCCGCGCGGCCGTCACCGCCTCTTGCTGTGCGCGCGCCTGAAGGCCCAGGTCAATGGGGTCCAGCCGCATCAGGGGCTGACCGCGCTTGACGGTCTGTCCGGTATCGACCAGCCGCTCAAGGACCTTGCCCGAAACGCGAAAGCCCAAGTCGCTCTGCACCCGGGCGGCGACAGTGCCGGTGAACGAACGGGATATGTCGGAAGAATGTTGGACCGCTGTCGATCTCACGAGTGGCGAGCGCGTGCGTGGATCGTCGGCCTTGGAGGACTCGCCACACGCCGTCAAGACGAAAGGCAGCAAGCAAACGGCAATAGTGGCAGGTCGAAGCCGAAGCATGGGTTCCCTTACTTAAATGAGTAGAACAGGAACCGCATTCTCAAACTAGTGACCAGTAAAGTCAACGGTCACTACACATTCAGGGCGACAGGCTCCTCAAGATGAGGGCGGAAAGCTGCACTGCCGACTCAGTCGCCATGTCGAGGTTGTACTGAAGCTGTACGGGATTGATATAAGGCCGCATGACCAGATAGATTGCGTTGGACGCTTCATCCAGCGGCGTCTTGCGCTCGAATTCGCCGGATTCGCGCCCCTCTAGAAGGATGCCTTGGATCACCTGACGCAAATGCGCCTCCAGGGCGCGCACGGAAGGCCACTGGTCGCGTGCGGCAACGGCAGCGATGTCGTACAGCTTGCGATCATGGAAGAAAAGATCGCTGCCGGTTTCGGTCAGAGCGCGGAAAAGCCTGCGCAATCGCTCTGAAGCCGTGGGCGAATCAGCGATCACAGAGTCAACCACCTGCATGATGATCGCAAGCCGGTTCGAGCAAATCACCTCGCCGATCGCCTGCTTCGAATCGAAGAATTTATAGATATAAGCCTTGGAGAATCCAATCGCCTTGGCCAGATCGGACACAGTGGTCTTCTCATAGCCGTAGTGGCTGAAGTGCTCGGTCGCCGCCTCGACGATCTGGTCGCGTACGTTGTGCTCCGAAGGCCCACGCGAATGGGTGGTAGTGCCGTTTTCAGTCATTTAATTAGCTTAGCCTGACGAACTGTGATTGACAACGAGTGACCATATAGTAATATCGTCACCTCAGATTGCTCATTCAAGGATCCCCCATGCTTTCCCCTCGCTCTCTCGCCCTCGTCATGAGCGCCTGCCTGATGACGGGTTGTGCGGTGGGTCCGGACTATCACCGACCGGAGACTCCCCTTTCAGAGCACTACATGGGCCAGCGCGCCGTCGAAAATCGGGCAGCAGCGACCCCCGCCAGCCTTGCGATCTGGTGGGAGGGCTTTGGAGACCCTGTACTGAGTCACTTCGTCACAAGGGCGCTTGAGCAGAACCTGGATTTGGCCCAGGCCTTGGCCAGGGTGACTCAGGCGCGCGCCGGCCTCGGCGCTGCGACAGCCGCATTATTGCCCACCGGGAATATCAATGGCCAAGCAGGACGTTCTTATCAGTCTATTGAAACTCCGCTCGGGCAGGTGCTGAACGCCACCCCGGATTTTGACCGGTACGGCAATTCGTACGAGACCAACCTGGGAGCAAGCTGGGAACTGGACGTGTTTGGAGGGTTGCGCCGCGAACGCCAGGCCGCGATGGCCGAATACCAGGCATCCGAGGCGGGCGCTGCCGCTACACGACTGGCCGTCGCCGCGCAGACCGCCGACATTTACATCACCATTCGCGGATTGCAGGCGCGCCTGGAGATTGCGAGCCACCAGGTAAAGACGCAACGAGGGTTACTGGAGAAGGTTCGCTTACTACACAGCAAGGGCCTTGCCGCCGAGTACCAGGTTCGGCAGACCGAGGGCTCGCTCGCCCAGGTGCTGGCAACGGTTCCCGTAATCCAGACCGGCTTGGACGCCGCGATGAATGCACTGGACGTAATGCTAGGCACCCCGCCCGGCACCAATCGCTCGGAACTGGCGGCCACCGGTGTTATCCCCAAGGCGCCGCGGATCGCGTCCACAGGGACGCCCGCGGATCTGTTACGGCGCAGGCCCGATCTCATCGTGGCAGAACGTCGGCTTGCCGCGTCCAGCGCGCGCATTGGCGTGGCTATCGCCGAGTACTACCCAAAATTCTCCCTGAATGCCTTGCTGGGTAGCGCCACATCCATTTCCAGCGGCAACCTTTTCTCCAGCGGCGCCAGCCAGTCGGCGGCGGTTCTAGGTCTACGGTGGCGGCTTTTCGACTTCGGTCGTATCAACGCGCAGATCGATCAGGCCAAGGGACAGGAAGCAGAAGCCCTCGCGGCCTACCGCCAGTCCGTGCTGCGCGCCACCGAAGACGTCGAGAACGCCTTCTCCGCCCTGGTCAACCGCGAGACGCAAGCCACGACGCTTGCCGGTGGCGAAGATTCTCTGACCCGTGCGCGTCAGTCGTCATTCATGGCCTACGAGAAAGGCACAGCCAGCCTGATCGATGTCCTGCACGCAGACGAAACGCTGTTGCAGGCTTCGGATGCCCGGGCGCAAGCGCAGACCGATTCAGCGCGAGCAGCCATCTCGGTGTTCAAGGCGCTTGGCGGCGGCTGGCAGCCCCCTCAATTCGAATCCGTGGCGGTTCGATGACGGGCATCCTGTTCCACTGCGGCAAGCCCCTTGAGGCAGGTAGGGCTCGGCCCGCAAGGTCACGGTGCGCCCCGCGAAACGCTCATCGGCCCCATCCAGCATGCGCACGCCGGTAATCGGACCGGCGATGCAGAAGCCGACGCTCAATTTCGTGGCAAACTTCGACAATAAATCCCTCCCATAGGAAACATCGACATTGTCGCGCGCCCTTCGATATCTTTCGTCGCCGGCCTTACGTTGGGCTTTGCCGACGCTAGCCCTGCTGGCCACCGCCGGGTGCGGGTCCGGTTACGCCGATAGCACGACGAAGGCACCGCTGCGCAAGCTGAACCCCGCTGCGACGCAGGCTTATGAGATACGGCTCACACTTGCCAATGCGTCCGATCTATCAAGCGCGGGCGACGGCAAATCGCCGTTTAGGGTGGCAGAGGGCACTGTGCAGTTCGACGCCAGCAACGGCGCCCGCTGTGGAAAATCCAACGCCCTGTCCGGCCACGTGCCGACATTGTCCAGCCACGAACCGTTCCGCCTTTCCCGTATATCCGCCACCGAGTACGTGGGCACCGTGTATGCCGACATGCTGCTCGACGAGGACTATTACGGGCGCGGGGTATGCCATTGGGCATTGACTGAAGCGCGCGTCGCTTTGCAAGCGCGGACGGATAATGCCGATACGCGATTCGTAGCCGGGCTGCCCGCGAAAAAAATGCTCGCGGGCGGTACCCAGGCGCGCTATTTCTGGAAAGGGTATTACCCCCGATTCGAAGGCGGGCAACATACCGATTACGGAACGCACCAGCTGGATACCCTTTCGGCCGAAAAGCGAAACGAGTTTTTCACCGTGACGCTGACGGCCAGGAAGATCGCTGGCGACGCGCAAGCCAAGTAAACGTCTATCACCCGCGTCATGCCTCGCATTGACAAAACCCTTTTCGATGTCTTAGGATCCCGCCTCTTCTTCAACCCGCTATTCCATTTGAGTGCAACCGTGTCTGCCATCCGTCACTACGCCTAAACGCCGACGACTACCGCCCTGGTAATCGCGGTCTGCCTGCGCGCCCCGTGCTGCTCGACGCCTGAGTCTTGAGCGCACACCATGGGGTCCAGGCGCGGTTCCAGGAAGCACACACCCACTCGCTTTCCTTTCCCGTCCAGACTGCGTCGTCGGCTTTTCCATCACACTGGAGAAGATCCCATGACGCAAGATTTCTGCGCTTACGCGCAATCGCTGGACCTGTTTCGCTATCCCCGCACTCCCCACCTGGAAGGCTCGCGCCTGCAAGACGGCGACGAAGGCCACGACCACGTGCCGTACCGTCAATTGGCCGGCCTGCACCTGGTCGTCGAAGAAAAGCTCGACGGCGCGAACACCGGCATCAGCTTCAGCCCATCGGGCGAACTGCTGCTGCAATCGCGCGGCCACTACCTGGTGGGAGGCGGCCGCGAACGGCAATTCAGTTTCGTAAAAGCCTGGGCCGCGGCGCACACCGACTGGCTGCTTGACCGCCTGGAGGATCGCTACGTGATGTATGGCGAAACGCTGTCGAAGAAACACTCGGTTTTCTACGACGCCTTGCCGCATCATTTTTTTGAGTTCGATGTCCTGGATCGTCACAGCGGCGAATTCCTGTCCACCCAGGCGCGCCGCGTCTTGCTGGCCAATGGCCCCGTGCTGTCGGTGCCCGTCCTGTATGAAGGCGTGGCGCCGCCCAGGCTCGACACGCTCAAGGCCCTGCTGCGACCGTCGCTGGCCAAGACGCCAGACTGGCGCAAGGCTTTTGAAGCCACCGTGCAACGAGAAGGCTTGGACCTGCAGCGCGCCTGGAAACAATGCGACAAATCGGACCTGTCGGAAGGCCTGTACGTCAAAGTGGAAGCCGACGGCAGGACGATCGCCCGCTACAAGTGGGTAAGACGAGATTTCGTTCAAGCCATCCTGGATTCGGACAAACATCATTCCGAGCAGCCCTACGTGCCCAACCAGTTGGCGCCCGGCGTTGATCTCTACGCGCCGCGTCTCGCGGTGGACTGGGACACGCTGCGCGGCGCCGCCGGACAATAAGGAACAGATCATGCAATACGAAGCACTGCGGGCACTTACGCCTGCTCCGGGCAAGGCGCCGGATTTCAGCGCCTGCTTGGCGGCATTCCCCGCGCTGGAGCTGGCCAAGACCACGCCGCAAGACCCGCGCTATCACGGCGAGGGCGATGTCTGGACCCATACGAAAATGGTGGTGGAAGCGCTGCTGGCATTGCCGCTATACCAAACGGCGGCTCGGGCCGACCAGGAAATCGTATTTCTTGCCGCGCTGCTGCACGACATCGCCAAGCACAGCACGACCGTCATCGACCCGGTCACCGGCGCCATCGGCCAGCCCGGCCACTCCCGCAAGGGTGCCATCGACGCGCGTATTGCGCTGTGGGAAGCAGGCGTGCCCTTTGCCGTGCGCGAGGCCGTGTGCCGGTTGATCGCGGTCCATCAGGTACCGTTCTTCGCACTGGAAGGCTCGCGTCGCGGCAAGACCCCCGAGTTCATCGTGCGTGAACTGTCCTGGCAGGTCGACATTCCATTGCTGGCCATGCTGGCCGAAGCCGACATGCGTGGACGCATCTGCCCGGACGGTCAACGCGTGCTGGACAACATCGCGTTGTTCTGCGAGCTGGCGCGCGACGAACGGTGCTTTGGTCAGCCACGCGCCTTCGCCGATGCCCATACCGCGGTCAGCTATTTTCGCGGCGCCGACGTGCATCCCGATTACCCGTTGTTTCAGGAACCTGGATCGCGGGTGATTGTGATGTCCGGGTTGCCCGCGTCGGGCAAGAACACTTGGGTGAGCCGGCATCATCCCGAGTTGCCGGTGATTTCGTTCGACGATGCGCGAGAAGAACTGGGCCTGCGCCACGGCAAGAACGAAGGCATGGTGGCGCACCTGGCTATCGACCGTGCCCGCGAACTGCTGCGGCGCAAGGCGCCCTTCGTCTGGAACGCCACCCACCTTAGCGAGCTGATGCGCAAGAAGACGTTGGATCTGCTGTATTCGTATCATGCGCAAGTTGAACTGGTCTATCTGGAACAACCGCGCGCCGAGCTGCTGCGCCGGAACACTCGGCGCGACACATCACTATCGAACAAGACGTTGACCAGCATGCTACACCGCTGGGACCTGCCGCTGCCGACCGAGGCGCACCGGGTGACGTATGCGGTTTAACACGACGGACCTACCGTGCCCGCCCCTCGGGAAGAGCACCGGAGAAGCACCGGAAAAGCAAAAACAAAAGCCGCGCGGCGGTTACGAAGGCCGGCGTTCATGCGGAGGAGACAGGTGGCGGGTCGCCGGTGCCTACTGCCAAAAGCTTCGCGTACGAAGTTGCCTAAAGCGGAAACTCAAACAGGCATCCGGACAAAGGCGCCTTGGCCAACGTGTCCAGGGCGACTTGCTGGCGCGCTGTCGTGACAATCATGCGCGCACCAGCCGCCGCCAGATCTGTCGGACAGGGCACCGGCAAGCCCACCACCCGATCCAGCAGCCCATCCCGGGTGAAGCGCACGACGCTCCAGCCGTCGCAGAGCGCGGTCCAGATGCCGCCGTCGGCGTCCAGCGCAAGTCCGCTTAGCAGTCCTGAGCCTTTGGGCATGCTGGCCAGGCGGCGCACGCTGTCATGGCCCGGTTGCAAAATCAGGATGGCGCCGGACGCGGGCGTCACCGCGTAAAGCTCACATTCCTTGGAGCACCACTGCAAGGCCTGCACGGGTTCAGCGATGGCCCAATGGGGCTCAAACCGACCCGTGGGCAATGCGATCACGCCTACCACGCAGCCTGCTCCTTCCTCCTGTTCGAACGCCGCCCAGGCCTCGCCGGCATTACCGCCTTGGCACAACGCCATCAACGTTGCGCCCGGCCATGCGGCCTGCGGATTGATCGTGCCGTCTTGCGCGATGCGTACCGCACTGTTGCCGCCCGCCACCAACATTCCGTCCGCGTCCAGCAACAGGCCCTTGATCGGATTTTCAAGCCGGTAGACGAGCTCATCGCGCGGCGGCCTGGACGACATGTCCAGGCGCCGTACCGACGGCGCTAACACGTCGGCCCAAACCAGACTCTTGCGGTCCGGGCACCATTGCGGATGCGCGCCATGAAACGCCCAAGGCCCGGCGATGGCCACTGCGGCAGTTCCGTCCGCAGGCGGCTTCACGGTTTCGAGTTGCGCACCAATGCGGCGGGCCGCTTGAGCCACTTCGGGCCCCAGCAATTCCACTCGGGCGCGCGTCAGCCGATAGGCAGGCCCCGCCACGCTGATGGCGCCCCGCACCACGCCGGATGCGTCCACGATAGGCGCCCCGACACAGCGCACGCCCAGCACGATTTCTTCGTCATCGATGGCGTAGCCTCGGGCTGCGGTGATCTTCAATTCCGCATTCAGACGCCTCCGGTCGGTGATTGTGTGGGGGGTGAACGATCTCAGCGTCATATCGCGGACAATTTCTTCTCGTGGCGCGGCTTGCATGACGGACAAAATCGCTTTTCCCTGGCTGGTGCAATGCACCGGCTTGCGCTGTCCCAACACCGCCGCGGATCGCACGCTATGCGCACCGTCGCAGCGTTCCAGCGAAATGACTTCAAGGCCGTCCAGCGTCGCCAGATAGCAGGTCTCTCCGGTCAGGTCCCGCAGACCGCGCATTTCCAAGGCGGCCGCAGCGGCCAAGTCCGGCATCGTATAGGCTTGGCGCGCCATTTCGAAACAGCGCAATCCCAGCCGATAGACCTTGCGCAGCGGGTCACGGCGCAACATGCCGCGCGCCACCAGCGTTGCCAGCAAGCGGTACGTGGTGGTTCTGGGCAGCGCCAACTGCGCCGCCAGATCGGTCTGGCTCAAGCCATCGGGTGCCGCGCCCACCGCCTCCAACATGTCGATGGCTTTCTCCAAAGAGCCAGTTCCATCACCGGTATTTGCTGTCATCGGGGCAAGTCTCAATATGTGGAAAAAAGCGCCAAGTTTGACGTTCGCGCGCTGTTGGTCTCCATATTAAGTTCGCCGCAACTTCAATACCATTTCGTGAACGGATGCCGCGCCGTGACGGCGCGGGCATTCATCCCCGGATGTTCCACCATTTGGGACAAACCGCCGATTTCCCTTCACGTAAAGCGACAGCCACGCACCATGAGCGTCTCAAACCCTCCCCCCTTGGCCGTAATTCCCCAGCGCGAACCGGCCCCTTATGTTCCCGACTCCGTCCTGGACCGTCTGGCCCGTGCAACCAGCGGCTCGCTGACCACGCAGCTGTATATCAAGGGTCTGCGTCAGCCGGTGCTGCACGGCCTGACGCCGCTGAACAAAAAGGTCAAACCCTTTGCCGGCCGCGCGTACACCATGCGCTTCATTCCCGCGCGCGAAGATGTGGATGTCTATGGCAACCTGACTACGTCGCCCTCAGCGGACAACCTGCAATGGGTGGGCGTCGAGCAGATCGAGCCCGGCCATGTGCTTGTCATTGACAGCAACAAGGACGGCCGCGCCGCATCCATGGGCAATATGCTGATCACGCGGATGATGATGCGCGGCGCGCGCGGCGTCATCACGGACGGTACCTTTCGCGACGGCACCGAACTGAGCCAGATGGATTTTCCAATCTGGAGCACCGGCGTCACCGCGACCACTCGGCTGAGCTACCACCATGTGGCGGATCTGCAAGTGCCGATCGGCTGCGCCGGCGTGGCGATCTATCCGGGCGACGTGATCCATGGCGATGGCGACAACATCACCGTCATCCCCGCGCATCTGGCCGAAGAAATGGCGGACCTGTGCGAAAAGCGTGACGACATCGAAGCGTATCTGGCCTTGCGCGTGCAAGCCGGCGAACCGCTGTGGGGCCTGTATCCGCCCAGCGACGCCACGCGTGCGCAATTCAAGCAATGGGTCGCTGACGGCCGCCCCGCGATCCCCGCCGCCAAGCCCGCAGGCAGCCGTTGATCACGCCGCATTCAGGATGCACTCATGAGAAAAACGTTTACCCCCGAAGACCACGCCGCGCTGATCCGCCGCTATTTCGACGCCTGCAATGCCGCCGACTATGACGCGCTGGTTGATTGCTTCACCCCCGACGCCGTCCACTACTTCCCGGCCGGCTTGCCGGAAGTGCCGTGGCGCACCGCCGACACCATCGCCAAGAAATGGGTGTGGTGTGTCGAAACGCTGGGTTCCCAGTGGACCATCGAACGCATCATCGTCAGCCACGACACGCCCGAGGCGATGATCGAATGGACGCATTGGAAGAACAAAAGCGGCACGGCCCTGCGCGGCGCGGAGTGGTACGACTTTGATCCCGAGACGGGAAAAATCTCAGAGATCCGCGCCTACTACGCCTCGCCCGCTGACCCGTCTGCCCGCATCAATGAACTGGTTGCGTTTGACTATGCCGATCGGGGCTATCACCTGCAAAGCGCCACGAAGGCAGCAACATGATCCGGCACATTGTCTTGTTCCGCAGGCGTCCCGGCGTCGAGCGTGATGCGGCGCTTGAAGCGCGCCTGGCCGAGCGCATGAGCGCCTTGGGCGCCGACATTCCGGCGATACGGTTCTGGCGCGTTGCCGCCAACGAACTGACGCGCCCCATCAGCTGGGATTACATCCTGGAGTCCGAAGTCGACAACGCAGCCGAGCTCGATGCCTACCTGTTCCACCCGCTGCATGTCGCATTGGTGGCTGATTTGAAGCCGTACTTCGAATGGGCCGCCGTTGACTACACGGTGTAGGGCAACGCTGAAACCTATGCGAGACCGCAACATGACACTGTCTGGAAGCATGCTCATCGGAGCATCCGACGTAACGGGCGACGAAGGCGTCGCCCACGCCATCAATCCGGCAACCAATCAGGCGATCCCGACTCCCCCGCTCGGCCTGGGCGGCGCCGCGCACGTGGATCGCGCCGCCCGTTTGGCGGCCCAGGCCTTCGACGCCTATCGACGGCAACCCATGGAGACCCGAGCCGCCTTGCTGGAGTCCATCGCCGACAACATCGAGGCGCTGGGCGACACCCTGATTGAACGGGCGCATGCAGAAACGGGCCTGCCCGTTGCTCGGCTGCAAGGAGAACGCGGCCGCACGACCGGACAACTGCGCCTGTTCGCAAGCGTTGTCCGCCAGGGGCATTTCCTGCGCGCCACGCTGGACACGGCGTTGCCGCAGCGGCAGCCGCTGCCCCGTAGCGACCTGCGCATGTCCAAACTGCCGCTGGGTCCCGTCGCCGTCTTTGGCGCCAGCAATTTTCCGCTGGCATTTTCGGTGGCTGGCGGCGACACCGCCAGCGCGCTGGCGGCAGGCTGCCCCGTGATCGTCAAAGCCCACTCGGCGCACTTGGGCACCTCGGAGCTGGTGGGCCGAGCCATTCAACAAGCGGTTGCCAGGCTGGGACTGCACGAGGGGGTGTTCTCTCTGCTGATCGGATCGGGACGCAAACTGGGAGAATCGTTGGTCGCCCATCCCGCCATCAAGGCGGTCGGCTTCACGGGGTCTCGGCAAGGCGGGGTGGCCTTGCAGCGCATTGCTCAACAACGCGCCGAGCCGATTCCGGTATACGCCGAGATGAGCAGCATCAACCCCGTGTTTCTGCTGCCAGGCGCCTTGGCGGCCCGTCCCGAAGCACTGGCCCGTGCCTTCGTAGATTCCTTGACGCTGGGCGCCGGCCAGTTCTGCACGAACCCCGGCCTGGTGCTGGCAGTGGACGGGCCCGGCCTGGATGCGTTCGTCGCCGCCGCTGCCCGGGCAGTGGGCAAGAAGCCCGCTCAGACCATGCTGACCCCAGGCATCCACGACGCGTATTGCTCGGGCAAGGCGGCGTGGCAAGCTGCCGATGGGGTATCCACCGTGGCGACGGGTCTCTCATCCGAAGGGCGCCCCAACGCCGCTCAGGCCGCGTTGTATCTCAGCGATGCCGAGCACCTGTTGGAAGAAACAGCACTACAGGCCGAAGTCTTCGGGCCCGCTGCGTTGCTCATCCGGGTGCGGGATGAAGACACCCTGCACCGAGTCGCCGAGCATCTTGAGGGCCAACTGACCGCTACCCTGTTGCTGGACGAGTCCGACCATCCGCTGGCGCGCACGCTGCTGCCCGTGCTGGAACGCAAAGCCGGCCGCATCCTGGCCAACGGCTTTCCGACGGGCGTGGAAGTCTGCCACGCGATGGTTCACGGTGGCCCCTACCCGGCCACCACCAACGCGATGTACACCTCGGTGGGTGCGCAAGCCATCGACCGATTCTTGCGCCCAGTTTGCTATCAGGACGTGCCGGAAGCCCTGCTGCCCGCTGAGCTGCTGGCGGACAACCCGCTGAATCTCTGGCGGCTTGTGAATGGTGCGTTCAAACAAGCCTAGCCCACCTAAGAAGGCAAGAAAAAAGCGCGTCAGTCCCGAGAGACTGGCGCGCTTTTTACTTGGCCGGCATTGCCGGCCCTTTCGATCGCTACGGACGCTTGCCGAACTCTTCGAAGTCCGCGCGCCAGGCAATTGCCTGTTCGCTCAGCGAGAACCCCAGCCCGGGACGATCCGACACGTACATGCGGCCATCCTTCAAGTGCATCTGCTCATTAAACATCGGACCCAGCCACTCGAAGTGCTCCAGCCACGGCTCGATGGGATAGGCGGCCGCCAAGTGCAAGTGAATCTCCATGGCGAAATGCGGGGCCAGCTTGCGGCCCTTGAACGCTCCCAACGCCATGATTTCCAGGAACGGCGTGATGCCGCCCACGCGCGGGGCATCTGGCTGAATGAAATCACTGCCTTCCGCCAGGATCAACTGAGCGTGCTCGCCCGCACTGGTCAGCATTTCGCCCGTAGCAATGGCGGTATCAAAGCGGTTCGCCAGTTGCGCATGGCCCTCGAAGTCATACGCGTCCAGGGGCTCTTCAATCCAGGTCAGATCAAAGTCTTCAAAAGCGCGGCAAGCGCGCGTCGCTTTCTGCCGGTCCCATTGCTGGTTGGCATCGACCATCAGCGGGAAGTCGTTGCCCAGCAGCTTGCGCACCTCGCCCACGCGCTGGACATCGATCGCCAAGTCAGGCTGGCCCACTTTGAGCTTGATGCCGCCAATGCCGCTTTCGCGCGAAATCTGCACGTTCTTCAACACCTGGTCCAGCGGGGTATGCAGATAACCGCCCGACGTGTTGTAGCACTGCACCGAATCGCGATGCGCGCCCAGCAGCTTGGCCAGCGGCAGACCCGCGCGCTTGGCCTTCAGGTCCCACAGCGCAATGTCGAATGGCGCAATCGCCTGTGTCGTCAGGCCGCTGCGGCCCATGGACGCGCCCGCCCACAGCAGCTTGGTAAACAGCTTGGAAATATCGCTGGGGTCTTCGCCCAACAGGTTGGGTGCGATTTCCTTGGCGTGCGCATACATGCCTGGACCGCCGGCGCGCTTCGAATAGCCGAAGCCGATGCCATCATGGCCGTCGCGCGTGCGGATCTCGGCAAAGATGAACGCGATCTCGGTCAATGGCTTCTGCCGGCCTGTGAGCACCTTGGCGTCACTGACGGGCGTCGCCAGCGGCAGATGCACCAGCGATACCTTGATCCATTCGATACGGTCGCCGCTCTCGGCCGCGGTGCGCACGTTGGCGTCTGCCTTGGCATAAGACACGATGTTGGATTGGACAGCTTTCATTTGATCAATTCCGGATAAAGGACAATAAAAATGTGGGCCTGCTCAGTTGAGCTTGATGCCGGCCTTCTGAACGACTTGTTCCCAGCGCGAGATTTCTTTCTGCACAAATCGGCTGTAATCGGCCGACCGGGACGCCACGACGACGAAGCCGCTGGCTTCGAGCTTGGCGCGCGCGGCGGGGTCGGAGAACCCCTTGACCATCGCCGCCTCCAGCTTGGCGACGACAGCGGCGGGCGTGCCCTTGGGTGCGGACAACCCTGTCCACGACACGGCGCTGAAACCCGGATAGCCGGACTCGGCCACGGTCGGCACATCGGGGTACAGCGGATTACGTTCGATGCTGGTCACGGCCAATGCCCGCAACTTTCCCGCTTTCACATGCGGCAACACCGCATCTTGATTGGTGAACATGCCGGGAATCTGGCCCGCCAGCACATCGTTCAACGCGGGCGCTCCCCCCTTATAAGGGATGCCCACCATGTCCAGGCCCGCCACCTGCTTCAGGTATTCGGTCGTCACGTGACCAGATGACGCATTGACCTGGCCGTAGTCGAATTTGCCAGGATGTGCCTTAACCCAGGCAATAAATTCCTGAAAGGTCTTCGCAGAAAAGGCGGGGTTCACGACCAGCACATTCGGCCCGGCCGCCAATTGCGAAATATGAACGAAGTCGCTGTTCGAGTCATACGACGGCTTTGGCGTGAAGCCGTGAATAATGGCGTTGCTGCCTATCCCCGACAACAGCAGCGTATAGCCATCGGCCTGCGCTCTTGCCACTTGCTCCGTGCCGATGGCGCCTCCGGCGCCCCCCTTGTTCTCAACGACGAAAGCCTGCTTGAGCTCGCGGCCGAGCACATCGGCAATCAAGCGGCCCATCAGATCACTGGTGCCGCCAGCGGGAAAGGGCACGACAATTTTCACGGGACGCGACGGATAGTCAGCTTGCGCCCAAGCAGCGCCAGGCAGTGTCACCATGCTGGCCACCAGGCATAGCGCGGTGAATAGAAATCTACGGCTCATGCTTTGTCTCCTGTGCGGTCGTAGCCGATTTTTTATGGATAGAATTATGGAAGCGCTTTCATTTTGAACGCCTGTCCGGATTTCGCAATCCACCCCTTTTATCGACATCGCCTCGCGTCCCACACTTTGGAACTTTCGCCTCACATACCCGGCAATGCCCGCATGAGCGACGTCGCCCGAGAGGCGGGCGTCTCACTCGTCACTGTTTCGCGCGCCTTGAATACCCCCGAAAAGGTGTCTCGCGATACGCTGGCGGCCGTGCGCCGCGCAATCGCCCTGCTGGGCTATGTGCCCAACCTGATGGCGGGCAGTCTGGCCTCCAACCGTTCCCGCATCGTCGCCGCCATCGTCCCAACGATATCCAACCTGGTCTTTGCCGAAACGATCGAAGCGTTGACGCATACGCTGGCCGGAGACGGATATCAATTGTTGCTAGGCCAAAGTGGCTACAGCAAACAGGTGGAAGCAGCGCTTGTGGATACGTTCCTGGGCCGCCGCGTCGACGGCTTGGTGCTGACCGGCTTTTCGCAGCCCAAAGCGCTGCGCCTGAAACTGCAACGCGCGAACGTGCCCGTCGTGCAGACCTGGGGCCTACCGGGCCCGGGGCACACCACGCTGATCGATATGGCCGTCGGGTTTTCGAATGCAGGCGCAGGACGCGCCGCCGCGCGCCATCTGATTGATCGAGGTCATCGCACGCTGGCATTCATTGGCGCCGATGAGGCGCGGTCCCGGCAACGCCTGCAAGGCTTTCGCGCAGAAGCGCTGGCCGCCGACCTGCCTGAAATCGAAGCGGCGTTCATCCCGCCTCCGGTTCAGATCGACGCGGCCGGACCCTGTCTGGAACAGATGCTGACACGCCGCCCGGACATCACGGCGGTGTTCTGCAACAACGACCTGCTGGCGGCAGGGTTGCTGTTCACCTGCCGGCAAAACGGCCTGCCGGTCCCCGAGCGGCTTGCCATCATGGGCTTTGGCGATCTGTCGATTTCCCGGGCGGCCTCTCCCGCCTTGTCGACCATCCGGATCCGCCGTGCAGAGATGGGCGAACGGGCCGGAAAGATGTTGATTGCCCGTTTGGGCAACTCCGCGCCCGGCGCGAAATTCGCCGATCTTGGCTTCGAGGTCATTGAACGGAGCAGCACATGACGCACGCCGCAACCCGCGTCCAGATGGCTGACGTCGCCCGCGAAGCCGGCGTCGCGCGGGTGACGGTCTCGCGCGTGATCAATGCGCCGGACAGCGTCGCCCCCAAAACGCGCGCCACTGTCCTGGCCGCGATCGCCCGCCTGGGATTCGTGCCCAATCTGAATGCTGGCACGCTGGCGTCACGCCGTTCACGCATTGTCGGCGCCCTGGTGCCCACCCTATCCAATGCGTGGTTCGCCGACACGATGGACGGTCTGTCGGCCCGCTTGTCGGCAGCAGGTTATCAATTGCTGCTTGGGCAGACCCGATACGACCCGCATGAAGAAGAGCGATTGGTTGACGCCTTTATTGGCCGGCGCGTCGACGCCATCGTCGTAACCGGCACGCAGCATTTGCCTGCCGTGCAAGCGAAGCTGCAACGTTCGGGCATACCGGTGATCGAATGCTGGGATTTGATCGATACGCCGATTGACACCGTGGTGGGCTTTTCCAATGCGGACGCCGGCGCCACAATGGCCCGGCATCTGACAGGCCGCGGCTGCCAGCAGCTGGGATTCATCGGCGCGGATGAACCCCGTTCCGCGCAGCGCTTGCGCGGGTTCCGGGAAGCCGCGACAGCAGCTGGCGTCTCCAGCGTTCATATGCACCTTGTCAAGCCGCCTTCCAGCATCCAGGATGGCGTTCATGGTCTGGAAGCATTGGTGCATGCGCATCCCGGTCTTGACGGTGTGTTTTGCGGTAACGACACCCTGGCGCTAGGCGCGCTGCTGGCGGCCCGAAACCACGGCTGGCGCGTTCCCCAGAACATTGCCGTCGCCGGATTTTCAGACCTGCCGGTCGCCATCGCCAGCGTCCCGGCGCTGACAACCATCAGAATCGATTCCCGCGCGCTGGGTGAGCACGCAGGCGACTTGCTGGCGCGCCGCCTGCGCGGCGCATCCAACGATGGCCAGCGCGTTCACGACCTGGGATTCACGCTTGTCGTGCGCGACAGCGCCTGATGCCCAATACCCCATCACGGGTTTGATGGACGGGCGTGAATCTCGCGCAACGCCGGCGCTCTGCGCTTGGGCTCAAAGCGTTGGATGCGGCCCACCAGCACCCAGTAACTCGCCACGGCAACTACACCGTGCAAGCCCACAAACACCAAGGCTTGGTGGAACGAACCCGTCGTGCCCAGGATGTACCCAATCACGACGGGCGTAGTGATGCCCGCCGTGTTCCCGACCGCATTGAACACGCCGCCAGTCAAACCGATCATCGACTTGGGCGCAGTATCGGCCACCACCGTCCAGCCCAATGATCCGAAGCCCTTGCCAAAGAAGGCCAGCGACATCAGCGCCACCACGATCCAGTCGGTATCAACGTAGTTGCAGCCGATCATGACCGAGGTCAGCAGCAGGCCGATGGTGATGGGCACCTTGCGCGCAATCGTCAGTGACTGCGTGCGCTTGAGCAGCCAGTCCGACACAAATCCCGTCAGCACGCCACCCACGCAGCCGGCGATGGCCGGCAACGACGCCACAAATCCCGCTGTCAGAATGCTCATGCCGCGCTCTTTCACAAGATAGGTCGGAAACCACGACACGAAGAACCAGGTGATGGCGGTAATGCAATACTGCGCCAGGAAAATGCCCGTCAACATCCTGCTGCGGAATAGATCAAGCAGGTTGGGCGTGCGCTGCACCATGCCGTCCGCATCGGGCTGCACATCGCCGTCCGTGGATGGGGCCACGCCATGGGCCGGCAGATCAACGAGTGCGCCGCCGTTGCGCATCAATTCCAATTCCTGGGCGGTGAGCTTGGGGTGTTCGGTTGGAACCTGATAGGCACGCCACCACAGCAGCGCCAGCAACAAGCCCAGCGCGCCCATGACCGAAAACACATGTTCCCAGCCGAACATATGGTCCAACCAGCCCATCAACGGCGTGAACAGGGCCAACGACAGATACTGCGCACTGTTGAAGATGGCGCCGGCCACGCCGCGCTCCTGCGCGGGAAACCAAGCGGCGATCACACGGCCCGAGGCCGGACCCACCGGGGCCTCGAACGTGCCCAGCAGAAAGCGCAGAACCAGCAACGCGGCGAACGCGGAAGCAAACCATCCGGCGGCGCCCATGCACATCGTGCACGCCGACCACAGCACCAGGCCGCCCAGTACGGTGCGCTTGGCGCCGAGCCTGTCGACCAGCCACCCCGCAGGAACATGTGCAAGCACATAGGCCCATGCGAAAGACGAGAACAACCATCCCATCTGCACAGGAGACAGACCCAGCTCCTTGGACATGCCTGAACCAGCGACAGACAAGGTCGCGCGATCGCCCGTGCTAAAGGCAAGTACGATCGTGATCAAAGCGAGAATGAGAAAGCGCTGGCGCGCACGCAACATGTCTAGGTCTCCAGATTATTTTTGTTGGGGGCAGACCGTGCGCATTGCGGGAAATGCACACCGCGCAGGACCGCGCCCGGTGCTAGGTTCAGAGTGTGTACCGACGCCTCCACGCGCTCAAGGCGGCGCGCGGGCGATCAGGTGCCTTTGTCTCAGACTCTGGAATTGAGCAGGAAGAAACCCAAAAAATATCTGGCTCGCCGGCGCATTCGCCGGCCTGCGTCAGCAGCACATCCATGTCGCAGCCTTGATCCGCTTGCAGGATGTGGTCGGTGAACATCTTGCCGTAGCCTCTGCCGAATCGGGCGGGCGGCGCGTGCCATTGCGCACGCCTGCGAGACAATTCGTCGTCGCTGACTTCCAGCCGGATCTGTCGCCCTGGCACATCAATGGCAATGATGTCGCCCGCCTGCACCAGTGCCAGCGGGCCGCCCACATACGCTTCGGGCGCCACATGCAAGACGCATGCGCCATAGCTGGTGCCGCTCATGCGCGCGTCGCTGATGCGCAGCATGTCGCGCACGCCTTGCCTGACCAGCTTCAGCGGCACGGGGATCATGCCCCATTCAGGCATGCCAGGACCGCCCTTCCGGCCTGCATTGCGAAGCACGATCACATGGGGGGTAATAAGTCCGGCACGGCGATCGTCCCAGAACTTGAACGCATCCGATCCCGAGCCTAACGTCTTGCCGCGAGAATGGCCACGCAGCATGGGACCCGCGGGCAGGAACACCGCAGGCACGCCGGCGCTGATGGCGCCAAGCAGCATCGCCGGCGTCGTTTTGTCGCAACCGCCCATCAGCACCACGGCGTCAACCGGATAGCACCGAATCATTTCTTCGATTTCCATCGCCATCAGATTGCGGTAGAGCAGCGCCGAGGGCTTGACCAGCGCATCATTCAGCGACATGGCGGGCATCTCCAACGGAAAGCCGCCTGCCTGCAAGACCCCGCGTTTGACGTCATCGACGCGCTGCCGAAAGTGCATATGGCAGGGGTTGAACTCCGACCAGCTATTGATAATGGCGACGATCGGTTTGCCTTCCCAATCTTTTCGCTCGAAGCCCATTTGCATGAACCGGCTATGGTGGTTGAAGGTTCGGAAATCATCCTTCGCGAGCCACCGCTGGCTGCGCAACTTTCTGGCTTCGGCCATGGCGATTCAGCGCCCCGGCGGCGACCACACGCCGGCGGCCTGCAACAGGCCGCGCGTGTAGCCCAGCGCGAACGCCATGAAACGTTCCCGCCCTTCATCGATGTCGGAGACGGGCACGTGATCGGGACACAACGGCCCGGCGTACCCTCCGCGTTGGTACGCCTTCACGGCCTCCAGCATGTCGACATCACCCTCGTCAGGAAAGACCTCTTGAAAATCCAGGTAGCCGCCCCGGATATTGCGGAAATGGACCATGAAGATGCGGCCGGTAGAGGCGAACTCTTCGATCACGGGGATCATGTGCCTGGCGGGCTCCTTGAACATCTCGGCAACCGTTCCCTGGCAGAAATTGAGCCCGTGGTTCTTGCTGGGAGACAAGGCCAGGAAGCGGCGCAAGCCGTCGGCCGACCCGACTACATGCTCAACCCCGTTTAGGCCCCCGACCGGGTACGCCGGATCGTGCGGATGGCAGGCCAGCCGCACACCGGCCTTGTCCGCCGCAGGCACCAAGCCTTCAACCAGGAATTCGATGGCGTCCCAGCCAGCCTGCTCGGTCACCGGCGGCACTACACGCGCCATCTTCTGGCCGCATAGCAGCGCCGACTCCGACCCGCCTTCCTCTTGATTGCTGGGATACCCGACGCCCCAGTAGGAGTGCTTGCGATCGTTTTCTGGCGAGTATTCCCGGTAGACAAATCCGGAGTTCCGGGCGCCGCCGCGCCCGGGCTTCAACCCCGTGCGCGTGATGCCTACCATTTGGACGTTGTACTTAAGACAAGTGATGCCCGCATCCGCCGCCTTCTGGATGTTGTCGGCCAGGGTTGCGCGCTGCCGCTTGGCGCTATCCATGTCGATCATCGAATCCAGAAGAATGGAACCCACATCCAATGCAAAGACATCCAGCTTCAGGCCAAAACCTTCAACCCATTGTCGATAGGCGGCGAGCTTGGCGGCGTCCCATTTGCTGACACCGCCGCGGGCTGACACGAGCTCGGTGCCACGGTTGTCGAGCACGACGCTTTGAACGCCGAGTTGAGTCGACAAGCGCAGTCGGCGCTCATCAGGATTGAGCAGTTGCTCGCTGATATACATGGTGTCTCCAGAATTCCAACCGCGTCCAACACAAAATGGACACGTGTTCATTCTGTGGCGGCAGCGCCTGGGTGATCAAGCAGGGAAGTGTTCGGCGCCCGGCTCATGGGGGCCGGAATCTCAAATGGTGGAACGCGAGTGACAATTGGCGGCCTGGTCTGGCCATCGTCCAGCCGAACCCCCGAATATGTAACAGCCGTCCTTCCCCCCCTTGAACCCTGCAACATCATCCCTATAATTAGCACTCGACACCGGTGAGTGCTAACAGCCCTCCCGGGGCTAACCGATCATTCACTTTTAATCAAGTAAACAGGAGTTCCTCATGGCCTTGCGTCCCCTGGGCGATCGCGTGATCGTCAAACGCCTCGAAAACGAGCGCAAGACTGCCTCGGGCATCGTCATCCCCGACAGCGCCGCTGAAAAGCCTGATCAGGGCGAAGTCGTGGCCGTCGGCCCCGGCAAGAAGACCGAAGACGGCAAGATCCTGCCGGTCGACCTGAAGGCTGGCGACAAGGTTCTGTTCGGCAAGTACGCCGGCCAGTCCGTGAAGGTTGATGGCGAAGAACTGCTCGTCATCCGCGAGGACGAAATCCTCGCCGTGGTTCAGTAAACCCCGCCTCAAACGAATTTTCGAAGGAAGCTAAGAAATGGCTGCCAAGCAAGTATTGTTCGGTGACGACGCCCGTGTGCGTATCGTCCGCGGCGTGAATGTTCTCGCCAACGCTGTTAAGACCACCCTGGGCCCCAAGGGTCGCAACGTCGTGCTGGAGCGCTCGTTCGGCGCCCCGACCGTGACCAAGGACGGCGTGTCCGTCGCCAAGGAAATCGAACTGAAGGACAAGTTCGAGAACATCGGCGCACAACTGGTCAAGGACGTTGCCTCCAAGACCTCCGACAACGCCGGTGACGGCACCACGACCGCCACCGTGCTGGCTCAAGCCATCGTCATGGAAGGCCTGAAGTACGTTGCCGCCGGTTTCAACCCGATCGACCTGAAGCGCGGCATCGACAAGGCTGTCGCCGCTGCCGTGGCTGAACTGAAGAAGCAATCCAAGCCGGTCACGACCAGCAAGGAAATCGCTCAAGTCGGTTCGATCTCGGCCAACAGCGATGCCTCCATCGGCCAGATCATCGCTGACGCGATGGACAAGGTTGGCAAGGAAGGCGTCATCACCGTCGAAGACGGCAAGTCGCTGGAAAACGAGCTGGACGTCGTCGAAGGCATGCAATTCGACCGCGGCTATCTGTCGCCCTACTTCATCAACAGCCCGGAAAAGCAAGTTGCCGTGCTGGAAGATCCGTTTGTCCTGATTTTCGACAAGAAGATCAGCAACATCCGTGACCTGCTGCCCGTGCTGGAACAAGTTGCCAAGTCGAGCCGTCCCCTGCTGATCATTGCAGAAGACGTCGAAGGCGAAGCGCTGGCCACCCTGGTTGTGAACAACATCCGTGGCATCCTGAAGACCACCGCCGTCAAGGCTCCGGGCTTCGGCGACCGCCGCAAGGCCATGCTGGAAGACATCGCCATCCTGACGGGCGGCACGGTGATCTCCGAAGAAACCGGCATGTCGCTGGAAAAGGCCGGCCTGGCTGAACTGGGCCAAGCCAAGCGCATCGAAGTGGGCAAGGAAAACACGACGATCATCGACGGCGCTGGCGACAGCAAGTCGATCGAGGCTCGCGTCAAGCAAGTCCGTATCCAGATCGAAGAAGCCACGTCCGACTACGACCGTGAAAAGCTGCAAGAACGCGTGGCCAAGCTGGCCGGCGGCGTTGCCGTGATTCGCGTTGGCGCTGCCACCGAAGTCGAAATGAAGGAAAAGAAGGCTCGCGTCGAAGACGCCCTGCACGCTACCCGCGCCGCAGTGGAAGAAGGCGTTGTGGCTGGTGGCGGTGTTGCACTGCTGCGCGCCAAGCAAGCCATTGCTGAACTGAAGGGCGACACGCCTGACCAGAACGCCGGTATCAAGCTGATCCTGCGTGCTGTGGAAGAGCCGCTGCGCACCATCGTCACGAACGCCGGCGAAGAAGCCAGCGTCGTGGTCAGCAACGTGCTGAACGGCAAGGGCAACTACGGCTACAACGCTGCAACCGGCGAGTACACCGACCTGGTCGAGCAAGGCGTTCTGGATCCCACCAAGGTGACCCGCACCGCCCTGCAAAACGCTGCCTCCGTCGCCAGCCTGCTGCTGACGGCTGAAGCCGCCGTGGTCGAACTGGCCGAAGACAAGCCCGCTGCTCCGGCCATGCCGGGTGGCATGGGCGGCATGGGCGGCATGGACTTCTAAGTCCCGCTTTCCTTGCACGGCCTCCCCGGCGTCAAAACCGGGGAATGCAGTATCTGAAAAACCCCCGGACCTTCGCCCCGGGGGTTTTTCTTTTTGTGCGCCCATCCTTTTGTGCGCTCCTGCCCGCTACCGACGACGGATTCGGCGGCCGGCCACCGCACACATTGCCTGTTGTTTCCAGCGCACCCGTTATCGCCCGGCGCGAACACGTTTGCGCACAAACTCGCGGTTTCCCCCAGGCGCATGCGTCCCTACAATGAAGATTCCTTCGCCCACGCCGCCCAGCCCTATGCGCCTACCCCAGAGCCTGCGAGCCTTGCGTCCGTCCGAGATCGGCGGGCTGCTGATGGACTCCGCCAACCAGTGGTCAAACCACCGCGCCTCCAGCAAGGGCGCCGCGCTGGCGTTGTACATGGTGTTTTCATTGGCGCCGATGCTGATCCTGGTGATCGCCGTGGCCGGCGCGTTCTATGGCGAAGACGCGGTACGGTCAGAGCTTTTCTTGCAGATGCGCGACCTGACCGGCGAACGCGGCGCGGAAGTCATCCAGACGGTGTTGGCCAGCGCGCATGAATCCGGCGGCGGGTGGATCGCCGCGCTGATTTCCATTTTTGTGCTGATCTTCAGCGCCACCACCGCCTTTGCCGAACTGAAGGCCAGCCTGGACGATTTGTGGGAAGTGCCCGCCAACCAGAAGGGCGGCATCCAGGGCATGGTGCGCAGCCGCATGCTGTCGTTTGGCCTCGTGCTGGTGCTGGCGCTGTTCCTGTTGGTGTCGTTGACGGTGAATGCCGCGCTGGGCGCTGCGCAAAAGCTGTATGGCGATCTGTGGATGGCGTCCACCGTCGCCAGGGTGGTGGATTGGGCATCGACGCTGTTTTCGTTTTCGGTGGTGGTCGCGCTGTTTGCGGTGATCTTCAAGTTGCTGCCCAGCGCAAAGATATCCTGGCGCGACGTGATCCCCGGCGCCATCGTGACGGCCGCGCTGTTCCTGGTGGGCAAATGGGGCATCGGGCTGTACCTGAGCCGGGGCGCGGCCGTGTCGGCCTATGGCGCGGCGGGTTCGCTGATCGCCCTGCTGCTGTGGATCTACTATTCCGCGCAGATCTTCTTCTTTGGCGCGGTGTTCACGCGGCAATTCGCGCTGCGCTTCGGCGATGCCGCAAAGCCTGCCGTGTCGGACCCGGCCCAGGCGGCACCCCCACAACCCTAGACCGGTAGATACAATCGCGTCTACCGCGAGTTCTTCGACGCTGATGGCCCCGCCCGCACACGCGCTGCGGTGCATCCGTTGCCGCACCCGCACTTGCTGATTTCAATCAAGGCGGGCGCCTCCAAGCATGTCGAACTTCCGCATCACGCCCAATGCGCTCAGCCATAAGCTGAAGCTGCATCAATTGCAGATCTTTGAACGCGTGCTGGCGCGCCGGTCGCTGTCGCGCGCGGCCAGCGAACTGCATCTGACCCAGCCCACCGTCACCAAGGCCATCCACGACCTGGAAGCCTTCTTTGGCGCGACCTTGTTCGAACGGTCGAACCGGGGCGTTACGCCCACGGAGCTTGCCCTGGTGCTGGGGCGCCGCGTGCATGCCATGTTGGCCGAGGTGCGATACATGGCCGACGACATCGACGCGGTACTGGGCGGCGCCAGCGGCCACGTGGTGGTGGGCACGCTGATCGCCGCGTCCGCCAAGCTGCTGCCCGAAGCCATTGCCCGCATGATGACCGACCACCCGGGCATCCAGGTCACCGTGCGCGAAGGGCCGTCGGCCCAGTTGCTGCCCGCGCTGGCCACGGGCGACGTTGACATCGTCGTGGGCAGGTTGCCCGGCGCCGACATGGCGTCGATATCGGGCGTGGCGGTCGACCATCACAAGCTTTATCGCGAAGCGCTGTGCCTGGTGGTCGGCGCGCAGCATCCCATGGCCGCCGCGCAAGAGGTCACGCTGGCGGACCTTGCCGACCACATCTGGATTCTGCCCGCGCCCACCTCGCCCCTGCGCGCTTCGGTTGAGCGCACGTTTTTCGACGCGGGCCTGCGCCTGCCCGCGCGCCACGTGGAATCCCTATCGCTGCTGACCAACATCGGCATTCTGATGCACAGCGACGCGCTGGCGCTGATTCCCTACGACGCGGCAGCGCAGTTCCTGTCCATGGGCTTGCTGGCGCGCCTGCCTACGACGGTGTTCGGAGACTTTGGCGACGTGGGTTATTCCGTGCGCGCCGATCGTCCGATGACGCCCGCTTGCCAGCGGCTGGTGCAGTACCTGCAAGCCATCACGGCGCAGCGCGAACCGGCATCGGCCCGCCGCGCATAACGCGCGAATATCGCGCGGATAACGTGCGCAGGCCAGGCGCGCCCGTTTCCCTACGGGAAACCCCGCGATAGATAAGCCGCATATCCAACCGCGCAATTTCTATTATTCCCTCGGCGCGCTCGCCCCCTAGACTTCATCAAACCAAGCCTCCCCCGGAGATCTTCATGCCCGCCTACGGCCCGCCGTTGAATTTCCAGCGCTGGATCGACGATCACGCGCATCTGCTCAAGCCGCCCGTGGGCAATCAGCAGATCTGGCAAGACGCCGACTTCATCGTCACCGTGGTCGGCGGCCCCAACCACCGCACCGATTATCACGACGACCCGCTGGAAGAATTCTTCTACCAATTTCGCGGCAACGCCTGGTTGTCGCTGTGGGTAGACGGCAAGCCCGAACGTGTGGACTTGAAGGAAGGCGACATCTTCCTGTTGCCGCCGCATGTACGCCATTCGCCGCAACGCCCCGAAGCCGACAGCGCCTGCCTGGTCATTGAACGCCAGCGCCCCGTGGGCCTGCTGGATGGCTTTGAATGGTATTGCCCGCATTGCGGCCACCTGGTGCACCGGGTTCAAGTGCAGTTGAAAAGCATCGTCACCGACCTGCCACCGCTATTCCAGGCGTTCTACGACAGCACCGACAAGCGCACCTGCCCCGGCTGTGGCCAGGTCCATCCCGGCAAAGGCCACGCGCCCGCCGGACAAGCCGTGCCCGCCTAGCACCCCAACTCTTGCGAAGCCGTTATCCATGATTCAGAAAATCGACATGCACGCCCATTTCTTTCCGCCGATCACGCGGCAGGAAGCGGCGGCGCTTGATCCCGTGCACGCGCCCTGGCTGCGCCCGGACGCCGACGGCGCCACCGGCCAGATCATGGCGGGCGATCGCGAGTTCCGACCGGTGGACGCCACGCTGTGGGACCCGGCGCTGCGCATCGAGCAGATGGATCGGCATGGCGTGGACGTGCAGATCCTGTGCGCCACGCCGATCATGTTCGGCTACACCTACCCCGGGCAACTTGCCGCCGACTGGGCGGCCCGCATGAACGACCTGGCGCTGGAACACTGCGCCCATGCGCCCGCGCGCCTGAAAGCGCTGGCGCAGGTGCCGCTGCAAGACCTGGACCTGGCTTGCAAAGAAGCGTCCCGCGCACGCGCCGCCGGCCACCTGGGTGTACAGATCGGCAACCACGTCGGCCCGCGCGACCTGGATGACGACACGCTGGTGCAATTCCTTATCCACTGCGCCAACCACGACATCCCGGTGCTGGTGCATCCGTGGGACATGATGACCGATGGCCGCATGAAGAAGTGGATGCTGCCCTGGCTGGTGGCCATGCCCGCCGAAACGCAGTTGGGCATTCTGTCGTTGATTTTGTCCGGCGCCTTCGAGCGCATTCCGCGCAGCCTGAAGCTGTGCTTCGCGCACGGCGGCGGCAGCTTCGCGTACCTGCTGGGCCGCGTGGACAACGCCTGGCGGCACCGCGACATCATCCGGCAAGACTGCCCGCGCCTGCCCTCTTCCTATACCGACCGCTTCTACACCGACAGCGCCGTGTTCGACCCGCGTTCACTGCGCCTGTTGATTGACGTGATGGGCGAAGACCGCGTGCTGCTGGGTTCCGACTACCCCTACCCGCTGGGCGAACAGGAAGTGGGCCGCCTGGTGGCGCACGCGGAACTCGCGCCCGAGGTGCAGCAAAAGATCCTGTTTCGCAACACGATGACGTTTTTTGGATTGCAGCCGTAACCCCTGCGCGGGGCAAGAGACCACGACCGTGACACACGGCAACTCAAGGGAAAAAACATGAAACGCACCACCACACTGGCCGCCGCCGCGGCCCTGGGCCTGGCCCTGTCGAGCGCCGCGATGGCCGACGTGAAGATTGGTTTGTTGACCACATTGACCGGCCCCGGCTCCGTGCTGGGACAGGACCAGCTGGACGGTTTCATGCTGGCCGTGGACCAGGGCGGCGGCAAGCTGGGCGGCGTGCCGGTGCAGGTCATCAAGGAAGACGACCAGTTCAAGCCCGAGGTGGGCGTGCAGGCCGCGCGCAAGCTGGTGCAAAGCGACAAGGTGCCGATCATTACCGGCGTGGTGTATTCCAACGTGATGCTGGCCGTGGTACGGCCGGTGACCAGCGCGGGCGTGTTCCTGGTGGGGTCCAACGCGGGGCCAACCAACCTGGCGGGCAAGGACTGTTCGCCCTATTTCTTTTCCACGTCCTGGAACAACACGCAGCGCCATGAAGGCAGCGGCGAAATGGCCAACCAGATGGGGTTCAAGAAGGTCTACCTGCTTGCCCCCAACTACCAGGCGGGCAAGGACGCGATGGCCGGTTTCAAGCGCTTCTACAAAGGCCAGATTGCCAACGAGGTCTTCACCCAGGTCAACCAGCCCGACTACTCGGTAGAGCTGGCGGCGCTGGCCGACGCCAAGCCGGACGCGGCGTATGTGTTCTTTCCTGGCGGCATGGGCGTGAATTTCATCAAGCAGTACCGGCAGGCCGGGCTGTTCGGCAAGATACCGCTGTTGTCGGTGGACACCATCGACGGTGCCACGCTGCCCGCGCTGCAACAGGATGCGCTGGGCGCCGTGACCAACGTGCCGTATTCGCCGGACCTGGACAACGCCGCCAACAAGGCGTTTGCCGCCGCGTTTCGCCAGAAGTACGGACGCGAACCGTCCAGCTATGCGGCGCAATCGTTCGACGCGGCGCAACTGATCGGCTCGGCGTTAAAGAAAACGGGCGGCAAGGTCGACGATAAGGACGCGTTGCGCAAGGCGCTGGAAGCGGCCGACTTTGCTTCGGTGCGGGGGGAATTCCGCTATCAGCCCAATCACTTTCCGGTGGCCGGATTTTTCCGTGCCGACGTGCAGGCCGGTGCGGACGGCAAGGTGGCGTTCGTGAACAAGGGCCCCATCTTCGCGGACCTGTCCAAAGTGTCCGACCAGTACGCCGCGCAATGCGTAATGAAGTGATGCGCAGGGCCGCGCCGGCCCCGCGCCAAAGGTGACAACCATGTCCGCGACGCTGCTGCTTGTGCAGGCCTTGAACGGCTTGCAGCTTGGCATCCTGCTGTTTCTGCTGGCCGCTGGCCTGACGCTGGTGTTCGGCATCATGAACTTCATCAACCTGGCGCACGGGTCGCTGTACATGATGGGCGCGTTCATCGCGGCCACCGTGTTCCGCCACACCGGGTCGTTTCTGCTGGCCGGCGCCGCCGTCATCGCAGGCATGGCGGCGCTGGGCCTGCTGCTGGACCGCATCGCGCTGGCGCGGCTGTATCCCCGCGACCACCTTGACCAGGTGCTGGCCACCTTCGGCTTCATCCTGTTCTTCAATGAGCTGACCCGCATCATCTGGGGGCCCGCGCCCATCAGCATGGGGCTGCCGTCGTGGCTGTCGGGCACCATCGACATCCTGGGCGTGACCTATCCGCTGTACCGCTTTTTGATCATCGTGGTGGGCTTGCTGGTGGCCGGCGGCTGCTATGTGCTGATCCACCGCACGCGGCTGGGCATGTTGATCCGCGCGGGTTCCACCGACCGCATGATGGTGGGCGCGCTGGGGGTGAACATTGCGCGGCTGAACACCTTGCTGTTTGTGCTGGGCGCGGTGCTGGCCGGGCTGGCGGGCTTGATGGCAGGCCCGATCCTGTCGGCGCAGACGGGCATGGGCGAACCCATCCTGATCCTGACGCTGGTGGTGATCGTGATCGGCGGCATCGGCTCGGTGCGCGGCGCGTTTCTGGCGGCGTTGATGGTGGGGCTGATCGACACGCTGGGCCGCGCGCTGCTGCCCACCTTGTTGCGCGCCACGCTACCGCCCGCCGCGGCCAATGCCGCCGGGCCCGCCATTGCGTCCATGCTGATCTACGTGGTGATGGCGCTGGTGCTGGCCATGCGGCCGCAGGGCCTGTTTCCCGTCAAGCATGGATAAGGGGCATCGCATGCACATTCCGTCCGCGCGCTTTCTGGTTGCCGCCGCCTTGCTGGTGCTGCTGGCCTTGGTGCCGGTGTATGCCCACTGGCAGGGTGAACCTTTCCTACTGGCCTTGTTCGGCCGCGTGCTGGTGTACGGCGTGGCGGCGCTGGCCCTGAACCTGTTGCTGGGCTTTGGCGGCATGGTCAGCTTTGGCCATGCGTTGTACCTGGGCCTGGGCGCGTATTCGGTGGGGGTGATGTCGCACTACGGTATCGAAAGCGGCTGGCTGCATCTGGCGGGAGCGCTGGGCGCGTGCGCCGTGGTGGGCTTGGTCAGCGGGTTCGTCGTGATGCGCACCTCGGGCATCGCCTTCATCACGATTACGCTGGCGTTCGCGCAGATGTTCTACTTTCTGGCCACAGGGCTGGACGGCTTTGGCGGCGACGACGGCATGTCCTTGTTTGCGGGCAGTGACTTCGGTGCGTTCCGGCTGGATACGCCGCTGGCGCTGTACTACGCGGCTTTCGGCGTGCTGGTGTTGGTGCTGGCGCTGATGCATCGGCTGATCCACGCGCCGTTCGGCATGGCGTTGCGCGGCTGCCAGGCCAACGAACGGCGCATGCGCGCGCTGGGCTTTCCCACGCTGCGCTACCGGCTGGCCGCTTACGTGTTGTCGGCCATGATCTGCGGCGTGGCGGGCGTGCTGCTGGCCAACCTCACGATGTACGTATCGCCGTCCTATCTGGCATGGACCACGTCGGGCGAATTGATTGTGATGGTGGTGCTGGGCGGCATCGGCACGCTGTTCGGCCCCGTTGTCGGCGCGCTGGCCTTCCTGCTGTTGGAAGAAGGGCTGAAGCTGTTGACCGGGCATTGGATGCTGATCATGGGGCTGTTGATCGTGGGCGTGGTGCTCGTGTCGCGGCGCGGCGTGTATGGCAGCTTGCCCGACACGCCCTGGCGTCGCCACCCCGCCGCGCCGCTGGGCCAGCCTTCCGGAGAACCGCAATGAGCGCCTTGCGTGTTGAAAACCTGGTCAAGCGTTATGGCGGACTGACGGTCACGGACAACTTGTCGCTGGACGTGCAAGCGGGCGAATTGCATGCGGTGATCGGCCCGAACGGCGCGGGCAAGACCACGCTGATCGGCCAACTTAGCGGCGAACTTCGCCCCGATGCCGGGCGCGTGCTGCTGGATAACCGCGACATTACCCGCATGCCCGTGCACACGCGGGTGCGCCATGGCCTGGCCCGCTCGTATCAGATCACCTCGGTGTTCAAGCCGTTCACCGCTTTGGAGAACGTGGCGATGGCAGTGCAGGCGCGGCGTGGCCACAGTTTTCGATTCTTCAAGCCCGTGCTGGGCACGCCCGCGCTGACGGAGCCGGCCCGCGACGCGCTGGCGCTGGCCGGCTTATCGGCCCGCGCCAACACCCCGGCAGCCGAGCTTGCGCATGGCGAACTGCGGCAACTGGAGTTGGCGATGGTGCTGGCGTGCCAGCCGTCGCTGCTGTTGCTGGACGAGCCCATGGCGGGCATGAGCCAACACGAATCCGAAGCCATGACGCGCCTGCTATTGCAGCTGCGCGGCCGCTACACGATCTTGCTGGTGGAACACGATATGCAAGCCGTCTTCGCGCTGTCAGACCGCATTACGGTACTGGTCTACGGCAGCGCGCTGGCTTGCGGCACGGCCGACCAGATCCGCAACGACCCGCACGTGCGCGAATGCTATCTGGGCAGCGAACGCGCCAGCGCCCGCCGCAAGCAGGAGGCCGCCGCATGAGCCCCCTGCTATCGCTGCGCGGCGTGACGGCGCACTATGGCGCCAGCCAGGCACTGTTCGGCATCGACCTGGACATTGGGCCGGGCCAATTCGTGACGCTGCTGGGCCGCAACGGCATGGGCAAGTCCACCACCGTGAAAACCGTGATGGGCCTGGCGCGCGCCACCACGGGCAGCATTGTTTTTGATGGCCAGGACATCAGCCGGCTGCCGTCCTACAAGGTGGCGCAATGCGGCATCGGACTGGTGCCCGAAGGGCGGCATATCTTCCCGAACTTGTCCGTGCGCGAAAACCTGATTGCCACCGCGCACAACCGCCAGGGCCTGGCGCAACCGTGGTCGTTGGACCGCGTGTACGCGCTGTTTCCGCGCTTGGCCGAACGCGCGCGGCATCTGGGCAGCCATTTGTCCGGCGGCGAACAACAGATGCTGGCAATCGGGCGGGCGCTGTTGACCAACCCGCGCTTGCTGATTCTCGATGAAGCCACCGAAGGGCTGGCGCCCGTGGTGCGCGAAGAAATCTGGCAGGCGCTGGACAGCCTGAAGCAGACCGGGCTGGCCGTGCTGTGCATCGACAAGAACCTGGAGCCGCTGCTGGCCACCGCCGACCATCACGCCATTGTCGAAAAGGGGCGCGTGGCGTGGACGGGATCATCGCAAGCGTTTCTGGATGACGAGCCCCGGCTGTTGCAGTACCTGGGGGTGTAGGTCCGCTTGCTCAGACACGTTGCGCGGGCAGCGGCACGCCCAGGCGCAGGCTCCAATCCTGCATCTGCGCCCACAAGGCGGGCGGCACGGGAATGCCGTCTTGCCGGCGCGCGGCCTCGGCCGCCGCTTCAGGGTCGCCCGGCATGCGCGGCGCGCCCGGTTGCGCCGAGAGTTCCATCGCCATTGCCGCCACCACGCCCGCCAGCGCCGCGCCGCCCGCGAAGCGATCCGGATCGATCACGATAAAGAACGCACCCAGCTCGCGCGGGCGCTGCAATTGTTCATACATGGGCGAGATATGCGGGCCGAACGGGTTGCCGTTCAACGGGCCGCACAGCAGCTCGATCATCATCGCCAGGCCGTAGCCCTTGTAGCCGTATTCTTCGCCGCCCAACGGCCGCAGGGCGCGCACGGCGTCTGCGTCCGTGCAATCCCGCCCGGCGGCATCAAGCGCCACCCCGGGCGGCAACGCCACGCCATCGCGGCGCGCGTTCATGACGCGGTTCCACGGAATGGCGGTGGTTGCCATGTCCAGACACAAGGGCTGCGCGCCTGCGCGCGGAAACGCCAGCGATATCGGGTTGGTGCCAAAGAACGGCTGATGGCCGCCATGCGGCGCGGCAATCGAATCCGAATGGGTGAACGCAATGCCGATCAAACCTTGCCGTGCCGCCGCGCGGCTGTACAAGCCGACGGCGCCGCAATGCGAAGAATCGCTGACGCCCACGGCGGCGATGCCCGCTTCGCCCGCCAGCTCAATGGCCAGCGCGTTGGCCCGGTGCGCCACGATGATGCCCTGCCCTTGCCCGCCGTGCAGCTGCGCCGTGCCGGGCCCGGTCCGGTCGATGCGAATGGCGGGGCGCGGCACGATCGAGCCGTGCGCGACACGGTTCAGGTAGTGCGGCAGCCGGGCGATGCCGTGCGAATCAATGCCCCACAAACTGGTCTGCGCCAAGCTGGCCACCAGGCTGCGCGCGTCTTCATCGCTGAAACCTTGTGCGTGCAGGCAGGCGCTGCCCCAGCGTTCCCATTCATCGGCATCCACTCGGCTTTGCCCAGACATGCGGCGCTCTCCTCAGGTAGCGGCTTGCACGGCGTACAGCACGCCATGCTGGCGCAGGTTTTCCAGATGCGTGCTTAGCGCGGCCACGAAGTCGGGCACGCGGCCCAGGTTGCCGAACACCGGCTTGTATCCCGCCAGCACCATCGCGCGGCGGTGCGCCGATTGCGCGGGCGCGGACGCGCGGGCGGCGACCTCGGCGCGCGACAGCAGCTTGGCAAGCCGCGCGGCCAGCGGGTCGTCGATGGCGTAGCGCCCGCCTTGCTCGTCCTCGCCACGCAGATAATGCAGCCACGCGGCCACTGCCAGGGATAGGCGCTGGATGTCGTCGCCCGCGCGCAAGCGGTCGCGTATGGTTTCCAGCAGCCGCTGCGGGATTTTTTGCGAGCCGTCCATCGCCACTTGCGGGATCGGATGCGGCAGCGCGGGGTTGGCGACCCGTTCCAGGAAGCGGCGGCGGTATTCCTCCAGCCCGCCGTCCGGAATGCCCTTCAACGTAGGCGCGATTTCCAGCCGCATCATGGCATCCACGAACGCATGCAGCGCGGGCGTCTGCACGGACTCGCTGATCGTCCGGTGCCCCAGCAGCGCGCCCAGGTAGGCGAAAACGGAATGCGGGCCGTTCACCATTCGCAGCTTCAAGCGTTCGTAGGGCGCGGCGTTACGCACGAAGGTGGCGCCGCCCTGCGTTTCCCAAGCCGGACGGCCGGCGGCGAACTTGTCTTCGATCACCCAATTCAGATAGGGCTCGCCCACCACGGGCCAGGCGTCTTGCACGCCGAGCTTGTCCGCGATGCGCCGACGGTCATCGTCATCCGTGCCCGGCACGATGCGGTCCACCATGGAATTGGGAAAGGTGCAGTGCTTGTCGATCCAGCCGGTCAGCGCGACGTCCACGCGCAGCGCAAAGGCCAGCACCAGGTTGCGCAGCAGGTCGCCGTTGCCGCGCAGGTTGTCGCACGACATCAGCGTGACGGGCGGCAAGCCGCGCTCGCGGCGCAGCGCCAGGCCATGGACCAGAATGCCGATGGTGCTGCGCGGACGATGCGGGTTTTCAAGGTCGTGCAGGATGTCGGGATCGTCCCAGCGCAGATGGCCCGTGGCCGGCTCGTGGCTGTAGCCCTTTTCGGTCACGGTCAGGCTGACGATGCGGGTCTGCGGATACGCAATCCGCTCAAGCACGGCGTTGGGGTCTTCTTCGGCCACCATCACGCGCAGCACCGAGCCCACCACGCGCAGTTGCTCGCGCGCCTGGCCGTCGAAGCCGCCGTCGCGCAGGGCCAACGTGTACAAGCCGTCTTGGGGCGTCAGCGCATCGCGCGTGTCGGGCCGGCGCAACGACACGCCCAGAATGCCCCAGCTAAGATCGCCGCTGGCCTCCATGGCCAGGTCCGTCATCACCGCCTGATGCGCGCGATGAAAGGCGCCCAAGCCCAGATGCACGATGCCGGGCGTGAGCCGGCTGCGGTCATAGATGGGTTTCTCCACGTCTGCGGGCAGACGCGGCAACGACTCCGTATTCAAACGCTCAAGCATGGTTGACCAGGGGCGGAAGGCGCCATGCACCTGTCGGATGACCGGCCAGTCGGCGCGCGGGTGAGGATATCCCCAGACACAGAATTGTTCGATGCCCGGACAGTGACAAAATGCAACACCCCATCATCATGATCCTCGTCGCCGGTATCCGCGGGCCGTTCGCCTACATCACCGCGCCCAGCTGCCACGGCACGAATTCGTTCTGGCCATAGCCGTGTTCTTCGCTGCGGGTGCGCCGCCCCGAAGCGGTTTGCAGCATCAGCTGGAAGATGCGTTCGCCCATCTGCGCCACGCTTTGCGCGCCGTCCACCACTTCGCCGCAATTGATGTCGATATCGTCGGACTGGCGCTGCCACAACGCGGTGTTGGTCGACAGCTTTAACGACGGCGCGGGCGCGCAGCCATACGCCGAGCCGCGCCCGGTGGTAAAGCAGATCAGGTTGGCGCCGCCCGCGACTTGGCCGGTGGCCGATACGGGGTCATAGCCCGGGGTGTCCATGAACACCAGCCCGCGCGAGCGCACGGGCTCGGCGTATTCGAACACGTCGGTCAGGTTGGTGGTGCCGCTTTTAGCGATGGCGCCCAACGACTTTTCCAGAATGGTCGTCAGCCCGCCCGCCTTGTTGCCGGCCGACGGGTTGTTGTCCATCTCGGCATCATTGCGGGCGCAGTAGTCTTCCCACCAGCGCACGCGCGCCAGCAGTTTGTCGGCCACGGCCGGGGTTTGCGCGCGACGCGTCAGCAAGTGTTCGCCCCCGTAGATCTCGGGCGTTTCCGACAGGATGGCGGTGCCGCCGTGGCGCACCAGCAGATCCACCGCGGCGCCCAGCGCGGGGTTGGCGCTGATGCCCGAATAGCCGTCGGAGCCGCCGCATTGCAGGCCCACCGTCAGATGGCTGGCCGGCACGGGCTGGCGCTGCACCTGGTTGGCCTGCTCCAGCATACGTTCCACCAGTTCGATGCCGCGCGCCACCGTCTTGCGCGTGCCGCCTGTGTCCTGAATATTGAAGGTGTGCAGCAGGCCGCTTTCACGCAGGCCCTCTTGTTCCATCAGGCCGCCGATCTGGTTGGTTTCACAGCCCAGCCCCACCACCATCAGCCCGCCGAAGTTGGCATGGCGTGCATAGCCGCCCAGGGTCCGGCGCAGCACCTTCAAGGGTTCGCCCTCGCTGCCGGTGGCGCAGCCCGCGCCGTGCGTCAGCGCCACCACGCCGTCCACGTTCGGACAGGCGGCCAGCGCATCGGGATGGATGTCGCGGCGGAAGTGGTCGGCGATGGCGCGCGCCACCGTGGCCGAACAGTTCACGCTGGTCAGGATGCCGATGTAATTGCGCGTGGCGATGCGGCCGTCGGCGCGCACGATGCCATCGAAGGTGGCGGGTTCGGCCACGTACTCGGTGGGGTGTGCGCCCTGCCCCACGGCGTAGTCGCGCTGAAACGCCGAGAATTCCAGGTTCTGCGTGTGGACGTGCTGCCCGGCCGCAATGGGCTGGCGCGCCACGCCGATGATCTGGTTGTACCGGCGCACCGGCTCGCCCGCCGCGATGGCGCGTACGGCCACCTTGTGGCCGGGCGGCACCAGCCCTTGCACCGTCACCCCTTCGCTTTCCAGCCGCGTGCCGCTGACCAGCTGGCGCCGGGCGATCACCACGTTATCCGCCGGGTGGATGCGTATGACGGCCGTATCGTTGTGGGACATGAAGACTCCGGAAAGTAAGGGGTGCGGGGCGGGCGAGCGATCAGCCGTCGATCAAGGCCGGGTCCCAGGCATGCACGCGCTGGCGCTGCTCGCCCAGGCCGGCGATGCCCAGCTTGATGTCGTCGCCCGCCTTCAGGTACACGGGCGCGGGCTTTTGCCCCATGCCCACGCCGGGCGGCGTACCGGTGCTGATCAGGTCGCCCGGATACAGCGTCATGAAGCGGCTGACATACGCCACCAGCTGCGCCACGCCAAACACCATGGTGCGCGTGCTGCCGTTCTGATAGCGCTTGCCGTTCACTTCCAGCCACATCTCCAGGTCTTGCGGGTTGGGGATTTCGTCTGCGGTGGCCAGCCAAGGGCCGATGGGGCCAAAGGTGTCGCAGCCCTTGCCCTTGTCCCAGGTGCCGCCGCGTTCGATCTGGTATTCGCGTTCGGACACGTCGTTGACCACGCAATAGCCGGCCACGTGCTTCATGGCGTCGGCCTCGCTGACGTAGCGCGCCTTTTCGCCGATGACCACGCCCAGCTCGACTTCCCAATCGGTCTTGACGGAATCCTGCGGCAGCACGACGGGGTCGTTGGGACCGACGACGGCGGACGTGGGCTTCATGAAGATGACGGGCTCGGCCGGCACGGGCAGGCCCGATTCGGCGGCGTGGTCGGCGTAGTTCAGGCCGATGCAGATGAACTTGCCCATGCCGCTCCAGGGCGGCGCGATGCGGCCCGGGTTGGCCACCAGCGGCAGCGTGGACGCGTCCAGCGCGCGCAGTTCGGCCAGGCGCGCGGACGTCAGCGTTTGCGCGGTGATGTCGGGCAATACGGAGGACAGGTCTCGCACCTTGCCCTGGTTGTCGATCAGACCGGGCTTTTCAGAGCCCTTGGGGCCATGGCGCATCAGTTTCATATCGGTTCCTTGTTGCGGAAATGGAAATAGGAAATGGAAATAGGAAATAGAAATAGGAAATAGGAAAGAGGAAATAGGGAAAGCTTCAGTTCGTCCAGCCGCCGTCGATCACCTGGGTGGTGCCCGTGGTGAAGGCGGATTCGTCGCTGGCAAGATACACCGCCAACGCGGCGATTTCATCCGTACGGCCGATGCGGCCCATGGGTTGGCGGGCGGTGAACGCGGCCTGCACGGCGGCAATCGTCTGCCCGCTAGCCGCGGCCTGCGCTTCAATGCGCTGGCGCAACGACGGCGATTCGACGGTGCCCGGGCAGATGGCATTGCAGCGGATGCCTTGCGCCACGAAGTCGGCCGCCACCGCCTTGGTCAGCCCGATGACGGCGGCCTTGGTGGCGCCGTACGCACAGCGGTTGGGCGCGCCCTTGATGCTGCCGGCCACCGACGCCATGTTCACGATGGAACCGCCGCCGCGCGCCAGCATGCCCGGCAGGCACGCGCGGATCAGCCGGTACATGGACCGCACGTTCAGGTTGAATGAAAAGTCCCACGCGTCCTCGTCGCAGTCCAGGATGGTGCCGGCGTGCACGAAGCCCGCGCCGTTGAACAACACGTTGACCGGCCCCGCGTCTTGCGCCAGCGCGGTGATGGCGCGTCCGTCGGTCACGTCCACCACCTGCGTGCGGCAGCCCGACAGCGTCTGTAGCGCGGCCGCGTTGATGTCCACGGCCAGCACGTTGGCGCCTTCTCGCACAAACGCCTCGGCCACGGCGCGGCCGATGCCCTGGCCGGCGGCGGTGACGATGGCGGTCTTGCCTTGCAGTCTTTCCGACATGAGTGCGTCCTTTTTTATTTGCCGGCCATGCCCATTGCGGTGGGCAGCCACAGGGTGATCTGGGGGATGTAGGTAATGGCGATCAGCGCCACGAACAGCGGCACCAGCCACGGCAGGATGGCCATGGTGGTGCGTTCAACGGACAGCCGCGCCACGCGCGCCAGCACGAACAGCACCATGCCCATGGGTGGATGCAGCAAGCCGATCATCAGGTTCAGCGTCATGATCAAACCGAAGTGAATCGGGTCGATGCCCAGCTTGAGCACGATGGGCAGCAGGATGGGCACCAGGATCGTGATGGCGGCGATGGTGTCGATGAAGCAGCCCACGATCAGGATCAACACGTTGGCCATCAGCAGGAACACCCACTTGTTCTGCGTCACGCTGAGGATGGCGTCGGTCAGCGCCTGCGCCGCTTGCGTGGTCGTCAGCAACCATGCAAACACCGACGCGGCCGTCACGATGAACAGCACGGACGCCGTGGTCTCGATGGTGTCGAAGGTGGCCTTGGCCAGCGTGCGCAGCGTCATCGAGCGGTAGCGCACCAGGCCCAGGAACAGCGCCCAGATCACCGCCGCCACGGCCGCTTCGGTAGGCGTGAACCAGCCCAGCGTCATGCCGCCGATCAGGATCACGGGCGCCATCAACGCCATCACCGCCGAAAAGTTGAAGCGCCAGTCCAGCACCAGCAATGCCACGAATGAAATTCCGGTGGCCACGTTGGGCGACACGCCGGCCAGCGTCATCAGCCAGATCGAAAAAGGAAACGCCAGCACGATCAGCACTTCCAGCCCGGCGCCGGCCAACCGCTTCCAGTTGAAGGCGACGTCGCCGCCCCAGTTGTTGCGGCGCGCGTAGTACGCCACGGTCAGCATCATCAATATCGTCAACACGGCGCCCGGAATCAGGCCCGCCAGGAACAGCGACCCAATCGACACGTTGGCCATCATGCCGTAGATGACAAACGGCAAGGACGGCGGAATGATGGGGCCCAGCGTGGCCGACGCGGCGGTGACGCCCACGGCGAATTCGGTTTCGTAGCCATGGTCTTTCATGGCCTTGATTTCGATGGTGCCCAGGCCCGCCGCGTCGGCGATGGCGGTGCCCGACATGCCGGCGAAGACGACCGAGCCGATGATGTTGACCTGCCCCAACCCGCCGCGCATCCAGCCCACCAGCGCCACCGCGAAGTTGTAGATGCGGCCGGTGATGCCGGCAATGTTCATCAGGTTGCCGGCCAGGATGAAGAACGGCACGGCCAGCAGCGGAAACGACTCCACGCCGGCGATCATGCGCTGCGCCACCACCACGTCGGGCACGCTGCCCGAGATCAGCACGAACAACAGCGACGCGCCCGCCATGGACACCGCCACCGGCAGGCCCAGAATCATCAACAGCAGAAAGGTTCCAATCAATGTGCCCATGGCATGCTCCTGGAAAGGCACTGCAACGTCATAGGGGCCAAGCCCCGGCGTGTCGGATCAATCCTGCGACTCGTAGGCCGCGGGATTTTCCAGGATGGAATAGCCTTGTCGCCAGTTCTGCACGGACACCTGCATCGACCGCACGAACATCATGGCAAAGCCCGCCAGGGCCAGCCAGTACACATAGGACTTGTTCCAGAACAGCGTGGTCATGGGCTCGTCGCCCACCAGCACGATGTAGCGATACGTGAGCCACACGGCATAGCCGAAGAACACGGTGCGCAGGATGTCGATGACGGTGGCCAGCACGCGCCCCACCGGCTTGGGCAGGTAGCGGTAAAGGAAGTCGACCTGAATGTGGCGGCAGGCGCGCACGCACATGGCGGCGCCCAGGAACACCACGCCGATCAGGCAGTACACCGCCAATTCCTCGGTCCACGCGAAGGAATCGTTCAACACGTAGCGGGAAAAAAATTGCAGGAAGACCAGGCCGGACATTACCCAGAAAATGCCCAGGCAGATCCAGTCTTCCGGCTGATAGCCTGCCAGGCTGACTTCGTGCTGGTCGGCCTCTTCGAAGCTATGGACGATGTCGTCCACGCTGGTCTGGTGCGGGCCGGAAGATGACGTTGCGTGGCTGTGCGGCGGCGTCGGGCCGTGGCTTACGGCCGCCATCGGCGCCGCTTTCGCGTTGGAGTGCATGACGTTCCCCTGATCGGAATGGGTAAGGTGGGGCGGGCCGGCAAGGCCCGCCCACGCGGGCGCTTACCGGGGGCCTACCCGGACTTACTTCACCGCCTGGATCTTTTCCCAATCCGATTTCTGATAGCCGTACTGCTCGAACGGCACCTTCTCCAGCACGGTCTTGCGGAAGTCGTCGATGTTGACTTCGGCCACGTTCAGACCGCGTTTCTTGAACACTTCAACCATCTTCTTTTCGCTGGCGGCCACTTCGGCCGACGCCTTTTCGGCCGCCTGCTGCGAGACCTCGGCGAAGATCTTCTTGTCTTCGTCGGACAGGCTCTTCCACAGCTTGCCCGAGATCACCGTGTTCAGGTGATCGACGATGTGGCCGGTCAGCACGATGTTCTTCTGCACCTCGTAGAACTTCTTGGCTTCGATGGTGGTCAGCGGGTTCTCCTGCGCTTCCACGGTGCCGTTCTGCAAGGCCAGGTAGACCTCGGCGAATGCAATGGGCGCGGTGTTGGCGCCACAGGCACGCGGCATGGCCAGGTAGGCGGCCACGTCGGGCACGCGGATCTTCATGCCCTTCATTTCAGAGCACTTGGTGAAGGCGCGGTTGGACGTGGTCTGGCGCGTGCCGTAGTAGGTGGTGGCGACGATGTGGTTGCCGCTTTTCTGGTCGTAGCCGCCCGTCAGCTCTTTGTAGATGTCGCTTTTGGTGTAGGCGATCAGGTGCTCGGGGTTGCGGAAGGTGTAGGGGTAGTAGGTGACGCCGATGCGCGGGAAGCTCTTGGCGGCGAAGCTGGAGCCGGAAATGATCATGTCCACCGTGCCCAGGGTGAGGCCCTGGTTGATGTCGTTTTCCTTGCCCAGCTGAGAGGCGGGATAGACGTCGATGTGATAGCGGCCGTTGGTGCGTTTTTCGATTTCCTGAGCCGCCCACACCGACGAGGTATGGAAGGGTTCGGACGTCTCGTACACATGCGCCCATTTCAACTTGGTTTGCGCCAGCGCGCTGCCACTGACGGCCAGCGCGACGGCGGCAAACAGCACTTTGATAGCGTTGCCTTTATTCATGTTGTCTCCTCTCTTTGAGGTAGCGGGCGCGGCGCAGGATGGGGTGGCCGACCCGCCTTATGTTTCACATCGGAATTTCACATACGTGGTGCACCTTGGTACTGCGACTGCGACTGTGAGAACCCCGGTGGCGTCAGGACGCCGCCGGTTCTTTGCTATCGATGCGCATCGTCTCGGCCGCGCCCGGCCAACTGGCGGTCAAGCGGTCGAACGAGCAGGAAAGATGGTGATGCATGGCCGCGCGCGCGGCAGGCTCATCGCCCGCCGCGATGGCGGTGATAACGCGGCGGTGCTCGGTGATGGCGACGGCCCAGCTGTCCGGGTTTTCAAAGTAGTCGCCCAGTTTCACGGACAGGGGGTTGTGGCGTTCGTCGAACAGTTCGCCCACCACGCGCACCAGCACGGCGTTGTTGGCCATTTCGGCCACGCGCAAATGAAACAGCCGGTCGCCGCGGATGGGCACGAAGCCCGCGCGGGCTTCGTCTTCCATGGCGCCCACGGCTTCCAGCAGGCCGTCGACCAGCGCGGGCGTGGGGCTGCGGGCGGCCTGGGCGGCAAGTTCGCCTTCGATGGTCCAGCGGGCGCGGATGGTTTCCAGGGGGCTTTCGGCGGTCAGGCTGGCGCGCGGCGAGCCCGACAGGCTTTGCACGTACACGCCCGACCCCATGCGCACTTCCACCCAGCCTTCGACTTCCAGCGCGATCAAGGCCTCGCGCACGGACGGGCGCGACACGCCCAGCTTCAGCGCCAGGTCGCGCTCCGGCGGCAAGCGCGCGCCCACGGGGAATTCGCCCGCTTCGATCAGCAAACGCAGCTGGTCGGCGATCTGGCGGTACAAGCGGCGCGGCTCGATGGTCTGGATCGGCATGGTGGGTGGGGTGAAACCGGACGGGTAAAGTGGCCTTACCAATTGACCAGAATCCTGCGCCTGCCGGCCATGCGTCACAATTAGGGTTTGCCCATAGGTTCGCGCCGCGTCACGCGGGCAACCCATATCTGTTAAAAAGCCGCCACACCCGGCCTTCCTACGCGCACATGACCCACGACCCGCAACACTCGCCCTTCAAAAGCTCCGGCGGCTTGCGCCGCATCCTGAATGCGCTGCGCTACTCGTGGCAAGGCTTGCAGGCGGCCGTCAAATACGAGGCGGCGTTCCGCCAGGAACTGGCCTTGGCCGTGCTGATGATCCCGGCCGCGTTCTTCCTGGGCCGCACCACGGTCGAGGTGTTCTTCCTGGTGGGCACGGTGGTGATGGTGCTGGCGGCAGAGCTGCTTAATTCCGCCATCGAGGCGCTGGCCGATGCCTTGTCCGTGGAACGCCACCCGCTGCTGGGCCGCGCCAAGGACCTGGGCAGCGCGGCGGTCATGTTGCTGCTGATTTTTGCAGGCGCCGTCTGGATCGGCGTGGCGATCAGCCGTTTCGTCATGCATTGAAACGGTCAGCATCCCGTGGGGGATGCGGCCGTCTTTATACTGGGAGCCATGATGCCTAATTCGACGTCAACACGCTCTGAACGCATCGTCATCGTCGGCGGCGGTGCGGGTGGCCTTGAACTGGCCGCCAAACTTGGCCGGGTCCACGGCCGCCAGCACATCACGCTGGTCGACAGCCGGCCCTTCCACATCTGGAAGCCGTCGCTGCATGAAGCGGCCGCCGGCACCCTGGATATACACCAGGAAGGCCTGTCCTACCTGATGCTGGCCCACATGAACGGCTTTTCGTTCGCGCAGGGCCGCCTGGTCAGCATAGACCGCGAGCGCCGCCAGATCGTGGTGGACGCCGTCAACGATACGCAGGGCCTGGAAGTGCTGCCGCGCCGCGAACTCGGGTACGACACCCTGGTGCTGGCCCTGGGCAGCACGTCCAACTTTTTCAACACGCCCGGCGCGGCCGAACACGCCGTCACGCTGGACACCACCGAAAACGCCGAACAGTTCCGCCTGACCATGCTCAAGGCCATGGCGCTGGTGGACCAGGCCAAGGTGCACAACCCGTCCGCCCGGCTGGACCTGGTGATTGTGGGCGGCGGCGCCACCGGCGTGGAATTGGCCGTGGAACTGACGGAAGCCAGCCACGTCGTCAGCGCCTACGGCCTGCCTAACTTCCGCGCCGAACGCGACCTGGCCATTACCTTGGTGGAAGGCGCGCCACGCATTCTGTCGGCGCTGCCGGAAAAGATTTCAGAGGCCGCCACCCACCGCCTGACCGAACTGGGCATCGGCGTTGAAACCGCCTGCCGCGTGTCGGAAGTGACCGGCCACAGCGTCAAGACGGCCGATGGCCGCGAATTCCCCGCGCAGTTGTGCATGTGGGCCGCCGGCATCAAAGGCCCGGCCTTGCTGGCCGACCTGGGCTTGCCGCTGAACAAGCTGGGGCAGGTGGAAGTGAACGAACGGCTGGAAACGCCGGACCCGAACATCCTGGCCCTGGGCGATTGCTGCTCGGCGCCTTGGCGCGACGGCCGCAGCGTGCCGGCCCGCGCGCAAGCCGCGCACCAGGAAGCCGACTACCTGGCCAAGAAACTGACGGCCCGCCTGCGCCACAAAGCCGAACCCACCGAACCCTACGTCTACCAGGACCACGGCTCGCTGGTGTCGCTGGGGCAGGACGCCGGCGTGGGCAGCCTGATGGGCAAGCTTGCCGGACGGGGACTGTTCGTAAGCGGTACACTGGCGCGCTTGATGTACATGAGCCTGCACCTGATGCACCACAAAGCGGTATTGGGCATTTCGCGCACGGCCTCCCTTGCCCTGGCTCGCCTGCTGATGCGGCGCACGCGCCCCCGGGTCAAACTGCACTGAACTCCCCATGAATTTCCTGCAAAAACTCGAACACGCCTGGACCTCCAGCAACTCGCTTCTGCAAGTGGGCCTGGACCCCGACCCCCAACGCTTTCCGCGCGAATTGCAGGACAAGCCGGATGCCATCTTCCAGTTCTGCCGCGACATCGTCGATGCCACCGCGCCGTACGCTTGCAGCTTCAAGCCGCAGATTGCGTACTTTGCCGCGCACCGCGCCGAAGACCAATTGGAAGCGCTGTGCCAGCACATCCGCGACAAGCATCCCGACCTGCCGATCGTGCTGGACGCCAAGCGTGGCGACATCGGTTCCACCGCCGAGAACTATGCGCGTGAGGCGTACGAACGCTACCAGGCGCACGCGCTGACGGTCAGCCCGTACATGGGGCTGGATTCCGTCGAGCCCTACCTGGCGTGGCGCGACCGTGGCGTGATCGTGTTGTGCCGCACGTCCAACCCGGGCGGTTCGGACCTGCAATTCTTGAAGATGGATAACGGCGAACCGCTGTACCTGCACGTTGCCGGTCTGGTTGCCGACAAGTGGAACGCCAACGGCCAGTGCGGCCTGGTGGTGGGCGCCACGTTCCCGAACGAATTGGCGGCGGTGCGTCAGCGCATTGGCGACGCCCTGCCCCTGCTGGTGCCGGGCATCGGTGCGCAAGGCGGCGACATTACCGCCACGGTGAACGCCGGCGCCAACGCGGCGCGCAGCGGCATGATGATCAACTCATCGCGCGCCATCATCTACGCCAGCGGCGGCGACGACTGGCGCGAAGCCGCCGGCCAAGCTGCGAAGGGCTTGCGGGATGCGATCAACGCAGTGCGTTGATTTCCTGATCAGCCCCCACGAATTCCAGCAAGCCGCGTAACGCAAACTCCACGGCGGCCTGACGCACTTGCGTACGGTCGCCAGGAAACACGTGGGTGGCGGCGCGGCTGGTGATGCCGTCGCCCACCCGCATCGCAAACCCAAACGACACCATGCCCACCGGCTTGCCCGGCGTGGCGCCCCCCGGCCCCGCAATGCCTGTCGTGGACACGGCCACGTGCGCGGCGGGCGCAACCAACAACACGCCGTTGGCCATCTCAAGCGCCACGGGTTCGCTGACCGCGCCAAAGTGATGCAGCGCGTCGGGCGAGACGTCCAGCTCGGTCACTTTGGCATCGTTGCTGTAGGTGACGAAGCCGCGTTCGAACCAATCGCTGGAACCCGCCACCGACGTCATCGCGCCTGCCAACAGCCCACCGGTGCACGATTCCGCCGTGCCCAGCATCCAGCCATGGCGCCGCATTGCGTCGCCCAGCCGTTCGGCCAAGCCGGCCAGAGTGGCTTCCGACAACTGCGCCGCCGACAGATTCGAACGGGTATTTCCTTGCAGTTCGCTCATCCCAAGACTCCTGTGCGCGCGACCAGCACCATGACCAACAGGGCATAGCCCGCCGCGACGATATCGTCCCACATGACGCCAAAGCCACCCTTGATATGGGCGTCGAAGAACTTGATGGGCGGCGGCTTGACGATGTCGAACGTGCGAAACAACGCAAACGCCAACAACTGCGACAACCAACCCGCCGGCGTCAGCCACAGCACCAGCCAAAACGCCACCATCTCGTCCCAGACCATTCCGACATGATCGGCCTGCCCAAGTTCACGGCCTACGCGATGGCAGGCCCAGCAGCCATACAGAAAGGCCAACGCCAGGAACACGCCAATCGCCAGGTCGGATGCCGCGGGCGCGGCGGCAACCCAGATGCCCCAAGCAAGTAGCGTGCCCCACGTGCCCGAGGCCGGCCGGATCAGGCCGCTGCCCAGGCCAAAGGCGATCAGGCGGCCAGGGTCACGGCACACCCACCCAAGCGTGGGATACGCAGCCCGCGAGCGTTCGCGCATGGACGGGGAGGACTTATCGGAAGAGGACATGGTGCCTGGGCCGCTTGAAAGAGGAGGAGGAAAACGGAAACCGGAATCGGCTATTCACATTCAAGCCGCCGGAAAATGATCGAAGCCGGCGGGCAGGTCGGCCAGCGGCTGACCTTGCGCATCCAACACGCGCAGCCCGGGTTGGGCCAGTGTGTGGCCAACGCGCGTCACCCGCGCTTGCGCCTGATCGGCGGCCTGTTGCACGGCCTCGCGCCGCGCGGCGGGCGCGGTAAAGCACAGCTGATAGACGTCGCCCCCGCCCAATACGGCGCGGCGACGCGGCGCATCGTCCAGCGCCGCCAAGGCGGCAGCCACCGGCATGCGGGCGTATTCCAGGTTGGCGCCAAGGCGGCTGGCGGCCAGGATGTGCCCCAGGTCTTGCAGCAAGCCGTCCGACAGATCGATGGCCGCGTGGGCAATGCCGCGCAGTGCCAAGCCCAGCGGGACCTGCGGTTGCGGCCATTCCAGCGCGGGGCGGGTTGCGGCCAGCAAGGCGTCGTTGGCGGGATACTGGCCGTCCAGCAATCGGTAGGCCACATCCGCCGCGCCCAGTTCGCCCGACACCCAGATATCGTCGCCCGCCTGCGCGCCGTCACGCCGCAATGCCTGCCCGGCGGGCACCGCACCGAACACCGTCACGCTGATGGCCAGATCGTGCGCGCTGCGGGTGGTGTCGCCACCGATGAGCGGGCAGCCGTGGGCATCGGCCAGTGCATGGAAGCCATCCGCGAAGGCAGCCAGCCAGGGTTCGTCCAGGCGCGGCAAGGCCAGGCCCAGCACGCAGCCGATCGGGCGCGCGCCCATGGCGGCCAGGTCGGACAGGTTCACGGCCAGCGCCTTGTGGCCCAGGGCGCGCGGGTCCACGTTGGAAAAGAAATGCCGGCCTTCCAGCAGCAGGTCGGTGCTGGTGGCGACCTGCTCGCCGGGCGGCACGGGAAACAACGCGCAGTCATCGCCCACGCCCAACAAACCCGCAGGCGCGGTGCGGGTGAAATAGCGCGCGATCAAGTCAAATTCGGACGCCACGGCAACTCCGATACGCCGGCCGGCGGCCGGCTGGAAAACACATAAGAAAGGGGTCAGGCGCGGACCACCCCTGGCGCACCGTACAACGATGCGCGCAGGGCAGCCCGCGCCTGACCCCTTAAGAGGCCATCAGGCGGGGTCAGCGTCGCTGCTGCGCCGCCGCCTGGACCTCGTTGGCGCGCACGTCGGCAGCCAGTTTGTCGAGCACGCCGTTGACGAACTTGAAGCCGTCGGTACCGCCGAACGACTTTGCCAGTTCAACGGCTTCGTTGATGGCAACCTTGTACGGCACTTCGACATGATGAATCAGTTCGAAGCTGCCGATCAACAGGATGCCATGCTCAACGGGCGACAACTCGGCCAGCGGGCGGTCGACATAGGGCGTGAAACGCTCGCGCAGCGCCGGGGCTTCGCGCAGGACACCATGCAGCAAGGTCTTGAACCATTGCGCGTCGGCCTCGGAAAAATCCTCGGTGTCGCGCAGATGGGCGTCGATCTCGCCGGCGTCCTGCGTGCCTTCGCCGCCGCGCAGCAGCCACGCGTAAACGCCTTGCAGCGCGAATTCGCGTGCACGGCGGCGTGCGCTGCGCGCGTTGGCGCGGGCTTGCGCCGCGCTATCAGCGCTGGTCGTCGTCTTCTTCGTCGTCAAAATCTTCGTCCTCGTCGTCTTCGTCTTCGTCTTCTTCCTCGGGTTCCAGCGCCGCCACCAGGTTGGCCATTTCAACGGCCACCTGGGCGCAATCGCGGCCCTTGCCGGCGGCGCGGGCTTGCGCCTGCTCGTCGGTGTCGACGGTCAAGACGCCGTTTGCGACGGGGATGCCGGTTTCCAGGGAGATACGGGTGATTGCAGTGGCCGTTTCATTGCTGACCACTTCAAAGTGATAGGTCTCGCCACGGATGACGGCGCCAAGCGCGATCAAAGCGTCGAATTCAAACGTTTCGGCCATGTGGGACAGGGCCACGCCCAGTTCCAGGGCGCCCGGGACGGTGGTGACCATCACGTCGCGTTCGTCCACGCCCAGCTCGGCCAATTCCTTCAGGCACGCTTCGAGTTCGGCCTGACCGATTTCTTCGTTGAAGCGAGCGCGAACGATGCCGATGTGCAGCCCTTCGCCGTTCAGGTCGGGGGTAAGGATGTAAGGGTTCATGTGTCGGCCTTAAGTGTTGCGGGAGTATTCTGCGGGTCGCAATCGTAACCCGTAATGGTCAGGGAAAAGCCCGCCATGCTGGGCATCTTGCGGGGCCGGGCCAGGAGCCTCATCTGGCCCACATTCAGGTCACGCAGGATCTGCGCGCCGATGCCATAAGTGCGCAAGCCGAAGCGGTCGGTGCTGGCGGCGGCGTCGGCCTGGGCCTTGGGGTCGCTCCAGCCGGCAATCTGGCCAAACAGGTGTTCGGTGGACGACTGGCAGTTCATCAGCACCAGCACGCCGGCCGGCGCGGCGGCAATGGCTTCCAGGGCCTTCGCCACGCCCCAGCTATGCGGGCTGGCGCCGGTGTCCAGCACGTCCAGCACGGAAGCCGGTTCATGCACGCGCACCAGCGTTTCGACGTCGGGAGAAACGTTACCATGCACCAGCGCCAAGTGGGCGGAGCCGGTGGCGGCGTCTTCGTAGGCCACGGCCTCGAAGGTGCCCCAGGCCGTCTGCATGGGCCGCTTGCCCACGCGCTTGACGATGGATTCGTGTTCGCTGCGGTACTGGATCAGGTCGGCGATGGTGCCGATCTTCAGGTTGTGCTGGCGGGCAAATTCCACCAGGTCCGGCAAGCGGGCCATGGTGCCGTCGGGCTTCAAGATTTCGCAGATGACGGCGGCGGGCGTCAGGCCGGCCATGGCAGTCAGGTCGCAACCGGCTTCGGTGTGGCCGGCGCGTACCAGCACGCCGCCGGGCACCGCGCGCACCGGGAAGATGTGGCCGGGCTGGACCAGGTCGGACGGCTTGGCATCGCGCGCCACCGCCACCTGGATGGTGCGGGCGCGGTCGGCGGCCGAAATACCGGTTTCAACGCCTTCGGCGGCTTCGATGGACTGCGTGAAGTTGGTGCCGTAGCGCGTGCCGTTGCGGGCCGCCATCATGGGCAGCTCCAGCTGGCGGCAGCGTTCTTCGGTCAGGGTCAGGCAGACCAGGCCGCGGCCGTGGGTCACCATGAAGTTGATGGCTTCGGGCGTGACGAATTCGGCGGCCATGACAAGGTCGCCCTCGTTTTCACGGTCTTCTTCGTCAACCAGGATGACGATGCGGCCGGCGCGAAGCTCGGCGATGATCTCGGCAACCGAAGCGATACCGAAGGATTCCGGCTCGGAGCCGGGCAAAGAGGACAACTGGACGGACATGGCGGGCACGCAAACCAGGCGGGAAAGCCCGGATTTTACCGCCCCTGGGCCCAGAACCCCTATTGGTCTGCAAGAAGCCCGTTCGGCGGGGGTCATACGGTTAAACTTTCGCCCGGAGATCCCCCTTAAAACTCGAAGGAAAAACCTCATGCAAGCCCTTGCGGCCATGCCTTTGACCGTGGCGGCGGCGGTTCGCGTCGTCCTGACCGACATCGACGACACGCTGACCACCGAAGGCCGCCTGCCGGCCGACGCCTACGCCGCGCTGGAACGCCTGGAGGCGGCTGGTATCCAGGTAGTGCCCATCACCGGCCGCCCGGCCGGCTGGTGTGACCATATCGCGCGCATGTGGCCGGTGCGCGCCGTGGTGGGGGAAAACGGCGCGTTCTACTACGCGTATGACCGCCAGGCCCGCCGCATGACGACCCATTACTGGACGGACGCCGCCTCGCGCCAGGCCAGCCGCAAGCGCCTGGATGCCATCCGCGACCGCGTGCTGGCCGAGGTGCCGGGCTGCGCGGTGGCCAGCGACCAGGACTACCGCGTGGCCGACCTGGCCATCGATTTCTGCGAAGACGTGCCCGCCCTGCCCGATTCGGCCGTCAGCAAGATCGTCCAGATCTTCCAGGACGCCGGGGCGCAGGCCAAGGTCAGCTCAATCCACGTGAACGGCTGGTTTGGCGACTACGACAAGCTGACCATGACGCGCACGATGTTCCAGCGGGAATTCGGCCAGGACGTGGCCGACGCGCTGGACAGCACGCTGTTCATCGGCGATTCGCCCAACGACGAGCCGATGTTCGCGTACTTTCCGATTTCGGTGGGCGTGGCGAACATCCAGGCGCAATTGCACCGCTTGAAGGACCGCCCCGCGTTCGTGGCCGCCTATCACGGCGGCGCCGGGTTCGTCGAAATGGCCAACCGACTGTTGGCGGCGCGCCAGCAACCGCAGGCCGCGCCATCATCCCCAGCCCGATTGGCATAAGGGCAGACACACCGTGGCCACCTCCAAGACCCCCGCCGCGCCCGCCAATGATGGCCGCCGCAGCATCCAGTCCATCGAAGTGGGCGTGCCGTTGTTGTCCGCCCTGGTCGACGCCGGCAAGCCGCTGACCCTGCGCGACCTGGCGGCGGGCGCCGGCATGACGTCCGCCAAGGCGCACCCCTATCTGGTCAGCTTCATCCGCGTGGGGCTGGTGCAGCAGGATGCCGTTACCGGCCAGTACGAGCTTGGCCCCTTCGCCTTGCAGATGGGGCTGGTCAGCCTGCAACGGCTGGACCCGGTGCGCATCGCCATGCCGGAGATCGCCAAGCTGCAATCGGACATCGGCCACACGCTGGGTATCGCCGTGCTGGGCTCGCACGGCCCCACGATGATCCACATGACCGAAGCCAGCTACCCGGTGCACGTGAACATGCGCAAGGGCACGGTGATGTCCATGCTGCACACCGCCACGGGGCTGGTGTTCGCGGCGTGGCTGCCGCCCAAGGTCAGCGACCACTACATCGCGCGCGAAGAAGGCGACACCGCCGTCATCGCCAGCGTGCCGCCGCCGCGCAAGGCGTCGCGCGCCAATATCGAAGCCCAGCTGGCCGACATCCGCGTGCACGGCATGGCGCGCGCGCTGGGCAACCCGCTGCCGGGCGTGGATGCGCTGTCGGTGCCGGTGTTCGACAACACCGGCAACATCGTGCTGGCACTGACCAGCCTGGGCCCGACGGGGCTGTTCGATGTGTCGTGGGACGGCACGATTGCCAAACCGCTTCTGGCCTGCGCGCACGAGATCTCGCGCAAGCTGGGCTATCGGGGCTGACCCGCCCTGCCGGCGTTCGCAAACAAACGAACATAAAGCGAACAATTCGAACAAATCCCGAAAAGAAAGGCAGGGACTTTCCCAGGTGTGCCTGTCCCCTCTTGTGTGTTTGAATTCAGCAAATATTCAAATTCATCCCAAGAGGAGACAAAACCATGCACGCGATGCGTCTAATGCAAGCGGCCGCCCTGGCCGCGTTCGCCGTTGGCGGTTCGGCCGCCAACGCCGCCGATACCTGCTCGAACCGTGGCGATCTGGACCAGATGTACTGCGACGCCAACAAGGATCTGGTGGCGGACACACCCTCCGACGCCTCCAAGCTGAAGACACCGTCGACCCTGGTGTTCACCTACACCCCCGTGGAAGACCCGGCGGTGTACGAAGACATTTTCAAGCCCTTCACCAAGCACCTGTCCGAATGCACGGGCAAGCGCGTTGTGTTCTATCAGGTGCAAAGCAACGCCGCTGAAATCGAAGCCATGCGCTCGGGTCGCCTGCACGTGGGCGGCTTTTCGACCGGCCCCACCGCCTTCGCCGTGAACATTGCCGGCGCGGTGCCGTTTGCCGTCAAAGGCTATGCCGACGGCTTCCAGGGCTACAACCTGATCGTCATCGTCAAAAAAGACAGCCCCTACCAGAAGCTGACGGACCTGAAGGGCAAGAAGCTGGCTCACACCGCGCCGTCGTCGAACTCGGGCCACATGGCGCCCGTGGCCCTGTTTCCCAAGGAAGGCCTGACCCCGGACAAGGATTACAAGGTGATCTTCTCGGGCAAGCACGACCAGTCCGTCATGGGCGTCAATTCCGGCGACTACGACGCCGCCGCCGTGGCGTCGGACGTGTTCAAGCGCATGGTTGAACGCGGCCAGGTCAAGGAAGCCGACTTCCGCGTCATCTACCGTAGCGAAAAATTCCCGACTTCGTCGTTCGCCTACGCGCATGACCTGGAGCCCAAATTCCGCGACCAGATGCTCAAGTGCTTCTACGACTACCGCTTCCCCGCGGAAATGTCCAAGGCCTTCGATGGCGCCGACCGCTTCTATCCGGTGACCTACCAGAAGGACTGGGCCATCGTCCGCCAGGTGGCTGAATCGGGTGGCGAAAGCTTCAACCGCGCCGCCTACGACCGCGAATCCGCCAAGAGCAAGAAGTAATCCAGCATGACGACGTCGCTACGCATTTCCGGCCTGGTCAAGGAATACCGGGCCGGCCGGCCGGTTCTCAATGGCATCAACCTTGAAATCGCCGGCCAGGGCCTGACCGCCATCATCGGCCCTTCCGGCACCGGCAAAAGCACGCTTCTGCGTTGCATCAACCGGCTGATCGAACCCACCCAGGGCGAGATCGTGTTGCAGTCCAAGGAAGGCGCCGTGGACCTGGCCCGCGTGCGTGGCGCGTCGTTGCGCCGCGCACGCCGGCGCATCGGCATGGTGTTCCAGGAATACAACCTGGTCGAACGCCTGACCGTGATGGAAAACCTGCTGACGGGCCGGCTGGGCTATACCTCGGCGCTCAAGGCATGGATGCGCCGCTTTGAGCCCGAAGACATCGAGCACGCCTACAAGCTGCTCGATACCGTTGGGCTGGCCGGTTTTGCCGACCAGCGCGCCGATGCGCTGTCGGGCGGCCAGCGCCAGCGCGTGGGCATCGCCCGCGCCCTGATGCAGCGCCCGCAGCTGCTGCTGGCCGACGAGCCGACCTCGTCGCTGGACCCGAAGACGTCCGTTGAAATCATGGAGCTGCTGTCCGACCAGGGCAGCGCCACCGGCATCCCCGTCATCGTCAACATCCACGACGTGGAACTGGCGCGCCGCTACGCCACGCGCATCGTCGGCATGTCTGGCGGGCACGTGGTCTACGACGGCGACGGCCAGGGGCTGGACGCCACCATGCTCAAGACCATCTACGGAGGCGAGTCTTGGCTGGAATGACGCACCCCCGGGGCAGCCGCCCCTTTGCCATGTCCGGGCGCGCCAAGGCGGGCTTGGTGTTGCTGGTGATCTACACCCTCTATGCGGGCGCGCAGCTGGATTTCAGCTGGGCGCGCTTTGAAACCGGCATGGGACACGCGTCGACGTTTCTTTCGCGCATGTTTCCGCCCAATTTCGAAAAGCCCGCCACCTTGTGGAAGGGCATCGCCGAAAGTCTGGAAATTGCCGTGCTGGCCTCGGTGCTGGGCATTCTGTTCGCCCTGCCCGTGGGCCTGCTTGGCGCGCGCAACATGATGCCTGCCTGGGTGTCCTGGCCCGCGCGTTCGCTGGTGGCCCTGTGCCGCGCGCTGCACCCGGTCATCGTCGCCATCCTGTTCGTGAAGGCCGTGGGCTTTGGCGCGCTGGCGGGCATCCTGGCGTTGACGGTGGCGTCCATCGGTTTCATCGGCAAGCTGTTCACCGAGGCCATCGAAGAGATCTCGCTCAAGCAGGTGGAAGCGGTGCGCGCCAGCGGCGCGTCGTTCGCCAACGTGATCATCTTTGGCGTGCTGCCGCAGGTGTTCGCGCGCTTTATCGGCTTTGCCACCTACCAGTTCGACTCAAACCTGCGCAACTCCACCATGGTGGGCATCGTGGGCGCGGGCGGCGTGGGCGGCACGCTGTTCTCGGCGTTCCAGCGCTTTGACTACGACTTCGTCAGCGCCATCCTGCTGACCTTGATTGCCATCATCATGCTGGGCGAAATCATCGCGGGCTTCGTGCGCGCTGTATTCCTGGACAACCTGGGGTTCGACCGCATCCTGCAAGGCCGCTTTGCCGGCGCGCGAGGCATCGGTACCGGCAAACCGCCGGTGGCCCGCAAGGCGGAGGTGGAAGAATGAACGCCCATGCCTCAAGCCTGAATCCGCCCGGCTCGCCGCGTGTGTGGCAGCGCTACAGCATGGGCCAGCGGCTGCTGCGCTTTGCGCTGTACCTGCTGGTGGTGGCAGCCATCGCGCAGGCCATACGCGGCGTGGAGGTCATACCGGAATTCCTGTATGACGCGCCCGAGCAGATGGCCGACCTGTTCCGCCGCATGTGGCCGATCGACTGGGCCTACTACCCGGACGGCGTGCACAACGCGCTGATCGAAACGCTGCACATCGCCACGCTGGGCACCATCCTGTCCGTCTTCATGGCAGTGCCGGTGGGCCTGCTGGCGGCCAACAACCTGACGCCCAGCAAAACCATCAACATGCTGGCGCAATTGATCCTGGTGTCCAGCCGGTCGGTCAATTCGCTGGTATGGGCGCTGCTGTTCATCGCCATCTTCGGACCGGGCGCGCTGGCCGGCACGCTGGCGATTGCGTTCCGCTCGATCGGGTTCGTGGGCAAGCTGGTGGGCGAAGCCATCGAAGAAGCGCAGCGCGGGCCGATCGAAGCGGTTACCGCCACGGGGGCCAGCAAGGCGTCCGTGCTTTGGTATGCCTACTGGCCGCAGATCCGCCCGGCGTTCTGGTCCATCGTGCTGCTGCGCTGGGACATCAACGTGCGCGAGTCCGCCGTGCTGGGGCTGGTGGGCGCGGGCGGTATCGGCATGGCGCTGGATACGGCGCTGAACCTGTTCCAGTGGGATCGCGTGGCGCTGGTGCTGGCCGCCATCTTTGTGGTGGTCGTGCTGGCCGAAATCATCATCACGCAGGCGCGCAAGCGCATCCTGTAAGCGCTGCTTCCTGAATTACGCTTGTCGGTTTCCCCTGACCAGCGCTCCTTGGCGCCGCCCTTGAAAAAAGGCGGCGTTTTTCTTTTGTCCCGGCAACAGTGGCTTGTTGTGCACCGCGAATGGCGACTATGCTCGATGTGACCAAAATATGAACCGTCATCAAATCCGCCCCTTTGCTTGATTAAGATCTCGGCTTTTGCCGTCGGACACCCACCGCCATGTCGGAACAGGAATTGAAACTGCACGTGCCCGCCGCGACGCGCCAGGCCGTCCAGAACGAAGTCAAGCAACGCGATGCCACGCGCATCCGTCTGCACGCCATGTACTTCGACACGCCCGAACGCGAGCTGGCGCGGGCGCGCATTGCCATCCGGCTGCGTCAGGAAGGCCCGGACTGGGTGCAGACCCTGAAGATGCCCGGCATCAACGCCATTACGCGCATCGAACTGAACCACCCCCGCCCCGGCCCCGTGCTGGACCTGTCCGTCTATGCCGGCACCGAAGTCGAAGAGGCGCTGGCCGCAATCAAGGGCGAACTGGGCCTGCGCTATGAAACCGACGTGCTGCGGCTGCTGCGCAAGGTCCGCACCCGTTACGGCACGGTCGAACTGGCCTTTGACACCGGCATCCTGCGCGCGGGCGCGCTGGAGCTGCCGATTTCCGAACTGGAATTCGAGCTGATGTCGGGCCGCCCCGCCGCCATCTTCGCGGTGGCGCGTGGCTGGCAACAGCGCCACAGCCTGGTGCTGGACCCGCGCAGCAAGTCCGAACGCGGCGACGCGCTGGCGCAACTGGCCCACAAGCTTGCCGTTGAAGACGCCAACCCGGGCGACGATCTGGAAGCGCGCCGGGCCCAAGCCATTGCGCAATTCTGGGCACCGCGCGGCGCGGCCCCGGTCAAGCTGCGCGAAGACATGACGGCCCCGCAAGCCCTGGGCCGCATCGCCGCCGAATGCCTGGACCAGATCGCGCGCAACGCCGCCGTGTTGGCCGAAGTCGATACCGAAGGCGTCTACCGCGCCGGCAATTCCGAACACGTGCACCAGCTGCGCGTGGGCGTGCGCCGCTTGCGCTCGGCCTGGAAGCTGTTCGACGGCTGGGTCGCGCCGGTGCCGGACACGCTGCTGCAAGGCGTGCGCACGCACTTTGCCGCCTTTGGCGCCAACCGCGACCAGGACGTGCTGAACGAAACGGTGGCGCCCGCGCTGATCCACGCAGGCATGCCGGTGATTCCGATGGAAGCCGCGCCGCCTGAACAGGACGCGCGGACGATTGCCGCCGGCAAGGCATTCCAGGCCTGGCTGCTGGAGCTGCTGGAATGGAGCCTGGATGTGCCGCCCGCGTTGCCATCCGGGGGCGCACAGGCCGTGGCCAATGGCACGCCCAGCGATGCCGCGCCCGAACCGGCCATCCGGCTGGAAGGCGGCCTGGCCGCCACCAGCGTGAAGCCGACCATCATCCCCATGCTGGCGCCCGAACCCGACCCGCACCACCTGCGCAAGCAGCTGGCGCGGCGCCTGCACCGCTGGCACAGCAAGGTGGCGGAACAGGGCACGCAGTTCGCCAAACTGGATATCCCCACGCGCCATGAATTGCGCAAGCGTGGCAAGCGGCTGCGCTACAGCCTGGCGTTTGCCGAATCGCTGCTGCCGGCCGCCAAGCTGCGCGGCTATCGCAAGCTGTTGTCCCGCGTGCAGGACGTGCTGGGCGAAATCAATGACCTGGCCGTCGCCAAGGACTATTACGAGTCGTGCACCGCCACGCATCCGCAAGCCTGGTTCGCGCTGGGCTGGATCAGCGCGCGCCTTGAAGAGCTGGCCGTGGACGCACAAAAGGCCTTCGACGCCCTGGCGAAAAGCAAGCCTTTCTGGCGCTAGGCCAGGCCGCGCGCGGCTGCGCCACGCGCGTCGGCGCGGTGGCCCCTGCGTGCGCGAATCGGTTGCGGGGGCAGTGCCTGACGGGTGCGTCGGCGCCTCGGCCCGTCTACCGCATCTTCGCGACAAACGCCCGCGCGCCTTGCACCTGGACACGCATCTAGCAAGGCGTTTCAAAAAAGGGGCCAGAATCAGCAACGGGTCAGCTTGCTGTCAATTTGTCGACATTAACGGCGTCAATACTGGATCGCTGTCGCCCGGCCGCCCTGCGCCGGACGCATTCGTGGCCCGCAGCATCCCGCCCGACATTCGTCCTGTGTGACGGCACGACGGCCCTTGCGGGCCGTCAGCCCATCCACAACGACCGAACCATGGAAACCCAATCCCCCTTGCTCGCCCATGCAAGACGAGGCCTTGCGGCCTTATGCGCCTTGTCGCTGGTGTTCGCGCTGTCCGCTTGCGGCGGCGACGACAACGACTCTGACGAACCGGCTCCTGCTCCGCCCACCACGACGCCCACCCCGCCCGCGCCCCCTGCCGCGTGCGCGGTGCACTGCGCGCCTTGAGCCCGTTTCCCATCGATCACCAGGACAGACAAGCCAATGACGTTCGACGCATCCAAACGAAAGTTCTTCAAGACCACCGTGGGCGCCACCGCCGCGGTCAGCGCGCTGTCGATGTTTCCGCCCAGCATTCGCCGGGCGCTCGCCATTGAAGCCAGCAACGCCACCGGCACGATTCAGGACGTGAAGCACGTCGTGATGCTGATGCTGGAAAACCGTTCCTTCGACGGCTACTTCGGCACCTTCCCCGGCGTGCGCGGTTTTGGCGACCGCTTTCCCATTCCGCTGGCCAACGGCAAATCGGTATTCCACCAGACGCGCAGCGACGGCACCGAGGAATTGCCCTATCACCTGGACGCCGCGCAGGGCAACGCGCAACGCGCCGGCAGCACGCCGCACTCGTGGCCCAATTGCCAGGCTGCGTGGGACCACGGCCGCATGAACAAGTGGCCCAGCGCCAAGCAGCCGCTGTCCATGGGCTACTACGAAACCGCCGAAGTGCCGTTCCACCGCGCGCTGGCCGACGCCTTCACGCTGTGCGACAACTACCACTGTTCGATGCACGCCGGCACCATCCCGAACCGCCTGTTTTTCTGGACCGGCACCAACGGCCCGTCGGGCGACAACGTGTCGGTGGTGATGAACGAATGGAACGACGGCGCCGACGTGGGCCCGTCCACCGAAGGCTGGACGTGGACCACCTATGCCGACCGCCTGCAAGCGGCCGGCGTCAGCTGGAAGGTCTACCAGAACATCCCCGACAACTTCGGCTGCAACGAGATGATGAGCTTTCGGCACTGGCGCGCCGAGATCGAAAAAATGCCGGCGGACCGCCGCGTCACCAACCAGGGCGGCCCCGCGTACAACCCGGCCATCGACGACCAGTACAGCCCGCTGGCCAAGGGCTTTGGCAACACGATGGCCGACGGCGGCTTCCTGCAAAGCCTGCGCGACGACGTCGCGAACGGCACGCTGCCCGAAGTGTCGTGGATCATTCCGCCGGCCGCCTACAGCGAGCACCCCGGCCCGTCCAGCCCCGCCAAGGGCGCGTGGTACATCCAGGCCGCGCTGGACGCGTTGACACAGTCGCCCGAGGTCTGGAGCAAGACGGTGTTCCTGGTGACCTACGACGAGAACGACGGCTTCTTCGACCACATGCCGACGCCCTCGGCGCCGTCGCGCAACGACGACGGCACGCTGGCCGGCAAGTCCACGCTGACCGACGCGCAAATGGCGTTCGAGTATTTCGACTACCCGCCGGCCACGCCCAAGCAGTTGACCGCCGACGGCAAGCCGTTCGGGCCGGGGATGCGCGTGCCGATGTGGGTGATTTCACCGTGGAGCCGGGGCGGCTGGGTCAATTCGCAAGTGTTTGACCACACCTCCGCGTTGCGCTTTCTGGAACAGCGCTTTGGCGTCGTGGAACCCAACATCAGCGCGTTCCGCCGTGCCGTGTGCGGCGACCTGACCACCACGCTGGACTTCGTGACGCCCAACAGCGCCCGCCTGCCGACCCTGTCGGGCCGCACGACCAAGACGGACGCCGACGGGCTGACGACCTGGCAGGAAGCGCAGCCGGCCATCGCCATCCCCACGCAGCAAACGCTGGCCCCCCAGGCCTCGGGCACACGCCCGTCGCGCGCGCTGCCGTACGAGCTGCACACCAGCGCGCGCGAGCAAGCCCGCGAGAACCGCGTGCAGCTACTGTTCGCCAACGCAAGCGGTGCGCAAACGGCAGCCGTCTTTCATGTGTACGACAAGCTGCACCTGGACCGCATTCCGCGCCGCTACGTGGTCGAAGCGGGCAAATCGCTGGATGACGTCTGGGACGTGTCGGGCGACAGCGGCCAGTACGATCTGTGGGTGCTGGGCCCCAACGGCTACCACCGTTCGTTCTCGGGCGACTTGATGCGCGCGGCCGGCGCACAGCCCGAAATCCAGGTTTGCTACGTGCCGTGCGACGACGCCCAGGTGCAGGTGAAGCTGCACAACAATGGCACGCAGGACTGCGTCTTCACGGTGCAAGCCATGGCCTACCGCAACGATGGCCCGTGGACGGCAACGGTGGCGGCGGGACAGGTCGGCGAACTGAGCTGGCCGGTCACCAGCAGCGGCCAGTGGTACGACTTCACGGTGGGCTGCGACACCTACCCGGCATTCAAGCGGCGCTTTGCGGGCCGCATGGAAACGGGCAAGCACGGCATCAGCGACCCGGCGATGGGGCAGCTGGACAGCTGAAAATAAAACGGGACGGCGCCTTGGGCGTCGTCCCGTTTTGCGGTCCGGCGGGCGAGCGATCGGCTGCCGGATCAGCGCCGTATCAGCGCCGGGTCAATCCGCCAGCAAGGCGCCCGCGAATTCGTCCGCCACGAAGGGTTGCAGGTCTTCCAGGCTTTCGCCCACACCGATCCAATACACCGGAATCGGACGCACCCCCTGGCTGCCCGCCGCCACGGCGGCCAGCGTGCCGCCCTTGGCGGTGCCGTCCAGCTTGGTCACGACCAGGCCGGTCAGGTTGATGGCGGCATCAAAGGCGCGGATCTGCGCCAAGGCGTTCTGGCCGGTGTTGCCGTCGACCACCAGCAGCACTTCGTGCGGCGCCGATGCATCCGCCTTGCCGATGACGCGGCGGATCTTTTTCAGTTCTTCCATCAGGTGCAGCTGCGTGGGCAGGCGGCCGGCCGTGTCCACCATGACCACGCCCATGCCGCGCGCGCGGCCGGCGTTGACGGCGTCAAAGGCCACGGCGGCCGGGTCGCCGCCGTCTTGCGAAATGACGCTGACGTTGTTGCGGCTGCCCCATTCCACCAGTTGCTCGCGCGCGGCAGCGCGGAAGGTGTCGCCCGCTGCCAGCAGCACGCTGGCGCCCTGGCGCTGGAACGTGTGCGCCAACTTGCCGATGGACGTGGTTTTGCCCGCGCCGTTCACGCCGGCGATCATCACCACCAGCGGCTTGGCGCTGGTCAGGTTGAAGCCGCGCTCCAGCGGGCGCAGGTGGTCGGCCAGCAACTGACGCAGTGCGGTCTTGACCTTGGCGGGGTCTTCAATGCGCTCTTTCTTGACCCGCGCACGCAGCGCGGTCAGCAGCTTCTCGGTGGCCTCCAGGCCCGCATCGGCCATAATGAGCGCCGATTCGAGTTCCTCGAACAGGTTTTCATCGACCTTCACGCCGACGAAAATGCCACCAATGCTCTGCCCCGTGCGCGACAAGCCTTGCTTCAGGCGCGACAGCCAGGAGGATTTCTTGGGCGCTTCGGGGGCCGGGGCGGGTGCGGGGGCGGGCGTCGGCGTCGACACGGGCGCCGGTGCAGGCGTTACGATCGGCGCGGGCGGCACAACCGGCGCTGGCGCGGCGGCTGCTGCTGGTGCCGGTGCCGGGGCTGGTGCTGGTGCTGGTGCTGGTGCTGGTGCTGGTGCGGCGGCTGGCACCGTTGCGGTCGCAGGCGCGAATGCCGGAGGGGTCTGAGGCGCGGCAGCCGGTGCAGGCGCGGACGATACCGTCGGCGCCGACATCGGCAACGGTGCACGCACGGATTCGGCGGCGGGCGCGGGCGGTGTAGCCGGTGTAGACGACACAACCGGCGCGCTCGGGACGGCCGGCGTTGCCACCGTAGGCGCTGCGGGCGATACCGGGGGCGTAATCTGCGGCGACGGCGCGGCAGGTGCAGGCGCGGCAGGCGCAGGCGCGGTACCCGGAGCGGGAATCGGCGCGGGCGCCGGGCTGACGGGCGCCGGGCTCACGGGCGCCGGGCTCACGGGCGCCGGGCTGACTGGCGCGGCAACGGGTTCCGTGGGCGCAACCGGGGCGTCCACGACCTCAGGCGGCGGCGCGGGCTGGGCCGGCGCGGCGGGCGGAGGGGTTTTTTTCTTGAAGAAGCGGCTAAACATGGGTCACAAGTATATTCGTATCGTCGGGGGCCAATACAGGCGCACCCCCATCGCCGTTCCCGACGTGGAGACGCTGCGCCCCACGCCCGACCGGGTTCGCGAAACGCTGTTCAACTGGTTGAATCATCTTTGGGCCGGCGAATTCGCCGACAAACAGGTGTTGGACCTGTTCGCCGGCAGCGGCGCCCTGGGCTTCGAGGCGGCCTCTCGCGGCGTGGCGCATGTGCAGATGGTCGAGCGGGACAAGACCGCCGCGTCCGCGCTGCGGACACTACGCGACAAGCTCAAAGCCGACATGATACGCATCCACGTGGGCGACGCCATGCAGGTCGCCGAACGGATGGATGCGTCCCGCTTTGACCTAATCCTATTGGATCCGCCCTTCGGACAGGGTTGGCTGCCGCGCCTTTGGCCGATTCTGCCCGGTATCCTGAGCCCGCACGGACTCGTCTACGTCGAGGCGGAAACGGCCATCGAAGCTCCCGAAGGTTTCCAGATCTTGCGGCAGGACAAGGCAGGCGCGGTCCACTACCATCTGCTGGAATTTGCTGCATTGCGGAAATAGATCAATAATCCGAGCTTCGGAGGATGGTGTACACCACTAATAACGGTACGGAGCTCGCATGATCATCGCTGTATATCCCGGCACTTTCGACCCGCTGACCCGGGGCCACGAAGACCTGGTCCGCCGTGCGGCCACGCTTTTCGACAAGGTCGTGGTGGGCATCGCCCACAGCCGCAACAAGAAGCCTTTCTTCAGCATCGACGAACGCGTTGAAATCGCGCGCGAAGTGCTGGGCCACTATCCCAACGTGGAAGTGCAAAGCTTTGGCGGCCTGCTGAAGGACTTTGTGCGCGACCAGAACGGGCGCGTCATCGTGCGCGGCCTGCGCGCCGTGTCCGACTTCGAATACGAATTCCAGATGGCCGGCATGAACCGCCACCTGCTGCCCGACGTCGAAACCCTGTTCATGACGCCGTCGGACCAATATCAATTCATCTCGGGCACCATCGTGCGCGAAATCGCCCAGCTGGGCGGCGACGTCAGCAAGTTTGTGTTCCCGTCCGTGGAACGCTGGTTGCAGGAAAAGGCCAAGGAACGCCGCGAGCAATCCTGGCCGGGCTGATCCACCGGCACGGCACCATCCCGAAGGGCGCGATTCGCGCCCTTCTTGCGCTGGGCGGGCCGGCAGTACAATGGCAGCCGCCCCCGGCTTTACACCGTTGCCCACCATGGCCTTGCTCATCACCGAAGAATGCATCAATTGCGACGTTTGCGAGCCCCAGTGCCCGAACGACGCGATCTCCATGGGTGATGACTATTACGTCATCGACCCCGACAAATGCACCGAGTGCGTCGGCCATCACGACGAACCGCAGTGCAAGGTGGTGTGCCCGGTAGAGTGCATTGAACTGCACCCTCAGTGGAACGAAGGCCAAGAGCAGCTCATGGCCAAGTACCGCCGCCTGACCGGTGCCGCATGAGCGACGCCACGCAACACGGCATTCCCCTTCCCCCTGGTTCCCACCAAGCCCGCCGCGATGTCTCGGCATCGGCGATTGCCGCCGGCGTGGTCGCGGTGCTGGTCAGCTTCGGCGGCACCGCCGTGCTGATGGTGCAAGCGGGCCACGCAGCCGGGCTGGACGCCGCGCGCATCGGGTCGTGGATCGGTTCACTAAGCCTGGCATTCGGATTTGGCGGCGCGTTCTACAGCCTGCGCACCGGCCTGCCCATTGTGATGGCGTGGTCCACGCCCGGCGCGGCGCTGCTGGTGACCGCGCTGGTGGGCGTGCCGTTCAATGAAGCCATCGGCGCCTATATCCTGGCGGCCGGTCTGACGCTGGCCTGTGGCCTGTTCGGCTGGATCGACCCCATCCTGCGCCGCATTCCCGGTGAAATCGCCGCCGCCATGCTGGCCGGCGTGCTGCTTAACTTCGGCATGGGCATCTTCAGCAACGTTGCCAACCAGCCCGGCCTGGTGCTGGCCATGTGCGCCACGTACCTGTTGTGCCGACGCTGGGCGCCGCGCTACGCGGTGCTGCTGGTGATGATCGTTGCCATTGCGCTGGCCTTCGCGCTGGACATGATCCGGCTGGACCTGCTGGACTGGAGCCTGACGCAGTTCGTCTGGACCACGCCCGAGTTCAGCGCCCAGGCCGCCGTCAGCCTGGGCATTCCGCTGTTCGTCGTGGCCATGGCATCGCAGAACCTGCCCGGCCTGGCGATTCTGCAAGCGGCGGGCTATCGGCCACCAGCCTCCCGCATCGTGGCCGCCACGGGCTTTCTGGGCCTGCTGGCCGCGCCGTTTGGCGCGCACAGCGTCACCATGGGCGCGATCAGCGCCGCCATCTGCACCGGCCCCGAAGCACATCACGACCCTTCCAAGCGCTACATCGCCGCCGCCACCTACGGCTTGGGCTATGTGGGCCTGAGCGTCGTGGCGGGCGCGGTAGCCGTGTTCTTCCAGGCCCTGCCCGCCGCCCTGCTGGCCGCGTTGGCGGGCTTGGCGCTGTTGGGCACGATCATGGGCGGCATGTCGGCCGCCATGGTCAACCCGCAACGACGCGAAGCCGCGCTCATCACCTTGCTGGCAACGGCGTCTGGCTTCAGTTTCTGGGGTATTGGGTCGGCCTTCTGGGGCCTGGTGGCGGGCCTGCTGGCCCATGCCGCGTTCGAGTTCAAGCGGCGTCAGTAAGGGCGCTGCCCTTCAGTCCGGCCAGGAGGCCACGGGCGTGTCGGGGTGCACCTTCATGATCCGGCAGGGCACCTGCACGAAGTTCGAGATCCAGGCCGCGGCCAGTTCCCCTTCGTCGATCACATCGATGGTCTGGTCGCCCACCTTCATGCTGTAGCGCACGCTGTCGTCATCTTCGATAACGTCCAGCGGGATGTCCATGCGCAGCATGCCCGGCGCTTTCAACACCAGGTAGCCCAGGCGCAATTCCACCGCAACGTCGGCCAGCCGTGGGCACAGCTCACGATTCAGCCATTGGCCGGAATCGTTGGCGATCAGCCATTGGCGGTGATAGGCCGCGGCGGCCGGCTGGGCCGTGACGCCGCATTGCGCGATGGGTTGAAAGCTATCGGTGCTCATTTACCTAGCAGTCCTTTCAGGGCCTTGTCCACGGCCGCGCCATTGCCGTTCTTACCCGTGACGGCGTCGCGCAGCTTGTTTTCCACGCTGCGCTTGAGGATGGCGCCGATGGCGTCTTTCCACAGCAGCGTGTACGTGGGCTTGTCGAACGGGCCCTTTATATGCACGGGAATCGTCACGTCTTTCAGGTCGATCAGTTCCTGGCCTTCGGGGTTGGCCGCCGGGTTGACGACGCGCGCACGCGCCACCAGGTCCAGCTCGCTCTTGACGAAGTCGATGTTGGCCGGATCGCCCTGCGTCACGCGCAGCAGCGGCGACACGATGTTCAGGCGCTTGACGGCCGCCACGCCCTTGGTGAAGGCCAGGTCCGCGTCCATTTCCGAAAACTCGGTCTGCTTGCTGGTGTCGGCGGGCACGGTTTCGTCTTGCGATTCCGGCTTGAACGCCGCCTTCAGTTCGCGCAGCGTCTCGGTCAGGTTGATGCCCTTGACCGCGCCATCGCGCAGGCGCACCTGCATCGTGCCGCCCAGCGCACTCTTCATGGCGTAGGCATTGGCGCCGGCCGTCTTCAAGTCCAGCGCCAGGCTGCCCGTGCCGCTAAGCACGTTGCGGTTGGCCAGGTCCATCAACAACGGTTCGATCGCGATACCCGCCAGCGACATCTTGCTGGCCAGCTGGTTGCCTTGCGCCGCGTCCACCGACAACGCGCCCGCCAACTTGCCGCCGTACAGGCCGGCGGTCAGGCTGGAGATTTCCAGCTTGCCTTTGTCCAGCTTGACCACGGCGGCCACTTCATCCGCCTTCAGGCCACGCACCACCAGCTTGCCGACCTTCAACGTGCCGTTGACGCTGGGGCCAACCAGCGCGGACAGGTCGATGGTGTCGTCCACCGGCGCGGCAGGCGCGGGCGGCGCGGCGGGCTTGGAATCATCCTTCTTGCCATCGGCGGGGGGCTTGGGCGGCGCGGCCACCACGGGCGGCACCAGCTTGTCCAGGTCCAGCGTGTCCACCACCAGCGCGAACTTCACCGCAGGCGTTTGCGACAGCTTGGTGATGTCGGCGCTCAGGTCGAACTTGCCGCCTTCCAGCACGGCGTTGATCTTGCTGCTTGCCTGGTCTTTCAGCAGGTCGGCGTTCAGGCTGCCGATCACCGGAATCTGCAAGCTGCCCTTGGGCAAGCCCGGGTCGGTGATATTGACGTCGCCGCGCAGCGCCGACAAACCGCCGCTACGTTGCAACAGGTTCAAGGTCAGCGGCGATGCAAAATTCAGCTTCACGACGCGGTCGCCATTCTTGGACGTGCTGTCCAGCTTGGCTTCCTTGATGTCGAGTTCGGCGGCGTTGCCGCTGATGCCGTTCAGGCCAAAGCTGGCATCCAGGCCGCTGATGCGCACGCGGCCGGTCAGCGCTTCACCGGTGGCCGAGGTGGGCGAAATGTTCAGCGCGGGCGCATCCACGGCGAATTCAAACGGGCCGTCAGCCGAGCCGCCCTTGGCACGCACGGCGAGTTTTTCGATTTGCAGCTGGCTCTTGTGCGGGTCGATCGCCAGCTTGGGCATGGCCACGCTGGCTTCCACATTGGTGGCGCGCGCGGCCGGGTCGGTGATGTCACCCTGGAAAACCACTTCCAGGCCCGCCACGTCCAGCGCGGATTTCTGGCCGTTGAAGGCCAGGTTGCCACGCACGGCCAGGCTCTTGGCCTCGGCGCCGGGCAACTTGCCGTCCATGCGCAGGTCCAGCTTTTGCGCCGCGTAGCGCTTGGCGGACGGGTCCAGCGTCAACAGGGCCTGCCCCGTCAGGTTGGCGTCCACGCGCGGGTTGCCGCCCTCCACGCGCGCCGTCAGGCGCACATCAAAGGGTTGGTTGAACGTGACGCGGCCGGTATTGGCGTTGATTTTCGTGACCGCCACCGCCATGCCGGAAATCTCGTCCTGCAACTGCACTTCGCCGTCCTTCAAGTCCAGGCCGGCGATATCGATCTGCATGTTGTTGCGGTTGGCCGGCAAGGTGCCGCTGGTGATGGCCTGGGCCGCCGTCTGCGCCGCGCCCACCAGGGCTTCTGCCGGGTTGGATGGCGCGGTGGTGACGGTGGACGCGCCGCCGACCAGATTGCTGAAGTTGAATTGGCCGTCCTTGCCGCGCACCACCCGGGCCTTCAGGCCGCTGATGGCCACGTGGTCGACCACGAAGCTATTGGACAGCAAGGGCCAGACGGCAACCGCCAGGCGCGTGCTTTCAATGGAAGCGAAGGTGTCCGTGCTGTTCGGCTCGGACAGCGACACGCCCTGCACCGACAAGCCGATGCGCGGAAAGAGCGATAGCTCGATCTCGCCGTCGATCGTCAATGTGCGGTGATAGCGTTCCTGCACAAGCTCTTCCAGCTTGTACTTGTACGCGTTGGGGTCGAATGTCAGCAAGAAGATGGCCAGGCCAACGACGGCCACGACAACCAACACAACCAGGCCTATCAAAATGCGCTTGAACCACGTTTTCATTGCTGCCCCGTCGGTACCTCGACTGGAAATTCTTGGATGCCGCCCACCGCGCAACGCGCGGGGATGGTGCTGTAGCGGCGGAAAACCCACGCGCCAGTTGGAGCTGTCTGCCTTTCAGGGCGAGCCCTCGCTCCTGCCGGAAGCTTGTGGCCGCGGCGTTTGGAAAGAGGGTCTACCAGGAAGGCGTGCTGAAGACGTTGGAATCACCAACGTGCAGATTTCGCTATCGTAACAAATCGGGCCGCCTTAAAGCGGCCTTGTCAGACCATGACACCAAAAACGCGATAAGTCATGGATGGAATTAATAACGGAGTGGGGTCACGAGACCCGTCCGCCCCGCCTTGAAGCTGACAATTTTCTGTCCGGCGGATTGTAGGACTAGAATGGTTGATCCATCAATCATTGATATATCCAACAATGCCCGCCCCCACTCCCAGCACCCCGCATTCGCCCGGCCAGGTGCTTCCCTTCCGGCAGACGCTGCTGGCCATGCTGGGCATGTGCTTCGTCATGATGATGGTCGCTATCGACCAGACCGTGGTGGGCACCGCGCTGCCCACCATCGTGGCCGAGCTCAAGGGCTTTGAACTGTATGCGTGGGTTGCCACGTCGTACCTGCTGACCTCGGTGATCACCGTGCCGATCTTCGGCCGCCTGGGCGATTATTACGGCCGCAAGCCGTTCGTGGTGGCGGCCATCATTCTGTTCACGCTGGCATCAGCGCTATGCGGCGCGGCCGACAGCATGCTGACGCTGGTGCTGGCGCGCGCCTTGCAGGGCATCGGCGGCGGCATGCTGGTGGGCACCGCGTTCGCCTCGATCCCCGACCTGTTCCCCGACCCGCACGTGCGCCTGCGCTGGCAGGTCATGCTCAGTTCCGCCTTCGGCATCGCCAACGCGGTCGGCCCCACGCTGGGCGGCGCGCTGACCGAGCACTATGGCTGGCGATCAGTGTTCTACGTGAACCTGCCCATCGGCATCCTGGGCCTGTGGTTCGTATCGCGCTACCTGCCGCACCTGCGCAATCACACGTCCGGCAAAGTGCGGCTGGACTGGCAAGGCGCGCTGCTGATCGCGCTGGCGCTGGGCAGCCTGCAACTGTTGGTCGAGCTGCTGCCCAAGGAAGGCTTCAGCGGCCCCATCGTGCTGCTGGGCGCGGGCAGCATTGCCGCGTTCGGCCTGCTGATCTGGTGGGAAAAGCGTTGCCCGCATCCGCTCTTGCCGCTGGACATGTTCCGCAATCGCGGCCTGGCCACGCTGTTCACGCTGGCGCTGCTGGTGGGCGTGACGATGTATTCGCTGCTGTTCTACGCGCCCTTGCTGCTGCAAGGCGGCTTTGGCCTGTCGCCGCAGGACGCGGGGCTGTTGATTACGCCGATGGTCGTTTTCATCACGGTGGGCAGCATCATCAACGGCCGCATCATCACGCGTATCCGCAACCCCAACCGCATGCTGTATGCGGGCTTTTTGCTGATGGCGCTGTCCTGTATGGGCATTGTCACCACGCACAACTACACGTCGCATGTGCTGATTGGCGCGTACATGCTGATGGCCGGCCTGGGCATGGGGTTCATCATGCCCAACCTGACCGTGTTCGCGCAGCAGACGGCGGGCCGCACGCACCTGGGCATCGCCACGGCGCTGTTGCAGTCGCTGCGCATGATCGGCGGCATGCTGGGCACGGCGGTCGTGGGCACCATGGTCAGCCACAGCTATTTCAGCGGCGTCGAGTCCACGCTGCGCGGCGCATCAGCGCAATGGCTGCCTGAATTGAACGACCCGCAGATGCTGGTGAACCCCGCAGCGCAGACACAGTTCCTGGCACAATTGGCGCATCAAGGCCAGGACGGCACGTCGCTGATCGAGATCGCGCGAGTCGCGCTGGTGGGCGCCATCCATGAAGGCCAGCTCATCGCGCTGGCCGTCGCCATCTTCGCGCTCTGGTGCGTGCGACGCGTGCCGCTGGTGCAACTGGCCCGCCCCACCAAGGCGGAGCCCGCTGGCGTCGGAGAATAGCTTTTGCCCAGACAACAACAAGGCCTGCAAGTCATCCAGCACATGGGCCAGACGTACCGCGTCATGCAAAGCGCGTTCAGCAGCAAGGTAGGCCACGCCCTGCCCCGCTGGCGCATCCTGTTGGCGTTGCATGAGAACGGACAGTGTTCGCAGAAGCACCTGGCCGAACGCTGCCGGCTGGACCCGGCATCACTGACCCGGCAATTGCAGGCGATGCAGAAGCTGGGCTGGATTTCGCGCGCGGTGGATGCCCAGGACAACCGGCTGACCAACGCCACGCTGACGGCCGCTGGGCAGGCGGTGGTGAACGAAGCGCTGCCTAAACGGGCAGCGTTTTTCGAAGAGGCGTTGAAGGGGTTGTCAGCGGCGGATGTGGACACGCTGAACCGGGTGCTGAGCGTGCTGGAGTCGAATTTCTTGAGGGCGGCGGGGGATAGGGGGTAAGGCGGGGGGGTGATGCGGGACTTGAACTTCGCCGCGCTGCTTATTTATCCGCACCGCCCAGTTCGCGCTCCCACCCTTGAGTTCGATAACCACATAGCAACGCAGCTTCAGGTGGTAGAACAGCAGGTCAATGAAGAATTCATCTCCCCCTTCATTCAGCAGCACCTGGCGGCCGACAAAGGCGAAGCCCGCGCCCAATTCCAGCGGGTTTCGATCTGCATCACCAACACGTTGCGCGACCAATTGTGCTCGATGGCCTTGGCGGCATACCACTTACGGCCTTCAGGGCTGGGCAGCTTGTCCAGCAGCGCCATTGAGCGGCCCGTTGCTGCGCCGTATGAATACGGATCTTCAGCTCACCCAGCCAGTGGTCGTAACCTTCAGGCGGGCATCAGGGATGCGGGCTTATCGCTCATGCCGCCGTCGAGCCTCAGACGTCGATCAGACGTTAAACAAGAAATTCATCACATCGCCGTCCTGCACGATGTATTCCTTGCCTTCGGCGCGCATCTTGCCGGCTTCCTTGGCGCCTTGCTCGCCCTTGTACGTGATGAAGTCTTCGTACGCGATCGTCTGCGCGCGGATGAAGCCGCGTTCGAAATCGGTGTGGATCACGCCGGCGGCTTGCGGGGCGGTGGCGCCGATGGGCACCGTCCAGGCGCGCACTTCCTTCACGCCTGCCGTGAAGTAGGTTTGCAGGCCCAGCAGCTTGAAGGCGGCGCGGATCAGGCGGTTCAGGCCCGGCTCTTCCATGCCCATGTCGGACAGGAAGGCCTGGCGATCGGCGTCGTCCAGGTCGACGATTTCGGATTCGATGGCGGCGCAGATGGCGACGACCGGTGCGTTGCGCGCGGCGGCGAATTCGGTCAGGCGGTCAAGCAGCGGGTTGTTGGTGAAGCCGTCGTCGGCCACGTTGCCCACGTACATCGCGCGCTTGGCGGTGATGAAGCACAGTTGGGCGATGTCGGCCTGTTCTTCGGGGCTGAGGTCCAGCGCGCGAATCGGCTTGGCTTCGTTCAACTGCGCCACGCACTTTTCCAGCACGGCCACGATGCGCTGCGATTCCTTGTCGCCGGAGCGGGCGGTCTTCTGGTGACGCAGCAGCGCTTTTTCAGCGGTTTGCATGTCGGCCAGCGCCAGTTCGGTTTCGATGACTTCGATGTCGGCGATGGGGTCGATCTTGCCCGCCACGTGGATCACGTTGGGGTCTTCGAAGCAGCGCACGACGTTGACGATGGCGTCGGTTTCGCGGATGTGCGACAGGAACTGGTTGCCCAGGCCTTCGCCTTTGCTGGCGCCGGCAACCAGGCCGGCGATGTCCACGAATTCGACGGTGGCCGACAGGATGCGCTCGGGCTTGACGATTTCAGCCAGCTTTTGCAGACGCGGATCCGGCACTTCGACCACACCGACGTTGGGCTCGATGGTGCAGAACGGATAGTTCTCGGCGGCGATGCCGGCGCGGGTCAGAGCATTGAAGAGAGTCGATTTGCCAACGTTGGGCAGGCCGACGATGCCGCATTGCAGAGCCATGGGAATCCTGTGTAAGTACGGTATTGATCGTTAACGTTGTAGTTTACCCCGGGTGCGCCCCGTGGCAGTTTCGCCTGCGCGGCGATGCGACCCCGCTATTGGGCGATGGACGGCGCCCAGCGCATCACGGCCCAGATCATCAAAATGGGGCCGGCGTTGAACGTGGCGTGCAGCAGGATGGCCGCGCCGATGCCGCGACGCACGCGCATCCAGCCCAGCACCAGCCCGGTCAGCCACTGCGGCAGCACCAGCAGCGGCATCAGCCAGTACGGCGTCTTGCTATAGACAAAGTTGGTCAGGTGCACCGCCGCGAACGTCAGCGCGACCAGGTGAAACACCAGGCCAAAGTGCTTCAGGTAATAGCGCCGCCACGTCGTGTCCCACCCCGTCAGCAACGTTGCGCGTTGGCGCACGCCCCAGCATGCCAGGATCACGAAGGCGGCCAGCAGCAGGCCGGTCCACAGCTTCGGGCCATACAGCACGACCGGCATCAGCGCGGGCACCAGCCACAGCACTTGCAACGGTCGGCGCAGACCATAGCGGAACAACATTTCTTCGACCAGCGGCGCCCAGATCACTGCCGTCAGCCACGGCAGGTTGGTGGGGTCGATACGGTGGGTGGCGCCGCCCAGGCCGGCGGCCATCACGGCAACGGGGCCCAGCGCGAAAAGATTCAGCGCCCACAGCAGCCCGGCCCAGGCCAACAGGCGCCCGGGGCGTATGCCCGGCCACCAGTCGGCCAGCAAACCACTGCCCGCCGCGCGGCCCGGCACGCGCGACAGCGAGCGTGGGTGCCGGATATACCGCCAGAAATCCGCGACTTCTGTTCGAAAGCGGGTCTTGGCGACGGGCTGGGACGGTGCGGGGTGGCTCATCCCGCGACGTTGCCGCTGTGCAATTGGCGCGTGGCCAGCGCGAAATCGCCCGCCAGCATCGCCGGCACGACGGCGCGGCAGCGGTCGATGACGGCTTCGATTTCCTTTTGCTCGTCGCGGCGCGGCGGGTGCAGCACAAAGTCGGCAACCTGTTGCGCCAAGCCCAGCGTGCGCGGGTGACCGATGCCGATGCGCAGGCGCCAGAAGTTCGGGCTGCCCAGCACGGCCTGGATGTCCTTCAGGCCGTTGTGGCCCGCATGACCCCCGCCCTGCTTGAGCTTGACCTGCCCGGGCAGCAGATCCAGTTCGTCATGCAACACCAGCACCTGTTCCGGCGCCAGCTTGTAGAAGCGCGCCAAGGCGCCAACAGCCTGGCCCGACTTGTTCATATAAGTGATGGGCTTGAGCAGCAGCACGTTGTCCGCCCCCAGGCGCGACTTGGCGACCATGCCGAAAAAAGATTTTTCAAGCGCAAAAGAAGTGCGCAGATCGTCCGCCAGATGGTCGGCCAGCCAAAAGCCGGCGTTGTGCCGGGTCGTTTCGTAGTCGGGACCGGGGTTACCCAATCCCACAATGAGGCGTATGGGAATAGACATGATGGAGGGTGTTTAAACCAAAAAACCCTGCGCATGCAAATGCACACGCAGGGTTTCGGGCACAAGCCGCGGAAAGCCCGAAGGCTTTCCAGCAGACTTAGGCAGCCGGAGCAGCTTCTTCGGCTTCGTCGGCAGCGGCAGCGCCGCCCTTGACGATGGCGGCAGCCAGCAGCGGGTTGTCTTCACCGCCGTGGGGCACGTACGTCACGCCCATGGGCAGCTTGATGTCGGCCAGGTGGATCGAAGCGCCGGCCAGGATGTTGGTCAGGTCAACTTCGATGAACTGCGGCAGAGCCTTCGGCAGGCAGGTGATTTCCAGTTCGGTCGTCACGTGGCTGATGATGGCGCCGGCCAGCTTCACAGCGGGCGAGATTTCGGCGTTGACAAAGTGCAGCGGCACCTTGGTACGCAGAGCCTGGTTGGCGTCCACGCGCTGGAAGTCCACGTGCAGGACTTGCGGCTTGTAGGCGTGCCATTGAACCGAACGCAACAACACTTGCTCATCCTTCGAGCCTTCGAGCTGCATTTGCAGGATCGATGCGTGGAATTCTTCCTTACGCAGGGCGTGATAGATCTCGTTGTGGTCGAGTTCGATGTTCAGGGGGGCAGCCGTACCACCATAGACAATGGCGGGAACGCGGCCCGCGCGGCGCAGGCGGCGGCTCGCACTCGAACCCTGGACGCTACGCGCAGTGGCGATGAATTTCATGGAAAACTCCAAAAACAAAATAAGGTGAAGAGGCTTCACCAGTTAACGGCACGGCGCGCAACATGCGCGCCGTGTTGATTGCGCCTTGCCGCGACCAGCAAGGTGCAAAACTAAAGGTAGGCTGTGGCCTGACCGACGCGAATCGCGTCAGTCGACGAACAGCGAGCTGACCGATTCCGCGTTCGAGATACGCAGGATGGTCTCGCCCAGCAGCGCGGCGCACGACAACTGGCGGATCTTGCCGCTGGCCTGGCCTTGCTCGGAGAGCGGGATGGTGTCGGTGACGACCAGTTCGTCCAGTTCCGACGCTTCGATGCGGTCAATGGCGCCGCCCGACAGCACGGGGTGCGTGCAATAGGCGTAAACGGCACCGGCGCCGCGGTCTTTCAGGGCCTGGGCCGCCTTGCACAGCGTGCCGGCGGTGTCGACCATGTCGTCCATGATGATGCAGGTGCGGCCGTCGACTTCACCGATGATGTTCATCACTTCCGACACGTTGGCGCGCGGACGACGCTTGTCGATGATGGCCAGGTCGGCTTCCAGCTGCTTGGCCAGCGCGCGGGCGCGAACCACGCCGCCGATGTCCGGGGACACCACGACCAGGTTCGAGAAATTGCGGCGCCAGATGTCGCCCAGCAAGATCGGACCGGCGTAGATGTTGTCCACGGGGATGTCGAAGAAACCCTGGATCTGGTCGGCGTGCAGGTCCATTGTCAGGACGCGGTCAACGCCAGCCACTTGCAGCATGTTGGCCACAACCTTGGCCGAGATCGCGACGCGCGCCGAACGCGGGCGGCGGTCTTGGCGGGCATAGCCAAAGTACGGAATCGCGGCGGTGATGCGGCCGGCCGACGCGCGGCGCAGGGCATCGACCATGACCATGATTTCCATCAGGTTGTCATTGGTGGGCGCACAGGTGGGTTGCAGGACGAAGACGTCCTTGCCACGCACGTTCTCGTTGATTTCGACCATCACCTCGCCGTCGGAGAAGCGACCGACGGTCATCTTGCCCAGGGACATATCGAGGTGGTTGACTACGTCCACGGCCAGCCGAGTGTTGGCCGTGCCCGTGAAGATCATGAAGCTATCGTTTGCCATGATGGATGATGCGATGGTCGTTGTAAGACACTAACGAGTGATGCGGGGTGAAAACACCAGCGAATCCGGAAAATAAAAAAGCTGCTGAACCCGGGCCAGTGTCTTACAGGCGTGTTCAACAGCTTTTTTATGTATTCGGTTGGCTGGGGAGGAAGGATTCGAACCTTCGCATGCCGGAATCAAAATCCGGTGCCTTAACCAGCTTGGCGACTCCCCAACTATCTTGCAATCCAATTCCGCAACGGATGTTCAGTTAAACCAGTACAAGCCTGCACTAACCGAAACCGTGGATGCGTTGTGCTGTTTGTTTTAACAGCGCCGCGCATTATAGCGGATATTTCTGTTTTCGCCAAAACGGCTTCGGAGAGTTCTGAGAATTCGGCGAATAAACATGCGCCTGATCCCGACATGCGTACAGGATAACCCTGTTCTGCAAGCCACCGCGATGCCCTGAATACTTCAGGATAAAGACGGTGAACCACCGGCTCCAAGTCATTTTTCCCGAAGGAAAAAGTTGGCGAAGCAAGAAAGTCCGCTATTGTGATGTAAGAAGAATCCCTTGTCAAATCGGGTGCCGAAAATATGCCAACAGTGGGCACGCTGGTGTCAGGTTGCGCTACCAGATACGCGCGTTCAGGCAGCGTCACAGCGGTCAGTGCTTCGCCCACGCCTTCGGCAAAAGCGGATTGCCCGAAAACGAATACCGGCACGTCGGCGCCCAACGGCAAGGCCAGGTCCATCAGCTGGCGCCGCGTGAGGCCGGTGTTCCATAGCTTGTTCAATGCGATCAACACCGAGGCCGCATCGCTGGAGCCGCCGCCCAGCCCGCCCCCCTGTGGAATGCGTTTTTCAAGGCCGATCTGCACGCCCTGGCGTGTGCCGGTGGCGCGTTGCAAAGCGTGCGCGGCCCGCAGGGTCAGGTCGTCGGCTTCCGACACGCCGGCAAGCTCGGTGGCGCGGCTGATGACGCCGTCGGCGCGCACGTCGAAATGCAGCGTGTCGCAAAGGTCGATGAAGCGGAAGACCGTTTGCAGCAGGTGGTAGCCGTCAGCGCGGCGGCCCACCACATGCAGGAACAAATTCAGCTTGGCGGGAGCGGGAACGTCGTACAGAGTCACATCAGGCAACCGGTGCGGGACAAGCCCACATTCTAGCTACGCGCGGGGCCCTGCGCCGTGTAGTACGGCACGTTGGCGCGCGGCAGCGGCTCGCGGCCACGCAGGTGGTCGGCCAGCTTTTCAGCCATCATGATGACCGGCGCGTTCAGGTTGCCCGTGACAATGTCCGGCATGATGGACGCATCGATCACGCGCAGGTTTTGCAGCCCGTGCACACGCCCGTAGCCGTCCACAACCGCCATCGGGTCCGACGACGCCCCCATCTTGTTCGAGCAAGACGGGTGATACGCGGTCTCGGCTTGCGCGCGCACAAAGGCATCCAGGTCCGCATCGCTTTGCAGGGCAGCGCCCGGCGAAATCTCGCGGCCCGCATATTGCGCCAACGCGGGTTGCGCGAAGAGTTCACGCGTGATGCGCAGCGCCGCGCGAAATTCGCGCCAGTCCTGCGCGTGCGACATGTAGTTGAACAAGATGCTGGGATGGTCATGCGGCGAGCGCGACCGAACGTGCACGCGCCCCCGACTGGGCGAACGCATGGAGCCCACATGCATCTGGAAGCTGTGCGCCTTGATCGGGTTGGACCCGTTGTAATTGATGGCCACCGGCAAGAAGTGATATTGCAGGTTCGGCCACGGGAAGTCGTCGTGGCTGCGTATGAAACCGCCGGCTTCGAACTGGTTGCTGGCGCCGATGCCCGTCCCCATCAACAACCATTCAGCACCGATCGCCGGCTGATTGCGCAACTTGAGCGCGGGGGCCAGCGACACGGGCTGCTTGCATTCAACCTGCACGTAAAGCTCCAGGTGGTCTTGCAGGTTTTCGCCCACGCCCGGCAGTTCATGGCGCACGGCGATGCCCAGGCGGCGCAGCAACTGCCCCGCGCCCACGCCAGACCGTTGCAGGATTTGCGGCGACGCGATGGCGCCCGCGCACAGCAGCACCTCGCGCCGGGCAAAGCTGCGGTGCTGCTGGCCGTGCTGCTCCCACGCCACGCCTTCGGCGCGCTGGCCCGAAAACAGAATCACGTCGGTCAACGCCCGGGTCACGATGGTGAGGTTGGCGCGCCCGCGCGCTTGATCAAGATAGCCGCGTGCCGTGCTGGCACGACGCCCGCGCGGGGTCACGGTGCGGTCCATGGGGCCGAAGCCTTCCTGCCGATAACCGTTCATGTCAGGCGTATGCGGATAGCCTGCCTGCGTGCCCGCCGCGACCATGGCATCGAACAACGGGTTGTTGTCCAGCTTGGGCGTGGTGACGCTGACGGGCCCGCCGCCGCCGTGATAATCGCAAGCGCCCACGTCGCGGCTTTCTGCCTTCTTGAAGTACGGCAGGCACGACAGGTAATCCCAATGCGCCAGGCCTTCGACGCGCGCCCAATGGTCGTAGTCCAACGCGTTGCCGCGGATGTAGCACATGCCGTTGATCAATGACGACCCGCCCAGGCCCTTGCCGCGACCGCAGTCCAGCCGGCGCCCGTTCAGGTGCGGCTCGGGGTCGGTTTGATAGCCCCAGTTGTAGCGCCTGCCTTGCAAGGGCATGGCCAGTGCGGCCGGCATCTGCGTGCGGAAATCGAAACGATGATCCTGCCCGCCCGCTTCCAGCAGCAGCACGGTGGTGCCCGGGTCCTCGGTCAGCCGCGTGGCCAGCGTGTTACCCGCTGATCCCGCGCCCACGATGATGTAGTCGTACTCCCGCTTGATCGACATGCCCTTCCCCCCTACACGTACAGAAAGCGGGCGGCCCGGCGTTATGCCCGGCGCCCGGCGCGATGTGCGACGGCCTCGTCAGAACACCGAGGCGAACTCGCCAAGTTCGACCTGGACCGACTTCGTTTGCGTGTATTGGGCCAGCGCCTCCAGGCCGTTTTCGCGGCCCAGGCCCGACTGCTTGTATCCGCCCACCGGCATTTGCGCGGGGGATTCCCCCCATGTGTTGATCCAGCAAATGCCCGCCTGCAAGCGATGCGCGATGCGGTGGGCGGCAGCCAGGTCGCTGCTGACCACGCCCGCCGCCAAGCCGTAGCGGCTGTCGTTGGCGCGCTGCACGACTTCGTCCTGGCTATCGAAAGACAGGATGGTCATGACCGGACCGAAAATTTCTTCCTGCACGACTTCCATGCTGTCGTCGCAGTCGGTGAACACGGTGGGGGCCACGTACGCGCCCTTGGCCAGCACGCCGTCCGTCAAGCGCACGCCGCCGGCCAGCAAGGTGGCGCCTTCGCGCTTGCCGATTTCAATCCAGCTCAGCACGCCGTCCATGTGCGCGGCGCTGACCAGCGGACCGAAGTTGGTGCGGGGGTCGAAGGGGTCGCCAACGCGAATGCGCGCCACGCGCTCCAGCACGGCGGCTTCGAATGCCGCCTTTTGCGATCGGTGCACGAAGACACGCGTGCCGTTTGTGCACACCTGCCCAGAGCTGAAGAAATTGGCCATCATGGCGATGTCCGCGGCGCGTTCAACCGAGGCATCGGGCAACACGATCAGGGCGGACTTGCCGCCCAGTTCCAGTGTCACGCTCTTGAGCGATGCCGCCGCCACGCCCATGACCTGCTTGCCCGTATCCACGCCGCCCGTGAAGGACACTTTTGCGACGCCCGGGTGGCCGGTCAGCCAGTCGCCGATGTCACGGCCACTACCCAGCACCACGTTGAAGACGCCATTGGGCACGCCGGCTTCGGTATAGATTTCGGCCAGCCGCAGCGCCGTCAGGGGCGTGATCTCGGCGGGTTTGAACACCATTGCGTTGCCCGTGGCCAGCGCGGCGGCCGACTTCCACATGGCGATCTGAACCGGATAATTCCACGCGCCGATGCCCGCGATCACGCCCAGCGGTTCACGCCGCGTGTAAAAGAAGCTGGACTCGCGCAGCGGCACCTGGATGCCTTGCACAGCAGCCGCCATCCCCGCGTAGTACTCGATGACGTCCACCCCCGTGGCGATATCCACGGTGCGCGTTTCGGACAGCGGCTTGCCGGTATCCAGCGTTTCCAGTTCGGCGAGCTCGTCATTGCGTTCGCGCAGCAACTGCGCGGCCCGCAGCAGTACCTGGCCGCGTTGGGCCGGGGACCGCGCCGCCCATGCCTTCTGCCCTTCTTGCGCGCTGGCCACCGCGCGGTCGATATCCTGGCGGGCGGCCACCTGCACTTCCGCCAACACCGCGCCGTTGGCGGGGTTCACCGTGGTGATGGTCTTGCTGCTGATGGCGTTGGTGCGCCGACCGTGGATGTAGAGTTGCTGGATGGGCAAAGGCATGGGAGTCCGTCCTATTGTCAAAGTGAGGGTGGGCCCAAGGCCGGCTGCCCCACGAATTGGCTGCGAGCTAGCAGCAGGTCTACATAGTCGTAAGCGACGGCGCGCGCTTGTTCGCCCGCGAAATCCGCGCCCATCAAACCACCGCGCAACCACAGCCCGTCGATCATGGCGGCCAGGCCGCGCGCGGCTTCTCGCGCTTGGGCAAGCGGCAGCACGCGCTGGAATTGGCAGCACAGGTTGGAATGCAGACGGCGGTCATTGGCGCGTTGCAGGCGGCCCAGGCGCGGCTGGTGCATGCTGGCTGCCCAGAACGTCAGCCACGCGCGCATCGCGCTGCGCGAGACCTGCGTGGGCACGAAGTTGCCGTCGATGATGGCGTGCAGTTGCGCACGGGCGTCTGGCGCGGCGGCGACGCGCGCGCGCGATACGGAATCGCGCAGGTTGCGCAGCAATTCCCGCATGGACGCTTCCAGCAAACCATCCTTGTCGCCGAAGTAGTGGCTGATGATGCCGGTGGACAGTTTGGCCGCGCGGGCGATGTGCGCGATGGAGCTTTCCGCCAGGCCGACCTGGTCGATGGATTCAAGCGTGGCCTGAATAAGTTGATTGCAACGGATGGGCTGCATTCCGACTTTTGGCATGTTGCGCGGAGTTCCTGGGTGACATGAAGAAAGCGACGAGAACGGCCGACGGCAATGACGGTAACTAGCTGTCGGCGGAGTGCGGTCGAGTCTAATTTATATTGATTGATCGTTCAATATAAAAACGGTAAGGTGCCGCAGACACATCGCCGACGGCCACAACGCTGGCAACACACATCGACGGCAAACACGCGAACAGCACGAACAGCGCGAACAACGACACATCGGTAGCACCAGGCAGCATCACCACACGGGGAGACAGCGGTGCGGCATGAACGGATCACTTCGACGCGGTCATCGGCAAGCGCACCGGCCCGGCGCAGCTGGCTGGCGCATACCAATCCCATCGTTTTCCTCAGCGCGGCCGTCTCGGTGCTGGGGTTCGGCGCCCTGCTCATCTGGCAGCCCGATGCCGCGCAGGCATGGCTGCGAGCCGCGCAGTTGCTGGTGGCATCGCACTTTGGCTGGTACTACATGCTGGCCATGACCGTCAGTGTCGGCTTTGCCCTGTGGCTGGCCCTGTCGCGCCACGGCGCGCTGCGCCTGGGCGATGACGACGAGTCCCCGGAATTCAGTTATCTGTCTTGGGTGTCGATGCTGTTTTCATCCGGCATCGGTATCGCGCTGGTCTATTACGGCGTCTACGAGCCCCTGGACCATTTCCTGTTGCCGCCCACCGGCGCGGGTGGCACGCAGGACGCGGCGCGTAACGCGTTGACGCTGACCTTTCTGCACTGGGGCATCCACGGCTGGACGCTTTATGCCCTGACCGCCACCGCGCTTGCCTATTTTGCGTATCGCCACAAGCAGCCGCTGGCGCTGCGTTCGCCCTTGCAGGGACTATCGGACAAACCGCTGCCCAAAGCGGTCGGCCATGCGGTGGATGGGTTCGGCGTGCTGGCCACGATCGTCTCCATGGTCACCAATCTGGGCCTGGGCGCCTTGCTGCTGCACGCCGGGCTGACGTACCTGCTGAACGTTCCGAACACCGCTGCCGCCCAGGTGCCCATCGTCATCATCATGATGGTGGTGGCCACCGGCGCGGCCGCGCTGGGCATCAAGCGCGGCATCGCCGTGCTGTCCAACGTCAACACCGCACTGATGTGCCTGCTGTTGCTGTTCGTGTTCCTGGCCGGACCCACTCGCTTGCTGCTGGACGGCATGGTGCAAAACCTGGGCGACTACCTCAACGCGTTCCTGGGCAAGAGCTTCGACCTGTACCTGTACGACATGAAAGCCGTGCGCTGGACCAGTTCCTGGACCATCTTCTATTGGGCCTGGTGGATAGGCTGGGCGCCCTTTGTCGGCATGTTCATCGCGCGTATTTCACGTGGTCGGCGGATACGGGAATTGATCTTTGGGGTGATGCTGGTGCCGCTGGGCTTCACGCTGGCGTGGCTGTCCATCTTCGGCAACACCGCCATCAACCTCGTGATGAACGAGGGCGCGGCGGGGCTGGGCGACATGGCCTTGGCCAACCCGCCCATGGCGTTCTACACGTTGATGGAATACCTGCCGCTGACGCAGTGGGTGGCCGGCGTGGGCGTGGTGATGTCATTCATGCTGTTCTTGACGCCGGTCGATTCCGGCACGCTGATGATCGCCAACCTGTCCGCGCGCAACGCGGACGCCGGGCACGATGCGCCCATCTGGCTGCGGGTATTTTGGGCGTCGCTGACTACGATGCTGGGCGTGGGGCTGCTGCTGGCCGGCAACTTCAACGCAATGCAAACCGCGGTCGTGCTGTGCGGCCTGCCCTTTTCGGTGATCTTGCTGTGCTACATGGCCAGCCTGTACCGGGCGCTGGTCCGAGACAACCCCGAGCCCAGCTCCCAGGCCGTCGCGCGCTGAGTGGCAAGCTCGCAGGCCTGCCGAGCTTCCGGCGTGCCGACTGGCCGCCCCGCCTCGTGCAAACAGACCCGGACTCAGGGCTGGTTGACCACCAGCCGAACCATGATGCGGCGACCCGGTTCCTGGCGTTGCAACACCAGCATCTGCGGGCCCAGGTTGTCGTAGCGCGACAGGTTGGCGCGCCAGCCGCCTTGCTCGAAGGCGGTAGGCCGGCCCCGGTCGTCGCGGGTGATGTCCGACGCTTCCGGCTCGGCGGGCAACTTGCCGCGCAGCCAGTCACGCAAGCCCGACACGGGCATGCTGCTGCCCAGGGCTTCTTCGGCCAGGGCATCGGGGTTATCGGCTTCCAGGCGGGTGCCGTCGGCCTTGGTCAGGGTGGCCGCGCCGGGCCGCCCTTGCACGCGCGCTTCGGTTGAACCCAGCGGGTTGGTCAGGTCCAGCACATAGCGCTGGCCGTCATCCGACCACGAAAACCCGCCCTGCACGGCGTTTTGCTTGCCGCCTTCTTCGTTGACGGTGATCGCAAAGCGGCCGATGCGCGAGAACGCGTCGGCGCTGGCGCCTTCAATGGGTTTAGGCGTGGTGGTGCAGGCGGCAAGCGCCGTCGCCAGCAACGCCAAGAACGCCAGGCGCAGCCAGGCAGCCATGCCAGGCAGGCGTCGCAATGCCAAAGCCATCACAGATTGACTCCCAGCCGCCGGACGACGTCCTGGACGGTCTTGTTCTTGGGGTCTTTCATCAGCGCCACGCGCAGCAGTTCAATAGCCTGATCGCGCTTGCCTTGGCTCCAGAGCACTTCGGCCAAGTGGGCGGCGATGTCGGCCTCGGGGCGCACGCTGTAAGCCCGGCGCAGGTACTGCGCGGCGGATTCGGATTCGCCCATGCGGTACTTGACCCAGCCCATGCTGTCCAGAATGAACGGGTCGTTGGGCGACAGTTCAAGCGCCTGGGTGATCAGGTCCAGCGCTTCGGGCAGGCGCTGGTTGTGGTCGGCCAGCGTGTAGCCCAATGCGTTGTAGGCGTGGGCGTGGTCCGGGTCCAGCGCGATGACCTGGCGCAGCATGCGCTCAAGATCGGCCAGGCGGTTCTGGCGTTCGTACAGCATCGCCAGTTCGTATTTGATTTCGACCGTGTCCGGCAGCGCCTGATCGGCGGCTTCCAGGGTGCTGACCGCTTGCGGCACGCGGTCCGCGTCGCGCAGGATCTGCGCCTTGGTCAAGACGCCCAGCGTGCGCTCTTCTTCGTCTTGCGGGCCGGCGGCGTCGATCATGGCCAGCGCATCGTCCACGCGGCCGCTCTTGGCGCGCAACGCGGCTTGACGCATCTGCACGGAATAACGCAGCGTCGGGTCGTCGATGCGGCCCAGTTCGCGGATGGCTTCGTCGTAGTTGCCCTGGTCTTCGGCAATGCGCGACAGCAGCACGTGCGCGTCGGCCGCGGCGGCGCCGGCATCGGTTGCGCCCGGCACCGTGGCGCGCTGGCGCTGCTGCTGCACGTCCAGATACTGTTGCAGCAAGGTCTTGGCTTGCGGCAGTTGGCCCGCCTTGTAGGCCAGTTGCGCCTGCATGAACAGCAGGTCGAAGTCTTCCGGCGACCGGCGCGACATGGCTTGCAGTTCGGACAGCGCGCCGTTGTAGTCACCGCTGTCGGCCAACTGGCCCGCCAGCATCAAGCGCACCTTGCGGGCATTGGGATTGCGGTTGATATAGGCGCGGGCCTCGGCCTGGGCGCGCTGCGGGTCCACCTTGGACCCGTATTCCAGCAGGCGCTGGGCGGCGGGCTCGGATTTCGGGTCGCCGGCCAGGGCCGCGCGGGATTCCTGCGTGGCGCGTTCGTAGTCGCCGGCGGCCGAGGCCACGTCAGCCAGGGCCAGGTGGGCGGCAGGCAGCTTGCGTACGCTGTCGCTCAGGGATTCGTCAAGAATGCGCAGCGCCAGACGGCGGTCGTTCAGGCGGCTGAGCACGGCCAGCGCCTGGCCGATGGCGGCCGGTTTGTCGCGCGAGGCGTCGATGCGGTTGCGCAGCGCCTGGGCCAGGCCCTTGGTCTGGCCGTTGGCAGCCGCCAGGGCAAGCTCGGTGGAGCTGGCTTCGACGTCGTTGGGAGACAGGCGCGCCCACACGCGCGCGGCGTCCAGCGCACCGGCAAGATTGCCGCCGGCCAACTGGAATTCCAGGCCCCGTCGCGCCAGGCGAGGGTCGCCCGTGTCGCGGGCGAGGCCGACCATGGTGGTGGCCGCCGTGCCGTACATGCCGCGCTGGGCGGCGATTTCTGACGCGAGGACGCGGTAGAAGATGTCGGCGGTCAGCGAGACATAGGGCAACTGACCCGGCCGCAGGCGGATCACCTCGGTTTCCGGCTGGCGGTTCTGCGGGGCCATGCGAGGCCCGGTCGCATCACGCGTCCGGCTGTCGGCCGCCTGGGCCGGCAGCGAAAAACCTGTTGCCAGCGCAAGCGCCAACACGGCGATCCCGATATTCATTTGTTTGAAAGACGACTTCACGCGGCCCGTCCGGTTGATGGCACAATCTTCGTACACGCAATTGATGATCTTACACTGGCTCATGCCGGAACTGCCTGAAGTCGAAACCACGCGTCGAGGAATCGACGCCGTCATCACCGGCCGGACGCTCTTGCGACTGGTCATCCACGAAGCCCGCATGCGCTGGCCCATCCCCGCCGACCTGCCGACGCTGATCGGCGGGCGCGACGTGCTGGAATGCGCCCGCCGGGGCAAGTACCTGCTGCTGCGGTTCGAGCACGGCACCCAGATCGTGCATCTGGGCATGTCCGGATCGCTGCGCAGCGTGGCCCCTGGTGAATTTCTGCGCAAGCACGACCATGTCGAATGGATCTTCCAGGACGCGGTACTGCGCCTGCACGACCCCCGCCGGTTTGGCGCGGTGTTGTGGCACGACCATGCCGACGGCCCCATCGACGCGCATCCGCTGCTGGCCAAGCTGGGCATCGAACCCTTCGACCCGCGCTTTGACGGCGCCTGGCTGCACCGGCATTTCAAGAACCATGGCGCCGCCGTCAAGCAGGTGCTGCTGGCGGGCATGGCGGTGGTGGGCGTGGGCAATATCTACGCATCAGAAAGCCTGTTCCGCGCGCGCATCAACCCCAAGACCCCTGCCAACAAACTGTCATTGGCCCGCTGCGAACGGCTGGCCGACATGGTGCGCGCCACGCTGGCCGACGCCCTGACCTCTGGCGGCAGCACGCTGCGCGACTACGTGGGCGCCACCGGTGAACCCGGTGCGTACTTCGAGATCCACGCCGCCGTCTATGAACGCGAGGGCCGCCCCTGCCGCGTGTGCGAAACCCCGATACGGCGGTTCGTCCAAGGCCAACGGGCCACGTACTACTGCCCGAAATGCCAAAGGAATTAGCTCTAAGGCCCTGAAATCCCTGGGGAAATCCCTGCATGCCCTCGGCCATTTGTTTATAGCAAACGTATTGCACAAACACTAACGCCACGCTATATTCCTTCCACACACTATTCCTATAACAGTGGAAGGAGCCTCCATGAGCAAGCAATTCGCCTCGCACGCCGACATGGACGACAAGGTCGTCTCGTTCGAAAAACTGTCTGACAACGCCTATGCCTACACGGCCGAAGGCGACCCCAACACGGGCGTGATCATCGGCGACGAGGCCGTCATGGTGATCGACACCCAGGCCACCCCGGTCATGGCGCAAGACGTCATCCGCCGCATTCGCGAAGTCACCGACAAGCCGATCAAATACATCCTGCTGTCGCACTATCACGCCGTGCGCGTGTTCGGCGCGTCCGCCTACAACGCCCAGGAAATCCTGGCCAGCCGCGACACCTATGACCTGATCGTCGAACGCGGCGAACAGGACAAGGCCAGCGAAATCGGCCGCTTCCCCCGCCTGTTCCGCAACGCCGAATCGATTCCGCCGGGCCTGGTCTGGCCGACGATGACGTTCAAGGGCGAAATGACCGTCAACCTGGGCAACCTGGAAGTCAAGCTGCTGCAAGTGGGCCGTGGCCACACCAAGGGCGACACCATCGCCTGGCTGCCCGAGCAGAAGATCCTGTTCGCCGGTGACCTGGTCGAATACCAATCCACCCCGTATTGCGGCGACGCCTATTTTCGCGACTGGCCCACCACGCTGGACGCGCTGTCAGGCTTTGAAGCCGAAAAGATGGTGCCCGGCCGCGGCCCCGCGCTTAAGAACGCCACCGAAGTGCGCCAGGGCCTGGCCGGCACCCGCGCGTTCCTGACCGACCTGTACGGCGCCGTGAACCGCGGCGTGGCCGAAGGCAAGGACCTGAAGACGATCTACCGCGAGGTCTACGACTTCATGAAGCCGCGCTATAGCGACTGGGTCATCTTTGACCACTGCATGCCGTTCGACGTGTCGCGCGCCTATGACGAAGCCTCGGGCCACACGCACCCGCGCATCTGGACCGACAAGCGCGACCTGGAAATGTGGGCGCAGCTGGAAGGCTGACCCCGGCGGGCCGGCAGCCCCGGCCCGATTGATTGCAGCAAGAACCGAAGGCGCGCGTCGCAAGGCGGCGCGTGGCTACGCGCATAAAAACAAAATGACCCACACAGGAGACAACCGTGGGAGACATCGACTTTCAGGCGATGGAGTTCGCCTATGAAAAGCACGCCGACCAAAGCGCCGGCACGCCCCCCCGCCATCAGGTAGTGGTGGTGGGAGCCGGCCCGGTCGGCCTGACCACCGCGCTGGACCTGGCGCGCCAGGGCGTGCGCGTGGTGGTGCTGGACGACGATTACCGATTGTCCACCGGGTCGCGCGCGATCTGCTTTTCCAAGCGCACGCTGGAAATCTGGGACCGTCTGGGTGTTGGCCAGCGCATGATCGACAAGGGCGTGTCGTGGAACGTGGGCAAGGTGTTCTTCCGTGAACAGGAAGTGTGGCGCTTTGACCTCTTGCCCGAACCCGGCCATCGCCGCCCCGCCTTTATCAACCTTCAGCAGTACTACGCCGAAGGTTATCTGTACGAACAAGCCCGCCAGGAACCGAACATCGACCTGCGCTGGAAAAACAAAGTCGCCGGCGTCACGCAGACGGACGACGGCGTCACCCTGACCATCGACACGCCCGAAGGCGCCTACACGCTGCACGCCGACTGGCTGGTCGCCTGCGACGGCGCGCGTTCGCCCGTGCGCAAACTGATCGGCCAGGAAAGCCATGGCCGCATCTTCCGCGACCGCTTCCTGATCGCCGACGTGAAGATGAAAGCCGACTTCCCGACCGAGCGCTGGTTCTGGTTCGATCCGCCCTTTCATCCGAACCAGTCCGTACTGCTGCACCGCCAGCCGGACAACGTCTGGCGCATCGATTTCCAGCTGGGCTGGAATGCCGACCCCGTCGAAGCCGTCAAGCCGGAAAACGTGCTGCCGCGCATCCGCGCGCTGCTCGGGCCCGATGCGCAATTCGATCTGGAATGGGTCAGCGTCTACACCTTTGCGTGTGAACGCATGGACAAATTCCGCCACGGGCGCGTCGTGTTTGCGGGCGACTCCGCGCACCGTGTCTCGCCCTTCGGCGCGCGCGGCGCCAACAGCGGCGTGCAGGATGCCGAAAACCTGGCCTGGAAACTGAAGCTGGTGCTGGCGGGCCTGGCCCCCGACGCGCTGGTCGACAGCTACAGCGTTGAACGCGAATACGCGGCCGACGAGAACATCCTGAATTCGTCGCGCGCCACGGATTTCATCACCCCCAAGAGCGACATCAGCCGCAGCTTCCGCAATGCCGTGTTGAACCTGGCCAAGACGCATCCGTTCGCCCGTTCCCTGGTCAATAGCGGCCGCCTGTCCCTGCCCGCAACGTATGCCGCGTCGCCGCTGAATACGCCCGATACGGACGCATTCGCGGGCCGCATGGTGCCCGGCGCTGTCGCGCTGGATGCGCCGGTCACGCAGCACGGCGACAAGGACTGGTGGTTGGCGCAGCTGGATGGCGGCTTCGTGCTGGCCGTGTTCTGCGGCAACGCGCTGCCGGACGACGACACGCAGCGCGCGTTGCTGGCGATGCGCATGGGCCTCGTGCCCGTCAAGACGGTGCTGGTGCTGGATGCGCAATGCGATGGCTCGGGCCTGGCTGCCGACCTGCCCGTGGTGACGGACGTGGAAGGTTGCCTGGCCAAGCGTTACGACGCGCAAGCGGGCACGGCTTACCTGATCCGCCCCGACCAGCACATCGCCGCGCGCTGGCGCGCCTTCAACGCCGACGCGGTTGCCGCCGCCGTCAAGCGGGCCACGGGCCACGCGTGAAACAAGAGGTCATCCCATCATGCTGATTACCGAAACCAACCTGAGCTCGCCCGACGACTTCTACGAAGCGCTGATCGAAACGCACCGCGACCTGAGCAACGAGCAAAGCCAGGAGCTGAACGCGGCGCTGATCCTGCTGCTGGCCAACCACCTGGGCGACGTGGCGCTGCTGCGCGAGGCCTTGCAGCAGGCCCGCGCGTCGGTAGTGGAACGCGCGTAACGGCGCGCCGCCTGCGCGGCGGCGCCCGCCACTTCCCTCTACCGCCCGCCGCCCACGCCGAACGTATCCACGATCAGCGCACGCAGCCACTGATTGCCGCTGTCCCGGTCAACGCGGCGTTGCCAATAGAGATTCGTCTGTAGCGCGGGCACCTTCACCGGCGGCGTCATGAAGCGCAGCCCGAAAGGCGGCGCGGCGCTGGCGGCCAGTTTTTCGGGCACGGTAGCCAGCAGATCCGTTGCGCTGACGATGTACGGCACCGCGGAAAAATGCGGCACGCTGAAGTGCTCGGCCAGCACGATGCCCGCGCGCTCCATCGACTGGTTCACCTGCCCGTAAGGCGCGGCGCGCGACACGATCAAGTGGCGCTCGGCGCGAAATGCCTTGATGCCCATGCCCGCGTGCGCCGTCGGGTGCGCTTGCCGGAACAAGGTGGCGTAGCCCTGGCGAAACAACATGCGCTGCAATGTGCCCGCGCCCATTTCATCGAACGCGCCAATCGCCAGATCGACACGGCCGGACTCCATCTCGCGCGGCAGGTCCGGCCCTTGGACCCGCACGGAATCGATGCGCACCTGCGGCGCCACCTGCACGCAGACTTCCATCAGGCGCGGCATGAAGTGGATTTCGCCCACGTCCGTCATCGCCACGCGAAAGCGACGGCTGCTGGTGGCGGCATCGAACACGTCCTGGTCTTGCAACGCCTGCGTCAGCATGGTCAGCGCCTCGCTGACCGGCCCGGCCAGCCGCTGCGCGCGCGGCGTGGGCAGCATGCCCTGGCCGGTACGCACGAACAACTCATCGCCAAAGGCGTCGCGCAAGCGGCGCAGGGCGTTGCTGACGGCGGGCTGCGTCAGGTCCATGCGGCGCGCCACGGCCGATAGGCTGCGATCTTCCAGCAAGTGCTGAAACAAGATCAGCAGATTCAAATCGACGTTGCGCAGTTCGGCCATGCCGCCCCCCTTTCTACTATTCACAAAATTTATAGTCTGTATTTTTGCATTCCCGTAGCCGTATCGGAGGTTTTTTCCGACAATGACGAATCGCCGCCGGGTTGCACCGCGGCACCCCATACCGAACGCGCGGCCATGCACCGCGCCGCCACAGGAGGATTCCATGGAACTGCAATACCTGACCGGGTTCGGCAACGATTGCGCCACCGAGGCTTTGCCCGGCGCGCTGCCCGTGGGCCGCAATTCGCCCCAGCAATGCCCGTATGGCCTGTATGCCGAACAACTGTCCGGCACCGCCTTCACCGCCCCCCGCAATGAAAACCGCCGTTCGTGGCTGTACCGCATTCGCCCGGGCGCGCAGCACAAACCGTTTGAACCGTTTGCTGGCGCCGCCGGCTGGGAAAGCACGTTCGGCCACGGCCCGGTCACGCCCAACCAGCTGCGCTGGAGCCCGCTGCCGATTCCCGATGCACCCACCGACTTCCTGGAAGGGGTGCAAACCTGGGGCGGCAACGGCGGCCCCGACGAGCAGGGCGGCGTCGCCATCCACCTGTACGCGGCCAACAAGTCCATGCAAGGCCGCTACTTCTACAACGCCGATGGCGAACTGCTGCTGGTGCCGCAACAAGGCCGCCTGCGCCTGGCCACCGAGCTGGGCCTGATCGACCTGGAACCACTGGAAATTGCCGTCATCCCGCGCGGCGTGCGCTTTCGCGTCGAGCTGCTGGACGCCGAGGCGCGCGGCTACATGCTTGAGAACTTCGGCGCGGCGCTGCGCCTGCCCGAGCTTGGCCCGATTGGCTCTAACTGCCTGGCCAACGCCCGCGACTTCAAGACGCCGGTGGCCTGGTACGAAGACATCGAAGGCGACTTCGAACTGATCGCCAAATTCACCGGCGGCTTCTGGCGCGCGCCGATCGACCATTCGCCGCTGGACGTAGTGGCCTGGCACGGCACGCACGCCCCGTACAAGTACGACCTGCGCCACTTCAACGCGATCGGATCGATCAGCTTCGACCATCCGGACCCGTCTATCTTCACGGTGCTGACCGCGCCGTCGGACACCCCGGGCACGGCCAACATGGATTTCGCGATTTTCCCGCCGCGCATCCTGGCCATGGAAGACACCTTCCGCCCGCCCTGGTTCCACCGCAACGTCGCCAGCGAATTCATGGGCTTGATCCAGGGCGTGTACGACGCCAAGGCCGAAGGCTTTGCACCCGGCGGCGCCAGCCTGCACAACTGCATGAGCGGTCACGGCCCCGACGCCGAAACGTTTGAAAAAGCCTCGCACGCCGATACGCACAGCGCGCACTACATCCGCGATACGATGGCGTTCATGTTCGAAACGCGCCGGGTGATCCGTCCGACCGCGCAGGCGCTGGCCTCAGGGCAATTGCAGAACGACTACTACCGTTGCTGGCAGGGCATCGTGAAGCACTTCAACCCGAACCAGGCGTGACGGCGAACCCCCGCTGATCCACGCTCACGGCGATGCGCGCAAGCGCATCGCCGTTTGGTATTTGATTTTGGCATTTGCTTTTGGCGCACACCCGCCGGCGTTCCTCCGGTTTACGGCCATCCACACACACATCAACGAGACACGCAGCCATGACCACCACCATCAACGAAACCCACGATCCGTCCTTGAAAAGCTGGGTTGCCAGCGCCAACACCGGCACGTCCGATTTCCCGGTGCAGAACCTGCCCTATGGCACCTTCCGCCGCAAGGGCACGAACGAATCGTTCCGCCCCGGCGTGGCCATTGGCGACCAAATCCTGGACCTGGCCGCGCTGGCCGCACAGAAGCCATTTGAAGGCCTGGCCGCCGACGCCCTGGCCGCCTGCAACAGCGACAGCCTGAATGCGTTGATGGCGTTGGGCCACGCCCACTGGAGCGCCCTGCGCCTGGCGCTGTCGCGTGCCTTGCGCGAAGGCGCCGCGCTGCGCGCCACCGTCGAACCGCTGCTGGTGCCGCAAGCCGACGCCGAGCACACCACCCCCGCGCGCATCGGCGACTACACCGATTTCTACATCTCGGTGCACCACGCCACCGCCATCGGCAAGCAATTCCGCCCTGACAACCCGCTGCTGCCCAACTACAAGTGGGTGCCCATCGGCTACCACGGCCGCGCATCCAGCATCGGCGTCGACCAGAAGTTTCCGCGCCCCGTGGGCCAGACCCGCCCGGCCAACGAAGGCGACACGCCGCAGTTCGGCCCGTGCGCCCGCCTGGACTACGAGCTTGAGCTGGGCATCTTCGTGGGCACCGGCAATACCCAGGGCGACCGCATCGACCTGGCCGACGCCGACCAGCACGTCTTCGGCCTGTGCATCCTGAACGACTGGTCCGCGCGCGACATCCAGGCTTGGGAATACCAGCCGCTGGGCCCCTTCCTGTCAAAGAACTTCGCATCAACGATTTCGCCGTGGATCGTCACGATAGAAGCGCTGGAGCCCTTCCGCACGCAATACAACCGTGGCCCGGCTGAACCGCAGCCGATGCCGTATCTGGCCTCGGACGCGAACCGCGCCAAGGGCGCCTACGATGTGCAGCTGGAAGTGCTGATGACCACCGCGCAGTCGCGCGAGGCCAAGGCGCCGCCGGTCACGCTGTCGCGCAGCAACTTCCGCGACGCCTACTGGAACGTGGCGCAGCTGATCACGCACCACACGGTGAACGGCTGCAACCTGCAACCGGGCGACATGCTGGGCACGGGCACGCTGTCCGGGCCGCAGCCGTCGGAAGCCGGTTCGCTGCTGGAATTGAGCCAAGGCGGCAAGACGCCGATCGACCTGCCCTGGGGCGAAAAGCGCACGTTCCTGCAAGACGGCGACCAGATCATCATGCGCGCCGCATGCCAGAAGGCGGGCTATCCGAAGATCGGTTTCGGCGAAGCCTCCGGCGTGGTGTTGCCGGCCAAGCTGTAAAGCAAACTCCGACGCAAACCCCGCGCGGCGCAAGCGATCACGCGCGCGCTGCGCCGCGCGGGGCACATCGTCAAAAACAAGAAAGGCCGCTCTGTTTACCGGGCGGCCTTTCGTTATTTCATGCCGTCGTTGCCCAGGCATCAGGGCTTCAACGCGCCATCAAGGCAGTCGGTATTTTTCTTCGCGGTAAACCCAGCTTGCCCACAGCGCATGCGCTAGCGCTTCTTCAGTCAAGGCCGGGTCCGCGGGCTCGACGGGCGCATAGACTTCGTCCTTGCCCACCGGCGCGGCTTCGTATCGGAATTCGCGCGGCGCTTTCTGTGGCTCCAGCACCAGCAGCTTGTCACCTTGCAAATAGCCGAAGTTGTCGGCGTACTGCATCATTGCGCGGTTCGGATCGCGCTGCGTCAGGTCGGCGCCCAGCATCGGGTTGACGTTGTCCAGCCCGATCAACGACAGCAGCGTGGGCGCCATGTCGATCTGGCTGACCAGGCGTTCGTCCTGGCGCGGCGCGATGCCGGCGCCCAGGAACAGCGCGGGAATCTGGAAGTGGCGTACCGGCACCGGTATCGACCCATACACGCGCGAATCGTGATCGGCAATCACCAGGAACACGGTGTTGTCCCAGTACGGCGCCTGCTTTGCCTTTTCAAAGAACTGCCCCAACGCCCAGTCGGCGTATCGCACCGTGTTATCCACCGTGGCCGGGTCGCCCACCGGCTTGATGCGGCCTTCGGGGTATTCCCACGGCGAATGGTTCGACACCGAAAACGCCAGCGTGAAGACCGGCTTGTCGCCATCCGCGCGCAGCAGGCGGTCGACCTGATTGAACATGTCTTCGTCGGACGCGCCCCATGACCCTTCGAACACCGGGTTCACGAACTTGGGCCGGTCCACCACTTCATCAAAGCCGTTGCCCAGGAAGAACGCGCGCATATTGTCAAAGTGCGACTCGCCGCCATACACGAAGCGCGAGTGGTAGCCGTGCTTGCCCAGCACCTGCGCCAGCGTGAAGAAGCCGGTTTGCGAACGTGGCAGCTTGACCACCGCGTCAGCCACGCTGGGCAGGAAGCCCGCCGTTACCGCTTCGATGCCGCGCACCGAGCGCGTGCCGGTGGCGTAGGCGCGATGAAACATCCAGCCTTCCTTGGACAGGCGGTCGATATTGGGTGTCAGGTCGCGCCCGCCCAGGCTGCCCACGTACTGCGCGCCCAGGCTTTCCTGCAAGATGATCACCACGTTCAGCGGCTTGTCGCGCCGCACCGTGGCTTTTTGTTCGTGCAGGCTGGGATAGCGCGCATCCAGCGGCGCCCCGGTCAGGCCGGCTTTCTCGCGCACGATGGCGTTCATCTGGTCCACCGGCATCCGTGGATACATCGCGGCCGACGAGCGTTCGTCGCGCATGCGATAGGCCGCGTCGAACACGCTGTACAGCGAATTCAGCGCCAGGGCATTGACCATGGAATCTGAACTGAACGCCACCTTGGCCGGGTTGATGGGCCGGTGTTCCAGCGTGCCGCGCGCGCCCAGCACCACCAGCGCCAGGATCACGAAGGACGCAATCGGCCGCTTCCACCACGCCATGAATCCATCGCGCGAACGCGTCGGAAACAGCTTGAACGCCAGCCATGCCGCCACCACCAGCACCACGAACGCCGCCAGCAGCACGCCCTTGTAGCCCTGCCACAGCATCGACCCCACTTCCTTGGGATTGAGCAGGTAAATGAAGTAAAGCCGGTTCGGCCGCGTGTCGTATTCCGCGATGAACTGCGGCGTGGACACTTCCAGCAGCACATACAGCATCCACCAGACGCGGAACCACCACGCGGTAATCGTCGCGGCCAGCGGGCGATGCCCAAACCACGGCGACAGCACCGCGGGCAACGCAATCACCATGGACAACAGGCAGACGTCGATGCGCAGCCCGCCCAGCAATACCGGCCCCAAGCCGCCGGCCGCTTGCACGCGGTCCCACATCCAGAATGACAGCCCCAGCCGCGACAAAGTCAGCAGCACCAGGACGGCCAGGATGAATCGAAGTGTCAGGCGACGCATGCGGCGGCCCTCCGCAAGAGGCGAAGCGCGTTCGCCACCGGTGATGAAAGAATGCCGCTGTTGATGCCGAGCAAAGCCATGCCGTCTCGTAGTCCGAAATGAAAACGGGCAAAGATTAACGCGGTTTTGGGTACACGGCCGGGAGATTCGCAACGGTTCGCGACGGCCGGCAATGGCCGGCAATCGCTTAAACGTTGTACGACATCGTATTTCGCGCCACGCCGCGCGGTCGGCTTGCCGTACGGGCTGGTGGGGTACGTATCTGTCTACTGGGCGCGGCGCAGGCGTTCGCGGCTGTTGCTCAGGTGCGTGCGCATCGCCGCGCGCGCGGCTTCGGCATCCTGGCGCATGATCGCGCTGTAGATGTCTTCGTGTTCCAGGTTGACGCGGGCCAGATAGGCCGCGCGGTCTTCGTGCGCGAACTTGGCCGAATTGATGCGGGTGCGTGGAATGATCGCCGACCCCAGGTGCGACATCAGGTCGGCGAAATAACGGTTGTCGGTGGACTGCGCCACCAGCAGATGGAACTGGAAGTCGGGCGTGATCGTGTCGCCGCCAACGTCCAGCGCGGCTTTGAACAGGTCAAGCGCGCGTCGCATTTCCTGCAACTGCACGTCGCTGCGCCGAATGGCGGCAAGGCCCGCGGCCTCGCTTTCCAGGCAAATACGCAGCTCTAGCAGCACCAGCACATCGCGCACCGTGGCGATGTCGGCCGGGTCCACCCGAAAGTCGACGCTGCCGCTGGGCTCCAGCGCATACGTGCCCACGCCGTGATGCGTTTCGACCAGGCCCGAGGCCTGCAAGCGCGACAGCGCTTCGCGCACAACGGTTCGGCTGACGCCAAACTGACGCATGATCTCGGATTCGGTGGGCAGCTTGTCGCCAGGGCGGATTTCGCCACTGCGTATGCGTTCGGAAATGCTCTCGACCAAGCCTTGAGCCAGATTCCGGGGACGACGCTGCGGCAAGACAGGAGTATCGACAGGAGCGTTCATCAGGGTTAATCCGAAAATGAGTACAAAGGCTTGACGCTGAAATTTGCGGCTAATTATACTTTGCGCAAGTTGTACGACAACGTACCAGATACGTTCCCACTCCGCACCTTCTACCGAGCGTTGCGACATGAGCAGAACCGTCAACCCGCCGCCAGCGACCACCCGCTGCCAGCGTCTATTACTCACCGGCGCCGCCGGGGGCCTGGGACAAGTGCTCCGTCCCCGACTCAAAGCATTCACCGACCTGCTGCGCATATCCGACGTGGCGCCCATGGCCGCCGCGGGCGATGGCGAAGAAGCCGTCCCGTGCGATCTGGCCGACGCCGCCGCCGTGTCGTCGCTGGTGCAGGGCGTGGATGCCATCGTGCACCTGGGCGGTGTATCGGTTGAACGCCCGTTCGAACAGATTCTTCCGGCCAACATCCAGGGCGTCTACAACCTGTACGAGGCCGCCCGCGTGCACGGCGTGCGGCGCGTGGTGTTCGCCAGCTCGAACCACGTCATCGGCTTTTACGAACAGGGCCAGCAACTGGACGCCAACGTGCCGCTGCGGCCCGACGGCTATTACGGCCTGTCCAAAGCCTATGGCGAACATCTGTCGCGCTTTTACTTCGACCGCTACGGCATCGAAACCGTGTGCCTGCGCATCGGTTCGTCGTTCCCCGAACCCAAAGACCGCCGCATGCTGGTTACCTGGCTCAGCTACGACGACCTGACCGACCTGGTCACGCGCGCGCTGTTCACGCCCGACGTCGGGCACTTGATCGTCTATGGCGCGTCCGCCAACCGAGACAGCTGGTGGCGCGACGACGCCGCAAAGGTGCTGGGCTTTGTGCCCAAGGATTCCTCCGAGGTCTTCCGTGCGCAGGTCGAAGCGCAGCCGCCGCTGGCCGCCGACGATCCGGTTGCGCGCTACCAGGGCGGCGCGTTCGTCAAGGCCGGCCCGTTCCCCTTCCCCCCGGTTTTCACCAAGTAGGCGCCCCCATGCCCGCAATCGCCGAACGCGTTGGAGACATGCTGTGCGGCGTCGGAGAAAGCCCGGTCTGGCGCGCCAGCGACCAGACCTACACCTGGACCGACATTCCCAACAAAACGCTGTGGCGCTGGTCGCCCGCCAGCGGTGAATTCGCGCAATGGGCGCTGCCGCGGATGGCGGGCTGCATCGCCATGCGCGGCGCGGGCTGGCTATTGGGGATGGAAGACGGCGTGTACGAATGCGACGCGCTGCTGCCCGATGCACCTTGCCACCCGCGCCTGCTCGCACCGGTGGCACACGCCGCGCCCGGCATGCGCTTTAACGATGGCCGCAACGATCGGCAAGGCCGCTTCGTGGCGGGCACGATGGTGATGGACATGGGCCGCGCGCTAGCGGCCGGCCGCCTGTATCGCTATAGCGCCGGCGCGCGCGACCTGACCGTGCTGGCGGATGACCTGATCGTGCCCAATGGCCTGGCATTCAGCCCGGACGGCAAGACGATGTACCTGTCCGATTCGCATCCGTCGCGCGCCTTGGTGTGGGCGTTTGATTACGACGTGGACAGCGGCACCCCTCACAATCGCCGCCCCTTCATCGCCGCCTTGCCCGCCGGCCGCCCCGACGGCGCCGCGGTCGACGCCGACGGCTGCTACTGGATTTGCGGCAACGACGCCGGCCGCGTCTACCGCTACACGCCCGACGGCCGGCTGGACCAGACCTACACCGTTTCCGCCCGCAAGGTCGCCATGTGCGCCTTTGGCGGCGCGGGCATGGACACCCTTTTCATCACGTCGATACGCCCTGCCGACGCCGCCCCCGGCGCGCTGGACGGCGCCGTGTTTGCCCTGCGCCCCGGCGCGCGGGGCCTGGAGGAAACCGCAAGCGCCGGCTAGCACCCGACCGGGGCGGCATTAACGCGCCCCACGCAACGTAGGTCTGTACACGAAGAGCTTCGAGGCCGTCCTGGCCCATAACGAAACGCCGTACTCCAACCGGAGGTAGACATGCTGCGCCCCACCCTGACCCGCGCCATCCTGGCGGCGGCTGCCTTGCTGACCCTTGTTCCCCTGGCCAACGCGGCCGAGCTGCGATCCGCCGACATCCATCCCGACGACTATCCCACCGTGCAAGCCGTGCGCCAGTTCGGCGAACTGGTCAAGCAACGCACCAACGGCCGCATCACCGTCAAGGTCTATGCGGGTGGCGCGCTGGGCAACGAAGACGATTCGATCGAACAGGTCAAGCTGGGCGCGCTGGCCATGGCGCGCGTGTCCAGCGCGGCCATGCACAACATCTGCCAGACCACGCGCGTGCCGTCGCTGCCGTTCCTGTTCCGTTCAAAAGAACATCTGCACAAGGTGCTGGACAGCGAGATCGGCGATCAGATCCTGCGGTCTTGCGAGGCGGCCGGCTTTGTCGGGCTGGCCTGGTACGACAGCGGCTCGCGTTCGATGTACACGCGCAACAAGCCCGTCAAGACGCTGGCCGACGCCAAGGGCATGAAGATCCGCGTGCAGCAGTCGGACTTGTCCGTCGCCATGGTCGAGGCCATGGGCGCCAACGCTACGCCCATGCCGATGGGCGAGGTCTATACGTCGTTGAAGACGGGTCTGGTGGACGCCGCCGAAAACAACTTCCCCAGCTACGAAAGCGCGCATCACTACGAAGTGGCGAAGTACTACGCGCTGACCGAGCACACCATGACGCCGGAGATCCTGATCTTCTCCAAGCGCCAGTGGGACAAGCTGGCGCCCGAAGACCAGAAGATCCTGCGCGAGGCCGCGCGCGAATCGGTGCCCTTCATGCGCAAGCTGTGGGACGAACGCGAACAAAAGTCGCGCGCCATCGTCGAGAAGGCGGGTTCGCAGATCGTGGACGTGGACAAGGCGTCTTTCCAGGGCGCGATGAAGCCGGTGTACGACCGCTTTGTCACCACGCCAGAAATGAAAGACCTGGTCGCGAAGATCCAGGCTGTCCAGTGAGGGCGACATGTTGGCCACACCCACGAATGAAACCGGTGTAGCAGCGGTGGGCCGGGCGCAAGCCCTGGCCGGCCCGCTGGACGCCTACACGCGCGGCTGCGCCCTGCTGGCGCGAGCCTGCATGTGGACCAGCGTGTTCGGGCTGGTCTGCCTGATCATCGCGGTCAGCTTGCAGATCTTCGGCCGCCACGTGCTCAACAGCACGCCCACCTGGGCCGAAAGCCTGGCGCTGCTGCTGGTGCTGTACGTCACCATGCTGGGCGCGGCGGTTGGCGTGCGCGATGCGGGCCATATCGGCTTCGAGTCGCTGCTGGAAGCGCTGCCTGCCGGCGGGCAGCGGCGCTTGCGCATCTTCATCCACCTGCTGGTGCTGCTGTTCGGCGTGCTGATGGCCTGGAACTGCGGCGTGCTGGCGGAATCGGTACACGCCTACAAGATCCCCAACCTGGGCATCTCGAACGCCTGGAAGTACATCCCCGCAACCCTGTCGGGCACCTTGATCGCGCTCTTTTCGCTGGAGCACATCATCGCGATCCTGCGCAACCATAAGGTGGTACCGGCATGGCGCTGACACTGCTTTCGTTTACGTTCATGGGCTTTTTGGTGATCGGCGTGCCGGTGGCCTTCGCCATCGGCCTGTCGTCCATCACCGCGATCATGGTCGAGGACCTGCCGCTGGCCGTGGCGTTCCAGCAGATGACCTCGGGCATGAACGCGTTCTCGTTCCTGGCCATTCCCTTTTTCATCTTCACGGGCGAGCTGATGCTGTATGGCGGCATCGCCGACCGCATCGTCAACTTCGCCAAGTCGCTGGTGGGGCATGTGCGCGGCGGGCTGGGCATGTCCAACGTGGTGGCTTGCACGCTGTTCGGCGGCGTGTCGGGCTCGCCGGTGGCGGACGTGTCGGCCATGGGGTCGGTGATGATCCCGATGATGAAGCGCGAGGGCTATCACGCCGACTACGCGGTCAACGTCACCACGCACGCGGCGCTGGTGGGCGCGCTGATGCCGACCAGCCACAACATCATCATCTACACCTTGGCGGCGGGCGGCAAAGTATCCATTGCCGCGCTGATTGCCGCCGGTGTCGTGCCCGCGTTGATCCTGACGCTGTGCAACCTGGCCGCCGCGTATTTCGTGGCACGCAGCCGGGGCTATCCGGCGGGCACCTTCCCCGGCTGGCACATCGTGTTGCGCTCGCTGGTGGCCGCCACACCGGGGCTATTCGTGGTGGTGCTGATCATCACCGGCATTCTCAGCGGCGTGTTCACCGCGACGGAATCGGCCGCGGTGGCGGTGTTGTACGCGTTGGCGCTGACGGTGTTCGTGTATCGCTCGTTGACCTGGGACCAGTTCGTGCGCGCGGCCAGCAAGGCGGTGAAGACGACGGGCGTGGTGTTGCTGCTGATCGGCATTTCGGCCACCTTCGGCTATCTGATCAGCTTTTACGGCGTGGCCGAAAAAACCGGCGAGTTGATGGCCTCGATATCGACCAGCCCGTGGGCCATCTTCCTGATGGTCAACATCATCCTGTTCGTGCTGGGCACGTTCCTGGACATGGCCGCCACCATCCTGATCTGCACGCCCATTTTCCTGCCGATCTGCATGCAGTACGGCATGGGGCCGGTTCAGTTCGGCATCGTCATGTTGCTGAACTGCGCGCTGGGCTTGAACACGCCACCGGTGGGCACCACGCAGTTTGTGGGTTGCGCCATCGGCGGGGTATCGGTGGGGACGGTCATGCGAACGATCTGGCCGTTCTATGGCGCGCTGCTGGCCGCGCTGGCGCTGGTGACCTACGTGCCCGCGTTCTCGCTGTGGCTGCCGGGCGTATTGCTTAACTGATCGCGCGACAAGCGGGACGGGCCGGATGGACCGGGCCGTTCCGCATCGGCCCGGCCGCCGGCATGCCGCCTGACGATCAGCGGCATGAAGAACAGCGCGGCCAGACACCACAGCAGGGTCGCCGACCACAGCGTCTGGCTCAGGAAATGCGCGCCCTGCAAAATGCGCACCACTGAAAACAGCACGCCGGCCGACACGCCCATCGCCAGGCCCCACCAACGCCATGCAGGCCGTTTCAGCGCCCAGCCGAAAAAGTACAGGGTCAACATTGAATACCCCGCGCCCGCATGGCCGCTGGGCAAGGCGCCGCCCGCCCTGGCGCGTACCCACGTCCACCAGTGCAGCGGATACGGCGTGTAGCCGCCCAACGTCTCCAGGTCGTAAGGACGCGGCAGCGTCGTGTGGTGCTTGAGTTGATTGACCAGTACCTGTCCGACCAGGCATGTGGCCGCCAGCGCCAGCGCGGCGCCGCGCCACTGTCGCCACGCCGGCACGCGAAAGCTGGCGGCGACCACACCGACAGCGGCCAGGGCCACGCCGATGGGCAGCACCAGCACCAGGCGATGGCCCAGCATTTCCAGCAATCGGTTGGTGTGTAGGGGGAAATCGTTCAGCACCGGGCTGAACAGCGCATGCGCAATGCGCAGATCCAGTCCCGACACGTTGGTCCACCAGGCGGCGGCCGCCAGGGCCAACGTCACGCCGATCAGTTGGCTGCACAAATACCAGGCAAGCGTGGGCGCACGCGCCGGGAACAGCGGTGGGGACGGCATGGTGGCAAGGACCAGGGGACGGTTCGGGGAATCGCTGAGGTTAGCGCCCCGAAGGTCGAATAATCGTCAAATTCAGGTCTGTGTTTGCGGCGCAACAGCGGTGGAATGCGCGTCGAACCGCAGCAGGAACCGGGTGCCGCGCGATGCCGGCTCGCGCGACGATTCCACGGTAAGCAGCCAGCCCTGCATGTCGCAGACGCGCTTGGCGATGGCCAGCCCCAGGCCGCGCGCCGTCTCGTGCTGGCCGGCGGCGACCGTGTCGCGCATGCGGCCGCTGTAATAGCGGCGGAACAGGAAAGGCAGGTCGTCCGGCGCGATGCCCTTGCCATCGTCGCTCAGTTCCAGCACGTCAGGCGCGCGAAACGTGGCGGTCAGCGTGGCCGGCGCGGCATGCTCGACGGCGTTGCGCACCAGGTTGCGCAGCACCGTCAACAAGGCGTAGCGATCCAGTGTCAACACATGGCCGGAGGCAATCTGATTGTCGAAACGCAGTTCGGCCAGCGCGCCCTGGGCCTCGTAGCCGCGCCAGGCGTCCTGCATGCATTCGGCGATGTCGACGGGCGCGGGCGGAAGCAGCTGGTCGCGCGCCATGGCGCGGGCGCTTTCCAGGCACACGATCACGTCGTCGACGTTGTCCACCACACGCGTCAGGCGCTCGCGTTGGTCGGCCGTCAACGCCTGGGTCAGCAGCATCAGCTCGCTGTCCGAGCGGATGGCGGCCAGCGGCGTGCGCACTTCGTGGCTGAGGTTGCCGGCGAATTCCCGCTCGCGCGCGATGGACCGGTCGACCTGGTTCTGCACGCGGTTAAAGGCTTCGATCAGGCGGCCGGCCTCGTCATCGCGGGTCACGGCCATGTCTGGCGCACCCGGCGCCCAGGTGGCCAGCCGGTCGGTCAGGTCCAGCAGCGGCCCCACCGCCACCCCCGCCACGCGGCGCGACAAGGCGTAGGCGCCCACGACGCAGATGGCGCCCACGCCCAGCACAATCAAGCCGAAATCATGGACGCGTTCTTCGTTGTCGGTGGCGTCGTACAGCAGGTACACCTTGCCCCGCCCCGTGTCGGCCACCATTACGTGCCAGGTATAGGCTTCGGGTTCGATCAGGTGCAGCCCGTTATCCAGTTCCAGCACTTCGTCGGGTATGCCGGCCGGGCGCTGCCCATCCACGCTCATCCAGGCGCGCATCGACCCGCCAAGCTCGCGCACGCCGCCGCGCGGCAGGAAGTCGTCGCTGCTGCGCGCATGCTGCACCAGGCGGTCCATTTCGGTGTTCAGGATGTCGTTGACCAGGTCGTCTTCCATCTGGTCAAACGTCAGGTAGGCCAGCAGCGCCAGCGCCGTCACGAATAGCGCGACGGTGCCGGTCAGCGCCCACACCACGCGCTGGGTCAATGTGCCGCCCGTGGCGCGCGTCATGGACATATTCCGTTCAGCGTCAGCCGCCAGCCAGTGCCGTGCAGCGTTTCGATGCCGTCAAAACCGGCGTCCGCCAACGCGCGGCGCAACAGGTGCACCTGGCTGCGCAACGCGTCCGACGACGGGGGTTCGTTGCCCCACAACAGCGATTCCAGTTCTTCGCGCGCGACCACGCGGCCGGGGTCCCGCATCAGCGCGTCCATGATCAGGCTGGCCTTGCGCGTCAGATGCACGGGCTGGCCGTTGACCAGCACGCCCCGGCTGCGCGTGTCGTACTTGAGCGGACCGAATTCGCGCACCGCGTCCACCGTCGCCCCCTTGGCGCGCTGGATCAGCGCCAGCAGGCGGGCTTCGACTTCAAGCAGCGCGAAGGGCTTGGTCAGGTAATCGTCGGCGCCATGGGAAAACCCCGCCAGCTTGTCTTCCAGGCTGTCGCGCGCCGTCAGCATCAGGACGGGCACGTCGGCGCGCATGTCGGTGCGCAGCGTGTGCAGCACCGCGTTGCCGTCCATGCCCGGCAGGCCGATGTCCAGGATCAGCGCATCGAAGCGCTGCGCCTTCAGGCGTTCCAGGGCGGCGTGGCCGGTGTAGGCCACGTCGGGCAGGAAGCCGCGCGCCTCCAGGAATGAATACAGGTTGCCGGCGATGATGTGATCGTCTTCAACGATCAGCACCCGGTGATTTGCTCCCGCCGCGGGGCTGACTGCCATGTTGTGGGCTCCCTGTTCAGTAGATCGCAAGTGGCGGCGCAAGCGCGCGCTAGGCTTGCAGGACCTTACCCGGATTCATCAGCCCTTGCGGGTCCAGCGCGCGCTTGATGCGGCGCATCAGCGCAAGCTCTACCGGGCTTTTGTAGCGCGGCAATTCGTCGCGCTTGAGCTGCCCCACGCCGTGCTCGGCGCTGATGGAGCCCTGATGCGCATGCACGCTGTCATGCACCACGCCATAGATCTCGCTTTGCAAGGCCAGTAGCTCGGCTTCGGTCTGGCCGGGCGCATTGGCGACGTTGTAATGCAGGTTGCCATCGCCCAGATGGCCGAAGATGACGTGCCGCACGCCGGGAAAGCGCGCTTGCAGCAGCGCGTTGGTCTTGTGCACGAAGCCGGCGATGGACGAGATGGGAATGGACACGTCGTGCTTGACGGACTTGCCCAGCTCGGCTTCCGCCAGCGGGATGCTTTCGCGCAGGTGCCACAGCGCCCGGCTTTGCGCGACGTTGGCGGCGATGGCGGCGTCGTGGATCAAGCCGGCGTCGATGGCCTCGCCCAGCACGGCCTCGAAGCGTTCGCGCGCGTGGGCCTCGCTTTCACTGTCGGACAGTTCAAGCAGCGCGAACCACGGCGATTCGGCGGAGTCGCCTTCGAAGGGCAGGCGCTGTTGCGGGAACAGGCGCACCACGCCTTGCAGGCAGGCGTTGCTCATCAGTTCGAAACCCGTCAGCGCGGCGCCAAAGCCAGCCCGCGCGCGGGACAGCACTTCAACCGCCTGGTCGATCGTGTCCAGGGTCAGCAGCGCGGTGCAGCTGGCAACGGGCCGGGGAAACAGTTTCAACGTGGCGGCGGTGATGATGCCCAGCGTGCCTTCGCTGCCGATGTACAGGTCGCGCAAGTCGTAGCCGGTGTTGTCTTTGCGCAGGCCACGCAGGCCATCCCAGATTTCGCCTTCGGCCGTCACCACTTCCAGGCCCAGCGTCAGGTCGCGCGTATTGCCGTAGCGCAGCACCTGCGTGCCGCCGGCATTGGTGGCCAGGTTGCCGCCGATGGTGCAGCTGCCTTCGGCAGCCAGGCTCAGCGGAAACAGCCGGTTCGCGCCCGCGGCCGCCTCTTGTACGGCTTGCAGGATGCAGCCCGCTTCGACCGTGATGGTGTCGTTGTCGGTATCCACATTGCGCACCGCCGTCAGGCGGCCCGTGGACAGCACGACGGCGCGGCCGGTGTCGTCCGGCGTGGCGCCGCCGCACAGGCCGGTGTTGCCGCCCTGGGGCACCACCGGCACGCCGTGGCTCAGGCACAGCTTCACGGCGTCGGCCACTTCCTGAGTGGAGCCGGGCCGGATCACCGCCAGGGCCGACCCGCGATAGCGGCGGCGCCAGTCCAGCACATAGGACGCGGCGTCCTCGCCGGTCAGCACATTCGTGAAACCCAGCAGGGACTGAAGATCGCTCAACAATGTCATAGGCGCCGCACAAGAAGGGGCCTGGGCGCGCCCAGGCACGGGTCTAGGGATGTGCGGGCTATTGTAGGGGTTCAAGGGCGCGGGCTGAAGCGCCGCGCTAGCCGACGGCCTGATCCAGCCGCGTGCCCGTCAGGCCGGAACAATAGGCGCGCGAGGCGATGCGGTTCATGAGGAAGGCGCGGTCGGTGCCGGCCGGGCCGGGCATTTCAGACAACGCCCGGTAGGCGCGGCGCAATGCCTCGCCCCGCGTGTCGCCGCAGACCAGCAGGCGGGTGCAGGGCAAGCGGCGGTCGACGCAGCCGTCGATACGCATTTCAAGCGCATGCGCGCCAACGGCATCAGGGCTGGCCACGATGGAGCCGGCATGCGGTTGCGCTTCGGCGCCAATCACGCGGAACACGCCACTGCGGTCGTCCAGGGAAAATGCCACGGCGCCCATGCCTTGCCAGTTGCGGTCTCGGGCGACGTCGGCGGCAATGGTGCGCAACGCGGTTTCAATCGAAGACGGCAGATGTGGCGCCGGGCATTCGGCGATCAATACGCGGGCCTCGCGCCAGACGCAGCGTTCCCACGCGCGGCCGGCGACCATTTCGCCTGTCTCGGAAACAAATACATGGATATCAAGCCGGCGTTCACGGCCCGCAGCCGGCCCGGCGTAGTCCGTGGGAGGACCGCGCCGGCTGCTGGCGCCCCCCGATGACATCACAGTAGAAACTTTGGCACCCATGGCCTCTCCCGGTCTTTCTGCTTGCAGCGCAAGCGTATCACCTTCCCATGACAAGCAATTTGTGGGCCATGCCGCCGCAGCCCGTCGCAGATTCGAACCGACCCCGCCCGCGCACCGGATCAAAGCGGCACGCTACGTGCTACGCACCATTTCAGGGCGGGCGCCACCCTTAAGACGCCCTACTGCTCCCGTCGGATGAGGCGCATGCGCCGATGGGGGATAATTCACTTTTCTTGCTTAACCCGGTCGGGTTTTGATATACGGGTTTACCACTAGACCCATCAAAACCAGCGCTGCAACCTTCTTCTTCAAGGAATCGTCGTGGGCAACAACAACACGCAATTTCCCGCTTCCGTCTTCAAAGCGTATGACATTCGCGGCACTGTGCCGGACCTGATCGATGCAACGTTCGCCCGCGCGCTAGGCGTGGCGCTGGCCGCCCGTGCACGCGAAGAAGGCGTGCAGACCCTGGTGGTGGGCCGCGACGGCCGCCTCAGCAGCGAAATGCTGTCCGATGCCTTACAGGAAGGCATGCTGGAAGGCGGGGTCGATACGCTGGATGTTGGCATGGTGCCCACGCCGCTGGTCTACTTCGCGGCGAACATCATGCAGACCGGTTCCGGCGTGGCCATCACCGGCAGCCACAACCCGCCCAAGTACAACGGTTTCAAGATGATGATGGGCGGCCGCGCCCTGTATGGCGACGAGGTACAGGCCTTGGGCGCCGCCATGAACGGCGCGGCCTCGGCCCCGGCTGAACGCGCCGGCGTGCGCCGCCAGCTGGACCTGGTCGCCGCCTACATCGCGCGCGTGGCCTCGGGCGTGAAGCTGGCCCGCCCCATGAAAATCGCCATCGACTGCGGCAACGGCGTGGCCGGCGCCGTGGCGCCGCAGCTGTTCCGCGCGCTGGGCTGCGAAGTGACCGAACTGTTCTGCGAGGTGGACGGCACGTTTCCCAACCACCACCCGGACCCGGCCGAACCCAAGAACCTGCAAGACCTGATCAAGTGCGTGGCCGAAACCGACTGCGAACTGGGCCTGGCCTTTGACGGTGACGGTGACCGCCTGGGCGTGGTCACAAAATCCGGACAGATCATCTGGCCGGACCGCCAGTTGGTGCTGTTCGCGCGCGACGTGCTGGACCGCAACCCCGGCGCCACCATCATTTACGACGTCAAGTGCAGCCGCCACGTGGGGCTGTCCGTGGAAGCCGCCGGCGGCGTTCCGCTGATGTGGAAGACGGGCCATTCCCTGGTCAAGGCCAAGCTGGCCGAGACCGGCGCGCCGCTGGCCGGCGAGATGAGCGGCCACATCTTCTTCAAGGAACGCTGGTACGGCTTTGACGACGGCCTGTACACCGGTGCGCGCCTGCTTGAAATCGTGTCGCGCCAGGCCGACGCCTGCGCGCCGCTGGAAGCGTTGCCACAGGACGTATCCACGCCCGAGCTGAAGCTCGAAATGGAAGAAGGCCAGCCCTTCGCCCTGGTCAAGGGTTTGCAGGACCACGGCCAGTTCCCCGACGCCCGCCGCGTGCTCACCATCGACGGCGTGCGCGCGGAATACGCCGACGGCTTCGGCCTGGCCCGCCCGTCCAACACCACGCCCGTTGTCGTGCTGCGTTTCGAGGCGGAAAACGCCGAGGCGCTGGCCCGCATCCAGGCCGACTTCCGACGCGAACTGGGCAAGCTCGCACCGGAAGCGACATTGCCGTTCTGATTGCGTCCATGTCGCTATCCAACAGCCCGGCCTGGCAACAATTCTCGGCAGCCGCCAAGGCCGCGCCCCTGCGCGGCGAGCAGCTCAGGGTCGTCAACGCCCCGGGCCTGCGGCTGGACCTGAGCACCCAGCCGCATTCGCCGGCCTTGCACGCGGCGTCCGAGGCGCTGCTGGCGCAGCAGAACTTCGACGCCGCCCGCGCCTTGTTGTTCGACGGGGGCCACGCCAACTGGACCGAGGGCCGCGCGGCCTGGCATACCGCCCTGCGCGCGCCCAACCCGCCCGCCCCGGTGGCCAAGATGGTGCAGGCCGAACGCGACCGCTTGCGCGAATTTGTACGCGAAGCCGATCGCGCCGACCGCTACGGCTACGTGCTGCACCTGGGCATCGGCGGCAGCGACTGGGGGCCTCGCCTGGTGACGCGTGCCTTGCGCCATGGCGGCGCCCGGCGCGAAGTGCGATTCGCGTCGAATGTGGATTCGCATTCCGTCGCCGACGCCATGAGCCGCCTGGACCCGCACGACACGCTGGTCATCGTCGCGTCCAAATCGTTCACCACGACCGAGCCGCTGGCCAACGCCGAAGTGGCCATGAACTGGCTGCGCGAAGCCGGCGTGGCAGACCCGATCAAGCAAGTGGTGGCGATTACCGCCAACGTGGAAGCCGCGCTGAACTTGGGCATCCTGCCCGACCACATCTTTCAGATCTGGGACTGGGTGGGCGGCCGTTATTCGTTGTGGTCCGCCATCGGCCTGCCCATCGCGCTGGCGCTGGGCAACGACGCGTTTGACCAGTTGCTGGCGGGCGCGGCGGCCATGGACGAACATTTCCGCACGGCGCCCCTGGCGGAGAACGCGCCGGTGCAGATGGCGCTGGCGGGCGTCGTCAACCGCAGCGTGCTGGGCTATGACTCGTTGGTGATCGCGCCGTACGATTCACGGCTGTATCACCTGGTGCCGTGGGCGCAGCAGTTGGAAATGGAGTCGCTGGGCAAGGTCGCAACGGCCGACGGCAGCCCCGTCGACGTGCCTACGGGGCCCGCGATCTGGGGCATGTCGGGCACCGATTGCCAGCACACGTTTTTCCAGTGGATGCACCAGGACGCGATGGGTGCACCCGTGGATTTCATCTTGTGCGAACAGCCGGACCACGCCTACGCCCGCCATCACGAACTGCTGATTGCCAACTGCCTGGCGCAGCGCTCGGCGTTGCTGCGCGGCAAATCCCTTGACGACGCGCTGGCGGAGACGTCCGCCACCGAAAGCGATCCGGCGCGCGCGCGATGGCTCGCGCAACACCGCGTTCATCCTGGCGGGCGCCCGTCTACGCTGATCGTGTTGCCGCGCCTTGAGGCCTACACGCTGGGCGCGTTGCTGGCGATGTACGAACACAAGGTGTTCACGCAAGGCGTGATCTGGGGCATCAACCCGTTCGACCAGTGGGGTGTGGAATTCGGCAAGGCGCTGGCCAAGGGCATCATGCGCGAGCTGGATTCGCCGCAGCCCAGCCAGCAGGACCCGTCGACTCGCTTCTGGATCGACGCGATCGCGCGGCGGCAATAGGCGGACAGCGCGGCAGCGCGGGACGCTGCCGGCGCTCGACATGGCACGGGCTGGGATTGCCGGATACTGGCCGCGCGTCGGTGGCGGCCTACGGGCTAGCCGCCAGCCGCGCGCCGCCCCAGCGCGTCGTACAGCTCAACATGCACGCGCGCAACCTGACGGATATCGAACTCGCGTTCGGCCAGCTCGCGCCCCGCCGTGCCCATCGCTTGGCGCAGCACGGCATCATCCGCCAAACGCGCGATGGCGTCCGCCAGCGATGCGGCATCGCGCACCGGCACCAGCAAGCCGGTCTTGCCGGGGTCGATGGCATCTCGGCAACCGGGCACGTCCGTCGTGACCACCGCGCGCCCGCAGGCCGCGGCTTCGATCAGCGATTTGGGCAGCCCTTCGCGATACGACGGCAGCACGGCGATATGGCTGGCGGCGTACAGGTCAGCGATGTCCGAGCGCTCGCCCAACGCCTGCACCGCGCCTTCGCGCTGCCAGGCCTCCACCTCTTCTTGCGTGGCCGACGTGGGGTTGCCCGCGTCCACCCCGCCCACCAGCTGCATCGTGACGGGCACGCCGCGCTTGCGCAGCAGCGATGCCGCATCGACAAATTCGCGCACGCCTTTGTCGCGCAACAAGCGCGCCACCATCGTGACCACGACGGGCGGCGACGGCGGTTCGGGCGACGCGCGATAGGCGTCCAGGTCCACCCCCGCGCCACGGATCATGACGACCTGCTCGTCGCGCACCGCGCCCAGGGACTTGAGCAGGTCGCGATCATTGGCGTTCTGAAAAATCACTCGGCTGTTCGGATGGCCCAGCGCCACGCGGTACAGACGCGCCACCACGGCGCGCACCAGGCGCATCTTCAATGAGTTCGACAGGAACACGAAGCCCAGCCCCGAGATCGCCGCCACCATGCCCGGCACGCGGGCCAGCCGCGCGGCAATGCCGCCGTACAGCACCGGCTTGATCGTGACCAGGTGCACCACGTCCGGGCGCACGCGGCGAAACAGGCGCACCAGCGCGCGCAACGTGCCCAGTTCCTGCAAGGGATGCTTGCCGCTGCGCGTCATGGGGATGGCGTGATGCGTCATGCCCAGCGCCTGAATGTCGGCCACCGCCGGGCCATCCATCGTGGCCACGTGCACGTCATAGCCCGCCTGCTGCGCCGCCAGCGCCACCGGCACGCGGTGCGACATGAAAAACGCGGGGTTGTTGACCACAAACATCAGGCGGCGACTCATGCCTTGGCTCCAGAAATACGGCGCCATACGGCGATGTAACGTTGCACCATGCGTGCCAGATCAAAGTTTTCCAGCACGCGCGCGCGGCCGGCTTCCCCGGCGCGGCCCGTGCCCCGAGCGGCCACATCGCACAGCGCGGTTTCGATGCCCCGCGCCAGCGCTTCGGCTTGTTCGGGCGGCACGACGACGCCGGTGTCGGCAACGATGTAGGCGGCGTCGCCCACGTCGGTCACCACGCAATAGACGCCGCACGCCATGGCCTCGGCCACCACATTGGGAAAGCCCTCGGCGCAGCTGGACAGCACATGCAGGTCCAGCCCGTTCATCACGGCGGGCACGTCGTCGCTGGGGCCGGCCAGGATGAGGCGGTCGCGCAGGTTCAGCTTGTCGATCAAGGCAGCCAGTTCGGGGTTGTCGGGCGTCATGCCGCGTCCGACCAGCACGCAGCGCAAGCCGCCGTCACGCCCGTCGCGCACCAGCGCGGCCACGGCGCGCAGCAGGTTGGCGTGATCTTTCAACGGGTCCCAGCGGGCCACGCTGCCGATCACGGGCGCGTCTTCGGACAGGCCCCATTGCGCGCGCATGCGCGTGCGGGCCTGGGCGTCCGGCGCATAACGCGACAGGTCATAGCCATTGGAAATGACGGCCATGCGGTCGCGCCGGTAGCCCTTTTCGGCATGGCGTTCGGCGGCGTTCTGCGCCGCGCACACGATGGCGCGCGGCACGCTGCCGGACAACAACGCGCAAGCGCGCAAGACGATGCGCGCCGACCGGCTGCTGCGTTCCAGGTGTTCGCCGGAATTGCGGATGCCCCAGGCAATGGCGCGCACGCCGGCCAGCCGCGCGGCCAGGCCACCGATCAGGTCGGCGTGATACATCCAGGTCTGCACAACGTCGGGACGCGTGTCGGCGATCAAGCGGCGCAGCGCCATGAAACCGCCCAGGCTGACGCGGCCGCGCTTCATGCCCAAGGCATGCACCGCGACGCCGGCATCGCGCAGGCGCTGGCCGTAGATGCCTTCATCGGTCAAGGACACGACGGTGTGCGACACACCCGCTTCCGGGTACGTCGCCAGACGCAGCAGCACGGATTCCGCGCCGCCCTGGCCCAGGCCGGTGATCACGTGCAGCACATGTAATGCCGGGGTGCTCATCGCCCCTCCCGCACCGCGTCGAACAGTTCGTCCCATTCCGACAGCACGCTGGAAAGCGCATAACGCTGGCGTACGGCGGACGCGCCGCGGTCGCCCAATTGCCGACGCAAGAGCGGGTCGCTCATGATGCGTTGCAAGGCGTCGCGCAAGGCATCGCGGTTGCCGGTGGGCACCAGCAGGGCGTCCTGCCCGTCGCGCGTCATTTCGCGCGGGCCACTGGGGCAATCGAAGGCCACACACGGCAAGCCCAGCGACATGGCTTCCAGCAGCACGTTCGGAAACCCTTCCACCAGCGAGCTAAGCACGAAGGCCTGGCCACGCGCCAGTTCTTCCCACGGAGTTTCGGTACGGCCTGGCAGGCTGACCCGCGCTTGCAGGCCCAGCTTGGCAACCTGCGCTTCCAGCGCCGCGCGTTCCGGGCCTTCGCCCCAGATGCGCAGGTTCCAATCAGGATGCGCTGGCGCCAACTGCGCGAACACGTCGATCAACAGATCGAAGCGCTTATCGGTCACCAGGCGGCCCATGGCCAGCAGTTCGCGTGGGCCGTCACCGTCGTGCTGGACCACGCGCGGTGCTTCAAGCAAGGGCGCGGGCAAGGGGTTGGGGATGACAGCCAGGCGCTTGATGCCCGGCACCTGGCGCGAGAACGGGGCGGCGGTGTCTTCGGCCTGCACCGTCACCATGTCGGCGCGCGGATACAGCAGCCGGCGCAGCCGGCGCCACACGGTGCCCGTCGTGGTCTCGGCCACGGGGTTGGTGCGTTCGCAGACGATCAAGGGCACGCCCAGGCCCCGCGTGGCCAAAATGGCGGCCACGTTCACGTTGGTCAGGAATGACACGACCACATCGGGCTTGGTGTCGCGGATGTGTTTGCGCAGGGCCATCAAGCGCTTGAACGCCGCCATCGCGCCCGAGGCGCGGGTGCCGGCGATATCGGCCAGCCAGGCCAGCTGGACCTTGTCGGACAACGGATAAAAGCACGTGCCCTTGGACGAATAAGTGGGCGTCAACGTGACGGTATCCCCGCGTTCGGCCCATGCATTCACCAGCGTGGCGGCCACCCGTTCGGCGCCGCCCGCGTGCATGGAACTGACCAACATCAGAATTCTCATACGTCAACGACTCCCAATCGTTCCCCCTTGATCCGGTGCTGCACGATAACGATCCAGCCAGGCCTGCATCATCAACACGCCCCACAGGTGGCTGTCCCAGTTGCGATGGCCCGAGGTGTGTTCACGCCATTTGCGCAGGATGGGCTCGGGTTCGAACCAGCCTTCCTGGCGCAGCCGCGCGGGGTCCAGCAACGCATCGGCCCATTCGCGCAAGGGGCCGCGCAACCAGGCGGCCAGCGGCACGGCAAAGCCGCGCTTGGGGCGGTCCACCAGCGCCTGCGGCACATGGCGATGCAGCACCTGGCGCAGCAGCCACTTGCCCGTGTTGCCGCGCACCTTGTATTGATGCGGCAGGCTCCAGGCAAATTCATACACGCGGTGATCGATCAGCGGCACGCGCGTTTCCAGGCTGACGGCCATGGCCGCGCGGTCCACCTTGACCAGGATGTCGTCCGGCAGATACGTGACCGTGTCCAGCTTCATCATGGCTTCGAAGGTCGACCCTTGCATGTCGCGCGCGAATTCCGACACGGGCTCCACGCCGCCCTTGACCACCTGCGACGGCTCCGGCCAGTACGACACGAAGTGGCGATAGAAATCCCCGCGCGAATCGGTGCGCAGCAGCTCGCCCAGCTTGCCGACCTTGCCGCGCCAGGCGCCGCGCCCGGGAAGTTGGGCCGAGGCGGACAGCAGCGCGCCGGCCGGCTTGCGCAGCATTGCGGGCACACGCTCGCATTGTTGCCACCAGTTGTTCACGCGGAAATAGCGCGAGTAGCCGCCGAAGAGCTCGTCGCCGCCGTCGCCGGACAGCGCCACGGTGACGTGCTGGCGCGCCATCTTGGTGACCAGCGACGTCGGGATCTGCGAGGAATCCGCGAACGGTTCGTCGTACATATCGGCCAGCGACGGCACCACCGCCAACGCATCGTCGGCGGTCACGTAAAGCTCGGTGTGATCGGTGCCCAGGTGCGTGGCGACGGCCTTGGCGTGCTGCGCCTCGTCATAGCCTTTTTCGTGGAAACCGATGGCGAAGGTGCGCACGGGCTTGGCGCTTTGCGCCTGCATCAATGCCACGATGGTCGACGAATCGATGCCGCCCGACAGGAACGCGCCCAGGCTGACGTCTGACAGCATCTGGCCGCCGACCGCCTTGGACAGCACCCCTTCGAGCGCCTCGGCGGCTTCGGCATCGGTGCCGAAGGACAAGGGCGCGCGCGCCGCCGCGTCGGCGGCTTCACGGGCGGACCAGTACACGCGCGGTTCCGGCATGCGGCGGCTGCGAGTGTCGTCGGCGGTGAATTCGATCCACGTTCCCGGGGGCAGCTTATTGATGCCCTGGTAGATGGATTGCGGCGCGGGAATGTAGTTGTGGCGCATGTACGAAGCCAGCGCATTGCGATTCAGGTCGCGGCCGAATCCGGGGATGGGCATCAAGCCCTTCAGCTCGGACGCAAACACCAGTTCGGCGCCCGAATAGCCGTAGTACAGCGGCTTTTCGCCCATGCGGTCGCGCGCCAGCATCAGCTTGCGCGATGCGCGATCCCACAGCGCGATGGCGAACATGCCAACCGCCGCTTGCAGCGTGGCTTCGATGCCCAGCGCGGTAAAACCGGCCAGCAGCGTTTCGGTATCGGAATGGCCGCGCCAGGTGGGCGCCAGTGCCGATTGCTCCAGCTGCTTGCGGATGTCCATATGGTTATAGACCTCCCCGTTGAACACCATCACGTAGCGGCCGCAAGCGGACGTCATGGGCTGGTGGCCGGCTTCGGTCAGGTCCAGGATGGCCAGGCGCACATGGCCCAGCGCCACTTCGGCTTCCGGGTCTTCCCAGAAGCCGTTGCTGTCCGGCCCGCGATGGCGGATGCGGCGGCAGCTTTCGGCCAGCAACCGTTCCTTGTTCCCGATGGGGCCCCAAATTCCGACTATTCCACACATGATGAGGTTCTCGTGGTCACCGTAGCAACGGCGTGCCGCAGGGCCTAGCGGCCCGATTCGCGCACGCCGTCAAAAAGTTCTTTCCATTGCTGCAAGACGCGCGCGGCCGAGAAACGGTCGCGCACATCGGTTGCCGCTTGCGCCATCCGCTGGCGCCTTGCGTCATTTTCCATGACTTCGGACAGCGCCTTGCACAGCGCCTGCACATCGCCGTTGGGCCGCACCAGCACGCCGTCGATGCCGTCGCGCACAATCTCGCGCGGGCCGGTATCGCAATCGAACGACACCGCCGCCAGGCCGCTGGCCATGGATTCCAGCAAGGTGTTGGACAGGCCTTCAAAGCGCGAAGTCAGCACGTACAGGTCGGCGCTGTCGTACCAGTCGCCCACGTTGCCGGCGCGGCCGGGCATCGAGATGCGCTGGCCCAGGCCCGCCTGGTCGATCTGTGCCTGCAACGCGCCGCGTTCATGGCCTTCGCCCAGGATAACCAGATCCCAGTCCGGATGCGACGGGGCCAGCGTGGCGTAGGCCTGGATCAACAGGTCGAAACCCTTGTCGGCGTGCAGACGGCCCACGGCCAGCAGACGCTTGCGATCGGGGGCCGCGTTGGGCTTCAGCATGGGCTCGGCGCGCGGCAGCGGCCAATGCACTGGGTTGGGGATGACGGCCAGGCGCGAGCCCGGGACGTGGCGTTCGATCCAGTCGGCCGTGCCACGGGTCAACGCCACCACACGGGCGGCGCGCGGATAGGTCATGCGACGCAGGCGCTGCCACAGGCCAGACAGCGTCTGCGACGGCGGATGGGTGTGTTCGGTGGCGATGACGCGGCAGCCCAGCCCCGAGGCGGCCAGCACCGACAGCACGGACGCCGTGGTCATCATGCCCAGCACGATGTCCGGCCGAAATGCCTTGATGACGCGGCGCAACGCGCGCACGCGCTGCACGTTGCTCCAGATGCCGCGCAGCCCGCCGCCCTCGCCCGCCGTGTTCAGCACTTCGCGGCGCACCTTGGGGTGCAGCGCGTAGACGTCGCCATCGGCGTTGGCCTGCGTTACGACCATGACCTCGCGGCCCATGCCGGCCCAGTGCGCGCTCAGGTCGGCGGCAACCCGTTCAGCGCCCCCGCCATGCAGCGAATGGATAAACAGCAGCACGCGCAGCGCGCGGCCGGAGTCGGCTTGCGACATTCAATCGGCCTCCTTGGGTTCAGCCTTGCGCATCGCCACCACCAGGTAGCAGGCGAAGGACAGCACATACATGAGGCTGGTTGCCAGCATGATGCCGGCCGCGCCCATCTTGGGCGCCAGCACGGTGTTCAACACGGCCTTCAGCGCGAAGTTGGCCACGGCGATGGCGGCCATGATGCGGTAGCGATTCTGACTGGCCAGCAATTGCACCAGGATCAACACGCCAAAATAGAAAGGCAGCTGCAACAGGCCCCAGCGCAAGACGTGCGCCACGGCCTCGGTGTTCTCGGCGGTGAAGGCGCCGCGCTGGAACAGCACGGACACGCCCCAGGGCGCCAGCACCCAGCCGATAGCCACGGCCACCGCGCCCGCGCCCACCATCAACACCGACCATTTCAATGCCATGCTGCGCGCGCGGTCGGTATCGCCGCGCGCCTGCACATCGGCCAGCACGGGCAACGCGGCGCGCCCGACCGACACCGCGCCGATGCCCAGCAGCAGCGACAGCAGCCGGCTGGCGTAACCCAGCGTGGCGTTGGCGTTGGCGCCCAGGTTGGCGGCGGCGTATTGGTCCAGCGGGCCGACAAAGCTCATGGCCACCTGGCCGATCAGCATCACGCCGGCCGCGCCCATCAGTTCGGGCCAATGCGGCGAACGCAGCGTCAGGCGCGGCGCGCCCCAGAAGCCGCCATCCGCGCGCGCGGCCAGCCAGGCCAGCCAGACGGTCTGGATGGCGTAGCCCACCAAGGTGCCCCACAACAGCGGGCCCACGCCGTCGGCGCTGACGGCCAGCATGACCCAGGCCAGCGTGGCCACGGCGGGCACGCTGTCCAGCAAGGTGTTGACGTGGCGTTCGTGCGCGCGCAGGCGCGCGGCACTGATGCCCGCGATCAGCAGCAAGGCGGACACCGGGGCGAAGGCCACCAGCAGGTCGCCCGTCATGCCGCGCACGCGCTCGGGCAAGCCCTTGCCCAAGGCGTCCACAACGTACGGCCAGGCAAACCAGGTAGCTATCGCCAGCGCGACACCGGCCGCGGCAACCCAGCCTTGCAGTTCTTTGATGAATTGGTCGCGCTCGGCATCATCCGCGCGGCGCAGGCGCACCAGCACGGGGATCAGCACCACTGACAGCACGCCCACGATGGTGACCGGCAGCCAGGTGGCCATGGTCATCGTGAATTGGTAGGCGTCCACGGCGTCGCTGACGCCGTAGCGGTACGCCACCGCCATCTCTTTGATGGCGCCGGCGGCCTTGCCCAGCAGAAGGAACACCGCCACCCGGAACGCGCCCTTGAAAATGCGCTGATGGTCCGGGTGGATGTTGCCGAGTTTGCGGACGAGTGCTTTCAAATCAACGCAGGAATTGCGTGTACCAGGGCATGGCCACTTCCAGGCCTTGCAGCACGGTGTGCGACGGCACGTAGCCCAGCAGACGGCCGGCCTTGCTGACGTCGGCCTGCGAATGGCGCACGTCGCCAGCGCGGAAGTCGGCGTAGACCGGCTTCTTGGCGTAGTTCACGTTCTGGTTGCCCAGCGCCGTGACCAGGAAGCCGAACAGGTCGTTCAAGGTGCTGCGGCCGCTGACGGCCACGTTGTAGACCTGGTTGCGCGCTTCGGGCGAGGCCATCGCGCCAAGCAGATTGGCCTGCACCGCGTTGTCGACGAAGCAGAAGTCGCGGCTGGTTTCGCCGTCGCCGTTGATGGTGACGTCTTCGCCCTTGATCATGGCGGCGGTCCACTTCGGGATCACGGCGGCGTACGCGCCGTCGGGGTCCTGGCGCTTGCCGAACACGTTGAAGTAGCGCAGGCCCACGGTCTCGAAGCCGTACGAACGCGCGAACACGTCGGCGTACAGTTCGTTCACGTACTTGGTGACGGCGTAGGGCGACAGCGGCTTGCCGATGTTCTCTTCCACCTTCGGCAGGGCCGGATGGTCGCCGTAGGTGGAGCTGGAGGCCGCATAGACGAACGACTTCACGCCCGCGTCGCGCGCGGCGACCAGCATGTTCAGGAAGCCGCCGATGTTCACTTCGTTGGTGGTGATCGGGTCTTTCAGCGAACGCGGCACCGAGCCCAAAGCGGCCTGGTGCAGGACGAAATCAACGCCTTCGGTCGCGCGCTGGCAGGCAGCCAGATCGCGGATGTCGCCTTCCACGAAGGAAAAACGCGCCCACTGTTCGGGCGACACCGAGTCGCGCACTTCATCCAGATTGCGTTGGTGGCCGGTGGCGAAGTTGTCCAGGCCGGTCACGGTCTGGTTCAGCTTGAGCAGCGTTTCCAACAGGTTCGAGCCGATGAAGCCGGCGCAGCCGGTCACCAGCCACTTGCGCGGCTGGGCGGCGAGTTCTTGCTTGATGGTTTCAAATCGCGTGGTCATGGCGGAATCCTTACAGACGCAGGTCGGATTCGGCGGGCGACAGCACGTACTTCAGGTCGTACAGCACGTGTTGCGGCTTGCCCAGCTTGCGGATGCCTTCGGCGCCCATGGCTTTGAACTGGTTGTGCGCCACCGCCAGGATCACGGCGTCGTACTTGCCTTCTTCAAGCTTGGCCACCGGGGTCAGGCCGTATTCGTGCACGGCTTCTTCCGGGTCGACCCACGGGTCGTAGACGTCCACTTCAACGTTGTAATCGCGCAGTTCGCCAACGATGTCCACGATGCGGGTGTTGCGCAGGTCGGGGCAGTTTTCCTTGAAGGCCAGGCCCATGACCAGCACACGCGCGCCTTGCACATGGATGCGCTGCTTGGTCATGCACTTGACCAGCTGCGACACCACATAGCCGCCCATCGAATCGTTCAGGCGACGACCGGCCAGGATGATTTCGGGGTGGTAGCCGATGGACTGCGCCTTGTGGGTCAGGTAGTACGGGTCCACGCCGATGCAGTGGCCACCGACCAGGCCCGGACGGAACGGCAGGAAGTTCCACTTGGTGCCGGCCGCTTGCAGCACGGCTTCGGTGTCAATGCCCATCTTGTTGAAGATCAGGGCCAGTTCGTTGATCAGCGCGATATTGACGTCGCGCTGCGTGTTCTCGATCACCTTGGCGGCTTCGGCCACGCGGATGCTGGACGCCTTGTGCGTGCCGGCGGTGATGATCTGCTTGTACAGCTGGTCGACCAGTTCGGCGACTTCGGGCGTCGAGCCGGACGTGACTTTCTTGATGGTGCTGACGCGGTGATCCTTGTCGCCCGGGTTGATGCGTTCGGGGCTGTAGCCGGCGTAGAAGTCCACGTTGAACTTCAGGCCCGACACGCGTTCCAGCACGGGCACGCAGTCTTCTTCGGTGGCGCCGGGGTACACGGTGGATTCGTAGATGACGATGTCGCCGCGCTTGAGCACGGCGCCAATCGTTTCGCTGGCCTTGACCAGCGGGGTCAGGTCGGGCTGCTTGTATTCGTCGATGGGCGTGGGCACCGTCACGATGAACACGTTCGCCTTGCCCAGTTCGGCGCGGTCGGCGGTGTAGGTCAGCTGAGCGGCTTCGGCCAACTCTTCGTCGCTGACTTCCAACGTGTGGTCGTGGCCGGCCTTCAAAGCGTCGATACGGCGGGTGTTGATATCGAACCCGATGACCGAGCGCTTCTTGCCGAACTCCACCGCCAGGGGCAGGCCAACATAGCCCAGGCCCACGACGGCAAGTTTCACATCCTGAATTTGCAACATAACTCTCCCTTCACCGTAGAACGTTTACGGCATCTTAAATATGGTCGGGTGATCGATGACTAACGAGCCCCCGGCGGTGATCGCCGGGGCGCTCAACTCTTAATCCGAGGTCTTCAAAACGGACGGCAGCAGCAGCCAGCCGGGGCGGCGCCACGACACCAGGCGCGCATACAGCCAGACATAGACGCTGGCAAACACCAGCAGGCTGGCGCCCAGCGCCCACGCGTTGTCCCACCAGATGGTGGCCGGCACCAGGCCGATCAGCGCCAGCACCCACATGTAGGGCGACGCCATCGCGTTGCACAGCGCCGGCACGGCATGGCGGCGACCACGGCTGAAGGTCACGCGGACCAGGCGGCGGAACACCAGTTGGTGCAAGTGCAGCGCATCCGGCTGGTCGACCGGCACGCCGCGCTTGAAGCGGCGACGCCAGATCGAAAAACCGGTTTCGAAGACGGGGTAGAACAACACGGCAAGCGCGTAGAACGGCGACACCGACGGATTGCGCACCACCAGCAACACGGCCAGCTCAGCCAGCATAAAGCCCAGGAAGTACGCCCCGCCGTCGCCCAGGAAGACGCGGCCGAACGGAAAATTCCAGACCAGGAAACCCAGCGTGGCGGATGCCAATGCGGCGGCGATCATGAAGATGGGCACGTCGCCCACTTGCAGGGCCACCAGGCTGATCGACACCGCCATCAGCGTGGCGACCATGCCGGCCAGGCCGTTCATGCCGTCAACGATGTTCAGCGCATGGGTACAGCCGCCCACGGCAAACATGGTGAACAACAGCGATACGGGCCAGTACGACAGCACGTAGTCCACAGGCGCCATGCCGACACGGCTGACGCCGCCCAGCAGCCACCAGGCAATCGCCGCCGACAGGAAAGCCGCCAGCAAACGCTTGCTGGCGCCGATGTCTTTCGTGATGTCTTCCAGCAGGCCCGCGACGAACACGGGCAGCGCGGCAACGAACAAGGCGGGCCACAGCCACGTCAGGGTCATGTTGGCCGGGCCAAGCACCAGCAGGCCCAGCAGCGTGCCGGCCAGAACGGCCAGGCCGCCAACGCGGGGCGTGGCGCGGGAATGGTTCGCTTGTGGTTTATTGAGGTCGCTGTCGCCGGTGAAGCGGCCATGCCAGCGCTCCGACCACACGATGAGTCCCCCCACCATGAACGCGACCACGCAGATATACAGCCAGGTCACTGGATCACCTTTGGTTGGTCTATCGAGACAGGCCCGCCATTATGGGAGGCAGGTGTAACGCCCATATATGTGAGGGATAAGGAAGTGCAATTCACGGGCACGAAACGTAACGCCCCTGCCGGGGCCGTTCGTGCGCGCAGAAGTACGGATTTCATGCTGGCGATTGTAGAGCTTTCCGCCTTGGCGCATACGAAATATCCAAGGGAAAACACGGACGCGTCCATAGGGAGGATGGCCGGGCTTGCCGCGCGGGCCGGGTCGCAAATGCCAATAAATAGGGACGGATTATTTCCAGGCAAAAAAAAGCCCGAGATCGTGAGATCTCGGGCTAAATCCACCAAAGGAGGAGGGTGGAGGAGACAACCGTGGCATGTTGGGAGCTGGCTTTCTGCTCGCTGCGCTGTCGGGGTTTTGCACCGCGCCGACTGCGTTTCAACATCCGATGAATGAATAGTACCGAGGTTTTTTGTGCGATGCAAGAATTTTTTTGATCTCTTTAAAAGGTCAAATCCGACGTTGCATTTTCGCCGCAAATTTCGCGACCGCCGGCTGGAGAGCCATAGCTGGCAACGACTTGGTCCAAAAAAGGGTTTTTGCCGAACGGGTAAACCCCTTGCGGATTTACCCTTGGCGGTTCCGGGTAATCCCACCCCGCAAACCGCACCAATTCAGTGCACCGCGCACCACGATGCGGCCAAATTGGCGCAGTGCAACATTTCCTTAAAGACCCTTAAAGATCGATTCGGGCCGGCATTCAGATCCAGTACGCCGTGGTCGTCATCACCTTGGACATCGCCCGCATGGCCGTCTTTACAGGCCCCGGCAGCGGTACGCCCCCTGCCCGCTCGGCGCTGGCGCGGTGCTCGGCCTCGTCGTCTTTCATCTTTCGGACGACCTCGCGCGAGCGTTCGTCTTGCACCGGCAAGGTGCGTAAATGTTCGTCCAGATGGGCCTCGACCTGTTTTTCGGTCTCGGCCATAAAGCCTAGATTGCGTGGCACGCCTGCGTAGCTGGCCAACACGCCCAATGCAAAAGAACCGGCATACCAGACCGGGTTCAGCAGGCTGGGCCGGCTGTTCAGCTCGGTCAGCCGTTCGTTGCACCAGACCAGATGGTCGACTTCCTCGGCGGCGGCATTGAGCAGCAGCGCGCGGGGGCCGGGTTCGCGGCAGACCGAGGCCTGGCCGCGGTACAGCGCCTGGGCGCAGATTTCGCCCACGTGGTTCACGCGCATCAGGCCGGCGGCGTGGCGCTTGTCCTGCTCGGACAGCGCGCCCGGCGCGTCGGGCGTCGTGGCCGGATATGGCCGGCCTGCCGTGGCGCTGTTGGACAGCACGCGCAATGCGCGGTCGGCCTCGGCCAGCAAGGCATCCAGCGGGCCGATGCGGCGGCGAATGGAAACGGGTCCGGATTGAGACAAAGCAGTGGACATGGGCGGCTCCTGTGCAAACTAGCGCCACACACCCCTGATGCGGGGCGGGGCTCTCATGCCTGGAATTGTACGCAACAGGTATCATCGACCATTGACTGCGCTCAATGCGGAAGGACACTCAAAATGGAATGCACGATTGACTGGGGCGGCCCCAACGGCATGCTCTTTACCGCCAGCACCGGCAGCGGCCACGTGGCCGTAATGGACGGCGCCGTGGACGGCGGCGGACACAACCTGGCGCCGCGCCCGATGGAAATGCTGCTGGCTGGCACCGGCGGCTGCACGGCGTACGACGTGGTGCTGATCCTGAAGCGCGGCCGCCACGCCGTCACCGGATGCAGCGTCAAGCTTCAGGCCGAACGCGCCGAGTCCGACCCGAAGGTCTTTACCCGCATCCATTTCGCCTTCACCGTCACGGGCCGCAACCTGCCGCAGGCCGCCGTGGAGCGCGCCGTGCAGTTGTCGCACGAAAAATACTGCTCGGCTTCGGCCATGCTTGAAAAGACCGCGGCGCTGACCTTCTCGGTCGACATCGTCGACACCCAGGAAGCGCCGGCCGCCGCCTGAGAACCGCCATGAAACAATATCTAGACCTCGTTCAATCCATCCTGGACACCGGCTCGTGGCAGGAGAACCGAACGGGTATCCGCACGATCAGCATGCCGGGCGCCTCCCTGCGCTTTGACCTGCAACAGGGCTTTCCCGCCGTCACCACCAAGAAACTGGCCTTCAAGTCCGCCATCGGCGAAATGGTCGGCTTTTTGCGCGCCTCGCGCAGCGCGGCCGAATTCCGCGAGCTTGGCTGCAAGGTCTGGGACCAGAACGCCAACGAAAACAGCCAATGGCTGGCCAACCCGTACCGCGAAGGCCCGGACGACCTGGGCCCGGTCTATGGCGTGCAATGGCGCCAGTGGCCCGCCTACAAGCTGCTGGATGCCGGCAACAATGGCCAGCTTGAAGACGCGCTGTCCCGCGGCTACACCAAGGTGGCCGACCTGCAGGAAGGCGGCGTGGACAAGGTGCTGCTATATAAAGCAGTCGACCAGCTGCGCCAGTGCCTGGACACCATCCACGAACGCCCGGGCGACCGCCGCATCCTGTTCCACGGCTGGAACTGGGCGCAGATCGAAGAAATGGCGCTGCCGCCCTGCCATCTGCTCTACCAATTCCTGCCCAACGCCACCACCCGCGAGATCTCGCTGTGCCTGTACATTCGGTCCAATGACGTGGGCCTGGGCACGCCGTTCAACCTGACCGAAGGCGCGGCGCTGCTGCACCTGGTGGGTCGTCTGACGGGTTACAAGCCGCGCTGGTTCACGTATTTCATTGGCGACGCCCACATCTACGAGAACCACCTGCCGATGCTGCGCGAGCAGCTCACGCGCGAACCTTTTGAATCGCCCCAGCTGGTGTTGTCGGACCGCATTCCCGACTTTGCCGTCACCGGCCGCTACGAACCCGAGTGGCTGGAAAAGGTCGAGCCCGGCGACTTTTCATTGTCCGGCTACACGCATCACGCTCCCCTGACCGCGCCCATGGCCGTGTAGGAACGCACCCGGGGCCGCCCCTTCGTCGGCCTCGGCGCCCGCGATCAGCGGCCATAAGTGAAGATTGGTGAGCTTCTGGAAGCGCGATTTCGGTATAACCCATCCCTTAGCCTCGGACGCGCGTCCGGCACTACGCGCGCATCCAGGAGTTCGACCGGCCCATGCCGCGCCGAGCCCGCCGCCTGTCGCCGATCCCGCGACGCGCCCGGCAGCGCCGACCGCAGGCATTGCTTGCCCCTTCCCCCTTCCCGACAAGAGAGTACGAAAATCGCCAGCGTCGACAGCAGCAATCGTCTTACGACGGAATTGCAACTGTTGACTACCAATTGATTTGATTTGAGGCCGGCGCGACGGCAGTAAGCGCTTAGGACAGGACCGCACAAATGCTCGTTGGAACTTATAACCCTTCGCTCGTCCTCGTATCTCTAGGGGTCGCCATCCTGGCGTCATACACGGCGCTGGGCATGGCCAACCGTGTGCGGGCTTCGCACGGGTTGCCGGCGGCGCGCTACTGGCTGGCGGGCGGGGCGTTCGCGATGGGGGTGGGCATCTGGTCGATGCACTTCGTGGGCATGCTGGCCTTCAACCTGCCCATCCCGATGGGTTATGACTTGTCATTGACGGTGCTGTCCCTGGCCATCGCCGTCGGCTGTTCGGCGTTCGCCCTGTGGATCGTCTGCAAAGACGAATTGCCGTGGCGCCGCCTGCTTATCGGGGCGCTGCTGATGGGCGCCGGCATTGCCGCGATGCACTATCTGGGCATGGCCGCCATGCGCATGGCGCCCGGCATCGTCTACGACGCGAAATGGTTCGTGCTGTCCATCGTGATCGCGGTGGCCGCCTCGGGCGCCGCCCTGTGGATCACCTATCGCCTGCGCCATGACGGCCCGCGCGTGGCGTTTTCGCGCCCGCTGGCCTCGGGCGTCATGGGCATCGCCATCGTCGGCATGCACTATTCGGGCATGGAAGCCGCCGGCTTTCCGGCGGGCAGCATCTGCATGGCGGCCGACGGCGGCATCTCGGCGGGCTGGCTGGCCATCGCCGTCACCGCCGTCACGCTCAGCGTGCTGGCGATTGCGCTGGTGGTGGCCGTGCTGGACAACCGGCTTGAAGCCCGCACGTCCGCGCTGGCCTCGTCGCTGGCCGAAGCCAACGAGGAACTTGTGCAATTGGCCTTGCACGACACCCTGACCAAGCTGCCCAACCGCATCCTGCTTGAAGACCGCATGGAGCAGGCCATTGAAAGCGCCAGCCGCCGCAAGGGCTATTTCGCGGTGCTGTTCTTTGACCTGGACGGGTTCAAGGCCGTCAATGACGCCTATGGGCATCACACCGGCGACGCCTTGCTGATCGATCTGGCCCAGCGCATACGCCAGGCCCTGCGCACCCAGGACACCGTGGCACGCCTGGGCGGCGACGAATTCATCGTGCTCAGCGAAGTCATCGAGCCCACCGACGCCGCCAACGTGGCCGACCGCCTGATCGAAGCCATCGCGCGCCCGGTCATGGTCTATGGCCACGAAGTGCTGGTGACTTCCAGCGTGGGCATCGCCGTCTACCCGAACGATGGCGAAGACACGCACGCCCTGCTGACCAACGCCGACGCCGCGATGTACCACGCCAAACGCCTGGGCGGCACCGGCTACAGCTTCTTCGAGCCGTCCATGAACGCGGACGCGCATGAACAGATCGAGCTGCTGCACGACCTGCGGCTGGCCCAGGAGCGCGACCAGTTCGTGCTGCACTACCAGCCCAAGTACGAAGCACCGGCCGGCCCCATCATGGGCGCCGAGGCGTTGCTGCGCTGGAACCACCCCACGCGCGGGCTGGTCGGCCCTGACCAGTTCATTCCCACGGCGGAAAAGACCGGGCTGATCCTGTCGATCGGCGAATGGGTCATCAACGAAGCCTGCCGCCAAATGCGCGAATGGATCAACGCCGGCCAGGGACACTGGACCATCGCGGTCAATATTTCCGCCTTGCAGTTCGCCCACGCCAGCCTGGTCGAAACGGTGCGTTCCGCGCTTGCCCGGCACGACGTGCCGCCCGCCTGCCTGACGCTGGAAGTGACGGAATCGACCGCCATGCGCGACGCCGAGGCCAGCCTGACCGTGCTCAAGCGCCTGTCGGGCCTGGGCGTCACCATTTCTATCGACGACTTCGGCACCGGCTATTCCAGCCTGCTGTACCTGAAGCGCCTGCCGGCCACGGAATTGAAGATCGACCGCGGCTTCGTCAACCAGCTGGAAAACGACAACGAAGACGCGGCCATCGTGTCGGCGATTGTCGCGTTGGCCCAGCAGTTGAACCTGCGCATCGTGGCCGAGGGCGTGGAGACCGCCGCGCAGCAGAAATTCCTGACGGGCCTGGGTTGCGATTCGCTGCAAGGCTTCCTGTTGGGCCGGCCGATGCCCGCCACCGAATTCCTGGAACACGCGGCGACCTGAACGGCAACCAGGCGAAGCGCCAAGGGCCGAACGGCAACAAGGCTGAACGGCAAGATCTGAACGGCGCGGGTCGAACGGAAAAAAGCCTGAACCGCAAAAGGGCTGAACCGCAAAAGGGCTGAACCGCAAAAAGCGGCGCTGCCCCAAGCGCCCTTCTTCAGACCAGCGCCCGAATTTGCTACGCTTACGCCGTTCCGCGGGCCGACTTCCGGCCGCGCCTCCACCGTAGCCAGCCCGAATGCCCGCCAGCCTTACCCTGATCGTCGCCTACTCCACCAACCGCGTCATCGGCCGCGACAACACGCTGCCCTGGAAGCTGCCGGGGGACCTGGCGCATTTCAAGCGCAGCACGCTGGGCCATCCCATCATCATGGGCCGCAAGACCTGGGATTCGCTGGGCCGCCCGCTGCCCGGCCGCAGCAACATCGTCATCAGCCGCAACCCTGATTTCACCGCAACCGGCGCCACGGTCGTACCCAGCCTGCAAGCCGCTATCGACGCCTGCGGCGAGGTAGACGAAGCGTTCGTGATCGGCGGCGCACAGATCTACGCCCAGGCGCTGCCGCTGGCGCAACGCGTGCTGGCCACGGAAGTGCACGCCGACGTAGACGGCGACGCGTTCTTTCCGTTGCTGCCCTCGTTCCAGTGGAAGGAAACGGCGCGCGAACCGCAGCCCGCTGAAAACGGCTACGACTACGACTTCGTGACGTATCAGCGTCAGGCCTTGCGATAGGGCCTATTCCCGCCCCCCTTCACGCCGCGCCCGCGTTTCTGATGAAGCGCCACAACGCCGGTGCTTCCGAATACGCCACGTTAAAGCGCACCCAGGGCGTGTCGGCTTCGTCCACCTCGAAGTAAGACCCCGGCGCCAGCCAGATGCCGTCTTTCAGTGCCAGTTCGGCCAGGCCGTTGGCGCCGCGTTCGCGCCAGGCGCCCGCCACCTTGGCCCAAAGGAACAGCCCGCCCTGGGGCCGCCCATGGATTTCAAAACCGTGTTGGCGCATCTGCTCGGCCACCACGACGTGCGCCTGGGCCAGCCGTTCGCGAGTACGGGCGATGTGTGCGCGGTAGCGGCCTTCGCGGATCACCTGGTGCACGATGCGCTCCATGATCTCGGGCGAGGTCAGCCCCACCGCCATCTTGGTGCGCGCAATGTCACGCACCAGATCGCGGTGCGCCACCACGTAGCCCACCCGAACCGACGGGCTGATGACTTTGGAATAGCCACCCAGGTAGACCACGCGCTGCCCGCCGTCCAGCGCGGCCAGCATGGGCGTCACGCCGGGCGCCAGTTCGCGCGAGATATCGTCTTCGATCACCCATAGCCCATGGCGCTCGGCCGCCTGCAAGATGCGAAAGGCGTTGGCCATGCCGATGCTGGCGCCCGACGGGTTCTGCAATACGGTGTTGATGAACAGCGCGCGCGGCCGGTGCTGCGCCGCCACCGCTTCCAGCGCCTCGCAATCCAGGCCATCAACCGTGCGCGGCACCGACACCACGCGCAGGCCCGCCAGGCGCAGCAGCTGCAACAGGTTGGCGTAGGCCGGCTGCTCGACGACCACCGTGTCGCCCGGCCGCAGCAAGGTGCGGATCACCATGTCCAGCCCGTGCGTGACGCCCTGCGTCAGCAGCACCTGCGAGGCCTCGACCTCCATGCCTTGCGCGCTGAGGCTGGCCGCGATGGTTTCGCGCAGCGGCGCGTAGCCGTACGGGTGCCCGTAATTGGCGATGCGCATCGCCGGCACGCGCCCCATGTGGCGCAGCGCAACGTGCAGGCCTTCTTCGTTCAGCCATTCGCCGGGCAGCCAGCCGCAGCCGGACTTGATGGGGATGGAGTGGTCGGCAAAGATGTCCGACAGCAACCAACCTGCATTCAGGCGCGGGGGCTCCCAGGACAGAGGCTCGCCCCGGCGCGCAGGCGCATCCGGCGAGGCCACCCGGTAGCCCGCGCCCGGCCGCGCCGCCAGCCAGCCCAGCGACACCAGCCGGCTATAAGCGCTGGCAACGGTGAAGGTGCTGACGCCGTACTGGCGCGCGAACTCGCGCACCGACGGTAGGGACATACCCGGACGCAGGGTTTGTTCCTCGATGGCGCGCAGGATGGCCGCCACCAGCTGTTCCACCAGGGTGGGCGCCAGTCCGCGAGCGCGGTTGGGCTGGAAATCGATCACGGGGATAACTGTACAGTTGAACCACTCGTGACTATACAGTTAGCGGGCTTTGCGCAGATCGTATATTTTCATTCCTCGTGGGACAGACCAGAATCATTGAATCCCGGCGGCCGCGCTTTCCCTTCTGTTGCGGCGCCGCCGTTTCGTTCTACTGGAGCCGCCATGAACGCCCCCGCCAATTTGCCCGACCTGTCCCATCTCTGGATGCCGTTTACTGCCAACAAGCAGTTCAAGGCTCATCCGCGCATGCTGGCAGCGGCCAAAGGCATGTACTACACGTCGGCCGATGGCCGCCAGATCCTGGACGGCACCGCCGGCCTGTGGTGCGTGAACGCCGGCCACGGCCGCCAGGAAATCGTCGAGGCCATTTCCCGCCAGGCCGGCGTCATGGACTACGCCCCGGGCTTCCAACTGGGCCACCCGCTGGCGTTCGAGGCCGCCACCGCCGTGGCCAGCCTGATGCCGCAGGGCCTGGACCGCGTCTTCTTCACCAACTCGGGTTCGGAATCGGTCGACACGTCCCTGAAAATCGCGCTGGCTTACCACCGCGCGCGCGGCGAAGGCCAGCGCACCCGCCTGATCGGTCGCGAGCGTGGTTACCACGGTGTGGGCTTCGGCGGCATTTCGGTGGGCGGTATTTCCACCAACCGCAAGACCTTCTCCGGTGCGCTGCTGCCCGCCGTGGACCATCTGCCGCACACCCACAACCTGGAGCAGAACGCCTATTCCAAGGGCCAACCCGCCTGGGGCGCCAACCTGGCCGACGAACTGGAACGCATCGTGGCGCTGCATGACGCATCCACCATCGCCGCCGTGATCGTCGAACCCATGGCCGGCTCGACCGGCGTGCTGATCCCGCCCAAGGGCTACCTGGAAAAGCTGCGTGAAATTACTTCCAAGCACGGCATCCTGCTGATTTTTGACGAAGTCATCACCGCCTACGGTCGCCTGGGCGCCGCCACCGCGTCCGAGTTCTTCGGTGTCACGCCCGACATCATCGCCATGGCCAAGGGCGTCAGCAACGCCGCCGTGCCAGCCGGCGCGGTCGCGGTCAAGCGCGACGTGCACGACGCCATCGTCAACGGCCCGGCGGGCGGCATCGAATTCTTCCACGGCTATACGTATTCGGCCCACCCGCTGGCCGCCGCCGCCATTTTGGCGACGCTGGACATCTACCGCCGCGAAGATCTCTTCGGCCGTGCCCGCAAGTTGTCGGGCGCCTTCGAGCAAGCCGCGCACAGCCTGAAGGGCGCGCCGCACGTCATCGACGTGCGCAACCTGGGCCTGGTGGCCGGCATCGAACTGTCGCCACGCTCGGGCGCTCCCGGCGCACGCGCCGGCGAAGTCTTCCAGAAGTGCTTCGACAGTGGACTGATGGTGCGCTATACCGGCGATATCATCGCCGTGTCGCCCCCGCTGATCATCGACGAAGCCCAGATCGGCCAGATCTTCGACCAGATCGGAAAGATCCTGAAAGAAGTCGCCTGACCCTGATGACGACGCAGCCCTCGCGGCCGCGCCGCGCTTGATGTGACACCTCTTGCGGGCGGCCATGTGCCGCCCGCAAGAAGTTTTGAAGAATCCCGCAGAGAAGCCCCCGCACCATGAAGAAGATCCCCCATTTCATCAACGGCCAGCATTTCGATGGCCGCAGCAGCCGCTACGCCGACGGTTTCAACCCCGCCACCGGCGAAATCTGCTCGTCCATTCCGCTGGCGTCCAACGAAGACGTGGCGCTGGCCGTCGCGGCCGCCAAGGCCGCGTTCCCGGCCTGGTCCGAAACCCCCGCGCTCAAGCGCGCCCGCATCCTGTTCAACTTCAAGGCGCTGCTGGATCAGCACCAGGACGAACTGGCCGAGCTCATCACCCGCGAACACGGCAAGGTGTTCTCGGATGCCAAGGGCGAAGTCATGCGCGGCATCGAAATCGTTGAATTCGCCTGCGGCATTCCGCAGTTGCTCAAGGGCCAGTATTCCGACCAGATCGGCGGCGGCATCGACAACTGGAGCATGCGCCAGGCACTGGGCGTGGTGGCCGGCATCACGCCGTTCAACTTCCCGATGATGGTGCCGTGCTGGATGTTCCCCGTGGCCATCGCCTGCGGCAACACCTTCGTGCTCAAGCCCTCCGAACGTGACCCGTCCGCGTCCCTGCGCCTGGCCGAACTGCTCACCGAAGCCGGCCTGCCTCCCGGCGTGTTCAACGTGGTGCACGGCGACAAGCTGGCCGTGGACGCGCTGATCAATCACCCGGACGTTGAAGCGCTGTCGTTCGTGGGCTCTACCCCCATCGCCGAATACATCTACGCCGAAGGCACCAAGCGCGGCAAGCGCGTGCAAGCGCTGGGCGGCGCCAAGAACCATCTGGTCGTCATGCCCGACGCCGACCTGGACCAGGTCACCGACGCGCTGATGGGCGCCGCGTATGGTTCGGCCGGCGAACGCTGCATGGCAATCTCGGTTGCCGTGGCGGTGGGCGATGTGGCTGACAAGGTGGTCGAACGCCTGACCCCGCGCGTCAAGGCGCTGATCGTCAAGGACGGCATGAACGCCGACGCCGAAATGGGCCCGCTGGTCACGGCGCAGCACCGCAACAAGGTCATGGGCTACATCGAAGACGGCATCGCGGCCGGCGCCGATCTGGTCGTGGACGGCCGTGGCCTGACAGTGCCCGGCAACGAAAAGGGCTACTTCCTGGGCGGCACGCTGTTCGACAACGTCAAGCCCGCCATGAACATCTATCGCGAAGAAATCTTCGGCCCGGTGCTGTGCATCGTGCGCGTGCCCGACTTCGCCAGCGCCGTTGAACTGATCAACGCGCACGAGTTCGGCAACGGCGTGGCGTGCTTCACGTCCGACGGCGGCGTGGCCCGCGCATTCGCACGCCAGATCAAGGTCGGCATGGTCGGCATCAACGTGCCGATTCCGGTACCGATGGCGTGGCATTCGTTCGGCGGCTGGAAGCGTTCGCTGTTTGGCGACCACCACGCCTACGGCGAAGAAGGCATCCGCTTCTACTCGCGCTACAAGAGCGTGATGCAGCGCTGGCCGGACAGCATCGCCAAGGGCGCCGAATTCACCATGCCCGTGGCGAAATAAACCCGCCCGCTTCACGACTTCAACCCTCCGTTTTCCAGAAGGACGCATTACCCGGCTTTGCAAGGGCGCGGCTTCGGCCGCGCCCGGCCAGTACCACGACACAGCAACATCACATGACACAAGGGGATGCCCGATGCGCATCGGTATAGGCGGCTTTCAGCACGAAACCAATACGTTCGCGCCTTCGCGCGCGACGTGGGAAGATTTTGCCGAGAAAGGCGGCGGCTGGCCCAAGCTGGTCAGCGGCCCCGCAATGTTCCAAGCCGTGGCAGGCGCCAACATTCCCGTGGCAGGCTTCATCGAAGCCATGAGCCAGCACACGCTGGTGCCCACCACCTGGGCCGCGGCCAGCCCGTCCGGCCTGGTCACCAAAGACGCGTTCGAACGCATCAGCGCACTGATCTTGCAAGGCCTGTCCGACGCGCTGCCGCTGGATGGCGTGTACCTGGACCTGCATGGCGCCATGGTCACCGAACACCTGGACGATGGCGAAGGCGAACTGCTCAAGCGCGTGCGCGAGCTGGTCGGCCCCGACGTACCCGTGGTGGCCAGCCTGGACCTGCACGCCAACGTCACGCGCGCCATGGTGCGCCATGCCGACGCGCTGGTCTGCTACCGCACGTATCCCCACATCGACATGGCTGAAACCGGGCAACGCGCCGCCGCGCTGCTGTCCCAGCGGCTGGCCGGCGTGCCGCGCCCCTATGCGTCGTTGCGCGCCTTGCCCTATCTGATTTCGCTGTGCTGGCAATCGACCGACATCGAGCCGTCGCGCAGCCTGTATGCGCTGGTGGGCGAGATCGAAGCGCGCGGCGCCACCAGCCTGTCTTTCGCCACCGGATTCCCCGCTGCCGACTTCCCGGAATGCGCGCCCACCGTATGGGCCTACGGCACCACGCAAGCCGAGGCCGACGCGGCCGCCGCCGAAATGGCGCGCGCCGTGCTCAATGCAGAACGCGACTTTGGCGGCAAGCTCTACACGCCCGACGAAGCCGTGCAGGAAGCGATGCGAATCGCGCACGATGCGGACAAGCCGGTCGTGATCGCGGACGCGCAAGACAACCCCGGCGCGGGCGGCAGCTCGGACACCACCGGCGTGCTGCGCGCGCTGATCCGCCATGACGCGCGCGACACCGCCATCGGCCTGATCGTTGACCCCGCCGCCGCGCTTGCCGCGCACCGCGCGGGCGTCGGAAACAAGGTACGGATTGCACTAGGTGGACACTCGGGTATTCCCGACGACGAGCCGCTGGACACCGAGTTCATCGTCGAGAAAACTTCAGATGGACGCTTCGATACGCACGGCGCTTTCTACCGCGGATTCCACATGGATCTGGGCCCTAGCGCCTGCCTGCGTATTGGTGGCGTACGCATCATCGTCGCCTCTAACAAGGTGCAGATGGCGGACCAGGAAATGTTCCGGTTCGCGGGCGTCGAACCCACGCGCGCCGCGATTCTGGTGGTGAAGAGTTCCGCGCATTTCCGCGCGGATTTCACATCCATCGCGCAAACGATCCTGGTGTGCGCCGCCCCTGGCTCCATGCTGATGGATGCGGCAAAACAACCATGGACACGGTTGCGTCCCGGCATCAGAATGGCGCCTTGCGGACCGGTGTTTTCGGGCCGGCCCGCAACCGCCTGACCCTCCCACGCCGCCATCGAGCGGCGCGTTAACGACGTAGCGGCCAACCGTGCCGCTCACACCGCTTCAAGGGGAATCTCCATGCTCAAGTTTGTTCGAGCGGCCGCGTTGGCCGGTGCAACGTTGATGATGGCTCACGGCGCTTACGCCGAAACCGTCATCAAGTCCGTCATGCACTCGCCGTTGCGCTTGACCGACCCGCACGCCACCACCGCGTACATCACGACGTGGCACGGCTACATGATCTACGACACCTTGCTGGCCACCGACGCCGACAACAAGATCCAGCCGCAAATGCTTGAGAAGTGGGAAGTCTCGCCGGACGGCAAGACCTACACGATGACCTTGCGCGACGGCCAGAAGTGGCACGACGGCAAGCCCGTCACGTCCGAAGACTGCGTGGCCTCGATCAAGCGCTGGGCCGCCGGCGACGGCATGGGCCGCACGCTGCTCAAGTTCACCGACAAGATCGAAGTCATTGACGACAAGAATTTCCGCATCGTCATGAAAGAGCCCACGGACCTGGCGCTGCGCGCGCTGTCCAAGCCGACGGGCACCGCGCCGTTCATGATGCCCAAGCGCATCGCCGAACAGGCCATCGGCCAGCCCATCACCGACATGACCGGCTCCGGTCCGTTCAAGGTGATCGAATTCAAGCCCGGCGTGAAAACCGTGTATGCCAAGAACGCCGACTACGTGCCGCGCAAGGAACCGGCCAGCGGCCTGGCCGGCGGCAAGGTCGTGAACGTGGACAAGGTTGAATGGGACGTCATGCCCGATGCGCTGACCACCGCCAACGCGCTGCTGGGCGGCGAAATCGACTTCGTCGAACAGTTCCCGTATGACCTGTTGCCGATGATCGAAGGCAACAAGGACTTGAAGGAAGAGTCCCTGAGCCCGGTCGGCTACTTCACGATGTACCGCTTCAACTTCAAGTACCCGCCCTTCAACAACAAGAAAATCCGCCAGGCCGCGATGTACGCCATCGGCCAGGAAGACGTGATGAAGGCGCTGGTGGGCAATCCCAAGTACTGGAAGACGTGCGCGTCGCTGTGGGGCTGCGGCACGCCGATGGAAAGCGACATCGGCAAGGAAGTCGTGGTGCCCTCGAACATCGAAAAGGCCAAGGCCTTGCTGAAGGAAGCGGGCTACGACAACACGCCCATCCTGGTCATGCACGCCACCGACGTGGGCACCCTGTCCGCGCAACCGGTGGTGATGGCGCAGGCGTTGCGCAAGGCCGGCTTCAACGTCAACCTGGCTGCCATGGACTGGCAAAGCGTGGCCACGCGCCGCGCCTCCAAGGCCGCACCGGCTGAAGGCGGCTGGAACATCCACAACACCAACTGGTACGCCACCGACGTGATGGACCCGGTGCGTTCCGCGCCCGCCGCCGCCAACGGCGACAACGCCTGGTTTGGCTGGCCCGACATGCCGCAAGTGGAAGAACTGCGCACCAAATTCGCGCTGACTTCCGACCCGGCCGAGCAAAAGAAAATCGCCGACGAATTGCAGCGCATCGGCATCGACGAAGGCCTGTACGTGCCGCTGGGCCAGATGTCCGTGCCCACCGTCTATTCGACCAAGCTCTCGGGCCTGGTGCATGCACCGGTCTTTGCGTTCTGGAACGTCAAGAAAGCTCCTTAAAGGGGCAAGCAGTTCAGGGGGAAATACATGCTGGCATTTGTCTCACGCCGGCTCCTCGCGACCATCCCCGTTCTGGTGATGGTCGCGGTGGTGGTCTTCGCGATATTGCGTTTCAGCCCGGGCGACCCGGCCATCATCATGGCGGGCGACGGCGCCACGCCTGAACGTATCGTCCAGATACGGCAGACGATGGGCCTGGACCAACCGGTCATCAAACAATTCTTCATCTGGGGCGGCAAGCTCCTGCAAGGCGATCTGGGCACCTCGCTCATGTCCGGCGTGCCGGTCACCAAACTGATCGCGCAACGCCTGGAACCGTCCTTGAGCCTGGCGGTGCTGACCCTGGTGTTCACGCTGCTGGTTGCCATTCCGCTGGGCATCCTGGCGGCATGGCGGCAAGGCCGCCTGCTGGATCGGGCCGTGATGGGCTTTTCGGTGCTGGGCTTTTCAGTGCCGGTGTTCGTCACGGGGTACCTGCTGATCTGGCTGTTCGCCATCAAGCTGGGGTGGTTCAACGTGCAGGGCTATGCGCCGCTGGACAAGGGTTTCTGGCCCTATCTGCACCGGCTCATCCTGCCGTCACTGGCCTTGTCCACGGTCTATGTAGCGTTGATTGCGCGCATCACGCGCACCAGCGTCATCGAGGTCATGGGCGAAGACTTCATCCGCACGGCGCGCTCCAAGGGCCTGGGTGAAACCGGTGTGCTGCTGGGCCACGCGCTGCGCAACGCCGCCGTGCCCATCGCCACCGTCGTGGGCCTGGGCATCGCGCTGCTGATCAGCGGCGTGGTCGTGACTGAATCGGTGTTCAACATCCCCGGCCTGGGCCGGTTGGTGGTGGAAGCCGTGCTGGCGCGCGACTACCCCGTCATCCAGGGGCTGACGCTGTTCTTCGCGTTCGTCTACGTGTTCATCAATCTGGTTGTCGATTGCGCCTACACGGTGTTCGACCCGCGCATCCGCTACTAGGGAAGAGCCATGCACACGCCAACCGATGCCGCCGTGCCGGCGGCCGCCGACCTCCCCGGAGGCGGCAACCCTCAAGTCACCGCCTGGCGCCAAGTGCGCCAGTGCCTGAAAAGCTGGCCGGTCATGCTGGCGCTGGTGGTGCTGGTTGCCATCGTCGCCATTGCCGTGTTCGCGCCGCTGCTGGGCACGGTGGACCCTACCTTCATCAACCCGGGCGCGCGCCTGAAGCAGCCCTTTACCGACTACCTGTTCGGCACCGACGCCTTTGGCCGAGACGTCTGGTCGCGCGTGGCCTACGGCGCGCGCATCTCGCTGATCGCGGGCCTGGGCGCCGCCGTCGTCAGCGTGGCCATCGGGCTGGTCATCGGCGTCATTGCTGGTTGGTTCCGTTCGCTGGACGGGCTGATCATGCGCACCATGGACGCCATCATGGCCATTCCCGGCATCCTGCTGGCAATTGCCCTGGTGTCGGTTACCGGCGCCAGTATCACGACCGTGCTTGTCGCCATCACCATCCCGGAAATTCCCCGGGTGGTGCGGCTGGTGCGCGGGCAGATCCTGACGGTGCGCGGCGAACCCTATGTGGAAGCCGCGCTGGCGTTGGGCACGCCCTTGCCGCTGCTGCTGTGGCGGCACATGGTGCCCAGCACCATCGCGCCGCTGACGGTGCAAGGCACCTACGTGTTCGCCTCCGCCATGCTGACCGAGGCCATCCTCAGCTTCCTGGGCGCGGGCATCCCGCCCGAGATCGCGTCGTGGGGCAACATCATGTCCGAAGGCCGCATGTATTTCCGCATGCTGCCAGGCCTGATTCTCTTTCCTGGCCTGCTTCTGTCGCTGACCGTGCTTAGCGTGAACATCCTGGGTGACGCCCTGCGCGATGCGCTGGACCCGAAAATGGTGCGCAGGATCTGATGCCGATGACCTACTCTCCTACTCCCCCCGCGGGCGACACCTCGTCCGCCATCCTGGCCATTCGCAACCTGTCCGTGGAAGTGGCCGGCGCCGGCAACCGCGTCGTGCGCAATCTGAGCCTGGACGTGCATGCCGGCGAAACCGTGTGCGTGGTTGGTGAATCCGGCTCGGGCAAATCGGTCACATCGCTGGCCGTGATGGGCCTGTTGCCGCAAGGCATCCTGTCCATCAGCGCCGGTTCCATCCGCGTGGAAGGCGAAGACGTCGCCACCGCGTCGCAACGCCGCCTGCGCGAGATGCGCGCGACCCGCATGGCCATGGTGTTCCAGGAACCCATGACCGCGCTGAACCCCGTGCATACGGTGGGCAAGCAGGTTGACGAAGTGCTGCGCCTGCATCGCAAGGGCATGAGCGCCGCCGACCGCCGCGCCAAGGTGCTGGACATGTTCCAGTCAGTACACCTGCCCGATGTGGAACGCATCTTCGAGGCGTATCCGCATCAGCTGTCGGGTGGCCAGCGCCAGCGCATCGTGATTGCGATGGCGCTGATCCTTGAACCCAAGCTGCTGATCGCCGATGAACCCACGACCGCGCTGGACGTCACCACGCAAAAGCAGATCCTGGCGCTGATCAAGGAATTGCAGGTCAAGCACAAGACGGCCGTGCTGTTCATCACGCACGACTTTGGCGTGGTGGCCGAGATTTCGGATCGCATCGTGGTGATGAACCGGGGCGACCTGATCGAAAGCGGCACGCGCAACGAAATCCTGGCCGAACCCAAGCAGTCGTACACGCGCCGCCTGGTGTCGTCCGTGCCCAGCCTGGTGCCCAACCGCCGCGACGCGCCGGATGGCCAGCCCGTGTTGCACGTCAAGGGCCTGGGCCGCACCTACGCGGGCAAAAGCTCGATGTTCTCGCGGCGCGCCGCGCAACATGTGGTGGCCGCTACCGACGTCAACCTGACGCTGCGCAAAGGCGAAATCCTGGGCATCGTGGGCGAGTCCGGCTCGGGCAAGTCCACGGTGGCGCGCTGCATCGTGCGCCTGATCGAGCCCACCGCCGGGCACATGATGATGGGCGGTGAAGACTTAAGCACCTTGTCCGGCTCGGCGCTGCGCCCCGTGCGCCGCCGCATCCAGATCGTGTTCCAGGACCCGTACCGGTCGCTGAACCCGCGCCGCACCGTGGGCGAATCCATCATCGAAGGCCTGCTTAACTTTGGCATGCCGCGCGATCAGGCGCTGAAGCGCGCCGGCGAAACGCTGACCGTGGTGGGCCTGAGCCCCGACGCCATGCAACGCTACCCGCACCAATTTTCGGGCGGACAGCGCCAGCGCATCTGCATCGCGCGCGCGCTGGTCATGGACCCGGAGATCCTGGTGGCCGACGAAGCCGTATCGGCGCTGGACGTGTCGGTGCAGGCGCAGGTGCTTGAACTGCTGGAGCAAGTGCGCCAGCGCACCGGCGTGGGCGTGCTGTTCATCACGCACGACTTGCGCGTGGCCGCGCAAATTTGCGACACCATCATGGTCATGCAGCGCGGCAAGGTGGTTGAGACCGGCTCGGCCGAAACCGTGCTGACCGAGCCGCGCCACGAATACACCCGCGCGCTGATCGACGCGGCGCCCGGGCGCGACTGGGACTTCCGCAACTTCCAGCCCGTCGCCACGACCTTGGCGCAAGCGGCCGCCGCCGCATCATGATGGGCTGATGTGCTGATGCCCTGAATACCCGAATTGCCTTCCTTTGCAACACAGGAACCCAGATGTCACAACCGCACGAATTGTCCGCCCAGGAACTGCTGCAAGCGTATCGCGACAAGACCTTGTCGCCCGTTGAGGTCACGCGCTCGGTGCTTGACCACATCCAGCGCTGGGAACCGCACCTGAAGGCCACCTACGCGTTGGACCCCGAGGGCGCGCTGGCAATGGCGCGGGCCTCCGAAGCCCGCTGGATGAAGGGCCAGCCGCAATCAGCGGGCGGCTACAGCCTGGATGGCGTGCCCGCCACCATCAAGGAAAACATCGCTACACGCGGCACGCCCGTGCCGCTGGGCACCGCCGCCACCGACCTGACCCCGGCCGCCGCCGACGCGCCGCCCGCCGCCCGCATGCGCGAAGCGGGCGCCGTGCTGCTGGGCAAGACCACCATGCCGGACTTCGGCATGCTGTCATCGGGGCTGTCCAGCTTTCATGAGCTGACCCGCAACCCCTGGGACCTGAGCAAGAACCCGGGCGGTTCCAGCGCCGGCGCGGGCGCGGCGGCGGCGGCGGGTTATGGCCCGCTGCATATCGGCACCGACATCGGCGGTTCAGTTCGCCTGCCGGCCGCCTGGTGCGGCATCGCCACGCTGAAGCCCAGCCTGGGCCGCATTCCCATCGACCCGCCTTTCATGGGCCGCTGCGCCGGCCCCATGACGCGCACCATCACCGACACCGCACTGATGATGGGCGTGCTGTCGCAGCCCGACGCGCGCGACCACATGAGCTTGCCTTTCCAGGACTTCGACTGGCTTAACCTGGCGCAAGACGTCAAGGGCCTGCGCATCGGCCTGCTGATGGACGCGGGCTGCGGCCTGCCGCTGGACCCGGAAGTGCGCGACGCCGTGCAGGCGGCCGCGCAAGCCTTCGAAGCCGCCGGCGCCATCGTCACGCCGATGCTGCCCTGGATGACGCCCGACATGCTGGATGGTGTGGACCGTTTCTGGCGCACGCGTTCGGCCATCGACCTGGCCGCGCTGCCCGAGGCACGCCGCGCCAAGATCCTGCCGTTCATTCGCACGTGGGCGGAAAGCGGCGGCGGCCAAAGCGGCGAAGCCGTCTTCAAGAGCTACTACGAAACGCTGAACGTGCGCGCCAAGACCGTGGCCGCCTGCGCGCCATTCGACTACGTGCTGTCGCCCGTGGCGCCCGTGGTGGCCTACAACGCCGAGTGGCCGTCGCCCACCAATGAAGTGGCCACGACCATGCACCACATCGGCTTCACCTTGCCCTTCAACATGAGCGAACAGCCGGCCGCCTCGGTCAATTGCGGCTATACGCGGGCGGGGCTGCCCATTGGGCTGCAAATCGCCGGCGCGCGCTTTGACGACCTGGGCGTGTTGCGCGTGGCGCGCGCGTGGGAGCAGATGCGTCCCGCGCAACACCCGTGGCCGCAGCCGCCCCAGACGAACTGATTTTCCACAGCAACCACAGGAATTCCCATGCGTTGGCTATTGGCAATGATCAAGCACGAGACGAATACCTATTCGCCCGTGCCGACCCCGCTTGAACGCTTTTTCCGAGGCAGCCCCGACATCCTGGCCGGCGATCTTGCCATCAAGGCCTACGAGAACACCGACAGCGGGCTGGGCGGCTATATCGAAGTGGCGCGCCGCGAGGGCGCGGAAATGGTCGTGCCCGTAGCGGCCGAGTCCTGGCCCAGCGGCCCCACCAGCGCCGAGACCCACGAACGCCTGTGCAAGCTGGTGCTGGACCAGGTCAAGCTGGGCGGCTTTGACGCCATCTTGCTGGACCTGCACGGCGCCATGGTGGCCGAAGGCGTGGAAGACGCGGAAGGCGACCTGCTGCGCCGCCTGCGGGAAATCGACCCGACCACGCCGGTGGCCGTCACGCTGGACATGCACGCTAATATCTACGACGACATCGTGCGCAACGCCACCGTCATCAGCGGCTTTCACACGTATCCGCACGTGGATATCCGCGCGGCCGGGGTGCGCGCCGCCAACGTCATCGCGCGCACGCTCAAGGGCGAGATCAAACCCGTCATGACGTGGGCCAACAAGCCCATGCTGCCGCACATCATGTGCCAGGGCACCCATGCCGCGCCCAACGGCCCCTTGCAGGAACGCTGCAAGGAACTGGAAGCGGGCGGCGTGCTGGCGGCGTCCGTCTTCGTGGGGTTTCCGCATGCGGACATCCGCGAAGCGGGCCTGAGCGCCGTCGTCTGTACGGACGGCAACCTGCAAGAGGCCGAGAAGCACCGCGACGAGCTGCTGGAACGCGCCTGGGCAGGTCGCGCCGATTGGGTGTTCCACCCCGAGCCGCTGGCGCCCACCATCGCGCGCGCCAAGCAGATCGAGCAAGGCCCCGTGGTGCTGCTGGACCACTACGACAACACGGGCTCGGGCGGCACCATGGACACCACGGCCGTGCTGGCCGAAGTGCTGCGCCAGGAATTGGACAACGTGGTGTTCTACGCCATCTGCGACCCCCAGGCAGCAGAACAGGCCGCCGCCGCGGGCGTGGGCAAGACCATCACCCTGACGCTGGGCGGCAAGCTGGCCATGCCGGCTATCAAGGAACCCAGCGAACCGTTGCAGGTGACAGGCCGCGTCAAGCTGGTGTTCGACGGCGTGTACCTGAGCCGGGGCCCGATGTACCGGGGCGTGCGCAACGACACCGGGCTGACGGTGGTGATCGACACCGGCCGGGTCGAAATCGTGGTGGTGTCGCGCCACCAGGAACCCTTCGACATCAACTGCCTGTTGTCCGTGGGCGTTGACCCGTTGCAAAAGCGCTATGTGGTGCTGAAAAGCCGGGTGCACTGGCGCGCGGGCTTTTCCGCCATGGCCACCGAGGTCATCGAGTGCACCGGCGTGGGCGTCACCACGTCCGACTACAGCCAGCTTGAGTTCAAGCACGTGCGCCGGCCGATCTACCCGCTGGACCCGCTGTAACGAAATCGGGTCGCAAAGTTGTCGACAAAACGGCCGGCGCCCTGCGCCGGCCTTTCATTTTGAAATCTTCAGTAACTGGGCGCACGGTCGAGCGTCACAGCGCATCGGTATACTCCGGCGCGGGCCCTTACAGGCCGATGAATACGTGTATGCCGGCAGCCGCGCCTGGGAGACCAGCCGCGACGGCGCAATGCCCTGTCTGCCGGATATAACTCGATAATCAACGAAAAAAGCACAACGATGAAAAAGAGCGTAGCGATCACCCTCGGCGTGGTCATAGTGGGAGCGGGAAGCTGGATAGGCGCCACGTGGTATACCGGCAAACGCATTGAGGAAAGCTCGCAACGCCATCTGGCCGAAGCCAACGAAAAGCTGGCCAAGCTGACGCCGCTGTTCGGCCTGCGCATCGACCAGCTCAAGTACGACCGCAGCCTGTTCTCGACCCAGGCCCGTTATGGCCTGTCGCTGGTCAAGAACGACAAGAGCCCGGACGCCATGCCCGCCGGCATGATCGAATTCGATGCCGTCATCGAACACGGCCCCTTCCCCAAGACCGCGCTGTCGCGCGGCGCGATTGCGCCCAAGCTGGCGTTCGTGCACGCGGAAGTCGCCAAGACCGACAACCTGAAGGAAGTGTTCGCGCTGACCAAAGACATCTCGCCGCTGATAAGCGACGCGATGATCAGCTACAGCGGCACGACCACCTCCACGGCCAAGATCGCGCCCGTGTCGACCGCGCTGCAAGGCAATTCGATCGACTTCAGCGGCATGGTCATCACCGGCAGCTTCGACCGTACGCTGCAAGGCGTCGTCGCGCATGGCGTGATGGACAAGCTGGCCATCGATGGTTCCAAGAGCAACGACCCCGTCATCATGTCGATCGCCGGCCTGACGATGGACGTGAACAGCCGCATGGGCAAGTTCGGCGTGTCGATGGGCGATTCGGACCTGAAGATCAAGCGCATCGACGTGACCCGCAAGGGCGACGACGTCAAGCTGTCGCTGGATAACTTCGGCTACGGCGTGAAGCTGTCCGAAGACGACAAGTCCATCAACATGCAGGCCGCCTATCAAACCGGCGACATCACCGTCAACGACGTGCCTCTGGGCAATGGCCAGGCCGTGATCAAGCTGGCCAAGCTGGACGGCCAGGCCGTCAAGCAACTGTCGGACACGTACAACCAGCTGCTGCGTCAATACATGGCGCAGACCGAAGACGAGGGCCTGAAGGACGAGCAGTTCCAGGCGATGCTGGACAGCGCCGGCAAGCTGCTGGCGGGCAACCCGTCATTCAGCATCGACCCGATCAGCTGGAAAACCGGCAAGGGCGAAAGCAAGTTGAACTTCACGCTGGACTTGGCCAACCCGCCGGACGTCAAGAACCTGACGCCGCAGGAAATTGCCGCCAAGGCCATCAAGCGCATCGACGCCACGCTGATCATTTCCAAGCCGATGGTGCAGGACCTGGTCGCGCAATACGCCGTCAAGAAAGAAGGGCTGACCCCGGAGAAGGCCGCCGAGGACGCCGACCAGACCGTGCGCCAGATGTCGGGCATGGCTGAAATGTTCAACGTGGGCAAGAACGACGGCGACAACATCGTTGGCAAGTTCACGTTCGCGGACGGCATGGGCAACCTGAACGGCAAGGAAATTCCCGCCGACGAATTGTTCAGCGGCCTGCTTGGCGCCGCCGGCATGAATTCCATGGGCGACGACGAAGAAGAGTCCATGCCCGGCATGAGCGAGCAAGAGCCGGCCGAAGGCGCAACGCCCGCCGTCGGCGTGATGCAGGACTTCAGCCTGGACACCGTCAGCGCCCTGCTGGACGACATGGGCATCACCGCCAACAAGCAGGATGGCGACGAAGGCCCCGTGCTGATCCTGGACCCGGGCACCACCGGCGCCAGCGACCTGCGCCTGGAATTCCTGTGCAACGACTTCACTGAAAAGTGCCTGGACCTGGTCATGACGGCCACGTACAAGACCAAGAAGCCGATGTCGCTGAAGACCATCAACAGCTGGAACCAGGAATACCGCTGGACCCGCGCCTACCTGGACAACAAGAACCAGGCCGTGCTGCAAATGGACATGAACGCGGAAGGCGGGATCGGCAAGGACAACCTGCAAATCCTGTTGAACACGTTCATCAGCATCGCCGAAGACTTCAACGAGGCGGCCCAGGCGGCGCCGGCCAAGTAAGGCGTACGGCCGATACCGATACGGGCAAGCGCCCAACAAAAAGCCTCCATCGCAAGATGGAGGCTTTTTTATCGCCGCTACGCGTAATGCCCTACGCGTAGGCTTCGATCGGCAAGCACGCGCAGACCAGGTTGCGGTCGCCGTAGGCGTTGTCCACACGGGCCACGGGCGGCCAGTACTTGGCCTCGCGCAGCGACGCCACCGGGTAGGCGGCCTGCTGGCGCGGGTAGTCGTGCAGCCATTCTTCGGCCAACAGCATCTGCGCGGTGTGCGGCGCGTTCTTCAGGACGTTGTCCTCGCGATCGCGTTCGCCGCGCTCGACCTGGGCGATTTCCTCGCGGATGGAGATCATCGCGTCGATGAAGCGGTCAAGCTCGGCCACGCCTTCGGATTCCGTGGGCTCGACCATCAGCGTGCCCGCCACCGGGAAGCTCATGGTGGGCGCGTGGAAGCCGTAGTCCATCAGGCGCTTGGCGATGTCCTCGGCGCTGATGCCGCTGGTTTCCTTCAACGGGCGCACGTCCAGAATGCACTCGTGCGCCACGCGGCCATTGCGGCCCGCGTACAGTACCGGATAGTGGTCGCGCAGGCGGGTAGCGATGTAGTTGGCGTTCAGGATGGCCACTTCGGTGGCGCGGCGCAGGCCGTCGGCACCCATCAGCGCGATGTAGACGAACGGAATCGGCAGGATGCCGGCCGAACCGAACGGCGCGGCCGACACCGGGCCGACCTTGGCTTCGCCGGGCAGCTTGCCCTGTTCGTTCACCACGCCCGGCAGGTACGGCGCCAGGTGCGCGCGCACCGCTACGGGACCCACGCCGGGGCCGCCGCCGCCGTGCGGAATGCAGAACGTCTTGTGCAGGTTCAGGTGCGATACGTCGGAGCCGAACTTGCCCGGCTGGGCCACGCCGACCATGGCGTTCATGTTGGCGCCGTCCAGGTACACCTGGCCGCCGGCCTGGTGGACCATGTCGCAAATTTCAGTGACGGCTTCCTCGAACACGCCGTGTGTGGACGGGTAGGTGATCATCAGCGCGGCCAGCTTGTCGCCGACCTGCTCGATCTTGGCGCGCAGATCGGAAAGATCGACGTTGCCGTTGGAATCGGACGCCACCACCACCACGTCCATGCCGGCCAACTGCGCCGACGCGGGGTTGGTGCCGTGGGCCGAGGCCGGGATCAGGCAGACGTTGCGCTGATGCTGGCCGTTGGCCTGGTGGTAGCCGCGAATGGCCAGCAGGCCGGCGTATTCGCCCTGCGCGCCCGAGTTCGGTTGCAGGCTGATGTTGTCGTAGCCGGTGATTTCGCACAGCGCGGCGGACAGGCGGTCGATCAGTTCGTTGTAACCCTGGCTTTGCGAGGCGGGGGCAAACGGGTGGATCAGCGCGAATTCGGGCCAGGTGATGGGGATCATCTCGGCCGTGGCGTTCAGCTTCATGGTGCACGAACCCAGCGGGATCATCGTGCGGTCCAGCGCCAGGTCCTTGTCGGCCAGCTTGCGCAGGTAGCGCAGCATGTCGGTTTCGGATTGCACGCTGGAGAAGACGGGGTGCTTGAGGATGGCGCTTTCGCGCGCGACCGATGCGGGAATGCCGCCGGCGGCGGCCGCGTCCAGCGCGTCGATGTCCAGTTCGACATCATCGCGTTCCAGGCCGGCGGCAAACACGTTGACCAGCGCTTGCAGGTCGGCGACGGTAACGGTTTCGTCCAGCGACACGGCCAGGCGCGCGCCGTCGACGCGGCGCAGGTTGATGTGCTCGCACTCGGCGGCCGTCAGGATGGCCGGGGTGGCCGCGCCCGTTTCCAGCAGCAGCGTGTCGAAGAACGTGTCGTTCACGACCTTCACGCCCAGCTTGATGAGTTCAGCGCGCAAGATGGCGGTGCTGCGCTGCACGCGCTGGGCAATGCGGCGGATGCCTTCGGGGCCATGCCACACGGCGTACATGCCGGCCATCACGGCCAGCAGCACCTGCGCGGTGCAAATGTTGGACGTGGCCTTCTCGCGGCGGATGTGCTGTTCGCGCGTTTGCAGCGCCAGGCGCATTGCCGGATTGCCTTGTGCGTCTTTCGACACGCCGACCAAACGGCCGGCCATGTTGCGCTTGAAGGAATCCTTGCAGGCCATGAAGCCGGCGTGCGGGCCGCCAAAACCGAACGGCACGCCAAAGCGTTGCGCCGATCCGATGGCGATGTCCGCGCCCCACTCGCCCGGGGCGGCCAACAGGGCCAGCGCCAGCAGGTCGGTGGCGCAGGCAACCACGGCGCCTTGCGCGTGGGCGGCTTCTGCCAGCTTGCGGTAGTCGGACACCGAGCCGGTGCTGTGCGGGTATTGCAGCAGCACGCCGAAGCATTCCGGCAGGCCCTGCGCTTCGTCGCCCACGGTGATTTCCAGCCCCAGGCCTTCGGCGCGCGTGCGCACGACTTCGATGGTCTGCGGATGCACGTGGCGCGAAATGAAGAACACCGGGCTTTGCGACTTGGCGCCACGGCGCGCCAGCGTCATGGCTTCGGCGGCGGCCGTGCTTTCGTCCAGCAGCGAGGCGTTGGAGATGTCCAGCCCGGTCAGGTCGGCGACCATGGTCTGGTAGTTCAGCAGGGCTTCAAGACGCCCTTGCGAGATCTCCGGCTGATACGGCGTGTAGGCCGTGTACCAGGCGGGGTTCTCAAGAATGTTGCGCAGCACGACGTTGGGGGTCTGCGTGCCGTAGTAACCCTGGCCGATGTAATTGCGAAAGACCTTGTTGCGGCCCGCGATCTGCTTCAGTTCGGCCAGCACGTCGGTTTCGCTGCGCGAGGGCGGCAGCGCCAGCGGGGCCTGGCTGCGGATCTTGGCGGGAACGACTTCGTCGATCAGGGCGTCCAGGCTGGCGCTGCCAATCACTTGGAGCATGGCGGCCTGGTCGGCGTCGGACGGGCCGATGTGGCGGGGGATGAAGTCGGTATGGGTGTCTAGGGCGCGCGACATGGGAACTCTCGGGTGGTGGTGCATCAGGCCGGCGCGCCAAGAGGTCGGCGCGCCCGGCTCGAACCGGCTTCTTAGCCGTTGGCGACGGCTTCGTAGCCGGCGGCGTCCAGCAGCTTGTCGGCATCTGCCGCGTTGACCGGCTTGATCTTGAAGATCCAGGTGGTGAAGGCCGATTCGTTGATCAGGCTGGGGTTGTTTTCCAGCTCGTCGTTGAAGGCAACGATTTCACCGTTGACGGGTGCGTAGATATCCGAGGCGGCCTTGACCGACTCGACCACGCCGGCGGTTTCGCCCGCGTTCAGCTTGGCGCCAACCTTGACGTCGCCAACGAAAACCAGGTCGCCCAATTGGTCCTGGGCGGTATCGGTGATGCCGACGACGAACACGTCGCCTTCAGCTTTGACCCATTCGTGGGACTGGGTGTACTTGCGATCGGTGGGCAGGCTCATGGGAAATCCTCTAGGGAATACGGGTAGATGAATGGTGTTGCGCGCCTCGTGCGAGCGGCGTGTGCGTCAACTGGCAGCGGCCGTTCGCGCGAAGCTTCGAGTTTACGAGTGTTCGACGGCTTTGCCGTTACGCACGAAGGGCAGCTTGCAGACCAGCGCGGGCACCCATTTGCCGCGGATGTCGACTTGGACGGTGTCGCCCGGACGCACGCCTTGCGGCAGGCGGGCAAAGCCGATCGACACGCCCAGCGTGGGCGACATGGTGCCGCTGGTGAGTTCGCCCGTGCCTTGCGCGCAGCGCACGGCCATGTGGGCGCGCATCACGCCGCGCTCTTGCAGCTTCAGGCCGACAAAGGCGGCGGGGGTGGCGAATTGTTCCAGCGCGTCGCGGCCGATGAAGCGGCGCTCGGCATTCTTGAGCGACACGGTCCAGGTCAGGCCGGCTTGGTCGGGCTGGGTCAGCTCGTCCATGTCCTGGCCATACAGGTTCATGCCGGCTTCCAGGCGCAGCGTGTCGCGCGCGCCCAGGCCCGCCGGGCGCACGCCCTGGGCGGCAAGGTCGCGCCACAACTGCACGACGTCGGACGCAGGCAGAACGATTTCAAAGCCGTCTTCGCCGGTGTAGCCGGTGCGGGCGACGAGCGTGTCGTCGCCCACGCGGGCGGCAACGAAGGGGGTCAGTGCTTCGGAGGCGGCTTGCCAGGCCGGGCGCGCGGCCCAGACCTTGGCGCGGGCGTTCGGGCCCTGCACGGCCACCATGGCCAGATCGCGGCGCGGGGTGATGGCAACGTCGAAACTGCCGGCCTGCTTCACGCGCTGCATCCAGGCCACGTCTTTGTCGGCGGTGCCGGCGTTGACGACCACGCGCCATTCGTCAGCGGCAAAGAAATAGATGATCAGGTCGTCGATGACGCCGCCCTGCGGGTTCAGCATGCACGAATACAGCGCCTTGCCGGGCACGGTCAGCTTGGCGACGTCGTTGGCGACCAGGCGTTGCAGGAAGGCGTAGGCATCGGGGCCGGCCACATCCACGTTCAGCATGTGCGACACGTCGAACATGCCGGCGTCCTGGCGCACCGCGTGGTGCTCCTCAAGCTGCGAGCCGTAGGCCAAGGGCATGTCCCAGCCGCCGAAATCGACCATTCGGGCGCCGGAGGCGATGTGTTCGTCGGCCAGCGGGGTGCGTTTGAGGGTTGCGGACATGCGCGGAAACTCCGGGACGGCAATGGCTTGCCAGGGTTACGGAATGCCGGTCGTGACAAGCGGATTGCGCCCGCACGGCATCGGCTGAATCTTCCGCCCCTCTGTCCTTTTGCCTGAGAGTTGCCCCGCGCTGGGCGGGTTTGCACCTTCGGCGCCTGGGCTGCTCGCTGTGTCCCGAATTCGGGGCGGCGCCAGGTCTCTCCAGAGTACTGTTTTGCCGCATCCACACGGTAAAAACCGGGACGGGGCAAGCATGTGCGGTATCGGTTACCTGAGCGATTCTGGGCGAATTGCGCCTTCGGCGGCGACCCTGGTGAAAGGGGCGCTCTCTCCCGCAAACATGCGTGACAGCGGCGCCAAGCATACAACGAAAACCAGCCCTGGAAAAGCGCGATTTCCGGGCGCGGCCCGGCCACAAACCGCTGCCGTGGACCACGCCAAACCGGACACCAACCCCCGGGCTAGCCCAGCGCCGTGTCCAGCAACATCATCAGCACAAAGCCCAGCATCAGCCCGCACGTGGCGTAGACCTCGTGCCCCTTGCGGTGCGATTCGGGAATGATCTCGTGGCTGATGACAAACAGCATGGCGCCCGCCGCAAAGCCCAGCCCCCAGGGCAGCAGCAAGACGGACCAGCCGACGATGGCGGCGCCCAGCACCGCGCCCAACGGTTCGACCAGCCCCGACAACATGCCTAGCGCCACGGCGAAGGCCCGCTTATAGCCGGCGGCCAACAGCGCCACCGCGACAACCATCCCCTCGGGAATGTCCTGGATCGCGATGCCCGTGGCCAGCGCGGTGCCCGCCACCGGATCGCCCCCCGCGTAACCCACGCCGATGGCCAGGCCTTCGGGCAGGTTGTGCAGCGTGATGGCGATAACGAACAACCAGGCGCGCCGCATGCGGCGCGCCTCGATGCCTTCGCGGCCCTTGATGAAATGTTCGTGCGGCAGCGTGCGGTCCATGATGAGCAGCACCGCCGCGCCCAGCAGAATGGCCGCCCCCACCGTCAGGCCCGCGCCCCAGCGGCCCATGCCCTGGCTTTCGGCCGCCGCGATGCCCGGCACCACCAGGGAAAACGCGCTGGCCGCCAGCATGACGCCCGCGCCGAACCCGAACATGCTGTCCTGGACCTTTTGCGGGATGGTGCGGGCGAACAGGATGGGCACGGTGCCCAGCGCGGTGGCGCCGGCCGCTACCAGCCCGCCCAGCAGGGCGTCGGCCACGTGCGGCGCGCGCACGTCCAGGTACGCCCACAGCTGGTGCATCGCCAGGCAGGACACCAGCACGGCCAGGGTCCAGACGCTGATGCTGGTGGCCGCGGGACGCACGCGGTGACGGCTGAATGTGTTCATGGGGCCGATGCCTCCATCACAAAGCGGGCTTAACCCTTTGCGGCCGCATAACGGCGCGCCACCTCGGGCCAATTCACGACATTGTAGAAGGCGCCAATGTATTCAGGGCGACGGTTTTGGTACTTGAGGTAATAGGCGTGTTCCCAGACGTCCAGGCCCAGGATCGGCGTATTGCCGTGCATCAGAGGGCTGTCCTGATTGGCGCTGCTTTCCACCACCAGCTTGCCGGCCGGCGTGACCGAGAGCCAGGCCCAGCCGCTGCCAAAGCGGGTCAGGGCCGCTTTGGTGAAGGCCTCGCGGAAGGCGGCCAGGCCACCCAGTTCGGATTCGATAGCGGCGGCCAGCGCGCCATCGGGTTCACCACCGCCCTGGGGCGACATCACGGACCAGAACAAGCTGTGGTTGGCGTGGCCGCCGCCATGGTTGCGCACCGCGCCGCGTATGGCTTGCGGCAATTGGTCCAGCCGCGCGACCAGGGCTTCAACGGGTTCTTCCGTGCTGATGCCGGCGCCATCCAGCGCCGCGTTCAGGCTGGTGACGTAGGTTTGATGATGCTTGCTGTAGTGAATCTCCATCGTCATGGCGTCGATGTGAGGCTCCAGGGCGTCGTAGGCGTAGGGCAGCGTCGGAAGGGTGTAGGGCATGAGCGTCTCCGTGGGACTCGCCTGTTCCGAGGGAACGGCGACAGTCGATGATCGAAGGTCGGGGCCGAGGGCCAAAGAACGGCCGGCGACAGCCAAGACAGGAAACACAAATGATATGTATTTTTATTTGATAAAACAATGATGATGTGGCGTTGCGCAATTACTGCGCGATCATCGCGTCATCACGACCTTGAAAACTGCGCTCTTACAGCGCCTTGCCGCAGGCCACGCCGGAGGCCCAGGCCCATTGGAAGTTGTAGCCGCCCAGCCAGCCGGTCACATCCACGGCTTCGCCGATGAAGTACAGCCCGGGCGTGGTTTTGGCTTGCATGGATTTCTGGTCCAGGCCGCGCGTGTCGACGCCGCCGCGCATCACTTCGGCTTTCTTGTAGCCGGCGGTGCCGCTGGGCACCAGCGTCCATTGGTGGATGTCTTGAGCCAGCGCGCGCAGCGTTTTGTCGGGCGCGTCGGCCAGGCGCATCGCGGCCAGGCCGGGCTTGCCGCCCTGCTCTGCCAGATGCAGCCAGCGATCGGCCAGGCGCTTGGGCCACAGGCCCGCCAGCACGGTATGCAGCTGCTGCCGGTTGCCCGACTTGGACGCCAGCAATTCTTCGGCCAGGTCGCGGCCCGGTGCCAGGTCGATCACGATGGGTTCGCCCGGCTTCCAGTAGCTGGAAATTTGCAGGATGCCCGGGCCTGAGAGGCCGCGATGGGTAAACAGCAGGTCTTCCAGGAATTCACCCCGCGCCTTGCCCTGCCCCGTCTCCAGGCCCACTTCCAGCGCCACGCCCGACAGCTCGGACAGCGGCTGCCATTGTGCGGAGTCAAAGGTCAGCGGTACCAACGCGGGTCGCGGCTCGACGACTTTCAAGCCGAATTGGCGCGCGATCTTCAGGCCGAAGTCGGTGGCGCCCAGCTGCGGAATCGCCATGCCGCCCGTGGCCACGACCAGCTTGGCCGCGCGGATCACGCCCTGGCTGGTGCGCAGTTCGAAGCCCTGCTCGCCATGGCCGATATCGGCCACCGAACAGCCCATGCGCCATTGCACATCGCCCGCGTCGCACTCGGCGCGCAGCATGTTGATGATGGATTCGCTGGAATCGTTGCAGAACAGCTGGCCACGGTGTTTCTCGTGCCAGGCGATATGGTGGCGCTTCATCAGCGCCAGAAAATCCTGCGGCGTGTAAGCCGACAGTGCCGAGCGGCAGAAATGCGGGTTTTCGGACAGAAAATTGGCGGGCCCGGTCCCGATGTTGGTGAAGTTGCAGCGGCCACCGCCGGAGATGCGGATTTTTTCGGCCAGGCGCTCGGCATGGTCGACCAGCACCACGCGCAAGCCGCGCTGCCCGGCCACCGCTGCACACATCATGCCAGCGGCGCCGGCGCCGAGGACGGCTACATCAAACATCAGGACTCCAGACCCGCCGGGTCTTATTCTTCGATCAGGCAATCAACGTAGTAGCGCTTTTCGCCATCCGGACCCAGTTCGTCGGCCAGGCCGTGAATATAGGTTTCGAAGCCGGGGAAGCGCTCGTTGAATTCGCGCGCGAATTGCAGGTACTGCACGATCGTGCGGTTAAAGCGTTCGCCCGGAATCAACAGCGGAATGCCCGGGGGATACGGCGTCAACAGCACGCCCGTGACGCGGCCTTCCAGCTTGTCGATGTCGACACGCTCGACCTCGCGGTGCGCCATGCGCGCAAAGGCGTCCGACGGCTTCAGCGCCGGCACCATGTCGCTCAGGTACATCTCGGTGGTCAGGCGGGCGACGTCGCGCGCACGGTAGGCTTCGTGGATTTCCTGGCACAGATCGCGCAGGCCCATGCGTTCGTAGCGGCGATGCACGCGGCAGAAGTCGGGCAGGATGCGCCACAGCGGCTGGTTGCGATCGTAGTCGTCCTTGAACTGCTGCAACGCGGTCAACAGCGTGTTCCAGCGGCCCTTGGTAATGCCGATGGTGAACAGGATGAAGAACGAATACAGGCCGGTCTTTTCGACCACGACGCCGTGCTCGGTCAGGTACTTGGAGACCAGCGCGGCCGGGATACCCGTTTCGCCGAAGCTGCCCGACATGTCCAGCCCCGGCGTGATGACCGTGGCCTTGATCGGGTCCAGCATGTTGAAGCCTTCGGCCATTTCGCCGAAGCCGTGCCAGTGGTCGTTGGCTTCCAGGATCCATTCGTCGCGGTTGCCGATGCCTTCGGACACCAGGCGGTTCGGGCCCCAGACCTTGAACCACCAGTCGTTCTTGCCGAATTCGGATTCCACCTTGCGCATGGCGCGGCGGAAGTCCAGCGCTTCGCGGATGCTTTCCTCGACCAGCGCGGTGCCACCGGGCGGCTCCATCATGGCGGCGGCCACGTCGCACGACGCGATGATCGCGTACTGCGGCGAGGTCGACGTGTGCATCAGGTACGCCTCGTTGAAGACGTTGCGGTCCAGCTTGCGGGTCTCGGATTCCTGCACGATGATCTGCGAAGCCTGCGAAATGCCGGCCAGCAACTTGTGCGTGGAGTGCGTGGCGAAGACCATCGCGTCCTGGCTGCGCGGGCGGTCCTGGCCGATGGCGTGCATGTCCTGGTAGAACTCGTGGAACGAGGCGTGCGGCAGCCAGGCTTCGTCAAAGTGCAGCGTATCGACATAGCTGCCCAGCTGCTCCTTGATCATTTCCACGTTGTAGATGACGCCGTCGTACGTGCTTTGCGTCAGCGTCAGGATGCGCGGATTCTTGTTCACCGCTTCGCGCGCGAAGGGGTTGGCCTCGATCTTCTTGCGGATGTTGTCCGGGTGGAATTCTTCCAGCGGAATCGGGCCGATGATGCCCAGGTGGTTGCGCGTGGGGCGCAGGAACACCGGGATCGCGCCCGTCATCGTGATGGCGTGCAGGATCGACTTGTGGCAGTTGCGGTCCACCACGACCACGTCGCCGGCGGCCACGTTGGCGTGCCACACGACCTTGTTGGACGTGGACGTGCCGTTGGTCACGAAAAAGCAGTGGTCGGCGTGGAAGATGCGCGCGGCGTTCAGCTCGGACTCGGCCACGGGGCCGGTGTGGTCCAGCAACTGGCCCAGTTCGTCCACGGCGTTGCAGACGTCGGCGCGCAGCATGTTTTCACCGAAGAACTGGTGGAACATGCGGCCCACGGGGCTCTTCAGGAAGGCGACGCCGCCCGAGTGGCCCGGGCAGTGCCAGGAATACGAGCCGTCTTGCGCGTACTTGACCAGCTCGCGAAAGAACGGCGGCGGCAGCGAATCCACGTAGCTGCGCGCTTCGCGGATGATGTGGCGCGCCACGAATTCGGGGGTGTCCTCGAACATGTGGATGAAGCCGTGCAGTTCGCGCAGGATGTCGTTCGGAATGTGTTCCGACGTGCGCGTCTCGCCATACAGATAGATGGGGATGTCGGCGTTGCGAAAGCGCAGTTCGCCGATGAACATGCGCAGGTTCTTGATGGCGCTGGCCACGTCTTCGGGCGAGTCCACGTCGAACTCTTCATCGTCAATCGACAGGATGAAGGCGCTGGCCCGGCTTTGCTGTTGCGCGAACGAACTCAGGTCGCCATAGCTGGTCACCCCGATCACCTCGACGCCCTCGGCCTCGATCGCTTCAGATAAGGCACGAATACCCAAACCGGACGCGTTCTCGGAACGGTAGTCCTCGTCGATGATGAAAATGGGGAAGCGAAATTTCATGCAGGCGCTCCTGGGGGCATGGCGGGTTCGGTCGCATAACGCGGCGCGAGTGTACTGCTAGTAAAAATCCGCCTGATGACAGACGGCGCGAGCCCCCGCCCAACAGGCGGGAATGGCGGAATTGTAGGGCTGTTTTTCTTTCAGTCCTACGGGAAATCCCCAGATAGGCCGAACAGCCGTTGTCATCGCGCCAAAAGCCGGGCTTTCAGCACAGCGACAGCAACGGCGGCACGGAGCAAACCTAGCGGATGGTGCGGGCTTCGCCGGCTTCCAATGCCAAGGTGAACTGCTCGAAGTAGGCGGGGATGGACTCGGTGGCCCCGTCCCGGATCCGGCGTTCTACCTTGGCGATGGCGCCAAAGCAGACTTCGGCCCCGGGTTCGCCACAGACGAGCACGACCGGGTCTTCGTCGTCGCAGACCTCGTACAGCCCGCCATGCGCCCGGCGTCCAACCTCGTAGAGGTAGGCGGCGGCGCCAACGGTTTGCATGGGGGTAAGCGGCAAGGTGCCCAGGCGGGCGGCTTCCAGCGCGGTATCGAGCGCGTGGATGCTGGACAGGGAGTAGTCCAATATGGCGCCGGTGGATTCGGCGGCTTGTACAAAGTCTTGCGCGGCGTCTGCCACCCGTTCGACAAATGCGTCCTGCACTTCATCAAGGGTGGCTTCCTGGTTTGTCTTGAGGAAACCGAACATCGTTGGCTCCTTTGTGAAAACCGCAAGCGGCAATAGGGCCATTATAGGCAAGCGTGTTACCTATAATCGGCGGGAAACCCCTCAACGTTTCCTATTCCCAACACTTGCCGCCCATGACCGCACCGCTAGTCAGACGCCTGACCGCCCGTGACGCCCCGTCACTACGACGTTTGCGCCTGGACGCCCTGATTGAAACGCCGGAATCGTTCGGATCGAGTTACGAAGAGGAACACACGCTGACACTGGACGACATCAAAGGCTGGGTCACGCCGCAGGACGACAGCGCGATGTTCGGGGTGTTCGTGGGTGATGACCTGGTGGGCATCATCGGCGTGGGCCGCCAGCGCAAGTTGAAGATGCGGCACAAGGCGCATATCTGGAGCGTGTACGTCGCGCCCGAACAGCGTGGCCACGGGCTGGGGCGGCTCTTGTTGCAAGCCGCCATCGCGCATGCCCGCACCATGCGCGGCATACGTCAGGTGCAGCTAAGCGTCACGTCCAACAACACGTCGGCCGCCGCCTTGTATGCCGGCCTGGGCTTCGTGGAATACGGGCGCGAACGCGAGGCGCTATGCGTCAATGACCAGCTTTACGACGAAACGCTGATGGCGCTGCCGTTGGCGGAAAAGTAAACGACAAAGCGGGCGGAGCGCCCTACGCCGCCGCCCCGCGCCGCCGCGTGCCGTGGGCGCACACCTGATTGCGGCCACCGTCCTTGGCCTTGTACAGCGCCTGGTCGGCCGCCTTGATGACCGCGTCCGGCGCACGCAGCGCGTCGCCCCGCTCGGCCACGCCGATGCTTACCGTTACCCGCAGCGGACGCGGGTTGCGCGCACCGCGCGCACCGCGCCGGCGCTGGCCCAGTTGATCTGCCTTGGGTCGCGCGGGCTTGTCGCGCAGGCGCATCTGGTAGGCCTCGATTGCGCGGCGCACCGCTTCCAGGTGCGGCAGGCTTTCCGCCGCCGTCTTGCCCGGAAACACCAACGTGAATTCTTCGCCGCCGTAGCGATACGCCTGCCCACCGCCCGGCACGCGCCGCAGCTGCGACGCCACCATGCGCAGCACCTGGTCGCCCACGTCGTGCCCGTGCGTATCGTTGAATGCCTTGAAATGGTCCACGTCGGCCATCGCCAGCGTGTAGACGCGGCCCATGCGTTGCAGGCGTTCGTTCAGCGCGCGCCGGCCCGGCAAGCCGGTCAGCTCGTCGCGAAACGCCATGTGAAAGCCTTCGTGGGCCAGTGAAATGCACAGCGCCGTCAGCGCGGCGGCGGACATCAGGGCCAGTTCGATCGGATGCTGCGCGCCGCGCGGCAATGCCCACGCCATGCACACAAACCCCAACCATTGTCCGGCCTGTTGCGGGCGGCCATAACGCAGCAGCAACAGGGTCAGCGTCAGACCGGTGCCCAGCAACGCCACCAGCGCCTCGACCGGCACGCCAAGCCGCGCCAGCTTGCCTTGCAGGGCAAGCGTGCCAAACACTTCCACCAGCCCTTCTTTGCCGACCAGCGCAATGCCGGCCATGCCGACGGCAATCAGGCCGATGCGCAGCGCCAGGTCCAACAGCATGCTGGATCGTTCGGCCCACAGCGCGTTGATGGTGTAGGCAATGGCCCACCACGCCAGCGCGGGGCCCAACGCCCATGGCGCCTCGCGCGCCAGCGTCGGCCATACCGCCGTGGCCGCCAGCACGCACAGCATCAGCGCCATGGTTTGCGAACGCTGATACATCAAACAGATGGCCGCGCCGATCAGCGCCATCACCCACGGCACGAACGGCACGATCAAGGTCAGCGCGGGCGGCCACTCGCGCCACAGCATCAGGCCTACCGCGGCGGCCACTGGCAACGCGGGGTAGAACAACAGGGGCAGCCAGGGGATATGGGGGTAACGCACGGTGGGGGCCTTGCTCGCTTGCAGAGATGACGTCGCCAAATCGGCAAACATATATATCCTTTTTACGGTCGCCGGCGGGGGTTCTTTAGCGCGGTTACCGCTGTGTCGCCGGCCCCTGGCGCGCGTGATATGTTTTCATCCCCGCCGAAGGAATGCCGCCATGCAGCTGCTTGTGAATATCGATGTGCCCGATCTTGAACACGCCATCGTCTTCTACGAACGCGCCTTCGGGCTGACGCTGCACCGGCGGCTGGGGCCGAAAGCGGCTGAAATGCTGGGCGCCAACGCCCCCATCTATCTGCTGGAAAAGGCCGCTGGCACCACCGCGACGGGTGCGGCGGGTGCGGCAGGCGCGGCGGCGCCATCGCGCGATTACGCCCGCCATTGGACGCCCGTGCACCTGGACGTCGTCGTGCCCGACGTGGACCGGGCCGTCGATCAGGCCGTAGCCGCCGGCGCCATCCTGGAAGGCCACGCTGCCACTCACGCCTGGGGCCGCATCGCGCACCTTAGCGACCCATATGGCCACGGCATCTGCATCCTGCAATTCTTGGGACGCGGCTATGACGAAATCACGGGCGATCAGGTGCGCACCCTGCCCGTCTCGGCATCCGACTTCGATGCGCTGGCCGACATCCGCGTGCAGGCCATGCGCGACAGCCTGGAACGAGCGGGCAGATTCGACCCGGCGCGTGCCCGGGAACGGCTGCGCGCCAATTTCCACCCGGATTGCACCTGGTGGATCGAACATGCCGGAAAACGGGTGGGGTTCTATGCCCTGCGGCCGGACGGCCAGGGCCTGCGGCTGGACCACCTGTACCTCGCGCCCGCCGCGCAGGGACAGGGCCTGGGCGGCCGCGTCCTGCAACGGATTCTGGGTGACGCCGACAGCCAGGGGCTGCCGGTCAGTGTGGGCGCGCTGCGGGGCAGCGATTCGAACCGGTTTTATCGCCGGCACGGGTTTGTGCAGACGGCCGAGTCGGAATGGGATATCGACTACCTGCGCCCGGCGCCGGGGCTCGCGGGCTAAGCCGCCAGCGCCGCCCGATCAGGTGCGCGGCAGCGTCACGCCGCGTTGGCCCTGGTATTTGCCGCCACGGTCCGCGTACGAGGTCTCGCACACTTCGTCGCTTTCCAGGAACAGCATCTGCGCGCAGCCTTCGCCGGCGTAGATCTTGGCGGGCAGCGGCGTGGTGTTCGAGAATTCCAGCGTGACGTGGCCTTCCCATTCGGGTTCCAGCGGCGTCACGTTGACGATGATGCCGCAGCGCGCGTAGGTGCTTTTGCCCAGGCAAATGGTCAGGACGCTGCGCGGAATACGGAAGTATTCCACCGTGCGGGCCAGGGCGAACGAGTTCGGCGGGATGATGCAAACATCACCCTTGAAGTCCACGAACGAGCCTTCGTCGAAGTTTTTCGGGTCGACGATGGTGGAATTGATGTTCGTGAAAATCTTGAATTCATCGGCGCAGCGCACGTCGTAGCCGTAGCTGCTGGTGCCGTAGCTGACGATGCGCCCGCCATTGGCCGTGCGGACCTGGCCCGGTTCAAAGGGTTCGATCATGCCGGCGTCGGCCTGGCGGCGGATCCAGCGGTCGCTTTTGATGCTCATGGTGGGAATGGTGCTAAAGGGGTGAAGTGGCCGTCATTTTACTCAGTTCCCCCAGAACGTCCGGTACACCAGCGCGATGCCGTTGACCGACCCACCTTTCAAGTCCACGGAAAGCCCGCGCGCCAGACGGTAACTGGCCCGGCCCACGGTGTCGCTGCCGGCCAGCGCCTGCTCCACGCTTAGCGTGATGCCGTTGGCGAAAGACTTGCTGGCCACCAGGAACTGGGTTGCCAGCTGGCTGTCACTGTCCCGGTTTACGTCGCCGGCCACCGTGCGGTCGGGCAGGATGCTGCCCGAACTGCCGATATTGCCGGTGCGCACGCTGACATCGTCCAGCCCGAACTGCTTGTAGAACGGCTGGCCGCCGCCCAGCAGCGCGGTGCCCACCGACACCAGCAAGGCCGCGTCGCTGCCGCTTTCGTCGGGTCCGCGCCCCAGCAGCAGCCAGGACAGCTTTTCGACATCGCTGACGTCCGGGTAGGACACCAGGTCGATACGCGGGCGCTGCGCGGTGCCGACCACCTTGACGCCGGCCTCAACCTGTTCGCCCGTGCGCAGGGCTTCGATGTCCAGCAGCGGGTTGTCCAGCCGGCCCTGGAACGTCAGCGTGCCCCGGCTGAGACGCAGCTTCTGGCCATAGGCCTCGATGCCGCCGCCCCGCGTGCGCAACGCGCCCACGCCGGTCAGCCGGCCGTCATTAAGCAGAATCTGGATGGAGCCCAGCAGCCCGGCGTCCAGCCCCATGCCCGTAATGTAGAAACGCGGCCCCATGTCGAACTTCAGGTTCATGCTGGTTTGCAGCGGCGTGGACACCGTGGCGCGATCCTGGCCCGGATGAATGACTTTGACGTCGTCATCCAGCGACGGCACGCCCTGCAGGATTTCCAGGCTGAACCACCCGGCGTCAGCCTTGAGGTCGCCCACGATGTCGATGCGCGGCATGGCGGCCGTCAGCGTGACCGTGCCGGAAACCATGGCGTAGCGGTCCGAGCGCTGCAAGGCCGGAAAGCGGTACAGCGTCAGCTTGATGTCGCCGCCGCCGTCCATGATGTTCCACTGCCCGCGCGCCTCGGCGTAGCCGCCCTTGGCCTCGGGGTTGGTCGTGATCCATTCCTTGGTGCGCCATTCGGCCGGCATCACGCGCAGCGATGCCGGAAAGCGCAGGCTGTCCAGCACCAGCCGCTGGCCGTCCAGCCGCGCCGACAGCGTGCCGTCCACCAGGCGCACGCCGTCGTCAATGCGGACCAGGCGCAGCTTGTCGCCCCGGATGTTGCCCGTGGCCGACCATTTTCCGGCCAAGGTGCCTTGCACCTCGACGTTGGCCTTGACGGCGCCGCCCACTTCCATCGAATCGCCCACAAACAGGCCGACCCAGGCCAGATCGGCAATGTCGGCGTCCAGCTTGGCACGCAGCGGCTGGCGCTCGTCCAGCGCCATGCCGCCCTTGGCGTCCACGCGCAGCACGGCGGTGCCGGTGCCGTTCACGGTGCCCATCTTGGCGGTAGCCAGGTCGATTCTGGCGTCCAGGCGGCTGGCGTTGGGCGACGTGGGCGTGGCCGTCAGGTCCAGCACAAGCGCCTTCAATCCCAGGGGGACGGGCGGGTCGCCCGGGATCAGCAGGTCGCCTTCACGGCGGGCAATGCGCGCCTTGCCCGCCAGGCGGCCGTCAAATTTCAAGTCCCAAAGCAGGTCCAGGGCGATGCGGCGCTGGCCCTCGGGCACCATGGCGTTTACGCGCGAGGGGCCCTTGCCCAGCTTGGCGGCGGCCTCGGGGTCCAGCGCGCCAATCACCTGGCGGGCCATGGCGGCCGTGATGACCAGGTTGTCGGCCTGGCCGGCGGTTTCCCAGCGCTTGCCACCGCCGCGCGAGCCTTGGTGCGCCAAGGTCAGGCGTTCCTTGCCCGGCAGCGTCACGCTGAGAACGGTCTGGCCCACCTGCCACTGCCATTGCGGGTGCACGGCCGACGGCAGATAGGCCAAAGAGACCGGCCGGTCTGCCGCCACGATGAACCCGGCGCTATCGGCCGTCAGCTTGGAAAAGGTGCCGCGCCAGCCCACCAGCGCCGCGTCGGGCTGGCCCGCGGGGCCCTTGCCCCAGCCGCCGGCAAAGACGATATTGGCTTTGGCCGGCGCTTCGCCCAGCACGCCCGCGCGGGGCTTGGCGGGGGTGTAACCGGCGTTCAGCTCGCCGCGATGCGCCGCGATATTGCCGGCCAGCTTGCCCTTGAGCTCGGCGCCGCCCGGGATGCCGGGCCAGAAGGCGTCCAGCTGCGGCGCCTGCGCGTCCAAGGTCAGCGCGCCGTCGGTGGCGTCCATCTCGCCCGATGCGCGGATGCGGTTACGACCCAGCTTCAAGTCCACGTCCAGGCCGTGAATGCGCAGTCCGGACAGCGGGTCGGAGGAGGCGGCGGGTGCGGTCGTTGGCGCCGTTGTGGAGCCCGCTGGTGCGGGTGCGGGTGCGGGTGCCGGTGCCGGTGCGGGTGCGGGTGCGGGTGCGGGTGCGGGTGCGGGTGCGGGTGCGGGTGCGGGTGCGGGTGCGGGTGCGGGTGCAGGTGCCGTTGCGGGTGCCGTTGCGGGTGCCGTTGCGGGTGCCGGCGCCGTCGCTGTTGCCGGTGCCGCGGCCGGTGCCGATCCGGGCTCGGTTGCGGCGATGTCCACTTGCGCTTTCACGCCGCCCGTCAGCGGCTGCTTGTTCCAGCGGGTGCCCTCTTCGAAACGCAGGTCAATGGCGGCATGGCGCAACTGGCTCAGGTTTTCAATGTCGGCCTGCACGTCGCCGCGCACCGTCAGGACTGCCGGGGGCACGTCCTTGCCCAACCACGGCGCCAGATCCAAACGCTGCGCGCTGATCGTGCCGGTGATGCGGTCGCGGCCGGCGACTTGGCCGGCGCCCGATTGCAGGTCGAACTGGGCGGCCAGGGTCGACTTATCCGGCAGCTGCGCGTTGGCGCGGGCGCTGCGCAGGATAAGCGCGGTGCGCGGGGCCAGGTCGGCCACCACGTCCAGCAGCATCCCCGACCCGGCACCGTCCAGCTTGGCCTGGATGCCATCCATCGACCCCGCCGCATCGGCGCGCAGCACGACCTGGCAGGCGGGCGCGGGCGGGCCGGCGATCTCGGAAGTAGCGGCTTTGGAGCCGGCGCTCGCGCCCGGCCCGGCGGCCACATTGGCGTTCCCCGTGGCTTTGGGATTTACCTGTGCGCTTGCTGTGGTCGTCCGCGCATCGGCTTTGTTGCGGCCCTGATTGGCTTTGGAGTTCGCCTGCGCGTCGGCTTTGGAGTTCGCCTGCACGTTCGCGTCGGACGCCGGCGCATTGGCTTTGGAGTTCGCCTGCGCGTTGCTCGGTGCGCTGCCGCGCGGTTTCGCCGATGTTCCCGATTGCGGCGCAGTCCGCGCGCCCGGTTGCGCCGTGCGTTCGGCGCCGGCGGCGGGCTTGGCTTGCGACGTCGTGTCCCCTTGCTTGCCCGTCGCGGCCGGACCCGCCGCGAATACGCCCCCTAATCGGTCCGCCTGACACAAGGGAGATTCGGGGCCGGACCCGCGCGCGGTCACATCCAGGCGCGCGGCGAACGGCCAGGGGTCGGCCATGCCTTGCAGCTGCGCTTCGCCCGACACCTGCGCCTCGCCCACCTCGTGGCCAACCCGCAGCGACGCGATGCGCAGCTGCGCGCCTTGCTTGCCGGCCGCGAACGTCGCGCTAAGGTCGCCCAGCGTGACCGGCAACGGCTGGCCGTCCTGCTCCAGTTGAAAATCACCCAGGGCCAGGCGGTCCACGGCAATATCCACGGGCAGGGACGGCAAGGAAAACGGCTCGTTATCGTCCGGCGTGGCGGGCGCCTCGGCTGACGGGGCCAAGGCCACGCGCACCGATTCCGCCGACACGTCGCGCACATGCAGCCGCCGCTGGCCCAGCGCGCGCCAGTCCACATTCAGATGTAGCCGGCTGATATCGACGCGCGTGCCGCCCGCGTCCAGGTCCAGCTTGCCCACGGTCACGCCGCGCAACAACGATCCGTTCACGTCCAGCGCCTGGCCGTTCAACTGCTGGGCGGCGGTGGTCAGCAACAGCCGCGTGCCACTTTGCGACCCCACCAGCCAGAACAGGAAGCCGGCGGCCAGCAACAGCAGCATCGCCAAACCCGGCAGCCACCACACCAGCACCTGCCGCAGGAATTTGCGCAACAGCTTCAAAACGCGATCCCCAACGAAAAGTGCAGACGCAGGTCGCGCTCGCGCTGGCCGTAGGCCACGTCCAGGAACAAGGGGCCGGCGGGGGTGCGCACCCGCGCGCCGACGCCGTAGCCCACCGCCAGGGACATGTCGCCGAAGGACTCGGCGGCATCGCCCGCGTCCACGAACACGCCCATGCCCCAGCGTTCGTTGAAATAGTGGTCGTATTCGACGCTACCTACAACCAGCGTCGGCGCGCCCACCACGGCGTTGTCGCGTTGCACGCCGATGCTTTGATATTTGTAGCCGCGTATGGACCGCGCGCCGCCCGTGCGAAAGCCGAAGTCGTCCGGCACCTGCACCTTGCTGCTGGACCACACGCGGCCGACCTCGCCGCGCACCGTCAAGACGTCCAGCTTGCCGATGGGCCACCATTTCTGCGCACGCAGGCGGGCGCGGGTATAGGGTTCGCCAGTGTCCAGCGTCACGCCCACGCCGCCGCCCACGGCAATCAGGTTGCCTTCGCGCGGGTCATATTTGTTGTCGACGTCGCGGCGCAGCCATTCGGCCGTGGCGGTCAGCGTGGGCAACGTATATTCGTCGCCGCCGTCGATTTTTACGTGGTCCTGTGCCAGCAGCAGGCCCCAACGCGTTTCATATTCGACGCGGCTGTCGCCCGCGCCCTTGCGCTCTTGCAGACGCGTGGCGCCCAGGGCATAGCGGGTTACATCCAGGCCCTGGATGTCGGAATGGTCGGCCAGCACGCCAAACGAATCCTTGTAGCCGCGCTCGGTGGGCGGCAGCAGGAAGTCGGCGTAGGCGCGCTGACGCAGGCGGTCCACGCTGAAACCGGTTTCCATGGTGACGGGTTGGCCGAAGACCACGTTCTGGCGGTATAGCGATTCCACGCGCACGCCCGCCTCGTCGTCCACGCCGATCGAGGCCGTGAAGCGCTTGGGCGGCGCTTCCACCACGCGCACCTGCACGGGCAAGGTCACTTCGCCATCCGAGTCATAGGTGGGCGGCGGCGGCGGCACCGCGCCCGACACGGTGGGGTCGCCCGCGGGCGTGGCGGCGGCCACATCGGCAGAGCCGGGCGCGCGGGCGCGATCGGATTTCACGTCGGCCGCCTGCGGCGGCGTGCTGCCGGGCGGCTCCAACGACACGAAGGCGCCGCGAAAGAAGGCCGTTGATTGCAGGTCCTGCTGCCAGGTATCCAGTCGGTTCTGATCGTAGGCGGCCCCGACCGAATAGCGCACGTAGCGCTGCACCAGCTTGTCCGGTACGCGTTTCAGGCCTTCGGTGGTCAGTTCGCCCATACGGACCTGCGGCCCGCTGTCCACGGTCACCTGCAAGGCTGCGGTGGCCGTGTCGGCCATGATTTCCGCCTGCGATGCCGTCATGCGCGCCAGCATGAAGTCGCGCGTCGATATCTCGTCCAGCAGGTTCGACTTGGCGCGGTTCCAGTCACTATTGATGAATGGCTGTCCGGCCTTGAGCTGCCAGTCGTCGCGCAGCTTTTGCACACGCTGGGCGAATTCCGGACGCGTGATGCGGCCGGTGAACTTCAGGTCCACGGACGAGACGGTCGTGCGCTTGCCCGGCACGATGCCGATATCCCAGGTTTCCCCGCCGATATCGGTGCCGGATTCCAGCGTTACCGTGGGTGAAAAGTAACCCTGCGTGGCCAGCGCGGCCAGCGTGGCGTCGCGCGCACGGCGTCGCAGCCGGTTGATTTCGCCCCCGTCCTGGTCTTCAGCCAGCCGAGCAATGGCATCAACGGCCTCGGTAATGGCCGTCAGCGCGGCCGGCGGCACGCCGCCCGGGTCCACGATGACTTCCGGCCGCTTGGCCAACGCCTCGGCTGAAAACACGCATAGTCCTGCCAGAATGGCGCGGGCTGCCCATTGCATGTGTCAGGTCGGCTGCTGGACGACAATAGACGGGAATTTTCCGGCCATATCACGCGGTAGCGCGGCCACCCCGGCGGCCAGCTTGCGGGCAATGGCACGATAAAGCCCGGCGGCTTCGCTACCGGCATCCGACACCACGGTGGGCTTGCCGGCGTCCGTTTGTTCGCGGATGGCAAGCGTCAGCGGCAGGCTGCCCAGCCAGGGCGTTTGATACTGCTCGGCCATGCGCTGGCCGCCGCCTTCACCAAAAATGTGTTCGGCATGACCGCACTGCGAGCAGATGTGAATGGCCATGTTTTCGACCACGCCCAGAATCGGCACTTCAACCTTCTGGAACATGCGCAAGCCCTTGCGGGCGTCCAGCAGCGCGATGTCCTGCGGCGTGGTCACGATGACGGCGCCCACCACCGGCACCTTCTGCGCCAGCGTCAACGCCACATCGCCCGTGCCGGGAGGCATGTCGACGATCAGGTAATCCAGGTCGCGCCAATTGGTCTGGCGCAGCAACTGTTCCAGCGCCTGCGTCACCATCGGGCCGCGCCAGATGGCGGGGGAATCGGCGTCGATCAGGAAGCCGATGGAATTGGCCTGCAAGCCGTGGCCCGTCAGGGGTTCCATGCTTTTGTTGTCCAGGCTTTCCGGGCGGCCCGAAATGCCCAGCATCGTGGGCACGCTGGGTCCATAGATGTCGGCGTCCAGCACGCCGACCTTGGCGCCCTCGGCCGACAAGGCCAGCGCCAGGTTCACGGCGGTGGTGCTCTTGCCCACGCCGCCCTTGCCCGACGCAACGGCAATGATGTTGCGCACGTTGGGCAGCGGCTTCAAGCCCTTCTGCACCGCGTGGGCCGCAACCTTCCAGGTGATGTTGATGCGGGCGTCGGGAACGCCGGCCTGGGCCAGCGCCGCAGCCGCCACGGCGGCCACCTGTTCCCGCACGCCGTCGGCGGGATACCCCAATTCCAGGGTGACGGCCACGCGGCCGCCTGTCAGGTCGATGTCACGATCTTTTACAGAAACGCCCAGGTCCAAACCCGTGTTGGGGTCGCGCGCCGCGCGCAAAGCGGCGCGGATGTTTTCTATCGTTATACTCATGTCACTATGGTTCCGTAGGCAGCGCGGCTTCTGCGGGCCGCCATCCCCTAAAGGATAGCGGATACGCGGGAACCTTTCGCTGCGTTTTGCATCCGACCTTCATGACCAACACACTTATCCGCTTCTTCCGTGCCGTCCTTTTCGCCGCCCTGGCCTTGATCGGTATGGCGATGGCGCTGGTCTTCATGCTGTCCACGGCGCTTGCCGTGGCGATCCTTTACGTGGTCGCCAAGGTGCGCGGCAAACCTTTCGGCGTCCGCGCCTACTGGAGCCAGCGCCAAGGCGCCCGACCGGGACCCTTCCAGACCGCCACCGCCCCCTTCGCCACGCAACCGCGCGGCGATGTGATCGACGTCGAAGCTCGCGAAGTTCGCTAACGTCGGCATGACGTAAAACGCTTGCGCCGCGTGCGGCGCAAGCTTGCCGTTGCCTTTGCCGTTGCCTTTGCCGTCGCCCGGTACGACCGCCCGGACTGCCCGCACCGGGTACCGCCACCGACTGCCGGCCGCCACCCATTCCAACCCGCCTGAATCGCGTCCGCGCGATCGGCGGGTTGCGTCGTTATCGGGCCGCGCCGGGGCAAGTCCACGCCATTGTCCTAAAATGGCCCGCCAAACCCTTTTTCCCTCCCCCTCTGTCGACAACCATGTCTCGCACCCTATTTGTCACCACAGCGCTGCCCTACGCCAACGGATCCTTCCACATCGGCCACATCATGGAATACATCCAGGCTGATATCTGGGTGCGTTCGATGCGAATGGCGGGCCACACGGTGCATTTCGTGGGTGCCGACGACGCGCACGGCGCGCCGATCATGTTGAAGGCCGAAAAAGAGGGCATCACGCCGCAGGCGCTGGTGGCCCGCTATGCCGCTGAACGCCCGCAGTACCTGAACGGCTTCCACATCCGTTTCGACCACTGGCATTCCACCGATTCGGCGGAAAACGTCGCGCTGTCGCATGACATCTACCGCGCGCTGCGCGAGCAGAACCTGATCGAAACGCGCTCCATCGAACAGTTCTACGACCCGGTCAAGGGCATGTTCCTGGCCGACCGCTACATCAAGGGCGAATGCCCCAAGTGCCACGCCAAGGACCAATACGGCGATTCCTGCGAAGTGTGCGGCGCCGTGTACGCGCCCACCGAACTCATCAACCCGTATTCGGCGCTGACCGGCGCGACGCCGGTGCTGAAGTCGTCCGACCACTTTTTCTTCAAGTTGTCCGATCCCCGTTGCGTGGAATTCCTGCAGCAATGGACCACCGGGTCCAACGCCAACGGCGGCAAGCACTTGCAGCCGGAAATGCTGGCCAAGACGCGGGAATGGCTGGGCGCCGAAGACGGCGAGGCCAAGCTGGGCGACTGGGACATCTCGCGCGATGCCCCCTACTTCGGCATTGAGATCCCCGACGCGCCGGGCAAGTACTTCTACGTGTGGCTGGACGCACCGGTGGGCTATCTGGCGTCGCTGAAGTCGTACTGCGCGGTCAAGGGCCTGGACTTCGACGCCCTGCTCGACCCCAACGGCACCACCGAACAAGTGCACTTTATTGGCAAGGACATCGTGTATTTCCACGCGCTGTTCTGGCCCGCCATGCTGAAATTCGCCGGGCGCAAGACGCCGGACGCGGTCAATGTGCACGGTTTCATCACCGTCAGCGGTGAAAAAATGTCCAAGAGCCGCGGCACCGGCATTTCGCCGCTGCGCTATCTGGAGCTGGGCATGAACGCGGAATGGATGCGCTATTACATCGCCGCCAAGTTGAACGCCCGCGTCGAGGACGTGGACTTCAACCCCGAGGATTTCATCGCGCGCGTCAATAGCGACCTGGTCGGCAAATACGTCAACATCGCCAGCCGCGCCGCCAGCTTCATCACCAAGCACTTTGACGGCGTGCTGGGCTATTCCGGCGACACCGCCGCGTTGTCGGCCGAATACGCCGAACAGGCCGAGTCGATCCGCGCCGCTTTCGAGGCACGCGAATACAACCGCGCCATTCGCGAGATCATGGCTTACGCCGACCGCATCAACCAGGCGTTCGACACCGCGCAGCCGTGGGTGCTGGCCAAGGGCCTGGCCACCGCCGACGACGCGCAAAAGGCCGCGTTGCAAGACATCTGCTCGCGTTCGCTGGCCGGCTTCAAGGCGTTGTCGGTGATGCTGGCGCCGGTGCTGCCGTCGCTGGCCGAGCGCGTCGCGCTGGAGTTGTTTGGCGCCCAAGCGCCGTTCACCTGGGCCGATGCCGCCGTGCTGCCGCAGCGCGTGGCACCGTTCAAGCACCTGATGCAACGCGTGGAACCCCAGATGCTGGAAGACCTGTTCGAACCGCCCGCCGCCCCCGTCGTTGTGCCCGGTGGCGAGCCCGTTGCCGAAACCATTTCCATCGACGATTTCGCCCGCGTGGATCTGCGCATTGCGCAGATCGTCAACTGCGAACACGTCGAAGGCTCGACCAAGCTGCTGCGCCTGACGCTGGACGTGGGCGAAGGCCGCCACCGCAACGTGTTCTCGGGCATCAAGTCGGCCTACAAGCCCGAAGACCTGATCGGCAAGCTGACCGTCATGGTGGCCAACCTGGCGCCGCGCAAGATGAAGTTCGGCGTGTCCGAAGGCATGGTGCTGGCCGCCAGCCACGCGGACGAAGCCGTGGACGCCGGCATCTATGTGCTGGAGCCCTTCCCCGGCGCCAAGCCCGGCATGCGCGTGCGTTGATCGGCGCATCCGCCTGACGCAAAAAAGGCCCGCCGGTAATGGCGGGCTTTTCTTTGGCAGACGGCCCGGGCCAGGGCTACGGCTGGGTGGGCGCCAGCTCCGGGTCCAGCGAATGGCGTTCGTCGAAGACGAAGCATTTGCCGTCATACCCGACGCCGCCGGTTTCCTCGAAATACTTCAGGATGCCGCCGTCCAGCTGATACACGTTGGGAATGCCCGCCTCGTTCATGTAAATGGCGGCTTTTTCGCAGCGGATGCCGCCCGTGCAGAAGCTGACCACCGTCTTGCCTTCCAGTTCGGCGCGGTGCGCCTGTACGGCGGCCGGAAACTGCGTGAAGCGTTCGATGCGCCAATCGATGGCGTTCTTGAACGTGCCTTCATCGACTTCAAAGGCGTTGCGCGTGTCCAGCATGACGACAGGGCGGCCGGCATCGTCGGCGCCCTGCTCAAGCCAGCGCGCCAGCGTCTTGGCGTCCACCCCCGGCGCACGGCCCGCTTCAGGGCGGATGGTGGGGTGGTCCATGCGAATGATTTCGCGCTTGATCTTGACCAGCAGCTTGCGAAACGGCACGCCTTCGCTATGGCTGAATTTCACTTCCAGGTCTGCAAAGCGCGCATCGGCGCGCAGCGTTTGCAGGAAGGTGTCGATGCCCTGGGAGGAACCCGCCAGGAACAGGTTGATGCCTTCTTCGGCCAGCAGGATGGTGCCCTTGAGCCCGCAGTCGCCAGCCACGGTCAGCAGGTGGGCGCGCAGGTCGGGCAGGAGATCCAGCGAAACGAATTTGTAGGCGGCGATATTGACGACGGCAGTCATGGCAAAGCAATGCAAAGCGGTGGGCGAAGCCCGTAATAGTAAACGCTGGGCGGATCGCCCCGCAGGCGCGAGCGCCGGGCAGGCCACGCCGCCCAGCGCCCGGCTTGATCCGTATCAACGGCTGACGATTTCCTGCTCGATCACCGCGTCCAACACCCAGCGCACAGTTGAAGCGCCCGGCGGCGGGTTCGGGTCGGTCACTTCAACCACGCGCAGCCGGTAACGGATGCCCGGCTGAAACTGAAAGCCCGTGATGTCGCCATACCAGCACTGCCACGGCTGCGAGGCGCTGTCGCGCACCTGATAGCACAGCGCGCGACCGGCGCCCCCGTTGCAGGGCACGCGCTCGGCATTCACATAGACCAGCTTGGTCGGCCCGGCTTGCCCGCCCGCCACCGGGTCCACGCGGCGCCCAAAGTCCAGCGTATCGCCGCTGGCAAGCACCCACGTCATGCGCTGCGGGTTGTTGGTGTTGTCCAGCGACGTCGCGGTGATGCGCGTCAGGCCGGCCAGGAAGTCCTGCTCAAGCTGCATGTTCTGCGGCGCGCACGCCATCATCGTGGCGACCGGATTCGCTTGCACGATCAGCTGGCCGTTAGCCACGGTATAGGGCGCGTTGTATTGGTTGCAACCCGCAAAGCCCGATACCCGCGGCGCACCTTGCACATGGACGAAGCTGACAGTCAGGGGACGCGAATTCGACGAGGGATGCGGAATCGTCCGCAAGCCGCCGCCCGGCAAGGTCCAGCGCGCCAGGTCCCAGCTGGTCTGGGCCAGGATGTCGGAGGCGGAAGCGGGTTGGAAGCGGCGGTCTTGCCCATCGGCGGCGCGATGGGACGGGCCGGCGCAAGCGGCCAGGGCAACGGATAGCGCGCATGGCGCCAGCCAGCGCAGGATAGCGGTAAAGGGCATGGGCGGTCTCCGCACGTGAGCACGTCAGCAGGTCAGCAAGTCGGGCCGCGCCACGGCGCGATGCCGGGCGCGGAAAGGCGACATTATCGCGCTGCCAAGGGCTTACGGCGTGGGCGGGTCCTGACGGCGTTCAAATTCCAGCACGTCGCCGCCGCGCAAGTTGAACGTCAGGTGCCGGGGCGCGCCACCGCTGTCCAACGTGAAGGTGTCGATGGCGGTCAGGCCGCGCAGGTAGTCGGCTTCAAGCTTGGCGCGTTCGGGCGGCACGCAGGCCATGCGCGTGGTGGCCGGGGCGTCGATAAACAACTTGCCGCTTTGCAGCTTGTACGACCCCATATAGCGGTTGCAGCCGGAAAAGCCGTTGACGCGGTACTGCTTGCCTTGCGCCAGAAAGGTCAGCTGCACGGGCTCGCCATTGTCACCGTGGGGGATGTCGCGCTGGGCGCCGCCCGTCTGGGTCCAGCGCACCAGTTCCCAACTTGTCTGGGCCAGGGAATCTGCACTGGTGGCGGCATTGGCCGCGGCGGCGCCTTGCGGGCGCGCGCCTCCGGTGGACCCCGCGCAACCCGCCAATGCCAGGGTCAGCAGGCTCAGGCACAGCAGCCGGCAACGCGAAGACAGAGGGGTAGGCATGAATAGGTCTCCTAAAGGTTTCATAGCCCCGACTGTAACCGGCACAGGCCTGTAACGTCCTGCTCTCTAAACCCTACAGCCGTATCCAAAAGCAGCACGATGGCCCGATTCCATCACGCCGAAGATGCAGGGTGCTGCATCGAATGCCGCATGGCGGCGCCTGTGTCCGACGCGCAGAATCATTCCAGACCACGCATCTGGCCACCCTGGCAGCACAGGGCAAACAAGCCGATCGCAACGTAACGAACGACGCATGCGTCGGCCGCTTCTGGCCGGCCATAAAAGATTACCGGGAGACACGGCGATGGGCTTCTTGAGAACTCTACTGGCGCTATCAGTGGTGCTGGACCACCTGGGCGGCGGCTACGCCGATCACCTTGTCGGCGGGCGGCTGGCGGTGCAACTGTTCTATGTGATTTCGGGCTTTCTGATTTCATATGTGCTGACCGCCACGGACAACTACCAGGGCGCCACGGGCAAGTTCTACGCCAATCGTTTCCTGCGCCTGTTCCCCATCTATCTGACGGTGGCGGGCCTGACCCTGCTGGCGCATGTTTTAAGCGGCGGCGCGTTCTTCCGCTTCTATGCAGCCCTGCCCTTCTCGGCCGATCTTTTCCTGGTGCTGTCCAACCTGTTCATCTTCGGACAGGACTGGTTGATGTTCTTCGGCATTGAACATTCGGCGCTGGCATTCACGGGCAGCTTCGCCAATAGCGAAGTGCCGCTCTACCAGGGACTGCTGGTGCCGCAGGCCTGGACGCTCGGTGTCGAAATGAGCTTCTACCTGGTCGCGCCTTTTGTATTGGGATCGCCGCGCAGATTGTTGGCCCTGCTTGCCGCATCGTTGGCGCTGCGCGGCGTCTTGATCGTGACCGGCGTCGGCGTGACGGATCCCTGGACCTATCGGTTCTTTCCCACCGAACTGGCGTTGTTCCTGATCGGTTCGCTATCGCACCAGGTACTGCTGCCGCGCTTCAAGGCCTGGACGCGCCGGTTTCACCGGCTGCCTGAAGCGGGCACCGTGGCGCTGTTCATCTACACGCTGCTGCACTTTTCCATCGGCATCAATCCGACGGTGCGTGATGGGTTGGCGGTGCTGCTGTTTGCCGCGCTGTTGCCGCTGGCTTTTCTGTTCCAGTCGCGCCACCGCCTGGACAAGGCCATCGGAGAACTCAGCTACCCGATCTATATCTGTCATTCGCTGGTGATCCTGTTCTTCAGCTGGTTGCTCAACGACGTTGAAATGCACCAGCCCATGTTGTTCGCGGCATTGGTGATCGCGGGTTGCATCGGGTTTTCGGCGCTATTGAACGGCTTGGTGGCGGACCCCGTGGAACGCTTGCGCAGCCGCCTGCGCCGCAAGCCGCAGCCGGGCGAATTCATGCCCGCGCCGGACCCGCATCGCCGCCCGCAAAGCGCGGTGCCGCCCAGCCCGGCTCAACCCATGGGGCCTATTCGCCGCGTGCCTTGATGTAGGCGGCAAGCACGAGTTCGATCTGCCGCTTTTCCTGCGAGCTCAAGCGTGAATAGGTGGCGTAGGACACCGATTCGAAGGGCCAGGCCGGTGGGGCCGGCAGGTCGCCGGGATTGGCGCTGGCCACGGTCGGCTCGGCATAGCCGGAGCTAAGCATCGGCCCTTCTCCGGTACTGAGCCACATCGGGCTGACCCGCAGGGCGCGGGTCAATTTGATAAGCGCGTCGCTGGAGGGCTGCTGGCGCTGCCCGCTTTCGTAGTTGCCGATAGCGCTTTGCGACAGGTTGCTTGCGACCGCCAAGTCCTTTTGAGTCCATCCCTGAAGCATTCTTGCGTTGCGCAGACGATGGCTAAACGTGTCCAATCGATCGACCTGAGACATTAATATGAAATTATTTATTTGATTAAAACATCTCAACACTGGCGCCAAATAAACGGATTGCGCCCCAATTTCAGGGTTAATCCGTAAATCGCAATATTCGCGTGCTTGCGTGCCGCGTGAGCCGCGGCGGCACGGCTTTATCGAGCCGGTCACACCTGCGAAAACCCAAGCCGGCCAGCCACTTACCCCAATAATCCGGCGCGCGCGGAAAGGGTAGTCGCACCGGGGTACAACCCGCAAGCCCGACGTTAAAGCCGCCCGAGTTTGTGAGCAATACCGTATGCAAAATAGAAAATAATGTATCGGTAATACTTAATAACCCGCAGAGGCAAGGGTGCAAAGTCCGAGGCGGCGCAGTGCTTTCCGTTACCGTTCCCTCACGCCACGGTTACCATCGGAAACTACAGAAACGTATCTTCACAAAAAAACACGCCCGTGTTTAAATGAAACACGGGCGTGACTTCAAGGCGGCATAGTCCCCGCCGCCGGTGGCCAGCATCAGACAGGAAGCCGGCCGAAGCCCGTGCCCACATTCAAAAAAACACCGCCAGACGGTCTCGTCATGGCGCGACGCTCCGTGCCGCGCCGGCTCATTGGAAGCATCAATGAATAACACGCTGGATGTCATTTTCCTTGGCAATGACGATGCCAAGCACGCCAGGCTTGTGGATGCCTTGTCTCATCTGGGTTTCTGCGTACGCCGTTGCCATGACCTGATCGACGTCTACGACCGCTATTCCCGCCGCCCCAGTCCGCTGGTCGTGCTGGACGCGCCGCTTTCCGATATCCACAACGCCGCCGTACGCTTGCGCGCGGTCGACCGGGGCCTGGGCATTGTCGCCATCGCCGCCTTTGCCGACGCCGAAAGCCGGATCCGCACGCTGCTGTGCGGTGCGGACGCCTGCCTGCCTCCGGATGTGACGGGGCTGGAATTGGCCGCGGCATTGCAGGCGCTGGTGCGCCGTGCGGTGGGGCTTGACGGCATGGAAGCCTCGGCGGACACGCACGCCGAAGAACCGGCCCAGGAAACCTGGCGCCTGGCCAACAAGGGGTGGACACTGATCAGCCCCGCCGGCCGCACACTGGGGCTGACCACTGGCGAACGCGATTTTCTATCCCGGCTGGTGACGGCGCCCGATCGCAAGATCAGCCGTGACGCGTTCTACGCCGACGGGGCCGACGATGCAGACAGCGGCATCACGCGCCGGCGCTTCGTCGACGTCATGATCAGCCGCTTGCGGCGCAAGGCCACCGCCAACCAGATGACATTGCCGATCCGGGCTGTGCACGGCTGGGGCTATATGTTCGCGGCGGATATCGCGCTGGACCCGGACTATCGAGCTTCAGGGGAGGACAGCCGGCAGGACGGGCTGGAAGAATGGGGCCGCGAAACCGAAGACGCCGGCGCGGCAAACTGATCTGGGTGCAAAGCCCATGGCGCGTTCAGATTGAACGGGCGAAAAAAACGCGGCGCTGCCCCCGAGAGGTAAGACGCCGCGCTAAAACAACACGTGAACCCGGAGTCATCAGCCGGCACTGATGCCTTCTACCTGGATCACGCGATTCCAACATTCGTGCCTCATACTGCTCACGCACGGTCCGACCGTGAACTTCTGCGCGGTCTCTAGTCCGCGCACAAGCTGCAACGTGATCAACGCCTGGGTGCTGGCCGGCCCCGACTACTGGCTGACTTCCACCCGTATCAGCGGTTTTCCACTTGGATAGCCGCGTGATGAACGAAGTTTATGACTTGGCACCCGAATCCAGTAATTCTTTGTTGATAGCCTTCTATACCTATTTGATATAGCAGAGCCCTTTGAGTCATCGTCCTAAAATGCGGACTAAAGGACAGGTCCAATGCCGCTAACCTCTGTGTCGCTGATGCGCCTGCACAAGAAAGTGCTGGCGGTGTTTCCCCCCAACTGGTGCCTGGCCATCCTGGTTGCGCTGGACGGCTACGCATTCATGCACCCCGTGTTGCGCGAAGTGCGCGCGCGCGAATATTCGTTCTGGCTGGCGCTGGACAATTGGCATGAAGTGATGCGCGTGGTGGGCCTGTTGGAAATCCCGCGCCTGGTGCTGGGTGTGGGGCTACAGGTGATTGCCATCGGCCTGATCTTGAAGGCGCGCATCGCCTGGGCGTTCTCGCTGGTGCTGCTGATCGGCATCGGCACCTTCGCGATCCTTGGCGACAGCGGCCGCGCGGGGCTGGGCATCTACACGATGGTGCTGGTGATTGCGCTGGTGGTGTATTGGCGCCGCTTTGACCGCGCAAGCGTGACGGCGGGTTCGCTGTTCGCGCTGGTCAGCGTGATGTCCCTGTTGATCTACGCCGTCTTCGGCACCCTCTACCTGGGCGAAGAATTCAACCCGCCGGTCAAGGACGCGGGCACCGCGTTCTACTTTTCCATCGTGTCGATGTCGACCGTGGGCTATGGCGACATCACGCCGCACAGCACCACCGCCAGGCTGTTTACCGCGTCGATTATCATCCTGGGCATTACCGTGTTCGCCACGTCCATCAGCGCCATCGCCGGCCCGGTGATCGGCGGCAACTTGAAACGGCTGGTCAAAGGCAAGTTTTCAACCGCCATGAGAAAAAACCACATCATCATCGCGGGCGCGACGCCGCTGGCGCTTAGCGTCTACGCCGGATTGCGCCGGCGCGGCGACGAAGTCACGGTAATCGTGCCGCCCGGCATGCCGCATGAATACCCCGCCGCCACCGATTTGATCGAAGGCGACCCGTCCAGCGTAGACGTGTTGCACAACGCCGGCGTGACGCGTGCGCGCTATGTGCTGGCGCTGCGCGACGACGACGCCGAAAACGCGTTCATCGTGCTGGCCGCCAAAGAGGCCACGGCGCAGGGCGGCGCCAAGACCGTGGCGCTGGTCAACACCAGCAAGCATCTGGAAAAGATGCGGCGCGTGCATCCGGACCTGGTGTTCTCGGTGCAACTGCTGGGCGCCGAGTTGCTGGCGCGTGCCATCAACGGCGAACCGATGGACGGCCAGGCCATCACCGACTTGTTCTTCGCCAAGGCCGAACCGCAGGCCAAGGCGCCCTGATCGCTACGCCGCCGTCGCGCCCGGCGGCGTAGCTTGCGCCAGCGCGCCCGTCGTCGCGCCACCCGACGATGGCGGCACCGCGCCTGGCGGCGAGTGCTTTGCGTACCAGGGGATGAATTCGGCCGACGGCATCGGCCGCGCAAACAAATAGCCCTGGATGAACGCCACGCCGCGCGCCGTCAGGTAGTCAAACTGGACCTGCGTTTCAACGCCCTCGGCCACCACCGCCAGATTCAGCCGGTGCGACAACGTGATGATCACGTCCAGCACCGGCGCCTCTTCACCGGTCGGCAAAATGGACTGCACAAAGCCCTTGTCGATCTTCAGGTAGTCCACCGGAAACTTCTGCAAGTACGACAGCGAACAATGCCCCGTGCCGAAATCGTCGATCGCCACGCGCACGCCCGCCGCCCGCAACGCCTCGATGTTGCGGCGCGCCTGGCCGCTGTCCTGAATCAGGCTGCGCTCGGTAATTTCCAGCACCAGCAGCGGCCGCCGCGCGGCCACGTTGGCCAGAAACGCCTGCATGTCGGGCACCAGCAGGTTGCTGGACAGATGCTCGGGCGCGATGTTCACGCCGATGTGAAAGTCAGGCGGCGTGCGCCACGTTTGCAAATCGCGTTCGATCAGCCGTAGCAGGTGCTGGGTCAAGGCAATGATCATGCCCTCGGCTTCGGCGGCCGCAATGAAGATGTCCGGCCGCACGAACCCCACGCCGGGCCGGTTCCATCGCATCAGCGCTTCCACGCCTTCGCACTGCCCGGTCAGCTGTCCATACACCGGTTGGTAATGCACCTGGAATTCATTGGCCAGCATGGCGCGGCGCAACTGCTCTTTGAATGACAGGCGGTTCAGTTGCAGGCGATACGCCGCAAACGCCAGGCCCGCGCCAATCAACAAGGTGGCGGGCAGGTAGCTCAGCAACAGCTGCTTCCAGGCGTGCATCATGCTTGCCGTGGGTGCCCTCACGTTGATTGCCAACGCGACCCGCCCGTTGTTGCGCGTGATTTCGTCGTACACAGGCTGGATGCCGGCGTCGTCGTCGCTCCAGGAATCGCTGTGTATGGGCGCGCCCTTGCCCACAATCAGTTCAATGCGATAGTCGCCCAACGTGCCCACGGCGTTCAGCAGGTCCAGCACGTAGCGGCCGTCCAGCGCGACGGCGCCGCTAAAGCCCGGGGCGCCCGGCTTGCCTAGCAGAATTGCCGGGCGGTCCGGCGCCAGCGGCGTGCCCGCCACCGAAAACAGCCAGCGGTCGGGCGTGCCGTCGATGGGCCATTTGCGGAAATCGCCCAATTCGGAATCGACTTCGCCGACGATCGAAGAACAATAAATGTGGCGATCGTTGGCCAGCACCAAGGCGCGGAAATACGGGTTGAGCGTGCCCCAGCGACGCAGTTGCGGCAGCACCTGGGCACAGGGCTGCGGCGTCAGCTCGGCCACCTGATCCAGCACCGGCCACGCCTGCGCAAGCATGTTCTCGATTTGCACGCGCACGATCTGCGCGGCGGCTTCGGCTTCGGTCCTTTGCTGCTTTTTGGCGTGGATCCAAGTCCCCGCCAGGCACAGCAGCGCGGGTAGCACCAACGCCAGCGCCACCGGCAGGTACCGCCAGGACGGCACGCGAACCGTTATTCCCGATGTGGCCACAACTGCCTCGCTGAATAGTCCGTGCAGCCCAAGTGCCGCTTCGACGCATGACACACCATGGCCGAGGTAACGTCAAGTTACTTTGCAGGCACAAAAGCGCGGCGCGCACGGGCTGGCATTGCGGGGGGACGCTGGGCTATTGTTGACCCACGCCGTGCGCTAGGCGCAGCCGCCCTGACCCAGACGGCTTCCAGGACTGATTCGTTGCCCCTTACCACTACGACAAGGACGGATGATGAAGAAACCTACTGCCTCCATGCCCCAGGGAATTGCCGGCGCCAACGCCGCCTATTACCAACGACTGACCCAACTTGCCCAGGAAAGCCAGCAGCGCTGGATGGAACTGGGCCGCCGGCTGGCCGACCAACACACAAACAACACGCTGTCCACGCTAAGCCCGCTGCAACACACCGGCGACTGGCAATCCATTGCACCCGCGCTGGGCGAGATGACGCGCAAGCAATGGCAGGCGCAATTGGAAGCCAGCCAGGCCATCACCCACGCCGCGCTGCAAGAGCAGGCCGCGTTGACGGCCGGGCTGGGCGAAGCCATGAGCGGCTGGTTCAAGCTGGCCACCGGCGGCGGCATCGCGCCCGCGCCCTTCCCCATGACGCAGATCTGGACGGCGATGTCGGACCAGATGGCCGCCGCGTGCGCCGCCATGCGCGATGCCAACCAGCCCGGAGATCGCCATGACGGATAAACGCACCGCGCTGGTGACGGGTGGCTCGGGCGGCCTGGGCCGCGCCATCGCGCTGGCGCTGCACGATGCCGGCCACGACGTCATCGCCACCTACCACTCGAACGAAGGCGCCGCGCACGCCTGGGCCGAAGAGGAAGCCTCGCGCGGACGCCGCTTCGCGCTGTACTCCGTGGACGTGGGCGACTACGCGTCATGCCAGACGCTGATGCGCCGGCTCGACCACGACGGGCGCATTATCGACATCCTGGTCAACAACGCCGGCATCACGCGCGATGCGCGCTTGCGAAAAATGAGCCTGGAATTTTGGAACGAGGTCATGCACAGCAACCTGGATTCCATGTTCCACATGACCCAGCCGCTATGTGGCGGCATGGCGGACCGCGGATGGGGCCGCATCGTGAACATTTCGTCCGTCAACGGCAGCAAGGGCGCGTTTGGCCAGACGAACTACGCGGCGTCCAAGGCGGGCATCCATGGCTTCACCAAGGCGCTGGCGCTGGAGCTGGCCGGCAAGGGCGTCACCGTCAACACCGTATCGCCGGGCTATCTGGACACGCGCATGGTGCAGGCGGTGCCCGAAGATGTGCTGAAGGAAAAGATCCTGCCGCAGATCCCGGTCGGCCGCTTGGGCCAACCCGAAGAAGTGGCGGCGCTGGTGGCGTTTCTGTGCGGCCCGCACGCAGGATTCATGACCGGGGCCAACGTCGCCATCAACGGCGGCCAGCATATGTGCTGAAGTACTGACCGTAGTACTGAAGTCCTGACCGTAACGCGGCCACGCTGACCGGCCGGCCCTCGTTTCTCACGCAACAACATCGCGCCCGCCGACGGCTCCGTCGGCGGGCGCGATGCGTTGCGGCATATCGACACGCGGTGCAACCCGGTGGATAAAACGGTGTTTGAAACATCAGGTAACGGGTTAACCCCATATTGTTGAGACGCGAGCCGCCTCGTATATTTGCATCCACTTGAGCAGGATTGGATGCAATTTCCACTTTTGGTATCCACATCTGCCCTCGTTTCGCGCCTTGGGTAATGCCCAGGGCCACCACACACCGCCGGCCCCTTCGCGCATCAGACGCGAACCCGGCACGCTTCGAGGGGAAACCACCATGCAATTGTTCGTCCGCCCGTTGCTGGGCGCCACCTGCCTGATGTTGTCGCTGGCCGGCGCCGGCGCCCACGCACAGGAAACCGTAAAGATGGGCGCCGTGCTGTCGTTGACCGGCGCCAACGCCACTGTGGGCGAGGACGTGCGCCGCGCCGTGGACCTGGCCGTGGAAAAGGTCAATGCCGACGGCGGCGTGATGGGCAAGAAATTTGCCGTGGTGGTCGAGGATTCGGGCGGCAACCCCACCACTGCGTTGAACGCCGCGCGCAAGCTGGTCAGCGTCGACAAGGTGCCGGTCGTCATCGGCGAATACTCGTCGGGCATTTCCATTCCGCTGGGCCAGTACCTTGTCAAGGAAGGCGTGACGCACATCAACATCGCCAGCACCAGCGTCAAGATCCGCGACCTGGGCGCCACGTCGTTCAACCTGATCGGCCTGGAAGACAAAGGCAACCGCTTTTCCGCCAAGGACACCTGGGATCAGGGCTACCGCAACGTGGCCATCATTGCGCCCAACAACGCCTACGGCCAAGGCGTGGCGCACGGCTACAAGGAAGAGTTCGAAAAGCTGGGCGGCAAGATCGTGACCGAAGTGCTGTACACCGCTGGCCAGTCCACCTACCGCCGCGAATTGCAGCAGATGTCGCGCAGCAACCCGGACGCCTACATCTACACCGCCTACGGCCAGGAATCGGCCGTGATCAACCGCGAGGCCTTTGAACTGGGCCTGCGCAAGACGCCGTGGTACGGCATCTTGCTGAGCATGTGCCTGAGCGACACGCCGGCCGACATCGCGCAAGGCCAGATCGGCATGGAAGTGGGATCGGTGCTGGGCCCCAAGGGCCGCGAATACGCCGAAGCCTTCAAGGCCCGCTACAAGGACGGCTTCAAGACGTCCTACACCGGCTACGCCTATGACGCGGTGCTGTTGACGGCCGCCGCCATGAACCTGGCCAAGTCCACCGCCCCCGCCGACGTGCAGGCCGCCCTGACCCAACTGGGCCAGAAGGGCTATGAAGGCGTCACCGGCTTCATCAAGTTCGACAGCGACCGCCAGCGCGTGGACCCGCCCTACGCCAAGCTCAAATCCGACCAAGGCAAGATCGTCGCACGTTGATGGGCCCGGGCCGGCGGCTGCCACGCAGCCCCGGCCTTGTCTTCAGGCGTTTTCTTTTTTGCTGTCTTACGAGTCAACAAGATGATCCAGATTCTCGTCGACACGCTGCTACGCTGCTCGGACCTGGCGCTGATCGCGCTGGGCCTGAGCATGGTGTATGGGCTGGTCAAATTTCCAAACATCGCGCACGTGCAATACGCCATGCTGGGCGCCTACGCGACCTATGCGTGCAGCGTGCTCGGCCTGCCCCTGCCCCTGGCGCTACTGGCCGCAAGCCTGCTGACCGGGGCGCTGGCGCTGGTGTTTCACCTGCTAGTGTTTCGTCGGTTGCTGCGCGCGGGTCCGGCCATCACCATGATCGGTTCGCTGGCGCTGTCCATGTTGCTGATCGCTTTTTGCCAGGGCGTCGCGGGTTCGTTCCCGCTGATGTTCAAGCTGCCGCTGGCCACGCCAATACGCCTGGGTGACGCCAGCGTCACCGTCATGCAGATTGCCGCCGTATCCACCACGGCGGTACTGCTTGCGGCCTTTGCGCTGCTGCTTTTCACTACGCGCACCGGTCGCGCCATGCGCGCGCTGTCCTGCAACCCTGCCCTGGCCGACGCCAGCGGGTTGAACGCCTCGCGCATTACCTGCCAGGTGGCGTTCGCCAGCGGCGCGCTGGCAGGTCTGGGTGGTGGGCTGCTGGCCCTGTCCACGGGCGCGCACATCAACCTGGGTTCGGATCTGTTGTTGCCGGTGTTCGCCGCCGCCATCCTGGGCGGCCTGGGCAACCCACTGGGCGCGGTCGCTGGCGCATTCCTGATCGCCTTCACCGAAACGCTGGTGACTAACCTGAACTTCGGCTGGCTCTACAACAAGCCGGTGGCCTTCCTGCCGGTGGCGTACATCAGCGCGGCATCGTTCCTGATCCTGTTGCTGGCGCTGCTGTTCAAGCCCTACGGCCTGTTCGATCGCGAGGTGCGCCGTGTTTGATTTCCTGATTTCATCGCTGACCTTCGGCGCGATCTTTGCCTTGATGGCGCTGGGCCTGAACCTGCAAGCCGGCTTGGCGGGCTTGCTGAATTTTGGCCACATCGCGTTCGCGGGCATCGGCGCATACGGCACCGGCATCGCCGTGCATATCGGCTGGCACCCGGGCCTGGGCGCCGCTGCCGGCGTTGCGGTGGCCATGGCGCTGGGCTGGTGCGTTGCACGCTTGGGCAAGCAGCTGGCCGCCGATTATTGGGGCATAGCCACCCTGGCCATCGCCGAGATCATCCGCACCGTCGCCACCAACGAACTGTGGCTGACCAATGGCGCGCAAGGCATCAGCGGCATCCCCGCGTTGTTCGGCGGCCTGGACGGCAAGAGCGGCGCGCTGGCATTCCTGGGCCTGGTGCTGGTGTTGACGGCCGCCGCCGCCGTGCTGTTGCGCCGTCTGGCCTACAGCCGCTTCGGGCGCGCGCTGCGCGTGATGCGCGAAGAACCCAAGCTGGCGGCCTGCATGGGCTATGACCTGATGCGGCTGAAATCGCGGGCGGTAATGGCCGGCGCGGCAGTGACCGCGCTGGCGGGCTCGCTGTACGCGCACTACATGAGCTTTGTCGGCCCCGATTATCTGCTTGCCTCCGAGACATTCCTGTTGTGGACCATGCTGATGATCGGCGGCATCGGCAACGTATCGGGCGTACTGCTGGGCGTGGTGCTGGTGCAGACCGCCTACACGCTGGTGCCCTTCGCCAAGGACGCGTTCGGCTTCGGCTCCGACGTGGCCGGCGCGCTGCGGTTGGGCTTGATCGGCTTCATTCTGTTGGGATGCCTGTTGTGGCGCAGCGAAGGGCTGCTGCCGGAAAAGATGAGGAAGATGCCATGACCACCCCTTATGCATTGCAAGTCGATTCGGTGGCCAAGGCGTTTGGCGGCAACCGCGTGCTCGAGAAGGTCGGCTTTTCGATCCGACCAGGCGAAATCGTCGGGCTGCTCGGCCCGAACGGATCGGGCAAAAGCACCTTGCTGAACACCATCACCGGCTTTGAATCCATCGACGCCGGCACCGTGCGGTTCGAAGGCCGGCGCATCGACTCCTTGAACGCGCACCGCATTGTGCAGGCCGGCATCGCCCGCACTTTCCAGCTGCCGTCGATGCCACGCAAGATGTCCGTGGCCGAGGTCGCCATGGCGGCGTCGACCGAGCATCACGGCGTGTGGGAAAACCTGTTCGGCTCGCGCGCGGCGGGGCTGGCCGAGACACGCGCGCGGGCGCGTGCCGGCGCGTTGATGGACCAATTGCTGCTGACGCCGGTGCGCGATTTGTCGGCAGCGGCGATCTCGGGCGGGCAAAAGAAATTGCTGGGCATCGTCTGCGCGCTGATGGCGCAGCCGCGCATGCTGATGCTGGACGAGCCCACGGCCGGCGTGCACCCAAACCTGCGCAGCGACATTGTCCGTGCGTTGCAGCGCCTGAATGATGGAGGTATGACGATTGTGATTGTTGAGCACGACATGCATTTCATCCGCGAAGTCTGCCATCGCTGCATCGTGCTGGACCGTGGCCACATCGTGGCCGATTGCCGGCCGGATGAACTGGCGTCCAATGAACGGGTGTTGCAGGCGTATCTGGGCGGCGCGGCGGCCAAGCCCGCCGGCGGCGCCACCGCCACGCCGGTACTGCGCATGGGAGCTGCCTGATGAGCGAAAAAATGATCGACGTGCAAAACGTTGTTGCCGGCTACACCCGCGACGTGGACATTCTGCGCGGCTTGTCGCTGCATGCAGGCCAATCTGAAATCGTGACGCTGCTGGGACCCAACGGTTGCGGCAAATCGACCTTGCTGAAAACCATCGCCGGCTACCTCAAGCCGCGCGAAGGCCAGGTCGTGCTGAAAGGCAAAGACATCTCGCGCTTTCCCGTGCACGAGAAAATTCTGCGTCACGGCCTGGGCTTCGTACCGCAAACCGAGAACGTGTTCACGGCGTTGTCGGTGCGCGAAAACCTGCTGGTGGGCGGCAATGCGCTGGACAAGGCGCAGTGCCTGGCGCGCGTGCGCACCTTGTGCGAACACTACCCCGTGCTGCAACGCAAGCTGGATGCGCCCGCCGCGTCGTTATCGGGCGGCGAACGGCAAATCCTGGCGCTGGCGCGCGCGCTGATGCCTTCGCCGGGCCTGTTGCTGCTGGACGAGCCATCGGCCGGGCTGTCACCCAAGACGCTGGGCGAAGTGTTCGAAGCCATCCAGCGCATCCGCGCCAAGGAAGGCGTGACGATACTGATGGTGGAGCAAAACGCCATGGAAGCGCTGCGCATTTCCGACCGCGCGTACGTGCTATCGATGGGCACGGTGGCCATCACCGGGCAGGCCGAGGCGTTGATGAACGACGCAAAGGTGCGCGAACTGTACCTGGGCGGCCGCGCGGCGTAGGCCCGTTCAGCCGTCTTCCCGCATGCGGTGCATGGCGACCAGGTTTTTCTTGGTTTCGATGATGTGCGCTTCCACCAGGCGCGCGGCCAACGCGCCGTCCTGCGCACGACAGGCTTCCAGGATGCGGTAGTGATCCGCCTGCGGCCCTTCCTTGCCGGTCGCCTGCGACATCATCTCGTGCGTGTAGCGGTCCGTGTTCAGGCCGTATTCCTCGATCAGCCGACGCAGCCGCGTGTTGTTTGCCGGCGCGCAAAGCGCCAGGTGAAAACGGCGGTTCAGCTCGGCCCACTCCGACACCGAATCGGCCTCGTCGTAGGCCTTCAGGATGGCTTCCAAGGTGTCCAGGTCAGCCCGCGCCATGTTGGGCACGGCCGCGCGCACCGCGTAGCCTTCCAGCGCGATGCGGATGTCCAGCAGCTCACAGATCTGGTCCACGTCCATGCGGATGACGACCGCGCCCCGGTTCAGGTGATACGCCACCAGCCCTTCGGTTTCCAGCTGGCGCAACGCTTCGCGCACCGGAATGCGGCTGGCCTGAAAGCGCGTGGCCAGCGCATCCTGCTTTAGCGGCGTGCCCGCGGGCAAGGCGCCCGTCAGGATCTCATAGCGCAACTGGTCGCGGATGCGGTGCGGCAAGGCCTGGGCTTTACTGGACGTGCCCTTCGTTTTGGTGATGCTCATGACTCTCGGGTATCTATGGGGCGAAGGACGGCGGCCTGCGGCAAACGTCGATGAAAGTGGATCCAACGGCGGGCTCCCATCGTAGCCGAACGAACCGGGATCGGGAACCGCCGCCGTCCACGCAGGGCATGGCGAGTGTCTGCGCCGTTTTTCAGGGACACCATCATGACGCGGGCCTGATCCGGATACAGCGCCAGACCCGGCATCCCGCCTGGCTTTACGCGTCCGTCCGCCCAATCTGATCCGCTTTTTTATTCAATTTCTGAATCTGTACTGCATCGCGCTGCGGATCTACCGTTCGACAGGTAGGACACCCGTTTATCAGGAAGACCGCTATGCATGGCGACGCGCTATTGCTTGCCCGAATACAGTTTGGGTTCACCATTTCATTTCACATCGTTTTTCCCGCCATCACGATCGGCCTGGCCAGCTACCTGGCGGTGCTGGAAGGCTTCTGGCTGCGCACGGGCAAAACCGTCTATCGCGACCTGTATCACTTCTGGACCAAGATCTTTGCCGTCAACTTCGGCATGGGCGTGGTGTCCGGCCTGGTGATGGCGTACCAGTTCGGCACCAACTGGAGTTTTTTCTCGGACTTCGCAGGCAGCGTGACGGGGCCGCTGCTGCGTACGAAGTGCTGACCGCCTTTTTCCTGGAAGCCGGCTTCCTGGGCGTGATGCTGTTCGGCTGGACGCGCGTCGGCCCGGGCCTGCACTTTTTCTCGACCATCATGGTGGCGCTGGGCACGCTGGTGTCGGCCACGTGGATCCTGGCGTCAAACAGCTGGATGCAAACGCCGGCCGGCTACGAGATCCTGGACGGGCGCGTCGTGCCCACCGACTGGCTGGCCGTGATCTTCAACCCCTCGTTTCCGTATCGCCTGGCGCACATGGGCATCGCCGCCTTCCTGGCGACCGCGTTGATGGTGGGCGCGTCCGGCGCGTGGCACTTGCTGCGCGGCGACCGCAGCCCCGCCGTGAAGAAGATGTTCGCCATGGCCATGGGCATGCTGCTGCTGGTGGCGCCGCTGCAAGCGGTGGTGGGCGACTTTCATGGCCTCAATACCCTGAAGCACCAACCCGCGAAGATCGCCGCCATTGAAGGCCATTGGGACAACGAACCGGGCGCGGGCGTGCCGCTGACGCTGTTCGGCATTCCCGACATGGCGCGCGAAGAAACGCGCTTTGCGCTTAACGTGCCGCGCTTGGGCAGCCTGATCCTGACGCATAGCTGGGACGGCCAGTTCCCGGGGCTGAAGTCCTATCCGCCCGAAGACCGCCCCAATGCCACCGTGGTGTTCTGGTCGTTTCGCATCATGGCCGGGCTGGGCATGCTGATGATTCTGCTGGCCGGCTGGGCGCTGTGGACGCGCTGGCGCGGGCGGCTGTACGAGTCGCGCGCGCTGCAACGCTTTGCGCTGTGGATGGGGCCGTCCGGCATTGTCGCCATGCTGGCCGGCTGGTACGTCACCGAGATCGGCCGTCAACCCTGGATCGTCTACGGCGTGATGCGTACGGCCGACGCGGCCACGCCGCATGGCGTTGGCGAACTGACGTTGACGCTGGGCCTGTTCGTGGCGGTCTACCTGCTGGTGTTCGGCGCGGGCGTGTCGTACATGCTGCGCCTGATCCGCATGGGCCCCAGCCCCGCGCCCGGCCACGCGCCGCTGTCGGGTGGCCCGGGTGAAGCGCGCCAGCCGTCACGCCCGCTGTCCGCCGCGTCCACGCTGGCGGGGGTGGAACCCGCGCCGCACAACCGTTCCGGAGTCTGACGCCATGGGCATCGACCTTGCATTGATATGGGCCGTCATCATTTTGTTCGGCGTGATGATGTACGTGGTGATGGACGGCTTCGACCTGGGCATCGGCATTCTGTTTCCGCTGATCCGCATCCGCGATGAACGCGACGTCATGGTCAACACCGTGGCCCCCGTCTGGGACGGCAACGAGACCTGGCTGGTGCTGGGCGGGGCGGGGCTGATGGCGGCGTTTCCGTTGGCGTATGCGGTGATCCTCAGCGCGCTGCACCTGCCGCTGGTGTTCATGCTGCTGGGCCTGGTGTTTCGCGGCGTGGCGTTCGAATTCCGATTCAAGGCCGACGAACATCATCGCCCTTATTGGGACCTGGCCTTTGTCTTTGGCTCGGTCACCGCCACGTTCTTCCAGGGCGTGACGCTGGGCGCCTACATCGAAGGGATTCCGGTGGTGGGGCGCGCCTTTCACGGCGGCGCGTGGGACTGGGTCAGCCCGTTCTCGCTGTTCACCGGCGTGGGGCTGGTGGTGGGCTATGCCTTGCTGGGCTGCACCTGGCTGATCATGAAAACCGAAGGTCGGCTGCATCGCCACATGTGCGATATCGCCCGGCCGCTGACGTTGACGCTGCTGGCCGTGATCGCGGTGCTTAGCGTGTGGACGCCGCTGGCGCAGCCGCAGATTGCGCAGCGCTGGTTCAGCCTGCCCAATATGTTCTGGTTTTTCCCGGTGCCGGTGCTGGTGGCCGCCGCCGGCTTCGAGCTGATCCGGCGCGTGCGCGCCACGCCCGCCGCCGGGCCGTTCATGCTGTCGCTGGCGCTGGTGTTTCTGGCCTACACGGGCCTGGGCATCAGCATCTGGCCCGCCATCATTCCGCCTGACGTCTCCATCTGGACGGCCTCCGCGCCGCCGCAAAGCCAGGGCTTCGCGCTGGTCGGCGCGTTGCTGATCATTCCGATTATCCTGGCCTACACGGCGTGGTCGTACTACGTGTTTCGCGGCAAGGTCCGCACCGGCGAGGAGTTCCATTGATGCGTGTCTGGACAACATCTGCCTGGCCGCGCCGCCTGCTGTGGCTGGCGCTGCTGTGGGCCGCCAGCGTCGCCACCTTGGGCGTGGCGGCCTACGCGCTGCGGCTTCTGATGCGCGCCATCGGCATGTCGACATGACGGCGCACCGTCACACCCGTGTACCGCAACCGCCCTCTTTTTCCCCTTTTTGAAACGACACCGCCATGAAGCGCTATGAACGGTTGACCGAAGACATCACCGCCTCCATCAGTTCCGGCTTGCTGCAAGTCGGCGACCGCCTGCCCTCGGTGCGGCAGACCAGCACCAGCCGGGGCGTCAGCCCGTCAACGGTGTTCAAGGCCTATTACCTGCTGGAAGCGCGCGGCCTGATCCGCGCGCGCGATCGGTCCGGCTACTACGTGCTGCGCGCCCCGCACGCCGCGCTACCGGAACCCGACGCCCTGTCCAGCGCCACCGCCGGGCGTCACCCGGTGGACGTCAGCGACAACGTGCTGCAAGTGCTTAACGCCACGCTGCGCCGCGACATGGTGCCGTTTGGCTCGGCCTTTCCCAGCCCGTCGCTGCTGCCCTACGCGCGGCTGGGCAAGTTCATGGCGTCGGCGGCGCAGCGGCTGGATCCGTGGGGTTCCATTGACGACCTCAGCCCGGGCGACGCGGCGCTGCGCCGCGCCATTGCATTGCGCTATCTGGCCGATGGCCTGTCGGTGCCGGTGGACGACATCATCATCACCAACGGCGCGCTGGACGCGCTGAACCTCAGCCTGGCGGCGGTGACCCAGCCGGGCGATGCGGTCATCGTCGAATCCCCCACCTTCTATGCCGCGCTGCAATCGTTGGAGCGCAACCAGTTGCACGCCATCGAAGTGGCCACGCATCCGCGTGAAGGCATCGACCTGCAAGCGCTGGAACGCGCCATCGTGCAGCACCGTCCGCGCGCCTGCTGGCTGATGACCACGTTTCAGAACCCGCTGGGCAGCCTGATGCCCGACAGCAAGAAAGAAGCGCTGGTCAAGCTGCTGACGCGCCACGGCGTGGCGCTGATTGAAGACGACGTTTACGGCGAGCTGTACTTTGGCGAACACCGGCCGCGCCCGGCCAAGGCGTTCGACAAGGAAGGCATCGTGATGCATTGCTCGTCGTTCTCGAAGACGCTGGCGCCGGGTTATCGCGTGGGCTGGGTGGCGGGGGGACGCTACACCCGGCAGATCATGCGCAACAAGCTGACCACCAGCCTGGCCACCGCCGCGCCCACCCAGGCCGCCATCGCCGCCTATCTGGAAAAAGGCGGCTACGACCGCCACCTGCGCCAGTTCCGGCAGGCGCTGGCATTGCAGCAGGGCGAACTATTGCAGGCCGTGGCGCGCTACTTTCCCAAAGGCACGCGCGCCACGCGCCCGGCCGGCGGCTACTTCGTGTGGGTGGAGCTGCCCGAGCATATCGACACGCTGAAGGTGCATCGGGCGGCATTGGATCACGGCATCAGCATTGCACCAGGGCCGTTGTTTTCGTCATCGGGCGCGTTCGGAAATTTCATGCGTCTTAACCACGGGCACCCCTGGAGCGTCGACATGGAACAAGGCATGGTGACGTTGGGCAAGCTGATGGCTGGAGGGTAATACGGCGTGCCGGTTGAGAACGACCGGCAGGCGCTCAGCGCCGCGTGTCGGCGCCCGCGCGCGCGGCTTCCACGTCCTGCATCAGGCTGGCTGCTTCGTGACGCAAAGGCATCACCACCCGGCCTTGGCGGTCGATAGCGCCCCATTGGCCGCCCGCCATGTAGTAGTGCTCGCCCCCGGCGGCAGGCACCTTGCGGCAGCCCTGGCACACCACGGCCAGCCCGCCTTCAAAACGGTCGACCCAATCGTAAGGCGTCGTGATGACGCGATTGAGCTGGGCGTCGTAATACGCCATGCCGCCTGACCACGGCCCGCGCGTCAGCCCGTCTTCAAAGTCGTCGGCGAAATTGTCGTACGTGACCACGGCCACGGACTTGCCGTCGGGCCGTACCCATCGCCATGACCCGTGCGTGTATGCCGGCGACAAGCCGTCTGCGTTGAAATCCATGCGCCCCAGCGCCTGGGCAGCGAAGGTCAGCGTGTCGCCGTCAACGCGCGCGCAATGGTCTTCGGATTCCAGCGAGCCGCCCTCGTGCTTGGCGGCGTACAGGCATTGCAGGGGATAGGACGAAACGGGGTCGGCGGCAGGGGCGGCGGGCGCGGCGGCCAGCAGGGCAAGCAACAGGGTCGTCAACATGGCGGCGATCCTAGCATGTTGGCCGGGGCCCGCAAGCCCCGGTGTACGGCGCGCCGGGACGGCAAGGCTGTGATGCGCGGGTGCGATCGGCGGCCCGGCGGCCGCTATCCCCCCCTGTGCGTCAGTTCGCCGTCGCGCCCGAATCCTTCACCGCTTTCGCCCAGGCCGCGATCTCGCTCTGGATGAACGTGCCGAACGCGGCGGTGTTCAGGGTGGACGCGGCCGCGCCTTCTTCCATCAGGCGCTGCTTGACCGCGGGCGCGGCCAGCGCACCGCTTAACGCCGCATTCAGCTTGTTGACCACCTCGGGCGGCGTGCCGGCCGGCGCAACCACGCCGTGCCACGACACCGCCTGGAAGCCGGGCAGGCCGGACTCGGCCATCGTCGGCACGTCGGGCATGGCCGGCGAACGCTCGGGCGAGGTCACCGCCAGCGCGCGCAGCGTGCCTGCCTTCACGTGCGGCAACACGCCCGGAATGGTGGTGAACATAAAGTCGATCTGACCGCCGATCAAATCCGTGATGGCCGGGCTGCCGCCCTTGTACGGCACGTGCGTGAATTGCAGCTTGGCCGCGCTCTTGAACATCTCGCCTGCCAGATGGCCAGGCGTGCCGGCGCCCGCCGATCCCATGTTTGTCTTGTCGCCCTGCCCGCGCAGGTAGGCGATCAATTCCTGCACGCTGGCCGCCTTGACGTTGGGCCCGATGACCAGCACGTTGGGCACCGTGGCCAACAGCGTGACGGGCGTGAAGTCCTTCACCGCGTCATACGAAATGCGCGAGTACAACGACGGGTTGATGCCATGCGTGCTGGCGGTAGCCAGCAGCAGCGTGTAGCCGTCCGGCGCGGAAGAGGCCACCTGCTTGGCCGCGATGGTGCCGTTGGCGCCGCCCTTGTTGTCGATGACGATGGTCTGGCCCAGCGTCTTGGCCGCTTGCGCCGCAACCGTGCGCGCCAGGATGTCGGACGTGCCCCCGGCGGAATGCGGCACCACCAGCGTGATGGGCTTGGTCGGGAAAGATTGCGCGTGCGCCACCGGCAACGCCGGCAGCAAACAGGCGGCCAGCGCAACGCGCGCCAGCAGTCGGGTTTGGATCATTGAAGTCTCCTCGTTTGTCATTGGATGCGGCGCCCTCGCCGGGGCGCCGTCATGCCCGCGTGGCGCGGGTGGGGTCGGGTCAGATCAATCGGAGCCCAGTTGCAGCTTGTTCGGCTGGCGCTTTTCGATAGACCACTTCAGCAGCGCCGCCGAACGGTAGATACCGTGCGCGAACTTGCCGTAGGGCAGCGTCAGGAACAGGGCCATCACCACGCCCAGGTGTATGGCCAACAACAGCGCCATCGCGCCGCCATCGCGCCCGGCAAGCAAGGCCAGCCCCGTGGCGCTGGTCAGGAACAGCAGCACGATGAAGCCGCGATCCATCGGCTTCTGTGCCGCGTCGCCCTGTTGCGGATGGCGCTTGATGTTCAACCACAGCAAACCGGCCGGCCCGATCAGCAAGCCGATGCCCCCGGCCGTGCCCAGCAACACCGGCGCGCTCAGCAACGGATACGGCGCCTGCTGATTCAGCAGATAGTGGTACAGCGTGGCCACGCAGGTGGCGGCAAAACACAGCATGAAGCCGTAAAAGGTGAAGTGATGAAAACGCCGGCGCCACAAGGTGAACGCATCGTCGGCGTTGTTGCAGCCCTTGCCGTGGCCGCCGTCCAGATAGCGCAGGCGCAGCGCGTCGTGCGCAGCCTCGGCCACCGCCGCGCCGGATGCCGCCCCCGGGCTGACGTTGCGCCAGAAGCGCGTGACGCCCACGCCCAAGGCCAACATCGAAAAACCAAACACCACGCCGAACATCAGCGCCAGCGTGTTGTGCGGGAACACGGCGTAGAAATTGCCGGCCATGGGTTCATGAAACAAGCCGCCCGCCATCAACACGGCCAGCACCAGGAACAGCGCCAGACCCGCGGCGGTGGCCAGCGACAAGGCCAGGCCGTTGCGCTTGTACAGCGAGCCCAGCGCGGCCGGCCAGGCGTAATCGGTGTAGGTCTGCACCCGCACCTTGGCCATGGCCTGAGGCACGTTCACCGCAAATTCATGTGGCGGCGCGTACTGGCACGCGTGCAGACAGGCGCCGCAGTTGTGGCACAGGTTGGCCAGGTAGTTCAGGTCGGCCTTGCCGAATTCCAGGCGGCGCGTCATGGCGGGAAACACCGCGCAAAAGCCTTCGCAATAGCGGCAGGCGTTGCAGATCTGCATAACGCGCGCCACTTCGGTTTCGTCTTCGGTCAATGCGTCCGCTTGCGGCTTGGCGTTCTTGCCGCGCCACTGGACGGGGTGTTCGACCATGGCGGCGGGCATCGCGGGTTGCTCGGCCACGGCGGGGCTGCCGGGCGTCGAAGCATGCGGGGTGGAAAACGACTGGGCCTCGCGGGCCAGGGCTTCAAGCTGCTTCATGTCGTGCTCTTTGCAAGGGTCTGGGCGCGCGCGGCGGCGGCGGCCCGGGTGCCGGCAATGCGGCCGAACGCCGTGCCGATGGACATGCCCACGCCGGCCGTATAGCCCTTGCCCAGCACGTTGCCGGCCATCATCTCGCCGGCCACGAACAGGTTGTCGCTGGGCACGTCGTTAAAGCGCACGGCGGCGGTGTCGTCCACCTTCAAGCCCAGATAGGTAAAGGTGATGCCGGGGCGCAGCGCGTAGCCGTAGAACGGCGCGGTGTCGATGGGCCGTGCCCAATGCGTCTTGGCGGGCGCGATGCCTTCTGTGTGGCAGTCGTCCAGCGCGGTGTGGTCAAAGGTACCGACACGGCACGCGGCGTTGTAGTCGCGCAAGGTCTGTGCAAAGGTGGCCGGGTCCAGCCCCAGCTTGTCGGCCAGTTCGGGCAGCGTGTCCGCCTTCACGCCCGGAAACACGGGCGGCATGAAGCGGCCGATGGCCTTGGCGTCGATGATGGAATAGGCGATCTGCCCGGGCTGCATGGCGGTCAGCCGGCCCCAGATGGCATAGCGCTTGGGCCAGAAGTCTTCGCCTTCGTCGTAAAAGCGCACGGCGTCGCGGTTGACCACCACGCCCAGCGACACGCAGTCGATGCGCGTACAGATGCCGCCGTCGTACAGCGGCGCGCGCGCGTCGATTGCCACGCAGTGCGATTGCGAGGGGTCGCCGATGCCGTCCGCCCCCGCGTCCAGCATGAATTTCAGCAGCACGCCCATGTTGAAGCGCGTGCCACGGATCAGGAAATTGTCGGCCGGCCATTCGCCGCGTTCGTTCTGGCCCCAGGCCTCGCGCAGCCATTCGCGGTTGGACTCGAAGCCACCCGCCGCCAGCACACAGGCGCGCGCCTCGATGCGTTCGTCGCCGATGCGGGCGGCCTTGAAACGACCGTCTTCCAGCTCCAGCGCATCGACCGGCGCGTTGTAGCGGATCTGCACGCCCAGCGCTTCGGCACTGCGGTAATACGCGTTCACCAGCGCTTTGCCGCCACCCATGAAAAAGGCGTTGGTGCGCGCCACATGCAGCGCGCCCGACAGCGGCGGCTGGAAGTTCACGCCATGGCGGCGCATCCAGTCGCGGCACGTGGACGATTCGCGGATGACCAGGCGCGCCAGAGGTTCGTTGGTCTGTCCGCCTGTGACTTTCAGCAGGTCTTGCCAGTATTCCTCTTCGGGATAGGCGTCGATCAACACGTCTTGCGGCGCATCGTGCATGCAGCGCAGATTGCGCGTGTGCTGCGAATTGCCGCCGCGCCATTCGCGCGGCGCGGCTTCCAGCAGCAACACACTGGCGCCGGCCTCGCGCGCCATCAGGGCCGCGCACAGCGCCGCGTTGCCCCCTCCCACCACCAAGACGTCCACCATGCCATCGCCCCCAATTCAATGGGCTGACTGTACTGACGGGGCGGCGTCCGCGATATCAGGCGGGCGTCAACGGGTCTTCACGAATCGTGAAGGGCCACGACGGCCCATTTACCCTGTTGCGCCAGCGTGCGCGAGACGTCGGCCAGCACCAGGCGCGCGGCCAGCGCGGCGGGCGACAGTTCGTCGTCGGACAGGCTGACCAGCAGATTGGGGCGGAACAAGTGGGCGTCGTCGATGCGGGCCATGTGCAACTGCCCGGGCGCAATACGCGCCGTGGCGGAGCTGGGCTGGATGGTGGCGGCGCTGCCCAGCTGCACCACGTCCATCAACAGCGACAAGCCATCCACCTCGGCCACCACGCGCGGCGTCTGGCCCAGTTGCAGGAAGGCGTTGTTGACCAGCGCGCGCAAGCCATGGCGGCCGCTGGGCAGCACCAAGGGCAGATGCGCAATGTCGGCCAGCCGCGTCGTGTCGCCGCCCGGCACCCCGGGCATGTCGCGACGCGCGCACAGGAACAGCGGCTCGTCCAGCAGCGGCATGATGCTCCAACGGCGCGCGGATTCGGCCTGGAACACGATGGCCAGGTCCAGCAACCGGCCGTTAAGCATGTCGGCCAGGTGGCCCGACAGCGCCTCGACCAGATGCAGCCGGATGTCCGGGTAGCGTTCGTTCATGGCTTGCAGGAACGGCGCGCCCAAAATGGCGGCGGTGGTTGATGACAGGCCCACGCTGACGTGGCCGGCCAGCCGCGCCTGTTGCGCGGCCTGCACGGCGTCATCCGCGTGGCGCAAGGCCAGCTGCGCCTGCCGAAAAAACGCCAGCCCGGCATCGGTCGGCACCACGCCGCTGGCGCTGCGCTGCAACAGCCGCGTCGACAGTTCGCCCTCCAACCGGCTGATCTGCTGACTGAGGGCCGACGTGACCATGCCGATGGACATCGCCGCGCGGCCGATGCTGCCGGCCTCGACCACGCGCACGAAGTAACGCAGCTGGCGCAGTTCCATGCCTAGCTCGGAATGGTCAGGCCCCGCACCACGGCAGGGCGCGCGACAAACGTTTCCAGCACGCGGGCCACGTTCGCAAACTGCGGGAAGCCGACCAGCTCGCCCGCTTCGTAGAAGCCGACCAGGTTGCGTACCCACGGGAAGATGGCGATGTCGGCAATGGTGTATTCATCGCCCATGACCCAGTCGCGGCCTTCCAGGCGCTGGTCCAGCACGCCCAGAAGGCGCTTGGCCTCGGCCACGTAGCGGTCGCGCGGGCGCTTGTCTTCGTAGTCCTTGCCAGCGAATTTATGAAAGAACCCCAGCTGGCCGAACATGGGGCCGATGCCGCCCATCTGGAACATCAGCCATTGCAGCGTCTCGTAGCGTTCGGCCGTGTCCGTCGGGATGAACTGGCCGGTCTTGCTGGCCAGGTAGATCAGGATGGCGCCCGACTCGAACAGCGCCAGCGGCTTGCCGCCCGGGCCGTTGGGATCAAGGATGGCCGGGATCTTGTTGTTGGGGCTAAGGGACAGGAATTCCGGAGAAAACTGGTCTTGCTTGTCGAAAGCCACCCGATGGGGCTCGTAGGGCAGGCCGATTTCTTCCAGCAGGATCGACACCTTCACGCCGTTGGGCGTGGGCAGCGAATACAGCTGGATGCGGTCGGGATGCTGGGCGGGCCACTTCTTGGTGATGGCGAACGAGTCTAGGGAGGTCATGCGGGGTTTCTCCAGAGGAGGCGGACATCGGGTTGGGGAATTGCGCCGACAATCCTAGCGCATACGGGTGGAAATCCGCCTGAAAATTACCGGCGGGCGGGGTGGGCGGGGCGGGCGCATCTGCCTGCCGGGGCGGGGCCTGCGGCTAGCGCGCCCCGAGCCTGGACACGCGCAGCAAGGCCCAACGCACCGCCGTCGTCGCCAGGGCAATGGGCAGCACCAAGGGCCATTGCGCCAGAAACAGTTCACGCGTGGCCTCGCCCCACGCCCAGGTGTTGCCGAACACGATCGGCGCGGGCGGCGCCAGGTAAAGCGCCAGCAGCGCCGCCGCAAACGTCGCCGAAAGCGTCGCGACCGCGCGGCCCGCCACGGTCAGGCGGGCACCGGCCAGGCGCTCGGCAAGGGTCAACAGCAGCAGCCCGGCCAGCCCCGCCAGCACGGCGTCGGCGTAGAAATCGCGAGGTCCGTAGAGGTAAGGCGCGTCGGGCACCGCCCAGCCGTAGGCGCCCGTGGTCAACAGCGACGTCAGGCAAGCGCCAAAGAGCGCGGCGGCGCCGGCCAACAGCAGGTAATCGCAGAGTCGGGGTAGAAGTTTGAGCATGAAGGCTGGGGTGGGATCGGTGGGAAAACGGCGAACGGGCGAAGCATGCCACAGGTGGTGGCGGATGCGGCGGCGCTGGGATGAGGACGTGGCGTGGCGGGTCGGTCGCGTCGGTCGGGTCGGCTGCGCGATGGGACGGTCGGCGGCGACATCTGCAACTGCGCTACATTGATCGGCGTTCCGCCTTCGCCACGTCCCATCCATGCGCGCGCCCCGCTTGCTGTTGACCTTGTTGCTGGCCACCGCCCTGCCCTGGCCGGGCATGACCGTTTCGTACGCCGCCCCGATAGCCACCGCCTCGACGTTTCCGGCAGCCGTGCTGGCCGATCAGCGCTACGGCCCCGACCCCGCCCAGATCGCCGATGTCTATCTGCCCGATGCATCGACACAGCACGGCCGACCCGCCCCCGTGCTGGTCGTGGTGCACGGCGGCTCATGGAAAGGCGGCGACAAGGCCACGCCCGACGTCGTGCAGGACAAGCTGGCCTACTGGCTGCCCCGGGGCTACGCCGTGGTCTCGGTCAACACGCGGCTGATGCCGCAAGCCCGCCCGGCCGCGCAAGCCGAAGACCTGGGGCGGGCCATCGCGTGGATCGGCCAGCAGGCCGCCCGCTGGCACGCCGACCCGGACAACCTGTTCGTCATGGGCCATTCCTCAGGCGGCCACCTGTTGACCTTGCTGGCCGCCGACGCCGCGATGCGCCAGCGCACGGGCGCCCCCTTGTGGCGGGCCAGCATCATCCTGGACGGGGCGGGCTTCGATCTGCTGGACGTCATGCCGCGCCCGCACGCCCCGTTTTACGACGAGGCCTTCGGCGCGGACCCCGCCGAATGGGCGCAGGCCTCGCCCGCCGCGCAACTGACCGGGCCACAGCCGCCCGCGCTGTTCGTCTGTTCCACATTGCGGCCCGACCCGTGCCGACGGGCGCAGCGCTACGCCGACCTGTTGACGGCACAAGGCGGCCAAGCCGCGCTGTTCGGCGTTGCCCGCAACCACGCGCAGGTCAACGCCGACGTCGGTGCCGACAACGAGGCCACCCGCGCAATCAACGCCTTCATCACCGCACGACTACAGCGGTAGAAGCCGTCAGCGCGATAGGACGCAGGTGGAACCGATCGGCTGCTATCGGTGGCGATCAAAAACGGTCGCCAGCAATCGGGACCGACAAGCAACAGGCCGCGCGTTCGTGACACAATCTGGCCCGCCTCAATGACGGGCGGGCCGCCCTCGTGCCCGCCACCTCCATGCCCCAGTTCACCCTGCACCGCCTGACCTCGCTGATCCTGACCGCCGCCGGCCTGCTGGCCTTGCCGGGCGCTCACGCCGAACCCGCGACGGTGGGCGATATGCCGCCCCCTATGGCGCCCCCTATGGCGCCCGCCGTGACGCCCGCCGTGCTGCCCCCTGTGCTGCCCGGCGATTCTCAAGCTGCCACACCCGCCGCGCCTTCCGCTGCCGCCCTTACCGAGCCTCCGCCCGGCATGCCCCAGTACGGCCGAGGCACCCATGGCCAGACCCTGACCCTGACACTGCTCAGCGACCACACCAGTGCGCTCGCGCCGCACACGCCGTATCGCCTGTTCCTGACGGGCAAGAAGGAGTTCATTGAAGACACGCCCAGCCAGGACGGCATCCTGCACGGCGTCACCGACGACCAGGGCCGTACCGCCTGGGTCTGGACCGACAAGCCGCACGACCCCGACGACTTCACGCTGATCCGACGCGTCGGCGACGGCGCGTGGGGCCACTTCTTCCAGCTGCATTCCAGCAGCAGCACCAAAGAACCGGTACCCGCGTGGCCCTACATCCTGACCATGCGCCAGCGCTGGGGCGAGCAATGGGTAGACCTGGGCTACACCACGCGCCAAGGCGCCACGGCCTACTTCAGCCACGACACGCCGGCCGTGCCCATATCCTTGTCCATCGAGTCGCCCGTCACCGACAACCACGCCTGCTTCGACGAACTGGACGCCATCAACCGCAAGTTCAGCCAGGGCGACGTTGACGGCGCACATGCCCTGATCGGCGCGATGCACTGCGCCGCCACGCCGCAACAACAGTTGAACCTGGCGCAATTGCTGTTGATGGTCGGTCGGCAGGACGATGCCCGCCACTGGCTGATGCGGGCACGCGAATGGCGGTTTCCGCAATCCCTGAAACCCGTCGACACCGATTTGCTAAGCGACCGGCTGGACGTAGAGCGGCTGCTGGGCATGCCCGACCTGGCGCTGGCCGATGCCCAAACGCTGCAACAGCGTCAAGCCAAGCTCGCCCGCGCAGGGCGCGCCAGCGACACGGACTGGGCCAACAACATCGCTTATTTTCTGGCGGACTTTCCGGACTACCTGCCCCAAGCCGAAGCCCAGGCGCGGCAATCGATCCGCGAGATGGGGCCGAACGCGTTCAACCAAGGCACCCTGGGCTGGATCCTGAGCCTGCAAGGCCACAGCGAAGAAGGGCTGCGCCTGCTGCATGTGGCGTATCGGGAGCTGTCCCGCAATGAAGAGCTGGTGGCCGACTATGGCCTGGCGCTATGGCAACACGACCGCCCTGAGCAGGCGGTGCGCCTGTGGGACGAGGCGCAGGCGCAATGCGTCTGGGGCCGGCGCCTGCACGACGCCATGCGCCAGGCGCAGTACCCGCACCCCTATTTCCAGCCGGCGGATTCCGACGCGGTCATGGCGTATCGCCAACGTTGCGACGCGCCTCGGACCAAACGCACCCACCGGCAACCGGTCGCCGCCCTATAATTTCTTCTCGCCTTGCCCCGGGGCAGCCGCAGGAGACCACCATGAAATCGACGTTGATTGCCTTGCTGACCACGCTTGCCATCTCTGTCTTGGTAAGCGCTTGCACCAACAGCCCCGGCGGCCCGCCGCATCCCGGCGCCGTCAATCCCTACAGCAGCGGCGGCTTTAACGACGCCGGCCCGAATTACCCCGACACGGGCCGCTGACAAGCCCCCGGCTTTTCCTTGCCCGCGTTGTTGCCGCGTCATTGCCATTGCACGCGGGTCGGTGCGCCAAACGCATAACAGCTTTGTGCCTCGGGTGCATCCCGCCGCAAGCCGGAAATCCTAGACTACCTGCACATCACAGGAGTCAAGGAGAAGGCTTTGCAGCCGCTGTTATCAAACGTGAAAGTGCTGGACCTGAGCCGCATTCTGGCCGGCCCCTGGGCCAGCCAGATCCTGGCCGATCTGGGCGCGGACGTCATCAAGGTCGAGCGGCCGGGCCTGGGCGACGACACCCGGTCCTGGGGCCCGCCTTTCCTGAAAGACGAGCACGGCCAGGACACCACCGACGGCGCCTACTTCATCGCCACCAACCGGGGCAAGCGGTCCATCACGCTGGACTTGCAGACGCCTGAAGGGCAGGCGCTGGTCAAGGACCTGTGCCGCGACGCGGACGTGGTGCTGGAAAACTACAAGGTCGGCACCCTGGCGCGCATGGGTCTGGACTATGACTCGCTGGCCAAGATCAATCCGCGCCTGGTGTATTGCTCGGTCACCGGCTTCGGGCAGACCGGCCCGCGCGCCGCCGAGCCCGCGTACGACTTCCTGATCCAGGCCATGGGCGGGCTGATGAGCGTCACGGGCGAACGCGACGACAAGCCCGGCGGCGGCCCGCAAAAGGTGGGCGTGCCCATCGTGGACCTGACCACCGGCGTCTACGCCGCGCTGGGCATCGTGGCCGCGCTGCTGCGGCGCTCGCAGACGGGCCAGGGCGAGTACATCGACGTCGCCATGCTGGACGTGCAGGTCGGCCTGTTGGCCAACCAGGCCATGAACTTCCTGCTGGGCAACCGCGTGCCGCGCCGCACCGGCACCGCGCATCCGAACATCCAACCGCAACGCACCTTTGTCTGCGCCGATGGCGACATCGTCATTGTCGTGGGCAACGACGCGCAATTTGCCGCGTTGTGCCGCCTGCTGGGCAAGCCCGAGCTGGCGCAAGACCCCCGCTACATCACCAACAGCCAGCGCGTGACGAATCAGGACACGCTGGACCCGATCCTGGACGCCATCTTTCTTACGCAGCCGCGCGCGCACTGGCTGGCAGCGCTAAAAAGCGCCGGCGTGCCGGCCGGGTCGATCAACACCGTGCCTGAAGTGTTCGACGACCCGCAGGTGGCGCACCGCGCCATGTTGCGCCGCCTGCCGCATCCCACCGCCAAGAGCGTGCCGCAAGTGATGAACCCCTTGCGCTTCGCCACGGCGGACCTGCGCGCCGACCGCGCACCGCCCCTGCTGGGGCAACACACCGCCGAAGTGCTTGAAGAACTGGGCATGAGCGCGCAGCAGATTGCCGACCTGCGCCAGCGCAAGATCATTTGAACAAGACGGAGACACGGACATGACCATGCCCGACAACTTGACCGGCCCCTACACCGCGCTGCACGTCACACTTGAAGACGGCGTGGCCGTCATCCTGCTGGCCAACCCGCCGGTGAATGCGCTTAGCACCGACATGATGAACGAGCTGTCCTGGGTGCTGGACCGCATCTCGGAAACGCCCGAGGTGCGCGCCGTGGTGTTGTCCGGCCAGGGCAAGACGTTTTGCGCGGGCGCGGACTTGAAGAACCGCGCCGCCACCATCAAGGGTCCCGGCGACCTGCCGCAGCACTCGCGCCGCACCCGCGAGTGCTTTCATGCCATTCGCGAATGCGCCAAGCCCGTCATCGGCGCCATCAACGGCGCTGCGCTGGGCGCGGGGCTGGCCATCGTGGCCTCGTGCGACATCTTGCTGGCGGCATCGACGGCCGTGGTCGGCCTGCCTGAAATCAACGTCGGCCTGCTGGGCGGTGGACGCCATGGCATGCGGCTGTTCGGCCATTCCCGCTTGCGCCGCATGATGCTGACGGGCTTGCGCGTGGACGGCGACGAGCTCTATCGCCTGGGCATCGTCGAAGCCTCCGTGCCCGCCGACGCCTTGATGGATCGCGCCCTGGAATTGGCGCGCGAGCTGGCGTCCAAGAGCCCCTTGGCCACCGTGCTGGCCAAGCAGACGCTGAACGCCATCGAAGACATGAGCCTGCGCGACGGCTACCGCTACGAACAGGACATGACCGCCGCTATCGGCAAGACCGAAGACGCCCAGGAAGCGCGCCGCGCCTTTCTGGAAAAGCGGGCACCTGTGTTCCAGGGCAGATAAGGGGGAAGACCGATGAGCCGAGCATTAGAGGGCGTCAAAGTCCTGGATTTAAGCCGCGTGTTCTCCGGGCCGTGGGCCGCGCAGATGCTGGCCGACTTTGGCGCCGAGGTCATCAAGGTCGAACGCCCGGGCCGGGGCGACGACGTCCGGCACCAGGGCTATCCGATGCCGGATCGCCATGGCGAACCCAGTCGGCAGACCTCGTCGTTTGTGGCGATGAACCGGGGCAAGAAATCGCTGACCATCGATATCTCCAAGCCCGACGGCCAGGCGCTGGTTCGCCGGCTTGCCGAGCGCGCCGACATCGTCATCGAGAACTTCAAGGCGGGCGACCTGCGCCGCTACGGGCTGGATCACGACGCGCTGTCCAAGGTCAACCCCCGGCTGGTGATTTGCTCGATCACCGGCTTCGGGCAGTCCGGCCCGTACAGCCATCTGCCCGGCTACGACCCGATCTTTCAATCCATGAGCGGGCTGATGAGCGTGACCGGGGTGCCCGATGGCGAACCCGGCGCGGGGCCGGTCAAGGCGGGGTATTCCGTGTCGGACATCACGGCGGGCTTTTACGCGGTGGCGGCCATACTGGCGGCGCTGCACCATCGGGACCAGATCTCCGGCGCAGGCCAGCATATCGACCTGGCCTTGCTGGACGCGCAGATTGCCGCCATGTCGCACATCGGCATGAACTATCTGGCAAGCGGCCAAGTGCCGGCGCGCATGGGGTCGGCCTCGCAGATCACCGCGCCGTTTCGCGCGTTTGCCTGCCGCGATGGGCACCTGATGGTGGCGGTGGGCAACGACACGCAGTTTCGCGCCTTCTGCGCGGTGATCGGGCTGCCCGCGCTGGCCGACGACGCGCGTTTTACCAGCAACCCCAAACGCGCCGCCGCGCAAGCCGAGTTGTCGCGCCTGATCGAGCCGGCCATGCAGGCGCGCACCGCCGGCGAATGGAACGACGCGCTGGCTGCGGCCAACGTGCCCTGCGGCCCGATCTACACGATGGACCAGGTGTTTGAAGACCCGCAGGTACGGCACCGCCAGGTGCTGGGCCGCCTCGCGCATCCTGAACTGGGCGACATGCCCGTCATCAACAACCCCATCCATTTTTCCAAGACGCCGATAGCGCCGGGCCTGCCGCCGCCCCTGCTGGGCGAACACACCGCCGACGTGCTGCGCGCCGAACTGGGGCTGTCCGACGACGAGATCGCGCGCCTGCACGCCGAGGGCATCGTATGAGCAGCGTGGACCCTGCCTTGATCGAAGAAATACGCGACAGCGCGCGTGATCTTCTGTCGCGCCGCGACCAGCGCCAGCGCAAGCGCTCGGCAAGCGGCGCCGATCGCGCCTATTGGCGCCAGATCTCCGACGCCGGCTGGCTCGGCATGAGCGTGCCGGAAGCCATGGGCGGGCTGGGCCTGGGCTGGCACGCGATGGCCGCCGTCATCGAAGAAGCCGGACGCGCGCAATTGCCCGAGCCGCTGGTGGGCGCGGGCGTATTGGGCGCAACCTTGCTCACGACAATCACGCCCCTGCCCGACTCCCCCTTGCGCGACACCCTGCTACAAGCGGCGTGCGATGGGACGCGGATGATGGCGCTGGCCTGGCAAGAAACCGAAGGGCAGCTGGAAGCCGGCGAGGCCGCGGGCGTGTTCGGCGTCAGCGCCACACCGCGCGAAGGCGCCTATGTCTTGAACGGCGAAAAGCGCCATGTCATTGCCGACGCCGCCGTGGACGGCTGGCTGGTAACGGCCGATAGCGAACCAGGCACCCTGCTGTTCTACCTGGCCGCCGGCACGCCCGGCGTTACCGTGCGCCCCCATGCGCGCGCGGACGGCACGCCCGCCTGCCACCTGAGCATCGAATCGGCCATCGTGCCGGCCGAGGCGCTGCTGTCCCAGGACGCTGTGCTGGACGCCGTGGACCATGCCCTGGATTACGGCCGCCTAATGCAATCGGCCGAATTGATCGGCGTGGCGCGGCAGGTGCTGGCCGATACGGTGGTCTACCTGAACACGCGCCAGCAATTCGGCAAGCCGCTGTCATCGTTCCAGGCACTGCAACACCGGCTGGTGGACGCGGCGCTACAGGTGGAGTTGGCGGCCAGCAGTTTGCAGGACGCGTTAACGACATTGGCCGACGCAGCGGACCCGGACGTCGCCACCGCTCGCAAGGTTGCCGCCAGCCGGGTGAAGGCCCGCGCGGCGCGCGCCGGGCTGGACGCCACGCGCCTGGCGATTCAGTTGCACGGCGCCATCGGCTACACCGAGGAATGCGACGTCAGCCTGTATTTTCGCAGCGCCTTGCACCTGGCCGCGTGGCTGGGCAACGCCGCCGCGCATCGTCAACGCTACGGCGCACTGGCTGATGCGCCCTCGCCCCCGGCCGACGACACCGCCCCGCCGTCATCGCCGGGGGAATTTCCCCGCGACGCCGACTGGAACGGCATGCCCGAAGCCGACTTCCGTGCGCTGTTGCGCCGTTTTTTTCACGCGCATTATCCCCAGCACCTGCGGCATGTGCCGTGGCGGCTGCATTGGGATGAGATCAAGCCGTGGTACTTCACGCTGTCGCGCCAGGGCTGGATTGCACCATCGTGGCCGCGCGAGCATGGCGGCATGGCCTTGTCGCCCGCGCGGCAGATCGCCTTCATCGAAGAGGCCGAGCGCCATGGCGTGGCGCGCGCACCCGACCAGGGCCTGGTCATGCTCGGCCCAATCCTGATCCGCTACGGCACCGAGGAACAACGCGCACGGTTCCTGCCGGGCATCCTGTCGGGCAAGGCCGTGTGGGCGCAGGGCTATTCCGAACCCAACGCGGGATCGGACCTGGCGGCGTTGCGGTGCGAAGCCGTGATCGACGGCGACGACCTCATCGTGACCGGGCAAAAGACATGGTCGACGCTGGCGCAGGACGCCACGCACATGTTCATGCTGGTGCGTACCGACAAGACGGTGAAGAAGCAGGCGGGCATCAGCTTCCTGCTGGTGGACCTGGCCAGCCCCGGCATCAGCCGCCGCCCCATCCGCACGCTGTCCGGCCACGAAGAGTTTTGCGAAGTGTTCTTCGATCAGGTGCGTGTGCCGCGCGCCAACCTCGTGGGTGAACTGAACGCCGGCTGGGGTATCGCCAAGGCGCTGCTGGGCTTCGAACGCTTGTTTTCCGGCAGCCCCAAGCACGCGAGCCATGCGCTGCAACAGATCTTCAGCATCGCGCGGCAACGCGGCCTGTTGGCCGACCCCGCCTTTACGGACCGCCTGGCTGAACTGCGGATGGACAGCGCCGACCTGACCGCCATGTACCGCGTGTTTGCCGATATGGCCCGGGCCGGTCGACCGCTGCCGCCGACGTTGTCGCTACTGAAAATCTGGGCCACCGAAACGCATGAGCGACTGGGCGCGCTGCTGATCCAGATTGCCGAGGAATACGGCGGCGCCGACATGCGGCTGGGCTACGGCGATGGGGATCGGGATGGGAATGGCGGCGTGCAGGCGCTGGCGCCCTACCTCAACGCACTGGCCGCCACCATCTTCAGCGGCACCAACGAGATTCAACGCAACATCTACGCCAAACAGGTCCTGGGCCTGGACGGCGCATAACAACATCGCGCCGGCACGACTGGGCGCCATCAGGAGAGAGACAATGAAAAAAGCACCCGCATTGACGGTGGCCGCGGTATTGCTGGCCGCAACGATGGCGCCCGTGGCGCAGGCCGCGCAGCCCTGGCCCAGCCAGCCCATCCGCTTGATCGTGCCGTACCCGCCCGGCGGCTCGGTGGACAACCTGGCCCGCCTGCTGGCACCCGCGCTGGGCAAGCGGCTGGGGCAAACCATCGTCATCGAGAACAAGGCGGGCGCCAGCGGCACCATCGGCGTGGACGCCACCGTGCGCGCCGAGCCGGACGGCAACACGTTCGGCTTCGGCGTGCCGGGCGCCATCACCGGCCTGCCGCACGTCATGAAGGTGCCTTACAACGTCAGCACCATTCAGTATGTGTCGCTGGTGGCGCGCATTCCGCAAGTGGTCATGGTGAACCCGTCGCTGCCCGACACCACGCTGGCCGCCTTCGTCGCCAGCGCCAAGCAGCACCCGGGCAAATACAACTACGGCTCGGCCGGCAACGTGACCACGCCCCATCTGGGCGGCGAACTGCTGAAGCAGCAAACGGGCATCGACATCATGCACGTGCCGTACAAGGGCGCCGCGCCCGCCGTGACGGCCTTGCTGTCCAACGAAGTGCAGATGTTCCCGGGTGACGCGTCGGCCGCCTTGGGCTTCATCAAGGCAGGCAAGTTGCGCGCGCTGGCGGTGGCCAGCCCCGAACGCTTCGAGGGCCTGCCCGACGTGCCCACCACCCGCGAGGCGGGCTTTCCCGGCGTGATCGTGGAATCGAACTACGGCATCATCGCGCCCACCGGCACGCCCAAGGACATCGTCGACAAGATGGCGGCGGCCATCGCCCAGTCCCTGGCGGAACCCGAACTGCGCCAGAAGATGATCGACCAGGGCGCCATTCCGGCGGCAAGCACGCCGGACCAGTACCGCACGCTGATGGAAACCGAATCCAAGAAATGGGGCGACGTGATCCGACGCGGCAAGCTTGGGCTGGAATGACCCGTTGCCACGCGCTTTGCCGTACGCTTATGCCGTTCCTTCTGCCTGCGACCCCGCCCCGCCATCATGCCATTCGCCAAAGCCACCGGGCTAAGCCTGGACCTGACTGCCGACCTGAACAAATGGAGGGCGTTCCTGGCGATTGCGGAGTTGGGCAGCATCACGCGCGCCGCGCTCTACCTGGACCAGGACCAATCCGTTCTCAGCCGCCGCATCAACGCACTGGAACGCGAGTGCAACGCGCGGCTGTTCAACCGCACCGGTCGCGGCGTGAATTTGTCCGAGGTGGGCCAGCGGCTGTTTCCCTTGGTGCAAACGCTGCTGGGCGACGCCGAACGGCTGGAACTTGAGCTTAACGGCCAGGCGCGCGAGCCCGCAGGCGAAGTCACGCTGGGGCTGTTGCCCTCCACCGCGCATCCGCTGATCCGCCGCTTGTTTTCGCGCTTGCGCAAACACTTTCCGAAGGTGCACCTGAAGATTCTTGAAGGCTCCAGCGGCCAGATCGAAGAGTGGCTGACGGACAGCCGCGTGGACATCGCCATCCTGTACCGCTATGGCGACAAGTGCCCGCCGGGCGAGCAGGCGCTGGCCTACGTGGATTCCTATCTGGTGGGCGCGGCGGGCGATACGCGCACCGCATCGGGCGAAGTCACGTTCGACCAGCTTGACGGCCTGCCCTTTATCCTGCCGGGCGCGCCGAATGGTTTGCGCAATGCGCTGGACGGCCTGGCGCGAGCGCGCAAGATCACCATCGCGCCGTTGATCGAAGCGGATTCATTGCCGCTGATGAAGTCGATTGTGGAGCACGAGAACATGTACACCGTGCTGCCGCTACATGCCGTCTGGCAAGAGGTGCAGGAAGGCCGATTAAGCATCGCGGCGCTTCGTGACCCGACGATGGGCCGAATCATTTCCATGGCGTTTTCCAGGTCCAAGGGACCGGGCCGCACCGTCATGGAAGTGGCGGCGCAGATTGAAACGCTGGTGCGGGAAATCGGCGGCGAAGGCGTGTGGCACGCGGAACCTTGAGGGGCAAGGAATCGCCTGCCGCAGGACCGCCTGCCGCAGGATCGCCTGCCGCAGGTCCGCCTGCCGCAGGATCGCCTGCCGCAGGATCGCCTGCCGCAGGTCCGCCTGCCGCAGGATCGCCTGCCGCAGGTCCGCCTGCCGCGCTCAATCGAACCCGTACAGGCGCGCCGGGTTGTCGACCCATACCTTCTTGCGCAAGCCGTCGTTGCCCAGCCATTCATAGGCCACGTCCACCAGCGCATCGGCCGATGGCGCGGACGCGCCCATGCGCACGAACGGCCAGTCCGATCCCCACAGCACCTGATCGGGGTTGGCGGCCGTGAAGGCGTCGTGGATGTAGCGGGCATTTTCATAGTCGGGCGCGGCGCCCACGCGGCACAACGTCAGCTTCATCCAGATTCGCCCGTCGGCCAGCAAGCCGCGCAGCAGCTGAAAGGCCGCATCCTGTTCACCACGCGCAGGCACCAGGCTGCCCAGATGGTCGATCACAATCGGCACGTCCAGCGCAGCCAGCGCCGGCAGATGCTGCACATACGCATCGCAAGGCGCCCATAGCTGGGCATGCAGGCCAAACTGCTTCATGCGCGGCGCCATCGCGGCAAGCTGCCCAAAGCCCACGCTGCCGGGGAACAAATTGCCCGCCGGGTCGCGCGCTTCCAGAAAGCGCAGACCGCGCACGCCGCCATCCACCAGCGCCTGCAACTGCGCATCGGTCACCGACGGGTCGGCCACCGCGATGCCGCGCAGCCGCTCACCGCCTTGCGCCAAAGCGTCCAACAACGCCGCCGGGTCCACGCCATAGGGCGCGGGCTGCACCAACACCCCGCGCGCCGCGCCCAGCGTATCCAGCATGCGCAGGTAGCGCGGCGCAGGCGCGTCCGGCGCGGCATAGGACGAGGCGTGTTGCAGGGGAAAGCGGTCATACGGGCCGAACACATGGCAATGCGCATCGCAGGCCAAGGCGGGTAGCGCGTGCCTGGGGGTGACGGGCATGCGCGGTATCTCGGGCGTCATGGCTGCTCCTTGCGCGGCAGCGCCGCCAATGGGCTCAAGGCAGGCGCGCCGTCTTGCGTCGGAATATCCAGCGGCGCGGGCGCGTCGTCCGGCATCGGGATGTCGTGTGCGTTCAACGTCATGGACACCATGGTGTAGTAGCCGATCACCGCCGTCAGCTCCACCACGCCCACCGCCTGCCATCGCGCTACCGCTTCGGCATAGAGGTCGGGATCGACCTGGCCGGTTTCCTGCAACTGGCGCGAGAACTCGTAGACGACTTCATCGTCGCGCGTGTCGAACCGCGGCGTCTCCCGCGCCTGGATGGCGTCCAGCACGGCGTCTGCAATGCCGGCCGCGCGCGCTGCCTGCGCGTGGATATGCCATTCGATCTGGCTGTTCCAACGGCGCGCCGTCACCACAATGGCCAACTCGCTGACACGCGGCGGCAGGCTGGTGCCAAAGCGCAGCAGGGCGCCCAACGCCTGCCAGCGTTCGGCAAGTTCGGGGCTGTGCAGCGCCGCGCGCAGCGGGCCCACAAGGCGCCCGCGCGGGCCCGAGACGATCTTCTCGTACACGCGTTTCTGGTCGTCGGTCATGCTGTCGGGGGAAGGCAGCGGGATACGGCTCATCATCATCCTCGGTTCAGTTTGTGGCGCGGCGCCAAGTCGGACGCGCCGCGTGCATCGACGCACGCAATGACGCACGCATCGACCCACGCAACGACCCGCGCATCATCGGGCCACGTTCGATACGGCGCGTTCACGGCGCTTCATCCGGCTGGCTGCGCGCCACCGACGGGCGCGCGCAAAAGCCTTGATGCCAGGCGGCAAGCTTGGGGTGGCTACTGCGCCAATCGATATCCGGAAAACGATAATCCATGTACGACAGCGCGCAACCGATGGCAATCACCCCCAGGTCGAAGCCGGTGGCCGACAACGCGGGCGTCTCGGCTTCCAGCGCGGCCAGCACGGCACGCACCTTCAGCGCAAACGCGTCCAGCCAAGCCGCCGTCTGCTTTTCCACAGGCTTGTTGCGCTCTTGGCGGTACAGCAACAACGCGTCCAGAAACCCATCGCCCAGCGCCTGCCGGCGCTCGGCCACGAGCCGCGCCGTGGCATCGCCAGGCATCAGCCGACCGCCCGTCAGCCCATCCAGATACGCACAGATGACGCGCGAGTCGTACAAGGCCGTGCCATCTTCCAACACCAACGTGGGCAGCTTGATCAGCGGATTGTCCGCCACCAGATCCAGATTGGGCTTGTCCATTGCGACGGGCGTGCGCACCAACTGCACGCGGTCTTCAATACCACCTTCGTATAAAACGATCATCACCTTGCGCACAAACGGCGACCTGGGCGACCAATGCAACTTCATCGTGGTTCTCCTTGGGGTTGCGCGACGGGGCGCGCATCAATGCCCTTGCGCGGGCAGCACCGACGGGTCGTTGGCCGCGGTGGGCGCCAGCATCTGGAACAAATCACTTGTGTGCGCGTACCAACCCGCGCCATGCATGCGGCCCAGCAAGCCCAACGCGGGCGTGTCCACATGAAAGCGATCGCGGTTCAGCAACGCGTCGTCGCGCAGATACATGCCCACCACGCGCGCCAACACGATCACGCGATGCGGCGCGGCCTCGATCACCTGCCACACCTTGCATTCCAGCGCCGCCGGGCTTTGCGCGATGCGCGGCGGCGCGACCAGCGTCGATGGCTGCGTGGACAGCCCCACGCGGGCCAGCTCGTCAACGCTGGCGTCGTAATCCAGGCTGGTCTGGTTCATCTGCCGGGCCAATTCCCTGGACACCACGTTGATCACGAATTCACCCGTGTCCATGATGTTGCGCGACGAATCCTTCCACTGCCCCGCGCGCGGGCCGATGCCCAGCGCCACGATGGGCGGGTCACTGCTGACCACGTTGAAAAACGAAAACGGCGCGGCGTTCAGATCGCCGCGCGCGGACTGGGTCACCACCCAGGCAATAGGCCGTGGCACGACCACGCTGGACAGCAGCTTGAACGCATCGGCGGACGCCAGTTGGCTGAAATCAAAATTCATGGCGGCATCGCCCTGCGGCGGCGTTACGAAGGTTTTTCATTTTGCCAGCAGCCCCAACGAGCCCAGCAACCGCTGCATGTCGGCGCGATCACGGCGCACGTAGGCGTCGGCCTGGGCGGGCGATAAGGACATCAGCTCTATCGCCTGCTCTTGCATCACGCGCCGGTATTCCGGGTCGTCGTTCACGGCCTGCACGGCGCTGCTCAGGCGCTGCACGATGTCGGGCGGCGTGCCGGCGGGCGCGGCCAGGCTGTACCACGTAGCGGCCTCGGCGCCCGCCACGCCGGCTTCGGCCAGCGTGGGCACGTTGGGCAACAGCGGCGAACGCTTGTCGGCTGCGTACGCCAACGCCACCAGCCGCCCTTGGCGAATGAACGGCAGGCTGGCCGACAGGTTCAGCATGGCCAGGTCGATCTGGCCGCCCACCACATCGTTGATGGCGGGCGATGCGCCGGCGTAGGGAATGTGATTGAGCTGCACGTGCGCAGCCTGCTGGAACTGTTCCGCGCCCAGATGCGTGGCGCCGCCCACGCCGGCCGACCCGTAGCTGAGCTTGCCCGGTTCGGCCTTGGCGCGTTCCACCAATTGCGCAACCGTGGTGATGCTACGCGCCGGGTTCACCACCAGCATGATGGGCTGCACGGCCACCACCGAACAAAACGCGAAGCCGTCCACGCCGTCGTAGGGCGTCTTTTGCATCAACGGCGTCACCACGTGGCCGGCCGACGTGCCCAGCAGCAAGGTGTAGCCGTCCGGCTTGGCGCGGGCCACAAAGCCCGTGCCGATGGACGCGCCGCCGCCCGGTTTGTTTTCCACCACCACCGGTTGGCCCAGCCGCTTTTCCAGTGCGCGGCCCAGGCTGCGCGCCACCACATCGGCCGGGCCGCCCGCCGCGTACGGATTCACCAGCGTCAAGGGGCGGTCAGGATAAGACGCGGCCTGGGCGGCCGGCATCAGCAGTGCAGCCAGCGCCGCCACCATGGCCGCTTTGGCCAAGCGAAACGGATTCATCGATGTCATGGAATTTCCCGTTGAAGGGCGGTCAAGCGCGCGCCCATGGCCGTCTCGCAATCAGTCCGACTTGGCGCCGGACTGCTCGATCACCTTGGCCCACTTCGCCGTGTCCGTCTTGATCTGCGCGGCAAACGCTTCGGGCGTGCTGTGCGTGGTCTGAATGCCGTAGGCCGCCATGCGCTCGACCATTTGCGGTGACGTCATCACCGCCGCGATGTCCTGGTTCAGCTTGTCGATCACCGCGCGCGGCGTACCGGCAGGCGCCAGCACACCTGACCACAGGCTGACTTCGTACGACTCAAAGCCCGGCGTTTCTGAAATCGACGGCACATCGGGCAGCACCGGCAAGCGCTGGCGGCTGGTCACGCCCAGCGCGCGCACCTTGCCCAGCTTGACCTGTTCGATGAAGTTCGATGACGTGTCGATCATCATCGATATCCGGCCCGCCAGGAAATCGTTGATGGCGCCCGACGTGCCCTTGTACGGGATATGGCGGATGTCCACACCCGCCGTGGACTTGAACATTTCGCCGGCCAGATGGCTGGTCGTGCCGTTGCCCGATGAGCTGAACGTCAGTTCGCCCGGCCGCGCCTTCGCCAGCGCCGCCAGTTCCGCCACGGAATTCACTTTCAGATCGGAATTGACCACCAGCAGATTCGACGTCAGGTTGGTCATCGAGATCGGGGCGAAGCTCTTTTGCGGGTCGTAGCGCAGCTTGGGGTACAGCGACGGGTTGATGGTCAGCACGCCCATCGTCGAGTACAGCAGCGTGTAGCCGTCGGGCGCCGCGCTGGCCACGGCTTCCGCGCCGATCGTGCCCCCCGCGCCACCCCGGTTTTCCACCACGATGGCTTGGCCCAGCTTGTCGCCCAGCCCCTGCGCCAGCGCGCGCGCCATCAGATCGGTTGCGCCCCCCGCCGGAAACGGCACCACCATCCGGATGGAGTGGTCGGGATAGGCGCCCGCCACGGCCGGCCCCATCATCCCGACGGCGGATACCGCCGCCCCCACCCGCAGCCACAGGCCGACCGAGGTCAGCGCCCTTGCGATCTTCATACCGTCTCCAAACCTTGTGATTTTTGTGTTTGAAGCATGGTATGCGGCGGGCCGGGCCGGCGCTATGCGCGGTATCGCATATCTGCTTTGCGCGGGCTACGCCACGTAACCCAGCGCCGCGCTGGCGGCCGCGGCTTCTTTTTTTACCGCCGCCACCACCTTGCCGTTGGGCGACACATCAAAGCCACCCGTCGCGCCCAGCGCCGTCAACACCGCGCAGGGCCGGCCCGTGTGGTCATACAAGGGCGCCGACACGGCGCTGATGCCGCGCAGGTTCGTATCCTTGACCGTGGCGCAGCCGGCCGCTTGCACCTGACGCCGCAGCCCACCGATTGGATCGTCGTGGTCCAGCAAGGCGCGCAAATCGTCGGGCGCCTCGGCCAGTTCCGCCAGGGCCATCCGCTGGATCGGGGCTTCCTCCAAAGCGCCCAGAAACGCGCGTCCGGTCGCGGACCACAGCATCGACAGTACCGAGCCCACGCGCACGTTCACCGTGACGGGCAGCGCCGGTTCCTCGAAGCGCACGATGGTCGGGCCCTTGTTGCCCATCACGGCGATGAAGCACGTCACCGCCAGGCTTTCGCGCAGCCGGATCAACACGGGTTCGCTGATGCGCAACGGGTCCGCCTGGCGCATCGCGGCCACACCCACCATCAGCGCTTCCAGGCCAAGGTGGTACTGCTGCGTGGCCACTTCCTGGTCCACCAGGCCCTCGGCGATCAGGCTCATCAGGTAGCGATGCACCTTGGCGGGGCTTTCGTCCACGTGCGCGGCCAGCGCGGTCAGGCTGGCGCGCCCGCCCATTCGGGCCAGGCCTTTCAACACCACCATGCCGGTCTCGGCGGCCTGCACGCGCTGGCGCCTTTCGAGCGGGCGGGCGCCCATCATTTCTGGATTCACATCCGCATTCGTGGATGCCTTGGTGGATGCCTTCGTGGATGCCTTCGTGGATGCCTTCGTGGACGCCTTTGTCGACGCCTTGGGGGCAACCTCGTCGGACGTCCGGGCGGACTTGGCGGGCATCTTCTTGGACGGCTTGGATGGGGTCATATCAGCGGTGATTCCTGGCGAATGCGGGCGCGCGGGGCGGCTGGGGGCCTGCCGGCGCGGATCCAAGGTTAACCCTTCTTGAAAAATTACGCATTGCGTATATGATTTACGCAAAAGAAGGGATGCCATCAGGTCATCCCAATACGGAGACAGCCTATGCGCGCCCTGAAACACCCCCTGCTTGCCGGCCTTTTGGCCCTGCCCCTGCTGGCCTGTGCCAGCGCGTCTGCCCAAACCGCACCGGCCAACTACCCGTCCAAACCCGTGCGTTGGGTGGTGCCGTACGCGGCGGGCGGCGGGTCCGACTTCCTGGCCCGCAGCATCGGCCAGGGCCTGACCGGCCGCCTGGGCCAACCCGTCGTCATCGAGAACAAACCCGGTGGCAACACCGCGATTGCCGCCTCGGAAACCGCGCGCGCCCCGGCCGACGGCTACACCATGCTGTCCGCCGACAACGGCACGCTGGTGTTCAACCCGGCGCTGTACAAGAAGCTGTCGTATGACCCGGTCAAGGACCTGGCGCCCGTCACGCTGATGGGCCGCTTTCCCATGATCCTGGTGGTGGGGCCGTCCATGAAGGTCAACACCGTTCAGGAATTTTTGGCCGAGGCCAAGTCACGCAAGGAAGGCCTGGACTACGGTTCCGCTGGCGCGGGCAGCCCGCACCACCTGGCCATGGAACTGCTGAAAGTCGAAAGCGGCCTGACCATGACCCACGTGCCGTATCGCGGCGCATCGCCCGCGCTGGCTGACGTGGCGGGCGGCCAGATCCCCGCCATGATGGTCGACCTGGCGGCCGGCGCGGGCTTCATCAACGGCGGCAAAGTGCGCGCGCTGGCCGTTGCCAACCCCACGCGCCTGCCGCAATTGCCCAACGTGCCGACGTTTGCCGAGATCGGCCTGAAGAACGTCGAGGCCGCCGCGCAGGTGGGCGTCGTGGTGCCGGCGGGTACGCCGCCCGCCGTCATCGACGCGCTGAACAAGCAGGTGGTCGCCACCATCAACGACCCGGCCACGCGCCAGCGCCTGGTGGAATTCGGCATCGAGCCGGTCGGCAACACGCCCGCCGAATACGCCGACATGCTGAAAGGCGAACGCGCCCGCTGGCAAAAGCTGATCAGCGATCTGAAGATCACGCTGGACTAAGCGCAGCCATCACCACCCGCGGCCTGCCGCCCACGCGGCAGGCCGATGCATCACGAATACACGGAAAGCAACATGAGCCAATCGCCCTCTTCCTCGCGCCCGTCGGGCTGTCCCATCGATCACGCGGCGCTTGCCGCGATGCAAAGCCCAACCGGCTGCCCCGTCAGCTCGCGCGCGGCCGAGTTCGACCCCTTTGGCGATGGCTATCAGCAAGACCCGCCTGAATACGTGCGCTGGGCGCGCGAGCAGGAACCCGTGTTCTACAGCCCCAAGCTGGGCTACTGGGTGGTGACCCGCTACGAAGACATCAAGGCGATTTTTCGCGACAACATCACCTTCAGCCCGTCCATCGCGCTGGAAAAAATCACCCCCACCGGCCCCGAGGCCAACGCCGTGCTGGAGTCGTATGGCTATGCCATGAACCGCACGCTGGTCAACGAAGACGAGCCCGCCCACATGCCGCGCCGCCGCGTGCTGATGGACCCGTTCACGCCCGAAGAACTCAAGCACCACGAGCCCATGGTGCGCCGCCTGACCCGCGAATACGTCGACCGCTTCATCAACGACGGCCGCGCCGATCTCGTCGACCAGATGCTGTGGGAAGTGCCGCTGACCGTGGCGCTGCATTTCCTTGGCGTGCCCGAAGAAGACATGGAGCTGCTGCGCCAATATTCCATCGCGCACACGGTCAACACCTGGGGCCGCCCCAAGCCTGAAGAACAAGTGGCCGTGGCGCATGCCGTGGGCAACTTCTGGCAGCTGGCCGGCAAGATCCTGGACAAGATGCGCCAGGACCCGTCCGGCCCCGGTTGGATGCAATACGGCCTGCGCAAGCAGCAGACGCATCCGGAAGTCGTCACCGATTCCTACCTGCATTCCATGATGATGGCCGGCATCGTCGCCGCCCACGAAACCACCGCCAACGCATCGGCCAACGCCATCAAGCTGCTGCTGCAACACCCCGACGCCTGGCGCGAAATCTGCGAAGACCCCGACCTGATTCCCAACGCCGTCGAAGAATGCCTGCGCCATAACGGCTCGGTCGCGGCATGGCGCCGCCTGGCCACGCGCGACGCCGAAATCGCCGGTGTGCCGATTCCGGCAGGCTCCAAGCTGCTGATCGTCACGTCGTCCGCCAACCACGACGAAGGCCAATTCAACGACGCCGACCTCTTCGACATCCGCCGCGAAAACGCCAGCGACCAGCTCACCTTCGGCTACGGCTCGCACCAATGCATGGGCAAGAACCTGGCCCGCATGGAAATGCAGATCTTCCTGGAAGAACTCACCCGCCGCCTGCCGCATATGAAGCTGTCGGATCAAGCGTTTACCTATGTGCCCAATACCTCGTTTCGTGGGCCGGAGCACTTGTGGGTGGAATGGGACCCGAAGCAGAATCCGGAACTGGCGTCGCCGGAATTGCTAAATGATCAGCACCCCGTGCGCATCGGCGAGCCCTCGTCGCACGCCATCACGCGGCCCGTCGTCGTGCAAAGCGCAGTCGAAGCCGCTGACGGCATCCTGCGCCTGCGCCTGGTGTCGCCCGATGGCAAGCCGCTGCCGCGCTGGACGCCAGGCTCGCACATTGATGTGGAATGCGGCGACACGGGCTTGTCGCGCCAATACTCCTTGTGCGGTGATCCTTCGGAAGCCGGTGTATTTGAAATTGCCGTGTTGAAGGAAACGGAAGGCCGAGGCGGCTCCGCATGGATGCACGCGAACGCGGTGGTCGGCGCACGCTTGCGCATCCGTGGGCCGCGCAATCACTTCCGCATGAACGAAGCGGCCGACAAGCTGATCTTGATTGCCGGCGGCATCGGCATCACCCCCATCAGCGCCATGGCGCGGCGCGCCAAGGAACTGGGCCTGGATTACCAACTGCATTACAGCGGCCGCGCGCGCACGTGCATGGCGATGCTGGACGAACTTGTCGCGTTGCACGGCGACCGCCTGCATGTTCATGTTAAAGACGAAGGCACCCGCGCGGACTACGCAGCGCTGTTGTCCCAGCCGGATGCCGGCACGCAGATTTATGCGTGCGGCCCGCAAGGCTTGCTGGATGGCTTGGCGGCGTGCTGCGCCGCGTGGCCGGAAGATGCGCTGCGCGTGGAGCATTTTCATTCCACCCTGGGCACGCTGGACCCGTCCAAGGAACAGCCATTTGAAGTCGTGCTTAAGGACTCGGGCATCGTCATCAACGTGCCCGCCGATCAGACCTTGTTGACCGCACTGCGCGGCGCCAATATCGACGTGCAAAGCGACTGCGAGGAAGGCCTGTGCGGATCGTGCGAGGTGCGGGTGCTGGAGGGGCAGATCGACCACCGCGACGTCGTGCTGACGCGCGCCGAACGCGACGCGAACAACAAGATGATGGCCTGCTGCTCACGCTCGTGCGGGGGTGGAAAGGTGGTGTTGGAGTTGTGACGGTGGACTGACCGACCCGGCTACCAACCTCGCCAATCGTGGATACCATCCGCCTGTACGGCGGATGGCTACGCATTCATTAGTTCGTTTATCCCCCTTCCCGACCCGCCGGCGCCCAAGCGCCCGCGCGGGCGTTTTTGCGTCCGCCACCCCCTAGTAAAAAAAGCGGTGTACATGCCGCCAGCAGGGAAACCACGCGGGCGGCAAACGCGTAACCCGCGTGATAGCGTGCCTCACGCGGGCGTCATCCCAGCCAGCAACAGATGTATCGGAAGACTCGATCTGTGGGGAGCTGAACATGATGAAGAATCTGGCCATCTTCTTTGACGGCACGTGGAACGAACCCAACGACCGCACCAACGCCTACGAGCTTTACAAAGCCGCGCCGGAAACCAGCACGCAAGAAACCCTGTATATCGAAGGCGTCGGCACCCAAGGCCAAGGCCTGTGGGCCGCCATCGATAAATTTCTGGGCGGCGCATTCGGCGCCGGCCTGTCCGCCAATATCCGCCAGGGCTACCGATGGCTGTGCCAACGCCAAGAACCTGGGGACCACATTTTCCTGTTCGGCTTCAGCCGTGGCGCGTACTCGGCACGCAGCCTGGCCGGCATGGTCCGCAAATGTGGCCTGCTCAAAAACCCCACCGACGACAACGTCGCCGAAGCGTACGCGCTTTACCGCGATGAGTGCCTGCCCTCGTCCATCGACGCCATTTCGTTTCGCGCTCAGTTCTCGCGCGACACCGACCTGCATTTCGTCGGCGTCTGGGACACGGTGGGCAGCCTGGGCATACCCGTCGGCGGCATTTCGTTTCCCGGGTTTTCCAAGTTCTATAACTTCCACGACACCGAACTGAGCAACCACGTCCGCAACGCCTATCACGCCATCGCAACGAACGAATACCGCGAGCCGTATTTCCCAACGCTATGGACAAGGCTGGCAACATCCGAACCGCGCCCGCCGGACAGGCCGGTTGAACAGCGCTGGTTCATCGGTGCACACTCGGATATCGGTGGAGGATATCGCGACGGGAGTTTGCAGACGCTGCCGGCAGCGTGGATCCAGGAAAAGGCGCGGCAGGTGGGGTTGGAAGCCGGCACCGCGCAGCGCATCTCCACCGACTATGACCAGTGCAATCCGCACGACTCGTACAAGGAGTTCACCGAGAAGGTGCTGATCCATGTGAAAAAGCAGGCGCGGATTTGGGATGGCGAGACCGTGTTGAATCTGACGGTGGATGAAAGAGTGGTGAGGCGGGTGGAAGGGAACGCGGAGTATTTGAAGGAGTTTCCGAATTTCAGAGAGGCGGTGGCGGCCTTGCCGGTGGGGCGGGGGTAGCCCAGACGCTTGCCTCGCACATCCAAATTATTAAACCTATCCAAGACTGGCTAGGTCCCGAAGTGATAGTTCGGGGCGCATTCGCGCAGCGCCGGAGCCACTTCCGGCGGCTCGTTCGGACCCGGAAGATCACGCTTCCAACCGGCGCAGGGAGGATTGAGCATCGATCTGGGCATTACGCTTCCTCCGTCACGCTGATGCGGGCATAGCCGGTAAGGTCATCCACGTCAGGCGCAATCGTGATTGATCTCATCACCGCCCTTCTCCCCTGCCCTCCAACCCACGCGAATATTCGCTAGATCGCGACTCCCAATCCATCGCCTCCGGCCACTCCACCCGAGGCGCCCACCGCAACGCCAGGTTGTACGCCGGCACGTCGTTCGCATCACGCGGTTCGATGTCGCACAGCGGCAAGGCTTGCGGGCCTTGCTGCATATAGGTGCAGACGTAGGCCCAGAGGTTGTCCAGGTCGTGGTTGTAGGTGCTGAGGTGGAAGCGTTCGATGACGTCGTTGGTACCGGGTTTGACGATGGCGAGGGACACGCCCCACTTGATCATCAAGCCCCCGCCGGAGGTGACGCCCCATTGCTCCCAGAGTTCGGCGCGCACGTCGTCCCAGGGGTAGCTGGCGGTGGTGACGTACCAGCGGGTGAACGGGTTCCACCAGACCATGTGGAAGCCGTAGACGTAGATGCGGCGGCGGGCGCGGTTGAAGCGGATGGGGAGGTCGCGTGGGGGCAGAACATCAGCCTTCACAAAGAGAAAGACCGAATACCATCCGATCAAAAAAGTCGCGCACATCCAAATTATTAAACCTGTCCATGACTGGCTAGGTCCCGAATTGATTGCGTGTCCTATTGCATCAGATATACGGAAAACGAGACCAAACAGCAGGGGGCACAAGAAAACCGGTGTCAGCACGAGCAGGCCTCTCACCGCCGAAGATCGTCGAGAAAGTTCCAGATACGTGTCGTCCAGATAGTTCGGGGCGCATTCGCGCAGCGTCGGAGCCACTTCCGGCGGCTCGTTCGGACCCGGAAGATCACGCTTCCAACCGGCGCATGGCGGATTGAGCTGGGGCTTGATCATGACGCGTCCTCCGTCACGCTAAGACTCGCGTAGCCGGCCACATCGTCCTTGTCCGGCCAGTAGCGGATCTCGATTACTGCAGACTTGATGGAATGCAGCGGCTCAAGCCAGTATCTGCAACTTAAGACTGGGCTCTCTCCGTGCGGCATGCGTTGATCGTTTGGCTTCAAGTCTCGAACTTCGTCCAGGATGGGCGCGCGAAGCGGGCTGTTGTGAGAGCAAGCAGCGAGTACCGCGGATGTGATTGCAGGCGTCCGCCTCCCCTTCGCCAACCCAAACCGATCAATGGATAGCGTGAACTCGTAACGCGATCGAAGGGGGTCGAAGCCGGGAAGAACAATTCGATAGCGCAACTCGGTTCCTGTCTCAATTCCTCCTGTTTCCTTGATCAAAAGGATATCCATCGTTATTAACAGATCAGGTTCGATAGGACGCTTGGCCGAGTCAAAACCGAGTTCTGCCTCCATGCCGATTACTGCCGCATTCAATGCGGAGACGGCAGCATCCATTTGATCGGGACTATCCCAGCGTTGTTTAGAAACACCCTGCCCAAAATAGGATCGCCGCGCCCATAACTCCAGGCTGGAAGACTCCTTGGACTTTGCAACATTCAACGTGCCGAATGCCAGCAGCATCAATCCTATCCCTACACCTAGCGGGCCTAGCAGCGCTCCTGACGTCGCCGCCCCATATGCGGAGAATGCGGCCCCCAACCATGACAAAGCTCCGCTAGTGAAGTAGAAGCCCGCCGCCTGATGGTCGCCCAATCTCTCCGTCCGCCCCATTGCTTCAAAACTCCCCACCCCATCCGCCACCCCGCCCAACGCCGCGATTACCCCTCCCGCCTTGATCCGCGTCTTCCCCATCCCAATCGCCTTTACCACCGCCCCGCCCTCCGCCGCCACTCGTCGCATGAACGGCTGCACACTTTCCGCGCCAATTCTCAGCGTCAACCCACCCGCCTCCACACCCGCCCCCAGCAGCCCCACCCCTGCCCCATACAACGCGGCCATCGCTTCCGGATGCCTTGCACCGACAGTCTCCCGCGCCGCCTCCAGGCTGGTACGCACGCTGTCATGCAGAAAATACAAACTGACCAGTGACAGCGCGCCATAACCCGACCCGACAGACAATCGCTTCAGACTCGTCAGCCCATTCTTCGCGAACTCCTGCGCGTGGGCCGCGCTTAACTCCAAACCCTTTAGCATTTGCGCCGCCGGGGCTTCCAGGTTCTTCATGCCGACCGAGATCTTTCGCATCGCGCCATGCGACGCCTTGCGCGCCGCATCTTCCGCTTGACGGACCACACCTTCCACCTGGCGCGCCACATTTTCTACTTGATCGCCGGCTACTTTCTCAAAGGCGTTGATTCGCTTCCGGATCTCTTCCGCGCTGCCTTCCATCCACAGCGTCACGTCAATCAGCGTATTGCGCACCGCCGGGTCCGGGATGCTGATCAAGCCGGCGAACACAAACGCGCGCACGCGCCGGCTGGCGTCTTGTTGCAGGGGCTCGCCGACGCGTTGCAGCTCTTCGGCGCAGATGGACAGCAGTTCCCCCACCGTGAGTTGAATCACCACCTGCGCCATCTGCGCCTTGCGGTACAGCCACGCACCGCCCACGTGAACCGCATCGACGGCGGCTTTGGAACCGGCGCTCAAATGTTGATTCAGGCGCTTGCTGGCGCCGTGCATGGCGGTCAGCAGTTGGTCGGCGGCGTCTGCCGCGCGGCCTTCTCGCCATGCACCGATTTCTTTGCTGCTGATGATGCTCTTGACGGCGTCGAAGTATTTTTTTCCGGCGTCGTTGGCAACCGCCCCGGCGCCGAACAGAGGGATAAAGGTGGTTTGCAAAAAGGATTGATGGCCGTTCAAGGCCAGGTAGGCGGCGCTGTCGGGATCGCTTAGCAACGACTGCCACGCGGTGCTGGTAGGCCCCAGCGTTTCAGGCTCCGCCGACGCGGCATCAGGCGCAGGCATCGCATCGGTGATCCCGCCGTCCAAACACGCACCAACCGTAATCAAGCGCAGCAGACGCGACCGTTCATCGGTATCGGAATAGTCCATTGCCACGATGCGCTTCCACGCCGCGCTACCCACTACCTGCGCCCAATCCTTGCCATACGCATCGATATCTTTTTCAAACCGCTTGATGTCGCGGTCATACCGCGACTGAAAGCTCGCCCGGCCATGGCGGCGCGGTTCGGCGGGGGGATTGGTTTCCCAGTAGAGTTCTTTCAATCGTTCAACGCGATCGGTGATCTTGGCCTGCACCCGCTCTTGCCGTTCACGCGCGGGGTCCCAGAACACGGGTGGCGTGCCGGACTCGCTGGGCATGATGTCGAGCAAGGGTGTCGGGCTATCCATCGTCTCGGCGTCGGCCTGCACGGCGTACATCTGTTGAATCGCCAGCAGGCATTGCGAGGTCAGGTAGGCATAGCGGCGAGTCGGCTCTTCGGACCACAAGCGCTTCTGCGTATAGGCGGCCAGGCGGACGTTGTTGAGTTCTTCGGCCATGCCGATCGGGTCGGGCAGAATCAGCCCGGTCACGCCTTGCGGCAAGCGGTGCTGCCGTTCCATCAGCGTCAGGTAGTTACGCATGCCCGTGGCTTGCGTCACGCGCGATGACCAGCCGTGAACACTGCCGAAGTCGTCGACACCGCTGACATACTCCGCCACGTGTTTGTTCAACGGATGCGCATGTTCCAGCGCCAGCGCGGTGCTACCCGCCGTGGGATCGTCCCGCAACTTGGGCAGATCCACGATGACAAACCGTAGCGGGTAATTGGCATTCAAACCGTCGCCTGACTTGTACGCATCCAGCACCGCCGTCGGCCAAGGGTCTTGCGAATACGCGATCCAGGCGAGCTTGTACTTGTCAATGTCGATACCGATGAACGACGCGGGCAAGTCGTGGGCGGCCTGAACGCAGCGCTCGGCCAGCGGAGCAGGCTCGTCGCGCGCCATCTCGTAGGGATTGAAATGCCGCATATGGCCCGCATCGGTCACTTGATAGGCATGCCATACCCTGCGGTCCAGCAGCACATACACATAGCCCTTGCGCATGATGCGCAGCGATTCTTGCAGACCAGGATGCGACAGCGCACCGCGCGCATGTAAGAACGGGCTCTTGGCCACCACCGCCGGGCGCAGCAGCAGAATCGGCACGCCGTTGCGGTCGCAGGCGTTGCAACTGCCGGATGGCAGCGGCAAAGTTTCTTCGACGATGTCGATAAGCGATTGGCTGAGCGTCATGCGAACACTCGAAGGCCAAGGCTCTTGCTGGCAATGCAAAACGTTGCGGGGGTAGGCATGACGGGCTCCGTCGTCGTGTCGGCCATGGCGGCCGGGGGGCTTCCGAAGGAAGCGCTAGCCGGACTCATGCAACATCCATGCCGAGCGTCACGTCTTGTCAATAAGCTCCATGAAATCAACGGCTTGCCATGCGGCTAAGACACTTACGACGGAGCTCTCTGATCGGAATCCCTGCGAAACCGCCGTTTTCCCCCAGAAAACGGGCCAGTTCTGACCCGATAAAAAAATATCGCTATTGAATCAATGGCTTGTAGTGGGTCAAAATTGGCCCGATCGGGTCAAATCTGGCCCACGCTGTGAAGAATGACCGCACGCCCCTCTTCCCTAAGGATGCGAACCATGGCGCTCGATCTGTCATCGCACTATGTTTTTCTGAATAAAAAATGCAGTCTGACACCTTAAAAAAACCAAAAAAAAAACCCCGACGATTTCTCGCCGGGGGAGTCCCTGCACACACAACACAGCTTGCTCAGTTCGAATACACCTTGATCTGGTCGCTTTTCAAGACATCCGGGGTCAGGTTCTTTTCAATCCAGCCCATCGACGTGTCTTCCACCCCCGGCGTCACCAGTTCCGCCGGCACGATCGTAATGTCGGCCAGCACCTTGAACGGATACTTGTCGCTCTTCTTGGTCACGCCGAACAATTGCGCTTCCAGGCCCTGGCCGTCAGCACGGTGCATTTTGACTTCGCGGCCGTAGCCCTTGAAGGACACGTCGTGCATGGCGGCGGCCACTTGTTCCGGGGTGGGCCAGGCGCCGTTGTTGTCCTTGATGGCTTTCTCGTAGCCTGCTTTCAGGCCCTGGATGGCTTGCACCATGTGGTAGACCGAGTAGATCGGGTACGCGCCGGTCTTGTCGTGGAATTTCTTCACGAAAGCCTGGTGCTGCGGGTCGTCCTTGGTTTCCGGGTGCAGGAAGTAGTGATCGCCGCGTGCGCCGACGTAGACGCCTTCGGGCAAGGCGTTGCCCAGGCGTTCCAGCGAGCTTTCTGCCAGCGACAGCACGAAGGTAGAGTTCTTGAACAGGTTGCGCTGCGAGGCCTGGCGCACGAAGTTGTCCAGGTCGCCGCCCCATGACGTGGACACGATGACGTCGGGTCGCAGTGCTTGCAGGCGGCTGATTTCCGTGGAGAAGTCGGCGGCGCCGAACTTGGGGAACATCTCGGCCACGACCTTTACGTCGGGCTTGAACTTCTTCAGCGCGGCCAGGAAAATGTCGCGCGAATCGCGGCCCCAGGCGTAGTCCTGGTTGACGATGGCGATCGTCTTGAAGTCGGGCTTGACCTTCATCAGGTACAGCACCTGCGCGACCATCTCGGTGGTGGCGTTGGCTTGCGTGCGCACCACGTACTTGTACTTCTTGCCTTCCAGCGCCTTTTCCGTGCCGCAGTCCCACAGCACGTTCAGCACCTTCAGGTCTTCGGCTACGGGGGCCACGATGTTGCAGTGGCCGCTTGAAATAGCCGACAGCATCACGCGCGTGCCGCCTTCGGCCAGGCGGCGGTATTCGGACAACAGTTTTTCGCCGCCGCCGCCTTCGTCGATGTAGCTGGGCACAAGCTTGACGCCGTCGATGCCGCCTGCCGCGTTGATGTCCTGAATCAGGATTTCAGCGGCGTCGCGCGCCGGCACGCCGAACACCGATGCCGAGCCCGACAGAAAGGTCGAGATGCCGATGTTCAGTTCTTTGGGCTTGTCGGCGGCGCCGGCCAGCGCCGCGAAGCCGGACAGCAGGGTGGCGCCTAACAGCGCGGCCAGTCTTGAGGTTTTCATGGTTGTCTCTCCAGTGTTGTAGTCGGGTCTATGCCCTTAGAAAACGATGGCGTCGCGCAGGCTGCCGCCGGTGGCGAGGTGATCGAACCCCTCGTTGATCTGGTCCAGCGAAAATGATTTGCCCATCATCCTGTCCACCGGCAGGCGGCCCGCCTTGTACAGGTCTATATAGCGGCCGATGTCGATGGCGGGTACGCCGGAACCCAGGTAGCTGCCCCGTATGTCGCGCTCTTCGCCGACCATCTGCGAGAGCGATAGCGGGAAGCTGAACTTGGGGTTGGGCAGGCCCGAGGTAACGGTCGCGCCGCCGCGCCGGGTCAGCTTGTAGGCGGTTTCAAAGGCGGGCACGGCGCCCGCCATGTCAAAGCCGTAATCCACGCGGCCGCCGGCCAGATCGAACAAGTCATCGTCCGTCTTGACCTGCTTGGGGTTGACGACGTGGGTGGCGCCCAGCTCCTTGGCCAGCGCCAGTTTTTCGTCGCTAAGGTCAATGGCGACCACGCGGCGCGCACCTGCCGCAACCGCCGCCAGCAAGGCTGACAGGCCCACGCCGCCCAGCCCGACGATGGCGGCGGTGTCGCCTGCCTTGATGCGTGCGCGGTTCAGCACCGCGCCCGCGCCCGTCAACACGGCGCAGCCGAACAGCGCGGCTTCGCGATGGCTGAGTTCAACGTTGACCTTCACGCAGGACCGGCGCGACACCACGGCGTATTGCGCGAAGCAGGACACGCCGGTGTGGTGGTTCAGGTATTCGTCGCCGATGTGCAGGCGGCGGTCGCCACCCAGCAAGGTGCCTTGCGTGTTGGCGGCCGCGCCGGGTTCGCACAGTGCGGGGCGGCCTTCCATGCAGGGATTGCAGCAGCCGCAGCTGGGCACGAACACCATGGCCACGTGGTCGCCGGGTTTCAGGTCGGTGACGCCGGGGCCGGTTTCGACCACTTCGCCGGACGACTCGTGCCCCAACACGATCGGCACGCCGCGCGGGCGGTCGCCGTTGATGACCGACAGGTCGGAATGGCACAGCCCGGCCGCCTTGATGCGCACCAGCACCTCGCCCGTGCCGGGCGGGTCCAGGTCGACCTCGGTGATGGTCAGGGGCCGGGTCTGGGCATAAGGGCCGGGCACCCCTACGTTACGCAACAACGCCGCTTTGATTTTCATGCGCTGACATCCAAGTAGAAGCAATACGGGCTAGAAGCGATGCGGGCTAGAAGCGATGCGGACCGAAAGCAATACGGACCAGTAGCAATGCCGACCGGCAACCGGCCGGCAGGCACCGCCCCGATCACAGCTTTACACCGTGCGTCCGCCGTCCACCGGGAACTCCACGCCGGTGATGAATTCCGCCGCGTCGCTGGCCAGGAACAAGGCCGCCGCCGCCACGTCCGACGGCTGGCAGAAGCGGCCAAGCGGAATGGTGGACACGAACTTGGCGCGGTTCTCGGGCGTGTCGGGCAGACCCATGAACAGTTCGAACATGCCGGTGATGCCCATCACCGGGCAGATGGCGTTGACGCGGATGCCGTCGGGGCCCAGCTCCACGGCCATCGATTTGGACAGCACGTTGACGGCGCCCTTGGACGCGTTGTACCAACTGAGGCCGGGGCGCGGGCGGATGCCGGCGGTGGACCCGACGTTCAGGATCACGCCGCGCTTTTGCTTGCGCATCACGGGCACCACGGCCTGCGCCATGTGGTAGATGGACTTCACGTTGATCTCGAACATGCGGTCGAACATGGCCTCGTCCACGTCCAGCATGGGCTGGTTCTTGTGGGTGATGGCGGCGTTGTTGACCACGATGTCGACGGAACCGAATTTTTCTTGGCAGACGCGCACGACGTTGTCGATGTCGGCGCGGCTGGACACGTCGGCCTTGACCGCCAGCGCGGCGGCGCCCACTTCGGCGGCCACGCGGTCGGCGGCTTCCTTGTTGATGTCGGCGATGACGACTTTGGCGCCCTCTTTCGCATACAGCTTGACGATGCCTTCGCCGAAACCGCTGCCACCGCCCGTGACGATGGCGACCTTACCCTGCAACTGACTCATGACTTGACTCCGATATGCGTGGCGATCATTCGCCGTAGAACTGGATCAGCGTTTTGGTCGTGCTCATTTCTTCCAGCGCGATGAAGCCCTTCTCGCGCCCGTGGCCGCTTTTCTTGACGCCGCCAAACGGCAGTTCCACGCCGCCGCCCGCGCCAAAGCCGTTGATGTAGACCTGACCGCACTTGATGCCGCGCGCCACGCGCTGCTGGCGTCCGCCGTTCTCGGTCCAGACCGCGCCCAGCAGGCCGTAGTCGGTGGCGTTGGCCAGCCGGATGGCGTCGGCTTCGGTGTCAAAGGGCAGCGCCACCAGCACCGGCCCGAAGATTTCTTCGGTCAGCAAGGTGCTGTCGTGCGAGGGCGCGGAAAACAGTGTCGGCTTCACGAAGTAGCCGCCAGAAGGCACGCCGTCGGCAATGGCGCCTTCGGCCGCCACGGTCAGCCCATCGGCCAGGCCCTTGGCGATGTAGCGGTTGACGCGGTCGAACTGCGCCTTGTTGACGACCGGGCCGCAGGTCAGGTCCATGTCGGGCGTGCCGGCGCGCACCTTGGAAAACTCGGCGGCCAGCGCCTTCATGAAATCGGCATACACGCCGCGCTGCACCAGCAGGCGGCTGCCCGCCGTGCAGGTCTGCCCGGTGTTGTGGACGATGCCTTTGACGATGGCGGGAATGGCCAGTTTGTAGTTGGCGTCGTCGAACACAATGTGGGCCGACTTGCCGCCCAGTTCCAGCACGCACTTGACCGCGTTGACGGCGGCGGCCTGCTGGATCAGCACGCCCACTTCGTTCGAGCCGGTGAAGGTGATGAAGTTGATGTCGGCGTGACGCGACAGGCTGGCGCCCGCCTCTTCGCCCAGGCCCGTCACGATGTTCAGCGCACCCGGGGGAAAACCCACTTCCAAAGCCAGTTCGGCCACGCGGATGATGGACAGGCAGGCGTCTTCGGCCGGCTTGACGACGCTGGCGTTGCCCATGGCCAGCGCCGGGGCAACGCTGCGGCCGAACATCTGCGCCGGGTAATTCCACGGAATGATGTGGGCGGTCACGCCCAGCGGCTCGCGGATCAGCTGGACGGAATAGTCCTTCTGAAAAGGAATGGTCTGGCCGTGCACCTTGTCGGCCGCGCCGCCGTAGAACTCGAAGTAGCGCGCCAGCACCGTGATGTCGCCGCGCGCGGTGGACATGGGCTTGCCGGTGTCGCGCGATTCCAGCCGCGCCAGCTCTTCGTGATGCGCCAGCACGGATTCACCCAGGCGCAGCAGCAGGCGGCCGCGTTCCAGCGCCGTCATGCGGCCCCAATCGCCTTCCAGCGCGGCGCGGGCGGCGCCAACAGCTGCATCCACGTCGGCCTGCTGACCGCGCGGAATGGTGGTGAATACGTCGCCGTCCACCGGCGACACCACGTCTATGGTGCGCCCGTCATGGGCATCGACCTGGCGGCCGTTGATAATCATCTGCGTCATGCAATGTCTCCGGAAGTTCAATTCAAGGTGATCGAGCCGCGCTCGATCGTCCAGATCTGGTCAGGGATGTCGCCCAGCAGCTTCACGTTGGATTCCGTGATGACGACGCATAGGTCGGGCTGCAATTCCTTCAGGCGCCCCAACGCTTCGGTGTAGTCGCGCGCAAGCTTGGGGGCCAGGCCCTGAAAGGGTTCGTCCAACATCAACAGCCGCGTGCCGACCATGATGGCGCGCGCCAGCGCCACCATCTTTCCCTGCCCGCCCGACAGCGCCGATCCAGACCGACCCAGCATGGGTTCCAGCTGCGGCACCACCTTCAGCACGGTCTGGATGCGGGCGGCGATTTCGGTCTTGGACTGGCCTTGCACTTCGCACGGCAGGTTCAGGTTTTCAGCCACGGTCATGGTCGGAAAGATCACGCGGTCTTCAGGCGCGTAGCCCACTTTCAAGGCCGCGCGCTTGTGGCCGGGCATGGCCGTCAGGTCGGTCCCGTCGAACGCGATCTTGCCGGACTTGATCTTGGTCAGGCCCATGATGGTGCGCAGCAAGGTGGTCTTGCCCGCGCCGTTGCGCCCCACAATCCCGATGGTTTTGGATGATTCAAAACTGGCGTTGACGTCGCGCAGGATGCGGTTGCCTGCTAGGTCTACGTTAATGGCCGATAGGTTCAGCATGGTTCAGGCCCCCAGCACTTCGCTTTTGATCTGCGGGTTATTCAAGACTTCGTCCGGCGTGCCGTCGGCGGCCACCTTGCCCGCGATCCAGGCGGCCACGCGCGTGGCGTAGCGCGACACGATGTCCACGTCGTGCTCGACAAACCAGCTCGTCACGCGGCGCTCGTCCAGGGCGTGCATCACGGTTTCCATCAAGGCGAATTTGTCTTCGGACGCCACCCCGCTGGTGGGCTCGTCCATGATGAGCAGCTTGGGCCGCAGCGCCAGCGCCATGGCCACATCCAGCAGCTTGCGTTTGCCCTCGGGCAGCTCGATGGAGGCCTCGTCGGCTTCCGGCAACAGGCCCACCAGGTCCAGCGTGGCGTCCACTTCTTTTTCGTCGATGGTGCTTTCCAGCGAACGGAACCAGCTCAGTTCCTTGTTGCGGCGCGCGGCGGCGATCTGCACGCATTGGCGCACCGTGTGTTCGGTGAACAGCTGCGGCAACTGAAACGAACGGCCCAGCCCCAGGCGCACGATCTTGCGCGGCGCCATGGCGGTGACGTCGCGCCCATCGAAAATCACGCGGCCCTTGGACGGCGCCAGGTAGCCCGTGCAGATGTTGATGAAGGTGGTCTTGCCCGCGCCGTTCTGGCCGATGACGGCCAGGCGTTCGCCTTCATGCAATTCGAAGTTGATGTTGTCGGCCGCGATCACGCCGCCGAAGGCCAGGTAAAGATCTGTGGTTTGAATAAGCGGTTTCATCATCAGTTCCTGACCGGCGCGTGCGTGTTGGCGGAAACGCGCGCCTGCAAGGTGGCGTTGGCGCGGGCGCGGGCCCGGGCCTCATCGCGCTTTCGCGTGGCGATGCGCTTCATGACCTGGCCGACAAAGCCGGTGGGGAACATGAAGATCACCAGGATCAGCGTCAGGCCCAGCAAGAACTGCCACAGGCCGGGGAAGTAAGCGGCCGACACCAGCTTCACCGTTTCAAAACCGACGGCGCCCAGGAACGCACCGGCCGCATGGCCCGCGCCGCCCAGAATGGTGATGAAGACGAATTCGCCCGAGCGCAGCCACGAGCCGATTTCGGGAGTGACCAGGCCCTGCATCAAGGCCAGGATCGCGCCCGAGAAGCCGACGACGACAGCCGACAGCAGGTAGCCCTTCCACATGATGAAGTACGCGGAAAACCCCAGGTATTCAATGCGCGTTTCGTTGGTCTTGATGGCGGACAACGCCTGCCCACTGCCCGAACGGAAGTAGCGCTGCACCCACCAGGCCAGCACCAGTGACAACACCAGCGTCAGCACCAGCAACGCGCGTTCGAAGGACTCGCGTTCCATCAGCACGCCGGCCATTGTCGGGCGCACGATGCGCATCCCGTCCGAGCCGCCGGTCAGCGTGTATAGCTTGCCCAGCAACGCGAACAGCACCATGCTCAACGCCAGGTTCAGCATCCCGAAGAAGATGCCGCGATAGCGCACCACGAACAGGCCGATCACGATGGCCGCCAGGAAGCTGGCAACGACGCCCGCCATAATCAGCAGCAGCGCGTCGGTGCCCGGCATGGCGCGCGCCAGGAACGCGACCGTGTAGGCCGAGATGCAGGAATACATGGCATGGCCAAACGAGATCTGGCCGGCCCGCGCCATCACCGACACGCCCAGCGCCGCGATGGCGTAGGTCAGGCCGATGACGATGGGGGTGATTGTCCAGGAAAGGCTATAGCCAAGAGCTAGCGTGGCCATCGCGGCCACGAGGCTGAGTACGACGACTTTCATCAGATCCTCCGGGCTTGGGCGACGGTGAACAAGCCATGCGGCCGGATGATCAGCACCAACACCATGATGATGTACGGCACCGCCACTTCCAGTTCGGGCGCGGCGTAGACGGCAATGGAACGCATGACGCCAATCAGCAGCGCCGCGATCAGCGCGCCGGTGATCTGGCCCAGCCCCGCCGTTGCAACCACCGCAAACGACAGCACCGTCATGTCGGTACCCGCGCCCGGCACCAGCGACGTGGTGGGCGCGGCCAGCGCGCCGCCCAACGCGCCCAGGATGGTGGCGATCACGAAGGTGACGTAGCCGATCTTCTTGGCGTTGATGCCCAACGACGTGGCCACTTCACGGTTGTGCGTCGTGGCCACCGTCTGCTTGCCCAGCTTGGTGTGGCGCAGGAAATACTCCAGGCACACGTAGGCCAGCACGGCGGTCACGGGCACCACCACCAGCTGGTAGGTGGTGTAGGTGATGTCGCCGATTTCGATATTGCCCAGACGGTTCACGACTTCGCTGGCGCTGTAGGGCTGCGCGCCCCACAGCAGGCGCTGGATGTCTTCCAGCATCAGGAAGCCGCCAAAGGTGATCAGCAGTTTCAGGATGGGGTCGTAGTTCTGCGCGCGGCGGATCAGCACGAATTCCATGATGCTGCCCAACGCCAGGCCGATGGCGATGGCGGCCACGAACAACGCGGCGAACAGCAGGAATGGGGAATCGGTTTTGGGCGCCAGAAACATGACGAGACTGGCCGCGGCATAACCGCCGAAGGCGTAGAAGGCGCCATGGGCAACGTTCAAGATGCCCATCACGCCAAACACCAGGGTTAACCCCATCGACACCAGGAACAGCAGACTGGCGTACGCCACGCCATCCACCAAGGCGAGAGGCAGTAGATCCAAGGTCAAGCGTCTTCTCCCAATACGCTAAACACCTGCCCCGTCCGCGATGCGTTGCCGGGGCAACGGGCATCGCCGGCAAGGCGGCGTGGGCACATGGCCCGGGCGTGCGCGTGGCGCGCCCTTGTCTCGTTATCAACCTTGCCGCCTTGACTTCGAACGCGAATCGAAGCGGAACGGAAGGCACTTTTATGGACCGGCGCGATCACTGGCAAGCGCCACTTTTCGTACTAGTCCGATGTGCAGCGAAGTATAGGGACGCCCCTTTTGAGCGGCTATTTATCTTTGCGCAAGCCGGGTTTCACAAGCGATAGAGAGGCCGTGGTCGCCGTGCCGGGCGCATGCGGGTTTACCTGAATCGTCGCGGCCATCGGCGCGCGCGTCTGGTAATCGGGGATGATGCGCAGGTGCGGTTCATCGGGCAATTGCACATAACGGCCTAGTCCATCCGGCGTGAGCGCGCCGACGTCCATCCGGGCCAGCGTGGCGCCTTTATCGTCATCGATGGCGATGCGTAGCGCGGGCGGATTCAGGCCATACGATTCGCCGGGGTGCGGGGCCAGCACGCGGTCACTGCGGGCTTGCGAAAACAGCGACAGGAAGTCGTCTGCGTCGAAGGCGGGGGGTGTGGTGGAGGTTGCACTGCCCGGCATCGTGGCCCAACCCTGAGCGGCGCGTGTGTACGTCGTCGTGGATGCTGGCGTGGACAGCGTGATACGCGCCGCCTGCGCGGCGTTCCACGCGTACAGCCGCGCCGGCTTGCCGGTATCGTCATGCAGGTGCGTGTGGCCACTGTGGGTGGCGGGCGATTCCATGGCCTCGTGCCATTGCCAGGCGGACAGCGCAACGCCCGCCGCCAGCAACATCAGCCAGGCACGCCCCGCGTTCATCGCCGCCTCCACCACAGCAGCAGGCCCGTCATCAAGGCCAGCAATGGCAGGGCCACGGTACTGGTCCAGAACACGGTGCGCATCTGGCGATTGGTCAGTTCAACGCGGCGGTTCTCGTAATGGCGCGGGCGTATCGTCAACAAGGCGTCTTCACCGGCCAGCAGCGTGACGGCGCTGGTAAAGAGCGCGCCGTTGCCCAGCGTGGCGAAATGGCGGTTGGTGGCGAAATCGCTATCGCCCGCGACCAGCAGCGTGGGCCGCGCCGACCCGTCCGCGCTGGCGGCCTGCGCGTTGCGCGTGGCCAGCGCCATCAAGGTGTAGCGCCCCGCCGGCTGCCCCGGCAACTGCGCCTGTGCCGACGTCTGCGCCAGCGGCGTGACCGTCACGCCTTGCGGCAGCGCCTCTCCGGCGGGTTCCAGGCCTGCCGCGCCGGGAAAGAAACTTAACGGCAGGCCGCGCGTCATCTTGTGCCGCGTGTAGTCGCTGACGGCTGGGCTGCCGGGGTCGTTGCGGTAATGGCTGCCGGGGTCGACCAGCGCGCCCATCGGCCGCGCGATACCGAAGTCGGCCAGCAACGCATCCAGCCCGTGGCGCGTGTCCGGTTCCAGCAGCAACAGGGTCTTGCCGCCGTCGGCCGTCCAGCGGCGCAGCGCCTCTGCGTCGTCGCTACCGAACGGCGCGCGCGGCCCCGCCGCCACCACCACGGCGCAGGCCGGCAAGGCTTGCGCCAGGCTGCCCGCGTTGATACCGCGCGTGGCAAAGCCCAAGGTCTGCAAGGCATTGCGCGCCATCGCCATGCCGTGCTGCTCGTGCACCTCGACGCGCGCCACCAGGTTTTCATCGTCGCCGTGGTCTTCCAGATCGTCCAGCGACGTCAGGCTGTCCAGCATGGCTTCGCGATGCCCCTGCGTAAAGCACACCGTTTGCGCGCCACGCTGGCTGATGCGGATCAGCGCGTTGGTGAAGTCGGTTTCGGTGCCGCCGTTGATCGTCATCTTGCGCGTGTCGGCGGCCAGCACCGCGCTGCCGGCGAACTGGATGCCCGCTTCGCGCGCCTCGGCCGGACGCAGTGCCGGGTCCACGCCGCGCACACGGATCAGTGGGTTGGTATGTTCGTACTGGCGCAGCAGCTCCAGCGCGTCCACCATGCTTTTGTTGCGCAAGTCGTAGAACCACGTCACGTCCACGGCTTGCTTGATCTGGCGGGCTACTTCAACGCTTTCGGGCGACAGGCTGTACAGGCGCTGCGCCGTCAGGTCCAAGCGGCCCAGATGGCGCGAGGCCCACAGGTTCAGCGCCACCAGCAAGGCGGCAACGGCCAGCACCGGCAGCCACAGCAACAGGCGCCGGCCCGTGCGCAGCATGCGAGGGTTTGCGTTCATCGCAGCCTCCAGCGCTTGAGGTTGACGGCGGCCACCATCAAGGCCAGCACCGCCACGCTGGCCAGCGTGACCGTGGCCGGACCGGGCAACACGCCCCGAATAAAGTCCACGTGTTGCGCCGACAAAGACAGCGCCTGAAAGAACGGCGACAACGCGGGAAAGGCGTCCAGCGCGGCCGGGTAATCAATGAACCAGAGCAGCACCAGGATGCCCCACGTGGCGCTGGCCGCCACGATCTGGTTGGTGCAGGCGCTGGACACGGCAATGCCGATGGCCAGGAACAGCGCGCCGTACAGGAACACGCCGACGTAACCGCCCACGATCGGCCCGTAGTCCGGCTGCCCGTACCACGCCAGCGGCAGCACGGCGGCGGTCGTGCCCGCCAGCATCAAGGCCAAGACCGTCAACCCGGCCGCGTACTTGGCCGCCACCAGCGTCGCGTCGGACAGCGGCAAGGTCAGCAGCATCTCCAGCGTGCCCTGACGCGCTTCTTCGGCAAAGGCGCGCATGCTGACCAGGGGCATCACCAGGATCAGCAGGATGGTCATGTTGTGAAACGCGGTAACCATCTGCCCCGTGCTGACAAAGAACAGGTTGAAGCTGAACAGGTAGCCGGACAAGGCCCAGAACACGGCCACCACCACCAGCGCCACGGGCGAGCCGAAATCGGTGCGCAGCTCTTTTCGGTACAACGCCAAAAAGCCTTTCATGCCCGCCTCCGCATCACCGGGTCGTTAGGCGCCAGCGCGGCAAGCAGGCGCGCTTCCACGGCGTCATGCAGCGACAGCACCGCGCGCACCTGGGCGTGCGCCAACACGATGCGCAGCACGCGGTCGCACATCGCGCCTGAAGGATCGCCCGCGCCGGCCGTGTCCCAGCTGATGCGCCACTTGCTCAGCGCGGCGTCTTGTACGGTAGCGTCCACGCCGCGTATCCCGTCGCAGGCCGACAGCGCGGCGCGCAAGGCGGCGTGGCCGGCCGTCGGCAAGGCCAGCTGTAATTGCAGCGCGGCCTGCGCCTGCCCCAGCACCGCGTCTTCCACCAGCCGCCCCTGCTGCAAGATGACGATGCGCGTGCACAAGGCTTCCACCTCTTGCATCAGGTGGCTGCTGAACACCACCGCCCGGCCCTGTGCGCAGCGGCGGATCATGGCGCGGGCCTCGACGATCTGGACCGGGTCCAGGCCATTGGTGGCTTCGTCCAGCAACAGCACGGGCGGATCGTTCAGCACCGCTTGCGCCAGGCCGACGCGCTGGCGCTGGCCCTTGGACAAACGGCCGATGGCGCTGCGGGCCACGGCTTGCAGGTCGAAGCCGTCGATGGCGCGTTCGATGGCAAGACGACGCGCGCCCGCCCCGCCCGCCACCTTCACCCCCGCGCCAAATTGCAGGTATTGCATGACCGTCAGCGCGTCATACAGCGGCGCGCGTTCGGGCAGGTAACCGATGTCGGCGTTGCCCCGGCCCGGCGCGGGCTGTCGGCCGCACACGGTGACGCGGCCGCTGTCGGGCGTGTAGAACCCGGCCATCAGGCGCAGGGTGGTGGTCTTGCCACTGCCGTTCGGCCCCAGCAGGCCCACGATTTCCCCGGGCGCCACGGACAGGCTCAGGGAATGCAGGACCTGACGGGGTCCGAACGACTTGCAGACCTGGTGCAAAGCAACGGCCGGCTGCATGGGGCGCCTTCGGTCAGACTTGCGTTAGTCGAGGTCGATCGACGGGGAATGCGGCATCCAGCAACGCGTTAATCGAACACCTTGGTCTTGGCGTTTTGCGCGTGCTGCTCGGCGTCGTGGCTGTACCAAAGCTGGCCCTGGCGCGCATCGCGGATCTGCTTGAGCCGGTCAATCGCCAGCATGGACGCCGCGGTGTTCCAGGTGATGCCCGGGATGACGCCCGCCTCGTTCTCGGCGGTGTAGATGGCGTCGGCCGCCAGCAGCACGGTGCCGGTGTTCTTGAGCTTGACCTGCAAGGACTGGTGGCCCTGCGTGTGGCCCTTGGTGTCCAGCAGCACGATGGTGCCATCGCCGAACAGGTCGAAGTCGCCTTCCACCTGGATGAAGTCGTAGTCCCGCGTGGTGTCGAAGTCTTTCATGACATAGGCGGCGCGCTGGAATTTTTCGGGCCACCAGGCGGCGCGCAGTTCGGCCTTTTGCACGACGTGCTTGGCCTTGGGAAACATCTTGATGTTGCCGGCGTGGTCCAGGTGAAAGTGCGAATACACCACGTACTTCACGTCGCTGACGTCAAAGCCGGCGGCCTTGAGCTGGCGGTCGACGACCTCGTCGCGGCCCTGGATGGAATTGAACGCGCCGCACAGGCCCTGGCCCCAATAGTTGGCGCAGTTGCCGTCGGCGGTGGCCTGGTTCATGCCGGTGTCGAACAGGACCAGGCCGCGCGGGTGCTGGATGACATAGGCGGGCACCGGGATCTTGATCTTGGTGCCCACGTCGACCATGGCGGTCATGAAGCCCTTGTCCAGTTCGATCTTGCCGACCGACAGCTGCATCAGCTTGATGTCGGGCGGCGCGTCGGCGGCCTGCGCGCCCGCCCCCGCCAACACCGCCACCATGCCCACCGCCCCTGCGAACTTCTTCCAGCTCTTGCTCATTGTCGTCTCCTCGGACCCACGGGTAACCGCCGCCAGATGGCGACGGTCGATAGCAAGCCACCCGGTATGCCCCGGGTTTTCATTCGATAGGGTTCTGCTGTGCGGGGGGATGGCGCGGCGGATCGGTTCGCCGGCCCGGACGGCATCTGACGGCCGTTTTCTCTGTTGCGCACTCTGACGCAGCGCCGGGAGGCTGCCAATTAAGGATTTATTAAGCTGGGCTTCACGCCGGCCGAAGTAGTGACAACCCTAGGCCGGAGGCAGGCAAGGCAGCCGGGCGTTACACCAGCGCTGCGCCCTTGCGGCGCGTGAACTGCGCCAGCGACCGCAAGGCCAGCGCGTGCATGGCCGCCACCGATGGCAACAAGGTTTCTTCCTTGCGGGTCAGCACGCCCACGATGCGCTCGACGGTGGGCTCGCCCAGCGGCACGAAGGCCAAGCCACTGCTGACGGCGGGTCGCGCCAGCACCGGCAGCACCGTCACGCCCAGGCCGCTGACCACGCTGGCCAGCAACGACGCGCGGTTCGACACCACCATGGCCGGGTCGTCGATGGCGCTGCCCAGCTGCCGGTTCTTGAGCGTGTCGAAGGTGGCGTTGCCGATCAGGCGTTCGCCTTCCAGCGCCGCCCACGGCACGGCTCCGCGCCGCCGCGCCAGCGGATGCGATTTGCGGCACACCAGCCCGAAGGCATCTCGCGCCACGGGGGTGAACGCGACCTCGGCCGTGCGCGGCACCTGCCCGGCAACGCCCACCTGTACTTCGCCCGTCAGCACCAGCCGGTGCACGTCCTGCGAGGATTCATCCACGGCGCGGATGCGGATGTCGGGATGGCTGCGCGCGTAGCGTTCCAGCAGGCGAGGCAGCCATTCGTCGGCCAACGACGGCATCACCGCCAGCGACACCGGCCCCGTATTGCCCATGCCCAACTGCCGCGCCGCCTCCAGCACGCGGTCATGCGTGGCCAGCAATTCGCGCAGCAGCGGCGCCACCGCCAGGCCCAGTGGCGTCAGCTGCGCCCGCTTGCCGGCTTCGAACAGCGGCGCGCCCAATTGCTGTTCCAGGTCCTGCATGGCGGCGGACACGGCGGCTTGCGAGCGGTGCGTGCCTTCGGCCGCCAGCCGAAAGCTGCCGTGGTCGGCCGCCAACAGGAATTGGCGCAGGTGCTGGATCTTCAAGGGTGCGGGCATGGCGGGCATCGGTTGACTTCAGGTTTTCCGAAATTAACTTGAGTTAATTTGGATTGTCAAAATTCCGGCATGGCTTGAACAATAGGTCCATCGTCAGCCCTTATGCACTGGAGCAATCGAATGGCCCTGCAAGTCCGAAAGATCATCAGCTATGTGGAAAAGACCTGCATCGAAGGCGGCAAGCCGGCCGAGCGGCCGCTGATCATGATCGTTGCCGCCGCCGTGATCCGCAACCCGTGGGCGGGCCTGCCGTTTCAGGAAGACCTGCGCCCGCGGATCCTGGAAAACGCGCCGCCCCTGGGCGAACTGCTGGTGGCCGAAATACTGCGGCAGGCGGGGTCGGCAGACCAGATCGAAGCCTATGGCAAGGCCGCCGTGGTGGGCACGTCGGGCGAGGTCGAGCACGCGTCCGCACTGATCCACACGCTGCGCTTTGGCAACGCCTATCGCAACGCCGTGGGCGGCACCAGCTACCTGGCCTTTACCAACACGCGCGGCGGCCCGGGTTGCGTGATTTCCGTGCCCTTGATGCACAAGGAAGACGAAGGCTTGCGTTCGCACTACCTGACCGTGCAGACCAATATCAACGACGCCCCCGCGCCCGACGAAATCGTTATTGCGCTGGGCGCGGCAACGTCCGGCCGGCCGCACCACCGCATCGGCAACCGCTATTCCGATTTGCAGGAACTGGCGCAAGAGGCGCAATCGAAATGAGCACGCCACGTCGACGTTCCGGTCGTGGCGCGCCGCTGGTGTTGCTGCACGGCGTGGGGCTGGACCACACGCTTTGGGATGATCTGGCGCCGCTGCTGGAACCCCGCTTCGACGTGCTGCGTTACGACCTGCTGGGCCATGGCGCGGCGCCCGGCATCCAGGGTGCCGCGAACATCGGGAAATTTATCGAGCAGCTGGATGCCGAGCTGGATGCGGCGGGTTGGGGCGAAGCCAACGTGCTGGGCTATTCGATGGGCGGTTTGATCGCGGGCGCCTACGCCGCCGCGCGGCCCCATCGCGTGACCCGGCTGGTGCTGCTCAGCACGGTGTTCCAGCGCACGCCCGACGAGGTGCAGGCCGTGAAGGCGCGTCTGGTGGCGGCTGCCACGCAGGACGTGGCGACGTCGGCGGCGGTCTCGCTGCAACGCTGGTTCACGCCCGCGTTCGAGGCCGCCCGCCCCGAACGCGTCGCTGCCATCGGCCACCGCTTGATAAAAAACAACCGCGCCAACTTCCTGGCGGCCTATCGTCTGTTCGCGCATGGCGACGCGCTGCTGGCGCAAGCCGCGCCGGATATCGCCTGCCCCACGCTGGTGATGACAGGCGGGGATGACGTCGGGTCCACGCCTCGCATGACGCGCGCGTTGGGGCGGGCACTGCCGGACGCCCGAGTGCGCGTGCTGGATGGGCAACGGCATATGCTGCCGGTGGAAGCGCCCGAGGCGCTGGCCTCGGCGTTGCACGGCTTTTTATTGCCGGGGGGGCAATCGGATGCGCGACCGGACGGTATGCCCGACCGGACGAATGACCCGGCGGCCCAGCCACTGCGGGGCCCGTCATCAAGCCCGTTTCCTGGCCCTAGGATGTAGGAAACCCAGGCCCAACGCCGGCCGCCACGCCCACACCGCCGACCACGCAGCCCCCCGCTGAATCGCCCGCCCAACAGAGGCGATCGGCCAACGCTCTGAAGACGGAGCGCAGATGGAGACAAATGCATGAATCGCAGAACCGTTTTGAAGCACCTGGCCCTGGGCGCAACGACGCCGCTGGCCGCATCGCTGGGCTTGTCGTTCGGTTTGTCGCTAAGCCGTAATGCCGCCGCGCGCGAGGCGCCGCTGCGCGTCATCGTGCCGTTTCCGCCGGGTGGCGGCACCGACGTGCTGGGCCGCGTCATTGCCGCCACCCTGGAAGGCGCGCTGGACCGCCCCGTGGTCGTGGAAAACAAGCCCGGCGCCAGCGGCATGCTGGGCGCCGACTACACCGCCAACGGCGCCAAGGATGGCAGCGTGCTGCTGTTTGCCGGACTGGTGCCGTCCGTGCGCTACTACGCGCGTCCGCCCGAAGAGGTGCTCAAGCAACTGGCGCCCGTCTGCCCCATCGCGCGTTCTCCGTACATGGTGGCCGTCAATGCCGACCTGCCCGCCAAGACGCTGGCCGACCTGGTTGCCCAGGCCAAGCGCGATCCCAAAGGCTTGACGTTCGGGTCGCCCGGCAACGCCACGCCACAGCACCTGGCCACCGAACTGCTGCAAGCCGCGTGCGGCATCGACCTGCTGCATGTGCCGTATCGCGGCACGGGCCCGATGATGACCGACCTGCTGGGCGGCCAGATCCAGTTGGTGGTAGCCACGGTGGCCGCCGTTGAACCGTATATGAAGGGCGGACGTCTGCGCGTGCTGGCCGTTACCAGCCGTGAGCGGCTGCCCAAGTATCCCGACATCCCCACGGTTGCGGAAAGCGGCTACGCCGGGTTCGACGCGCAGATCCAGTTCGGCACGTATTGCGCGGCCGGCACGCCCGACGCGGTGATCGCTGCGTTGAACCAGGGCATCAACCGCGCACTGCAAACCGAGGCCGTGCGCGGCAAGCTGGCCGAACAGGGCTTTGCGCCGACGGGCGGCACGCCCGCGCAGTTGCAACAGTCGCTGCTGGCCGAGATCCGCAACGTGGCTGGGCTGGTGCAGGCGGGCAAGGTCCGGGTGGATCTGTAGCGATCGTTGCCGCGTCGGTGCAAGCGGCAACGTGCGGGTCGAGCTGTAGCGATCTGTAGCGGGCGGTAGCGAAGGGGCGCGCAGCCGCCGCAAGGCCTGATTAGAATTCGGACTTCTTCCTTTCCGCCCGCCCGCCATGTTCCGTCCCTATTCGCGTCTGCCCGCCGCCCTGCTTCTATCCGCCGTGGTGACCTGCGGCGCGGCGCAAGCGGCCAGCGGGCCTTGCCCGGAAGCGGCCGGCATCGTGCGCACCGTCTACAACAATACCGACAAGCCCGACGCCCAAGGCCGCATCCGCTTGAAGGAAGGGCACGCCATCGTCACGCTTTCCGACGCGGACGTGGGCGCGCCGTTTGCCGTGGCATGCAAGGCATGGCCCGCCAAACCGGACCTGTTGCTGGTGGCGGTACCGCTGATGCAAGACACCCCCGACCCCGAGAACGGCCACGTCGGCGATCTGGACGTGCTGGTGCTGGACAAGCAAACGTTGCAAGTGCGCCAACGGCGGCGCCTGGTGGGCCTGATGTCGGACGATGCGGTGCGCATCGCCGGGCTGGCGTTCGACACCGCGCGCTACGACGTGGCAACCGACAAGCGCGCCTTCGGCATCCGCATCGAACGCGAAGGCGCATCGCGCGCCAACCCGTTCGATGAAACCAGCTTGCGGTTATTCACCGTGCACGACAACGAGTTGCGCCTGGTGCTGGACGGCATGTCCGTCAACCGCTCGTCGGGCGTGTGGGACACCACGTGCGCGGGCGAATTCTCGGAAAGCGCCGTCAGCTTGGCAATAGGTGACACGCAACGCCGCGGCTACCGTGACCTGATCGCCACCGAATCCCACTCGGCCAGCCGCGCTTCGGTGCAGCAAGGCGACTGCAAGGAAAAGACCGTCAAGCAAGGCAAGACCCGCCACACGCTGAAATTCGACGGCAAGCGCTACCGCATCCCGGCCGCGCTACGGTCCATGGATCGCGACAGCGCTGGATAGGCCAGATTTGCCGCAGCGCAATGAACAACCCAGCAGGCGGCAACAGCGCCGGCGGCCGGCCAGACCGCTATCAGGCCGGCCCGCTTGATCCCCGCCCCGCTTCGGCGTTCGCATATTTCCCAGTTTTCCCCTTCAGTATTCTTAGTCGTCCTATAGCCATACGCTGACCCGCTGTCCAAGATGTGCCGCATGACGCATTCAAAGGGGGCATCGTGAGTCACAAACATGACTTCCGATTTAGCTTTGGCATCGTAGGCGGCATGGATTTTGACGTGGTCGAGTTCACACTGGACGAGGGCTTGTCCGAGCCGTTTCGCCTGGAACTGGATCTGGCCAGCCACGAATCGTCGGTGGACTTCGGCCTGGTGCTGGACCAGGCGGCGCTGCTGACCGTCTGGTATCAAGGCGCCCCGGTACGCTACGTGCACGGCGTGGTCTCGCGCTTCGAGCAAGGCGCCACCGGCTTTCGCCGCACCCGCTACCGCGCCACCGTTGAACCGCTACTGGCGCGCGCCGGCCTGTGTTCCGACTGGCGCATCTTCCAGCAGTTGTCCGTAGCCGAAATCCTGCATGCGGTGCTTAAAGAGCACGGCGTCCTGGACTACGAACAGACGGTGACGCACGAACACCTGCCCCGCGAATACTGCGTGCAGGCCGGCGACACCGATCTGTACTTCATGGAACGCCTGGCCCGCGAAGAAGGCTTCTTCCATGCGTTTCATCACCACGCCAAAGGCCACCGTCTGGTCCACAGCGACCGCTTGCACATACACGGCAACATCGCTGGTGGCCCGGTGCGCTATCTTCCCGCCCCGGGCGGGGACCAACCCGAACCCGCGCTACGCCGCTTCGCCTACGCCGAACAGGTGCGCACGGCCCGCCAGACCCAGCGCGACTACACCTACACGCACCCGCAATACACACAGGAACACAGCCGCGACGGTGTCGACATGCACCACCAGCACCGTCACTACGAACGGTACGACTACCCGGGACGCTACAAGCGCGACGAAGCGGGCATTCCGTTTACCGAGAACCGCCTGCGCGGGCTGCGACGGGATGCCCGCATCGCCACGGTGGAAGGAAACGACCCTCGTTTGGTCCCCGGGCTGTCGTTCGAACTGGCAGGCCATCCACGCGGCGACCTGAACCAAGGCTGGCGCCCCATACGCATGCGTCACCACGGCGTGCAGCACAGCAGCCAACAGGAAGACAGCGCCGACGCGCAGCAAGGCACCCGTTATGGCTATACGGCGGAGCTGGTCTCCAAGCGCACGGAATGGCGACCCGAACCGCTGCCCAAGCCTCGCATCGATGGCCCGCAGATTGCCACGGTGACCGGGCCAAAAGGGGAAGAGATCTATTGCGACAGCTACGGGCGCGTCAAAGTGCAGTTCCCTTGGGACCGCCTGGGCAGCCATGACGAACACAGCTCGTGCTGGATCCGCGTGTCGCAAAACTGGGCGGGCGCCATGTGGGGGCACATGGCCATACCGCGCATCGGGCAGGAAGTCATCGTGAATTTCCTGGACGGCGACGTGGACCAGGCTGTCATCACGGGCCGCACCCACATGGCGCTGCAACTGCCGCCTTACGAACTGCCACGCCACAAGACGCGCATGACGATCAAAAGCCAGACGCACAAAGGCGAGGGCTATAACGAGCTGCGCTTTGAAGACGAGCGCGATCAGGAAGAGATTTTCGTGCATGCGCAGCGCGATCAGAACATCCACGTCAATCACGACGAGACCACGTTCGTGGGACACGACCGCAGCGAAAAGATCGAGAACGACGAGACGATTGCCATCGGCCGCAACCGCCGCGAAACCGTGGCTACCGACGAGCAGGTCGATATCGGCCAAGACCGCCGCCACAGCACCGGGCAAGACGATTTTCTGAACGTGGGGCGTAACCACACCATCCATACGGCCAAGGACCGCACGGAAGAGGTCGGCAACAGCCGGCGTGACAAGACAGCCGCCAACCACTGGACCGACATCGGCGGTTATGCCGAAACAAGAATCGATGGCTATGACCTGCTGGAAGTCGGCCAGAAGATACATCGCAAAACCACCGTCTACGAACTACAGACCGGCGAGAAAGTGGTCTTCAAGGGCCCTGGCGGCACCATCACCATCGACGGCTCGGGCATCACGCTGGATGGCGTCGAAATCAAGATCAAGGGGCCATTGAGCCAAAGCAGCGCGGGCGCAGGCAGCGCGCTACAGATTGCGGGCGTACCCGCCGTGTCGCGCGACGTAGACCCTGCGGATATTCCGTTATCCGAGTAGGCAACGCGCGCGGCTATCCATCGGAGTTCCAACCTGGGAGCAAGGCCTCATGTTGATCAGCGCACCCTTCCTGCGCGCGGTGCTGCAAGCCGACGATGCGGAATGCAGTGCCTATTGGAGCCTGGGTGAGAAGACAGGCAAAGGCGCCTTTCCCGTCAGCCACCAATTGGGCTGGCATGGCGGCGCGCATCTGGTGGCACCGGGGTCTCCACAGAAGCCCGAACCGGTGCGGGCAATTGCAGATGGTGTCGTCGTGTATGCCAGGGCCAGCGACTCACCCAAGCGCGGGGTCGATGCCACCACGCCCGCCGACGACCCGTTGATGTACTACAAGGGCTGGACCAGTAACGGCGTCCTGGTGCTGAAGCACGACACCGAGATCGGCGAAGACGTCAGCGTCACGTTCTATTCCATCTACCAGCATCTGCACGCCCTGGAAAAGCACACGGGCACAAAACTCGCGTTGAACACGGGCGACAAGGTGTACCGCAAAGAGGCGATTGCCCGCGCGGGCTACCTCTACGGCGAACCCGACCGCATTCATTTCGAAATAGTGGCCGACAGGGCCAACGTCGAGCGATTGCTGGGCCGCAGCGCCGGCGGTCTGAAAGCCAAGGAGGGCCGCCGCGATTGCGTGTGGGGCGATATTCACTTTGTATTGCCAGCCAATACGCCGCTGTATGACATGAATCCGCGTGAGGTTCGAAGCACCTACCTGATACGCCACTTTCAAACCGGGCAGCCCGGCAGCGCGGAACGCCCCGCCGCCCTTGCCTCGCAGTTCGGCACCACCCCTGACCGGCTATGGCAGATGAATCGCAAGTCGCCGAGCGGTGCGGATCGGGAAGGCGATGAGAAGACGTGGTTGAACTGGGTGAACGGCGCGCATCAGAGCATGTTCGATCTACCCACGCCTAGCGCAACGGAAAGAACAATCTATGTGCCGGGGGTTTACGGCGCGCTCGTTGACCGCTTTCCTTCCGGTTCGAATCCCGATCACTGGGCAAACTGGCAGGTGCCGGTAGCCGCGCGGACCACGACGGAGCTGATTATCAGCATCAGCGAACTGCGGGGCGCCTTTACGGTCACCGCGCGAACCCGGCAAGGCAAGATAATTGGCGTCCTGCAAGGCGCCGCCGAGAAAACCGAAAGTTCGTACGAGCTATACAACACGGCGGTCAAGCAGTATCCAGGCTGCCCCAGCGCGGGGTTTGAAATGCTGCGCTTTGGTCGTGTGCTGGGTCCTGATGCGCCGGCACAAAGCGATTTGTATCACGGCCGACTGCCCCACATCCGCAGAGTCCGGCTGTCTGACGACAGCATCTTCTTCGTTGACCTGAATGCACCCGACGTCCAGGTATACAGCGATGCAGATTTTCCGCATTGGCAAGGTTGGACGTTTATTGACGACGATCTGGACGGCAATAGCCGATGCGACTCGGGCACGCTGCTGAACCTGATAGAACCGTTGAAACCCACTGCGCATCCAGCGCCGACGCTGAGGGGAGTCTTGGGAGACACGCTTCACAAAATGGCCACTGGCGTACACGCCTTGATGCAATACCAAGACCGCCTGGCACGCGCCACCGCCAAGATCCGCACCGCGCAAGTATCCAAGGCATTGCGCCGCTGTGTGGTGAAGATCCCCACGGAATGGTCACGGGATGATTTTGACAAACGATGGGGTTGGCTGAAGGTGGACGATCCCGACCAACGCCCGGCGAATGTGCTGAGGACGAGTGTATGCCTTAGTGATGAGGCCTATGGCCGGCTGAAGCGGCATCACGAGGCGTTGGCGTTCTGGGAAGACGCGCAGGCGCGAGGACTGGCACTGGATAAGGTGCATTACCACTTTCATCCGTTGCAGTTTATTGAGGAGTTCAGGAAGTGTGGGTGGCTCTCCAAAGGTGACCTGCGGCGAATCTATCCAGACGCCTTGTACAACAAAAAAGAAACCCCCGATCCGGAGATGCTCAGGGAAAAATATCGTGCCTCTGTAAATAAGGCAATGCGAAAGTACTTCATCGTCACGCCAACACAGATGGCTCACTTCCTCGGCCAGGCAGCAGTAGAGTCCTATAGCTTCGCGCGAATGATGGAAGCGTCATCCACCCATTTCACAGCCAGCCTGCAACCAGAGCGAGGAGGCTACTACAACAACCCGCAAGACGAGCACTTCAACTATCTGGATAACAAGCTGGGAAACGTAGACAGCGGAGATGGACGAAAATATCGCGGCCGCGGAATAAAGCACCTGACCGGTAGAGAGAACTACGCCAAATACTGGGTTTACAGGGGATGGCTTGAAGGTTCGTCGTTCAATCGAGCGTGGTGGACATCTTCGCAAAAGAAGCGTCCAACAATTGAAAGGCCTCATGCCCTGAGTGAGGATGCATATAACTGCGCCGACGCAGGTGGCTGGTATTGGACGGCGGGGGCAGCGTCCAACCGATTCCTCACCATAAACTCGAAAATAGTCGAGCTTGACGTATCGGATAGCGCCATATTCGCAGTCTCGGCCGCGATAAACGGAATCGGCGCGTCGGGAGAGCCCAACGGTCTACCGGAACGCACCGCCCAGACCAGGAGGATATCGAAAATAATTTTGGACACCCCATGAACACCATACGGTATGCCTTGGGCTCCATTGCAGCCTCGTTGTTATTCTCGGGCATGGCTGCGGCGGACTCTATATCCTTCCACGATGGATTAGAAGTCCTGGTACCCGCCCACAGCGCAGACACCCACTCCGTCAATGGTGGCACATGTATTGATGCGTCCAGACACTCGTTCGCGTTGAGAATCTGCCTGTACAGAAGATCTTTCGAGGACATGGCGGCTTCCAACATGTTCTTTGAATATCGATCTTTAAGCGATGATGAAAAAGAGCTAGCAGGCCCTTTACCCGAAGATTCGTACGTCGTCAGCGCGGGAAACTGGCTACATCCAACGTCAAAAAAGGTCAGCACACACTTTCAGTACTACGAGGCAGTGGGCGTCTTATGTAATCTGGGAGCCAGCTTGCCAGAGCCTACCTATCGAGACTGCTACTTTGCAGGGATGAAGCCCCTTCTGAACTTGGCCACCCCGTTGAGCATTTTCGTCTCGTCCGGCTACCCCGTGACCGAGTCCAAGAAACTTCAGACCCAGAAAATAAGAGAAGCGATTAACTCCATCCAGATACTTAAGCCATCTGCACTCATTAATTCACAACAGGAAAAATAACAGGACTGCGGGAAACCGCGCCCACACGTCTTGCGTCCTTGAATCCGGCGTTGTCTGCACCCCGCCCCCCCGCCGCAATCCCCCCCCACCGCTGGATAACCACCATTTACAAGCCGATTCGTCTCTGTGCATGCTGCCGTGTTGATCCGGCACAGATCGGGCGCAACATGGAGACGACATGCCTAGTCAGGAATCCCCGCATACCGCCCACATTCGCGAGATCGAACAGGTGGGCCAAGGCCGGCCTACGCAGCGCGATGCGCATGTGGTGCGTAGTTGGCTGCGCTGCCTGGATCAGTACCAGCTCGACCCGGCGCAGGCTTGTGAAGCCTATATCGTGCCGGATGGCCGGTTGCGAGAACATCGGCAGCAATCCGAAGCGCTGATCCGCATTGCACGCAGCGGGCTGGACCATTTGTTCCGGCAAGTGGCGGGGCAAAACTATGTGTTGTTGCTGGCCGACCGGCAAGGCGTCACCGTGGAATTCCTGGGAGACCCCGCGCAGACATCCAAGCTGCGCAAGGCGGGTCTGTACCTGGGATCGGAATGGTCCGAGCCGCGTGCCGGCACCTGCGCGGTGGGCGCCTGCCTGGAGACGGGCGAGGCGCTGACCATTCACCAGACCGACCACTTCGACAATACGCACACGCCGCTGTCCTGCACCGCCGCGCCAATCTATAACGCCGACGGGGAACTGGCCGCCGTGCTGGACATATCCCTGCTCAGTTCGCCCAGCCTGAAGACCAGCCAGAACCTCGCGCTGCATCTGGTCAACAGCACGACGCGCCGCATTGAACTGGCTAACCTGATGGCGCGCACGCGCAATGAATGGGTGCTGCGCTTTGCGCGGTCGCCCGAGTTCTTGGATGTAGACCCGGAAGCGGCCATCTCGCTGGACGGCGCGGGCCGCATCCTGGGCATGACGCATTCGGGCGCCAAGCTGCTGGCGCGGGCGGCCGGGCTGGACTGGCGCCAACCGGCCGGCCTGATCGGACTACCTGTCACGCGTTTTTTCGACGTGCAGTTGGACGACCTGCCGCGGTACACGCGCGGCCATGCGCCGCAAGACCGCCTGATCGTCGCGCGCGACGGCAACGCCCTGTTCGCCCACGCCATCGAACCGAACCGCAGCACGCGCGGCGCCACCGTGGCCGTGCGCGGCACGCCATCCGCACTGCGCGGGCTGGACGGCGGCGATGCCAGGATGGCGGCGTTGCAGAGCCGCGCCGCCAAGCTTGCAAGGCAAGGCCTGCCTATCCTGCTGCAAGGGGAAACGGGGGTGGGCAAGGAATATCTGGCGCGCGCGATTCACGAAGACAGCCGGCGGCCGGGCCGCTTCGTGGCGGTGAACTGCGCGGCCATTCCTGAATCCTTGATTGAAAGCGAGCTGTTCGGCTACCTGCCGGGCGCTTACACCGGCGCGGCGCCCAAGGGTCGCAAAGGGCTGATCGAAGAGGCGGATGGCGGCACGCTGTTTCTGGACGAAATCGGCGATATGCCGCTGGCGCTGCAAAGCCGGCTGCTGCGCGTGCTGGCGGAGTCCGAAGTCACGCCCATCGGCGCCAATGCGCCCCGTGCGCTGCGTCTGGCGTTGGTGTCGGCTTCGCACCGCGACCTGGGCGCGCTGGTGCGCGAGGGGCGTTTTCGTGAAGATCTTTACTACCGTATCAACGCCGCCACGCTGACGGTGCCGGCGCTGCGCGAACGCCAGGATCTGGACTGGCTGATCGCGCGCATGCTGGCGCGTCACCAGGATGAGTCGGGTGCGCCCGTCCTGTCGCCTGGCGCCTTGCTGGCGTTGAAGGCGCACACGTGGCCCGGCAATATTCGCGAACTGGCCAATGTGATCGCCGTGGCCGCCGCGCTGTGCGAACACGGCGTCATCGAGCCGGGCGACCTGCCCGACGCACTGGCCCCGGGCGGCGTGGCGGTGACGGCCGAGGAAGCGGCACTGCGGTCCACGCTGGCCAGTTGCGCGGGCAATGTGTCGGAAGCCGCGCGGCGGCTGGGCCTGGACCGTTCCACCGTGCACCGCCAGATGCGGCGCTACGGGCTGGGCGCTCGCGGGCGGCGCTAGGGCTTTCTGCACTGCGGTTCCTGGCGCGACTTTCCTCGATCAGGCCGTAACTTGCCGCGCCGCCGCCAGTTAGCGCGCCTGGCCGCAACTTGCCGCGCCTCGCCCGACTTGCCCCCTGCCCGCGACCCAGCCCCCCACGGCGCCACACCCCCGCGCCACAGGTGTGGCGTCGCGCCACGGTGGGTCGGCAGCGTATCCGCCCGTTCCCCCCGTGCCACGGGCGCGCGGCGTTGTCGGCGAGCTGGCACAGCATTTGCATGGAAGGGGTTGGGCAGCCACCGGCCGGTACAGGCCGGGGCCGCTCGCGGGCGTACGCGTCCGCCCCCCAACCACGCCCGCCATGGGCAAGGAGACAAGCTATGCAGACCGCCCCCGCCGACGCCGCTTTGGACGCCGTGCTTGCCCGTCTGAACACCGCGCTGGGAAACAAGGACATGGCCGCCATCGCCGACCTGTTCCAGGAAGAATGCTATTGGCGCGACCTGGTGCTGTTCAGCTGGAACCTGCGCACGTTCGAAGGCCATGCGCAGATCCGCGACATGCTCACGCAACAACTGTCGCAAGTCGAACCGGTGCGCTTTACGCGCGACGATCGTGAAGCGACAAGCGACGACGACGGCCTCTTGCAGGGCTGGCTGCACATCGATACGAACCTGGCGCGCGGCTACGGCCACATCCGCGTGAAGGACGGCAAGATCTCGACGCTGCTGACCACCATGTCCGAGCTCAAGGGCCACGAGGAACCCAGCGGCACGCGCCGCCCCCTGGGCGCCGAACACGGCAGCCGCCGCGAACGCCAGACCTGGCTGGAAAAGCGCGAGCAGGAAGCCGCGGAACTCGGCTACAAGACGCAGCCCTACGTGCTGATCATCGGCGGCGGGCAAGGCGGCATTGCGCTGGGCGCGCGGCTGCGTCAACTGAACGTGCCCACCATCATCATCGAAAAGAACGAGCGCGCGGGCGACAGCTGGAGAAAGCGGTACAAGTCGCTGTGCCTGCACGACCCGGTCTGGTACGACCACCTGCCCTACATCCCCTTTCCGGAAAACTGGCCCGTGTTCGCGCCCAAGGACAAGGTGGGCGACTGGCTGGAGATGTACACGAAGGTGATGGAGCTTAACTACTGGACGTCCAGCGTCTGCGAATCGGCGCGCTATGACGAGGCGAAGAAAGAATGGGAAGTCACCGTGCTGCGCGACGGCAAGCCCGTCGTGCTGCGGCCCAAGCAGCTGGTGCTGGCCACCGGCATGTCGGGCAAGCCGAACGTGCCGCGCTTTCCCGGGCAGGACGAGTTCCAGGGCGAACAGCAGCATTCTTCGCAACATCCCGGGCCGGACGCCTATCGCGGCAAGAATGTGGTGGTGATCGGCGCCAACAATTCGGCGCACGACATCTGCGCGGCGCTGTGGGAAGGCGGCGCCAACGTGACGATGGTGCAGCGCTCGTCCACGCACATCGTGCGGTCGGACACCTTGATGGACATCGGGCTGGGCGGGCTGTATTCCGAAAAAGCGCTGGCCAGCGGCATGACCACGCGCAAGGCCGACCTGACGTTTGCGTCGCTGCCCTACAAGATCATGGCGCAGTTCCAGATCCCGCTTTACAACCAGATGCGCGAACGCGATGCCGAGTTCTACAGCAAGCTGGAGAAGGCCGGCTTCATGCTGGACTGGGGTGACGACGGCTCGGGCCTCTTCATGAAATACCTGCGGCGCGGCTCGGGTTATTACATCGACGTGGGCGCTTGCGACCTGATCATCGACGGCAGCGTGAAGCTGCAATCCAATACCGACGTCAGCCACCTGGCGCGCGATGCCGTCGTGTTGAACAACGGCGTGACCTTGCCCGCGGACCTGGTTGTGTATGCCACCGGCTACGGCTCGATGAACGGCTGGGCCGCCGACCTGATCAGCCCGGAAGTTGCCGACAAGGTAGGCAAGTGCTGGGGCCTGGGATCGGACACCACCAAGGACCCCGGCCCGTGGGAAGGCGAACAGCGCAACATGTGGAAGCCGACTCAGCAGGAAGGGCTGTGGTTCCATGGCGGCAACCTGCATCAGTCGCGGCACTATTCGCAGTATCTGTCGCTGCAATTGAAGGCGCGCCACGTGGGCTTGCCGGTGCGGGTGTACGGCATGCAGGCGGTGCACCACAAGCGCTAGCCTGGCGTCGATGTGCCTGTCGCAGGCGGCCCCCGGCCGCTTGCACCCGCTTTACCCCAGCTTGCGCCCCGCCCCACCGCGGGGTAAATTGTTGACAATTCAGCGTCCACACAACGCTTTATCCCGATATTCACCCCGCAATTCGGACATATTGTTGACACTATGAGCAAAGTGCTGACGCTGCCAGGCGCGGCGCCCGGGGACGGCGAGACGCTGTCGGATCACATCTTCAAGAAGATCCAGGCGGCCATCGTCAAGGGCGAGATCGCCCCGGGCAGCAAGATTTCCGAACCCGAACTTGCGCGTATCCATGGCGTCAGCCGTGGGCCGCTGCGTGAAGCGCTGCATCGCCTGGAAGGCCAGAAGCTGCTGGTGCGCGTGCCGCATGCGGGCGCGCGGGTGGTCTCCTTGTCGCAGCAGGAATTGTCCGAGCTTTATGAGATTCGTGAATCGCTGGAAGGCACCGCATGCCGGCTGGCCGCCGAGCGCATGCCGCCGTCTGAAATCGCCGAGCTGCGCGAGGTACTGCACGCCCACGAACGCGATGCCGCTTTTCAAGCCGGCGTGGGTTACTACCAGCAGGAAGGCGATTACGATTTCCACTACCGCATCGTCAAGGGCAGCGGCAACCAGATGCTGTTTCGCATGCTGTGCGACGAGCTCTACCAACTGGCGCGCATGTACCGCATCCAGTATTCGACCACGCCGAACCGCCCCCGGCAGGCCTATGCCGAACACCACCGCATTCTTGACGCCATCGCAGACCGCGACGGCGAGCTGGCTGAAATCCTGATGCGCCGCCATATCCGCGCGTCACGTATCAACATCGAACAACAGATCGCGCAAAGCACGCTGACGCGCACGGAGGCATGATGAACCACTCGTACCGCAAGACCCTGCCCGGCACCCGCCTGGATTATTTCGATGCGCGCGCCGCCGTTGAAGCCATTGCGCCCGGCGCCTACGCTGGCCTGCCGTACACGTCGCGCGTGCTGGCCGAAAACCTGGTGCGCCGCTGTGACCCGGCGATGTTGACGGATGGGCTCAAGCAACTGATCGAGCGTCGCCGCGACTTGGACTTTCCGTGGTTTCCCGCGCGTGTGGTGTGCCATGACATCCTGGGCCAGACCGCGCTGGTGGACCTGGCGGGCCTGCGCGACGCCATCGCTGAAAAAGGCGGCGACCCGGCCAAGGTCAACCCGGTGGTGCCGGTGCAGTTGATCGTGGACCATTCGCTGGCGGTGGAATTTGACGGCACCGACCCCGACGCCTTTGCCCGCAACCGCGCGGTGGAAGACCGCCGCAACGAAGACCGCTTCCATTTCATCGACTGGACCAAGCAGGCCTTTCGCAACATCGAAGTGGTGCCGCCGGGCAACGGCATCATGCACCAGATCAACCTGGAACGGATGTCGCCCGTGATCTACACGCAGGACGGCGTGGCGTTCCCGGACACGCTGGTGGGCACCGACAGCCACACGCCGCACGTGGATGCGTTGGGCGTGATCGCCATCGGCGTGGGCGGGCTGGAAGCCGAAAACGTGATGCTGGGCCGCGCCTCGTGGATGCGCCTGCCGGACATCATCGGCGTGGAACTTACCGGCCGCGCGCAGCCGGGCATTACCGCCACCGACGTGGTGCTGACGCTGACCGAGTTCCTGCGCAAAGAAAAAGTGGTGGGCGCATATCTGGAGTTCTTCGGCGAAGGCGCCGCCAGCCTGACCTTGGGCGACCGCGCCACCATTTCGAACATGGCTCCCGAATACGGCGCCACCGCCGCCATGTTCTCGATCGATCAGCAGACCATCGACTACCTGCGCCTGACCGGCCGCGAAGACGAACAGATTGCGCTGGTGGAAACCTACGCCAAGACGGCGGGCCTGTGGTCCGACAGCCTGGCGACCGCCGAATACGAACGCGTGCTGCGCTTTGACCTGTCGACGGTCGTGCGCACGCTGGCCGGCCCGTCCAATCCGCACCGCCGCCTGCCCGTCTCGGACCTGGCCGAACGTGGTATTTCCGGCGTGGTCGAAAACGCACCGGGCTTGATGCCCGACGGCGCCGTCATCATTGCCGCCATCACCAGCTGCACCAACACCAGCAACCCGCGCAACGTGATTGCCGCCGGCCTGTTGGCACGCAATGCGCGCCGCGCCGGCCTTGCCCGCAAGCCGTGGGTGAAGAGCTCGCTGGCGCCCGGCTCCAAGGCGGTGCAGCTGTACCTGGAGGAAGCCGGGCTGTTGCCGGATCTGGAAGCGCTGGGCTTCGGCGTCGTCGCCTTCGCCTGTACCACGTGCAACGGCATGTCGGGCGCGTTGGACCCGGTCATCCAGCAGGAAATCATCGACCGCGATCTGTATTCCACGGCCGTGCTGTCCGGCAACCGCAACTTTGACGGCCGCATCCATCCGTACGCCAAGCAAGCGTTCCTGGCGTCGCCTCCGCTGGTGGTGGCCTATGCGATTGCCGGCACCATCCGCTTTGATATCGAACGCGATGTGCTGGGCGTGGATGGCAACGGCAAGGAGATTCGCCTGAAAGACATCTGGCCCAGCGACGAAGAGATCGACGCCATGGTCAAGACGGCGGTCAAGCCCGAGCAGTTCCGCAAGGTGTACGCGCCGATGTTCGGCATTCAGGAAGACCGTAAAGCGGGCGTCAGCCCCTTGTACGATTGGCGCCCGCAAAGCACCTACATTCGCCGTCCGCCGTACTGGGAAGGCGCGCTGGCCGGCGAGCGCACGCTGCGCGGCATGCTGCCGCTGGCGGTGCTGGGCGACAACATCACCACCGACCACCTGTCGCCGTCCAACGCCATCCTGATGGACAGCGCGGCCGGCGAATACCTGCACAAGATGGGCCTGCCCGAAGAGGACTTCAACTCTTACGCCACCCATCGCGGCGACCACCTGACCGCGCAGCGCGCCACCTTCGCCAATCCCAAGCTCTTTAACGAGATGGTGACCAACGAAGACGGCACGGTGAAGCAGGGATCGCTGGCGCGCGTAGAGCCGGAAGGCCGCGAGATGCGCATGTGGGAAGCCATCGAAACGTACATGCATCGCAAGCAGCCGCTGCTCATCGTGGCGGGTGCCGATTACGGCCAGGGTTCATCGCGCGACTGGGCGGCCAAGGGCGTGCGGCTGGCGGGCGTGGAAGCCATCGTGGCCGAAGGCTTTGAACGCATCCACCGCACCAACCTGATCGGCATGGGCGTCTTGCCGCTGGAATTCAAGCCGGGCGTGAACCGCAAGACCTTGGCGCTGGACGGCACCGAAAGCTATGACGTGATCGGCGAACGCCAACCGCGCGCGGACCTGACGCTGGTGATCCATCGCCGCGATGGCCAGACCGTGCAGGTGCCGGTGACGTGCCGTCTGGACACCGCGGAAGAAGTGTCCATCTACGAAGCCGGCGGCGTGCTGCAACGCTTTGCGCAGGACTTCCTGGAAGCCGAATCCGTTGCGGGCGACACCAAGAAGGCCGGCTAAACCGGGCTGCGCACCGCCGCCCTGACCTCACAGACACCAGGACATCCCCATGGCTCATGCTCCTCAGACCAAAATCACCGCCACCTACATGCGCGGCGGCACCAGCAAAGGCGTGTTCTTCAAGCTTGACGACCTGCCCGAATCCGCGCGCGTGCCCGGCCCGGCGCGCGACGCGTTGCTGCTACGCGTGATCGGCAGCCCCGACCCCTACGGCAAGCAGATCGACGGCATGGGTGCGGCCACCTCCAGCACCAGCAAGACCGTCATCGTCGGCAAAAGCACGCAGCCGGATCACGACGTGGACTACCTGTTCGGCCAGGTCTCCATTGACCAGCCGTTCGTGGACTGGAGCGGCAACTGCGGCAACCTGTCGGCGGCCGTCGGCCCCTTCGCCATCACCAACGGCCTGGTCGACCCGGCGCGCGTGCCGGACAACGGCGTGGCGGTGGTGCGCATCTGGCAGGCCAACATCAAGAAAACCATCATCGCTCACGTGCCCATGACGGACGGCGCGGTGCAGGAAACCGGCGACTTCGAACTGGACGGCGTGACCTTTCCCGCCGCCGAACTGCGCCTGGAATTCATGGACCCGGCCGAAGACGGGGACGGCGGCTCGATGTTCCCCACGGGCAATCTGGTGGACGACCTGGAAGTGCCGGGCGTGGGCACGTTCAAGGCCACGATGATCAATTCCGGCATCCCGACCATCTTCCTGGAAGCGGCTGCGCTGGGCTATACCGGCACGGAATTGCAAGACGACATCAACAGCGACGCCGCTGCCTTGGCGCGCTTTGAAACCATTCGCGCGCACGGCGCGCTGCGCATGGGCCTGATCGAAAAACTGGAAGAAGCCGCCAGCCGCCAGCACACGCCGAAGGTCGCTTTCGTGGCGCCGCCCAAGGCCTACGTGTCATCCAGCGGCAAGCAGATTGGCGCGGGCGATATCGACGTGCTGGTGCGCGCGCTGTCCATGGGCAAGCTGCACCACGCGATGATGGGCACGGCCTCGGTCGCCATCGCCACCGCCGCAGCCGTGCCGGGCACGCTGGTCAACCTGGCCGCCGGCGGCACCGAACGCGACAACGTCAACTTCGGCCACCCCTCCGGCACGCTGCGCGTAGGCGCACAAGCGCAGTTGGTTGACGGCGAATGGAAGGTCACCAAGGCCATCATGAGCCGCAGCGCGCGCGTGCTGATGGAAGGCCGCGTGCACGTGCCGCGAATCGGCTTCTAAGGCGGGGCGGCGCAATCAGGCAGGCGCGGGCTTCGCGCCTGGGCCTGGGTCCAGCACTTTCAACACCGCCGCCCCCGTCGCCAACACCTGCCCGGCGACGCTTAGCTCCCCCCGCATGAACACCAGGCTGGACGTGGCGCGCAGAACGTCTCCGCGCACTTCCAGGAACTGTCCCGCGCGTGCCGCCGCCAGGAAGTGCGTGTCCAGTTGCACCGTGACGCACGCGCGGCGGCCCAAGGCTTGCCAGGCGATGGCGCTTAAGCCGTGGTCCAGCAGCGCGGTCAACAAGCCGCCGTGTACGACGCCTGCCGGGTTCAGGTGGTTCTCGGTGGCCAAGAGTCCGTAGGCCCACGCCTGCCCTTCCTTGCGAACCCACAAGGGGCCGATCAGTCCGGCGAAGCCGGGTAGTGATTTGCGGTGCCAGCCATCGGCGGCAAGGGATTCGGGATTGGCGGGGTGCGACATGGCGTCAGCTCCGTGTGGACAGCAGTTGCGACAGCGTGTGCGCTTCCGCTTGCAATTCCTTGGCCAGCGCGTGCGCGCGGGCGTCGTCCAGTTGTTCGGCCAGGCCCGCGGCCACCAGGGAATGCGTCATGCGCTTGTGGCTGTCGAGCACGGGCACGGCGATGACGACGACGCCGTTGATGTAGTGGTTGCGATCCAGGCTATAGCCCTCGCGCCGCACCGCGTCGATGTCGGCTTTCCACTCCGCATAGGCGGGCGCCTGATCCCAGCGCAACGCCTTGAATCGGCGTTCCAGTTCTTTGTCCGACAGGTCTGAAAACGCGGCCACCAAACGGCCCGTTGCGCTGATCAGCGCGGGGAAGCGGCTGCCCACGTCCACGTGCAGACGGAAGGGCGCGGTCGAGCGCGACAGCGCCAGCACCACCATGTGTTCGCTGCCCGCGACCTCGACGCCGATGGCCGTGACGTTCGCGCTGCTGGACAGCTTGTCCAGCACCGGCTGCACCAACGCCGGGAAGGGGCTGCTTTCGATCACGCTGCGCGCCAGGGTCAACATGCCCACGCCCAGGCTGTAGCGCTTGGTGCCGGTGTCGACCTTCACCAAGCCTTCTTCCACCAGCACACGAAGTATGTGCAGGCAGGTGCTGGTGACCATGCCCAGCTCCTGCGAGATGGCCTTCAAGGTCATGGCCTCGCCGCCACGGCCCAGCAATCGCAAGATGGCGATTGACCGCGTTACCGCCGGCACGGGGCGCACGCGCGGCCCCGCTGCGGCGGTGGATTCCTGGGAACTGGCTTCACTCATCGGGCTCTCCGGTTTTTATTGCGGCAAGCATACCTTGCGCGGGACAAAACGCGTCCCCTAATTGGCGCCGATAATTGTCTATATACAACCGATAAACGTCATTGACAATTTAAAAGCCGGCGCGCATAGTCGCTTCAACGGCTTGCCAGACCCACACAGGTACGACGACATGACGATGCTGACGCAGACCACCTCATACGCCGACGCGCACGCGCTTTGCACTTCCGAGAAGCTTTGGGAGTTGTTCGATGGCAACCGCGACCGCATGAACATTGCGCACGAATGCATCGACCGGCACGCGCACAAGGACCAGCCCGCGATCATCCTGGTGCGTGCAACCGGCGCTGATGAAACCTTCAGCTTCCAACAGATCGCCCAGGCGTCCTCGCGCTTTGCGCACTACCTGGCGGATCAGGGCATCGGCGCCGGCGACCGCGTGGCCGTCATGCTGGAACCGTCGCTGGCGTTCTATGTGGCCATGTTCGGCGCCATGAAGCGCGGCGCGATCGCGGTGCCGCTGTTCACCCTGTTTGGGCCGGACGGCATCCGGCTGCGCGTGCAGGATTGCCAGCCGCGCATGCTGGTCACCAACGCCGACAAGGCGCCGATGGTGCCGGCCGCCGACGACATGCGCGTGGTGATCGCGGACGACGCATTCCTGACATCGCTGGACCGATTCCCCGCGCAATACGACTGCAACACGCAAGCCGATGACCTGGCCATCTTCCAGTACACATCGGGCACCACCCGCGAACTGCCCGACGCCGTGCGCCACACGCATCGCGCGCTGGTCACCTTGATGCTGGCCGCGCTGTACGGCACCGGCGTGCGCCCCGGCGACCGCTACATGTGCCCATCATCCCCGGCGTGGGGGCATGGCCTGTGGCACGGCACGCTGGCGCCCCTGGCGATGGGCGTGACCATCGGCGCCTATGCCGGCAAGTTCAACGCCGAACGCCTGCTGCAAGCCTTGCAGGACCACGCGTTCAACAACATCTCGGCGGCCGCCACGCATTACCGGATGATGCGCAACTCTGGCGCGGCGGGCCAATATCGCTACCAGATAGACAAGGTGTCTTTTACCGGCGAACCCATCGACAGCGAGACCTCTGCCTTTGTCCAGGCAACCTTTGGACGCCCGGTGTGCAGCATGTACGGCACGACGGAAATCGGCGTGTGCCTGGTGAACTACCCGGGCGCGCCAGACTTCACCGTCAAGGCGGGATCGCTGGGCAAGCCCGTGCCCGGCTTGCGCGTCCAGGTGCAGGATGCCAACGGCGCGCCCTGCCCGCCCGGGGTGACGGGCGAACTGAAACTGTGGCGACGCGACGCCTGGGTAGCCACCAAGGACTTGGGCCGCGTCGACGAAGACGGCTATTTCTGGCATGGCGGCCGCGCCGACGACGTCATCATTTCCGCCGGGTGGACGATGAGCGCCGTTGAAATCGAAGACGCCATCCTGAAACACCGCGACGTCACCGAAGCCGCCGCCATCGGCGTGCCCGACGCGCTGCGCGGCCAGGTCGTCAAGGCGTTCGTGGTGTCGGCCCGGCCGGGTGACGACGCCTTCGTGGAAGAAATCCAGAACACCGTGCGCAGCCAATTGGCGCAACACGAATATCCGCGCCAGGTGGTGTTTGTGCCTGAGCTGCCCAAGACGCCAGCCGGGAAGATTCATCGCCGCAAACTGCGCGAACAGGAACTTGCAGCGCCCTCCGCGAACATCAACGCCGCCACCTCCCCTGACACCCCTACCGACGGCTCCACCGACGCCCCCACCAACAAAACACCCGCCGCGCCCGCCGCGCACGTATGACCCATCCCCAGGAGACATCATGCTGACCGAAACCAAACCGCAAGTGCAGCCCCAAGCCCAGGCCCCCACGAAGACCGAACGCAGCTTCCCGAAGATCACCGAGCGCGGCCTGGACGAACTGCGCGCGCGGATCGGCGTGAAGATCGGCGCCACCGCCGAACCGTGGTGCTACGAAGCCACGCGCGACAACATCCGCCACTACGCGCACGGCATCGGCGATGACAACCCGCTGTGGTCGGACCCCGACTACGCCGCCAAGACGCAGCATGGCGGCATCATCGCCTTGCCCAGCTTTTTGTTTTCCACCAGCCGCATCGTGTCGGGCTACGTGGGTGGCCTGCCCGGCGTGCACGCCATGTGGTCAGGGGCCGACTGGACCTGGCACAAGACCGTCAAGCGCAACGACGTGATCTCGACCGAAGCACACCTTAAAGACCTGGTTGAACACCAGACGCGCTTTGCCGGCCGCGCCGTGCAACAGATCTATCACGTGGATTTTTTCAACCAGGACGGCGACAAGGTGGCCGAGGCCGACAGCTGGTGCTTTCGCACCGAACGCGACCACGCCCGCGAACAAGGCAGCAAGTACAAGGAAGTGCGCGCCCGCGAACCGCGCCGCTACAGCCCTGAAGAAATCAAGGAAGCGTACAAGCTGTACGCGCAGGAAGAAGTGCGCGGCGCCACGCCCCGTTACTGGGAAGACGTGAAGGAAGGCGAAGAATTGCCCGTGATGTTCAAGGGCCCCATGACGGTGACCGGCTTCATTGCCTACGCGCAAGGCTGGGGCGGCCTGTACATCCGCGCCAACAAGCTGGCCTGGCAACTGATTGACGCGCACCCGGGCGTGGGCATCACCAACCGCTTCGGCATTCCCGACGTGCCGGAACGCGTGCACTGGGAAGAAGAATTCGCGCTGGAAGTGGGCGCGCCGGGCGCCTACGACTACGGTCCGGAACGCAATTCGTGGTTGACGCATCACCTGACGAACTGGATGGGCGATGACGGTTTCCTCCGCAAGTCCACGTGCAAGATTCGCCGCCACAACCCCGAGGGCGACATGCTGTTCTTCAAGGGCCGCGTCAAGCGCAAGTACGTGGAAGACGGCCGGCACCTGGTGGAAATCGAACAGGAAGCGCGCAACCAGGACGATGAGTTGTCCGTGCTGGGCTCGGGCGTGGTTGAATTGCCCACCCGTGCGTAAGCCGTATCGCGCACATGGCCCTCATGACTGCATGATGCATGGGCGGCGCGGGCGCAGCGCGCGCCCCGCTGCCTGATTTCCGACGGCTGACCGGCCGCCGCTGCTTGCCATGATCGCGCGCGGGTTTGCCGCCCGCGCGTCCGACATGACCAAACCGAGGTCAATGATGTCTGGTTCATCGGAGCATGCTGCACACGCCCCGCCCGCCCGCGCCGCCGGCGCGCTGGAAGGCATTCGGGTCATCGATCTATCCAGGGTGCTGGCCGGGCCGCTCTGCACGCAGATGTTGTCCGACCAGGGCGCTAGCGTCATCAAGGTCGAGCCGCCCGGTGGCGACGAAACCCGAGCACTAGGCCCGCCCGTCAACGCGGACGGCGACGCCGCCTACTTCACCGCGGTCAACCGAGGCAAGCGCGCCATTGGCCTGGACTTGTCCTTGCCCGGCGGTCGCGACGTCCTGCTGCGCCTGCTGCAAGAGGCCGATGTGCTGGTCGAGAATTTCTTGCCCGGCACCATGGCCAAGTGGGGCCTGGATTACGAAACTGATTTGAAGCCGCGCTTTCCCCAGCTGATCTATTGCGCCATTTCAGGCTTTGGCGAAGACGGCCCGCTGGGCGGCATGCCCGGCTACGACGCCATCCTGCAAGCCATGTGCGGCTTGATGAGCGTGAACGGTGACGCGGCCGGCGGCCCGACGCGCATCGGCATCCCCATCGTCGACCACCTGACCGGCTACACCGCGCAGTCGGGCATCTTGCTGGCGCTGTACCACCGCGCACGCACGGGTCAGGGCCAGCGCGTGGACGTGACCTTGTTCGACACCGCGTTAAGCCTGCTGGTGCCGCACGCGGCCAACTGGATGCACACGGGCCAGACGCCCGCGCTGATGGGCAGCGCGCATCCGAATATCGCGCCATACGACCGGTTTGCATGCCGCGACGGCGAGATTTTTCTGGGTGTGGTGAACGACCGCCAGTTCCGCAAATTCTGCGATTACGCCGGGTTGGGCGCCTTGCTGGAGGACGCGCGCTTTGCCACCAACCGCCAGCGGCTGGACCACCGCGACGCCTTGCGCGCCGCCATCGAGCAAGCGCTGGCCCACCGCTCGCGTGCCGATCTCTGCCACGACCTGATGCGGCTGGGCGTGCCGGCCGGCCCCATCAACAGCGTGCCCGAAGCGTTTGAACAGGCGCACGCGGTGCATCGCGGCATGCGCGTGTCGCGCGACGGCTATCAAGGCATTGGACCGGCCACGCGCTTGTCCGAAGCGCCCACGCGCATCGGCCGCCCCCCGCCCGGCTTTGGGCAACACACTGATGAAGTCTTGCGGGAGGCGGGGTATGACGACACGCACATCGCCGGGTTGCGCGCAGACGGCGTCTTGCCGCTCGGGCCCGCGCGCAAGCGATAGCAGGCAGCAACAGCAACGACGGCAGCAGCAGCAGCAGCAGCAGCACCGCGGCAACGGCAGCATCCGCGTCCGCGGCATCACGACCCTATAAAAAAATCCAGGAGACCACCATGAAACCCTTACGCATGATCGCCGCGCTGGCGGCATCCGTTCTGTTCGCACAGCCGGTGTCGGCCGCGGACAGCTATCCCTCAAAGCCGGTGCGCATCATCGTGCCCTACCAGGCGGGACAGGGCACCGACGTGGCCGCCCGGTATCTAGGCGAGTATCTGGCGCGCAGCATGGGCCAGCCGTTCATTGTCGAAAACCGGCCGGGCGCGGGCGGCAACATCGGCGCGTCCGAAGCGGCTCGCGCCGCCCCCGACGGCTACACCTTGCTGATGGGCACCAACGGCACGCACGTGCTGAATCAGTACATCTATGCGTCCACCAATTTCGACCCCGCGAAAGACTTCGCGCCCATCATGCTGGTCAGCTCGTTTCCGATGGTGTTGCTGACCGCGCCCGGCTCGCCCTACAACAGCCTGTCCGACCTGCAAGACGCCGCGAAGTCCAAGGCCGACAGCGTCAATGTCGGCATGCCCAGCACCACGGCGCGGCTGGTGTTCGAATTGCTCAAGCAACAAGGCGTGGCCAGCATCCGGGGCATTCCGTACAAGGGTTCGGCAACCGCCACCACGGACCTGATGGGCGGCCAGGTGCAGCTGGGCATCGACACCGTCAGCGCCGCGCGCTCGTTCATTACCAGCGGCAAGCTGCGCGCGTTGGCCGTCACGTCGTTGAAGGAATCCGCCTTGTTGCCGGGCGTGAAACCGGTGTCGGCGCAAGGCCTGCCCGACTTCCAGGTAATTGCGTGGAACGGCCTGTACGCCCCCAAGGGCACGCCGCCCGCCGTGGTGCAGAAGTTGAACGCGGAACTTGCCAAGGCGTTGGCGCAGCCCGAAGTGCGCCAACGCCTGCTGGAACTTGGCCACGAGCCCGGCGGCGGCACGCCCGCTGAACTGGAAGCCTTTGCGCGTAGCGAACGGCTGAAGTGGCAACCGCTGATCATCCAGGCCGGACTGAAAGCGGAATAGCCTCTCCCCGCATTTGCTTTGCACCCAACGCCCGGGCCTCGCGCCCGGGCGCTTTGCATGGGGCTCACATCCAGGGTTAACCCCAGCAGAATAAATACCTATAACCTCAGAGAATATAACTATCGCTAGCCCACCCGTCAGCCAATGCGCTGGCCCACCCGCTAGAAAAACCCAAACCAGAACAACCCTCCGGGAGACAAACCATGGCGCTGCCCACCCTCAAGCATTTCATCAACGGCCAGTACGCCGAATCCACGGGCTCTGAATACTTCGACCTGATCAGCCCGGTCACCGCCCAGCCTATCGCCCGCTCTCCCAACGCCAACGCCGCCGACGTCGATGCCGCCTACGCCGCCGCCAGCGCGGCCTTCAAGATCTGGGGCCGCAGCACGCCGTCCGCGCGCCAGCAGGCGTTATTGAAATTGGCCGACGCCGTCCAGGCCAACAGCGACCGCCTGGTCGAAGCCCAGAGCCGCAACACCGGTCAGCTCAAGCACCTGATCGCCTCTGAAGAAGTCGCGGTCTGCGTCGACCAGATCCGTTTCTTTGCCGGCGCCGCGCGCTTTCTGGAGGGCAAGGCCACGGGCGAATACATGGAAGGTTTGACGTCCAGCATCCGCCGCGAACCGCTGGGCGTGGTGGGCCAGGTCACCCCCTGGAACTATCCTCTGATGATGGCCGTCTGGAAGATCGCGCCGGCCCTGGCAGCGGGTAACACGGTAGTGCTCAAGCCCAGCGACACCACGCCCGAAAGCACCTTGCTGCTGGCCGAACTGGCCGCGCCGTTCTTCCCCGCCGGCGCGTTCAACGTGGTGCTGGGCAATGCCGCCACGGGCGCCAAGGTGGTGTCGCACAAGACCCCCGCGCTGGTGTCCATCACCGGTTCGGTGCGAGCCGGCCTGCAAGTGGCCGCGTCCGCCGCCGCCAACCTGACCCGCGCACATCTGGAACTAGGCGGCAAGGCGCCGGTCGTCGTCTTTGAAGACACCGACCTGGACCGCGCCGCGCAACACATTGCGCTGACGGGCTTCTTCAATGCGGGGCAGGATTGCACCGCCGCCACCCGCGTCATCGTGGCTGAATCCGTGCACGACGCGTTCGTCACCAAGCTGGTGGCCGCGGCTATCGACACCCGCTTTGGCGACCCCGACGATCAGGAGGCGCTGTACGGTCCGCTGAACAATGCCGCGCAGCTGGAACGCGTGCAGGGCTTCATCACCCGCCTGCCTGCCCACGCCCGCGTTGAAACCGGCGGCCGCCAGGCCGCGCGCGCCGGATACTACTTCGAACCCACCGTCATCACCGGCCTGCAACAGCAGGACGAAGCCATCCAGACCGAAGTCTTCGGCCCCGTCATTACGGTGCAGAAGTTTGCTGGCGAAGAACAGGCCATCGCCATGGCCAACGACGTGGAATACGGCCTGGCCGCCAGCGTCTGGACACGCGATCACGGCCGTGCGCAGCGCCTGTCGCGCGAGCTGGACTTCGGCACGGTATGGATCAACACGCACATTCCGCTGACCGCCGAAGCCCCGCACGGCGGCTTCAAGCGGTCGGGCTATGGCAAGGACTTGTCCGCCTATGGCTTCGAGGAATACACGCGCGTCAAGCACGTGATGAGCGCGCACGACTGACCGGGGAAACATCATGAGCACCCAACACACGCCCACCACCCAAGCCGATGCGCTGCGCGAACGCGTTGCCCGCGCGCACCATGAATTGTTCACGCTGCGCGACACCGGCGCGCTGGAACGCTATTTCTCGCCGCGCTTCATCGAGCATTCCCCCTTGGTCAAAAACGGGCTGGACGGCCTGTTCATGCTGGTCCAGGAACATCCCGACCTGAAGCACGAGGCCCACCGCGTGCTGGTGGACGGCGACCTGGTCGCCATCCACGGCCGCTACACCGGCCTGGGCGAACAGCCGCTGGTCGGCTTTGACATCTATCGCGTGGCCGACAACCGCATCGTCGAACATTGGGACGGCCTGGTGCCCGAAGCGCCGCCCAACGCCAGTGGCCGCACCCAGCTGGACGGCCCGACGCAACCGCGCGCCGACCAGGACGTCGATGAAAACCGAGCGCTGGTGCTGGGCTTTTTCACTCGCGCCCTGATCGAAGGCGACTATCAAGCGTTCATCGACAACTGCAACGGCGAAGCCTTCCACCAGCACAGCCCGGACATTGCCGACGGCACGGCAGCCGTCATCGGCTTTCTGAACCAGCTGCGCGAATCCGGCCAGGGCCTGCAATACAGCCGCATCCATCGCTGCGTGGCCGAAGGCGACTTCGTGCTGACGCATTCCGAGGGCAGCATCGCCGACCAGCGCCACGCCTACTTTGAACTGTGGCGCGTGCAAGACGGCAAGGTCGTCGAACTCTGGGATGCCATCGCGCCCGTGCCCGACGACAGCCAGGCGCTGCATCGCCACGGCATCTTCTAGCGCCGTGGCATGATGCACGTTTTCCATTCGCGCCGGAGCCCCCCATGACCGCCCACGCCATCGTCTATGCACCGATTGGCCAAGGCACGCGCTCGGAGCAGGTCGTCGAACGCCTCAGCAACGCGATCGTCGCCGGCCTGCTGCATCCCGACGAGCAGCTGCCCAACGAGAACGAGTTGTCGCGCCTGATGGGCGTGTCGCCCGTAACCGTGCGCGAGGCCTTGAACACCTTGCGCGCGCGCCAGCTGATCGACACCCGGCGCGGGCGCAATGGGGGCAGCTTCGTGTGCCCCGTGCCGGCGCAGATGATGCACGACCGCCATCCGCTGCGCCTGGCCACGCCGGGCGATCTGGCCGACCTGGGCGAGCTGCATTGCGCCGTGATCGGCCACAGCGCCAAGCTGGCCGCGCAGCGTTCAACGGCTGACGATCACCGGCGCCTGGCGCAAGAGATCGACCAGTTCGAAGCGGCTAAGGCGGCGCAGGCGCGCGCGCAGGCGGACATGCGTTGCCTGCTGCTGCTGGCCACGCACGCGCAGTCGGCGCGGCTGGCCAACCAAGAGCTTGAAATCCAGGCGGAATGGGCGCCGCTGGTTGCCGCGCTGTATCCGCACGGGTCAGTGCACGCCGAGATGGTGGCGGCGTATCGCCGGCTGCAAGCGGCGCTGCAAGCGGGCGACGATCTTGCCGGCAGCGCGCTTGCCCTGGACATGATCAGCACGCAGACGGACCACCTGCTTGAACACAAACTGCGGTTGGACGCCACGGCGCCGCCGCCACAACAGACCTAGGGCCGCTGAACGCCGGCGGCAACCTTGGCTACAGGAGACGGCAGATGAACGAAGACGCGCATATCGACCGGGCCCACGGCATTCTGGACTGCGTCGTGAACGACGCCCGGAACACCGCCGCCGCGCTGGCCGAGGCCGCCGCGCAGATTCTGTCGGGCCAGACCCCGACGCCCGGTAGCGGCCTGCGGCTGTCGGCGGACCATCGCCGCGCGCTGCAAACCCACATCCAGGTGGCGCTGCAACTGAACCCCTGGTGCAACGGCGCGGGCTTCGCCAGCTTTGAAGCGCATGCCGACACCGATGACGGCTACTGGACGCTGGAATGGTGGCAGCAAGAGGGGCGCTCCCTGCAACACGTCCCCCTGGAACGCAATCAGGAAACGCGGCGGCGGCTGGATTTTCGCGCGTTCGCCTGGTTCGACCAGCCCGCGCGCCGCCATCTTCCCGTTATCGAAGGCCCCTACGTGGACTACATCTGCAACGGCGCCTACACCATCACCGCCGCGCACCCCGTGCTGGTCCGCCAGGCGTTCGCCGGCGTAGCCGCCGTGGATGTCCTGGTCTCCACGCTGGACCGCATGCTGCTGCCCGCGTTGCGGCGCATCGGCAAGCCCGCGTTGGTGCTGAACGCGGATTCGCGCGTGGTCATGTCCACCGCCCACCGCATTCGCACCGGCAGCCTGTGGCAGCCGCAACACGGTGACCGCCTTATCGGCGCCCCCGGCGCGCTACGCCTGGCGGTGCTGCCCGCCCCGCCATCACACGCGGCGGGCGGCCACGCCGGCCAGCCCAGCCTGCCCGGACTGGCGCACAGCCCCGGCAGCTGAGGGGTCCGACGCGCCGGCACGACGCCCGCCCGCGCCCACGCCCCTTCCCTTAATTCTTTGCAATCCCTTGGCGCCCCCGCGCGCCGATGACGCCGCCCGCGCTCACGCCCGGCGCGGATGGCGCACATCTTTACAAACCAGGAGACCCCCCATGAAGTGGTATCTGCAAGCCCTCAAACACTACGCCGTCTTCCAAGGCCGCGCACGGCGTCGCGAATATTGGTACTTCGTGCTGTTCCAGCTGATGGCCGTGTTGGCGATCTCGGCGGTGGAACGCGCGCTGGCCATCGCCAACCCTGAAATCCTGTTTGGCTGGTACACGGCGGGCTTTCTGCTGCTGACGCTGCTGCCCGCGCTGGCCGTCACCATCCGCCGCCTGCACGACACCGGCCGCAGCGGCTGGTGGGGCTTGCTGCATGCCGTGCCCGTCATCGGCACGCTGCTGTTGCAGCCCTTCATGCTGCCCGCCGGCGCTCCCGGCCGCAACCGCTTCGGCCCGGCCCCCACGGCCTGAGCCCTTTTCCGATTCCAGGAACATCGACATGACATTGAATCGACGCGAATTCATCCTCAAGACAGCGGCGGCCACAACGACGGCCACCGCCGTCGGCGCACTGGGCTTGTGGCCCGCGACCTCGCACGCCTTGACCACCGCCTACGCCAGTGTGCCGCCCCGCGACACCATGCTGCCGCCCGCCCAATTGCTGCACGATGCCCAGCCGATACCCACCCGGCTGGGCATTGATCCGCGCATCTGGAACTGGCGGCACGACGCCAAACCCACCGACCCCATGCCCGCCAACTACTACGAGGCCTCGCTGTCCGAGTGGCCCGCCTTCGGCCCGCTGCCGGGCGATGTGGACTGCGAAGTGGTCGTCATCGGAGGCGGCCTGCTGGGCGCGTCCACCGCCTTGCACCTGGCCGAAGCCGGCGTCGATGTGGTGCTGATCGAAAAAGACCATATCGGTTCGGGCGCATCGGGCCGTAACGGCGGCCAGATGACACCGGGCCTGGCGCGCTGGGAAGCGGGCACGATGCTGGACAACCTGCCGTTGGACGACGCGCGGCGGCTGTGGCGCTTTGCCTCGGTCGAAGCCATGGAAACGGTGGACGGCCTGCGCGAGCGCTACGGCTTCGATTGCGACCGCAAGCGCGGCCACGTCACGGCGGCGGTGCATGCGGGCCATATGGGCGCGCTGGTTGAAAATGCCGACGCGCGCCGGCGGCTGGGCGACGACGCCGTCAAGATCATCGGCAGGCACGAACTGAAAGAACAGTACGTGAAGTCCGACATCTATTTCGGCGCGGCCATCGACAGCGGCGGCGGCCAGGTGCAGCCCTTGGCGCTGCTGCGAGGTCTGATCCACGCCTTCGTCAAACTGGGCGGCCGCGTCTACGACAACACCGCCGCGCAAGCCATCGACGAATCGCCGGGCAATACGCGCGTGACCACGGCGCAAGGCGCCATCAAGGCACGCCGCGCCGTGGTGCTGGCCGTGCACAGCGCCACCTTCCAGTTCATGCCGGGTAGCTCAACCACCGTGCCGTTCTTCACCTACGTGGCCGTTACCCCGCCGCTGGGCGATACGCTGAACGCGCTGATCCCGTCCGGCCTGCCCATCTACGACACGCAGCTGCAAATCGACTACTACCGGCCGGTGCGCAACAACCGGCTGCTGTTCGGAGGCCAGGGCACCGGTAACTCGTGGTCGCCGCGCGACGTCAACAACTACCTGCTGGATCGCATCAAGACCGTGTTCCCGCAATTGGAAAACCCGGCGCTGGAATATTCCTGGAGCGGCATCAGCGACCTGACGCTGAACGGCGCGACCGACAGCCGCAAGAGCGCGGGCGATGTGCCCGTGTACATGGTGCACGGCTGGAGCGGCCACGGCGTGGCGCAAACGGTGCGCATCGGCCGCGCCATCAGCGATGACGTCACCGGCCGCAACACCGACTACGCCATGCTGACGCGCTTTGACCATGCGGGCATCCCGCTGGGACGCCACTTGTCGCCCGTGGCCATCCCGCTGATCAAGGGTGCGCTGGGTGTGATGGGCATCCTGAACCCGGCCGACATGGTGTCGTTCTAGCCGCGCGTCCTGGCGCCTGCCGATCAGGCTCCGGTCAGGGCGGCAGACCGCGCGCGGTCGCGGCCCTTGATGGCTATGGCTACCGCCACCCACAGCAGCACCACGGCCAGCGCATAGGTCCACCGCATGCCCGCCGCCAACGCGGCGGGCGACGCCAACCGCAGGTCGACACTGCCAGCGCCCCACGCAAACACGGCGCCCATCAACGACGCGCCCGTAATGAACCCCAGGTTGCGCGACAAGTTCAAGACGCCCGACACCGCCCCGCGCTGGTCCGCCTGCGCGCTGCCCATGACGGCGCTGCTGTTGGCGGCCTGAAACAGCGCATAGCCGCTGGTGATCACAGCCAGCGGCGCCACGTACCCCGCAATGCCAAAGGCGGCCGGCACCCACGGCAGCACCGCCGCGCCGGCGGTCATCGCCACCAAGCCGGCCAGCATCACACGTTGCGCGCCAAACCGGTCCACCGCCCGCCCGGCCGGCACCCCCACCAGCGCCGCGACGACAGGGCCGCACGACATCACCAGGCCTACCCCCGCGGTGTCCAGGCCCAACGCGCCGCCCAGGTAGAACGGCCCCACGACCAGCGTCGTCATCATCACGGTAGACACCAACCCGTTCGTCGCCACGCCCGCGCTTAACGCGGGTTGGCGAAACAGCGACAGTTGGATAAGCGGGGACGCTGCCCGAGCTTGACGCCACACGAACGCCCCGCCGGCCATGGCCGCCGCAGCAAGCAGCGCGGCATTGGCGGCCCCGAAGCCGCCACCGGCGGTCATCGCCAATGCGTAGGCGGCGATGCCGCACGCCAACAGCGCCGAGCCGGGCACATCGAAGGGTGCTCTTGAAGGCACGGCTTGCAGCGAGTGCACCGGGCCGCCTTGCGCGCCGTCTTTGGGCAAATGAACCCACGCCAGCCCGAATGCCAACACGCCCAGCGGCACGTTGATCAGAAAAATCGAAGGCCAGCCAAACGCCCCGATCAACAGCCCGCCCAACGTCGGCCCCAAGGCGGTACCGATGGCCGACATCGTCCCCATCAGCCCCATGACGCTACCCGTCTTCTCCTTGGCCACGGACGCGCTGGCGAACGCCATGGTCAGCGCCATCATGATCGCCGCGCCCAGGCCCTGCACCGCGCGCGCCGCAATCAATCCGCCCAAGCCGAGCGACGCGCCGCAGGCCAGCGACCCCACGGTGAACAGCCCGATTCCCGCCAGCATTAACCGCCGCCGTCCCAGCAGATCTCCCAGCCGCCCCACGCTGACAATCAGCGTGGTGATGGCCAGCAGGTAGGCCAGCACAATCCACTGCACGTCCTGAAAGCGCGCATCCAACGCCACTGACAGCGTCGGCAAGGCCACGTTGGCAATGCTGGCGCCCAGCGCGGGCAACAACATGCATAAAGACAGGCACGCCAACAGCCGGGGGGCTGGTCGGGGCGGCACAGGAACTGCGGGACAAGTGGTGGGCATGAACGGGCCTGCAAGAAAGGCGGGACGCCAACACGGCGCCCTTTCGCACATCCTAGGCGTGCGCCACACCAAGCGGAAGACGCAGCAATTGCACTGAATACCTGCACCAGACGCCATGTCAAAACTCCCGCAGCACCCGGCGGCATGCTACGTTTGCCGCATGGACCATCCCGATCTGAATCTGCTTATCACGCTGGACGTGCTGCTGGATGAAGGCAGCGTGGCGCGCGCGGCGCGGCGCCTGCGCCTGAGCCCGTCCGCCATGAGCCGCGCCCTGGCGCGGCTACGCGACACCACCGGCGACCCGCTGCTGGTGCGTGCCGGACGCGGGCTGGTGCCCACGCCGCGCGCCCTGGAACTGCGCGGTCAGGTTCATGGGCTGGTGCAGGAGGTGGAAGCGGTGCTGCGTCCCGCCGCGCAGCCTGACCTGGCGCGGCTGACGCGCACTTTCACGCTGCGCGCAAGCGACGGTTTCGTCGAGAATTTCGGGGCGCGCCTGCTCGCGCGTACCGCCCATGAAGCCCCCGGCGTGCGGCTGCGCTTTGTACAGAAAACCGACAAGGACAGCGCCCCACTGCGCGAAGGCAACGTCGACCTGGAAACCGGCGTGGTCGGCGACGCGGCCAGCCCCGAACTGCGCACACGCGCCTTGTTTCAAGATCGATTCGTTGGCGTGGTGCGCAAGGGCCATCCGCTGGCAGCCAGCAAGATCACACTGGCCCGCTATGCCAAGGCGCGCCACATTCAGATATCCCGGCGCAACCGGGACAGCGGGCCGGTGGACGCCGCATTGGCCACCGCAGGGCGGGAACGCAGCATCGCCACCAGCGCGAGCGGCTTTTCGGCCGCGCTGGCGCTGGCGCGCGGGTCAGACCTGATCGCAACCGTACCCGAGCGGCACACGGGCAGCCTGCGCAGCGGCATGCACACTTTCGCGCTGCCCTTCGCGATGCCACCCTTCACCGTGTCCATGCTGTGGCATCCGCGCATGGACGCGGATGCCGCTCACCGCTGGCTGCGGAGCTGCCTGCTGGACGCCGTCCAGCACGACACCGCGAGATAGCGCGCCTACTTGCCCGCGCTGGCCGCCAGCGCGTCAAACGCCTTGTCCAAGCTGGCTAGCGACTGGTTGATGTGATCGCGGCGGTCCTTGATCCATTTTCCTTGCGCCGCCAGCTGTTCGCGCGCGGCCTTCACCATGCGTTCCATTTCCGCCGGCTGAGGGCCGCCGATGGTCGCGCGGTTTTTCACAATGGCCACGGGGTCCAGCGTGGCGCGGAACTCGGCTTCGCTCATGGGCAGCTCGTTGCCGTATTTGGAATCCTTCATCGCGTCGGCGTAAATGCGGCGCGCCTGCTCATACGGAAAGTCCAAGGGCTTGATGTTGTTGGCCTTGGCGTAGCTGACCACTTCGGACGCAAAGTGATGGCCGTCGCGGAACGGCAGCTTGTACTTGCGCATCAGCACGTCGGCCAATTCCTGCGACGCCGTCCAATCGCTGTTCAACTCTTCCAGCGCGCGGTCGGGGCTGATGACCATGGCGCGCAGCACGCGGTCCCAGCGCTTCAGCGCCGAAATGCCGCTATCGACCATCGCTGAATTCTGCTTCACGTCTTTCGGGTCGCTCATGCCGGGCGTGATGTTGTGCGTCTGGATCACGGGGCCCATCGCCAGCGTGATGGCGGTGGACGCATCGCTGCGCGTGTCGTTCAGCAGACCGGGGTTGCGCTTTTGCGGCATGGCGCTGGACACGTAGGTGTTGCCGCCACCCTCTTCCAGCAGGATCCACGGGCGCGACTGCGCGTACTGCGTCATGACGTCTTCAACAAAATTACCGGTACGCAGCGCGATGCTGGTCACAATCGACGCCACTTCCACCGGCTGGTCCATCGACGAAATCTGCGAGGCGTCGTACGCGTTGTCCACCAGCGCTTCAAAGCCCAGGTATTGCGCCATGCGCTTGCGGTCCAGCGGCCAGCTGGTGCCGTTCAGCACCGTGGTGCCCATCGGCGACCGGTCGATGCGGGCATAGGCCTCGCGTATGCGCTGCGCATCGCGCGCCAGCCCGGCCGCCTGGCCCAGCAGGTAGTGCCCATAGCTGTTGGGCTGCGCGGCCACGCCATTGGTGTAGTTCGGCACGACGGTGCCGGCATGCTTGGCCGCCAGCTCCACCAGCGTGGTCGATGTCTTGTTCAACTGGTCCGCCAGGTCCAGCAGCTTGTCACGCAGGATGGCGCTGCGGTAGGTGGCGTGCATGTCCTGGCTGGAGCGGCCGGCGTGCAGCAAGGTGATGTCTTCGCCGGCCGCCTTGATCAGCAGCGGTTCGAACGTGATGACGGTAGCGGGACGCTTGGCGCCCGGCTGGTTGCCGTCGTTGATGACCTTGGCCACGCCTGCCGCCAGGCGCGGCGCCATGGCCTTGTCCAACAAGCCTTCATCGGTGTTGATGACGGTGGTGGCCTTGTTGATCTCTCCCAACCAGAAGAAGGGGTCGCGCGGCGTCGGGGCGGCGACGGCTGGGGCGGACGCCGTGGCAGGCGCGGCGCCACCGGCGGCCGGGGCTGCTTGCGCCAGCGCGGCCTGCGCGCACACTGAAAGGACCAGGGCGGCGCCCAGGGTGGGAAGACTCTGTCTCATGGCGTTCTCGTTATGGGGTGGGCCGGTCAGTTTATGGAAAACCCCGGCGCTGGAAAACCCGCGATTTCACGGATAGGCGCGGCGGCCCCAAAGAAAATGCCCCTGCCATGGATCAGGCAGGGGCATGGCAGGCGCAGGCGCAGGCGGCATCATTGCGCCGCCCGCGCCGCTCCATCAGACGGCAGGGTCCAGACGCACCTGCACGCTGTCGGCGTTGTAGATCGCCGTGGCCTTGAAGCCCTTGACGGTCACGCCGTCGAACGTGCCGTGTACCTTGCCCGCGCGCAGCACCGTCAGCGTCGTACCCGCCTGCGGCGTGTAGCCCGGGCGGAAGTCGACGTTCAATTGCCCGGCCAAGGCCGCATCGGCCGTCACCGCGATCTGGCCGGCGTCAGCGTCGCCGATCCAGGTTTGCAGCGTGCCCGCCGACGTCTGCGTGTAGGGGCCTTGCACCTGCACGGCCTCGGTGGCGTTGAGGGCCAACGCGCCGCCACCCACGTACACCGCGCCTTGGCCCAAGGCCTGGGCGGCGTCGGCGCGCAAAACGCCCCCCGCCACCTGCGTGCCGCCCGTGTAGGTATTGGCGCCCGCCAGCCCCAACGTTCCGGTGCCGCTCTTGGTGAGCTTGCCCGCGCCGCCGATATCGTTGCGCCACACGTCCAGCGCATGGAAGCCGCCTCGGCTGGCCGTCATGGTGACGTCCACGTCGCCGTTGAACGCGCCGTAGCCGTCGCCGGCCGCAAACAGGTTCAGCCGGCCGAAGCCCTCGGCGTCGTCAATGACGGGATAGCCCGACGGCAAGGCCGTGGTCTTGAGCACCACGCGGCGTTGCTCGGCGCTCAGGTAAGGCAAGCGCGTCTCCAGCATGACTTCCGCGCCCTTGGGCACGACGGCCGGCTTGCCGGTGTCGCCAATCTGCGTAAAGCTGAATGTCAGGCGACGGCGGTACTCGGCCTTGTTGGCCGCATGATCCGCGAAGCGGTCCTGGCTGACGTCCTGAGAGTGGGCGAACGCCAGGAACTGCTCGGGCGTGCTGGCGCCCACCGCGGCCATCAGCGTCTGGTGCGCCTGCGCATAAGCGACCGACCGCGTGCCTTCGCTGGCGGCATAGATGTTGCCCAGCGCGGACGCCTGGCCCAACACGCGCCCGCTGATCACGTCCAGCGGCGAATGCATGCCGGCAATGATGCGGCTTTCGCCCAGTTCCAGGCCGCGCGCCAGCAGTTCGTGGAAGCGTTCCGGCACCAGGTAGGCCATGCCGATTGCATTGCGCACGGACTCGGCGGTATGGCCGCTGGGGTAGCCGCCGTCGGTGGGCGCGGACGTGCTCTTGGCCGGTTCCAGCGCCGGCACGACCTGCACGTTGGCGCTCCAGCGCCACGGGCGCGCGTACTTGTAGAAGCGCTTGCTGGGTTCGGTGGACGCGTTGCCGCCCATGCTGTTCACAAAGTCGATGACATCGCCGAAGGCCGGGTTGGCCGCGCCGCCCACCCCTGTGTTGTTGCCGGTGTCGTCGTACTTGACGGTGATGGCGTCGGGTGCCACGTCGTTGATGCTGGTGGTCTGCTGCGCCGCCGTGCGCCATGCCGCCGTCAGCGGCCCCAGGCCATCCGTCACGCTGTAGTTTTTGCCACGACGATCGTCCAGGTAGGCCGCCTTGGCCTGCTCGGGCGTGCGCTTGGCGGTGGTGCGCACCACAAAGTCGATGTTCTCGTCATGCACGGCTTTGTTCTTCACGCGGCCATCGGTGGCGTCGCCCGGTATGCCCGTCCAGTCCGACGCGATGATGCCCGGGAAGCCGTCGGCGCCGGCGGCGGTGACGCCCGCGTCCACCAGGCGCGTGCGCGGTTCCCAGATGTCCAGGAAGCCGCTCAGCACGCGCACCCCGGCATTGGATTCCAACGTGGCGTAACGCGGATCGCCGCGCTGGTTCGTGGCGGCAAAATCCACGAACGCGGGCGCATCCGGCACGGGTGCGGTATCGGCGCGACCCAGGCCGGCAGGAGGTGCCGGCACCACGTAGGCAACGTCGTCATTCTGTTGCGGGGCGTCGGTGTCGTTATCGTCGTCGCCGCCGCAGGCGGACAGGGCCAGGATAACGGCCAGGGACGTGGCGCGCAGGGCATAGGCGGGAAGCCCCCTGCGCAAGGGTCGTGCTTGAATCATGAGCGTTCAGCCAACGGTTTGCAGAACGCCGCATGGTAGGTAGCTATTGTTTACGCGCGATGACAGGCGGCGCGGCGCTTGTCATCGCGTGCAGCGGTGCGCCGGTATAGGCTTGCCTGCACGGCGCGCCGTCAGCCCGGGTCTGCCGGGGCCATGCCCGAGATATACGGATCAAAAAAACTGGCCGCGCTCATGCCGGGTATGTATTGATCCGAGATATACGCGCGGCACCGCTGCATGAACGCCTGCGTCAGCCGCGACGGCTTCATGGGCTTGTAGGTGGCCAGCCCAAGCAGCATCGGACGGTGCTCGCCGGCCAGGCGCAGGCGTACCAGGCGCTTGCCGTCCAGCGATTGCGTCGACCTGGGGCGCACGTTGAACAGCGCATACCCGATGCCGTTGGCCACCATCGACCGCACCACGTCTTCAGACCGCGAGCGCGCCACGATATTGGGTTCCAGCCCCGACTTGGAAAACAGCGACAGGAAATATTCGCGGCTCATGGGCAGGTCCAGCAAGACCATGGGCAGTTGCGCCAGCTCGTCCAGCGTGACCGCAATTTGCTGCGCCAAGGGATGCAATTCGCTGACCAGCACGTGCGGGGGCATATGGGCCAGCGTTTCAAAGCTGATCTCTTCGCCCAGTTGCAGGTCATACGTGATAGCCACGTCGACGTCCAACGTATGCAGCTTGTTGATGAGCTCTTGCTGGTCGCCCTCTGCCATATGCAGTTCGACTTTCTCGAACGCGCGTGAAAAACCGAAGATGACTTCGGGCGCGATCATGGCCGCCAGCGGCTGAAAACAGCCCACGCGCAGCACGCCCTGCATCATGTCGTTCGAATTGGAGGCAATCTCGTACAGCTTGGTCGCGCGTTCCAGCAGGTCTTCGCATTCCTGCATGACCTGCATGCCCAACGGCGTCAGCGCCAGGCCCTTGGACGGATGCCGCACGAACAGCTGCACGCCCAGTTCGGTCTCGATGTGGGCGATGGCCGCCGAAATGGATGGCGGTGAAATATGGATCTGGGCCGACGCCGCCGCGATACTGCCGTGCTTGGCAGTCGCCACGAGGTATTCCATCTGGCGCAAGGAAATGCGATTGAGCATGGTCCAACTTGAGCAAACAAAGAATGTTGCACAGTATCCGGTCTACCCGTGGCGGCGGGCAACAGTTTCCTCGGTGGGCCATGGCAGCCGGGATGGCCGCCGCCGGTTCACAGGTCCCCGGGCACGCCGAAGCTGGGCGCGTCGCGCGGGTCACGTGCGCGGGTGACGTAAGCGGCAACCTGGGGCTGGTAGATCTTCCAGGCGTCGTACAGGGCCTGCACCGGGTCGGATTCCACCCAGTCCAGTCGCAAGTCGACGATGGGCCAGTCCAGATCCTGATAGACCAGAACGCCGGCGGAATGCACTGGCCCCGCTTCGCCGCCGGCGGCCTGGCCGGCCAGCAAGGCCTGCATCAATCGCTCGGCCAGCTCGCCCTGCGCTTGCTCGAAGGCGGCGAGCATGGCGTGCGGCACGTCGGTGCTGGCCAGCATATTGCCCGCGCAGGCGGCATGTTCGCCCGCTGCGCTGGCCAGGACGCCCAGGGCGCTGGCGCCGGTGTAGATGGCAGGCGGATGCGAGGCGTCGATAGCCATCAATTGGCGATACGCAATAAAGGGACGCGCCTGCATATCTTCAAGCGCCTGTTGCGGGCTGCGCCCCGCCGCCATCCGGTCCAGGGTCAGCGGCCCCAGGGCGGGGTCGGTGATGTTCTGGCTGACGGCGGCGCCCACGCCCGCGCGAGCCCGAATGCAGCGCGACGCCACGGCCGGCGAAGACGAGGAAACGGCCGCGCCGAACTGGCCGGTAGCAGGGCAACGGGCAATGATGGAAAAGGTCATGTCGATGAGTTCGGGTCGATGAGTTCGGGTCGATGAGGTCAGGTCGAGGAAGTCATAGCGTAGGGATGGCGTCGATGCCGTGGCGTCGATGCCGTCGCGGCTGCCTGCCCGGTATCCATCAATCCGGGATAACCGCGGTGGCGTCGATCTCGACCAGCCATTCCGGCCGGGCCAAGGCCGACACCACAATGCCGGTGGACACCGGGTAAACCCCCTTCAGCCAGCGTCCCACCACGCGGTAGACGGCCTCGCGATAGCGCGGGTCGATCAGGTAAATCGTGATCTTGCAGATGTCTTGGATCTCGCCGCCCGCTTCCTTGAGCAGCATGGCGATGTTCGCCATGGCCTGCTCGGCCTGGCCGGCGGCGTCGCCAATGCTCACGCTTTCAGAGGTGTCCAGGTTCTGACCGATCTGTCCCCGCAGGAACACCGTGCTGCCCCGGGCCACCACGGCCTGGCACAGGTCGTTATCCAGGTTCTGCTCCGGGTACGTGATCTTGGTATTGAAGGTGCGAATGCGCGTGTGTTTCATGGCGGCAAGAAGGGTGAAGGAGGCTGGTATCGGGAACGTGGCGCCGCAAGCGTGCGGCGCGTTGCATGGCATCCATGGTCAGACTCGGGCCGCCCCGACGCCTATTTGTTTTTTCCTTTGCCCTCTCTCGGAATTTCCGACTTGGCCCCTGCCATGCCCTCTTCCATCATCTGGCTTCCAGTCGGAAGCGCTCGGCGGAACCAACACAGACAAGGGGAATTCAATGATTCGCAAACTTACGGTAGCCGGGCTTCTTGCCAGCGCGCTGGTCGCCAACGTGGCCGTGGCCGAGGACGCGCTGGTGGTCAGCACCTGGGGCGGCAGCTTCCGCGACCTGATCGACGAGAACATCGGCAAGGAATTCACGCGCCAGACGGGCGTGCCGGTCAAATACATTACCGGCGGCACGATCGACCGCTTGAACAAGGCCAAGCTGACCAAGACGCCCGAAAGCGACGTCACGTTCACCACGTCGCACATCGGCTGGCTGTACGTGGACAGCGGCCTGTTCGAAAAGCTGGACACCGCCAAGCTGCCCAACTACGCCAACCTGGTGGACCGCGCCAAGGTCAGCCCCTTTCACGTGGGCAGCTGGGCCTACGTGTACACGATCGGCTATCGGCCTGACCTGACCCCCAAGGACATCAAGTTCGACAGCTGGAACGACCTGTGGAACCCCGCGCTAAAGGGCAAGCTGTCGGCGCCGGATTTCGACCCCAGCCACATCATCGACGTGTCGGCCATGCTGTCCGGCGGTGACGCCAAGACCTGGGAAAAAGGCCAGGACAAGCTGCGCGCGCTGAAGCCCAACTTCAAGGCGTTCTACACCAACGACGCCAACAGCCAGCAGCTGATCGCCACCGGTGAAACGCCCGTGCAGATCCTGCTGTCAATGAATGCTTACTACATGATCGGCCAGGGCGTTCCCATCAAGGTCGTCATGCCCAAGGAAGGCGCGGTGCTGGGCATCGACACCATGGGCATCATGAAGGGCAGCGCCAAGGCGGACCTGGCCTACAAGTTCATGAACATCGCGCTGTCGCCCGAGGTGCAGTCCAAGATCGTGGCCTACAAGAAGGCCAGCCCGGTCGTCACCAACGCCAAGGTATCGGCCGAGGACGCGGCGCTGCCCGGCGTCTTCACCACCAAGGAACAGTGGGACAAGCAGGCCATCGTCATCGACGACAAGCTGCGCGCCGAAAAGACGGCGCAATGGCGCAAGTGGTTCACCGAGAACATCATGAACTGAAACGCGCGCCGTCGCGCCGCCCGTGTACCGGCCACGCCTGTGGCGGGACACGGGCATTTCCACACCGCATCCCCGCACTTGGAAGTGACCACGACCTATGAATACGCGTTCCAGTTTGCGAGGCTGGTTGATCTCGCCCGCCGGCCTTGTGGCGGTTTGCATCTGTGTGTCGATGGCGGCGGTGCTGCAATTCAGCGTGCGCGCCTTCATTCCCGGCTCGTTGGACGTGGGCGGGCTGACGCTGGAAAACTTCACCGGCCTGGGCAAGTCGGTCTACCTGTCCGCCTTCGCCAACACGCTGCTGCTTAGTATCGAAACCACGATCTGCTCTTTGCTGGTGGCGTACCCGCTGGCCTACGCAATGGTGCGGGTGCGTCAGCGGGTGCTGAAGTCGTTCATCCTGATCGTGTCGATCACGCCGCTGTTCCTGGGTGAAATCGTGCGCACGTATTCGTGGATCATCGTGCTGGGCAATAACGGGTTCATCAATACGGTGCTGCGCAAGATCGGGCTGATCGACCTGCCGCTGAACCTGATGTTCACGCACCTGGGTGTGCTGATCGCGCTGGTGCACGTGACGATACCGGTCGTGGTGCTGATGCTGGCCACCGCCATTTCGCACATCAATCGCGATTTTGAAAAGGCCGCGCAAAGCCTGGGCGCCGGCCCCGTGCGCACGTTCGTCACGGTGACGTTGCCGCTGTCCATGCCGGGCATCATCGCCAGCATCACCACGTCGTTCGCGTGGACGTTCAGCGCGTTCGCCACGCCGCAGATGATCGGCGGCGGTCGCGTGCCCACGGTATCGACACTGGTTTACCAGCTGGGCTTTTCGTCGATGAATTTCCCCCTGGCCGCGAGCCTGAGCGTTGCCGGCCTGACCTTGACGGTTGTGTCGCTGATGCTGCTCGGCCGGGCAACCAAGCGGCTCAACGCAATGGGAGCGCACTAGCATGGCCATCAAACATTCCCTGCCCTTGCCGCTGCGCATCGGCGCCCCGTTGCTCGTTACGCTGATCCTGGCGTTTGTGTTGCTGCCCGTGGTGGTGGTCACGGTGGCGTCCTTCAATGACAAGGCGCTGCTGACGTTTCCCCCTGAAACCTGGTCGCTGCGCTGGTTCGAACGCGTGTTCACCTATCCAGACTTCCAGCAGGGTTTCCGTGCCAGCCTGATCGTGATGTTCTGGGCCTCGTTGCTGGCGCTGTTCATCGGCACCGCGCTGGCTATCGCGGTCAAGCGCATGGGGTTTCCGGGCAAGGACATGCTGCAAGCGGTGTTGCTGTCGCCGCTGGTGATTCCGCATTTCACCTTGGGGCTGGGGCTGCTGATCCTGGTGGCGCAATTTGATATGGACCGTGGCTACGGCTTGGTGATTCTGTGCCACGTGATGCTGGTGCTGCCGTTCGTGATGCGCAGCGTCTACGTTTCCATGGAGAACATCGACGAACGTCTGGAGCAGGCGGCGGCCAGCCTGGGCGCGTCGCCCTTGAAGGTGATGTTCACGGTGACGGTGCCCTTGCTGGCGCCAGGCCTGTTCGGCGGCTGGCTGTTCGCAGCCATCATGTCGTTTGGAGAGTTCACCGCGTCGCTGTTCGTCACGACACAGTTGACGCAGACGCTGCCGGTGTCGATGTACAACTACGTGCGCGAATTTGCCGACCCGACCCTGGCGGCGTTATCGGTGGTCTACATCGTGGTGACGGCGACCCTGCTGGCCGTGGCCAATGCCTTTCTGGGCCTGGGCAAGATCCTGAATATCGAAGACACCGACTAGGCGTTCAATACCCGCGCGCCGGGTCGATCTGATTTGCCGGGGCATCGCCATGCGACACACGGGCGATGTTCTCGGCGATCTGCGCCGCCGCCGATGCCGGGATGGCAACCGACGCCAGATGCGGGGTTATCAGCACATTGTCCATGCGCCACAGCGGGTCGTCACCGGGCAAGGGTTCGCGTTCGAAGACGTCCAGCGTTGCCGCGCCGATATGGCCGCTTTGCAGCAGCGCCGTCATGGCTGCCTGGTCCACCAGGGCGCCGCGCGCTACGTTGATCAACGCGGCGCCACGCGGCAGCTTTTCCAGCCGCGCTCGGTTCAGCAGGCCTCGCGTTTGCGGCGTCAGCGGCAGCATGACGACCAGGATGTCCGCCTGCGAAATGACCGCGTCCAGCGTCTCCATGCCCGCATGGCATTGCACGCCGGCTATCTGGCGCGGGCTGCGCGACCAACCCAGCACGGTAAGCCCCTGGCGTTGCAGTTCGTGCGCGGCGCAGGCGCCGAGCTCGCCCAGGCCCAGCACCGCCACGCGCGTGTCCTCGGGCGAACGGGGATGCCGATACGCCCATTCGCCACGGCGCTGAGCTTGTTCAAACCACGGAATGTCGCGCGCGTGGCGCAGCGTGGCGAACAGCACGTAGCCTGCCATCATGCGCGCCATCCGCGGATCGGTGATGCGTGTGATGGGAACGCCGGCGGGCAGATCGGTGCGGCCCACCAGCGAATCCACGCCCGCGCCCAGGTTGACGATCAGGCGCAGGTTGGGCATGCGGTCGAAGAAGCCCGCGGGCGGCTTCCAGGCCAGCGCGTAATGGATGTCGGCCGGGTCGTCGATGTCGTCGGCGTGCAGCACGCGCAAATGCGGCATGCGCGCTTGCAGTGCCTGTTTCCAGGCCGAGAAGTCATCGAACTGGCTGTAGAAAACCATCGCGCCCGAGGGCGTCGTATTGCTGGCGTTCATGGAAATGGCCTTATCAAGCGGTGCGCGCGATCAGGCGCGCCATGGCGTCGATGGCCAGCTCGTAGCCCTCGCCGCCCAGCCCCGCGATGACGCCGTCGGCCGCCTTGGAAATATAGGAATGATGGCGAAACGCTTCGCGCCGCCAGATGTTGCTCATGTGGACTTCAATAATGCGGCCGGGAAACGACAGCAGCGCATCCAGGATAGGGATTGACGAATACGTCAGCCCGGCGGCGTTGATGATGATGCCCTGGGCGTCGCCGCGCGCTTCTTGGATCCAATCGATCAGCTGGCCTTCATGGTTCGATTGCACGAAATTCAGCGTCAGGCCCAGGCTGGCCGCCTTGCGCTCGCAACGCTCGCGCAACACGGGAAAGCTCTCGGTGCCGTAGGTCTTGTTGGCGTCCAGCCCGTACAGATTGGCGTTCGGCCCGTTCAGAAACCAGACGGTGGCGGCGGTTGGCATAGCGGCGGTGGGTTCGGTCATGGCGGTACGGTTTTAGGCTTCATGGGGAAGGGTTGCCTGCATGGCGGGCAACGTACGAAACGCGGCTTCCCATTGCGCGGCGCCGGGATGGCGGGCGCGCCAATCGATTTCAGGAAAGCGAAAATCCAGGTAACCCAGCGCGCAGCCCAACGTCACCTCGCCGATGGTGGGCGCCTGGGTTGCCAGCGCGGGCGCCTGTTGCTCGATCTGATCCAGGCAGGCAGCTACCTTCACCAGTTGCGCGTCGCGCCAGGCGGCGTATTGATATTCGGACGGCCGCGCCGTGCGCTCGTAGCGTGCCAGCAAGGCCGCGTCCAAGAGGCCATCGCCCAGCGCCTGTTGCGCCAGGGCAAGCCAGCGGCGCGGCCCGATGTCGGGAAACAGACCGGCCTGGGGCGCCAGGTGGGCCAGGTATTCGCAGATGACGCGGCTGTCGTAAAGCGCATGGCCATCGGCCAGGATCAGCGTCGGCACCTTGGCCAAGGGGTTGTGGGCCGCGATGCGATCGTCGCGTCGGATGGGGTTTGCCGCGCTGTCCAGCCACTGGATCTGGTCCGCCACGCCCGCCAGGTGGGCGCAGACCATCACTTTGCGGACGTAGGGCGACGTGGGCGCGTAAAGCAGCTTGAACATAGAAGACCATGCCTTTGTCGCGCGTGCGACAGGAACCAGGGATCCAGGGAATCAAGGACGCAGCACGACCTTGCCGAACACGTCGCCCGCCTCCAGCATGCGGTGCGCGTGCGCCGCCTGGGACAGCGGCAGGCTTGCATGGACGCGCGGCGTGATGCGCCGGTCCGCCAGCAGCGGCAGCACATGGCGCGCGATGGCCTGCCCCATTCGCGTTTTCTCGGCCGCGCTTTGCGGCCGCAGCGTCGACGAGTGCAGGCTCAGTTGTTTTTGCATCAGGGTCAGCAGGTCCAGCGTCACCACCGACCCTTGCAGGAAGGACAGGCTGACGTGGCGACCGCCAAACGCCAGCGCCTGAAGGTTGCGTTGCACGTAGTCGCCTCCCACCATATCCAACACTACGTCCACACCGCGCCCCTGCGTGGCGTCCAGACAGGCCTGCACGAAATCCGTATCGCGATAGCAGACCGCCCGTGCCGCGCCCATCTCGCGCAGCGCCGGCAAACGATCCACGCGGCCCGCCGTGGCGATGACGGTGGCGCCCGCCGCATACGCCATGCGGACGGCCAGCGTGCCGATGCCGCCGGCCGCGCCGTGCACCAGCACCGTCTGGCCCATGCAAAGGCGTCCCAGCTCAAACAGGTTGTGCCACACGGTGTACAGGCCTTCGGGCAAGGCGGCCGCCGCGTCGTCGTCCAGGCCGTCCGGCACGGCCAGCGAATGGTCGACTCGCGCTAGGCACCAGGGCGCGTAGCCGCCGCCGGGCAACAGGCTCATCAACCGTTGCCCCAGCAGCGCCGTCGGCACACCCGGCCCTGTCGCGGCCACGTCGCCGCACGCCTCCAGGCCCAGCACATCGGTGACGCCGTCGGCGGGTTTGGCCAGCCCTTGCCGCTGCATGATGTCGGGCCGGTTCACGCCCGCCGCGCGCACGCGCAACAGCACTTCGCCCGGGCCGGGGGTCGGCACCGGCCGGGTTGCCAGCGTCAGCACGCCGGCATCGCCGGGCTCGCGGGCGACGATGGCCTGCATGGTGGTGGGGATAGCGGTCATGGCCGGCGTTACGACACGTTGAAGACGCTGATGCCCTGGCCGGGCAGCGCCAGCCCGGTCACCGCACCCACGGGCCATTGCCGCAAGGCGTCCAGCCCCGCGCTGCGCACCATGACGCGCTGATGCCCGGCCACCGGGATGTCCACGTCGATGTAGGAATCGATGTGATCGCCCTGGAACACATGGTTCACGACCGTGCCGCTCAAGACTGATTCACTATGCAGGTTTTCCAGCCGGATCTGTTCGGGCCGCACGTAAATGTCCAGCCGCCGGCCTTCGTGCGAACCGCCCACCAGCCGGTCTCGCGCCACGCGGATCAAGCCCGCGCCCAGGCGCAGCAGGAGGCCGTCGGGGTCCGAGCCGTGATAGTGCGCGGGCAGAATATTCACATCGCCCAGGAACGAGGCCACGAACGGGTCCTGCGGATTGCGGTAAAGCTCGTCAGGCGTGGCGATCTGGCGGATGACGCCGCTGGACATCACCGCGATGCGATCCGACATGGCCAGCGCCTCGCCCTGGTCATGGGTGACAAACACCGTCGTCACGCCCAGCTTGCGCTGGATCTCCCGGATCTCGACCTGCATGGCGCCGCGCAGCCCCTTGTCCAGCGCCGAGAACGGCTCGTCCAGCAACAACACCTTGGGGCGAATCACCAAGGCGCGGGCCAAGGCCACGCGTTGCTGTTGACCGCCGGACAATTCGCGCGGGCGGCGTTCGCCCAGGCCGTCAAGCTTGACCAGCGCCATCGCCTCCTGCACACGCTGGGCGATCTGGTCGGCCGGCATGCGGCGCATGCGCAGGCCGTAGCCGATGTTGCGCGCCACCGTCATGTGCGGAAACAGCGCGTAGTTCTGGAACACCATGCCGATCTGCCGCTGATACGGAGGCGTGTCCGTCACCAGCTGGTCTTCGATGAAGATCTCGCCGTTGTCCGCTTGCGCAAAACCGGCGATCAGGTTCAGCAAGGTGGTCTTGCCGCAACCGGACGGACCCAGCAGCGTCAGGAATTCTCCCCGCCGGATTTTCAGCGACAGCTCCTGCAACACCGTTTGCTGGCGGTATTTCTTGACCACTCCTTCCAGGCTTACCGCGCTGGACGATTTCGGGGGCATGGGGCTGTTCTGCATGGCGGCTCTGTGTGTTGCGCGATGCTTTGCAGAATACGCCGAAGGGGTTGCGCCGGCCGTTTGTGGATATTGATGCGGTCCATCGGAAAAAACGAAACGAGGCGCCGGACCGGCCCCGGCCGAGTGATTTGCTTTTTCCTAAGCCCAGCGTCCAAAAAACCAAGTTATCAAGCCCTGGTATCTGGCTCACACTGCGCCGCATCGAAGCATGAACGTGGTCTTGAACCTACTTAGGAAACGCAATGTCAGTGGAAAAAACCAATACCTTGGTGATCGGCGCGGGCCAGGCCGGCATCGCGATGAGTGAGCACCTGGGCGCGATGGGCATTGACCACATCGTGCTGGAACGCAAACGCATCGCCGAGCGTTGGCGTTCTGAACGCTGGGACTCGCTGGTCGCCAATGGCCCCGCCTGGCACGACCGCTTTCCCAGCCTGAAGTTCGACGATATCGGCGCGGATGTGTTTCCACCGAAGGAACGCATGGCGCAATACTTCGAGGACTATGCCCGAATGATCCACGCCCCCGTGCGCACCGGCGTCGAGGTGCTGCGCGTGACGCGCAACCAGAAGCGCCCGGGCTTTACCGTCACCACGTCGGACGGGGTGTTCGAAGCGTTGCACGTCGTCACCGCCACCGGCGCGTTCCAGATCCCCAGCTACCCGGCCATCGTTCCCGAGGATGCCGGCATTCAGCAAGTGCATTCGTCCGCCTACAAAAACCCGGGCCAGTTGGTGGACGGCGCGGTGCTGGTGGTGGGCGCGGGCGCTTCCGGTTCGCAGATTGCCGAAGAACTGCGACGCGCCGGGCGCACGGTGTACCTGTCCGTGGGCGAACACTACCGCCCGCCCCGCTCGTATCGCGAACGCGATTACTGCTGGTGGCTGGGCGCGCTGGGCATGTGGGACGAGGTCAAGAAAAAGCCCAAGCGCGAGCACGTCGCCTTTGCGGTCAGCGGCTACGACAACGGCAAGACCATCGACTTTCGGCGGCTGGCGCACGCGGGCATTCAGTTGGTCGGCATCACGCAGCGCTTTGAGAACGGCGTGATGGCGTTCCAGGAGGGCTTGGCCGAAAACGTGGCGCAAGGCGACGCGGACTACTTTGAAGTGCTGCGCGAGGCCGACGCCTACATCGAACAGAACGGACTGGACCTGCCGCCTGAACCCGAGGCCTGGCAGCTGCTGGACGACCCCGACTGCCTGACAAGCCCCATCCTTAGCCTGAATCTGGCCGAGGCCGGCATCAAGAGCATCGTCTGGGCAACCGGCTTCAAGGTGGACTACCGCTGGATGGAAGTGGACGTCTTCGACGACAACGGCTATCCCGTGCACAAGCGCGGCATCACCGGTGAAAAAGGCATCTACTTTCTGGGCCTGCCAAACCAGTCAAACCGGTCTTCATCGTTCATCTGGGGCGTGTGGCACGACGCGAAGTACATCGCGGACCATATCGGAATACACCTGGATTATCTGGCGTATGAGAAAAACGGGGGCATGCCCGGGCGGTGAATCCGTTTGGCCCGGGCATGGGTCCTGTGATCTTGCGACCACAGATCCGATCACACCGAAAACTCGGGCCGGATACCGCTTTGCAGGGGCAGCCCCAGGATCTCGCGCGCTTCGGCGGGCGTGGCGGGTTCCATGTCCATTTCGCGGATGATGCGCACGATGCGCTCGGTCAGTTGCACGTTGGTGGCCAGCTCGCCGTGGCGGTAGTACAGGTTGTCTTCCAGGCCCACGCGTGCATGGCCGCCCAGCAGCAAGGCGCTGATGTTGGCTTCCAGTTGCGACGGGCCGATGCCGCTGACGCAAAAGATGCTGTTCTTGGGCAGCAGGTCCACCATCATCTGTAAATGGCGCGGCGAGAACGGCATCGCATTCTGAAAATTGCGGTGCACGTTCATGACCAGGTTGATGAAATGCGGCCCTTCGTCCAGGCCTTCATCGATCAACGTGGTGGCGTCTTGCAGGATGTGCGTGGGGCTGAAGACCTCCCATTCGGGCTTGATGCCGCGCGCCTTCATGCCGGCCGCCAGTTCGCGCGCCTTGGTCAGCGGCGTGTTCATCAGATATTCGCGATCGCCAAACGCCAGGTTCAGCGTGGTGGCGTCCAGCGTGCACATTTCGGCGCCGGCATCCATGCCTTTCAGGCGTTCTTCCCACAGGATTTCCCAGGTGCCCGGCGACGTTTCCTTGACCATGTCGCCATGCACGCCGCCGCCGGTGGAGTTGTTCAGCACGATGTCGCAGCGTTCGCGGATGCGCTGGTTCATGTCGCGATAGATCGCCGCATCGCACGTCGCCTGGTCGTCGGGCCGGCGCGCATGCAGCGCCACCACGCTGGCGCCCGCGTTGTAGCAGCGGTAGACGTCCTCGGCGATCTCTGCCGGCTGCGTGGGCAGATGCGGGTTCTGGGTCTTGAATGCCATGCCCCCGGTTGGGGCGATGGTTACGATGACTTTGCGTTTGGCCATGGCTGTCTCCGGTTCATTTCCACAGCGTGCAGCGGCTTTCCGACTGCTTGGTGAAGGCCTCGTTGCCGTCGATGGTTTGCAGCACCTTGAAGTAATCCCAAGGCTGCTTGGACTCGTCCGGCGTCTTCACTTGCAGCAGGTACATGTCGTGCACGACACGGCCGTCGGGGCGCACTACGCCGTCCTTGATGTAGATGTCGTTCAGCTTGTTCTGGCGCAGATACGCCAGCACGCGGTCGGCGTCGTCGGTGCCGGTGGCCTTGACGGCGCGCAGGTATTGCAGCGCGGCGGAATAATCGGCGGCTTGCAGCGACGACGGCATGGCGTTGCGGCGTTCGAAAAACTTCTGAGCCCAGGCGCGCGTGGCGTCCGATGCATTCCAGTACCAGCTGTCGGTCAGGTACATGCCTTGCGTGGCCGGCAGGCCCATGGCGTGGATGTCGTTGATGAACATGATCATGCCCGCCAGCCGCATCGTCTTGGTCACGCCGAATTCATTGGCGGCCTTGATCGCATTCGTGGCGTCCGCGCCGGCATTGGCCAAGGCAAGAATGTCCGCCTTGCTGCCCTGCGCCTGCAACAGGAACGATGAAAAATCGCTGGCCGACAAGGGGTGCTTGACCGCGCCCACCACCTTGCCGCCGCCCGCCTCGACCACCTTCGTCGTATCGGCTTGCAGCGCATTCCCAAAGGCGTAATCGGCCGTCAGGAAGTACCAGCTTTTACCGCCCGCCTTGACCACGGCGGCGCCCGTGCCCCGCGCTTGCGCGACGGTGTCGTACGCGTAGTTCAGCGTGTAGGGCGTGCATTGCTCGTTGGTCAGCGCGGGCGCGCCGGCACCCACCACGATGATGGGTTTCTTCTTGTCGGCCGCCACCTGCGACATGGCCAGCGCGGTGCTGGAATTGGTGCCGCCGATCAGCATGTCCAGGCCGCGCTGATCGAACCATTCCCGCGCCTTGGCCGAGGCGATGTCCGCCTTGTTCTGGTGGTCCGCCGTCAACAGTTCGATTTTCTTTCCGTTGATCTCGCCGCCCATTTCTTCGATGGCCATCTTGATGGCTTCGGCGCCGCCGGGGCCGTCGGGGCCCGAGTACACGCCGGACAGGTCGGTGATGAATCCGATTCGAATGACATCGTCCGAAATCTGGGCGTGGGCGGCGGCGGCGTGCAGCAGCGACACGGCGACGCCGCAGGCGAGCGCGCTGCCGGACATGATGCGTGGCATTGACAACATACCTGTCTCCTCTTATGTTTTTTGGCTCTTGATGCCTCAACTATTCTGGGACCGCCCCCTGGCCCGTACAGTCATCATGGTGACAAAGCGGCCTAGGGTTTACCTGAGCGCCTTCCCCCTTTTGGTTTAACGGAGTAACCATGCGTGCATCCACCGCAAGCGCAGGCAGCCAGACCGGTGCTCCCGGGCGCCAGCCGGCCGCATGTCCGGTGGACAGGATGTTGAGCGTTGTGCCCTGGTACAACGGCTTGCCCGAACTTGAACGCAATCTGGTCCGCTCGGAATTGCGCACGGTGTCGCTGGCCACCGGCGAATATCTTTTTCGCGCGGGGTCGAAGTCGCTGGGGTGGTACGGCGTGGTCGAAGGGCTGGTGAAATGGACGTCGCCGGGTGCGAACGGCAAGTGCCTGTCGCTGGCCGGTTTCAGCATCGGCAGCTGGTTCGGCGAAGCCACGATGCTGCGCCGCGAGCGCTTCGAATATGAGGTCGTGGCGCTGCGCCCCAGCCGCATCGTGATCCTGCCGCGCGACACCTGCGAACGGCTGTGGAACCACAACATCGAATTCACCAAGGCCGTGACGATGCATTTGGCGCAGCGCGTCAATTGGCTGATGGCCTGCTACACCGGCAACGTATTGCTGGATGTCGACACCACCGTAGCCCGCGCCGTGGCGGCGCAATTCGATGCCGAACGCCATGCCGATACGCAGGGGCGTTTGAAGATATCCCAGGAAGAAATCGCCAGCCTGTGCGGCGTGTCCCGCCAACGCTGCAACGCCGCCCTGACCAGGCTGGCACGCGCGGGCGTGCTACGAACGCACTACGGCGGCATGACGATATTGGATAAGGATGCGCTGTATCGGCGGGCGATGATCGAGGATGATGCCGGAAATCGATAGCAGCCTGCCGAGGCTGGGCAATGCCTTCATAGAAATGCGGGCTCAAAATCCGTCAAGCCGGAGCGTTGCATGCCCAGCCCCTTTGCCACCTCGCGCCAGCTATCCACCGCCTGAGCCACCTCTGTCCAGATTGCAGCTGCTTTCTGCGCATCCAGCCTGAAATAGGCGGCACCCTCCATCAGCATGGCGCGGCTGTCGATTGGCCCAGAATCCTCGGTCAGCCATGTCTTGCTCTCGCGACGGTCGCCAGGCATCGGATTCAAGTCAAACGCCGGCGACAATCGCCATCCATGGTTGCGCGCGTCGTACAGCAGACCCGTATTCCGCAAATGATCATCGGTATTGCAGATCAGAAAATTGAAAGCCAGGCGTCGCCACAACTGGTGGATATCGGCAATAGGGTTGGCGCCGCTCTGCAACAGAACATCCACCAATTCGGTATACGCATGCACCGTGTCCCGGCCATCGGATTGCAGCATTGTCGCGGCGGACACGTAGGGGATGCGCCCGCCATTGTCGGTACGGTCAAAACGCCGAATAATGGCCACCGCCGTTCCGTCAACAACCGCCACACGCGCAACTGCCGTATTGACGCCAGCCTTGCTGGCAAGATGCATTGCCATCACTTCGCCACGGATAATGTCGCGCTGATCCGCCTGGCTAGGAAACTTGCCCAAGGCTAAACGTCCATCGTGGTCTAACACCGTCGATTTGGGCCGGGCTCCGCCAAGCGAGGTGCCCTGCCCCAGCAGGTATTGCAGGTCCTGCTCGCTCTCCGTTCCGGCCTCTAGCGCTCGGGCGGCTCGCACAACGTTATCCAGCTTCAGCAATGGCGGCACTTTTCCATGCGTGTCGTCGGCGCGAAGATAGATTTGAGCGGAAAGGTCAAACAAACGCAGCGCCCCGACACGGGCCTCGTCGTCAACCCATAGCAAGAAGTCGACAGGCTCGAGCGCAGGCGTGTCCCGGTCTTTCTGCCGGAACCTCGCATGCGCGCGCCGGATTACACGCTCGCCCCAGGAGTCGGGCGCAGTGTCTTCCAGCGCGCGAAAAAACGTCTGTTCAGGATGTTGGATGCCCGAGACGGGCAACAGGTCGGGCGATAGCGTGAAAAAACGCGGGCTTTGCAGCCAACGCTCGTCGTACTGGAACGCGCTGCGCTTGCCGTTACCCAAATACAGCCGTCCTACCACTTGCCCGCTGGAACCCAGATGAACCTCCAGGTCTCCACGCCGGATCACCTTCGGCGCCATCAGAAACCCTCCAGCTCTTCGTTGTCATTCGTCGATTGGGTTTGCCCGGGCTGAGAATCGGACATGCCCAATTTTCGGCCACGCGATGTGCGAACCCGCTGCGGCAAATTTTCACGCATCAGCGCCATGCCAAGCGCGTCCTTTTCCATGGCCAAAACCTCGGCCACGGCGTCCAGGCGCCCAAGCACATGCAACGCGCGCAGGAAGGTGTGCAGGGCGGTGCCGGGATAGCCGTCTTCCATGCGCCTGACGGTACTAAGTGAGGTTCCAATGCGCTCGGCCAAGTCTTCCTGACTTAGCCGGCGCATACGGCGAGCGGACGAGATATCCTGTCCCAGGCGATGCAGTGCACGCTCGACGGGGCGCGGCATAGCAACACGGTGCTCGGCAGATTTTGGGGTGGAAGGCACGGGGTTCTTGGTCAAATATGAAGGCAAATTGCCCATAGACGGTCATATATGAACATATCGCGGTTCGCCAGACAAGCAAGTCCCGTTAACTATTCAAATATAAGGTTTAAATTGATTCATAGATTCATATTTGGCTGACTGCGCTTGCGACGGTTCGGTTTGGCGATATGAGAACTACGCCTTCAACGTGCCGCCGGACGCAAGGGGCGGGCACGAGCGTCGACGGGCGTCAAACAGACGGGATCGATCGTCGCGCGAATAGCGTGCAAGCCTGGGAGTTGGAGCGGGTGAAGGGAATCGAACCCTCGTATGAAGCTTGGGAAGCTGCCGTTCTACCATTGAACTACACCCGCTCGGGTGTCGTGCCAGGGCGCGGGTCCCTGGCAGAGTCGGCGATTATAGCGCGGCTTTTTTTGGATTCGGGCAGGAATTTTGGCTTGCCGCCGCGCTTGCGGGTCGGGGCGAATTAATGCGTCCCTTATTTAGTGCATCCGACCGACTCCGCCGGCCGGCACCTGCCACTACAATTCGGGGCTATGAATACGAACAACCCCGCGGACAAGCCCGCGACGCCCCCCGTGAACCCCTCCGACACGACCGCCGATTCCTCTGCTTCGGCGTCCACCGCCGCCCCCGTTTCCCCCGAGACGCAGGCTGCGCTGGCCAGCACCGCGCATGCGCCGAACAGCCCCGGCGCGACGCATATCCGCAGCTTTGTGCACCGCCGTGGCCACATCACCCAAGGTCAGTTGGCCGCGCTGGAACGGTTGATGGGCGAATGGTCCATTCCGTACGCGCCCCGCCGCCTGGACCCCGCCGCCGCGTTTGGCCGACAAGCGCCGACGGTGCTGGAGATTGGTTTCGGCATGGGCGAGACCACCGAGAAGATCGCGCTGGCGCGTCCGGACGACAACTTCCTGGGCGTGGAAGTGTTCAACGCCGGCGTCGGCTCGCTGCTGCGCCGCATTGAAGATTCCAAGATTCAGAACCTGCGCATCATCCAGCACGACGCGGTCGAGGTCGTGCGCGACATGATCGCGCCGGATTCGCTGGCCGGCGTGCACGTGTACTTTCCGGACCCGTGGCCCAAGAAGCGCCATCACAAGCGCCGCTTGCTGCAACCGGCCTTCGTATCGCTGCTGGCCAGCCGCATCGCGCCGGGCGGCTACATCCATTGCGCCACCGACTGGGAAGACTACGCGGTGCAGATGCTGGAAGTGCTTAGCGGCGAACCGCTGTTGGCCAATACGGTCGACGGCTACGCGCCGCGCCCCGATTACCGCCCCCTGACCAAATTCGAGACACGCGGCCTGCGCCTGGGCCACGGCGTCTGGGACCTGATCTTCAAGCGAGTCGCCTGATGCTCTATCCGCCGATCGAACCCTACCGCCACGGCATGCTGGATACCGGAGACGGACACCAGATTTATTGGGAAATGTCGGGTAATCCGAACGGCAAGCCCGCCGTGTTCCTGCATGGCGGGCCGGGCAGCGGTTGTTCGCCCGTGCATCGCCAGCTGTTCGATCCGCAGCGCTACAACGTGCTGCTGTTCGATCAGCGTGGTTGCGGAAGGTCCAAGCCGCATGCCAGCCTGGACAACAACACGACGTGGCATCTGGTGTCCGACATCGAGCGCCTGCGCACCGAAATCATGGGCGCGGAAAAGTGGCTGGTGTTTGGCGGATCGTGGGGTTCGACATTGGCGCTGGCGTATGCGCAGACGCACCCGTCGCACACCAGCGAGTTGATCGTGCGCGGCATCTTCGGTTTGCGGCGCGCGGAAATCCAGTGGTTCTACCAGGAAGGCGCGTCGTGGCTGTTTCCGGATCGGTGGGAAGAATATCTGGCGCCCATTCCCCAAGCCGAGCGCGGCGACCTGGTCGCGGCGTATCACAAGCGGCTGACGGGCGATGATCCGGCCGAGCAGTTGCGCGCGGCCAAGGCGTGGAGCAAATGGGAAGACAGCACCATCACGCTGCTGCCCAGCCCGCGCCATCAGCAAAGCCACGCCGCCGACCGCGCCGCGCTGGCGTTTGCCCGCATCGAAAACCATTACTTCGTGAACGCGGGCTTCATGGAAGAAGGCCAGCTGATTCGCGACGCGCACAAGCTGCGCGGCATACCGGGCACCATCGTGCAGGGCCGCTACGACGTCTGCACGCCCGCGCGTACGGCCTGGGACCTGCATCGCGCCTGGCCCGAAGCGGACTTCCACCTGGTGCCCGACGCGGGCCACGCCTTTGATGAACCCGGCACGCTGGCGCGCCTGATCGCCGCCACCGACGCTTACGCAAAACAGTGAGGACACCCTGACATGCACATCACCCTGAACGGCGACGCGCGCGAATTCCCGTTGGACACGACCGTGATCGAACTGCTGCAAACGCTGGGCTACGCCGGCAAGCGCGTGGCGGTGGAACGCAATGGCGAAATCGTGCCCAAGAGCCAGCACGAGCAAACCACGCTGACGGACGGCGACCAGATCGAGATCGTGGTCGCGGTGGGCGGAGGCTGAACGTCCGCCACGCATTGACCTGCTTGCAAAGACGAAGGGCCGCTGATGATCAGCGGCCCTTTGCGTTGGGACGGATGTTTGACGCAGGGGGTGACGTCAACGTAACGCCGACACCTTTCTTCATTGCACGGCTTGTCCGATGGGGTTTGCGCCAAGCGCGCGAGTCACCGTGCAAAGTGACGAGCATTGTTGCGTAGTCTGGCGAGCGACTAGCAACCTGTTACACGATAACCCCTCGTCTGGCGGCAATTGTGCGAGTAATAATCGTTGCTGTTGGCTCGTTACGCGGCAAATTGCGGGTCAAGCGGGGGGCTTTGCGTCACCCGCCCTCTGCGGCATTCCAGGGCATGTTGCCCACCGCGCGCGCTCGCCAGGGACTTGGTTTTCTCACCGCAGCACAGATAAAGGAAACACTATGGGTCTGCTCAATTTCATCAAGGACGTAGGCGAAAAGCTTTTCGGCGCCAGCGAGGCCAAGGCCGCGACGGCTGACGAACTGAAGAAAGAGCTGGATAAGCACGGCCTGAACGCCGACGGCCTACAGATCACCGTGGACGGCGACAAAGTCACGGTAGCCGGCGAGGCGCTCAGTACCGAAGACGCCGAGAAGATTTCACTGGCGTTGGGCAACACGGTGGGCGTGGCGGCGGTGGACAACCAGTTGAAGGTCAAGCAGGCCACGCCGGAAGCCAAGATGTACACGGTGCAAAAGGGCGACAACCTGTGGAAGATCGCTGAAGCGCAATACGGCAAGGGCCAGGGCGCCAAGAACACGCTGATCTTCGAAGCCAACAAACCCATGCTGACCAGCCCGGACAAGATCTACCCGGGCCAGGTGCTGCGCATTCCGCCGCTGTCGTAAGCGGCCACTGAACTCGACAAGCCGGAGAACACCCATGCGTTTTCCGGATTGTGTCGCGGCACGGCGCCCCCTGCCTGCCGCGACTGCTTGGCCAGACGCAATGTCTGGCCATTTTTTTGCCTACTTCATGCCGAAGCGGCCCAGCCCTTTCATGCCGCCCATGGCGCGCATCATCTTGGCCATGCCGCCCTTCTTCATCTGCTTCATCATCCCCTGCATCTGCTCGAACTGAGCCAGCAGGCGGTTGACTTCCTGGACCGGCACGCCGGAACCGGTGGCGATGCGGCGCTTGCGGGACGCCTTGATCAGTTCAGGCTTGGCGCGTTCGGCGGCCGTCATGGAATTCAGAATGCCTTCGGTACGGCGCAGCTGCTTTTCCGCCTGCCCGCCTTGCAGCTGACCGGCTGCCTGCTGGAACTGGGCCGGCAGCTTTTCAAGCAGCGAACCCATGTCGCCCAGCTTTTTCACCTGGCCTAGCTGTTCGCGGAAATCGTTAAGGTCGAACTTGTTGCCCGACTTGATCTTGGCCGCCAGCTTTTGCGCATCGGCGATGTCGATGTTCTTCTGCGCCTGCTCGACCAGCGACACGATGTCGCCCATGCCCAGCACCCGTTGCGCCATGCGGTCGGGGTAGAAAGGTTCCAGGCCGTCCAGCTTTTCGGACACGCCGACAAACTTCAGCGGTTTGCCGGTGACGTGGCGCACCGACAGGGCCGCGCCGCCCCGGGCATCGCCGTCCAGCTTGGTCAGCACCACACCGGTCAGGGGCAGCGCGTCCGCGAAGGCGCGCGCGGTGTTGACCGCGTCCTGGCCCTGCATGGCGTCCACCACGAACAGCGTTTCCACGGGCTTGACCAGGTCATGCAATGCGCGGATTTCGCGCATCATGGCTTCGTCGATGCCCAGGCGGCCGGCCGTGTCCAGGATCAGCACGTCGTAGTGGTGACGGCGCGCATGGTCCACCGCGCCGCGCGCGATGTCTTCGGGTTTCTGGCTGGGGTCGGACGGCAGGAAGTCCACGCCGACCTGCGCGGCCACGCTTTTCAGCTGGTCGATAGCGGCGGGGCGATAGACGTCGGCGGACACCACCAGCACTTTCTTCTTGCCGGTCTTGCGGCCGTGCTGCGTGTGCTGCCCTTCGGACAGCCAGCGCGCCAGCTTGCCGGTGGTGGTGGTTTTACCCGCGCCTTGCAGGCCGGCCATCAGGATGACGGCGGGCGGCTGCACGGCCAGCGACAGTTCGTTGGAATCGGCGCCCAGGTCGCCGCCCATCAAGGCGGTCAGTTCCTTGTGGACGACGCCGACCAGGGCTTGGCCCGGGCTGAGGCTGGCGGCCACTTCCTCGCCCAGCGCTTTTTCTTTCACGCGGGCGACAAATTCACGCACGACGGGCAGCGCCACGTCGGCTTCCAGCAGCGCCATGCGCACTTCGCGCAGCATCTCCTGGGTGTTGGCCTCGGTCAGGCGGGCTTCACCGCGCAGCGTCTTGACGACACGCGATAGGCGTTGAGTTAGGTTATCGAGCATGAGAGGCGTTTCCGCTTAAACTAGTTGATTGAACGGTGGCCGCAGGCGCGGATTCTGCGCTTTCGGGTGGCACGCACCCCAAGGCCCCATCCAGACAACGGTTTCTATGTCACTCGGCATTGTATTTCACACAGCGGCTGCCTTGGCGTACGCAGTGCTAGGGGGGTCACTTTGGCTCCGCCTGGCCGGCGCCGGGGAAGTTGAGCAGACGGGCAAAATCGGCCGTCTTTGCCTGCTGGGGGCCCTGGTTCTTCAAGGAATCGGCCTGCAACAAGCGATGCTGGGCGCCCAGCATCTGTTCATTGGGTGGGCACTGGCCCTGTCCGCCGCCATCTGGCTGGGCATGGTGGTGTTCTGGCTGGAAAGCCTGCTGGTGCGCATCGACGGCCTGCAATTGCTGCTACTGCCCGCCGCCGCCCTGGCCAGCGCCCTGGCCGCCCTTTTTCCGCAAGGCCAGTTCGTGCCGCACGCCGACGACGCCTGGCTGCGCGTGCACCTTTTGATTGCGCTGGCCGCCTATGGCCTGATCACCATCGCCGCGCTGCACGCCATGATGATGGCGCTGCTTGACCGCCACCTGCACCGCCCGCTGGACGCCCCCGCCGAACGCAGCATCATCGGCCGCGTGCTGGACTCGCAGCCGCCGCTGTTGGTGCAGGAACAACTGCTGTTCCGTATTATCTGGATCGGTTTCATCGTGCTGACCCTGGCCGTGGGCTCGGGGTCGGTGGCGTCCATGAAACTGACGGGCAAGATCCTGCCGTTTGACCACAAGACCGTCTTCACGCTGCTGTCCTGGCTGACATTTGGCGTGTTGCTGGTTGGCCGCCATGTATGGGGCTGGCGTGGCCGCGTGGCGCTGCGCTGGACGCTGACGGGTTTTGGTTTTTTGATTCTGGCGTACACCGGCAGCCGGTTCGTGCTGGAAATGATTCTGCATCGAGGCTGACGTGGGCAAGTTGTTGTTCTGGATCGTTCTGATCATCGCGGTGCTGTTCGTGGCCCGCATCGCCGCCCGCATGGCGGCCGCCCGCCAGGCCGGCGAGCCCACCCAGGGGCGCGGCAAGGCGGCACGCTCGGCGCCCGCGCCGGCCGCCCCCGAATCCATGGTGCGTTGCGCGCATTGCGGCATCCACCTGCCCCGCTCCGAGGCCGTGCTGCTGAACGGCATGACCTGGTGCAGCACCGAACATTCCACGCTGGGTCCCGCCAGGAAGTAGGCGGAAAGCGGGGCGGGGGAACCGGGCGCCCGCGACGGCGCATGGGCTGCGTTTTACGCACGCCCCCCGGCAAAAACGCCAATTTGGGAGGCGGCGGCGACCACGGCATAATGCCCGTTGGCTTCAACACGCATGTTCTCTCTTATGGCTCTGCTTCTGGATCGACATGGCTGGCTGGCGCCGGCCCCCGGCGTCACCCTGCTGCCTTCGCCCAACTGCGACGCGCGCCCCGACGGCGCGCAGGTCTCTTTGCTGGTGCTGCACAACATCAGCCTGCCGCCCGGCCAATTCGGCGGCCCGGAAGTTGCCGGGCTGTTCACGAACACGCTGGACTATTCCTCGCACCCCTGGCTGGAACGCCTGCGCGGCCTGCGCGTGTCGGCCCACTTCTTTATTCGCCGCGATGGGCGCATCATGCAGTTCGTGTCCACCGACCAGCGCGCGTGGCACGCCGGCGTGTCGCGCTTTGGCCGGCGCGAACGCTGCAATGACTTTTCCATCGGCATCGAACTTGAAGGCACGGATACCCTGCCGTACGCCGACGAGCAGTACCTGGCGCTGCGCAAGCTGACGCCGGTGTTGCGCGCGCGTTATCCGCTGGCTGCGGCCTGGGGCCACGAACACATTGCCCCGGGGCGCAAGACCGACCCCGGGCCCGCTTTCAACTGGACGCGTTTTTCGCGCGACAGCGGCTTTGCGCGGCGGCAGTTGCCGCCCGTCTGACACTACTCAAGGACTGGTTATGTTGAAGATCTGGGGACGCCTTACGTCCGTCAACGTGCAGAAGGTAATGCTGGCCGTGCGCGAACTGGCGCTGCCGCACACCTTTACCCAGGCAGGCGGACCGTTCGGCGTGGTGGATACGCCGGAATTCGCCAAGCTGAACCCGAACCGCACCGTGCCGGTGATTGATGACGGCGGCTTTGTGCTGTGGGAATCGAACGCCATCGTGCGTTACCTGGCCGCGCGCTACGGCGCGGGCACCTTGTGGCCGGAAGACGCGTGCATGCGCGCCGACGCCGACCGCTGGATGGACTGGCAGACCACCGAATGGCAAGCCGCGATGGGTCCCGCATTTCTGGGCCTGATTCGCACGCCGGAAGCCAAGCGCGACCACGCCGCGATTGAAAATTCGGTCAAGCGCTCCAACGTCCGCGCGCAGATCCTGGACCAGGCGTTGCAAGGCCGCGAATTCATTGCGGGCCGTCACCTGACGATGGGCGACATTGCGCTGGTCAGCTCGGCGCACCGCTGGCTGGCCCTGCCCATCGAACGCCCCGATACCCCGGCGCTGTCCGCCTGGTATCGCCGCGTGATGATGCGCCCCGCCCCACAAGGCGTGCTGACGCTTCCGCTGGAATAAGGCGTGCCGGACCGCGTCAGCCGCGGTCCACCTTCCAGCCCATTTCCGCCGAAATACCGGCGGCGGCTTCCTGTACCACCGGCACCATGTCGCGCATGCGGTCCAGGGACATATACGGCACGGTGCTGGACACGCTGATTGCCGCCACGATGCCGCTTGAGGCATCGCGCACCGGCGCCGCCACACAGCGGATCGACGGCTCGTTGTCTTCCAGGTCAAACGCATAGCCCTGCGCCGCATAGTCACGCATGCGGTCGCGAAACGCTTCCCAGCTCTGCTGGCCGCCCGGTGCGCGCGAGGACACCGGCGCGCCGATGCGATGTAGCGCCTTCCATTGCGGTTCTTCGGTATCCAGCAGCAGCGCCTTGCCCACGCCCGTTGCCGCCAGCGGCATCCGATGGCCCACGCGCGAGCGCATTTCCAGCCCCTTCTTGCCAGGAATCTTTTCCAGGTACAGCACTTCGTCGTTGTCGCGCACGGCCAGATGAATGGTGTCGCCCGTCTGCGCGGCCAACGCATCCAGGTAGGGCCGCGCCAGCGTCGCCATGGGAAACGCTTCACGCGCCTGGAAACCCAGCTCGATCAGCTTGGGCCCCAGCACATAACCCACCCCCGGCAAAGCGCGCAGATAGCGCTCTTGCACCAGGCAGCTGGCAAGCCGGTGCGTGGTGCTGCGCGCCACGCCGATGCGGGCGCAGATTTCCTTCAGGTCGCGCGCGCCGTCGGCCACCGCCTGCACAACGGCCAGACCGCGCATCAGCGTCTGCGTGCCGGCCGGCGCGGCGGCGTCGGGGTCCAGGGAGGGAATGGGATTTGCGGGCAAGGGGAAGGTCATGAAACGGGGATGAAACGGGGAGGCAATGGCGGAAACGGGGCAAGCATACCCGGGATGACAAGGGCCAGGGCGCGACACAGGGCAACCGGCCATCCGATTCGGGCACCGTCCAAAGCGCGCCTTCTACCGTGACACATTCCCTGTATGTGGGATTTAATTCTATATTTTGAGATTTTTCAAGCTCTGATCTAGAATTTTTTCCAGCGCGCGCCACGCTTTGCACAAGCCCGGTGCGCACCGACACAACAAGGTTTCCCGGCCCCGCCCGTCTGACGCATCCCCGCGCCGGACGGGCGCATCAGGCAGGGCAGCCAACGATGAGACACATCAGATGACACCCGCAACGCCCGCCCGCGCGGCGCTTATCGCGCTGGATTGGGGCACCTCTTCGCTACGCGCGTATCGGCTGGACGGCATGGGCCGCACGCTGGATACGCGGCATCTGCCCTGGGGCATCATGCGCCTGCCGCAACCTTTGCAGGATGGCGCGGCCAGCACCGCCTTGTCTGGTTTCGACCTGGCGTTTGACCAGGCTTGTGGCGACTGGCTGCGCGCGGAACCGAGCTTGCCCGTCATCGCCTGCGGCATGGTTGGCAGCGCGCAAGGCTGGCGCGAAGCGGCCTACCTGGACGTGCCCGTCGACCTGGCGCGCATCGGCACCCTGCTGACGGTGGTGGAACGCACCGGCGCCGGACCCGACGCCACGCCGCTGCATATCGTGCCCGGCCTGATCCAGCGTCACGGCCTGCCCAACGTCATGCGCGGCGAAGAAACGCAGGTCTTCGGTGTGATGTTCGACCAGGCTGAAAAATCCGGCGCCAATGCCGCCGACAGCGTGCTGATCGGCTTGCCCGGCACGCATTCCAAATGGGTCACCGCCCGCCGAGGCCGCGTCACCCACTTCGACACCTTCATGACCGGCGAGGTCTACGCCGCGCTGCGTGGCCACACCATCCTGGGCCGCACGATGAGCGACGCGCCCGCCGCCGACATGGCCGCCTTCGAGCGCGGCGTGAAGGTAGCCGGCGCACCGGCCGGACGCGCCGGCGTGTTGTCCACCATCTTCAGCACGCGCGCACTGGGCCTGACCGGCGATCTGGCGGCCACGTCGCAAGCCGACTATCTGTCCGGCCTGCTGATCGGCCACGAAATCGCCGCACTGGCCCAGATGCTGCACGAGCAAGGCGAGCGGCCCCGCATCGTGCTTTGCGGCGACCCGGCGCTGTGCCAACGCTACATCCTGGCCATGCAGCACTACGGCCTGGGCACGCCCGAACAAGCGCAGAACGCCACCGAACGCGGCTTGTGGCACCTGGCCGTCTGCGCCGGGCTGGTCAAGGCCGAATCGGGCGCGGCCGGGCAGCGCTACGCCACCCCCACCCCTTCGGCATCCGTCCAGGAACCCACATGAACCACACCGGACTGCAAACCGCCATGGCCCACTGCGGCCTGATCGCCATCCTGCGCGGCATCCAGCCGCACGAAGCCGAAGACATCGGCAACGAACTGTACGCGGCGGGCTTTCGCCTGATCGAAGTCCCGCTGAATTCGCCGGACCCCTTGGGCAGCATCCGCGCCATGCGCGCCGCGCTGCCAACTGATTGCCTGATCGGCGCCGGCACCGTGCTTGACCCCGACGACTGCGCGCGCGTGCAGGATGCGGGTGGCGAATTGATCGTCATGCCGCACAGCGACGCCGCCGTCATCCGCGCGGCCAAGACGCTGGGCATGGCGTCCTGCCCCGGCGTTGCCACGCCCACCGAGGCATTCGCCGCGCTGGCAGCCGGCGCCGACGTGCTGAAGATGTTTCCCGCCGAACAGCTGGGCCCCAACGTGCTGCGCGCATGGCGCGCCGTGATGCGCCCGCCAATCGCGCTGGTGCCCGTGGGCGGCATCACGCCCGACAACCTTTCCGACTTTGCCCGGGCCGGCGCCAGCGGCTTCGGCCTGGGCTCCGCCTTGTACAAACCCGGCCTGACGGCCACCGAAGTCGGCCAGAACGCGCGCGCATTCGCCGCCGCCTGGCAACGCGCCTATTCCGCCCAGGAGACCCAAGCATGAAGATCACCAAGCTCACCACCTACATCGTGCCGCCCCGGTGGTGCTTCCTGAAAATCGAGACGGACGAAGGCATCGTCGGCTGGGGCGAGCCCGTCGTGGAGGGCCGCGCGCATTCGGTGGCCGCCGCCGTTGAAGAGCTGTCCGATTACCTGGTCGGCAAAGACCCGCGCAACATCGAAGACCACTGGACGGTGCTGTACCGGGGCGGCTTTTATCGCGGCGGCGCCATCCACATGAGCGCGCTGGCCGGTATCGACCAGGCGCTGTGGGACATCAAGGGCAAGCACCTGGGCGTGCCGGTGTCGCAACTATTGGGCGGCAACGTGCGCGACCGCATCCGCGTGTATTCGTGGATCGGCGGCGACCGCCCTGCCGATACCGCCGCCGCCGCCAAAAGCGCGGTGGACCGCGGCTTTACCGCCGTGAAGATGAACGGCACGGAAGAACTGCAATTCATCGATTCGTTCGACAAGGTTGAAAAGTGCCTGGAGAACGTGGCCGCCGTGCGCGATGCCGTCGGCCCCAACGTGGGCATCGGCGTGGACTTCCACGGCCGCGTGCACAAGCCCATGGCCAAGGTCCTGATGAAAGAGCTGGACCCGTTCAAGCTGATGTTCATCGAAGAACCCGTCTTGAGCGAACACTACGAAGCCTTGAAGGAACTGGCGCCGCTGACGTCCACCCCCATCGCGCTGGGCGAACGCCTGTTCTCGCGCTGGGACTTCAAGCGCGTGCTGTCCGAAGGCTACGTGGACATCATCCAGCCCGACCCGTCCCACGCGGGCGGCATCACCGAAACGCGCAAGATCGCGGCGATGGCCGAGGCCTATGACGTGGCGCTGGCGCTGCATTGCCCGCTGGGTCCCATCGCCCTGGCCACCTGCTTGCAGATCGATGCCGGTTGCTACAACGCCTTCATCCAGGAACAAAGCCTGGGCATTCACTACAACGCCGCCAACGACCTGCTGGACTACGTCAGCAACCGCGAAGTCTTCCAGTACGAAGACGGCATGGTCGCCATTCCGCAAGGCCCGGGCCTGGGCATCGAGGTCAACGAGGAATACGTAAAGGAGCGCGCCGCCGTGGGCCACCGCTGGCGCAACCCGATCTGGCGTCACGCCGACGGCAGCTTCGCCGAATGGTAAGGCAAGCCCGATCACGCTGACTGACCGCCATGCGGCGCCTCTTGCTTCTGTCACGAGCGCCGCTTTTTTCTTCTTTATATCGATAACCCATCGGCATCCAAGCCGATGGCCCCCGCCCCTAGCAGGGCGCACGAGGAGACAATCCGTGTCAACCGCCACCCACGCCGGCTTGCAACACACCCAGCGCCCCACGCGCAGCCGGTACATCATCATGGTGATGCTGTTTATCACCGTCGTCATCAACTACCTGGACCGCAGCAACCTGTCCATCGCCGCGCCCGCGCTGAAAGACGAGTTTGGCCTGGACACCTGGCATGAAGGCCTGATCCTGTCCGCCTTCGGCTGGACCTACGCCGCCATGCAGATCCCCGGCGGCTGGCTGGTGGACCGCGTATCGCCCCGCGTGCTGTATGCCGTTGCGCTGATCCTGTGGTCGGCGGCAACCTTCTTCATGGGCTTTGCCAGCAGCTTCATCATTCTGTTCGTGTTGCGCCTGGCGGTAGGCGCGTTGGAAGCGCCCGCCTACCCCATCAACAACCGTGTCGTCACCACTTGGTTTCCGGAAAAAGAACGCGCCACCGCCATCGGCTTCTACACGTCGGGCCAGTTCGTGGGCCTGGCCTTTCTGACGCCCGTGCTGGCCTGGCTGCAACACCATTACGGCTGGCACATGGTGTTCGTCAGCACCGGCTTACTGGGCATCGTCTGGGGCGTGCTGTGGTACCTGATCTATCGCGAGCCGCGCCAGTTCAAGGGCGCCAACGCCGCCGAGATCGAACTGATCCAGCAAGGCGGCGGCGTGGTCGACCTGGACCGCAACGCGCGCGCCAAGAAGGCGCCGTTCAACTGGAATGACCTGGGGCTGGTCATGTCCAAGCGCAAGCTGTGGGGCGTGTACCTGGGCCAGTTCTGCCTGACGTCCACGCTGTGGTTCTTCCTGACGTGGTTTCCGACTTACCTGGTGAAGTACCGCGGCATGGACTTCATCAAGTCGGGCTTCCTGGCATCCGTGCCCTTCCTGGCCGCGTTCGTGGGCGTGTTGTGCTCGGGCGTGCTGTCCGACTTCCTGGTGCGACGCGGCGCCACCGTGGGCCTGGCGCGCAAGCTGCCCATCATCCTGGGCCTGCTGATTTCCACGTCGATGATCGGCGCCAACTTCACCGATTCCACGCCCTGGGTCATCTTCTTCCTGGCGCTGGCCTTCTTCGGCAACGGCCTGGCATCCATCACGTGGTCGCTGGTGTCAACGCTGGCGCCGGTGCGGCTCTTGGGCCTGACGGGCGGCGTGTTCAATTTCGTGGGCAACCTGTCGTCCATCTGCACACCCATCGTCATCGGCTTCCTGGTGTCCAAAGACAACTTCGCCCCTGCCATCGTCTACGTTTCGTCGCTAGCCCTGCTGGGTGCGCTGTCGTACATCCTGCTGGTCGGCAAGGTGGAACGGATAGAGGCTTGATTGATGTGTGTGCGTGAGATGAAGGGTGCCGGACGAGCGGCACCCTTTTTTTGTGCGCTGTGCAAGTAGTCAACTTGAGCTATATTCGTCTATAGACGAATATAGCGAAGCGCGCGGTACGCGCTTGGCAAGACTGGAACCAGAGAACACCATGAAAAGCAGACCCCACGATGAAGCGATGGCCGAGCTGTACCGTGATGACCCCGCATTGGCCGTTGACCTGATCAACAGCGTGCTGGAAGACGGGACCCAGGCAGAGCTCTTGATCGCGCTGCGGCAACTGACGCAGGCTTTTGGTGGCGTGCAGGCCGTGGCGGCGCAGGCGCACCTGAATCCCACCCAGCTCTACCGCACGCTGTCACCCCAGGGCAACCCCGCGCTGAGCAGCCTGACGGCAATCCTGAAAGCCTTGGGCCTGCGGCTGGCGGTACAACCGCTGACACCCGTGGGCGCCAGATAATGCGAATGGGCGGGTTGGGCGACAACGCCCAACCCGCCCAGCTAATGCTAATGGTCGACGCGCCCCTCAGCAGCCCTGCATCGCCAGCTTGCGGCGGCGCACGTTGCCGGCGCGTTGCACCAGCACCAGGGCCAGGCCGGCGGTGGCGATGACGGCGCCGGCGATGGGTACGGCGGCGTAGCCCAGCCCGGCCGAAATCACCGCGCCGCCCGCTGCCGCGCCTACCGCGTTGCCCAGGTTGAACGCGCCCACGTTGACCGACGATGCCAGCCCCGGGGCCGCCGTCGCCGCGCGCATCACGCCCATCTGCAAAGGCGGCACCACGGCAAAGGTGGCGATGCCGAAGATCAGCAGGGAAATTGCCGCGCCGATCTGGGTGGAAGCGATCCACGGGAACGCCAGCAGGTCGATGATGACGATCACCAGGAACGTGATCAGCGTGCCGTCCAGCGAACGGTCGGCCATGCGGCCACCCAGGCCGTTGCCCAGCGTGAAGCCCAGGCCAATCAACACCAGCATGCCGGTAATGAAGCCGGGCGACGCGCCGGTGATCTCGGCCAGCGTGGGCGCAATGTAGGTGTACAGCGTGAACATCGCGCCCGCGCCCACCACCGTGGTCAACAGCGCCAACAGCACGACGGGGCTTTTTAGCACGGCCAGTTCATGGCGCACGTCGGGGCGGCGTCCGGCTTCGCCCCCCGGCAAGGCGAACCACAGCGACAACATCGCAATCAAGCCCAGCACGGCGGTGGCGGCGAACGACATGCGCCAACCGATCACCTGCCCCAGCCACGTCGCGGCCGGCACCCCGCCCACGTTGGCGATGGTCAGCCCCATGAACATGGTGGCCACCGCGCTGGCCTGCTTGTGGCGCGGCACCACGCTGGCGGCGACCAGCGAGCCCAGCCCGAAGAACGCGCCGTGGTTCAGGCTGGTGACCAGCCGCGCCAGCAGCAGCGTCGTGTAATTGGGAGACAGGGCCGACAGCACGTTGCCGATGGTGAAGATCAACATCAACAAAATCAGCGCCTTGCGCCGCGACCAGCGCGAAAACACCAGCGTCATCAGCGGCGCGCCCACCATCACGCCGATGGCGTACGCGCTGATCAGCATGCCGGCGCTGGGAATGGACACGCCCACGCCATCGGCGATAACGGGCAAAAGACCCATCGGTGAAAACTCGGTCACGCCAATGCCAAACGCACCGACGGCCAGCGCCAGTAGCGGCAGTCCGGATTTGACCGGTTGATTATCTTGCGGGTTCATGCGAATTCCTTGGAGCACGTCGGAAAGACAGGCGTGCAGTATGACGGCGCCATCCTTGCGGAAAAAGCCGTCTGGCGGGCAAACACTTTTGACTTGGGGTCACAAATCGATCCGCGGGGTGGGGTTCAGGGATGCACAGCCCCGCGCTAGGTCAGCCCCAACAGGCGCTCCGTCTCGCGCGCCAGCGCCACCAGCCGGGAGCCGATATCGGCCGCGCGCTCACGAAAGGGGCCGTCCCCGGAAGGCACGCCACAGTTGAAAACGTACGTCAGCGACTGGTACGGCCGCCACAACGGGGCCGCAAACCCATACGCGTCGGGACGCCACTGCACGTTGTTGCCGCAATACCCCTTGCGCTCCAGGTCGCGTGCCGCCGCCGCCAGGCTGGGAAAATGCTCGGCGTAATGGCGCGCGTCGGCCACACGTAGCTGGTTCAGCACCACCGCCCGCTCGGCATCCGGCACGCGGCACAACCACGCCTTGCCCGCCGCGCTGGACAGCAGCGGCAGCGACGCGCCGATATCGGGGCGGGTCTGCAAGGCGTCGTTCGAGCGAGCGGTTTCCACGTACACCATTTGCAGGCGGTCGCGCACCACCAGCGACACCGCGCCGCGTGCGTGGTCGGCCAGCTGCTTCATCAGCGGCCGCGCCAGCTGGCGGATCTGCATGCTGGCCAGCAACGGGTAGCTCAACGCCAGCACCGCCGCGCCCAGCCGGTAGCGCGCGGGCGAGCCCACGCGTTGCAAGAAGCCCAGCTCGACCAGCGTATGCGTCAAGCGCGCCACGGCGCTTTTCGACAGGCCCGTCTGCTGCGCGAAGTCCTTGTTGGCCAGCTCGGGTCGGTCCGCCCGAAAGCAGCCCAGGATATCGATGCCGTGCGCCAGCGTGGTGGCGAAGTCGCGGTCGCGGGTGGGGTCGACGCCGTCCCGGTGTTGGCTGCCGTCCCGATGTGCGGAGCCGTCCCGATGTGCGGAGCCGTCCCGATGTTGGGGGCCGTCCTGATGTTGGCCGCCGACCCCATGGGGGTCGCGCTTGCGGTCACGGCGGGGCTCGTGGCCACCGTCAAGTTCAACCGGCATCCGAACGCTCCAGCATTTTTTCCACGCGCGCCACCAGCGTCAGCAGACGGGGGGCAATGCGCCGCCGAAGGTCGCCCGCGCGCAATCGCCGCGTCGGCACGCCGCAATTAAAGACAAACACCTGGCCATCCACGCGGCGCCGCATCGGCACCGCCACCGCGTGCACGTCCGCGTGCCACTCACCCTCGGCCACGCAATAGCCATGCGCGGCGTAATCCCGCTGCGCCTCTTCCCAGCCGGGTGCATGCCGTTGCCATGCAGCGGGGTCTTGTTCGCGCAGCTGACGCAACAGCGCTTGCGCCTCGGCCGGGTCCGCCTGCGCCAGCCACGCGCGGCCCATTGCGGACGCCAGCAACGGCAGCATGGCGCCGATGTCCGGCCGAAACGCCACCGCGTCATGGCCCCGGCACGTTTCCACATAGACCATGTGCGTGCCGTGATGCATGCCCAGCGACGCCGACCCGCCCGCCGCGTTGGCCAGCCGCGTCATCAGCGGACGCGCCATCTGCCGCAGCTTGATGCTGGCCAGCAAGGGATAACTTAGCGACAGCAGCGCCGTGCCCAGGCGATAGCGGCGCAGGCCCGCGTCATACCGCAGCAGCCCACGCTGCACCAGCGTGTACGTCAGCCGCGAAATCGTGGCTTTGGACAGCCCGGTGCGGTCGGCAAGCTCGCGGTTGCTTAGCGCCGGCTCGCCATGGCGAAAGGTTTGCAGCACCGACAGGCCGTGGGCCAGCGTGGTGGCGAAATCAGGGTCGGGGTGGCGGCCGCCCAAGGGCGTGGTCATGGTCGCATTCCGGGTGGGACGGCGCGCGGACAGGCGCCGGGCAGTGAGGTCGATGATAGTGCAGGCGCCCCCTGCACCGCAGCCCGCGCGCTCATAAAGCGTTCAAGATATCAAAACACTTGTCTCGCATTTCGCGCTGCTTTGCTACCTTGGATTCCGCGCCGCCCGGTGTGAAATATCGGCCCGGCCCACAAAAAAACAATCGGAGACAGCCCATGATCAGGGACCCGGAAGGCTATGCCGCCTTCATCGATTCGCTACGGCGCTTTGTACGGCAGCAATTGATTCCGCGCGAAGCCGAGGTTGCGCGCCTGGATGCCGTGCCCGACGACTTGGTGCGCGCCATGGCCGCCCAGGGCATGTTCGGCTATTCCATCCCCGAAGCCTACGGCGGCGCGGGCATGAGCACCGAAGAATTGATCCGGGCGGCCATCGAGTTGTCGCAATGCTCGGTCGCGTTTCGCGCCCGAGTCGGCACCAACACCGGCATCGGCTCCGAGGGCCTGGTCGCCGACGGCACCGAACAGCAGAAAGACCGTTACCTGCCCCGCCTGGCGTCCGGTGAATTGACCGGCTGCTTCGCGCTGACCGAGCCGCAAGCGGGCTCGGACGCCACCGCCTTGCGCACCACCGCCGTGCGCGACGGCGACAGCTACGTGCTGAACGGCGAAAAGTGCTTCATCACCAACGCGCCCATTGCCGGCCTGTTTACCGTCATGGCGCGCACGGACCCCGACGCGCCAGGCGCCAAGGGCATCTCGGCCTTCATCGTCGAGCGGGGCACCCCCGGCCTGACCACCGGCCAGCCTTACGACAAGATGGGTCAGGCGGGCTCGCCCGTGTCCGCCGTGTACTTCAACGACTGCCGCGTGCCCGCCGCCAACCTGATCGGCGGCCAGGAAGGCATGGGTTTCAAGACCGCCATGAAGGTGCTGAACAAGCAGCGCATTCACCTGGCTGCCTTGTGCATCGGCCCGGCGATTCGCATGCTGGACGACACCCTGCGCTTCGTGGCCGAACGCCAGCAGTTCGGCAAAGCGTTGATGGACTTCCAGCTGATCCAGGCCATGATCGCCGACTGCCAGACCGACATCCAGGCGGCGCTGGCGCTGGTGCTGCAAACCGCGCGCGAGCGCGACGCCGGCCAGGACGTGACCATGAACGCGTCGATCTGCAAATACTTCGCGTCGGAAATGTGCGGCCGCGTGGCCGACCGCTGCGTGCAGATGCATGGCGGCTATGGCTACATCGCGGACCAGGGCATTGAACGCTTCTACCGCGATGTGCGGCTGTTTCGCCTGTACGAAGGCACCAGCCAGATCCATCAACTGACCATCGCGCGGCACACGCTGGCGCAGGCCGGCTACACGCCCGGCCGTTAGGTCCGAGCGTTTTCGGGACCGCCGCCACAAGAAGCGCGCGGCCCACAACCCCAAGGAGACTGACATGCTGCACAAGCACCTGCCGAAGTGGATCGGCGCCCTGGCGGCCGCGTTCGCCTGCGCTGCCCTGCCGCCCCAAGCGGCCGCCGCCTACCCCGACAAGCCGATTCGGCTGATCATCCCGTTCGCCCCCGGCGGATCCACCGACATCCTGGGCCGCCTGCTGGCCGAAGCGCTGCACCCCATCCTGGGCCAGCCGGTCATCGTGGAAAACAAGCCGGGCGCCGGCGGCAATATCGGCGGGGACTTCGTGGCGCGCGCCGCGCCGGACGGCTACACGCTGCTGCTGGCAGCGGCAGGCCCCACCGTCATCAACCCCAGCCTGTACGCCAACATGCCGTTCAACCCCGCGCGGGACCTGACGGCCATCACCTGCATCGAACGCGAACACAACCTGATGGTGGTGACCAAGTCGATGCCCGTCACCACCTTGCAGGAATTTCTGACATACGCCCGCAACCACCCCGGCAAGCTGTCCTTTGGCTCGCCCGGCAACGGGTCGCCCGCGCAACTGGCCGGCGAATTGCTCAAGCAGAAGGCCGGGCTGCAAGCCGAACACGTGCCCTACAAGGGCTCCGGCCCTGCCATCACCGACCTGGTCGCTGGCCACATCGATTTCATGATCGACAACATGCCCGCGCTGCTGCCACAGGTCAAAGCCGGCACGCTGCGCGCGCTGGCCGTACCCAGCGACGCGCGCGCCACCGCCTCGCCGGACGTGCCCACCTTTACCGAAGCGGGCATGCCGGGCTTTGAAGTGATGGCATGGAAGGGCTTGATGTCGCCCGCCAACACCCCACCCGCCGTGGTCGACCGCCTGCATGCCGCCGTTGTGAAGGCGCTGCAAGACCCGCAGTTGCGCGCGCGCTTTCAGGAGCTGGGCGCTGAACCGCTGGGCAGCACACCGGCGGAATTCGCCAAGCAGATCGCCGACGAAACCGTGTGGTGGGGCAAGTTGGTGAAGTCCACCAACACGCGTATCCAGTAAGGCGCTACCAAGGTGCCGGCGTGAGGGTGCCTGCGTGACGATGCCTGCGTGAGGGTGCCCTCACAGGCTCGCCTTCACATGCATGCCTTCACATGCGTGCCTTCACATGCTCGCCGTTATTCGCAAGCCACTGCCAAGAGACACAGCCCATGCCCGCCCAGCCCTACGACGACGCCGCGATCCAAGACCTGTGCGAACGGGTCCGCCGCTTCGTCGATGACATCGCCATCCCCGAAGAATCGCCCGCCATCGCCCGCAACGTGGCGGCGCTGGACCAATGCGTGGCGCGCTTGCGCCTCAAGGCGCGGGATGCCGGCCTGTACGCGCCGCAACTGCCCGTCGAATTTGGCGGGCTGGGTCTGGGTTGGCGCGCGCTGGCCCAGGTGTTGGAAGCGGCCGGGCGCGGCTTCTTAGGGCCGGCTGCCCTGAACTGCGCCGCCCCCGACCAACCCAACATGCTGACGCTGCTGCGGCTGGCCACGCCCGCGCAGCGCGAGCGCTATCTGCTGCCGCTGGTGCGCGCCGAACAACGCGCCTGCTTCGCCATGACAGAACCCGCGCCCGGTGCGGGGTCCGACCCGTCGATGCTGCGCACCCGCGCCGCGCGGCGGGGTCAAGGCTGGGTGTTGAACGGCCACAAGCAATACATCAGCGGCGGCGTCGGCGCGCACTTCGCGTTGCTGCTGGCGCAGACCGATGCCGGCGCCACGCTTTTCATCGTGCCCGCCGACACCAAGGGCTACCGCGTCATCCGCGACATCGGCATGGTCACCGGCTACCAGATCGGCGGCCACGCCGAGATCGAGTTGCAGGACTGCGAGGTCGGCGACGACGCCGTGCTGGGCGAACCCGGCCGTGGCCTGGAATACGCGCAGCTGCGGCTGGAGCCGGCGCGCCTGTCGCACTGCATGCGCTACATCGGCCGCGCCCGCCGCGCGTTGGACACCGCGCAAGCCTACGTCACGCAGCGCGAGTCTTTCGGCGCGTGCCTGGCCGACCTGCAACAGATTCAAGCCATGGTCGCCGATTCGCACATCGACCTGCACGCCAGCCGTCTGATGACGCTGGACTGCGCAGCCCGCATGGACGCAGGGCTGTCCGTCAAACAGCACAGTGCGATGACGAAGGTGTTCGTGTCGGAAGCCGTCAACCGCGTGGCGGACCGGGCCGTGCAGATGATGGGGGCTGCGGGGCTGTCGGACGACACACCCGTGGCCATGATCTGGCAGGAGATGCGGCCGTTTCGTATCTATGACGGCGCCAATGAACTGCACCGCGCAACACTGGCTCGGCGATTGTTGGCGCCACGATGATTGTTGTGCAGGACCGGTTGCGGATCGACGTTGCCGGTCTGAGAACCCGCCATGTCGACACGCGTTGTCGACCCGTTTTGGAGACTTGCATGCCCATCTCGACATTCCAGGCGTACCGCTTGCACGCCGGCCCCGACGGGGCCTCGCCGCAGGGGCGATTCGACACGATGTCCGAAGGCGAATTATCGCCCGGCGACACGCTCATCAAGGTCGCGTACGCCGGCCTGAACTACAAGGACGCGCTGGCGCAAGCCGGACGCGGCAACATCGTCCGCGACTATCCCCGCATCGGCGGCATCGACCTGAGCGGCACCGTGGTGCACTCGGCCGACCCTGCGCTAGTGCCCGGCCAGCAAGTTGTCGTGCACGGCTTTGGCATCGGCGTGGATTGCGACGGCGGCTACGCGGAATATGCGCGCGTGCCGCACGACTGGGTCCTGCCCCTGCCCGACGGCATCACCCTGCGCGATGCCGCCGTGCTGGGCGCCGCCGGCTTCACCGCCGCACTGTCGCTGCACTGGATGGAACACTGCGGGCTGACGCCGGAGCAAGGCGACGTGCTGGTCACCGGCGCGACGGGCGGCGTGGCCGGCATCGCCATCGACATCCTGAGCCAACGCGGCTATCGCGTGTGCGCCATGTCCGGCAAGGTGCAGGCGGCGGATTACCTGCGATCCCTGGGCGCGGCCGACGTCATCGCCCCACCCGACTTGTCCGCGCCCATCAAACCCTTGATGAGCGCGCGCTGGGCCGGCGTCATTGATTCCGTGGGCGGACCCTTGCTGGCGCATGCGCTGGCCGGCTTGCGCCCCGACGGCGTGGCCGCCGCCTTCGGCAACGCGGGCGGCGCGGACCTGCCCACATCCGTCATCCCCTTCATCTTGCGTGGCGTGAAGCTGTTGGGCATCAACGCCAACAGCCCGATGCCGCTGCGCCGCGCGCTATGGCAAAGGCTAGCCACCGATTACCGCCCGACGCGGCTGGACCTGGCATCACGCGAGATCGCCTTGGCGGACCTGCCACGCGCCCTGACCGCGATGCTGGAACGCGGCAGCACCGGCCGCACCGTCGTGCGCTTTTCTTGAACGCAACCTCGGCTGCGCGCGGCGACACACGAGCGCGCGCGAGTGCGCCCGAATGCGAACAGCATGCGCGCTTCGCTTCGTTTGAAGCGGCGCGCCGTCCTCACCAAACCTGAATCCGTCGCCACCATGACCCTGCAATCCGACTCCTCGCTGACGCGCCTGTTTACCCCTCGCAGCATCGCCATCGTGGGCGCGTCCGCCACGCCCGGCAAGATCGGCGCCATGCCCGTCAGCCTGCTGCGTCAGCATGGTTACGACGGCCGCATCCTGCCCATCAACCCGCGCGCCGATAGCATCCAGGGCTTGCCCGCCGCGCCCGATCTGGCCGCGCTGGATACCGACGTGGACCTGGTCATCCTGGCCGTGCCCGCCGCGCATGCCGCCCAGGCGCTACAAAGCGCGCGCCCTGGTCAGGTTGGCGGCGCGGTCGTATTCACGTCAGGCTTTTCGGAAACGGGCGCGGAAGGCGTCGCCATGCAAGAGGCGCTATGCGCCATCGCGCGCGAGCGCGGCATCCGCCTGCTGGGACCCAACTGCCTGGGCTACATGAACGTGCGCCACAAGGTCTACGCCACGTTCTCGCCCGCGCCCGCCAACGGCGCCGTGGCGTTGGGCGGCATCGGCATGGTGTCGCAAAGCGGCGCGTTCGGCGCCTATGCCTATTGCATGGCGCGCGAACGCGGACTCGGCCTGTCGCACTGGATCAGCACCGGCAACGAAGCCGACATCGACGTGGCCGACTGCATCAACTGGCTGGCGCACGACGCCGACACGCGGGTCATCATGGCCTACATGGAAGGCTGCCGCGACGGCGCCAAGCTGCGCGGTGCACTGGCCGCCGCGCGCGACGCCGGCAAGCCCGTGGTCGTCACCAAGATCGGCCGCACCCAGGCCGGCGCGCAGGCCGCTGCGTCACACACCGCCGCGCTGGCGGGCGATGACGCCGTCTACGACGCGCTGTTTCGCCAATACGGCGCGCTGCGCGCGCGCAGCATCGAAGACTTCTTCAACCTGGGCTATGCGTTGGACACCTGGCAGCAACGCCCCAATGGAAAGCGCCTGGGCATCTTCACGATATCCGGCGGCGTTGGCGCCTTGATGGCGGACGAGGCCGAGGAAGCCGGCCTGTCGCTACCCGAACCCGACGCGGCCGCGCAGGCCCGGCTGCTGGAACGCGTGCCCTTCGCTGGCCCGCGCAACCCGGTCGACGTCACCGGCCAGGTGGTGTCCGAGCCCGGCCTGCTGCTGGCCACCGCCGACGACATGCTGGCCGACGGCCGCTACGATGCGCTGGCGGTCTTCCTGGCCGCCGCCGGGTCGTCGGAAGCCTTGTGGCCCACCTTCGAGACCTTTGCCCGCGAAATGCGCGCCCGCCACCCCGACGTGCCACTGGCCTTCTGCGCGCTGTTCCCGCCTGAGCGCCGACGCGAACTTGAACGCCTGGGCACGCTGGTGTTCGAAGACCCCAGCGCCGCGATACGGACGATAGGCGCGGTGGCGGGGTTAGCTGCGGCGTCGGGGGCCACGTCGGATGCTGCGTCGGATGGAAGCAAGACTGGAAGCACGAACAGCAGCACGAATGGAAGCACGACAGGAACCACGAGCGGCAACACTGACGGCACCTCCAACGCCGGCCCGAATGCCCACGCCTCCGTGCCGTCTGTTAATGCAAGCACCGAGCCGCTGCGCGACACCTACAACGAAGTGCAGGCGATGGACGTCCTGCGCCAAGCCGGCCTGCCCGTGCCCGACTGCACGCTTGCCACCGACGCCGACACCGCCGTGGCCGCCGCTGCCCGCGCGGCCGGCCCCGTGGTCTTGAAAGTGGTGTCGCCCGACATCCTGCACAAAAGCGATGTAGGCGGCGTGAAGCTCAACCTGTCGGGCGAAGACGCCGTGCGCCACGGCCACGCCGCCATCCTGGACAGCGTACGCACGCACTGCCCCACTGCCCGCATCGACGGCGTGCTGGTCGCGCCCATGGCGCCCAAAGGCGTGGAGTGCATCGTGGGCATGCACAGCGACCCGGTCTTCGGCCCCGTCGTCATGTTCGGCCTGGGCGGCGTCTTCGTCGAAGTACTGAAAGACGTCAGCTTCCGCCTGGCGCCCTTTGGCCATGCTCAGGCTTTGTCGATGATCCGCGAAATCAAGGGCTACGCGCTCCTGCAAGGCGCACGCGGCGCACCGCCTTGCGACATCCATGCGCTAGCGGATGCCTTGGTGGCGCTGTCGCGTTTCGCGGATGCGCGCCGGGAAGATTTCAGTTCCGTGGAGATCAACCCCTTGTTGGCGCTGCCGGATGGGCAGGGGGTGCTGGCCTTGGATGCGGTGCTTATTCCCAGCGCTGGGCGGTCATGACAATCTTGGGCGCTTGGGCACGACCTGCACTTCCAGCCCAAGCAGACATGAAGGCCTCCAAAATTACCGATCGGGAATATTCACTTCCCTCGCAGCCTCGCGCAATAAAAAAGAGGGCGCCTTACGTTCAGGCGCCCTCTCATCCCACCACCCCGCCGCTTACTTCAGCAGCAAGGCATTCAAGCGCTTCACAAACGCGGCCGGGTCGGCAATTTGTGCACCTTCAGCCAGCAGGGCCTGATCCAGCAGCAGACGCGCCCACTGATCAAATTCACCATCTTCAGCCGCACGAATGCGTGCCAGCAGCGGGTGTTCCGGGTTGATTTCCAGCACCGGCTTCACGTTCGGCGCTTCCTGACCCGCGGCCTTCAGCATGCGCAGCAGGTGCGGGCTGAGTTCATTCTGGCCCACCACCACGCACGCCGGCGAATCCACCAGACGCAGCGTGACGCGCACTTCCTTCACCTGATCTTCCAGCGTCTTTTGCAGGCGCTCGACCAAGGGCTTGAAGTCTTCAGCCACTTCGGCTTGATGCTTCTTTTCTTCTTCGTCGGCCAGCTCGGCCAGGTCCAGGCCGCCCTTGGCCACCGACACCAGCGACTTGCCGTCGAATTCGCGCAAGTAAGACAGCATCCATTCGTCAACGCGGTCCGACAGCAGCAGCACTTCGATGCCCTTCTTGCGGAAGATTTCCAGATGCGGGCTGTTGCTGGCGGCGGCGAACGTGTCGGCCGTGACGTAGTAGATCTTGTCCTGGCCTTCCTTCATGCGCGACACGTAGTCGGCAAACGACACCGTCTGCGCCTGGTCGCCCGAATGCGTGGACGCAAAGCGCATCAGCTTGGCAATGCGTTCCAGGTTGGCGGAATCTTCGCCCGCGCCTTCCTTCAGCACCTGGCCAAATTCCGTCCAGAACGTGGCGTAGTCTTCCGGCTTGTTCTCGGCCAGGTCTTCCAGCAGCGACAGAATGCGCTTGGCCGACCCTTCACGAATAGCGCGCACATCGCGGCTTTCTTGCAGGATTTCGCGCGACACGTTCAGGGGCAAATCGGCCGAATCAATCACGCCGCGCACAAAGCGCAGGTACGACGGCAGCAACTGATCGGCATCGTCCATGATGAAGACACGCTTCACGTACAGCTTCACGCCGTGGCGGCCGTCGCGGTCCCACATGTCCATGGGCGCGTGCTTGGGCACATACAGCAGCTGCGTGTATTCGCTGCGGCCTTCCACGCGGTTGTGCGTCCAAGCCAACGGGTCGTCGTAGTCGTGCGACACCGTCTTGTAGAACTCGCGGTACTGCTCTTCAGTAACTTCCGACTTGCTGCGGGCCCACAGCGCATTGGCCTGGTTCACCGTTTCCAGTTCTTCGGTCTTGACCTGCTCGCCCTTTTCCTGGTCCCACTCTTCCTTGGCCATGCGGATCGGCAAGGAGATGTGGTCGGAATAGCGGCGCAAGATTTCGCGCAGCTTCCAGCCGTTCAGAAATTCATCTTCGTCGGCGCGCAGGTGCAAGGTCACGTCGGTGCCGCGCGTGGCCTTCTCGGCGGCGGCAATCGTGAATTCGCCCTGGCCGTCGGATTCCCACTGGATTGCGTCCGTGGCGCCGGCGCGGCGGCTGACCACGGTGACCTTGTCGGCCACGATGAACGACGAGTAAAAGCCCACGCCGAATTGGCCGATCAGCTGCGCGTCTTTTTGCTTGTCGCCCGTCAGCTGGGAAAAGAATTCCCGCGTGCCGGAGCGCGCGATGGTGCCCAGGTTGGCGACGGCTTCATCGCGCGACAGGCCAATCCCGTTATCCGAGATGGTGATGGTGCGGGCAGCTTTGTCGTAGCTAACCGTGATGGCCAGCTCGCCATTGCCTTCCAGCAATTCGGGCTGGTCGATGGCTTCAAAACGCAGCTTGTCGCAGGCGTCCGAGGCGTTCGACACCAGCTCGCGCAGGAAAATTTCCTTGTTGCTGTACAGCGAATGGATCATCAGGTGCAGCAGTTGCTTCACCTCGGCCTGGAACCCCAGGGTTTCGGACGTGGAAGACGTGGCGGTTTGGCTCATGGTTCTACGTGAAGTAAAAAAAATTAGGGACAAATAAAAAGGGACCGCAAATACCGGGATCCCGGGGCGAGGAGCCCGCGCGGAATCCGGGAAACCCTACTGAGGTGGGGGCTATCGGGAACTTTTCAAGGCCCCGTCGCGGCAGCGGCGCGATCCCCGCTAAAATCCCGCACTTTCTCTCCTACCCCCGGCCGGCCTTCCGCCCATGCAACCCGCCTCCCTTTCGCAACCCGCCCCCCACGCCGCCGACGACGCGCCCAGCCACGACCTGGTCTACGGCCCCGACGACCGCCCCGCGCCGCCCGTCGCCTTCGTCGCCGCGTTGCAGCACCTGCTGGCCATCCTGGTCCCCATCGTCACCCCCGGCCTGTTGATCTGCCAGGCGCTGGGCGTCAGCAGCCGCGACACCACGCTGATCGTGTCCATGTCGCTGGTCATCTCCGGCATCGCCACCTATGTGCAGTGCAAGCGCTTCGGCCCGCTGGGCGCCGGCTTGCTCATCGTGCAGGGCACCAGCTTCAACTTCGTCGGCCCGCTGATCGCGGGCGGCTCGGTCATGGTCAAGCAAGGCACGCCGGTCGAAGCCGTGATGGCCGCGATCTTCGGCGTGGTCATCGCCGGTTCGTTCGTGGAAATGGGCATCAGCCGCATCCTGCCCTTCGTCAAACGCCTGATCACCCCGCTGGTGACCGGCATCGTCGTGCTGTTGATTGGCCTGACCTTGATCAAGGTCGGCCTGATCAGCATGGGCGGAGGTTTCGGCGCCATGGCCAACGGCACCTTCGCCAGCGCGGAAAACCTGACGCTGTCCGGCCTGGTGCTGGGCACCATCATCCTGCTGAACCGGGTGCCCGTCGTCTGGATCCGCAGCACGGCGCTGGTGCTGGCGCTGGCCGTCGGCTACATCGCCGCCGCGTCCATGGGCCGCCTGGACTTCACCGGCGCACGCGAAGCCGCCCTGTTCCAGATCCCCGTGCCGCTGCACTTCGGCCTGGGCTTCTCGTGGGCGCTGTTCGTGCCGATGCTGATCATCTACCTGGTCACGTCGCTGGAAGCCATCGGCGACGTCACCGCCACCAGCAAGGTGTCCAAGCAGCCGGTCGAAGGCCCGCTGTGGATGCAGCGCATCAAGGGCGGCGTGCTGGTCAACGGCGCGAACTCGCTCCTGGCCGGCGTGTTCAACACCTTCCCCAGCTCGGTCTTTGCGCAGAACAACGGCGTGATCCAACTGACCGGCATCGCCAGCCGCCACGTCGGCGTCTGGATCGCCGGCATGCTGATCCTGCTGGGCCTGTTCCCCAGCGTGGCCGGCGTGCTGCAAGCCGTGCCCGAACCCGTCCTGGGCGGCGCCGCCATGGTGATGTTCGGCGCGGTCGCCGCGTCCGGCATCAACATCCTGGCGGGCATTCAGCTGGACCGCCGCGCGTTGTTGATCATCGCGGTGTCGCTGGCCTTGGGGCTGGGCGTGTCGCAAGTGCCTGAAATTCTGTCGCACCTGCCGCACGCGGTAAAAAGCGTGCTGGAATCGGGCGTCGCCACCGGCGGGATCTGCGCCTTGGTGATGAACTGGTTCTTGCCGGAAAAGAAGTAGATAGCGCTTGAGGGCTGGGTCCGTTTTCGGCTGGATGGCCGAGCGGATCCGGCTCTGATCAGGGGCTGGATGTGAGGCCGCCTGACAATTTTTGAAAGTACGCATATAATCGCTGTCTTCGTTCTCCCGCAGCCGTCATCTGGACGTGTTCGCGACCCCCTTGCCCGGGTGGTGAAATTGGTAGACGCAGGGGACTCAAAATCCCCCGCCGCAAGGCGTGCCGGTTCGATTCCGGCCCCGGGCACCAGAAAGCTCTCAAGCATCCGCCGGTTTTTTTCTTGACCGCGCAACGCAAATTTCTCAGCATTTACTGCGCATACGTTCCGCCTCATGATGGCGTAGAGCGATGTGGTTGTGAACGGCAGGTTCGTTTGATGAGCCGAGAATGCGCTACCGAAGATTCCAAAGCCTCTGCATACGCAGAGGCTTTTTTCGTTGATGCGTGTGGGGTTGGACAACACAAGTCGTACGCTCGACTACTCGCGCACGACCACTTCCAAAGATACCCAATTTGGGTACAATCGCACCCAATATGGGTATAACGATCGAAGCCCCCCTCGCGCACAGCGGTCTCGCTGACGCGCTTTTTCCTGGCACCAAACAACGCGTGCTGGGGTTGCTGTTCGGCCAGCCGGATCGCAGCTTCTATGCCACGGAAATGATAGGCCTAGTCTCCAGCGGATCCGGATCGGTGCAACGCGAGTTGGCCAACTTGACGCAGGCCGGCTTGGTCACGGTGAAGGCGGTCGGCAATCAAAAGCACTACCAAGCCAATCCCGACTCGCCCATCTTCGCGGAACTGTGCGCCATTGTGCAGAAGACCATCAGCTTGGCCGGACCGCTACGCGAGGCGCTTGCCCCTCTGGCCCCGAAGATCATGGCGGCGTTCGTCTACGGCTCGGTTGCTAAAAATACCGACACCGCTCGCAGCGATATTGATCTGATGCTGCTTAGTGACGACATCAGCTACGGCGATGTGTTTGCGGCGCTGGAAGATGTGGGGAACAAGCTCGGCCGACCGGTGAACCCCACCATCCTCACGCGCAAGGAATTCACAAAGCGCGTAGAGGCGCAAGAGTCTTTCCTGACCCGAGTGCTGGCGCAGCCCAAGATCTGGATCATAGGAGCCGACGGTGACCTCCCCGCTTGAAAAGCTGAGTGGCCCGGGAAAATCGCTGAAGGCTGAGCCTCCCGATACCAAAGAATTTGAAGGCCTGAAACGCTCCGGGCACGCAAGGTTGCGTGACGCCTGCAACGTGTCGCTTTCAATAGAGAGCCGCTTCGACTTGGCCTACAACGCCGCCCATGCGCTGTGCTTGGCTGCGTTACGCCGGAGCGGCTATCGCTGCACCAATCGCTATCTTGTGTTTCAGCTCTTGCCGCACACACTTGGACTCGGACCGGAGGTGTGGCGCGTTCTGTCGAAATGCCATGACATCCGTAATCTTGGTGAGTACGAGGGCGACTTGAATGTGGATGAGCGGATCGTCACTGATCTGGTGGTGGCATGCCAGGTTGTTGCGGCGAAGGTTGATGCGTTGGGGCCGGTAGACGCGCGGGACGCGAGCGGCACTCGATAGGGGTGGTAGCGCAGGAACGCCCTCCAGGCAATCGTCGTTAGGCGACGTCCAATTTCAACGGCGCCGTGCTTGCCTTCAGACGCCTTCGCCACGCGCAATGTCGGTCAGGTCCTACCGGCATTAGGTCTTCGGCTTGGTTATCTCGATCTCTATGGCTAGTAAGCTTGCGTTCCTTCAAGCCGCTGCGGGACTATTCTCCGATCTGCGGAGAGCGAATACCAGACTTAAATTTGACCGACCCCAACTCCTGCCGGGTCGGCGAAAACACACCCAAATTGGGTACGATCACACCCAATTTGGGTATACCCTTTCTTCGCCCCAGCACTAGGCAAAAAAATCAGGGGTCAACCTGGCTGATTGAATCTTGCAGTCAGGGGGTAACCCCCTCCCCCGGCAAAAGCGATGACGTAGATTCAGACGGTCAGTGCAACACCCAATTGAAAGCCTGATGGATAGAGGTGTGCAATGGTCAGTATTTACGGTGCCATGACTACGGAGAGGAAGTCTAGGATATGGGCGCTATGGCGCAAGGGGACCCCCGATCAGCTCCATTGCGCGCGACATATCTAAGCCTCCTACGACTGTCTTTTCATCTCTCCTGTACCACGGAGGCATCTCGCCTAGAACCAAGACGCGCCGTGCAAAATGCCTGTCAGCAGAAAAGCGCGAGTCGATCTCTCGAGGGTTGGCCAGTAGCGCAAGTTATCGAGCTATCGGTCGCCAGTTGGGCCGCTCAGCATCGACGATCTCGAGAGAGGTCGGCCGCAATGGTGGACCAGGGCAGTACCGAGCGTACGATGCTGAAAAGCAGTTCTTGAAGCGTGGTCTGCGACCGAAGCCTTACCTGCTGTCCGGTGAACCGGAGCTGCGCGGTATCGTGATGCGCCTGCAGGAGGCTGACTGGTCGCCAGAACAGATTTCAGGATGGCTGAAGCATCACTCTCCTCACGGAAAGATCATGTGTGTTTCGCACGAAACAATCTATCGATCGCTGATTATTCAAGCCCGCGGCGTACTGCGTGAAGAACTAAAAAAGCACCTACGGACTCAGCGAATGTTCCGCCATGCCAGACCCCATCGGGCGGCCATTTCAGGCGGCATTCCCGACTGCATCTCAATTCGTTCTCGTCCTGCGGAGATCGAAGACCGCGCATTGCCAGGGCATTGGGAAGGCGATCTTATTTCGGGAGCAAATCAGAGCGCCATTGCCACGATCGTCGACAGAAGCACGCGGTTCACCGTGCTTGGCAGGATCGAAGACAAGCGGGCCGAAACCGTCACTCGAGCCCTTATTGAGCAGATGTGCCTGCTTCTTGCTCAAGTAAGGAAAAGCCTAACCTGGGACCGCGGGGTTAAGTTGTCAGCGCACAGGCACTTTAGTATTGCCACCAATATGGTGGTTTAGTTCTGAGATCCGGGCAGCCCCTGGCAGCGAGGCACCAACGAAAACACGAATGGCCTGCTACGCCAGCACTTCCCAAAAAGAACAGGCTTGGCAAACTATACGCAGTGCGAGCTTGATGCAGTTGCCGCCAAGCTAAACTCCCCGGCCCAGAAAAACGTTGGGATTCAAGACTCCGGCTGAAGCGCTGGACGCAATGTTGCGCTGACCGTCTGAATCCACAAACGCTAAAAATGGGGGGATTACCCATCCTATTGCCACAATGCTTGAAATCCTGATCGTCACGGGCGTCACCCTGTTCTTGCTGCAACGCGCATATGAGGCAGTGTCGCACCTGGCCGGAGGCGTGTCCTCGGCGGGTATCACGCTAAGGCAAGTCAGCCAGGCCGCGGCATCCCCCGTTACTCAAGTTCTGAACCGTCAAACAACTCGCCGCGATATGCAAAGCGGCATGATGGTCACCGGGGGCCGGCTCAATCATCTTGCTGCAGGTAACACCATGTGGAACCCAGCATATCGGCAACACGTCTTGCAGAACATGGGCAAAAACTGGGGACCAGCTACAGGCGGCTCAGTCAAAGGCGGATAACCTGCCATCTGCCCCTGTATTGGCCTCGCTCTCGGCGAGGCCCTTTCATTTCTAGCGGCATATCTCCGCGCTTCGCTTGGGCAACCCCTTCGGTTGCATCCCGCGTCCGCTCTTGCCGGACTGGCTGCGGGGCAGGCCCCGCGGCTTCGCCTTGTTCCTGCCCCTTGCCACAGGCTGCATGGCCTCCAGATGCGTCAAGGGTAAAGGCTACGCCCGGTATCCTCACCCGTTCCCTATGCTTCGCTTTGGGCTGCGGCTTCCGGTCCCGCCCTTGACGCCTTTTCCAGCCAAACAACTTCAGGAGCGGTGCTCTCAAGCGGATGGCGGGTCAAGCGGTTGGTGCGGCCCGCAGCCCCGCAGGGCGAGGACACGGCCCCTTGACGCGGCAGGAGCGCCCCACGCTATGCCCGGGGGGCAGGAGTTCCGGGCCAGGCCCGCAACCCCTGCCCCCGAGGATCCCGCCGGCGAGGGTGGAGAGTCCAGAAAGGCAAAGCCTCTTTGGAAACTACGATGCAGGCTAATACAGGCGATCCATAGCAGGTAAAACAAGACAATTTCAGCGCACCACCCTTGAGGTTGCGCGTGCCTAAGCCAAAATACCCATACCTCTTGTAAAATCGAGTTACTCACAGCAAGGAGACACCATGGCTGGCGAAGGTAAATGCGGGTTACAGCCCCACAAAACCATATCAGAGGCCGAACGCTGTCGACGCCAATCGGCTGTTAACTACGCGCGGGCCTCCGTCGGTCTAGAAGGTTTCTCGCTCAGTGAAGCAGATGAGGCCCACGCCCAGCGTTTCATCGATGGTCAGATCAGCCTGCAAGAGTTTGTGCAGCCGCGCGCTGACGCGTTAACGCTCCCAAAGTCTTCGTCATGACGAAGAAATCCAGGATTTTGGGGACTAGTGCAGGATAGGCTGCCGCCGGGATTTGTATTACAAATTCAATTTATTATGATGAACGTCACGACATGCCTACAAAGGTGCCCGCCAGAGCAAACGCCAAATTTGGGAATGCGTCAGTATCGAACATTTATGATATCCCGAGCAATGAAACAGCGATGCGCGAATACTACGATATCTATTGGCTGCCGCTATTAAATCCCGGTGAACGGAAAAACGTTTTCTAATTCTGATTTTCCGTCTCTTTGTGCTCACTTCACTTACTGGTAAAAATGGCCATTGAAAAAATCATCACTCTGACTCCAGATCAGATACGAGAAGTCCGGCATCGCTGGCGAAACGACTCATCTTTTATGGGGTTTCCAGATGCAGAGCGCGACGTAAATCAACAGAATTGGTTTGATGTTTTGCTCGTAAAACCTGAATGGTTTTCAAATGCAATATCAGAAAAAGCAACGGTTGTAGTCGCGCGCAAAGGGGCAGGAAAATCTGCGGCTCGCCTGACAAGTATGGAGCATCGAAATTCAGTCTCTACTACATTGGTGGTAGAAGCATCAGCGGACGAACTTGCGTCATTGCATGCGGAGCGCTTAGCTAAAGCGTCAGCACGTGGATATGGCGCTGTTTCCGACTGGATGCAGATATATGCAGACATGATTTGCAGGAAGTTGGCATTTGAGATGAGTGGCCGTCTACTCACCAAAGATGACGATATCGCCATACGAGCATGGGCTAAGACGGAGGGAATTACCGAGCGAGATTTTGTTGAGCGAATAGCCGATGTAATAAAAACTCTCGTACCTTGGGCGAAAAAAATATCTACTGAGAGCGACTCGTATAAAAAATATAGCCCAGAAAGATTAGCTAGAATATCTGAATCCACGAGCTTTATTCTATATGTTGATGATTTTGACAACCTTCAAGAAGAGGGCGGCGCGACAAATATTCGCTTAATTCGTGACGCCATCGAGGCTGCAGATCGAATTACACATCACAACAAAGGCGCAGAAGTTCATCTTTTTATGCGACAAGATTTATGGCTTAACATTAATCCTGGGTGGCATTATTCAGATAAAGTTAATGGTGTGGTGCATCTGAATTGGACTGTTGGCGACCTTAAAAAATGGATGGCGCAGCGACTCAGGCTTGCCATTGGAGAGGCATTGAATATCAGCCCAAATTCAGTTCGCATGCCATTTGATGAGATGTGGCACATATTTTTCAGCCCGGAGGTAACGTTAAAAGACAAATCAACAAGTGATTCCTTTAGCTATATGGTTCGTCGATCTATGTATACGCCTCGTAGCTTGCGATCCTTTGCTCAGTTCTCGCTTAACGCTGACACCAAACTCCCCGTTTCTGATTTGGCCATCCAAGATGCGGAGTGGAGCTATTCCATTGATCAACTTGAGTTTCTGAAAACAGAGTTTGGTGGCCTTTGTATCGGCTTAGATATTTGCCTACAATCGTTTACAGGAAAACCTCTCGAGTGGTTAGCATCTGATTTATATAAGCACCTTAGAGGCCTAATTGGCAATGGACAAGTAAGACTGCAAAAAGGTGTCTCATATGGAGAGCAAGAGATTGCGCTAGCTCGATTCTTATTTCGTATAGGTTTTTTGGAAGTTCGTTATCCACAGCCTCATCGGTACGAAGTCCGTGACGTCATGCGCCATCCGGATCACTGGAAAAGCGTAAGAACGGATGACGGCGTACGATGGGCAGTTCGGAGTGCATTTTTTAACGGATTAAAGTCTCATCGGACATAATTTTTCACGGCCCAAAAATGGAATAATTGGACAACAATGCCGGCTGTTATTTTGATAGGCACAATTGCTCTCCTCTCAAATAGACAGAGTAGAGAGCGTTTGCGCCGGCATTGAGTAAACACTGTACCGAAATTTAGGTACAGCACAGTACAGTGACCAGTTTTCACCAATTCAGCTAAAATACGTTAACCTACTGATTTGAAACAGGTTTTACCTATTTCAACCTACGCTAGAATTCGCCGCATTTCCCTGTAGAAACACTGTAAATCACCGACTCAAAATCCCCCGCCGCAAGGCGTGCCGGTTCGATCCCGGCCCCGAGCACCATCTGGCCTGCCCATCAAGGCCCATAGCCAAAAAATTCGATTTTGCATCAGCGAGTTAGCGCTAGAAGAATTCCCAGCGAGTCCCATAGATTCCCGCTGGGGTACACCGAAGCCCGAGATTCTGAGTTCCCTAGCGTGTACCCAAGATGCTCTCTGAATTCCCCGGTAATCCCCCTAAAAGCGATGTAGTCAGAAGTAGAATTTTCTCGTTGAGGAGTTCTACCGCATGAAGAGGGCGAGATTTACGGATAGCCAGACCATCGAAGCCATCAAGCGCGTGGAGGCTGGTCTTGCCGTTCCTGAGTTGTGCCGGGATCTGGACATCAGCTCGGCCACGTTCTACAAATGGCGTTCTAAGTACGGCGGCATGGACGTATCGCTGATGGCGCGCATGAAGGAGCAGGAGGCCGAAATCGTGACGGAGGCGCTAGAAAAAAAGTGGTGAGGCCATCTCGCCGCCGCGAGACGGCCCAACGTGCCGTGCAGGATCGCGGCGTATCGATTCGAATGGCCTGCGAGGCCTTCAGAGTCCGCCAGACTTGTTATCGGTACGTCGCCAATATGGACGCCGAGAACGAGGAGGTTGCGAACTGGCTGCTACGTCTGACAGACAACCACCGCAACTGGGGCTTTTGTCTGTGCTTCCTGTATCTGCGCAATGTTCGAGGTTTCGGCTGGAACCATAAGCGTGTGTACCAGATCTATCGAGAACTCGAACTGAATCTGCGGATCAAGCCGCGCAAACGGCTGATTCGGCAGACGCGTGAGCCACTGACCATGCCGACCAACGTGAACCAGGTATGGTCGATGGACTTCATGCATGACCAGCTTGCGGATGGGCGCAGCATCCGGGTGTTCAACGTGATCAACGACTTCGACCGCGAAGCGCTGGGCATTGAGGTTGACTTCTCGCTGCCGTCCGAGCGCGTGATCCGCACGCTCAAGCAGATCATCGGCTGCCGGGGAAAGCCCTTGGCCATTCGGTGCGATAACGGACCCGAATACCTGAGCGCGGCAATTGTCGAGTGGGCCGGGGCATGGGGCATAAAGCTCGAATATATCCAGCCGGGCAAGCCACAACAGAATGCCTACGTCGAACGGTTCCACAGGACCGTGCGCTACGAATGGCTGTCCCAATATCATTGGGACGATCTGGACCACGTACAGCGCGTCGCCACGCAGTGGATGTGGTCCTACAATCACGAGCGCCCAAATATGGCCCAGGGTGGATTTACCCCAAAACAGCGGTTGACCATGGCCGCGTAGCGTTCCTACTTCTGTCAATCGCTAAAAATGGGGGAATTACCGCCCTACCTACTAGACATCCATCCAGTATGGCGCCACAATGGCGCCACTTTCTCCCGACCATCAAAGCGTCATGACTCCTATCGACCGCATCAACCTGCGTCTGGCTACTCAGACCTTCCAAATCATCGACATGGCACGCAGCAAACGGCCGGGGAACGTATCCCGAAACACTTGGATCGCGGAAGCAATTCAAGAAAAGCTGGCCCGCGACCTTTCCTCGGCACCTGAACTCACCACGCGAGCCCCTAATGCCTAGTTTCTATGAATTTTTTGCCGGTGGCGGTATGGCTCGGGCCGGACTTGGCTCGAGCTGGAATTGCCTGTTCGCCAATGACTTTGACTACAAGAAGGGCCTGACATATCAGGCTAACTGGGGCACTGGTGGAGAACTGCTGGTCGGAGACGTCAACGCCGTCAAGGCTGCAGAGTTACCCGGATATGCTGATCTCGTATGGGGGTCCTTCCCATGCCAGGATCTCTCATTGGCAGGCGGCGGCGCCGGCCTGAAGGGGGAGCGTTCTGGCACGTTTTATCCCTTTTGGAGAGTTATAGAAGATCTTGCGAGTACTGGCCGAGCGCCAAAAATCGTGGCTTTAGAGAACGTATTGGGAACCCTCTCCTCTCATGCGGGAAAGGACTTCAATACCATTTGCCAAGTTCTTGCAAAGGCAAACTATCGATATGGAGCGCTTGTCATCAATGCGTCGCTATATGTACCGCAGTCCCGCCCTAGACTATTTATCATCGGCGTACGTGATGATATCACCATTCCGTCGGCCCTACTCACGCCCGAGCCCATAGGGCCCTTTCATACCAAAGGTCTATGTAAAGCCGTAAGTAGTATTTCCTCAACAGCGAAAAAGAAGTACGTTTGGTGGAACGTCCCGACGCCCGCTCTAAGAGCTTCAACTTTCGCAGACGTTGTTGAGGAAAATCCTACTAGCGTTACTTGGCATTCTCCTGCTGAAACAAAACAGTTGCTCGACATGATGTCGCCTACTAACCTAGCAAAAGTAAATGCGGCCAAAAGAGCTGAGCGGAGGATGGTAGGCGCTATTTACAAGCGGACTAGATTGGATGAAAGCGGCAATAAGGTACAGCGCGCAGAAGTGCGCTTCGACGAAGTAGCAGGTTGTTTGCGTACCCCGGCAGGCGGATCAAGCAGACAAACGATAATAGTCGTGGATGGGAGCAAGGTGCGGTCTCGACTCATTTCAGCTCGGGAAACCGCACGCCTTATGGGTTTAGAAGACTCCTACATTCTGCCCAAAAATTACAACGAAGCGTATCACCTCACAGGAGATGGAGTTGCCGTGCCAGTTGTACGGCATTTGGCTCATCATCTCTTTGAGCCGTTAATGGGACTCGAAATTACTGAGCGCCGAGAAGAGGCCGCATGAGCGCCATTCCGTGCGAACAAAACAAAGCGTTGCGCGAGAAAATTGAGCGTTTTGCTGAAATATTGAAGACTGAGGCTCACAAGTTAGGAGATCATGGATTAGACGAGCTTGAGTTTTATAACTCAGGGCTTTTCCGTGGAGCAGTCGAAAGGGTTCGAGGCCAATTTTCAGCGACCATGCGCGAAAAGCGTTTTTTAGTGCAGCACGTTCTAAATCACCTAGAAGATCGCTCTTTCATCGATGGCTGGGATCTCACGGGTGACGCCAATCGGAACGATTACGTCGTTCGCCTCAAGAGCGGCAGAACGGCGATTATCGACTTGAAAGGCTGCCTCGACGGAAATAATACGAACATTTTCGAACGTCCACCGGACGCAGATGAATTTATTATCTGGAGCGTTTGCTCCAATCCAGGCGCAGATCCTCGACGCAATGCATGGTCTGGCATTCATTCGCGCCTTAGCGCAGAAATGTTAGCGCGCCAACAACGTGTAGATGGCCTAGTTGTGTGGGACATGGTATGCGGCACTATCGGAAGGCCTTGTCCAAAATTAGCCGATAGCAACAGGCTAACCACTATCGGCCCATTCCGCGTCCCTCCACCCTGCATCTATCTTCTGCCCAAAGCGATTCCATCCATAGACGAGCCATTAGCTACAGGGCAACAGCTTCATGAGCTCGAATTACTATCTGCGTTTCATAGCTGTTTTCTAGGGCAGGCCGAAGAAATCTGCTATGTGGACTTTTTACTTTCTCGACAAGGAAGTGAAATGAGGCGAAAGACGACTATCAGACGCGCCGGATCAATTCAACAAGCATCTGAACCTACCGTCATGAGACGCGTATAAAAAGAAATTCCATGTCGATCACTCAACGCGAAGCACTGGAGCAATTTGATGCTCAATATATCGGCCTTTCGAAAGGATCGTTGTCGCTCGCCCTAATCTTGACAAGAAATGCAGCGCAGCGCGCCTTTCCTCTCAATAAAGAAGATTTTGTGACTACAAAGGGAGGACAGGTAGCAGGCCTGGGAGGCGGCGCGGTAAAGAAAATACTTGCGTCTCACGGCATCGAACGCACCTTGTCGACCGAGGGGGGGAGAACCAGTCGCGGCAATATGGATCGCATGAATGCCTATGTAGAATTGCTTAATGGATTCCATCAAGCCGGAACGCTTGATCTCACTGAGGTCGAGCAATACTGGGTGGGCCGCACTCTCGCATACTTCGATGCGCTTCCCTTTACCTTCAAACTTGACCCATCTAAGTCCCTAAGAGCGTGTGTTCGAGACTTACTTGACCAAGCTATCGAACGCCAACGCGAAGTTAAGGGAACCATGTACGCGGGCGCCGTCATGCAACATCTGGTTGGAGCGAAGCTGGATTATCTAACCAAAGGCACCCTCGAGCAGCACGGCTTCTCCGTTGCAGATGCTCCGTCAAACCGAGCTGGTGACTTCCTAATTGGGGATGTCGCTGTTCATGTAACCACTGCTCCCGGCGATGCGCTAATCCGCAAGTGCAGCAAAAATCTGCAGAGTGGTCTCCGGCCGTTAATTGTGACGACAGAAGATGGCCTGGGTGGAGCAAAGGCTCTGGCGAAGCAATGCGGTATAGAAGACCGTTTGGACGTGATTGAAATTGAGCAATTTATTGCCACGAATGTTTATGAATGGAGCGTCTTCGAGCGTGATGCTCGCCCTACGGCCATTTCAGAAATCATAAGTCGATATAATTCAATCGTTGGCAAATGCGAGAGCGATCCTAGTTTGCGAATCGAATTCGAGGAATAGATCGATGGTGGACGAAACGCGCTCGCGAACCATGAGGGCAGTCAAGTCCAAGGATACGAAACCTGAGCTAATCGTACGACGCCTCGTACACAGAATGGGGTTTCGATTTCGGCTACACAGGAAGGACCTACCCGGCTCCCCAGATATAGTTCTTCCTTCTCGAAAGAAGGTTATCTTCGTTCACGGGTGCTTCTGGCATGGGCACGGCTGCAAGAGGGGCAACCGCCTGCCCAGCACTAATCTAGATTATTGGGCAGCGAAACTCGCAAGGAATCGTCAAAGGGATGAAGACACGCTAATTGAATTGCGAAGGTTAGGTTGGAGCACTTACATCGTATGGGAGTGTCAACTCAGAGAACTAGAGTCCCTTCGCGCAGAGCTTCTCCGCTTTCTCTCAACGTGACTGACAATTACGTCGAAGCCTATCCGACTTTACCTGCCATCCCTTGGCTAGACATTAAGTCTCGCCGGTAAGCGCGCAAGCAAAATCATGAGTGACAACAAGGTCACTTGACCTCCAAAAGCAAGGTTTAGGGCGAAATTCAGCACCCTCAAGCCAGCGAAAATCACCTTTCTCTGCCGGCGCCATGGCGATAAGGGATGCGCTCGACAATTCGCGAATGCCCTCAACGTCAGAGGAGGTGGCAACTCCTCGAGCAATCACTCTTGACGAGAAAATCACCTGTACAATCTTCCACCTGCCCCCCATTCGGCGAGCCACTTCGAACTCGTTCCGAGAGATAAGCACCCGTGCAGCTGTCGATGCTGTAACGGCCTTCACCTCTAAACCACACCGCTGACCACCAAGGTCCAACTCGATATCGTAGCCAAAGCGATCTGACACCAATGCCACATGCCGAGGCCGAAGACCTTGGCCTCGAAGCGCAGAAATAACTGCAAGCTCACCGGCATCTCCCAGCCGTTTCAACAACGAATCATCAATAGAGCCATATAAATGATGATGGACGGTGACGAGGATTGCTTCGAGATCCACACCCATCCATGACAAGACAACAAGATCAGCCGCCGGGATGAACTCTTCGATAATGCGACCATCGTTGACTGCAGAGCGGAGCCAATCTGGAGGTCTCCGCATCAGGATGAGGCGTGCTATTCCTTTCAGCGTTGTGAGATCCGCGACCTTATCAAGCTGAGCAAGATCACAAGAAATGATAATTTCCCCATCAGCACGAGCAAGGCCGGCATCAAGAAGAAGGCGTGCGGTTCCGACGAGATCCAGTGAAGCGGCCATATGCGTTGGTTTATCAACAGCTGCTTTCAACCACGTATTGACGTCATCACATCGCCTAACTCGTGCGCTGTAGGCGAGTAAGAAAACGGCATGGCACCGCCCTCGACTAGGTAAATCGCGCATTATTGGAGACAAAATGAGCGGCAACTGCAGAAACATCATCTTCGAACGCTGGGGTGCCGTCATCACCCTCGTCGGATGCGGGTAGTGCAATCCGTACCAATCCTGGATCATCCATGAGATGCGCCAACGCCCCGACCTTTTCAATTAAACGGCCGTTGACCGAATCATCGATCGACCCTGTACTAATCAAAAGCGTAAAGCATGTGACGACATCATCCGCCAAGCCCAAACGGTGAATGCGATCCTGGCTCTGTAAAAAATGGCCTGCATTGAATGTCCGGTCAAGATATACGGCGTGGTGGCACCAATGGTGCAGGCTGACTCCTTCGCCGCAAGCTGCTGGGTTCGCGAGGAGTACGACACAAGCAGAGTCATGTCGGAACCGATTGAACTCTCGCTCGCGCGTGACAACACCTGCAGGAGCCATTTCGTCTGATAGCACGCCGCCATGGACCATAGCCGGCTGAAATCGGGCGAGGCGTCGCGCCAGCGCCTTAATGTTACGAACGAAGCTAGACCATACGAGAACCTTCTGACCTCGAGCCGCAGCCTCTTCCACGATCGCTTCTACCCGCTGATATTTCCATGGCTGCTCAAAGCTGCTATAGCGAGCTAGCAACTCGGTCAGAGGCTCGTTCCCATGCAGTTCCAAAGGAGGATGAGCAAAAGCCGGATCATCTGCATCATCCGATCCTGCGGTAAGCAGCATCGGGTTTGTGGCTGCCTCCAAAAGATACATTACGATACGGCCAAGACGTTGCATCTCGTGCCGCCCTCGATCGGGGAGCGAGAAGGATGAGCGATACTGCCCGATTAGAGCGTCATAGATCGCAGATTGGATAGGCGGCATTTGCTCGCGCACAACCTTAAATTTCGTTGGAGGCAAAGCGAGCTCAGTTTTGGGGGTCCTGACAAAATAGCGGCGAACCGCCTCATTGGTATCCGCCAATACCTGACTGTCCCGACCCAAACGCTCGAAATACGCAGCATCCGGGAGGATTTGTCGATCCTGACCAGGATAAAGAAAGCTGATCAGAGCCACAAGGTCATAGGCCCCCTGGGGAGCAGGCGTACCAGTAAGAACGTCGCGCCGGCGAGCCGCATACGCCAGATCTAGCACCGCTCGCCCATGAGCTCCTGCCGCTCCACGCTTCACTCGATGGGCTTCGTCAAGGATCAACTGCGTCGCTTCGGCCGCAACGAATGCACGGACAGTGTCGTAGTCGTTCGCAGTCCGGTTGTAGTTCGAGAGCAGTACTTCAGTATTCTGCGGGATGATAGTCCCTGAACCAGTGTGGATCACTAATAGTGGGGGCTTTTCGAAGCAAGCAACCAACTCCTCCTTCCACGCCCCGAATGCAGCGATCGGCCCGATAACCGTCAACCGACGCACAATCCCGCGAACGCGAAGAATTGAGTAAGCAGCGAGAGCAACTGTGGTCTTCCCAGCACCGGGAACCGAAAAATCAGCTCCGTGCGGAAGCATAAGCAAGCGATACAGGTTGCGGAGCTGGAACAGACGGAGCGTACGGGTGAAACCCGAAACACTGAGCTCAGTGGCTAGCGCCTCTAATATGGATTTGTCCGGCTCGTTGACATCAGCGATAGCTTCACGGGCACGACGATCAACCGCCATCGCACGAAGTTGATCCGACAGGGTCGGGCCAATCTCAACCTGCTCCCCAAACACGGCGCGTAACTCGCGTAAGACGGCGAGTTCCGCCAGGAATACATCGGCATGTACCACTGTCCGTGTTGGCGACCCGGATTCGATGCCACGAGCAAGAGCCTCTTGCAATCGGGCCCATGCCCCTAGACTCGCATCATCTGTACGTTCGACGAGAACCGTAGGACGCCCTTGGCGGTATAGCTCAGCGACGATCATCAGATACTCTCGATGTGGACGATCGCCACCTTCACCTCTTCTATCATCTTCCTAAAGACGCCTTCATCCCAACCACTCTGTGCTCGAGCCTTCGCCAAAACAGTCGCAGCCCGCACGATTTCGTCACGCGCTTCCATCAACCTAGCAATCGGCGCGCCAACCGCCTGCGAATCTTTCGCCTCCTCGCTAGCTTCCTTCGCGGCAGAATTGACGGCGCCACGCACAGCGCCAAGAAGCTCCTCGACCGGGACCATGCCTCCGCCTGGCATCTCAACAACTTCATCGGACGTTCGCTGCGCGAGAAACGACAAGACGGAGATCAAATCACCAGGCGCGCCAGAAGCTCCGCCGCCGAGAGCATCATCGAGCAAATCATTGTCAGAAGCGCGACCATTAGCTCCGGCTACAGCTAGCAGAGATGTCAAAGTGGGATCCGTTTCAAACTCACTACGCACGAAAGCACTTGCATCCTTACGACGGAGATGCCTTAGATCCCGGTATTTCACGCCGGAAAGGGTTCCTAAAAAGTAGACGCTGCGGACCGAGGCAGCCTCCTCGGGAGGTCTATCCTTGATGTGCTTGGACAACTCTTCAAAGGCAGATTCGTTATCCACGAAGTCGGCATGATGTCGAGTTCCATTCGATATCGAGACGAGTTGATGGAGCTGTTGCAGCTTTTCGTACTGAGCCCTTACCTCCGCGGGTTTTAACCGCATGCGATTCGCGACACGGTCCCAATCCTTATTTGATTTTTCAAAAATCTCCTCTATCAGAAGAGCTTCATTCACCCAGGAATAGTTTTCACGATAATCTTTGGCGACCTGCAGCTCGGTTTCTAGGTCAATCAATTCATCGGCAGTGGTGTCGACCGGCAAAACATAAGCGCGGACATACCGTGCGGACTGCACGTGGTCGTTCAACCACAGAGCTCGCAAACCTGCCGAGCGGCGATTCCCGTTGATTAAGACTCCCTCGGCCGTAACCACTGCAGGTTCCTGCTGTCCGCGGCGACGAAGATCCTCTTTTAGGTCCTCGAAGCCATCTTGGGCCGTGAGGATATCGAACTGTGCTTGCTGAGCTGCAGGTCCGAGCGGATCACCGCTGAAAAGATCAGCAACGCCTCTTGTCTCACTCTCACGCATCTGCTCAGCACGCGTACGATGATTAAGCGTCGAGAAACGGATCCACTCAATTGGCAAATTGACAACAGGGAGCTCCTTCTCTGGCCTCACCCACTGGGGAAGCAACTGCCGGGGAGCCTGGTCGGAGCGTGTTGAAAGGAAATCGGCGCGCTCTTGGTCCATGACGGGATTCAACGTGGATCGCTCCTAAAAATGGTCGAACGGCCAACGCCGTATCTCGACACGATGGTAGTTCGGGTACCGCGCGGCCCTTTCGTAAAGCCGGCATATCCGGTGTATAGCTCGACCTCAGCAACCTCAATGCCGAAAGCCGATAACAGAACAGCTGGGAAACGTCGGACTTGATTCCCGCTCCAATTCCATTCAGCTTGGTCGCGAATCTCAATGTCACGCCGATCAGGCATCACCCAGATGCACGGCGGTGGCACCTTTTTTCCGTCAATAGCGACTGCGTGACTGATTTTTGGACACGGCCGCAAGCTCGTTCCACAGACGTCGTTATGAAAAATTACGCCATCAACTGCGTCCACATATTCTGAAGAGAAAAAACGATTGCGGAGACGGTTCATCCCCTTTGCAACGTGTTCACCCGGCTCGTACTGGAGACTGTCACACAGCCACCATAGATAAGTCTCATTGGCCCAACTCGGTGCGGACCAGTTAACACTACTGTGCGCACCATCAGGACAGCCCTTCTGGATAAGAGCCACGCTGCCAATGTGGGGAACGTAAAGACGATAAACAGTATCGTCGCCATAATTCGGAATATCGAATTCCGAAATAATCCCTTTGGCTTTCATAAGCTGCAACAGCGTTACGAGGAAGCTGCGACGATCGGAGTTACCTGCAGCGGTACTCCCGCGGATACGCTGGATAGCCGCAGGCAGTGCGAGTTCAAAGTCTTGTTTTGTCAGTCCGCGACGCTGAAGAAACGCTTCGTCGCCCGCCATCGCCTTCACTGCGCTCACGACAAGATCAATTACCTCTTCCGGTGGAGCCCCTGGATGCTTGCATGGTGCCGCCATTTCTGCTCTCACAGATACCCCTTTCATGTATGAACAATCAGCACTATCCACTTACAATTATATATTGGTGTTCTCGCACGACATAGCCATGTTGGGTACAAATTCAGATGAGCATCACCGCGCCTGACGACAGGCCAACACTCTTAGGCCCAAAATCGTACGGGCACACGAGCGAAAACGAGGCAATCGGTGACGGACTGCAGGCACATCTAGCTGTGAATCGCCCCGTACTCTGCCTAGAAGCACAGGACCTGTTGCACACAAGGAGTACGATTCATGGAAGCCACGACTCCCGACCTAGCCAAGGTGGCGTGCAGCTATAACAAGTTCCGCACCGTGGCTGCTGTAGGTGCGATCCACAACGAAGCAGACTACGACCGAGCCCTGGCACTAGTTGAAGCGATCCTGGACGAAACCCGCGACACGCCCGCGTGAGAGGATGCCACGCATCCACTGGCTGGCTGGATCTACTCACCGCATTAGTGCGTGGAAACGAGGGCGACCACTGCTCCTTCCCCGCGGCCGCACACACTGATCGACACTGTACTGTACCGACGTTGCGGTACAGTAGCGGCACACTCATCCGGTTTAGTCGATTTCCAGTATTTTCGCTAACTTATTGATTTAGTTTTTTTTCTACGCCAACCTACGCTTGGTTCCGCTTCACTTTTCTAGGCTCTGCACCTCACACACCAATTCAAAATCCCCCGCCGCAAGGCGTGCCGGTTCGATTCCGGCCCCGGGCACCAGAATTCCTCATGTGGCGCGCGTTAAGCACTAAACACGCTTCGTCCACCATCGCATCATCCCCGCCAAGCATTGCGCTCCTCGAGACTAGACGGCCATACCCCCCGTGACATGGCTCGCCCCCCTCTTCTGTGCAGCACTTTTTCCTGTCATCTTTCGCCGAACGGGTTGAAGACATCGCAAAAGGCAGTGCCCGGTGCGAAGTGGTCAGCTCGCAATGGCGAAGATGTACCTCAACCTGCTGGACCCGTAGTGGCGCATGAGGCGTTTTATATGGTTTGGGTGGCGCCGCGTGAGCCAACTCTCTGCCTCAGAAATGGGACTGGCCAGCCACAAAGGCATTGGCAAGCACTGCAATTCAGTCCTTACGCACCCAGCTAAAAAAGAGCGCCACAAAATGAACTGACCCCCAGAAGTTGGACGGTCAGCTAAAGCCCGAAGGCCTGAGCTCGGTATTGCACCGGGCTCAGGCCTTTCAGCTTGAGCTTGATGCGGTCGTGATTGTAGTAACGGATGTACTGCCGGATGCCGGCCTGCAACTGGTCGATGCTTTCGAAGCGGTTCAGGTGGAAGAACTCAGCCTTGAGCGTGCCGAAGAAGCTTTCCATGGCGGCATTGTCCAGGCAGTTGCCCTTGCGTGACATACTCTGCGTGACCGATCGATCTGCCAGCATTCGCCGGTAGTTCTGCTGCTGGTATTGCCAACCCTGGTCGGAGTGCAAGACAGGCCGATCATCGGGCAGCAGCCGCGCCAGCGCTTTCTTCAACATGCTGCCCACCATCTGGAACACCGGCCGGCGGCTGGTCTCGTAGGCCACGATCTCGCCGTTGTACAGGTCCATGACCGGCGACAGATACAGCTTCTGGCCGCGCACGTTGAACTCGGTCACGTCGGTGACCCACTTCTCGTTCGGGCGTGCGGCTTCGAAGTCGCGCGCCAGCACGTTGGCGGCCACGTGATGCGACTGCCCCCGGTACGAGCGGTACTTCTTAGCGCGCACCAGCGATCTTAGCCCCAACATCTGCATCAGCTTCTGAACCGTTTTGTGGTTCACCAGTTCACCTGCCTGGCGCAGCACCACCGTGATCCGGCGGTAGCCATAGCGGCCCTTATGACGTGCGTAGACCGCGCCGATGCGCTGCTTGAGCTCGGCGTACGGATCCATGGCACCCAACGTCTTCAGGTGGTAGTAGAACGTGCTGCGCGATAGGTTGGCTGCGCGTAACAATAGCGCGAGCGGATGCTTAGACCTCAATCCTTGGACCACTTGCGCTTTCCAACGAGCGCCCGGGTCTTCTCCGCTTCAATTAAGGCCTTCATTTTTTTTAGGTAATCGTTCTCCGCGCGCAGATAGGCTAGCTCTTGCTCGAGCTCTTCCTTGGTCATGTCCTTGGACACCGGCTCTGGGGGATACTTATGCGGCATGGTCGCTCCTGGGCGCTTGCGCGCCAACGCCTCTATACCCCCGGAATCATACTGGGCGCGCCACTTCGCAATGTGGCACGCACTTCGAATCCCGTGCAGCACTGCTGCATGCGTATCAGAGAGTCCTTCGCGCCGAATCCTCAGCAGCACGGCTTGTTTGAAGGACGCACTGTACGAACCGGATTTCCGGCGCAGGCCTGCAACGCCGTGCTCGCGATAGCTCCCGACCCACCGACGCACCATTGAATGTGCCAGCTCATATCGAGCTGCCACCGATTTAACACCCTCTGCGCCTCCCAGACTCTCCCTCACCACCTCCTTCTTGAACTGCTCGTCGTACTTCGCCATGTAAAAAACCCCCGAAGGTTGGATCTAAGTCCAACTTTCGGGGGTCAGTTCAAAATAGGGGACCTACTTTTTATCTCCGGTCAGAGCCATGTAGCAGCCCGCGTAACCCAAGTTCTCGAACTCATCTACAGCTTTTTATTTCCGTTGGGGCGACTCGTAGGACGGAACCCGGAACGCCTGCCGCTCAAAGCTCCACTCTGCTTCCTAGCCGCTAAAACCGCTGTTGGGATAAGCTTGCCTCCACTCGCCCACCGCACCGTGGACATTCATTTTGACAAGCACCGGGGGCTCTCCGATGGCAATCAAAGCCGTAGCGTTTGACGTGTTTGGGACATTGGTCCATATCCAGCGGCCTACTCGCCCGTTTCGAAAGTTGGTCCGTCTGCTGCACGAAGCCGGTCGTCGGCGGCAGCGTGACGACGGGGTTCGGGCGATGAGCAATGTGTTGGACCTCAGGCAAGCGGCTAGCTTGTTTGGCGGGATGGTTAGTGAAGAAGATTTGTGTGGGTTGGAGGCCGAGTTGAATGAGGAGATCCAGTCGATCTCACTCTTTGACGATGCCATTCCCACCCTGACTGCCCTGAAAGACCGAGGCATCAAAGTAGCGCTCTGCTCAAACCTTGCCACGCCGTATGGGCCGCGGGTGCTGAAACTGTTGCCCGTCCAGCCGGACTTTTGCGCTTGGTCGTACGAAGCTAGCGCGGTTAAGCCGCAGCCGCAGATCTATCAATACCTTTGTGAGGGTATTGGCTGCCGGCCGGACGAGGTCTTGATGATCGGTGACACCGTCGATGCCGATATGATCGGCCCGCGAAAATTCGGTATGCAGGGATACCATTTGAATCGCCAGGCAGCCACGCCGGCTAGTAGCGATTCTCTGCGTTCGCTAAGTGATGTGCTGAATATTGTTTAACTAATTCTTTTCAACCGATCGGCCGCATCCCTGCCCAATGACCACCACTCCCTACCGGGATTACCTCTTCGGCCTGATCATCTCGATTGCCCTGGCCTGGTGGCTGGCATTCCTTGGCCTTACCGCCGCATTAACTCCCGACCTGGGCTGGGGCATCGTCGCGCTTCTTACTGCCGCAATCTGGGTAGGCGGGCCACTGGCCATCCTGCTGATCATCGTCTGGTTCTACTACCTTTCTCGCGATCGGGGCCGGGTTCCGGGGCGGGTCCATGCCTGGTTGTTCTTGCCGACGCTGATCGCCATGCTGATCTACCGGCCAGCGAATCGTCCGAAAAATCCAAGCGCGAGCGCTTTAGCGATGCGCATCCCTATATTGCCGAAACGCACGTCAACCTCAGCGGCAAAGATCTGTGGATTGACACCACGCCTTACGCCACCACGTCGTCTGGTGCAGAGCCAAGAATGCCGTTTGCGGCCGCTGAATCGCAGCGGTTCATGGTGTTCAATCGATATCCCAGCCCGGCCGCGACCCAGCCTTTTCCGTATGACGGCGCGCGCTTGCGCGAGGATATCGCGCAGTACAGATATCTTTCCGCCTCGGGCGATGCTGTCGCCGCATCGTTGCCGTTGACGCGTCTTGCTTACCCGGACGTGGCGCGCTTTTCATCGGCGCTGAATAAGCCGGATAGATCGATGTTGCGGTATCTGTATTTTCATTATCCCGACCGTGTCGAACTTGCGCCGGTGCTGAACCGTTTGGCGGGGATGACGGAGGAGCGTCTTGATCGGAAGGGGCAGCACGGGCTGGTGTTGCTCAGTGCGGTCAATTACACCAGCGGCGCTATCGCTCGGCTTGAAGTGAATGGTCAGACGCTGGATATCGGCGACCGCGCGCTTGTTTCCGTCGCGCCGTTGCCGGCCGCCTGCCATGATTTTGCGCGGCCTATCAGTGCGGCGTTTATTATTCTTAGCCGGCCACTGGCGCTGCGGTGGCAAACGGCTGGCGCGGTAGGCACGGCTGGGGCGGCGGCGATGGCTGCCGGTACGATAACCCCGGCCGGAAACGCCGAAACCGCCGGGAACACCAGGAACGCCCGACACGCCTGAACCCAGCAGCACTGCCAACGCCGCCCACCCGTGGCACACCGCAACGCTGCACGTGCCCGCATTTCGACATCCTGATCCCGTTGATGGAGAATCCACGCTGATGCGTCTACAGCTGTATTTCCTGCCTGACGGCACGGTCGAAGTGGAACGTTTCGTGCAGGTACATTTGCCGAAGGAAAAATTAGGCATACGCGCCACCGGCGGACCCGAACGCGCGGCCATTTATGCAAGCTGCGGCAGCGCCACTCGCACATACAACCCACAAACCGTCACGCTGCTGGCAAACTAGGCAACCTGCATCCCGTTGATAAAAATCATCATGACCCATGCATTGCTTCGGATAGGCTTATGCGCAATATGAAAGGCAAGTCCTCGTCCAACACGGAAGGCTATTTGTTTTCTGATCAGATAGGTCACCTGCTGCGGCGTGTCTATCAGCGGCACACCGCGCTGTTTCAGCATTACATTCCCGACTCCCAGCTCACCGCCGCGCAGTTTGTCGTGCTGTGTTCGGTGCGGGATCATGGCGCGAGTTCGCTGGCTGATCTGGTCAAGGCAACCGTCATAGATCAGGCCACCGTGCGCGGCGTGGTGGATCGCTTGAAGCAGCGCGAGTTGGTCCAGGTGGACCACGACCCAGTCGACCGACGCAAGGTGGTGGTGAGCCTGACGCCCGTGGGGCAGGCCTTGGTGCAAGAGATGGAACCGTTTGCCAAGCAGATCACCGAAAGCACCTACGGCAATCTGAACCCCGCCGAGCGTCTGGCGCTGGATTTTCTGCTGACCAAAATGCTGAACGGCGACGAACAGGTCTGAGCTGTTCGTCGCCGTTCTTGGCAACTGCGGCGCCGGCGTTCATGCCAGCGCCGCCGCGTTTTACCCCATCATCAATCCAGCGCGCGATTACGCGATTCCACGTCCACTGACGCAATCGCCACCGCACCCGCCAGCAGCATGCTGGACAGCACCACCAGCGACAGCGTGAAGTGGCTGGTCATGATGGGCGCGATGATGGCCGGTGCGAACAGCCCACCAAAACGCGCCACGGCACCCGCCATGCCCATGCCGCTGGCGCGCAAATCGGTCGGGTAGACCTCCGGCGTGAAGGCATACAGCGCGCCCCAGGTGCCCAACAGCGAGAAGCTCATCAGCAAGGTGGACCCGATCACCACGGCGGGTGCGGTGCCCAGGCTGTAGAGCATGCAGCCGACGGCGCTCAAGATCAAAAAGCCGATCAGCGTGGGCTTGCGGCCCCAGCGTTCCACGCCATAGGCCGACAGCGCAAAGCCCGGCAACTGCACCAGCGCCAGCAGCACCAGGAATTCCTGGCCGCGCATGAAGGCGAAGCCGGCGGTGCTGAGCTTGATGGGCAGGTAGACGAACACGCCGTAGTACGCAATGGAGATCAGCGCCCACGCCAGCAACAGCCCGATGCTGCGGCGACGGTAGCTGGACGAGAACAAGGCGAAGATGGATTTATGGACGGGCGTTTCCGGTTGCAGCGCGGGCACTTCGACGTCGCGGCGGTTCACGCGGGCCACCCGTTCCAGCACCTTGCGCGCCTGGTCTGACTTCCCGTTGCGGTTCAAGTACATCGGCGATTCAGGGATGTAGAAGCGCAAGACCACACCAATCAAGGCGGGCAGGCCGGTAACGAAGAAGATCACGCGCCAGGCGTCGTCGCCCCAGGACACGGCCGCCAAGGCCAGCAGCGCCAGGAAGATGGTGCCCACAGCCCAGAACGATTCCAGCAGCACCAGCCAGCGGCCACGGCGGGCGCTGGGCAGGAACTCGGCCATCATCGTGTAGTCCACCGGCAGCGTGCCGCCCACGCCGATGCCCGTCAGGAAGCGCAGGAACAGCAGCCACGTGAACTCAGGCGCGAAGGCCGAGGCCACGCCCGCGCAGGCGTCGATGACCACCGCGATCATCAACACCGGGCGGCGCCCGATGCGGTCGGCCATGCGGCCGAACATGAAGGCGCCGATCAGCATGCCGATGAAGAAGAGCGTGCCCGTTTGCAGTGCTTGCGGCACGGTGATGCCGAAGGTCTTTGCAATGGACGGCGCGGAAAAGCCGATGGACAGCACTTGCATGGCGTCGGCCATCCAGACCAGGCCGAATATCACGAATAGCCGATATTGAAACTTGCCGACGCCCGCCACCTGAATGGCTTTGTCCACGGAAACCAATGAAGCTGACATAGATGAAACCCCTTGATGTGATCATCACTAAAGCCGCACGCGTTATGGCCGCGTTTTCCTTAATTCAGCTCCGCATGGTTGCGTAGCCGTTTAATCGTCGTGCCGGGATCGGCCCAGGCCTCTTTGTCCGGCGCAAAACGTTCCCGCAAATAGCCCAGCAGGTCGGCGACCTGCCTGTCGTCAAGACTGTCCTTGAAGCCCGGCATGTACCCCAGCGCGTCGTCGGCGGGTTCCTGAATGCCGTGCAAGATCACCTGGATCAGGTTGTCGGGCGTGTCGGCGTGCAGGTTGGTGTTGGCGCTTAGCAAGGGCTTGGCGCCGAACAGCGTGGGCCCGCTTCCGGCCTCGTGGCAGACCGCGCAGGCGTTCTGATAGATGCGTTCACCGTTGGCGCGCCGGCCTTGCAGGGATTGGATCGTTGCAGCGGCGGGCGTGGTGGCGGAGGCAGACGCGGAGGAGGTCTTGGGCGCAGCCGCGGTATCGGTTGTGGTGTCGGTCGTGGTCTCGGTCGTGGTCTCGGTCTTGGACGATGGCGAGGACAACGAGGGCGAGGGCGAGGGCGAGGGCGACGGTGTCGCAGAAGCCGATGCAGAAGCGGATGCCGATGCCGATGCCGATGCCGATGCCGATGCCGCCGACGCAGCATATTCGCCGTTGCCGCCGCCCTGCCGCTTCGGCAAGTCCAGCAAATACGTGGTGATGGCCTTGAGGTCGTTGTCCGGCAATTCTGCCAAGCCGTGGATCACGGGCGCCATCGGCCCGGCCGCCACGCCGTGGCTGGGGGAATAGCCCGTGCGCAGATACTGGAACAGTTCATCACCCGACCAGGCGCGTGGTCCGCTGGCCAGTTGGTTCAAGGCGGGCGCGGTCCAGCCTTCCGCCTCGCCCCCTGCCAGGTAATGCACGCCCTTCTTCTCCGCGCCCAGGCGGTTGCGCGGTGAATGACAAGCGGCGCAGTGGCCAACGCCCTCCACCAGATACGCACCACGCAGCCACTGCGCGCTGCGCGACGGGTCCGGCGTGAAGGGCGTGGCGTCGTGAAACAGCGCATTCCAGCCGGCCAAGAGCGGGCGCATATTGAAGGGGAAGGCCAACTGCGTCTTCGGCGGCTCGGACTTAACGGCGGGTTGCGACATCAGGTAGCCATACAACGCCTGCATGTCCGCTTCGCTCAATTTGGCATAGGCCGTGTAGGGAAATGCGGGATACAGCTGGCGGCCGTCCTGGTGCACGCCTTGGCGCATGGCGCGCTCGAACGCGGGGTAGGACCAGCGGCCGATGCCGGTGTCGTTGTCGGGCGTGATGTTGGTGGAATAGATCGTGCCGAAGGGGGTGTCCAGCGCCAGACCGCCCGCGTTGGCTTGGCCACCGGGCGCGGTGTGGCAGGCGATGCAATCCCCGGCAGCGGCGACCAGGCGGCCCCGTTCGATGGCCCGCATGGAATACAGGGAAACGTCGGGGCCAGCCGTCAAAGGCAACGCAGGCTTGATGGGCCACAGCGCGGCGACCATGCCGGCCAGACCGGCGACGCCGGCCGCGAGCCACACGCCGGCTCGCGCCAGACGCCCCCGCGCCGACGTGCCCCAGCTTGGTCGCCCATGGTCTTGCAACGCCAAGCGCAACGCCTCGGTGTCGAACGGCGCTTGCCGCAGGCGCACGCCGGTTGCGTTATGGATGGCGTTGGCGATGGCGGCGGCGGCGGGCAAGGTGACCACGCCGTCCACGGCCAGACGACCTTGTGTGACCTTGCCGTCCGCGACGTCTCCCGCCGCGCGGGGCAGCATCGCGCCGTCGCCACCTTCGTAAGGGCGTACGGCCCGGCCTGGCGCGTCATTCTTGAATGACGGGCTGACCCAATCGTCAAACGCCGGCGGCCCCGCCAGCAGACGGCGCGCGTTATCCAGCAGCCATGGCGTTTGCTGTTCGATATGGGCGTGTACGGGCGCGCCTTGCGCCGGTTGCAGGCGCTGGCTGTCGTGGCCGGCGACCACGCGGGTGACTTCGACCTGACCGGTCTGGGCGCGCACGGATACCTCGGCCACCCAGGCGCTCCACACCATGCGGGTGGCGCCGTCGTCATCCACGCATTGCACCTGTGCGGTGGCGAAGCCCTTGCCATGCAGCAGGCCCGCGCTGGGCGCTGGGGCGGCGTCGGTGTCGGCGTTGGCGTTGGCGTTTGCGTTTGCGCCTGCGCCTGCGTTTGCGTTTGCGTCTTCGCCTGCGCCTGCGCCTGCGTTTGCGCCCGCGCCTGCGTCTGCGTCTGCGTCTGCGCCTGCTCCGGCGCCTGCGTTTAATCTTGCGCGACTCACGACTTGGCGCGCCAGCTCGCGGCCCTTGCCTTCGGGCAGGTGTTCCACGCGCCACGCGATGGGATCTTTGCCGTGGGCCAGCGCGGCTTCATGCCATTGGCTTTCTTGCGCAAAGACTTGCGCGGCGTTCAATTCATCCACACTGGCGCGCAACGGGGGCAGCGCGCGCCGGGGCGACGTTACCGACGCGCCGCATACCGTCGCGTGTGCCGACGCGCCTGCCAGCGCGGGCTGGCTCAACAGCCGCGCCAGGCTCGGGCGCACCGCCCAGGGTGCATCGGACCGCAACGACGCGGCGCCGGCAGCGGCGCGCGAGTCGGGTTGTGGCGCGAAGGCAGTGGCGTTGGTGGCCGAGGCGTTGGAGGCCGAGGCGTTGATGGCGTCGGCGTTTAAAGCCCATGCATTCAAAGCAGCAGCATTCGGAACGGCAGCATTCGAAGCACCTGCATTCGAAGCACCTGCGTTCAAAGCAGCAGCGTCCCAACCCGCCGAGTCGAACGTCGCATCATCGACCGGCAGACGCAGCACCAACTCTTCAGCAACACCCGACCGGCAGGCCACGCACACCGGCCGGCCCACTGCTTGCGACAGCAGCGCGGCGTCGGCAGCGGCGTCCATCAAGTCCAGCGGATGCACCGCGTCGTGGCCTTCGGAGACCGCCTCGTCGATCGTGGCATGCACCGTGACGCGGATCGTCTCTTGTGCTTGTTGCAGCAGCGCCGCCAGCTCGCGGCGTATCTGAGCTTGCGTGCCGGGCGTGCAGGGCGGCAGCCACACGCCGGCATGTCCGTTCAGCGCCCATACCGTCGCCCGAGCACCGGCTGGCGCTTCAAAGGACGGCAGGCACAGGCCATAACGAATTTCGTCCGAATCCGCGACATCATCACGTGGCGTCTGGACTGAATCCGGCGCTTGCCATACGGGCGCCAAGGTCATGGCCGCCTGCCTGGCATGAACGGGCGAGACGGCGACGACGCCCGCGAAGTGTGTGTGCCGAACCACCGTCACAACGCCCGACAGCGCGCGCGCCTGATCCCACTGCGCCTGCTGCAAGACGCTGCCGCGATACCGCGCGCCATCCCACAGCACGGCAGGCGGACGCAAGGCCACGCCGTGCAGCAGGTCCGCGGGCAGGCCCAGGTGATGCAGCGGTGACCCCAGCGCGTCCTGGCTCATCGCGTGGATCCGCCATCCGCAAGGTCAACACCGCCCGCAACATCCGCGACAGCCGCGACACCCACAACACCCACAACACCAACACTTTTCGCCCGCAACTGAACCGCCCGCAGCGCCGCCTGCATGATTTCCACATGCGTCCCGCAGCGGCACAGGTTGTGATGCAGTTCGCTGCGCAGCGCGTCTTGCGTGGGGTCAGGATTGCGGCGCAGCAGTGCTTCCACCGTCATGATCATGCCGTTCAGGCAGTACCCGCACTGCGCTGCCTGACAATCGATAAATGCTTGCTGCGTCGTGCCCGGTTGCTGACGTGTGCCCAAACCTTCCAGCGTGACCACCGCCCTGCCCTGCGCGGCCCGCACCGGGATCACGCACGACCGCGCGGCCACGCCGTCGATCAATACCGTGCACGCGCCGCACTCGCCCAGGCCACAGCCATACTTCGGCCCGTTCAGCGCCAGGTCGTTGCGCAGCACGTGCAGCAGCGCCGTGTCGGGCGCGGCCGGCACGGTGCACTCGACGCCGTTGACGTTCAAGCGGATCGGCTGAGTAGCGCGGCAGGAATTGACGGTGGGTCCCATAAGGCGTGGCGCGTGGTCGCAGTTCGAAAAGTACGAAGGTTGCCGCGACACGGGCCCAGGGGCAAGCCCCCTGGCACGCGCGGCGGACAGATCCTCAGGCCGCGGCCCGCGTCTTGGGGTCTACCAGCGGTTCGTTGAACACGTCATAGCCAAAGCACCACGACGGATCTTCATTCGTGCGCAACCAGGTGTTGTCGTGCGAAATGCGCTGCACCTTGCTGGCGCGTTCGGCGCGGTTGGCTTCGTACAGCGCAAAGGCCAGCTCATGGTTCTGCACGCCCACTTCCTGGAAGCAGCGCGCCAGCATGGCGCCATCTTCAATGGCCATGGCCGCGCCTTGCGCCATGTGCGGCTTCATGGGGTGGCAGGCATCGCCCAGCAACACCAGGCGGCCACGGCTCCAGAGCGGCAGCGGGTCGCGTTCCAGCAGCGACCACTTGGTAACGTCCACCGTGGCGTCGATCAGCGCCTGCACGGTAGGGTGCCAGCCGCTGAACGCTTCGCGCATTTCATCCTTGCTGCTGGGCAGCCAGCGGTCGTTCAAGTCCCAGTGTTCCACCGGCACACCCGTCACGTAGTAGAGCTCGTCGGCCTTGCTGGTAACGAAGTACACCATCATGTGGCGATCATCGCTCCACCATTTGACGCAGGAATCGAAGGGCAGCATGCCGGCCTTGGTCCGCGGCGTGGGGAACACGGCGCGGTGCGCCAGATAGCCCGCGTACTTGGGCAGCTCTGGCCCCAGCAGTTCTTCGCGAATGCGGGAATTGACCCCGTCGGCGCCGATCACGATGTCCGCCTCTTCCGAGGTGCCGTCGGCAAAGTGCATCAGCACCACGTCGCCGCGATCTTCCACGCGAGTCAGGCTCTTGTCGTACGCCACCACGTGCTTGGGCAAGGCGTCGACCAGCAAGGCATGGAAGTCGCCCCGGTGCACGGTCAGATACGACGCGCCGTATTCCTTGACGGCGTAATCGCCCAGCGGAATCTGCGCCAGGATGTCGCCGGTTTCCCAATGGCGGCTGTACCAGAAGTCCGGGTGCGAGCCCTGCGCGTTCAGCGCATCTTCGATACCGATGCGGCGCAGGATCTTCATGACGTTCGGCCCGACGTGGATACCGGCCCCCAATCGCGAAAAGCCGGGCGCCTGCTCGTAGACGCGAACGTTAAGCCCTTGCTTGAGCAGCAGCGCGGCGGTGGCGGCGCCGCCCAGGCCCGCGCCGACGATGGCGATACGAGGGGATGTAGACACGGAACTTCTCCTTGCTGGATGGTGAAAGACTGCTGAAGCCAATTCAGGAAATTATGGAGTACACGCTTAATTTATGGATACATAAAAAGATGACCCGCGCGTAAACCCGAAGGGGAATCACCAAAATAGTGCATTACTCGCGCACACTTAGGTGAAAACCACTACAACAAGCGGGCTGGTCATCTGCGCTGCTCTTTGCAAGAATAGAGCGTATACGCTTCTTTTGAATTTATCGAAAACCCTAGGCCCGCCCTTTTTTCCAAGGCTTCTCCATGACGAAGACATTCCGTATCGGCCAGATCGTTCCCAGTTCCAACACCACGATGGAAACCGAGGTGCCCGCCATGTTGCAGGCGCATTCGTCGCTGCGCCCCAACGATCGCTTCACGTTTCATTCCAGCCGCATGCGCATGAAGAAAGTGCAGAAGGAAGAGCTGGCCGCCATGGACGCCGAAAGCGACCGCTGCGCGCTTGAACTTAGCGATGCGCGCGTCGACGTGCTGGGCTACGCCTGCCTGGTGGCCATCATGGCCATGGGGCGCGGCTACCACCGCGTGTCGCAGAAACGGCTGACCGAGCGCACCGCCGAAAACGGCGCCTCCGCGCCCGTCATCACCAGCGCGGGCGCGCTGGTCGAGGCGCTGCATGCGATGGGCGCCAAGAAAATCGCGCTGGTCGCGCCCTACATGATTCCGCTGACCGAACTGGTGATGGACTACATCGCCGCCGAAGGATTCGAAATCGTGGATTGGCGCGCGCTGGAAATTCCCGACAACCTGGACGTGGGCCGCCATGACCCGGCCAAGCTGCCGGGCATCGTCGCCGGCATGAATGTGGCCGAGGCCGATGTGATCGTGCTGTCCGCCTGCGTGCAAATGCCGTCGCTGCCCGCCGTCTCGCAAGTTGAAGCGGAAACCGGCAAACCCGTTCTCACGGCGTCCATCGCCACCACCTACGCCATCCTCAAAGAACTGGGCCTGGACCCGGTGGTACCCGGCGCCGGCGCCCTGCTCTCGGGCGCTTACCCCTACTCCCGGAGCGCACAATGACCCAAGCCCAAGCCAATAGCACTTTTCTGTACGGCGCCAACGTCCACGCCAACGGCATTCGCCAGCACTACCTGCGTTACGGCGGCACGGCGGGCGAACGCGCCGGCCGCCCCGCCGTCATCCTGATTCCCGGCATCACCAGCCCGGCCGTCACCTGGGGCTTTGTGGCTGAACACCTGGGTCGCCAGTTCGACACCTATGTGCTGGACGTGCGTGGCCGGGGCCTGTCGGCGTCCGGCCCCGAGCTGGACTACGGCCTGGACGCGCAAGCGGCTGACGTCAATGCGTTTGCCCAGGCGCTGCAACTGGCCCACTACGCGCTGGTCGGCCATTCCATGGGCGGCCGCATCGCCGTGCGCGCCGCGCGCAGCCAACCCCAGGCGCTAACTCGCCTGGTCCTCGTGGACCCACCGGTATCCGGCCCGGGCCGCCGCCCGTATCCGGCCAATCTGCCGTGGTACGTGGACTCCATTCGCCAGGCCACGCACGGCATGAGCGCCGAGGACATGCTGGCCTTCTGCCCCACCTGGACCGAAGCCCAGCGCCAACTGCGCGCGCAATGGCTGCACACCTGCTTTGAACCGGCGATTGTGCAGAGCTTTGAAGACTTTGGCCGTGACGACATCCACGCGGACCTGCCCGCCATCAAGATCCCGATGCTGCTCGTTACCGCCGAAAAGGGCGGCGTCGTCGGCGATGACGATGTGGCCGAATGGCAGGGGCTGGCGCCGCAGACGCAGCACGTGCGCGTACCCGGCGCGGGCCACATGATTCCGTGGGACAACGAAGCCGGCTTCTACGCCGCCTTCGGCGATTTTCTTGGCAGCAAGATCGACTGATCCGCCCTTTTCCCAATCCGCTGATTCAAGGAGCCCGCCATGTCTGTCAGCGATATCGATTTGATCCACGCCTGGAAGCAGGTGCTGACGTTGTCGCGGCTTGAAGCCGGACAGATCGTCACCGTGCTGACCGGCGCCGACACGCACCCGCAAACCTTGCGCTGCGCGATCGCCGCCGCCACCGACCTGGGCGCCCGCGTCAACCGGCTGGACCTGCCGCCCGTCAACGCGGAAAAGTCCATCAGCCGCGACGCGCTGGCGTATCTGGGCGCCACGCCGCTGACGGGCAACCCGGCCGCCATCGCGGCGCTGAACGCCAGCGACCTGGTGCTGGACCTGATGACGCTGCTGTTCTCGCCCGAGCAGCATGACATCTTGCAGACCGGCACCAAGATCCTGCTGGCCATCGAACCGCCCGAAGTGCTGTGCCGCCTGGTCCCCACCGAGGCCGACCGCGCGCGCGTGCAGGCCGCCGCGCGTCGCATCGAAGCCGCCAAGCAAATGCACATCACGTCCGACGCCGGCACCGACCTGCGCTGCGAACTGGGCGAGTTTCCCGCGATATCGGAATACGGCTTCGTGGACGAACCCGGCCGCTGGGACCACTGGCCCAGCGGCTTCGTCCTGACGTGGCCCAACGAAGGGCAAAGCCAAGGCCGCGTGGTATTGGACCGTGGCGACATCCTCTTGCCCATGAAGGACTACGTGACCGACCCGATTGAACTGGTCATTGAAAACGGCTACGTCACCCGCATCAACGGCGGGCTTCAGGCAGACATCCTGAAGGAATACATGGCGGCGTATGAAGACCCGGAAGCGTATGCCGTGTCGCATATCGGCTGGGGCCTGCAACCGCGCGCGCAGTGGTCCATGCTGGCGCACTACAACAAGGAAGCGCACATCGGCATGGACGCGCGCGCCTTCGAGGGCAATTTCCTGTGGTCCATGGGCCCCAACAATGAAGCAGGCGGCAGCCGCACCACCGCCTGCCATATCGACATCCCCATGCGCCATTGCAGCGTGGTGCTGGACGGTCAGCCGATGGTGACGCGCGGCGTGGTGCAAGACGAACCCGGCCTGGCGCACGCCGCCCGCCGCAAGGACAACAAATGAATGCTTCCACCCAAACCATTCCCGCCGACGCCGTCGCGGGTGACATCTCGGCCTACTCGCGGCAAGGCTTCGGCACGCCGTTGCCGCTGAAGGCGCCCTTTGGCCTGCTGATCGTGGACTTCGTCAACGGCTTTGCCGACCCGGCCGTGCTGGGCGGCGGCAACATTGCGCCGGCCATTGCGCAGACGCGGCACCTGCTGGCCCACGCGCGTGAACGCGGCTGGCCGGTCGCGCACAGCCGCATCGTGTTCTCGGACGACGATGCCGACAGCAACATTTTTTGCTTGAAGGTGCCCGCGATGTTGGCCCTGAAAGAACATAGCCACAACAGCGCCATCGTGCCCGAGCTTGCCCCGGCGCCCGGCGAATACGTGGTGCGCAAAAGCACGCCGTCTGCATTCTTCGGCACCATGCTGGCGCCGTGGCTGGCGCAGCGCGGCGTGCAGACCTTGCTGGTGGCCGGCTGCGTGACCAGCGGCTGCGTGCGCGCCAGCGTGGTGGATGCCATGCAGGCGGGCTTTCGGCCGCTGGTGGTGTCCGACTGCTGCGGCGACCGCGCGCTGGGGCCGCACGAAGCCAACCTGTTCGACATGGCGCAGAAGTACGCGGCTGTCATGCCCTTGGACCACGCGCTGGCCGAGACGCGCGCGTTGGTGGATGCCCCACTGCCGGCCGCGCGCTAAGCGCGACATAATCGTCAACCGGCCCGGCCCCTCCCCTTCGCTGCCCTCATGCCCCTGCCCCAGCCCCACCTACTGCCTGGCGCGCTGCTTGCCCACCCCGACGCCTTGCTGGTGGTGCGCGAGCCGTCGGCGCCGCCCAAACCCGCGCCGGGTCAGCCGGGCTCCGCCACCGAATACGTCCAGCCCACGCCCGAAATATTCGTGGCCATCGTGCGCGATGCCGGCCTGGTCGCGGGCGACACGCCGTCGCCCGGTTGGCGCGTGCTGGCATTCAACGGGCATGTGGACCTGGGCACCGGTATCCGCACGTCGCTGGCGCAGATCGTTGCCGAAGAACTGGACGTGCCCCTGTCACGGCTGGACATGGTGCTGGGCCACACCAGCGCCGCGCCCAACCAGGGGCCGACCATCGCCAGCGCCAGCATCCAGATTTCCGCCGTGCCATTGCGCCGCGCCGCCGCGCAAGCGCGCGAACATCTGCTGATGCTGGCGGCGCAGCGGCTGGGCGTGCCGCGTGACGCGCTGTGCGTGCGTGATGGCGTGGTGCAGGTGCGGGACCAGGAGGATCGCCGGCCACGGCAAGGTCGGCACGACGACGGCGATACGACGCATCACAACAATGCCGCGCCACACTGCCCGCAAGCGCTCAGCTATGGCGATTTGCTTGCCGGCCAGCACATCCGCTTGACGCTGGCCGCGCCCGACGCCCCCGTCCGCCTCAAACCCGCCAGCGAATATCGCATCGTCGGCCAGGGCGTCGCCCGCGTGGACATCCCCGCCAAGGCCACGGGCGAACTGAGCTTCGTGCACGACGTGCGCGTGCCGGGCATGCGGCATGGCCGCGTCGTGCGCCCGCCGCACCCCGGGCGCGATGCCGGCGACTTCATCGGCCAATGCCTGATCGATGTGGACCGCGCCTCCGTGGCCCATTTGCCAGGCAATGTGCAGGTGGTGGTGCAAAGCGATTTCATCGGCGTCGTGGCCGACCGCGAAGAACAGGCCATTGCCGCCATGCGCGCCCTGAAGGTCCGGTGGAAGCCCATTCCGCCCGCGCCCGACCTGAGCGATGTGGCTGCCGCCATCCATGCCAACCCGGCCCGCGCGCGGCCGCTGATCGAAGACGGTGACGTGGACGCCGCCTGCGCCCAGGCCGCCACGCACCTGCGCCGCCGCTACGTCTGGCCGTATCAGATGCACGCGTCCATCGGCCCATCCTGCGCCGTGGCGGATTTTCGTGACGGGCGATTGACGATGTGGACGGGCACGCAAAACCCCCACATGCTGCGCACCGATCTGGACCGCCTGCTGCACCTGGGCGAAGGCCAGATCGACCTGATCCGCCTGGAAGCCGCCGGGTGCTACGGGCGCAATTGCGCGGACGACGTCTGCGCCGACGCGGCGCTGCTGTCGATGGCGGTGGGCGCGCCGGTGCGCGTGCAGCTGACGCGTGAACAAGAACACCAATGGGAGCCCAAGGGCACCGGCCAGTTGATGGACGTGGGCGCCGCCATCGACGCGCAAGGCAATCTGCTGGCGGTCGACTTCGCCGTGCGCTACCCGTCCAACGATGCGCCACTGCTGGCCTTGCTGTTGACCGGCGCCGTCTCGGGCGACCCGCGCACACTGGAAATGGGCGACCGCACCGCCGCGCCGCCCTATCGCTACGCGGCGCGGCGCGTCGTCTGCCACGACATGCCGCCGATCGTGCGTTCGTCTTGGTTGCGCGGCGTATCGGCCCTGCCCAATTCCTTTGCGCATGACTGCATGATCGACGAGCTGGCCGAGGCCGCCGGCGCCGACCCGGTCGAATACCGCTTGCGCAACCTGGACGACGCGCGCGCCGTCGCGCTGATCGATGCCACGGCCAGGCAGGCGGGATGGCACGCGCGCGCCGCCGGCAGCCGGGGCCAGCCGGACGCCGACGGCTTACTGCGCGGGCGGGGCATTGCCTATGCGCGCTATGTGCACAGCAAGTTCCCCGGCTTCGGCGCCGCGTGGGCGGCCTGGGTCATCGACCTGTGCGTGGACCCGGCCACGGGGCGCGTGCGCGTCGAGCGCATTGTCGTCGGCCAGGACACGGGCATGATCGTCAACCCGGCCGGCGTGCGCCATCAAGTCCATGGCAACGTGATCCAGACGCTTAGCCGCTGTCTGATTGAAAAGGTGTCGTTTGACGACGCCGGCGTGGCCAGCCGCGAATGGGGCGGCTACCCCATCATCGGCTTCAAGGACGTACCCGCCATTGACGTCTTGCTGATGCCGCGCCAGGACGAACCGCCGATGGGCGCGGGCGAATCCGCATCCGTGCCCGGCCCCGCCGCCATTGCCAACGCCTTGTTCGACGCCACCGGGAAGCGCTTTTACGAAGCGCCATTCACGCCCGACGCCGTGCTGGCGGTGTTGGCGGCCTGACCCACGCTACAACGCCACACAACAACACATCAACGCCACGCAAGCATCAGCCCCATGACGGACATCAACATCCTGGTATTACGCCAAGCCTTGGCCTGGCAACAAGCCGGCATCCCGGCCTGGCTGTTCACCGTGGTCCGTACGTGGGGGTCGTCGCCCCGGCCCGCCGGGTCGATCATGGCGATGAACGCGCAAGGCGCGGTGGTGGGGTCGGTGTCTGGTGGCTGCATTGAAGACGACTTGGCCGATCGCGTTCGCGCCCTGGGCGATGACGCGCACTTGCCGGTGCTGATGCGCTACGGCGTGCTGGCGGACGATGCACGCCGCTTCGGCATCCCTTGCGGCGGCACGGTGCAATTGTTGATGGAACGCATCGGCGCGCACAGCCTGCTGCCAGAACTGCTGCAAGCCTGCGTGGAGCGGCGCTGCGTCACGCGTACCGTCGATCTGTCATCCGGGCACACGCGATTGCAGGGCGCACAGCCCGACATCGCGCCGCAATTGACTGACGCGACGTTGACGGTGGGCTTTGGTCCCGCCGCGCGCCTCATCGTGATTGGCGCGGGTGACACCAGCCGATATCTCTGCCAGATCGCGCTGACCTTGGGCTTTGAAATCATCGTTTGCGACCCGCGTGAATCGCATCAGGGCGATTGGGCGCAGGACGGCATAACTTTCACGCGCGAGATGCCGGACGACGTCATCCTGCGCGTGCAACCCGACGCACGAACCGCCGTGGTCGCCTTGACGCATGACCCCAAGCTGGATGACCTGGCGCTGATCGATGCGCTGCAATCCAACGCTTTCTATGTCGGCGCCATCGGCTCGCGCAAGAACAGCGAGCAGCGCCGCGCGCGGCTGCGCGAGTACTTTGATCTGACCGACGCCGACCTGCACAAACTGCGCGGCCCGGCCGGCGTATTCATCGGCAGCAAGACTCCCGCCGAGATCGCGTTGTCGATCTTGGCGGAAGTGGTGGCGGCCAAGAACGGAGTGAGCTTCCTTGCCGCCGCCCCGCTCACACGCTGTCCAGCCCCGATCGATCAACCGCCGCCGCCGCCGCTTGCGCAGCCTGCATTTCCTCAATGAAGACCGGCGCGCACATGCCCGCGATCACCGCCGCCAGATCCCGGTCGGCAAGATCGTAGGCCTTGCGACCGGCCAGCAGGTTCAGCGACCCGATCACCCGGCCCTGGTAGCGCACCGGAATATTGAACGCGGATTGCAGGCCGCGCTCGATCAGCATCGGCGCTTCGGAAAACACCGACCGCACGTCGTCTTCATCGCTGGCCACATACAGCAGGCCTTGCTCCAGCACATGACGCGACCACGGCCCGTTGCCCGTGGCCTTGAAGCCGCCCAGCGGGCTGATGCTTTCATCCGACGTGTACAAGCGCTTCATCAGGCGGTGCTCTGGCAGATACAGCAGCGCGGTGAACAGCTGATGCCCGAAGGCGTCCGCCAGCAAGGCCGACACCACTTGCCACTGCGCCGCGCGGTCTTCTGCCTGAGCCAGGGCCCGCGCATGCGCCGCCCACGGCGCCAAGGTTGATGTCTGTGTCATCAGTGAATCGCCTCCAGCACCACGCCACGCGTGTTCTTGCCAAAGAACAGGATGCCCAGCCCGCCCACCAGCAAGATCGCCGTCATCATGGCGAACACGCCGGCAAAGCCCAGTACGGGATACGCCACGCCGACGATGGTGGGCGATGCAATCGAGCCGATGCGCGCAAAGGCCGATGCCGCGCCCATGCCGGTTGCCCTGATCGACGTCGGATAGATCTCGGCGGTGTAGGTGTACTGACCGGCAATCACGCCATTCATGCCGAACGACAGCAACATGCTCAACATGATGATCTGCTGTTCACCACTGGCCAAAGCCAGGCCCAGCGCCGACAGGCACGACAGCAGCATGTACGCCAGAATCGTGTACTTGCGGCCGATCTTGTCGTTGAAATACGCGGCGGAAAAATAGCCGGGAATCTGCGACAGATAGATCAGGATGGTGTACGAAAAGCTCTTGGTGATGGTGAAACCGCGCTCGACCAGCAAGCTGGGAATCCACACCAGGAAGGCGTAGTAGCAGAACAGCACCGTGATCCAGAACACCCACACCAGCACCGTCGTGCCCAGGTAGGTTTTCGAGAACAAGGACGTCAGTTTGTCCATCGCGCTTTGCGGATTTTCGGCGGCGGTGGCGGCGCGGCGCGTCGCAACGGGCGTGGGTAGCGGACGGCCCAGCTTTTGCTGCACTTCGGCTTCGATGGCCGAGCAGATGCGGTCGGCTTCGGCGGTCTGGCCGGTGTGTTCAAGCCAGCGCGGCGATTCAAACAGCGACTTGCGCCACCACAGCAAAAACACTACCGGCACGGAAGCAATCACCATGATCCAGCGCCAACCGTCGTCGCTCATCGGCACGATGAAATAGCCCAGCAACGCCGACAGCACGAAGCCGAACGAGAAGAAACCCGCCAGCGCGCCCGTGAAGCGTCCACGGTATTTGCTGCTGACAAATTCCGCCAGATACGGCGCGATGATGGCGCCTTCCGCGCCCATGCCGATGCCGGCAATCATGCGCAGGATGTAGAACTCGTGATAGTTGCGCGCAAACGCGTTGATGAACGTGGCCACGCAGAACAGCAACAAGGCCCACATCATGATTTTCTTGCGGCCGTAGCGGTCACCCAGGATGCCCGAGAACAGCGCGCCCACCAGAAAGCCGACGTACGTGCTGCTGGCGATCCAGCCGATCTGGCCGGTGGATAAGCCCCACTGCGTGCGCAGTGAAGGGATGATGAAGGCAATGATGCCGGCGTCCAGTGCTTCAAACGCAAGCCCCAGGCCGCCGATCATCAGCAACCTGAAATGGAAGCTGGAAAACGGTAGCCGTTCCAGGCGGTCCGATACGGAATACATGGTGAAGATTTCCGGAAGTAAGGGTGAAAGAACGTCAGCAGGCGTTCTTGTGCAGCAAGCCGCGGTTCATGATGAGCTTGATGGAATCGGGCTGCGTCAGCAGGGCGATGTCGTCCAGCGGGTTGCCGTCGACCAGCAACAGGTCGGCATGCGCGCCTTCGCGGACTTCACCCAGCAAGCCTTCCTGGTTCAAGATCTCGGCGCCGATCAACGTCGCTTGCTGGATCACCTTGGCGTTGCCCAGCACGCGCGCGCGCAAGGGCAGTTCGTCGGCTTGCATGTAGTGGGTTTCGCCCAGCAGGTCGCTGCCGTAGCCCATCTTCACGCCGACTTCGTCCAGGATTTCCAGCGCCTTCAGGCCCTGGGTGCGCACGGTGGCGATTTTCTTGACCGAGTCCGCCGGCAGGCCATAGCGCTCGCCGTCGTTGGCCAGGCCTTCGTAGGTGATCAGCGTGGGCACCATGTAGGCGCCATGTTCTTTCATCACCTCGGCCGCCTCGCGGTCCACCAGGTTGCCGTGTTCGATGGTGCGCACGCCGCAGCGCACGGCACGCGTGATGGCGCGCGGCGTGTAAGCGTGGGCCATCACATAGGTGTTGGCGTTGCTGGCTTCTTCAACGATGGCGATCAGTTCTGATTCAGAAAACCCCAGGTTCTGAATCGGATCGTTCGGCGACGCCACACCGCCCGAGGCCATGACCTTGATTTGCGTGGCGCCTTTCAGGATTTCCTCACGCACCGCCAGGCGGCAGTTGTCCACCCCGTCGACCACGCGGCCGATGTTGCCGATCTTGACCGAGCACGGGCAGGGGTCCAGTTCGTCGTTGCGCGGCCGGAAGTCGCCATGGCCGCCCGTCTGCGACAGGGCTTTGCCCGAGCAGAACAGGCGCGGGCCATCGACCACGCCGTCCAGCACGGCTTGCGCCAAGGCCCAATCCGCGCCGCCGGCATCGCGCACCGAGGTAAAGCCCCGGTCCAGCATGCCTTGCATGATGGGCAAGGCGCGCAGCAGTGCCAGCGCGTTGGGCAAGGCGGCCACGCGGCCCAGGTTGAACGACGAGGCCACCACGTGCACGTGGCAGTCGATCATGCCCGGCATCAAGGTCATGCCCCTGGCGTCAACCACTTCGGCGTCGGGCGCCGTCAGCGCGTCGGCGCTGATGCGGGAGATCATTCCGTCTTCGATCAATACGTTGGCCGCGTCTTCGAGGACCATCGATCGGGTATTCAAGATCTTGCAATTCTTAACAACAACCGGCTTCATAAATAAATCACGCTATCTGTTCAACATGCAGGAAATTCAGCATGGCGAACTCTACCGGTACAATCCAAACGTCCGATACCGGGTCTCCCCTTAGGCGTTCGACACAAAATAGAACAGCCTTATGAGCTTTACTCATACCCCTCTTTGGGAATGCTCCGCGCCGGTTTTGAGCCACATTTCTTATCCGCGATTCATAGCCGGATTGCGCACACCACCATGAGACGTCGCTGCCCCACCCTCTCAGAGTTGAACGCGTTCACCGCGGCGGCGCGTCACTTGTCGTTCTCCAAGGCGGGCAAGGAACTGTTCGTGACGCAAAGCGCGATCAGCCGGCATATCGCCACGCTGGAAAGCTATCTGGGCCACACCCTGTTCATTCGCGCCACCAATGGCTTGCAGCTGACCCGCATGGGCGCGACCTACCTGAGCCTGATCCGGCCGGCCCTGCACACGCTGGAAAGCGCCACATCGCAGGTCATGGCCACGCAGCAGTCGGCCAAGTCGTTGAACGTATCGGCCGCGCCCACCTTCGCCGCGCAATGGTTGTTTCCCCGCTTGAAGACATTTCGCGCCTTTAACCCGGACATCTCGGTCAATTTCGTGCGCTACAGCGTGGCGGATTACAAAAGCACCGAACTGGATTTCGATGCATCCATCCAGTATGGCTATGGGGATTGGCACGATGGCGACGCCAAGTACCTGACCGGGCGCGAAACCCGCCTGGTGTGCTCACCCGATTATCTGGAACAGCACCCCATCAACAGCCTGGAAGACATCAAGCAGTGCACGCTGCTACAGCACATCGAGATTCCGCTGTCGTGGGAATACTGGTTTTCCACGTATATCGGCGATTATGATCGCGCGCGTTTCGGCCCGGGGTTCAATCTGTTTTCAATGATTATCCAGGCGGCCTCATCCGGCTTCGGCGTGGCCTTGATGCCGCATTGCCTGATCGAAAAGGAACTGGCGACGGGGCAGCTGGTGGACGTGTTCGACCGCGCGTTTGAAAGCCCGCTGGGTTATTACCTGTGCGCGCCGAACTGGCGCAGCAATATGGAAAGCTATGACCGCCTGAGCCAGTGGCTGTCGCATGAATGTTTGCATGGCGCGGCCGTGGAAGGCGCCATGGTGCAAACCGCCAAGCCGGATGCCGATTGCCCCTATTGCGCGGCGGGTCTGGCGCCCACGGGCGGATAACGACAAAAAAAGGAATATGGGCAAGAGCCGGCATCCGCCCCCCCTGCCCACGTAATCAACTCACCCGATTCGGCAGCACCGCGCGCATCCACCGGCTTAATCGCGGCCGTATGCGTTGGTTATGCAGCAGCACCGCGCCCAGCACCCCGATGAACGCGCCGATGACTGTATCCACAAACCGCGCTTCAATGACGTCGGCCGGATAGCCCTGGCCTAGATGGGGCGCTTCGGCCAGGAATATGGTCAGCGGCGTAATCAGCGCCACCGCGCTGGCATAGTGGCGGACCACCAGCGTTTCAATACCGAACGACAGCGCCATCATCACCAGGCTAAGCGTCCACACATTCAACGGCAGGCTCAACAACGCCCACGCCACGCACAAACCCAGCGCCGTTCCCAATATCCGATGCAGCTGGCGGTTCCAGGCCGCCCACAGGCTGGCGCCCTGGATAATCGCCAGGCAACTGACCGGCACCCAATACGGGCGCGGCAGTTGCAGTAATTCGGCCACCAACAAGGAAATGCCCACGAACAGGCCGATGATGACCGAGTCGTACACCACAAAATCAAAGGTCGGTTTGGGCGGCGCGGCTTCGGGCGGCGGCGGCGCCACGCGCGTCATGTGCAGGGAATACGCAAACGCCACCAGGCAGGCCACCAGGCAACCCAGCGCCACCATGCCAACGCGCATCGGCACATCTTCAATATGGCCAGGCGTATACGCGGCAATCGCGGTGGCCATAATGAAGAACAGGCTGCCCGGCGGCCCCAGCCGATAGCAGCGGCACACCATGTTCACCAGGATGGCAATAACGGTCAGTGCGGCAATCATCGCCGTGGGCCAGAACTGCGTCAGCGCGCCGATGGCGTAGCAGGCGACCATGCCGAACGCGGCCGCCAGCAGCATCATCATGCGTTGGGCAAGTGAAGTATTGGGCAAGCTTAGAAACACCATGCCGCCCAAACTGGACATCAGGCCATAGTCCATGCGGCCAAAATACGCGCCCACCATTAATGGCAAGCCGGAAGACAGCGCGGCGGCCAGCGGCATTTCCCAACGCCGGTCGCTGGTATTGACGCGGACCAGTTCACGCCACGTGCCCTGCACCTGCTGCTTGACGAAACCACGCCCCGGGCGGCGCCGGGCGTGGCCGCCGTCGTCGGCACCTTCGGGTGGATCTTTCTGATTCATTTATCGCCCCTGTGTCGGCCCGGCAAGAATTATCCCCGTAAATTCCGCCCAGTGGATTTAACGGGAATTCCCTGATATTCCCACCCAGGCGGCGTGGCTACCATTCCGCGCACCTCGGCCCACGGCCGACAGAATACCAATGCGCCCAGCGCGCGGAGACACCATGAAAGCACTCAAACACGTTGCGGCAGGCACCGCCTTATTTCTTTCGTCCTGGGCCGCCACGGCGGGCGTGACTTTCGACAGCGTCAAGAACAAGGGCTTTGTCCAGTGCGGCGTCTCGACCGGCGTGGCCGGCTTTTCGGTCAATGACAGCAAGGGCGGCTGGGTCGGCCTGGACGTGGACCTGTGCCGCGCGCTGGCCATCACCATGTTTGGCGACCCCGCCAAATCCAAGATCATGGCCGTCAGCGCCGTGCAGCGTTTTACCGCGCTGCAATCCGGCGAAGTGGACGTCCTGCCGCGCAACACCACGCTATCGCTCACGCGTGACACCACGTTGGGGTTGATCGGCGTGGGCGTGAACTACTACGACAGCCAGGGCATCATGGTGAACAAGACCCTGAACGTGAAAAGCGCCAAGGAACTGGACGGCGCCACCGTGTGCGTGCAACCGGGCACGACCACCGAACTAAACCTGGCGGACTGGTTCCGTTCGCAGAACATCGCGTTTAAACCGGTGGTGGTGGAACGCCTGGACGAGATCATCCGCGCCTTCGCGGTGGGCCGCTGCGACGCGTTCACCGGCGACAAGTCGCAACTGGCCGCGGCGCGCAGCAATCTGGAAAACCCCGGCCAATACGACATCCTGCCCGAGAACTTCTCGAAGGAACCGCTGGGCCCCATGGTGCGCCAGGGCGACGAGCAGTGGTTCAACGTCGTGCGCTGGACCATGTTCGCCATGCTGGAAGCCGAGGAATACGGCGTCACGTCCAAGAACGTGGACGAGATGCTGAAAAGCACCAACCCCAACGTGCAACGCCTGCTGGGCGTGACGCCAGGCATGGGCAAGAACCTGGGCGTGGACGACAAGTGGGCCTACAACATCATCAAGCACATCGGCAACTACGGCGAAAGCTTCGAAAAGAACCTGGGCCCCAGCAGCCCGCTGAAACTGTCGCGCGGCCTGAACGCGTCTTACCGTGACGGCGGCCTGATGTACGGGTGGCCGGTGCGCTGATCGCGGCACGTCCGCTTTCCATATCTGCTTCCCCGTAGTCGGGGCCTGAATGGCCGGCAGGCGCGCCTGGCGCCCGCCGGCCATTTGCGTTGCGGAGCCCGTTTTTGGAATCGTTACACTGGCGTCTTCCGCTGCGACATTCTGCTCGCGCCTTTTTTGCCTAGATGACCACAAACTCCCCTGCCCCCCAGTTCTTCCCGTCCGGATTCGTGCCCACTGAAGAACAGGCCCGGATCCAGACCTCGCGCAGCCGGACCAGCCTGGTCATCGCCAACGCGGGCGCCGCCAAGACCACCACGCTGGCCCTGCGCATCGGCGAAGCGCTGACGCGCGGCCTGCCGCCTGAAGACATCCTGGCGCTGACGTTCACCGATGAAGCGCGCCAGGTGCTGCAAACGCGCCTGGTCGACGTCGGTATCGCCTACAACACGGCGCGGCGCGTCCCTGTGCAAACGGTTGAAGAGTATGCGCAGCGGGTATTGGCCAAGATCGAAGACGGCAAGCCCGAGGTGTTGCCGTCCACGCGCGAACAACAGGCCTACGCCTTGTACGCTCTGGAAAGCGTGGCGGCCAATAACCCGCAATATGCCGAGCTGCTGGATATCCGTACGCACAACACGGCCGTCAGCCAGTTTCTGGATAACCTGCTGAAGCTGAAAGCCACGATGCAGATCGCGCCGAATGACGAGGCCGATGCCGTGTCCATCGCCGAAAGCGCGGGCGTGACAATCACCGATTATCTGTGGGCCGTTGAATACGAAAAACAGCGCGTTGATGTGTTCGGTTATGTAGACGCACGGGGTTTTTTTGACGCCACGTACGATCTGGCCCGCCTGCTGCGCTCTTCTTCCGACCCGCGCGACGTGCTGGCCCCTTACAGGCTGGTGTTGTGTGACGAGCTGCACGACATCAACGAAGCGTCGTTCTGCATTATCGAAGCGCTGCTGAATGTGGACGTTACGTATTTTGTAGGCGTGGGCGATAAAGACCAGGTGATTTATTCACACCTGGGCGCGGATGAATCGTTCCTGCAAACTCGCATCCGTGCCAGCTTCCCGGATTGCGCAAACTACCCGCTGACGATGACGTACCGCCACGGCCCGCATCTGGCCTACGCGATGGAAGCGTTCAAGCAAAAGCCGGTGGATTCAAACCTGCCGCTGCGCACTGACATTCACGAGGCCGCGTACGCCGACACGCCGGGTGCGTGTGGCGACCAGGTCGTCAAGGCGATCCTGCAATGGAAGCAGGACCGCAAACCGCTGGACCAATGCTGCGTCCTGCTGCGCGACGCGCATCAATCCATCGAAATCGAAAACGCCTTGATGAACGCCGGCCTGCCCTACCGCACGCTGACGATGAAGAGCTACCTGCTGCGCGAAGAAATCCTGTTCCTGCGCGGCATGCTGGCCATCGCGCTGGACGACTTTCACCACGTGGCCGCGCCCACCACGCGCGAGGCCATCGTCGACGCGCTGACCACCTTTGCCGAAGTGCCGCTGACGCCGCAGGAACTGCGCGAAGCCCAGACCACGCTGGCCAACGAGCCGTCCGCGCTGAAGCACTTTTTCAGCGGCCAGATACAGCGCGTGGGCAGCCCCGCCGCCCGCGCCCGCATCACGGACGCGGTGGAACACCTGCGCGCCTTGCCCACCGACACCCCCGCCTACCTGGCGCTGGAGTCCGTGCGCGACGGGATGGACATGGAAAAGCTGGCCAGGCGCCTGTACGTGCACCCCTACGAAGCGTCCGTCGTTACGCGGTCGATCAACGGTTTCATCGCATCGGCCAAGGCGTCGGCCAAGACGCTGCGCGAGTTCTCGGAATGGATCGGCGCGGCGGAAGCCTTTGTCGGCGCGCGGCCCGGCAAGAACACGGTGCAGATGGATTGCATCGTCAACGTCAAGGGCAAGGAATTCGAACACGTCGTCCTGCCCTTCATGGACGCCGACGCATTCCCCGACCCGCTGCGCCAACGCCGCGAAGAAGAGAACCTGTTTTACGTCGCGGCAACACGAACCAAGTCGCGCCTGACCTTGATATCGACGCAAGACGCCACGCGCCGCAGCGCGTTCATCGACCAGATGCAACTGGCCGCCACGCAAAAGCGCGCGGACACCGCGCTACGCCGAAACATGGCCGCGCCGGTGCAAGCGGTGGGCCACCGGGATTTGAAAGTGGCCTACGCGAACCGGGACGTGGTCAAGGCGCTGGGCGCGCAATGGGACAAGACCCGCAAGGTTTGGTATGTGCCCAGCGGGATGGACTTGGGGCCGTTTCGGGAATGGCTGGCGTAACGTCGGGTTAATAACCGCAACAGGGCCGCCACGAAAGCCAGTTTATGATGGCACCGTAGTGAGCACGCCCAAATGCGTTACTCTCCCCTCCCCAATCTATTCCGCAAGGAGCCTCCACATGGCACAAGCCTCCGCCCGTCACATCCTCGTTTCCACCGAAGACAAGTGCAACGAACTCAAGACCGCCATTGAAAACGGCGCTGACTTTGCTCAAGTCGCCAAGGAAAACTCCAGCTGCCCGTCGAGCCGTGACGGTGGCAACCTGGGCACGTTTGGCCCGGGCCAGATGGTCAAGGAATTCGATACCGTCGTGTTCAGCGCCCCGGTCGGCGTGGTGCAAGGTCCGGTGAAGACGCAGTTCGGTTATCACCTGGTTGAAGTGACCAGCCGCCAGGACTAAGTCCCGCCGCTGCACGATAAAAAGCCGCCGCCAGGGGAAACCCGGCGGCGGCTTTTTTTATGCGTCAGGCGCAAATGCGGGCACGCCCGCCAGAATCAATCTTTACCCGTCATCACCCGATGCGCCAGGGCGTCGGCGTCCAGGCCGGCGATGTCGCGTTCGATCACTTTGACGCCACCTTTCAAAATGGCGACACGATCGGCCAGCGCGACCACGTCGGCCATGTTGTGGCTGATCAGGATCACCGTGCGCCCTTCTTCGCGCAGCTTGCGCACCAGGTTCAGGACCAAGGCGGTTTCCTTGACGCCCAGGGCGGCGGTGGGCTCGTCCATGATGACGACGCGCGCGTCCCAGCGCAGGGCGCGGGCGATGGCGACGGCCTGGCGTTGGCCGCCCGACATGCGTTCAACGGGGCGGTCCATGTCGTCGATGGGCACCGACAGGCGCTGGAGATAGCCGCGCGCCTGCTCGGCCATGCGGCGCTTGTCCAGCACGGGCAGCGGGCCGACGCGGCGGACCAGCTCGGCCCCCATGAAGACGTTTTCCCAGATGGACAGGCGCGGCGCCAGGGCCAGGTCCTGGTAGATAGTGGCAATGCCCTGGACCAACGCATCGTGCGGCGAGCGGAAGGCGACGGCGCGGCCGTTCAGGCTGAGTTCGCCGCCCGTGGGTTCCTGCGCGCCCGAGATGATGCGGATCAAAGTGGATTTGCCCGCGCCGTTGTCGCCGCAAATGGCCATGACCTTGCCTTCGGGTACGTCCAGGTCCACGCCTTTCAGGGCCTCGACCGCGCCGTACGATTTGCGGATCTGGCGTAGCGACAAGGCGGCGGTGATGGGGGGCATGCTGGCTGGGGTCATCGGGGTCATGCTGACTGGGATTACACGCTGGCCCGCATTCACTTCGCGGCGGGTTGCAGGAACTTCTGCACGTTGGACGCATCGACCAACACCGAATCCATGAACAGGTATGGCCCGGAGGCCACCGTTTCCTTGGGCTCTTTCTTGACCACGATGCGGTCGATGGATTCGATGGCGCTGGTGCCCAGCTGTTCGAACGGAATCATCATCGTGGCGGTGATCAGGCTGTTGGGGTCGGCGATGCGGCGATAGGTTTCGGGCCCGCCGTCCACCGACACCAGCGTGATGTCGCCCTTCTTCATGCCTTGCGATTGCAGCAGGTCGTCGATGACGTAGGCTTGCCCGTCAAACGATGCCCACACGCCCTTGAACTGACCTTGATGGCGCAGGAACAGCGCCTGCATGCCGTTGCGCACATCGTCGCGCCAGCTTTGCGTGCGGGCCATGCTGAACTTGGCCAGATCCTTGACGGCGGTGTTCTCCGTCAGCACCGCGTCCAGCATCTTGCCGCGAATGCGCGTGCCCGAGTTGCCATCAAAGCGCGCCGACAAAATGTTGCCCTGATAGCCCATCTTGCCCAGCAGGTACAAGACCGACTGCGCGCCCGTGGCGTATTCGTTGACTTCCACGTCGAACAGCATGTGCGGGCTGGCGCCGGACATCACGCCCACCACGGGAATGCCTTTCTCTTTGGCGGCCTGCAACTGCGCGTCGGTTTCCACCGGCTTGCCCATCGCCACGACGATGGCATCGACCTTCTTGTTGACCAGCGTGTCCAGCTGTTCGGCCAGCTTGGGCAACGAGCCCTCGGCGTTCAGTTGCGTGACCGTCCAGCCCTTGGCGCGCGCGGCCTGGGCGGCGGCATTGGCCACGCGGGCGTGCGTCTCGGACGACATCTGGAACGCGACAATGCCGACGTCAAAGGCGTGGGCGGCGCTGGCGGCTAACGCTTGCGCGGCGAAGGCGCCCGCCAGCAACGTGCGCTTGATCAATGTCTTCATGATGGTTTCCCCTTCGGATCAGAATTTGAAAGCCGCTTTCTTCAGCACGGCCGATGACACCGCGACGGATGCAATCATGATGAATCCCAGCACGATGTCCTGCACGTAGTACGGCGCGCCCATCAGCACCAGGCCGTTGCCCAGCACCTTCAGGATCAACGCGGCCACCAGCGTGCCGCCGATGTTGGCGTGGCCGGGGTTGAACATCGTCATGCCCAGCAGCACGGCGGCGATGGCATACAGGAAGTAGTCGCCGGCCATGTTGGGCGCGGCGGACGACAGGCTGGATGTCAGCAGCACGGCGGCGACGCCGGCGCACAGGCCGGACAACGCCAGCCCGATGCTTTTCATGGCGCGGATGTTGATGCCGGCCAGGCGCGCGGATTCGCCGGCCTCGCCCGTGGCCGTCATGCGTGCGCCGGTGCGCGTCCACTTGATGAGGAAATACGCGACCAGCACGATGCCCAGCATCCACAGCACCAGCGCCGGGATGCCGAAGGGCTTGGCGCGGGCCAGGTCGGTAAAGGCAGTGGGCCAGCGGCCTACGTACGACACGCCGTCGGTCAGCATGAAGGCGAAGCCGCGCGCCATGGCGGCCATGCCCAGCGTGGCGATCAGCGATGGCACGCGCAGCCGCGTCACCGCGATGCCGTTGGCCAGGCCGCACAGCAGGCCGACGCCCAGGCCCGCCGCAATCGCGACGATCACCGGTTGGCCGGTATGGACCAGCGCACCGGTGACGACGGCGGCCAGGCTGGCGACGTCGGCCACCGACAAGTCCAGTTCTGCCGTCACCAGCGCCAGCGTGAAGCCGATGGCGATGATGGCCAGGAAGCTGGTTTCCTTGGCGATGTTCAACAGGTTGTTAGGCGCCGCGAAATTAGGGGCGGCGATTGCGAAGAAGCCCACCAGGACCAATCCCGCGATTGCCGTGCCGTACTTTTCCAGGATGCCGCGCATCGACTCAACCCTTGCTGCGTTGGTATTTGTTGTAGTGCAAGGGTTATCCACCGCCTGCCGGGCGTACGCGCCCTGATGGCGTAGCAGTTTATACCCGGGCAGCCCCGCGCAGGGCGGCTTTGCGGCGTCGTCGCACTTAGGGTTTTTACGGCAGGCGCAGTGAGGCCAAGGCGTGCGAGACCGGCGTCAAGGCGATTTCGGCAGCGCGAAATTGCGCATACAACCGGTGATAGGCGTTGCGTCGGGTGGCGTCGGGATCGTAGCGGTGCGCGGGGCGTGCCAGGGTGGCCTGGGCTTGCGCGAAGCTGCCGTAGCGGCCAAGCGCGGCCCAGGCGGCAGCCGCCGCGCCGATGACGCCCGGCTGGTCCGCGTGCCCCACCACGACGGGGCGTTCGCAGATATCGGCCTTGACCTGGCACCAGTGCGGGTTGGACGCCGCGCCGCCACCGAAGCGGATTTCTGCAACCGGCTTACCCAGTGCGGCTTCGGCGCGTTGCAACACCGTGCGGTTCAAGAAGGCCACGCCTTCCAGCACCGCCCATGCCAGGTCGCCGGGGCCGTGCCGGCGGTTCAGGCCGATGAAGGCGCCGCGCAATTGGGGGTCCCAGTAAGGCACACGCTCGCCTTGAAGGTAGGGCAGGAACAGTGCGGGCTGCGGGTCGCGCGGCGCGTTAAGCAAGGCGTTCATGGCGTGGCTGACGGCGGACATGTCGCCGGCCCGCGAGTCGCCAAACCGGGCCACCCCGCCCAGCAAGGGCAACAGCCAGGCGATGGTGTCGGCGCCGTTCTGGCCCGGTCCGCCGATCTGGTGGTTGCCGTTGCCCCAGTTCACCGTCATCAGCCCCTCGGCCAGCACCGGCTCGGCGCCGACCGCGCCAAAGACTTCGGTAGTGCCCGAGATGTTGTAAGCGTAGCCGGGCCGCAACGCCCCCAACCCGGCCACGGCGGCCCAGGTGTCGTTCGAGCAGGCGACCACGCCGCGGCCTGCAAGACGGGCCAGCGAACCCGGCAGGCCGGGTTGCACCGGGCCGACGATGGCAAGGGGGTCGAGCAAAGGCGGCACCCAGCCGGGATCGGCGCCGACCGCAGTCAGCAGGTCGGGGGCCGGGCCTTGCGGCCGCGCCGCCGCCGCCAGTCTTGCCATGGACACGGTGTCGCTGGCGGCATGGCCGGTCAGGCGGAAGTTCAGGTAGTCCTTCGGTTCCAGCACGACACGCACGCGTGCGGCGTGTTGCGGTTCGACGCGCAGCAGCCAGGCCACGCGCGCCCACGGGTGAAACGCGTTGATCTGCGGGGCCTCGGGGTGGTCGGCGGGCATCGCGGCCAGCCATTGCGCCACCTCCCCCGCCGTGCGCGTGTCGCGCCATGTGATGGCGGGACGCACGGGCGCGCCCTGGGCATCCACGAATACCTGCGTGCGGGTGACGCCGCAGATCGCGAGGGCGGCGATGGCGTCAAAGTCGGCGCCCGCCTGCCGCGCCAGGGTGTCGGACAGCACTTGCAGCCCGCGCCACCACTCGTCGGCATCGATCTCGTCCCAGCCGGCTTGCAAGCCGGTGCCCGCCGGGCTGTCGATGGCGCAGGCGTGGGCGATGCCTCCCGCCTCATCCACCAGCGCGGCCCGGAAGCGGGTGCCGCCCAGGTCCACGGCAAGAACGTAGCGCGGGCGGGCGGGGCCGGAAGATTGGGGGTCGGTCGGTGGGCGGCGGGACATAGCGGCAGATTGTATTTCAGGGGGGTCGCGCCTGACCGCGTGGATGACACCAAGATCACGCTGCGCCGCAGCACCGGAAACCGTATCAATTGATAATTTCTGTTCAGGTGACAAGGCCGGATCCCTGCGACAGAATGGGCCGCACCCGGAGGAGACAGCCGGGGCCACGATAAAACATCACACGTCCAAGCCCCATGAAAAAATCCAGGGACAACGTCGCATTCTGACGACGGCATGGCATCCAAACCAAAACCCCAGGCGGGAGACAAATCATGAAAAGAACCTTGAACGCGGCGGTTGCGTCGGCACTGCTGGCCTTTGGCGGCGCGGCCGTGGCCGATGACGGCGTGATCCGCATCGGCTTCATCACCGATATGTCGGGCCTGTCAGCCGATGCCGACGGCCCGGGCGGGGCCGAAGCCATCAAGATGGCGGTGGCGGACATGGGCGGCGAAGTGGCCGGCAAGAAGATCGAAGTGCTGGTTGCCGACCATCAAAACCGGGCCGACATTGCGTCGTCTCGCGCGCGCGAATGGCTGGATCAGAAAGGCGTGGACATGCTGATCGCGGGCGCCAATTCCGCCGCCGCGCTGGCCATGGCAAAGGTGGCCGAAGAAAAGAAGACGCCGTTTTTCGTGGTCAGCGCGGGCGCCTCGGAACTGACCAATGCGCAATGCACGCCGTACACGGTGCACTACGTTTACGACACGGTGTCGCTGTCGCGCGGCACGGCGCGCGCGATGCTTAAAGAAGGCAACAAGGACTGGTACTTCCTGACGGTGGACCACGCCTTTGGCCACGCGCTGGAGCGCGATGCGTCGGCCGTGGTGCAGGCAAACGGCGGCCAGGTAAAGGGCCGTGTGCGCCATCCGCTGAACACATCGGATTTCTCTTCCTACATCTTGCAGGCGCAGGCGTCGGGCGCCACGGTGCTGGGCCTGGCCAACTCGGCCGCCGACACCAGCAACGCCGTGAAGGCCGCCGCCGAATTCGGCCTGACGCCGAAGATGAAAATTGCCGGCCTGCTGGTGCTGATCACCGACATCCACGCGCTGGGCCTGGCCGCCGGGCAAGACATGTACCTGACCACCGCCTGGTACTGGGACCAGGACGACGCATCCCGCAAATGGGCCGCGCGCTTTGAAGAGCGCATGAAAAAGAAGCCGTCGATGCTGCAAGCGGGCGATTACTCGGTCACCACCACCTACTTGAACGCGGTGAAAGCCACCGGCACGACGGACGGCGAAGCCATCATGAAGTGGGTCAAGAGCAACCCGGTAAACGATTTCTTTGTGAAGAACGCGACGGTGCGCGCTGACGGCCTGCTGGTGCACGACATGTATTTGATGCAGGTGAAAAAGCCGGCCGAATCGAAGGGGCCTTGGGACTATTACAAGCTGGTCGCGAAGATTCCGGGTGATGAGATCTATACCTCGCCGAAGGAATCCAAGTGCCGCTTGATGACGCAATGATCCGATGACGCAATGACGCAACGACGCATACGGGCAAACCCATAACGCCTTCCAGGAAACCCGCATGACCCCGCAAGACTTGACCGCCCTGCCCGTGGACCTGAGCGGTGCCTTTGCGCACGCCCTATGCCGCGTCCAAATAGGGCTTGGTCGAGTTGACGCGATCGCTGGCGGTGGAGTTGGGCAGTTACGGCATCTGCGCCGGCGTGGCCGATCGCCGGCTGCGTCAGGCTCATGACCCGCGCGGCCTGGCGCGTCGAGCCGGTCATGACAACCGTGTAGAAGATGCGCAGATCGTGGATGTTGAAGTTGCGCTTCATGCCGCTAGCGCGCCACGCGTTCGATTTCCGGTGTGACCCACTTGCCGTCCAACAGCGCCGGCTTGGGCCAGTAATAGCGCATCGTCACCATGAACGGGCCGTCCGGCGCCGGCAGCCAATTTGATTCGCGGCCCTTGCCCGGGGACTGCGCCTGGATGTGAATGGTGACCCCGCCATCCGCGTCTTTTTTCAGCGACGGCAGCATGGAGGAATTGATCAGGTAGCGGCCCAGCGGATTGGGCGCCAGCAATTGCTCGGGCAGGCGATACAGGGTCATGGACCAGAATGCGTTGACCGGCGGCAGGCTGCGCGGCGCGAAGCGCATGGTGTAGGCGTACCTGCCGTCCAGCTCTTGCCCACGGCTGTCTTTTTCAAGCACGGGGTACAGCGCTTCTTCGCGGCTATTGGCGCCGATGCCGATCTGCGTGCCGGTAGCGCGCGACAGGTAATCGTTCTTGAGCTTGGCGCGATCGCCAAACAGCGTATCGGTCTTGCCGGCCAGCGCCGCGCGGTTCTTGTCGATGTCGTTCTGCGCGGTGTGCATGCCCTCTTGCAGGGCGCGGCGCAGGCGCGGGTCCAGCTTGTCGACCGGGTACGGCTGGCCCGGCTTGATGCCGATGCTTGCCAGGCGTTCGCGCAACCATTTTTCGGTGGGGTGCGTGGGGGCAAACTGAAGCAGGAAGGCCAGCTGGTGATAGAACTCAAGCGAGGTGCGCATCTCGTGCGGCGGCACGGGGGCAATCCACTCGATCGGGGCCGGCGCGGGCGGCGGCGCGGTGCGCGTGTACGCGGACAGCGGCTGCACCTTGTAGCGCGCCTGGATGCGCTTGACGTTGTCCAGGTCGGCCGGGTTGAACAGCTGCGTGCGCCCCACCAGGCTGACCAGTTCCGTTTCTGACTTGATGACCCGCGTGATGCCCTTGGGCGTCTTGCCCTGCCAGCGCGGCCCCGCCACCAGGAAGTGGCCGCCGCCGTTGCCGGTTTCGCGGCTGCCGATATAGGCGAAGTTATACGTGTACAGGTCCATCAGTTGCAGGACGAAGTACCGCCGCTTCTCCATGGGCGGCACGCTGATGGCCACGGGTTCGGCGCGCAGGTCCAGCATCGCGAAGGAATACGGCGTATCGGAATTCGGCGTGACGAACGCGGTGTCGTCGGGCGTGAAGACGCGCGCGATGTTGATGATGGTGTTGGGCGGCCCCTTGTACTGGGGGTTGGTCTTGTCCAGGTTGAAGGCGTACAGGGTCTGGTAGCTGGCGACCATGGGTGTGCCGTACAGATACGCTTCGCTGGCGATGCTGCGCGCCTGCTGCGCGGTGACGCCGTGAATGCCGACGGACTGCGAACCCGTTGCCTCGTCCGGAGACGTGAAGCTGCACCCGGCTACGCCAGCGGCCAGCATCAAGATGGCAAGCCCGCCCAAAACGGGGTGCCGGGCCGGTGACGACAAGCCGGTGCTACTCTGGCGATCACGCATACATTTGCTCCAACACATTCTGATGTTGGCAACGCCCTGTTGGCGGCAGCGTCGCGGGCAAGGACTGCAATTCCCGGGGGATTCTGGCATATTTCCCGTCAATCAAGAAGGCTCGGCCAACCGCGGCCACAGCGCGGTCAGCCCCCACCCACACCGCAACAACCATCCCTTGCATGCCCACCACCCCGACACACCCCGACGCCCTCTTGCCCATTGACGCCAACGTGCGCGCATCGTCGTACTTCGTTCTGCGGGCAACGCACGCCTGCCGCCACTGCCGGCACGCCACCCCGGTTTACGCGCTGGCGTTGCCGGCGGGGCACGAAAGCACAGAGGCCGAGACCGAGTTGGACGACGATGGCGAGAGCCGGGGCCTGGACCCGGGCGCGTTTCACGATTGGCTGTTCAGCCCGCCAACCTGGCAACGCGTACCCGGCCCGGCGCTGATCTCGCAAGTGGGAATATTGGCGGCGGACGTGGCGGCGCACTTGCGCCAGGCGGCCCCGGCGCTACGCCCGGACCCGGACGGCCAGGGTCAATGGACCAATTTTTGCGAGCATTGCGGCCACGCGATATGGGAGGGCGATTTGTACCCAACCGTGGGCCAGGCCTTTTGCCCGAAGGACGATGCCGCTGCCACACAGACCTTGGTACAGACCGTGCACGCGCCCTTCGCGGCTTACGCGTCGATGATCTGGTCGGACGGCTATCGCAACAAATGGCCGCTGTTCAAGCGGCTGGGCGTAGCGTGCGGCGAGGCGGATTGAATCAGCGTCGGGCCACGCAGGTCGGGTCGCGCAGGCCGCGCCACGTCAGGTCGGGCCGCGTCAGGCCGGGCCGCGCAGGCCGGGCCGCGTCAGGCCGGGCCGCGCAGGCCCGGCGGGCCGGCCGACCTTCAGCGTTCAGGCATCCACGGCCTGCTCGCGTTCCGCCACGTCTTCAAGCTGATGCGTGGCAATTGCCACGATGGCGCTTTCGGTCGCGCGGGCATCGGTGCTCAGGTGCTGGATCAGGTCCAGCGTGGTGGACCGGCGCGTCAGCATCAGGCAGGTCACCTCGGCATCAACCACGCGGGTTGCATGCCAGCAGCCCGGCCGCATGCAGATGCCCTGCCCTTGCGGCACAAGAAAGGCGGCCAGCGTCGTCAGGTCGGGGCTGCCGTCGGCATTGCTGCTGGCCACCACCTGGATGATCGTGCCGGTCAGCGGCACGATGGCCTGTTGCGTCAGCAGATGCTTTTCCAGGCTGGCGATGTCGGTCGCGCGGCTTCGGTAATTTACCCACAGCACTTCGGCGTCGCCGCCCGCGCCCGTGTTGAAGACATGTTCCTGCCAGAAGTCCGTGGCGGCGTTCGAGAACAGCGGCACCCCGTTGCCGTCCGGAATCGGCTTGCCCAGCATCCAGCCATAAGGCGTGAACGCTTGCGGCGTCAGGTCATTGACTTCCAACTGCGTGTTGCTTGTCATGCGGAACCCTGTGTTGGCTTGGGCGGCGTGCCGCGTTTGGGAAATTCAGCGGCGTAATCGAAATCGCCGCGCGCAATGGCTTCGATGATCGCGGCGCGCCGGTCGGCGGCGCGTTTCAGGTTGGCGGCCGTGGGCTTGACGCGGATGCGTTCCACGCAATGCCGGCCGTCGTAGTAGAAGCCGATCTCGATGGACGATTCCGACGCGGGCCGGACGCCTTCGAACCCCTGGCTCATCGCCTTTCCCGTGATGGTTGCTGTTGGGCCACATGATAAACGCTACGCGATGACGAAAAAAAGGCGCAGCGCGCCTTCGGTGAAACCAAGCCGCGATGACGCACCGGTGCGCCGATGCGCCGGTGCGCCGATGCGCCGGTGCGCCGATGCGCCGGTGCGCCGGTGCGCCGGTGCGCCGACGCGCCATCGCGGCGACCTGCTTAGCTTTCCAGCGGTTTGCGCCAGTCGTCCGACGCTTCGGTGCCGGCAATTTCGTGCGTCCACGTGATCTTGCGGTACGCCATGGCTACCTTGATCAACTGCGTGAAGTCCGACTTGCTGGGGTCTTGCGCGTGCGGCAACACACTCGTGATGTCCACGATGGTGGCGTCTTCCAGAGCCGTCGTGAAGAAGTGTTCCTGCTTGCCGTCGATGGACGTGCGATACCACTTCACTTCAACTTCGGGCAGCATTTCGCCCGAGGCCAGCGCGTGATACAGCAAGGGCGTGGCCTTGTTCAGCGCGCTGGTGAAGATGAACGGCTTGTGCACGCGCTGGCCCGAAGGCTGGCCGCTTTGCGGGTCGGTCGGGGTGTTGACGCGGTGTTCGATTTCCTGGACCAGGATCTGGTCTTCGTGGCCTTCGACGTACACGTTGCCGACCGAATCCGCGGTGAAGGCGCCTTCGGTGATGTTGCCCTGGGTTTTGCCGGAAATGCTGATATAGGCGGGAGTAGGCATGTCGATTCCTAAGTCGTCGTAGTGGGTGGCCATGGTGGCCGGATGCCTCCCGAAGGAGGCGCTACGTAGGGCTAACGCAACATCCATGCCAAGGCGTGAATTAAAAAGCTATTCGCAATGGAATCAAAGACTTGGGATGGATTTACGATAAGTACGACGCGCCGCTTCCCCCTTGTTGCCCGTGGTTTCTCGGCTTTTCCGGGGCGATACGGGCCAGAACTGGCTCGCCAGAAAATAAAGGCTTATAGATCAACGCGTTGCAGCGGGTCAGATTTGGCCTGATCGAGTCAGATCTGGCCCAGCTCGGTACCATGGCTGTTCGACGCTGTTGGCACGACTTTGTCTTCCTGCCCCGCCCCGCTACCAAGGACGCCCCACATGACTACCAATTTGTCATCGCATTACGTCTTGCTGGATGCCGCCGGCACCGCGACAACCGTGAACGGCGGCGACGCGTTCTGGTCGCAGTCGCCTGACGAGCTGGACCGTTTCGGCCGTGGCTGGCTGGTGTCGGAATACACCTTCACCAAGGACTGGCCGCAATGGGAGATGCACCCCGAAGCCGACGAGATCGTCCGCCTGATGGCGGGCGCGGCCGAGCTGCATCTGGAATGGCCCACCGGCGTGCAAGTGGTAAAGATGCTGGCCGACGATGCCTATGTCATACCGAAGGGCGCCTGGCATACCGTCAAGGTGATGGAACCCTGTCGCATGTTGCACATCACCATGGGCGCGGGCACACAGCACCGGCCGGTCTAGCGCACAACCCTACAACCGGGAAATCAAGGCCAAGGCGAACCGCCGCCGACACGGCACCGACTTGCCACCGAATGGCCATGGGATTGCCACCCATTAACGCTTCGTTTTCTATCGTTACATTTACCCCTTCATTGCCTGCTACTGCTGGTTACAGTGCTGCCTTCGCATATTTTGGCAAGGCTCCCCGACCATGTGGCACGTCCGGCTTGGCTTCCCCTTTTTCGCGGCGCTTGTCCGCGCCTTCGCATGATGCGCGCCGCGATCAAGCCGCTGGCCCTGGCCCTGGCCTTGGCCCTGCCGACACTGCCCGTGACCGCGCGCGCGGAGTCCTGGCTGGACCAGTGCACCACCTCTTACTACGGACAGGGCTCGGACCCGGTCTGCCATCAGCCTTTCAGCGAAGGGCTGGCGGCTGTGCTGACGGGATCGCGCAGCGACGAGGCCGGCGCCTGGGGCTATATCGACAAGCAAGGACGCATGGCCATCGCGCCTGCCTATCGGTACGTCATGCCGTTTCAGAACGGCGTGGCCGCCGCCAGCCAAGGCGAGTTGTGGGGCTATATCGACCCCAAGGGCCAGTGGGTTATCAAGCCGCGCTATACCAACGCCACGGGGTTCAATGCCGAAGGCACCGCGCTGGTTGAAGAAGACGAGCGGGACGTCCTGATCGACCGTCAGGGCAAGGTCGTCAAGACCTTTCCGCTGGGCACGCGCACATGGGGTTTCATGCCCGGCCAGAAGCTGGCATCGATAGAAATGCCCACGCCGCCGCGCCTGATCAACACCACGACGGGCGCGGCCGCCGAGCTGCCCGAAGGCGTGATGATGCTGGCCGCGCCGTCGGCCGGATACCTGCCCGCGCAGGTACGAGGGTCGCGCTATTCCGGGTGGTGGGGCTTGCTGGACGCGCAGGGCCGCTGGGCCGTGACGCCGCAGGTGCTGCGTTCGCGCGAAGCGCCCATGCGCGACGGCGACGTCGTGGCCGTACGCCGCGATGAAAAGTGGACGTTCGTGAACCCGCGCGGTGAAGCCATTTCGTCCGCCGCCTACGAACGCGTGCAATGGCTCGCGCCCGGCGTGTGGCTGGTGGCCAGCGAAGACGGCAAGTCGACGTTGCTGGACGGCCGCCTCAAGCCGACGCATGCGTTCACCACGTCGTACATGGGTGTGCAGCAGCGCGATGGCTGGCGCTATCTGTCCGACGCATCGACCACGCTGTTGATCAGCCCCGCCGGAACGATGCAGAAGCTGGCGATACGCGACGGCCGCGTCGACATCGTGCAAGGCCGCGCGTGGGTCTATGGCATGCCGGCCGATGGCGCGCCGCGCGCGGATGGCGCCGGCGACGCCGCAGCGGGCGACGCCGCAGCAAGCGACGCCGCAAAGGAAGCCGCGCCCGTTGCCGTGGAAGCCTCGGACGGTAACGTCGATATCGCGGCCGACGCAGTAGCGGTGGATGCGGCGGACAATGCGGCCGCCGCTGCGGCAGGAGCCTCCGACGCGTCCAAGCCCGGCACGGACGCGGTGGCGGCGGTCGGTACCGCGGCGGTCGATACCGCGGCGGTCGATACCGCGGCGGTCGACACCACCGCAGCCGACACCGCCACCGTCGTCACCGACGTCGCGGAAACCGCCGGCGCGGATCAAGCCGCGGCCGGGGCCGAAGTGGCCGACACCATCAGCTCGGACGACGCCGCCTCGTACTCGGCTACGGTCGCCAGCGCCGACGGGTCGCTGGTGCAGGTCTACGCGGCCGACGGCAAACCTTTGCTGGATTCAGACACTGCCCAGCGCCTGCGCGGCTATGACGTCAGCGAGTTTTCACCTCGCAAGACCGCCCCGCGCACGCCGGGCAACGCGACCATGCCGCTGGCGCTGCTGCGCGCCCTCAACGGCGACCGGCCGCTGGCCATCCTGACCGCCACCGGCAAGATCGTGTCGAACCCGCAATGGGAAAACATCGACACCTATAACGTGACGATGCCGCTGGTGGTGCGCGCAAAGGGCGACAAGGTGGGCGCCATCGACGGCCAGGGCAAATGGGCGGTGCCCCCGGAATACAGCGAATTGCGGCCGTTCAACGGCCCCTACACCTGGGCGCGCACGCCCGACATGCTGCGTCGCGACGCCATCCTGATCGATGCGCAGGGCAAACCCACGCGCGTGCCGGACGAGGTGGGCGCGGCAGCCTCCGACCTGGACGGCGATCTGCTGGTCTACCGCGCCGCCGACGATAACCGCGAGCGCCGTTGGGGCCTGTGGAACGTGCGCTTGAACGCGCCCGCCCTGAAGCCCGACTACGAACGCATCGAGGAATTCGACGACGACTGGGTCCGCGTCCAGGACAAGGACCGATGGGGCGTCGTCAACCGGCAGGGCCAGTGGGTCGTGCCGGCCAAGCACGACAGTGCCTACGGCATGGAATATCTGGGCAACGGCGTCATGCTGGTGAGCGAACCCGAAGGCAAGGGCCTGGCCGGCCGCTACGGCGACAGCCCGTACCGCATGGTCAACCTGCGCACCGGCAAGCACAGCGACATCATCTACGGCAAGCCCGACAAGCTGGCCGAAGGCCGCTACATCGGTCAACTGGCCGACGGCAGCGCCGTGCTGTTTGACGCGCAAGGCCGTGCCACCAAGATTTCCGACGGCCGTCCCGAAAGCAAAGAGCAGCACGGTGAATGGCTGATCGTGCGCCAGGACGAACGCGAAGGCGCCATCGACGCGCGCGGCAACCTGCAAGTGCCCGCGCTGTATGGCGAATTCAACCCCTTCTTCGTGCAGCCCGAGGGCCTGGCGCGCGTCAACCAGGGGTCCGGCTATCGCGTCATCGACCAGCAGGGCAAGACAGTGCTGGAAAAGCGCGGCGACGGCTTCCCGCTGGCGTCCATGCGGCGCGTGCTGTTCACCGACGACAGCTCGTCCACCACGGTGTTGACGGACCTGCAAGGCCGCGAAGTGGCGCGCCTGTCCGGCCGCTATCCGGTGGAATACCGCCACGCCAGCGAAGGCGTGGTGCCGTACAGCGAGAACTACGGCAAGTACGGCTTCCTGGACGCGGCGGGCAAGCGCGTCGTGGGCGCGCACTTCAGCGTGCTAGGCCCGTTGAAACACGGCCTGGCACGGGCGCAACGCCTGGACCGCACCGGCAAGCTGTATGGGTTCATCGACCTGAGCGGCCGCTACGCCATCCCGCCCGCCTACAACTGGGCGCAAGACTTCCAGGACGAACGCGCGATGGTGTTTCACGACCACCTGGTCGAATTCATCGACCCACGCGGCAAGACCACCACCACCTTTGGGGTGTTGTGCGACCAGATCGTGATTTTTGACGCGGAAGAAAACCAGAGCTGGCCGCGCGAAGCCCTGACCTGCTCCGATGCCAAGCGCATCGATCCCCCCGCCCTAGACTCCGCCAAAGCAGAATGACCATGACGTCACGCGTGATCCGCACCACCCGTATCGCCTGCGCGCTGGCCGCGCTGGGCGCATCCCTGTCCGCGCAGGCGCAGACGGGCCATGTGTTCTGCGTCGACGAAGCCCGCGCGCGCAACGACGCCGCCGTCGACGACATTTCCAATCACACGCCCTACACCAACGGCTGCATCCGCAATATGGCGGACGGACGCGCTGCCGTGCTGCTGCCGTCGGCGCTGGAACCCATGCGCCGCGTGCCGTCGGACGAGTCCTTGCGCCGCCATGCCTGGGGCTTTCTGGACCAGAACGGCCGGCTGGCGATCCGCCCGATTTTTGAATCCGTGCGCGACTTCCGCCACGGCCTGGCCGCCGTAACGTGGCAAGGCAAATGGGGCTTCATCAACCCGCAAGGCCGCATGGCCGTGGCGCCGCGCTACGACAGCGTGGGCGACTTTGCCCAAATCGGCCTGGCCGTGGCCACGCTGGACGGCCGGCACCTGTTCATCAACCGCCAAGGCGAACCGGTCGGCGATCCGCTGGACGCGGGCATCGACAGCCTGGAGCTGGCTGATGGCCTGCCCGCGCGCGCGGCCGTGGCCTTCAAGCCGGAATACCGCTCGCCCACCGGCGAACGCCGCTTCGCCGCGCCCGGCGTGGCGGTCAAGCAAGCCTATGGCCCGGACCTGTACATCGCCACCGACGGCGAGTATCGCCAGGGCCTGGTGGACCGCGATTGGAACTGGGTGGTCGAGCCCGTGTACCACGACATTTCCACCGACCGCGACGGCAGGCTGGCCGTGGCCGATGGCCCCGACGGCGTGGTGCTGCTGGGTACGGACGGCAAGGTGATCGGCGCGGACCAGCACTACGAATCGATGGGCCCCGTGGGGCGCAAATTCTGGAGCGCGCAGCTGGCCGGTCGCAAGGGCTATGCGCTGCTGGACGCCACCGGCCAGCTGGTCGCCACCCTGACCTCGGAGCAAGCGCATGCCTCGCAGCGCTTTCACGACACGATCGTGTACCCCTCGGGCGAGACGCTCATGGCGCTGGTGCCCGGCCAGGACAAGCCGCTGACGCTGGGCGCGGGCCTGTCGCCCAGCATCAATGAAGAAGGCTTCGTGCTGTTCAGAGGCGAGACGGGTGTGGGCCTGCTGACGCCCAAGGGCGCGTGGCTGCACGGCGAATCACCGCCCGCATGGCTGGCGGATGCCGGCGACATGGAAGTCCGCCAGGGCCGCCTGTGGATCAGGAGCCAGGAACGCGCGCTGCTCAATATCGTGGACGCCGACGGACACGCGTTACTCAAGCCCGAAGCCGTAGAAGCCACGCGGAACATGGAATTGAAGGCACTGTCCGTCAACGTGCCGGGCGCGCCGTTGGGCATGCTGGGCCAGTCGCATTGCCAGTGCGGCCCGGCAGGCGCCGGCTTGCTGCTGGCCGACGGCAGCCTCGTCACCGATGCCGCGTGGACGAGCCTGACACCGCTGGACGCAGACGACGAGCGGGGCGGCGATGCGCCGCTCTTGGACGAGGGCCTCAAGGCAGATCAACTGCGCTACGCCGCGACCACCGCGGACGGCATCCGTCTGCTGGACGCGCAGGGGCGCGTGATGGACCTGCCGCCCCAGCAACACATCGGCGCCTTCAACAACGGCTACGCGCTGGTGTACGCCAAGGGCGTGAACAAGATGATCGACCGCGCGGGCAAGCAGTACGACCTGCCCGCCGGCGTGTTCGATTCACAGGTGGTGGCGCCGGGCGTCATGCGCTATGTGAAGACCGCCAGCGCCGATGCTCCGTGGGGCCTGTACGACTTTGTGGCGGGCAAGGAATTGGCCGCGCCGGCGTTCCAGGAGATCGGCGTGTTCCAGCACGGACAGGCCGGCGCGTCGCTGGGCGCGGGCCGCGTGGGCGTGATCGACCTGCAAGGCAAGTGGATCGTGCCCGCGCGTCATCATGGCGTCGAGCGCGTCAACGACAAGCTGTGGAAGGTGATGCAGGCCGGCGGCCAGGACGAGGACTACGCCCGTCCCGTTGCGCTGTTCAACGACCAGGGCCGCGCGCTGACGCCCTTTATCAGCCGGCTGCAAATCGGCCGTGCGCAAGACGGCAGCGTGACGGCCGACAGCGATCAGCGCCGCTGGGTTTTTTCAGCAGATGGCACCCATGCGCTGGACCTGGAAGACGCGCTGTACACCCGGCTTGGCGACTGGCTGGAAATTCGCCGCGCGCCCCGCTATGGCTATCTGAACGATCAAGGCCAATGGCAGATCGCGCCTCGCGCCGGCGTCACGTCGATCTTCCAGGGCGCGCCCGCGCGCGCGCTGGCCGCCGATGACAGCGGCACCCGGCTGATCGATACAGCGGGCAAGACGGTGGCGACACTGCCCGCCGGCGAATGGGATTGGCCGCAAGGCTCGCCGCTTTTGCTGCGGCACTACGAGGTCAATGGCCGGTTGCGCACCGACTATGTCGAACCCGGCGGCAAGACGCGGTTGACGGCCGAAGGCGCAACGTCCGCGTTTTCGGAAGGCCAGGCGGTGTCGCTGCTGTCCACGCGCGCGATGCGTGCGCTGGACGCCAAGGGCGCGCTTACCGGCCCGGCATTCAACGCGTTGGGCACGCTGCGGGACGGCCTGGCCCCGGCCCTGGCCGATATGAACTTCGGCTTTGTCGACCGCCACGGCGAATTCGTGATCGCGCCCGACTACAGCGCGGTGACGCCGTTCCTGAACCAGCGCGCGGTGGTGTCCACGACCGAGGCGTCGGAAATCATCGACCCGGCCGGCCGCGCGCTGGCCCGCGTGCAGATGGTGTGCGGCGTGCGCACGCTGTACGGCAGCGCGGGGCAACGCTTGTGGCCGAACACGATGCCGGCGCGCTGCGACCGTTAGACCGTCAGACCGGACCGTTAGACCGTCAGGGCTGGAGCCCCACGCCTTGGCCCGCGGGCGGTTGGCGGCGCGGGCGTTGGACGCTTACTGCGCGTCCAACGCCAGATAACGCGCGGTCTGCACGATGGCCTCGCGTTCCTTGAAGCTGGTCAGGCGATCGGCCAGCGCGCTGCTGTCGCCCGTTTGCTTGATGGCCGCCAGCGTGGCCTGCATGGCGTGGATGGCCGCGCGTTGCAAGTCCGACGGAATGATGGCCAGGCGATAACCCATCGCCGCCAGATCGGGCAACGGCACCAGCGGCGTCTTGCCACCGTAGAACATGTTGATGAGCTTCAGGCCGGGCAGGCGGTCGGCAATGGCGCGGATCTGCGCCAGCGTTTCGGGCGCTTCCACGAAGATCATGTCGGCCCCGGCTTTCAGGTAGCGCTCCGCGCGCGCGATCGCGGCATCAAACCCTTCCACCGCGATGGCGTCCGTGCGCGCAATCACCAGCGTGTCGGCGTCGCTCAAGGTCTGCCGGGCAATGTGCACCTTGCGGCACATCTCGTCGGCGTCCACCAGGCTTTTATCGTCCAGGTGCCCGCAACGCTTGGGAAACGACTGGTCTTCGATATGAAACGCGGCCACGCCCGCGCGCTCCATGATGCGCACGGTGCGCTCCACATTCGCGGACCCGCCAAAGCCGGTGTCCGCGTCCGCCACCACCGGCAGCCCGCTGGCGTCGACGATCTTTTCCACGCGGTCCATCACTTCTGTAAAGCTCAGCAGGCCGATGTCCGGATATCCCGCCGCGCGGGCGATGGCGCCCCCGCTGGCATACACGGCGCCAAAGCCCGCCGCAGCGACCAGCCGCGCCGAGAGGCCGTCGTAGGCGCCGGGCGCGACCACGATGTCGTGGGCCAGTTGCTGGCGCAGCAGGGCGCCGGGTGTCAGGCAGGGGGTCGCGGAGCGTGTCATGGAAATCCTTGATCGGTGGGGCAATGTCCGCATGATCGGCCTGCGCGAATAGAATGTCCAATATATGGAATGTTGATAATCAGTATATAAAAGGTATCGATATGGAATTGCGTCATCTGCGGTATTTCGTGGTGACGGCCGAGGCGCAGCACTTCACCCGCGCCGCTGAAATACTGGGCATGGCGCAGCCGCCGTTAAGCCAGCAGATCCGCCAGCTGGAACACGAGGTCGGCACGCCGCTGTTTGACCGCACGGGGCGCGGCGTGGTGTTGAACGACGCGGGTCGCGCCTTTCTTACCTGCGCGCAAGACATTCTGCGGCGCACCGACGCGGCGGTGCAGACGGCCCAACGCGCCGCGCGGGGCGAGGTCGGGGAATTGGCCTTGGGGTTTACCGAGTCGGCGTCGTTCAACGGTGTGGTGACGGAAGTGATACGCCAGTATCGCCAGCGCTATCCCGACGTGGACATGACGCTGTCGCAAGGCGATAGCGAAACGCTGGTGGCGCAGCTGCGCGAAGGCGCGATCGATGCCGCGTTCGTGCGGCCGCCGTTTGCGCTTGATGGTGGGCTTGCGTTCACGCAGCTGACCGAAGAACCGCTGGTGGTGGCCTTGCCATTGGGGCATGCGCTGGCGCGCCGCAAGCGGCTGGCGCCGAAGGATCTGGCGCAGGAACGCTTCATCCTGTATTCGCGCAAATCGGGCTATGGGCTCAGCGCGGACATCATGGCGGCGTGCCGCCAGCATGGCTTGAATCCGTTGATTGGCCAACGCGCGCCCCAGTTGTCATCGGCGGTGAATTTGGTGGCGGCGGGCATGGGCGTGGCGGTGGTGCCGGCATCGTTGCGCCACCTGCGCCCGGACGGCGTGGTGTATCGCCCCTTTGCCCTGGACTGGCCGCGCGCGGTGCTGGGGCTGGCGGTGCGTGAAGACCGGCCAGGAGGACGCGTGGAGAACCTGCTGCGTCTGGCGCGCGAGGCGTAAGGGACGATGCCGGGCGTCGGATGCGTGACGCCGGATGCGTGATGCCGAATGCGTGATGCCCGATACCTTAAGGGAAGGCGTCGTGGCGGCGACGCTAGCGCGCCCGCCCCCGCGCCACGCAGCAATCAGTCTTCGTGCGACTCGTGCACCGCGACCGCGCCACGCTTCCAATAACTCGCGGCACGGATGCGGGATTTGTCGATGGCGTGTTGCGACACCATGATCTCGCGCACGGCCTTGGCCACGGCGGACTCGGCGGCCACCCACACATAGCCCTCGCCCGCCGGCAACGCCAGTTCGCGCGCCGCTTGCAATAGCAGCGTGCTGTATCCCGCCGCCGTGCCGTTGCGGTGCAGCCACCGCACCGACGTTTTCGCGGCCGAGGCCAACGGCATTTCGTTATCGGGCGACGGCACTTCGATCAACACGATCGCTTCGGCCCCGGCCGGCAGTTCTTCCAGGCGGCGGGCGATGGCGGGCAGCGCGGTTTCGTCGCCAATCAGCACATGCCAGTCGAACCCCTTGGGCACCACGAACGACCCACGCGGGCCGCCGATACCCAGCTGCTGCCCGGGCTGCGCCTGTGCCGCCCAGGTGCACGCCGGCCCATCGCCGTGCAACACGAATTCAATCTCCAGCTCGCGGCGCGCGGCGTCGAAACGGCGGGGCGTGTAATCCCGCGCGGCGGGCTTGGGCGCGCCTTCGGGAAACTTCACGCCATCGGGCCCCACGCTGGGCAAGGCAGGCGCTTGCGTCGGATCGGCCGGAAAGAACAGTTTGACGTGGTCGTCGAATGACGCCGAGACAAAGTCTTGCAGGTCATCGCCGGTGAACGTGACGCGGGCCAACAGACCGGCCACGGGTTCGACGCGCACGACGGTCAGGACGCGCATTTTCAAGGTGTGGCGCACGCGCTCCACGGTCAGGTCGCTACGGTTCATCAACACTCCAGATTCGGGAAAAAGACAAGATCAAGCACAGGGCTTGCCGTTGATCTCGTCGGTGGCGCGCGCCAGGATGGCGGCGATGCGGCGTTGTTCGGCAGGCGAGGCATCGGTGCGCTCCATCAGCGCGCGGCGCATCGCGTGGCGCGCCTCTACAAATTCCGGCACCCAGCCGGTGCGCGCGTCCTCGCCTTCCGGGCCCACGCTGCGCGGCTCGCCGCTCCAGGCCTGGCGCATCCAATCCATTTTTTTGGCGATGTGCTTGAAGCGGTTGAACATCAGCGCGACGCGCTCACGGTTGGCATCCAGATGCGCCTTGCCGGCCTCCGCCAGGTGGTAGCGCTTCTTCGCCCCGTCTTGCTCGACGGTGGCGTAGCCCAGCTCTTCCAGGTAGGTCAGCGCCGGGTAGACCATGCCGGGGCTGGGCGTGTAGAAGCCATTGCTCAGCGCACCGAACGCCTTGATCAGTTCGTAGCCGTGGCTGGGATTTTCTTCAAGCAGGCCCAGCAGCATCAGTTGCAGATCGTCGGCCGACACGCGGCGGCCGCGTGTGAAACCACGGCCATCGCCGCCGAACCCATCGGCGTCGCCCCGCCCGTCATCTGGCGGGCCGGAAAACCAATCGCCGCGCGAGGCGGCGTGGTGCGAGGGGTGGTGGTGGGGATGGTGGTGGTGCTTGGGATGGTGATGATGGCGGCGGTGATGGCCACCGTTGTCGGGTGTCTGAAAGTCGGGATGGCGCATGGAATGCCTCTTACGATGTATCTTAAGATATAGATCTTACGATACATCCGAGAAATCCCCGCCGTCAACTTCTACGTTGCGTGGCGTGTCTTCAACCATAGTGCGAACGGCCCCGCCTTAGGCTCGTCCGGCGCCGCCGCATAGACCACCAAGCGCAGGTGGCGGCTTTCATCCACGGTCAGCGTGGTGTGCTCGAAGGCGATGTCGCCCAGCGAATCGATATGCAGCCGGCGCTGGCCCATGCAGGCGCCGTGCACATCGTGCTCGCGCCACCACGCGTTGAAGTCCGGCGATACGGCTTGCAGTTCGTCGACCAGTTCGGCGATGTCGGGCACCCCCGTTGCACTGGCAAAGTCGCGACGAAACGTGGACAGCATTGCGGGGCCTGTGCCGGCCAGTGCGAGAACAAGCGCCGCATCGCGGGCACGACGAACAACATCCACAACAAGTTGCGCCGCCCCGTGGGCTGCGCCGAGAAATCGAACACGCGGTCCGCGGCGGCGTTCCACATCACCACGTCCCAGCGCAGGTTCAGGATGTACGCGGGGCGGGTCGGCAGGTCGTCCATCAGCCGTCGCACCTGCGGCGGCACCGTGCACCAGGTGCGGCCCGCTTCGGCGGGCGGGCGCTGATGGGCCAAGAGGTACAGGTGGCGGCGTTCGGCGGCATCCAGCTTCAGCACGCGCGCCAGGTTTTCCAGAAACGTCGCGGACACGCTGATGTTGCGGCCTTGTTCAAACCACGTGTACCAAGCCAGCCCCACGCCGGCCAGCGCGGCCACTTCTTCGCGCCGCAACCCGGGCGTGCGGCGCCGGCTGCCGGCGGGCAGGCCAAGGTCGGTGGGGCTTAATCGTTCGCGCCGCGACCGAAGGAATTCGGCCAGGTCGGCGCGGGTGCGGTCCAGGCGTTGCGGGGCGGGAGCTAGGGTCATGGGAAGTGGCTATTGCCTGTAGTAACAGCATAAACAGCTAAATTGTATAAGGCTGAAAGCGTGGCCAGAATAGCGCCGATCCCCATTGATCGGTACTCCCATGACCTCGAACGCCCTGCCTTCCCCCAGCGCGACACCGCCCTGCCCCGACACCCGCGCGTTGGGTCCATTGGGACTGGGCGTGCTGCTGTCAGGCGGCTTTATCACCATCTTCGATCTGTTCGTGGTGAACGTCGCCATTCCCAGCATGCAGACCACGCTGTCCGCCTCGTTCGCGCAGATTAACTTCATCATCGCCGCCTACGAAATGGCGTTCGGCGTGCTGCTGATCGCGGGCAGCCGCCTGGGCGACCGCCATGGTCGCCGTCGCTTGTTCAGGCTTGGCATGGCGGGCTTTGCGCTGGCCTCGGGCCTATGCGGGCTGGCCCCCGATGCCAACACGCTTATCGGCGCGCGCGTGTTGCAAGGGGCCGCCGCCGCGCTGCTGTTTCCGCAGGTCTATGCGCTGATACGCGTCAGCTACGACGGGCATGCGCGCCGGCGCGCGTTCGGCCTGATGGGTATGACGCTGGGGCTGGCCGCGATTGCCGGCCAGGTGCTGGGCGGCTGGATCGTGCATGCCGATTTCCTGGGCCTTGCATGGCGCACCGTCTTCCTGGTCAACGTGCCGCTGGGCCTGGCGGCGTGGGCGCTGGTACGCCACATACCTGAATCCCGCGAGGCCCAGGCCGCGTCCATGGACTGGCCCGGGGCCGCGTGCCTGGCGGCAGGGCTGGCCTTGCTGCTGCTGGCCTTGATCGAGGGGCCCGCGCGGCATTGGCCTGCGTGGACCTTGGCATGCGGGGCCGCGTCCGTTGCGGTGCTGCTGGCGTTCGCGCGCATGCAGCGCAGCGTCAAGGCGCGCGGCGGCGCGCCGCTGCTGGACATGGGCTTGATCGCGCAGCCGGGCTTTGCGGCCGGATGCCTGCTGGTGATGCTGGTGTTCTCCACCGCCAGCGCCATGTTTCTTTGCTACGCGTTGTTGGTCCAAACCGGCTTCGGGCTGGACGCGTTGACGGCGGGCCTGATCTTCGCGCCCGCCAGCGTGGGCTTCGTTGCGGGGTCGATGGCCGCGCCGCGCCTGGTGAACCGCTTTGGCACGCCGGCCATTGCTGTTGCGGCCTTGCTGTACGGCGGGGCCACTGCGGCCTTGATGGTGAAGGTGGGCATGGCCGGCGCGACGCTGTCGCCGTGGTCGCTGGTGCCTGCGCTGGTGTGGCTGGGCGCCGCGCAGGGCGCAGTCAACACGCCGCTGGTCAACGTGGTGTTGGGCCTGGTTCAAGACCGTCATGCCGGCATGGCGGCGGGGGTCGTGTCCACCTTGCAACAAGTCGGCGCTGCGCTAGGCGTCTCGGCAGCGGGCATGCTGTTCGGCGGCGCCTTGCAGGCGCATGCCCACGCCGACGCGCCCGAACGCTACGCCCACGCATTCGCGACCGCCATGCAGTTCAACGTGGCGGCCATCGCCGTGTCCGTCGCATTGCTATGGTGGCTGGGGCGACACCGCGACACGGCCTCACTGGGCTGAGATCAGCCCGCCGACAGTTCCCGTGCGCGCTCTTGCGCCTTGTGCACGGCGGCGCCGATGGCGTCGGCCACGCCGGCTTCGCGCAAGTGCGTCAGGGCCGCATAGGTGGTGCCGCCCTTGGATGTGACGCGATCCTGCAATTCCGTCAGAGGCGCGTCTTCGCTTGCCGCCAGGCCTGCCGCGCCGCGAAAGGCGGCAACCGCCAGGCGGCGCGCGTCTGCCTCGGAAAAGCCCAGCTCGACTGCGCCCTTTTGCAGCGCCGCCATGAAGTAAAAGACATAGCCCGGGCCGCTGCCCGTCACGGCGGTGACGGCGTCGATCATGCCTTCGGTGTCGGTCCAGATGCGCTCGCCCACGGCCGCAAACAGGGCGTCGACGCGGTCGCGCTCGGCGGCGCCGCACGCCGCCGTGGCGTACAGCCCCGTCATGCCCAGCCCCACCTTGGCCGGCGTGTTGGGCATGGCGCGCACAATGCGCACGTGGCCGCCCAGCCAGTCCGACAGCGAGGCCAGGTCCACGCCCGCCGCGATGCTGACGACCGTGGCGCCGGCGGGCAGATATTGCCGCACCTGGGCGCAGGCGTCCTGCAAGCCTTGCGGCTTGGTCGCCAGCACGCACAGCGTGGCGTCAGCGACGGCCGGTCCCACGCTTTCCTGGCTGGTCAATCCGCGCGCCACCAGGGCGTCGCGGGTGGGCGCGTAGGGCTCGATCACCAGGAAGTCGGCCCGCTCACGGCCTTGGCCTAGCAAGCCGTCGATGATGGCGGAGGCCATGTTGCCGCCTCCGATAAAAACGATCTTTTCGCGCATGGGAATTCAGTTCCAAAGAGGCAGGGAAGGCGATGCAGACAGACCGCATATCGCACAATACGATTGTATTTCGCTCATTTAGCGGGCGACAAGCCGTATGTTCCCCACCCGCTCCGACTAGGACATACCCTAAATTCGATTGATATACGATTAATCAAATCGAAAAGCGATTTAAGTGATCGTATGCTGTGCCTCAATGCGCTCGGGTTCGTGTGATCCCCGAGCTTCATTCGGGACCACAGACATGACCAACGGCATCACCCTGCTAGACGCGTTGACCCAGGCCTTGGGCGCGGACGCCATCCTTCATTCCGACACCGACATGGCCGGCTATACCGAAGACTGGCGCGGCCGGTACAAGGGCCCCGCACTGTGCGTCGCCCTGCCCGGCAATACGCAGCAGGTGGCCGACATTGTGCGGCTATGCAACGCCCATGCCACGCCCGTGCTGCCGCAGGGCGGCAACACCAGCCTGTGCGGCGGCGCGGTGCCGGATGCCAGCGGTACGCCGCCCGTCATCGTGAACCTGGCGCGCATGCGCCGGGTGCGCCGGGTGGATGCCGCCAACAATTCCATGGAAGTAGAAGCCGGCTGCGTGCTGGCCACGGTGCAGGATGCAGCGGCCGCCGAGGGCCGCTTGTACCCCATCAGCCTGGGCGCGGAAGGCTCTTGCCAGATCGGCGGCACCATCGCCACCAACGCGGGCGGCACGGGCGTACTGCGCTACGGCAACACGCGGGACAACATCCTGGGCCTGGAAGTGGTGCTGCCCGACGGCGCCATCTGGAACGGCCTGACCGCGCTACGCAAGAACAATACCGGCTTTGATCTAAAGCACCTGTTCATCGGCGCCGAAGGCACTTTGGGCATCGTCACCGCCGCCGTGCTCAAGCTGCATCCGCTGCCCACCCGCCACGCCGTGGCCTGGCTGGCGCCAGACAGCCCGCAAGCCGCGCTGGAAATCCTGGGCATGTTCCAGCGCGCCTGCGGTTCGCGCCTGTCGGCCTTTGAAATGATCGACAGCAATCAGCTGGACATCGTGATGGCGCATGTGCCGGGCCGCAAGAACCCGCTGGGCGACGCGCACCCGTGGCATGTGCTGGTGGAACTGTCCGACACGGGCAGCGGCGACGAACTGCAAGCGCTGTTGCAGCAGACGCTGGAACACGCGTCCGAACAGGGCCTGCTGCACGACGCCGTGCTGGCCAGCAACGACAGCCAGCGCGCCGCGCTTTGGGAAGTGCGCCACAGCGTGTCCGAAGGCAATAAGAAGGCCGGCGTGGGCCTGACCACGGACAGCGCCGTACCCGTGTCCAGCGTGCCGCGCTTCATCGACGAAGCCACCGCCGCCGTGCGCCGCCTGGTGCCCGGCCTGCCGGTGCTGATCGTGGCCCACCTGGGCGACGGCAACGTGCACTTCATACCCTTCTTCACCTTCGACGCCTGGAACGCCCTGCCCGACCGCGACGCGATGGCCGCCGATATCCGCCGCGCGGTCAACGATGTGGCCGATGCGCTGGGTGGCACCTTCAGCGCCGAACACGGCGTGGGCCGCACGTCGCTGGCCGAAATGGCGCACTACAAATCCCCCGTTGAACTGGCGATGATGCACGCGCTGAAGGCCACCTTCGACCCCGCCAACCTGTTCAACCCCGGCCGCTTGCTGCCCCGCATGGATTGAACCGCCCGCCTTCGACCCCCCGTCTTTTGAATCCCCACCCTTGATCCGCAGTCCCTGACCCGACCCGCAGGAGTCTTCCATGAAATCGATCCCCCACAACGCTTCGCGCCGCGCCGCGCTGAAAACCGTGGCCGCCGGCGCCGCCGCGCTGGCCATGCCCATGATCTGGACGCCGTCGCGCGCCGCCTCCAAGCGCATCGTCGTGCGCGATGACGGCGGCATCTACAGCAAGGCCTATGGCGCCGTGTTCTACAAGCCGTTCTCGGAAGCGACCGGCATCCAGGTGGTGGGCGTGCAGGCCAACGCCGAACCCACCGCGCAGATCCGCAGCATGGTCGACACCGGCAACTACACCTGGGACATGGCCAAGATCAGCCAACCCGCCATCCTGATGCTGACCGAAGGCGGCAAGGTCTATCTGGAAAAGCACGGTCTGGAATCCGACCCGGTCGTGGCCACCATCCCGCCGCAATACATGTCGCCCTACGGCGTGGGCAACAACGTCTACACCACCGTGCTGGCGTACCGTACCGACGCCTTCAAGGGCCGCCGCGCGCCCGCGTCGTGGGCCGACTTCTGGAACGTCAAAGACATCCCCGGCCGCCGTGGCCTGCGCAAGCATCCGTTCGACACCATCGAAGAAGCGCTGATGGCCGACGGTGTGCCCACCGACAAGGTTTACCCCTGCGACATCGACCGCGCGCTGGCCAGCCTGGACAAGGTCAAGCCGTCGGTGGACGTGTGGTGGAACACGGGCGCGCAGGTGGAACAGATGCTGGGCTCGGGCGAAGTCGACATGATCGCCACGTGGGTGTCGCGCGCGCAATCGGCCATCGCCAACGGCGCGCCGGTGCAGATCGTGTGGGACCAGAACATCTGGGGTTGCGACAACTGGTCCATCCTGAAAGGCACGCCCAACGCCGACGCCTGCCGCGAGTTCATCAAGTTTGCGTCCGACCCCAAGCGCCAGGCAGCGCTGGTCGAGTACTTTGCCGCCGGCGTCACGCAGCCCGCCGCCTTTGACCACATCAAGGCCGACGTGGCGCGCAACTGCCCGACCCACCCCGACAACATCAAGACCGGCCTGCACATCAACGCCGCGTACTGGCTGGACAAGCAGCGCGACGTGCTTGAACGCTTCAACGGCTGGGTCCTGAAATAAGCCATCGGCCGCGCGCCACCACCGTGGCGCGCGCCGCGCGAAATCTAATGTGCTGAACACCATGTCTTCTTCCAATCTGCAAATCTCGGGCCTGGGCAAACGCTATGGCGATTTCGTCGCGTTGGCGCCCACGCACCTGGACGCCGCTCGCGGCGAATTCCTGACCCTGCTTGGCCCCTCCGGGTCCGGCAAGACCACCTTGTTGAGCCTGATCGCCGGCCTGGCGCAGCCCGACGAGGGCCGCGTGCTGATCGACGGCGCCGACGTCACGTACGGCGCGCCCTACGAGCGCGACATCGGCATGGTGTTCCAGAACTACGCGCTGTTTCCGCACATGAGCATCGAAGAGAACATTGCGTTTCCCTTGAAGATGCGCAAGGTGCCGGCGGCCGAAGCGCGCCGCCGCGCGCACGAAGCGCTGGACATGGTGCGCCTGCCGCACGTAGCCACGCGCCTGCCGCGCGAACTGTCCGGCGGCCAGCAGCAGCGCATCGCGCTGGCGCGCTGCATGGTCTATCGACCCGCCATCATCCTGATGGACGAACCGCTGGGCGCGCTGGACAAGAAGCTGCGCGACCAGATGCAGCTGGAGATCAAGCGCATCCACCGCGAATTGGGCACCACCATCGTGTACGTCACGCACGACCAGGAAGAAGCCATGACGATGTCCGACCGCATCTGCCTGATGAACGGCGGCGCGATCGAGCAGCTGGGCACGCCGGCAGATCTTTACTTCCGCCCCCGCACGCTTTTCGTGGCCGACTTCCTGGGCGAATCGAACCTGCTGCAAGGTGAAGTCACGGCGGTGGACGGCGACGTATTGAGCGTGACGCTGGCGCATCAGGGCGTTACCGGCCAGGCGCTGTCCAACGGCGCCCCGATCAAGCCCGGCCAGAAAGTCACCGCGATGTTGCGCCCGCAAAACCTGCGCGTGGCCACGTCGGGCAGCGGCCTGACCGGCAAGCTGCTGGACGTGATGGTGACGGGCAGCCTGACCAAGCTGTACCTGGACCTGGGCGTGGCCGACGCCGCCCCCATCGTCGTGGCTTACCCCACGCAGCGCCAGGCCGAGCAATACGCCATCGGCCAGCCCCTGACCGTCAGCTGGCAAGCCGCCGACGCGGTGGCCATTGCGGAGTAAACGCATGACATCCCTTGCTACTCCCCGCAAGCGCATGAGCCCCGGCCGCCGCCATTTCCTGATGGCCGCCCCGCTGGTCGTGCTGCTGCTGGTGCTGCTGATCTATCCGGTGGGCCAGCTGCTGTTGTTAAGCGTTGTCGACGACAAGGGCTTCACGCTGGCGCAATATCACCGGCTGTTCGAGTCGTCGGTGTATGTGAACGTGCTGCTGATCACGTTGAAGATTTCGTTGTGGACCACGTTCTTCTCCGTCGTCGCGGGCTACCCGGTCGCCTATCTGATTTCCAGCCTGTCCGCCAAGCGCAAGACGTCGCTGCTGTTCTGGGTGCTGCTGTCGTTCTGGACCAGCTTCCTGGTGCGCACCTTTGCCTGGGTGGTGCTGCTGGGCCGCAACGGCGTGGTCAACCAGCTGCTGCAAGCGCTGGGCATCCTGGATGCGCCGGCCAACCTGCTCTACAACTTCGGCAGCGTGCTGGTGGGCATGGTGCATGCGCTGATGCCGCTGGCGGTGCTGACGATGCTGTCGGTAATGGAGAACATCGACCGCAACCTGCCGCGCGCCGCCTCCACCCTGGGCGCGCGCCCCGGCACGGCATTCTGGAAGATCTATTTCCCGCTGTCGATGCCCGGCGTGGCGGCCGCGGCCATCATGGTGTTCGTCACCGCCATCGGCTTTTTCATCACGCCCGCGCTGCTGGGCGGACGCAAGGAAACGATGATCACGCAGATCATCATTGACCAGGTGCAGCAGACCATGAACTGGGAGTTCGCCGGCGCGGTGTCGGTGTTGCTGCTGGTGGTGGTGCTGGTGGTGTTCGCCATCTATGACAAGGTGCTGGGCCTGTCCACCATGACGGGCGGCGCATCCACGCGCGTGCGGGCATCGGGCAAGGAAAGCCTGTCGCGCCGCGCGGGCGATGCGGTGTTGACGGTGCTGGCGAACGTGTCGGATGCCCTGTTCGCGCTGTTGCCCAAGCGGGTGCGGCGGTCGGTGTCGGGCACGGGTCAGTCACGCACGCTGTGGTGGATCGTGCTGGGCGTGCTGGCGTTTCTTAGTGCGCCGGCCTTCCTGATGATTCCGCTGTCGTTCGATTCCGGTTCGGGCCTGACGTGGCCGCCCAAGGGCTTTTCGCTGCAATGGTACGAGCAGATGTTCACGTCGCCCGTGTGGATGCAGGCCATCACCCGGTCGTTGATCGTGGGCGTGGGCACGGGTTTGCTGGCGATGCTGATTGGCACGCCCGCCGCCTTCCTGCTGGTGCGCGCGAACATGCGAGGCAAGTCGGCGATGCTGGCCTTCGTGCTGTCGCCCATCGTGGTGCCGCGCATGATCATCGCGGTGGGCATGTTCTATTTCTTTGCGCGCGTGGGGCTGGTGGGATCCACCGTCGGCCTCATCCTGGCGCATACCGTGGTGGCCGTGCCCTACGTGGTGATCACCATGATGGCCGTGCTGCGCAACTACGACACGCGGCTGGACCTGGCGGCGCAAAGCCTGGGCGCCGGGCCGTGGGCCACGCTGCGCTTCGTGACGTTTCCGATTCTGGGCGCGGGTCTGATGTCGTCATTCCTGTTTGCCTTCGCCACATCGTTCGACGAACTCACGATTGCGCTGTTCGCCTCCGGTGGCCTGAACGCCACGCTGCCTAAGCAGTTCTGGGACGAGGTCACGCTACAGATTTCCCCGGTGATTGCCGCCGTCTCTACCTGCCTGTTCATTTTCATTGCCGCGCTGATCTGGCTGGCCGACCGGCTGCGCCGCCGCAGCCTGGCCAATTGAATCCGACGCCTCTGATTCAGATTTATTTTCCTGGATACACAACATGCTGAACGCAACCCAACTGCGCGGAGTTTTTCCCGCCATCCCCACGCCGGTCAACGCCGACGACACCATCAACGTCCCCGCTGCCAAGGCGCTGGTTGCCTACCTGATGCAGCAGGGCATCGACGGCATCGTCCCGTTGGGCGGCACGGGCGAATACGGCGCGCTGCCCCGCGCCGAGCGCATCCGCATGTGCCAGTTGACGGTCGAGGCCGTAGCCGGCCGCGTGCCGGTGATTCCCGGCGTGCTGGACCCCGGCTATCACGACGCGCTGCAAGCGGGCCGCGAATTCGCCGAGGCCGGCGCCGATGCGCTGATGGTGCTGACGCCCTACTACACGACGCCCACGCAGGCCGGCATCCGCGACTACTTCCTGCGCTATGCGGATGCGTCGCCGCTGCCCGTGATGATCTACGAGATTCCGTACCGCACCCGCATCGCGATTGCGCCCGAGGTGCTGCATGAACTGTCGCGCCACCAGAACATCATCGGCATGAAGGCCTGCAACACGGACATGTACCACTTCCTGCGCACGGTGGCGGGCGTGGACGAATCGTTTGCGGTGTTCAGCGGCGAAGACACGCTGCTGCCGGTGCATCTGGCCGCCGGCGCGCGCGGCGGCATCGTGGTCACGGCTAGCTTGCTGCCGTCGGCCTGGCGCCAGGTCTACCAGCTGGCGTCGGAAGGCCGTACGCGGGAATCGATGGAACTGCATCGCCGCCTGATTCCGTTGATGGACCTGGCGTTTGCCGAGACCAACCCGGGCCCGATGAAGTCCGTCATGGACCTGATCGGCGTGAACGCGCCCGATGTGCTGGACCCGCTGGTGGCCCCGGCCGATGCGTTGCAGTCGGCCCTGCGTGAAACGCTCAAGCCGTTGCTGGCGGAATTCGAAGGGGTGAAGTAAGCCGGGCCTATCTGGAATAGCCCGCGAATTTGGACTTTGAAATCGACGTGGCCGCCACCTGCACATGGGGCGCCAGTTCGGCTTCAACGCGGGCGACCGTCCAGCGCGTCGTGGGCACCGAAATATTGATGGCGGCCACGGCCAGGCCGCGATGGTCGGTTACCGGCGCGGCCACCGAGATATCGCCCAGCACCGTCTCGTTGACGATGATCGCGTAGCCCTTTTCGGCCACGCGCTGCACGCGTTCCATCAGCTTGTCAGGGTCCACTTCGGTGTAGGGCGTGATGGGGTCCAGCCGCGTGCGCGCCAGGATTTCACGGCGATGCTCGTCCGTCAGACGCGACAGGATCGCGGTGCCGGACGCCGTGAAGAACGCGGGCAGACGGCTGCCGACGGCAATGTCCACGTTGACCAGGTGATGGCCCGGAAAGCGCGCGACGAACACAATTTCGTGGCCGTCCAGTTCTTGCAGGTTGGTGGTCTCGCCCAGCGTGCGGCTGATGTCCAGCAGATAGGGCGAGGCCTTGTCGATCAGCTCGTTGGCGCGCACATAGTTGTACGAAAATTGCAGCACCTTGGGCGTCAGCCCGTAGTTGCGCGTGTCGGGAATGCGGCGCAGGTAGCCCAGCGTTTCCAGCGTGTAGACCAGGCGCTGCGTGGCGCTGCGGTCCAGGCCGGACGCGCGGGCGATGTCGGCCAGCGTCATGTGGCGGCGCGACCCGTCGAACGCGTGCAGCACCTGGAAGGCCTTTTCGGTGGACCCCACAAACAGCGATGACCGGGTTGCGCCGGGCGCCTGCGATTCTTGCGTGTCGTTGTCGATCTTTGTTTTGGGCACGGGAAACAGCCTGTTCAGTTCCGGGGATGGTCACGCAAGAGGAACGCGATGCGGGTGTTGCCGGCCCGGCATCGCGTATTCATCCAGACGTTCTGCGTTTGCGTTCTGCGTTTGGGTTATGCGTATTGCTTACTGCGTACTGCGTACTGCGGTTGAAATAATTGTAATTCAATTATTTATTGCAGATATCGATTGATTATCACCGCCCCAACGTCCACCGACTTACCGCTTACCCTGCCAGCGGCACGTCCGGCTGCGACGCGGAACGCGTGCCCGCGATGGGGTGGCAGGACGCCGGGTGATAGGTGTGCACCAAAGACAGCTTCACGCGGTCGCTGCGATTGCCTGGCGCGGCGTGCAGCGTGCGGCAATGGAAGAACACCACGTCGCCCGCCTCTAGCGTGGGGCTGACCGCCCGCGCGATCCAGTCGGCGTTTTGGGGCACGTTTTCGCGGAAGAACTTCTGCTCATCGAATTGTTCAGGCGCGAAAGACGCCGAGTGCGAACCCGGGATGAATGACAGCCCACCATTGCCCGAACTTTCGGGCACCAGCGCCAGCCAACAGGACACCAAATCAGTATCGGAAAAAGACCAGTAGCGAATGTCCTGATGCCAACCGGTCAGGCTGCCGTAGGCCGGGTGCTTGGTCATCACGCAGTTGTGATGCACGGTGGACAGCACAGCCGGTTCGCCGAAATAGCGCGCCAGCCATTGGCCGATGGCCGGGTCGGTGGCCCACTGCGCAAACAGCGGGTCGCGCGCATAGGCGTTCAACAGGCGGCGCACCGTCAAGCCGCCTTGCGCCTCGCGGGATGCCGGCGCGCCGGGATAGCGCAGGTCGGCTTCGTATTCGATGGGCGCTACGTGGTCTTGCAAATGGCGCTCGGCCAGGGCGCGCAAAGCGGCTACCCGGTCCGGGTCCGCAAACTGGCGGGCCACCACAAAACCCTGCTGGCGCAGGACGGCAATTTGATCATCGTGCAGGAACCCGGACATCTCAATCCTCACACCCCGCGGCGGTTGCGAAGCGTCTGCGTGCGGGGCAGGCGCGTACCGGTCAGGCGCCGGTAAACGCGGGGATGGCTAGATTACCAAAGCGGGCGGGCCGCGCGTCAGGCAGTAGGTGTTTTTTCAACGCGCGGCGTCGCCGGCGGCAGCGGCGGGCGAGCCCGTTCAGCGTCGCGTTCCTGGACTTCGTGGTGCACCCATTCACGCCACACGGCCACCAGCAAGGCCATTAGCACCGGCCCGACGAACAGGCCCACGATGCCCATCGTCTTGACGCCGCCCACCAGGCCGAAGAACGTCGGCAGGAACGGCAGCTTGACCGGGCCGCCCACCAGGCGCGGGCGCAAGGTCTTGTCCACGATGAACAATTCAACGCTGCCCCAAACCATCAGCGCAATGCCCGCCACCACGTGGCCGGAACCGACCAGGTACAAGGACACCAGCGTGAACGACAGCGGCGCGCCGCCGGGGATCAAGGCCATGAAACCGGTCACCACGCCCAGCAACACGGGCGACGGCACGCCCGCTACCCAATAGGCGATGCCCAGCACCAGGCCTTCGCCCAGCGCGATCAGGCCCATGCCGGTAACGGTGGAATTGATAGTGGCAGGCACCACGCGGGAAAACCGCTGCCAGCGCGCAGGCAGAATGCGTTCGCCCAGCACGTCCAGCTGCGCCACCATCCGGATGCCGTCCTTGTAGACGAAGAACAGCGTGATCAGCATGAACAGCACGGTCAAAAGCAGCTGGAACACGTTGCCCGTCGCGGCCAGCACCATGCGGTAGATGTTGCCCAGGTGTTCGCCGCTGACGGCTTCAACCAGCGCGCCCAGCGCGTGGGGCTGGCCAATATACGATTCCCAATACTGGCCCAGGCGCTCGCCCAGCACGGGCATCGACGTAATCCAGTTCGGCACGGCCACGCCGTGGCGGTTGGCGGCAATGGCCCAGGCGAAAAAGGTGCTGGCTTCCTTGATGGCGTAGGACAAGGCCAACGACATCGGCACGATCAGCACCACGATGACCATGAGCAGCGCCAGCGACGCGGCCACGGCCGTGCGGCCGCCGCAGCGCACCACCAGGCGCTGGTACAAGGGCCAGCTGGCCAGGCCAATAATCAGGGCCGCAAGAGCAGGAACGAGAAAGCCGCTAAGGAAGTACACCCCGGCCAACAGCACGAGCAAAAGCAGCCAACGGGCCATCAAATAAGCGGGTAGAACAGGCTGCATAGCGCGGATCGACAGTAAGGGCGTTGTAGGCTTTGACTGTCGGACTATACAGACGTTTCAAGATATACGAGGGACGCAAGCCCTGTATTTACTACGGGGATTCCCGTGGTTTTTCGGCGTGGCCCGCACCGGGCGTGCCACGCCGCACGCTTACAGCGCGTACTCGGCGGCCTCTTCGCGTGGGCTGCGGCGACGCGGCGGCGTCTGGGCCAACACCGGTTCAGCCAGCGGCTGGGCGGCGGGCGCCCCCATCGTCATGGCGCTGGGCATGCCCAGCTGACGCTGATACACGCCGCAGCTGGCGGCTGCCGGATCGGTTTCGTCGCGGCCGCTCAATAGTGGGCATCCGGCGAACAATTCAGCCACCCAATCCGTAAACGCGCGTACCTTCGGCGACAACTGGCGGCTTTGCGGATACAGCACGGAAATCGGCGTCGAGCTGGGCTTCCACTGCGGCAGAATTTCGATCAGCTCGCCCGATTGCAGGTGCGGCAGGGCCATGTAGCGGGCCACCTGGATCAGGCCGAAACCCTTCAGCCCGCAATCCAGATAGGCGCCGGCTTCGTTCACCGCTACCGTGCCCTTCATGTCCACTTCCTGGTGCTTGCCGTCCACCTTGAAGTCCCAGGCGCAGTTACGGCCCGTGCGGCTCATGAAGTAATGCACCGCGTGGTGATCGCGCAGCGACTCGATGGTTTGCGGCATGCCGTGGCGCGCCACGTAGGTAGGCGAGGCGCAGGTGACGGTCTGCAAGGTGCCGATGCGGCGCGCGACCAGGCTGGAATCTTCCAGTTCGCCTGCGCGAATCACGCAGTCGACGGCCTCTTGCACCATATCCACAGGCCGGTCGCCCAGGCCAAGCACCAGCTCGACGTCGGGGTATTTGTCGTGGAAATCACACAATGAGGGGATCAGGATCAGGCGGCCGATGCAGGTTGGCACGTCAATGCGCAGCCGGCCCTTCAGGCGCAGCGCTGCCTCCTGGAAACAGGCCTCGGTTTCTTCGACGTCCGCCAGAATGCGCACGCAGTGCTGGTAATAGCCCGCGCCGTCCGGCGTCAGACCGATACGGCGCGTGGTGCGGTTCAGCAGTCGTACGCCCAAGAGGCGTTCGAGGTTCTGGATGATGGTGGTGACGGTGGTGCGCGGTAGCGAGAGGCTGTCGGCCGCCCGCGTGAAGCTGTTGGCGTCCACGACGCGCACAAACACCTGCATAGCCTGAAAACGGTCCATGGCGACGGTGTCCTTTTGGGCAAATAAGTCGGGGTGAACGGAGCATAACCCGATTTCGACGCCGATTAGTCATCCGTGTCGAACAGTGTTGCCGGATTAACTGTGTTTATCCGGCCCCACAAAACACTCAGAATGCGAACCATCTTGAAGTGCCCTTGCCTCCCGGCGACCCCACAGGGCATGTCAATCCTCAGCTTCCGTCCTCGCAGAGCCCGCCCCCCCGGCACTCTGACTTGGATCCGCAACCCTGATGGATGTTGCGTTGCAGCATAAGCATATACGCCTAGCCGCAACGGACGCTAAGGACTGACATGGCCAGACCCGCCGCAGCCGCCCCCGCCCCGGGCTCCAAGCAAGCGCGCTTTCGCACCTAAATCTTTCAAGGAAACATCATGGTTTCGCGTAAACGTATTGCTGTGCTCGTTGTATTTGCCGCCGTGCTGGCGGCCGGTGGCGGTTATGCCCTGACCCGTGGCCCCGGTGGAGGCAACGTCGCCGTGGCCCAGGGCGCGCCCGCCGCGACCCCGGTCGAAGTGGCCGAAGTCGTCAACAAGACCATCGTGGACTGGCAGCGTTATTCCGGCCGCCTGGAAGCCATCGACCGCGTCGACATCCGCCCGCTGGTCTCCGGCACCCTGACGCAAGTGCACTTCCAGGACGGCAGCATCGTCAAGAAGGGCGACGTGCTGTTCACCATCGATCCGCGCCCCTACGCGGCCGAGGTTGACCGCGCCGCCGCCGCCCTGACCGCCGCCAAGGCCCGCGCGTCGTACACCGCCACTGAACTGGCGCGTGGCCAGCGCCTGCTGGCCGACAACGCCATCGCACGCCGCGACTTCGAGGAAAAGCAGAACGCCGCACGCGAAGCCGCCGCCAACCTGCAAGGCGCGCAGGCCGCGCTCGACTACGCCAAGCTGAACCTGGGCTACACGCGCATCGAAGCCCCCGTGGCTGGCCGCGTGTCGCGCGCCGAAGTCACCGTGGGCAACGTGGTGGCCGCCGGCGCCGCGTCCGTGCCGCTGACCACGCTGGTGTCGGTATCGAAGATGTACGCATCGTTCGATGTGGACGAACAAACGTTCCTGAAGTACGTGAACCCGGCGCGCAACGGCAAGGCCGGCTCGGTGCCGGTTGAACTGGGCCTGGCGAACGAAGAAGGCTATTCGCGTACCGGCGTCGTGCAGTCGGTGGACAACCGTCTGGACGCCACCTCGGGCACGATCCGCGTGCGCGCCGAATTCGACAACGCCGACGGCTCGCTGTTGCCCGGCCTGTACGCCCGCGTCCGCCTGGGCGGCAGCGACCCGCGTTCGGCCGTGCTGATCGACGAAAAAGCCATCGGCACCGACCAGGACAAGCGCTACGTGCTGGTGCTGGACGACAAGAACCACGCCGTCTACCGCCAGATCAAGCTGGGCGCCAACCAGGAAGGCCTGCGCGTCGTGGATTCCGGCCTGAAGCCCGGTGAACGCATCGTCGTCAACGGCCTGCAACGCATCCGTCCCGGCGACGCCGTGACCCCCACCGTCGTGCCCATGGTTGCCGCCAAGCGCGCACCGGTGCAGACCGCCGCGGCCCAGGTCCAGTAAGGCCCGCGCGTCTACAGAGAACGCTCATGAATATCTCAAAGTTCTTCATCGACCGGCCGATCTTTGCCGGTGTGCTGTCCATCCTGGTGTTGCTGGCCGGCCTGTTGGCCATGTTCCAGCTGCCCATTTCCGAATACCCGGAAGTCGTGCCGCCGTCGGTGGTGGTGCGCGCGCAGTATCCGGGCGCCAACCCCAAGGTCATCGCCGAGACCGTCGCGTCGCCGCTGGAAGAATCCATCAACGGCGTCGAGGACATGCTGTACATGCAGTCGCAGGCCAACAGCGACGGCAACCTGACGCTGACGGTCAACTTCAAGCTGGGCGTGGACCCGGACAAGGCGCAGCAGCTGGTGCAGAACCGTGTGTCGCAAGCGCTGCCGCGCCTGCCGCCGGACGTGCAGCGCCTGGGCGTGACCACCGCGAAAAGCTCGCCGACGCTGACGCTGGTGGTGCACCTGATTTCGCCTAACGACCGCTACGACATCACCTACCTGCGCAACTACGCCATCCTGAACGTCAAGGACCGCCTGGCCCGCATCACGGGCGTGGGCGAAGTCACGGTGTGGGGCTCGGGCAACTACTCGATGCGCGTGTGGCTGGACCCGCAGAAAGTCGCGCAGCGGGGCATGACGGCGTCGGAAGTCGTTGCCGCCATTCGCGAACAAAACGTGCAGGTTGCCGCCGGCGTGATCGGCGCATCGCCCACGCAGGGCGACGTGCCCTTGCAGCTGAACGTGAACGCGCGTGGCCGTCTGCAAAGCGAAGAAGAGTTCCGCGACATCATCCTGAAGACCTCGTCCGACGGCGCCGTGACGCACTTGTCCGACGTCGCCCGCGTGGAGCTGGACGCGCAGGAATACGGCCTGCGTTCGCTGCTGGACAACAAGCAGGCGGTGGGCATGGGCATCATGCAATCGCCGGGCGCGAACGCGCTGGACGTGTCGTCCAAGGTGCGCGCCGCCATGGCCGAGCTGTCGCAAGACTTCCCGCCGGGCGTGGAATACCGCATCGAATACGACCCCACGCAGTTCGTGCGTTCCAGTATCGAAGCCGTGGTGCACACGCTGCTGGAAGCCATTGCGCTGGTCGTGCTGGTGGTGATCCTGTTCCTGCAAACGTGGCGCGCATCGATCATCCCGCTGCTGGCCGTGCCGGTCTCCATCGTGGGTACGTTCGCGCTGCTGCTGGTGTTCGGCTATTCCATCAACGCCTTGTCGCTGTTCGGGATGGTGCTTGCCATCGGGATCGTGGTGGACGATGCGATCGTGGTGGTGGAAAACGTGGAACGCAACATCGCGGCGGGCTTGAGTCCACGCGACGCCACCTACCGCGCCATGCGCGAAGTCAGCGGCCCCATCATCGCCATCGCGTTGACGCTGTGCGCCGTGTTCGTGCCGCTGGCGTTCATGACGGGCCTGACCGGCCAGTTCTACAAGCAGTTCGCCATGACGATTGCCATCTCGACGGTGATCTCGGCCTTTAACTCGCTGACCCTGTCGCCCGCGCTGTCGGCCCTGCTGCTCAAAAGCCATCACGACAAGCAGGACTGGCTGACCCGTGGCATGAACCGCGTCTTCGGCCGCTTCTTCAACTGGTTCAACAACATGTTCGGCCGCGCGTCCGAGTCCTATGGCACGGGCGTGTCCAGCGTGATCCGCCGCAAGGCCGGCGCGATGGGCGTGTACGCCGTGCTGGTGGCGGCCACGATCGGCGTGTCGTACCTGGTGCCCGGCGGCTTCGTGCCCGCGCAGGACAAGCAGTACCTGATCGGCTTCACGCAGTTGCCCAACGGCGCATCGCTGGACCGCACGGAAGCGGTGATCCGCCGCATGAGCGACATCGCCTTGAAGGAACCCGGCGTGCAATCGGCCATCGCGTTCCCGGGCTTGTCGATCAACGGCTTTACCAACAGTTCCAGCGCCGGCATCGTGTTCGTCACGCTCAAGCCGTTTGACGAACGCAAGGGTGCCGAGCTGTCGGGCAACGCCATTGCCGCCTCGCTGAACCAGAAGTTTGCCGCCATCCAGGATTCGTTCATCGCCGTGTTCCCGCCCCCGCCCGTGATGGGTTTGGGCACGCTGGGCGGATTCAAGCTGCAACTGGAAGACCGCGCGGCGCTCGGCTATGCCGAGCTGGACAAGGCCAAGCAGGCCTTCCTGGAAAAGGCGCGTCAAACGCCTGAACTGGGCCCTGCGTTCTCCAGCTACGAAATCAACGTGCCGCAGCTGGACGTGGACCTGGACCGTGTGAAGGCCAAGCAGCTGGGTGTGCCGGTGACGGAAGTGTTCGACACCATGCAGATCTACCTGGGTTCGATGTACGTCAACGACTTCAACCGTTTCGGCCGCGTGTTCCAGGTGCGGGCGCAAGCCGACGCCCAGTTCCGCGCGCATGCCGACGACATCCTGCAACTGAAGACCCGCAACGCCGCGGGCGACATGGTCCCGCTGTCTTCGCTGGTGACGGTGAATCAGACGTTCGGCCCTGAAATGGTGGTGCGATACAACGGCTACACCGCCGCCGACATCAACGGCGGCCCGGCTCCGGGGTTTTCGTCGGACCAGGCGCAAGCCGCCGCCGAACGCGTGGCCGCCGAAACGCTGCCGCGTGGCGTGAAGTTCGAATGGACCGACCTGACGTATCAGCAGATCCTGGCGGGCAATGCCGGCTTGTGGGTATTCCCGATCAGTGTGCTGCTGGTGTTCCTGGTGCTGGCCGCGCTGTACGAAAGCCTGACCCTGCCGCTGGCCGTGATCCTGATCGTGCCGATGAGCATCCTGGCTGCGCTGACCGGCGTGTACCTGACGGGCAACGACAACAACATCTTCACGCAGATCGGCTTGATGGTGCTGGTGGGGCTGTCCGCGAAGAACGCGATCCTGATCGTGGAATTCGCCCGCGAGCTTGAAATGAGCGGCCGCACGCCGCTGGAAGCCGCCATCGAAGCCAGCCGCCTGCGTCTGCGTCCGATCCTGATGACGTCCATCGCGTTCATCATGGGTGTGGTGCCGCTGGTGCTGTCGTCGGGCGCCGGTTCCGAAATGCGTCATGCGATGGGCGTGGCGGTGTTCTTCGGGATGTTGGGCGTGACGCTGTTCGGCCTGTTCCTGACGCCGGTGTTCTACGTGCTGCTGCGTTCGCTGGGTGGCAAGCCGCTGCACTCGGCGTCCCAGCATGAAGCGCCGGAGTGCGCGCCGCACATCGACCCGCATGCGCCGCCCGCCCCGCAGACTCACGCATAAAGCAGGCAGACCCACAGAGAAGCCAGCGCGCCCTGCCCCAGCGGGCGGGGCGCGCGACAAAGAGAATTCATCATGATCCAAAGACTGACCCGCGGTTCCGCCCTGCTTGCCGTCCTGCTTGTGCTGGCCGGCTGCGCGGTGGGCCCCACCTACGAAAAGCCGTCCGCCGCCGCGCCGGCGGCGTTCAAGGAAGCCGCCCTGCCCGCGTCCGAGGCCGGCACCTGGAAGCCCGCTGAACCGTCCGAAGACGCGTTGCGCGGCGCCTGGTGGAAGGTATTCGGCGACGACGGCCTGAATCAATTGCAGGAAGAAGCGCATCAGGCCAACCAGAACCTGCAAGCGGCCGCTGCGCGCCTGGCGCAGTCGCGCGCGCTGCAACGCGAAGCCCGCGCCGGCTTCTTCCCGACGCTGGACGCGGCCTTTGGCCCCAACCGCCAGCGCCCGTCCGCCGTGTCGCAAGGCTTGCCCGATGGCACGTCGACCAGCCCCGTGACGACGTGGCGAGCGCAAGGCGCGGTGTCGTACGAGGCCGACCTGTTCGGTCGCGTGGCATCCACCGCCGACGCCGCCACGGCCGACGCGCAGCAAAGCGAGGCGCTGTACCGCTCGGTGCTGCTGGCCTTGCAGGCTGACGTGGCCACCACGTATTTCCTGGTGCGCGAACAGGACGCCGAATCGCAGCTGTATCGCCAGACCGTCAAGCTGCGTACCGACACGCTGCAACTGATCCAGCGCCGCTACGACGCGGGCGACATCAGCGAACTGGACCTGGCACGCGCCAAGGCCGAGCTGGCATCCGCGCAATCGGAAGCGCTGGGCATCGACCGCCGCCGCGCCGCCGCCGAACATGCGCTGGCCGTGTTGCTGGGCCGCGCACCGTCCGACTTCACGATGCCGCCGCAGCCCATCCAGAAGGTGGCGCTGTCGATTCCCGCCGGCCTGCCGTCCACGCTGCTGGAACGCCGCCCGGACATCGCCGCCGCCGAACGCGCCATGGCCGCCGCCAATGCCCGCGTGGGCGCGGCCAAGTCCGCGTTCTTCCCGCGCCTGGACATCACCGGTGCCTTTGGCTATGAATCGTCCGACCTGGGCAACCTGTTCCAGTGGTCCAGCCGCACGTTCCTGTTGGGTCCGCTGGTGGGCGCCGCGTTGTCGATGCCGATCTTTGACGGCGGCCGCCGCCAGGCCGGCCTGGACCGCGCCCGCGCCGTTTACGAAGAAGACGTGGCCGTGTATCGCCAAACGGTGCTGAACGCCTTCCGCGAGGTTGAAGACAACCTGGCCAACCTGCGCATCCTGGCCGACCAGACCAAGGCGCAAGACGCCGCCGTCGACGCCTCGGCGCGCGCCGCCAAGCTGTCGCACACGCAGTACCGCGAAGGCTCGATCAGCTATCTGGACGTGATCGAAGCCGACCGCAGCGTGCTGCTGCAACAACGCGTTGCCGTGCAACTTAGCGGTGAACAGGCGCGGTCGGCAGTGGAACTGATCCGTGCCATCGGCGGCGGCTGGGACAACCCAGTGCCGGCGGACACGGTCGCATCGCGCTAAGGCGCTAAGGCGCTAGGTCGCTAAGCCGGCAAGCCGACAAGGCGGGGATGCCCGCCGCGCCAGGCCCGGGCGCGGGGCGCAGAGCGCCTGGTGTCAAGCGCCTGGTCTCCGTTGCCTGGATGCCTATGCAAGCCATCACGGTGCCCGTCACCGATGATGGCTTATTTGTTTTGGCCGTGGCCGCCCGCCACCACGCGCAGCGCCACGCGATATCCCGCGAACACGTAGAACGCGGCGCTGTTCACCACCAGCCACGCGCCCAAGCCGCCCAGCAGCGCCACCACCGGCCCCACGGCGCGCACGCCGCCCAGCGCCCAGGCGGCAAGGCCCATCGCGCCAATCGCGATCAGCGCCAGCACCAGCCGCCTGATCAGCACCAGGCCCGCGCACTTGCCGGCCATCACCATCACCACGCCAATCGCCAACGCCAGCGCCGTACCCGCGCAAACCGCCACCAGCGCAAACGCGGCCAGCGCCGCGCCCGCGGATCGCAGCAGCAGGCTCAACACTTCGATCCCGACGCCCAGCCCGCCCGTCATCACCAACACCGACAACACCAGCGGCGACCACATGCCGGGCGGCACGCGGCGCGCGTCCATGTCGGCCACAAAGCGATGCATGGCCGTCGATGCGGCCGGGTCGCCGGAGCCCGCCAGCGCGGCCTCCACCTTGCGGCACTGCGCGATCAACGCTGTCAGCCCCGCGCCCGGCGCTGTCATCAAAGCCTCGTCACACCGGGTGCGTGTTCGGCCACCGTGTTGCGCAGCGCCGCCATCGCCTCTTGCACGGCCATCGGGCGGAACGCGTCTTCGCGCCAGTACATCGCCACCGAACCAAAGCCCGACAAGCGCACGGGGATGATGCGCATCGCGCGCATCTGCGAAAAGCGCAGCGCCGCGCGATGCGAGGCAACGCTGATCATGTCGCTGTTGTTGATCAGCGTGAGGTTGATGGTCACGGAGTTCGATTCCACGTGATCGGCGGGCGGGGCCTGGCCGGCGGCCGCCAGCGCCGCGTCCACCGCATTGCGGATCGGCGTGCCCTTGGGCCAGAGAATCCAGCGGTACGACAGCAGGTCCGGCCAACTGGGTTGTTCAATGGCAAACAGCGGATGGCGCGGGCGCGCCACCAGGTGGATGGGCTCCAGGTACAAGGCTTCAAAGCGAATGGCCGGGTCGTGATGTTCAGGCGCCGAGCGGCCCACCACGATATCCAGATCCCCTTGCGCCAGCTGCGCCAGCAGGCGGTCGGTAGTGCCTTCGACCAGTTTCACGCGCGCTTGCGGCATGCGTTCCAACAGCTTCATCACGGCCAGCGGCACGGTGTCGGAAGCGGACGCGCCGGATGCCCCGATCACCACCCGGCCCCCGCCGCCTTCGCGCAGCGCGGCCATGTCGGCGCCCGCGCGGTCCAGCTGCGCTTCCAGCCGCTGCGCATGCGCAATCAGCACGTCGCCATGCGGCGTGGGCCGCAGCCCGCGCGCGTGGCGCTCGAACAGCGGCAGGCCGATGTCGTCTTCCAGGTCTTTCAGCCACTTCGACAGCCCGGGCTGCGTCGTGTTCAGCATGGCCGCCGAATGGCTGATGTTGCGGGTCTGCGCCAGACTTAACAGCATCTTCAGGTTGCGCAGCCGCAGGCGATGGGTCCAGTCCATGCAGGCCCTCGTGCGTGGGAGGTTGTCTCGTATGTATATATTTATTCGTATGGATAATAAGATAATTTCATTTCAAAACACATAGCTGCGTACGCATAATCGTCTTCGAATCTGGACCAGCCGCGAACCACGTGGCGGCCACCTGTAGAAGCCGGCTTCAGCCGGACATACCGGAGACAAACATGCCCGACGGCCACACCCCCGGCGCACACCCCAGCGCAAACCCGGACGCACACCCCGACGCACACCCCAGCGCCGACCGTGCGCAGTACTACGCGCGCATCGCCAAGAAACATATGGCTCCGCTGTGGGAGTCCCTGCATAACCTGGTGCCCCGCCAGCCCTCGCCGCGCTGCGTACCCGCCCTGTGGAAATACGACGATGTGCGTGACGACGTCATGGCGTCCGGCTCGTTGATTAGCGCCGAAGAAGCCGTGCGGCGCGTCCTGATCCTGGAAAACCCCGGCCTGCCCGGGCAAGCCAGCATCACGCAAAGCCTGTACGCCGGGCTGCAACTGATCTTGCCGGGTGAAGTGGCGCCCAGCCACCGCCACACGCAGTCGGCACTGCGTTTCATCGTGGAAGGGCGCGGCGCCTACACCGCCGTCAACGGCGAACGCACCACCATGCACCCGGGCGACTTCATCATCACGCCGTCCTGGACCTGGCACGACCACGGCAATGCCGACACCGTTGAAGGCGGCGAACCGGTCGTCTGGCTGGACGGCCTGGACATTCCGCTGCTGCGCTTTCTGGATGCGGGCTTTGCCGAAAACTATCCGCAGGCCGCGCAGCCCGTGACGCGTCCAGAAGGCGACAGCATGGCGCGCTTCGGGCACAACATGGCGCCGGTGCGCCACCAAGCCACCAGCGGCACATCGCCCATCTTCAACTACCCCTACGAACGCAGCCGCGAGGCGCTGGACGCGCTGTATCGCCATGGCGAGCTTGACCCTTGGGACGGCGTGAAGCTGCGCTACCTGAACCCGGCCACGGGCGGCTACCCCATGCCGACGATGGCCACGTTCATGCAGCTGCTGCCGGCGGGCTTCCAGGGCAAGGCGTATCGCAGCACCGATTCCACCGTGTACAGCGTGGTGGAAGGCCGGGGCATCGCGCGTATCGGCGATGAAGAATTCCACTTCGGTCCGCGAGACGTGTTCGTCGCGCCGTCGTGGATGCCGGTGCAGTTGGCCGCGCTGGATGACGCCACGCTGTTCAGCTATTCCGACCGCCCGGTGCAGGACGCGCTGGGCGTGTGGCGCGAAGAACGCATCGGCTGATCCCGGGCGCGCGGTGCCAGCGCAGTGCAAGCGCGGTGATTGCGCAGTGGGGTTTGAACCCTGCGCCTTGCGCTTTGCATTTCCGTTGCATCCCCTTTGCGTTTCCCTTTTCCCTTTTTTCTTTCCCCTTCCGTCTTTCCAGGGTGATTCATGCCTTTCGTGTTTGCTCCCCCCGCGCCCGCTGCCGTGCCCATCGCCGGCAGCCTGGACACGTTTCCCGTACGCCGCGTCTACTGCGTCGGCCGCAACTACGCCGCCCATGCGCGCGAGATGGGCTTTGACCCCGACCGCGAACCGCCCTTCTTCTTCTGCAAGCCCGCCGACGCCGTCGTGCCGGTCGCAGAGGGCCAGACGCTGAGCCTGCCCTACCCACCCGAAACCGCCAACCTGCATTACGAAATCGAACTCGTCGCGGCCATTGGCCAAGGCGGCGCCGACATTGCCGTGGACGACGCGCACAAACATGTCTGGGGCTACGCCGTGGGCCTGGACATGACGCGCCGCGACCTGCAAATGAAAATGCGCGAAGCCGGCCGCCCGTGGGAATTGGGCAAGGCATTCGACCGCAGCGCGCCCATCGGACCGCTGCATCCGGCGGCATCGAGCAGCGGCATCGAACACGCCGGCATCTGGCTACAGGTCAACGGCACCGACAAGCAACGCAGCGACATCGGCAAGCTGATCTGGTCTGTGGCCGAGACCGTGGCCTACCTGTCCCGCTACTTCCGGCTGGAGCCGGGCGACCTGATCTACACCGGCACACCCGAAGGCGTCGGCCCCGTCGTGCGCGGCGACCAGATGCTGGGCGGCGTGGATGGGCTGGGCACACTCAGCGTAAAGATGGTCTGACCAGGAGGCCACATGCAACTGCACAGCTTTTTCAATAGCTCTACGTCGTACCGCGTGCGCATCGCGCTGGCGCTCAAGGGCCTGCCCTACCACTACGCGCCCGTGAACCTGCGCAAGCAGGAACAGCGCGCGCCCGACTACGTTGCGCAGAACCCGTCGGCCGGCGTGCCGCTGCTGACCGATGGCGACGTCCAGTTGTCGCAGTCGCTTGCCATCATCGACTACCTGGACGCCACGCATCCCACGCCGCGCCTGATCCCCACCGATACCCTGGCGCGCGCCCGCGTGCTGGAACTGGCGGCTGCCATCTCGTGCGATATCCATCCCGTCAACAACATGCGCATCCTGCGCTACCTGCAAGACGTGCTGGGCGCAACCGACGCGCAAAAGAACGACTGGTACCACCACTGGATCAAGGAGGGCCTGGGCGCGGTCGAGCAATTGCTGGCGCGCCACGGCCAGGGTGCGTATTGCTTTGGTGACGCGCCCACGCTGGCCGATTGCTGCCTGGTGCCGCAAGTGGCCAATGCGCAGCGGATGGGCTGCGACCTGTCGCCATATGCCCGCATCCTGCGCGTTTACGACCACTGCAACGCGCAACCCGCCTTCCAGCAAGCCGCGCCCGCGCGTCAACCCGACTACACGCAATGACCAAGCCCATGCAAGAGCCCGACACCCAAGGCGCGCCCCTGCGCGAATACACCGACCCCGCCTACCAGCCGCTGTGCGCCACGCTGGCCGATGTGCGCGCCAACATCGATCGCCTGGACGACGAGATCGTCCGCTTGATCGCCGAGCGCGCGATGTACGTGAAAGATGCCGCGCGCTTCAAGCGCGACGCCTTCCAGGTCAGCGCACCCGCGCGTCAGGCGCAGGTCTTTGACAAGGCGCGCGCGCTGGCCACGCGCCACAACCGCGGCTTTGCCAACCTGGAACAGGTGGTGGACGCGACGTATCGCGCAATGGTCGCCGCCTTCATCGCCAACGAACAAACCTATTTCAACACCACGAAAAACGTGGGAGACACGCATGACTAAGTTGTTGCCCCAACGCCTGACGCGCGCATTGGGCCGGGGCCTGATGGGTCTGTTGGCCCTGTCCGCCGCCGCGCCGCTGACGTCCGCCCAGGCAGCCGATGCCTGGCCCGCCCAACCGCTCAAGGCCATCGTGCCCTTTGGGCCCGGGTCCAGCCCGGACCAGGTGGCGCGCATTGTCGGCGAGAAGGCCGGCGCCATCCTGGGGCAAACCATCGTCATTGAAAACAAGCCCGGCGCCAGCGGCAACATCGGCACCTTCGCCATCGCTAACGCCAAGCCCGACGGCCACACCTTCGGCGTGTCCATCACCGGCCCGCTGGTGAACAACACCTTGTTGTTCGACAAGCTGCCCTATGCGCCCGCCACCGATTTGTCGCCGCTGACGCTGGCCGTGCATCAGCCCAACGTGCTGGTGGTGCCCGCGTCCGCCGGCATCGCCAACGTGGGGCAACTGCTGGAGGCGTTGAAGAAGAATCCGGACAAGTACAACTTCCCGTCGCCGGGCGCCGGCACGGTGTCGCACCTGGCCGTTGAACTGCTGCTGCAACAGATCGGTGCGCGCGCCACGCACGTGCCCTATCCGTCGTCGCCCGCCGCGTTGACGTCGCTGTTGTCGGGCGACACGCAGTTTGCCGCGCTGCCGCCCATTGCCGTCATGCCGATGGTGAAAGACGGCCGCTTGAAGGCGCTGGCGGTGACGTCGTCCAAGCGTTCTGCCTTGCTGCCCGACATTCCGACCTTGGCGGAAGTGGGCGTGCCGGGCATTGAGGGGTCGGCATGGATCGGCTTCGTGGTGTCGTCCAAGGTGCCGGCCGACATTCAGAAAAAGCTGTCGGATGCGTTGATCCAGGCCATACGCGACCCGGAAGTCGCCAAGCGGCTCCAAGCGCAATTCATGGACCCGGTGGGCAGCACGCCCGCTGAGTTTCGCGCCTACATGGACGACGAGCTCAGGCGCTGGGAACCGCTGATCAAGAAGCTGGGCATCAAGGGCCAGTAAGCGGTAATTCGTGGCGCACCGCAGGGTGGCGAACCGCAGGGTGGCGCACCGCTTGGTGGCGCAACGCAGGGTGGCGCACCGCGCCGCGCAGCAATACAAGCAAGGAGAATCTCGATGGTCATTACCGAACCCGCCCGCCAGGTCCCGCTATATGGCGAATTTGATGTTGTGGTGCTGGGCGGCGGCCCCGCCGGCGTGCTGGCCGCCGCCAGCGCTGCCCGCAACGGCGCGCGCGTGCTGCTGGTGGAACGCTACGGCTTCCTGGGCGGCATGGGCACCGCCGCCGGCGTATCCAACTTCTGCGGCCTGCACGCCAACATCCACGGCGACATCCGCCAGGTAGTGCACGGCATGACCGACGAATTGTTGGACCGCATGCGCGCGATGGACGGATTGAATGATCCGCACCTGATCCTGGGCAAGATCCACGCCCAGGCCTACGACATATCCGCCTTCAAGTGCGCGGCGGACGGCATGGTGCAAGACAGCGGCGCGCAGATCTTGTTCCATGCCCTGGCCACGGGGCTGACACGCGACGAACGCGGCCGCGTCGACGCCCTGTTCCTGGAAACCAAGTCCGGCCGCTGCGCGGTACGCGCCAAGGTCTTCATCGACTGTTCCGGGGATGCCGACATCGCGCAATGGGGCGGCCTGCCCTTTGAAAAAGGCGACGCTCACGGCCACATGCTTTACCCCACGCTGATGTTCAAGGTGGGCAACGTGGACGGCGCGCGGGCGCAGGAAGCGTGGAAGACGATACCCCTGCTGATGGACGAAGCCGCCGCCAGCGGCGAGTTCACCTTCCCCCGGCGCGGCGCCATCGTCCGCCCGCAAAAGCACGACTACGAATGGCGCGTCAACGTCACGCAGCTGGCCAATGCCGATGGCAGCGCGGCCGACGGCACCGACGCGGGCTCGCTGTCGGCAGGCGAGCTGGAAGGCCGCCGCCAGATCATGCAGTACCTGGCCTTTCTACGCGCCAAGGTCCCGGGCTTTGAACAGGCTTACGTGCTGGACATCGCGCCGCAGCTGGGCATCCGAGAGACGCGTCGCATCGTCGGCGAAGCCGTGCTGACGCAGGAACACGTACTGGGCTGCGCCGACTTCGAAGACAGCATCGGCGTGAACGGCTGGCCCCTGGAAATGCACACGGCGGGCGACGTCAAATGGGTGTGGCCGCCCATCCCCGAATCGCGCGGCTACAACCAGCTGCCGTTTCGCATGATGGTGCCCAAGCGCGGGCCCGGCGTGGCCGACAACGTGCTGGTGGCGGGCCGCTGCGCGTCGATGACGCACGAGGGTCAGTCGGCCGCGCGCGTCAGCGGCAGTTGCTTCGTCATGGGCGAAGCCGCGGGCACAGCGGCGGCAATGGCGCTGCGCGACGGCATCGCACCGGGCAACGTTTCCATCGCGGCGCTGCAAGCGCAACTGAAACACCAAGGCGCCTTCCTGGGCGGCCAGGATTGAACCCGCGGGAGTCAACATGAACGCATCTTCACTTTCAGCCAAGCCGACGCGGTCCGTGATCGTGGTGGGCGGCGGCATCGGCGGCCTGGCCGCCGCGCTGGCGCTGACGCGGCAAGGCATCGCCGTACAACTGCTGGAACAGGCCGCGCACATTGGCGAAATCGGCGCGGGCATACAGCTGGGGCCCAACGCGTTCGCGGCGCTGGACGCGCTGGGCGTGGGCGAGACCGCACGGGCACGCGCCGTCTTCACCGACCACATCATCATGATGGACGCCGTCGACGCCAAAGAAGTCGTGCGCATCGACACGGGCGACGCCTTTCGTGCGCGCTTCGGCGGGCCGTATGCCGTGATCCATCGCGCCGACATTCACCTGTCCATTCTTGAAGCCGTGCAGCAAAACCCGCTGATCCGTTTTCGTACGTCGACGCAAATCGCCGCAATGTCGCAAGACGCGCAAGGCGTGGAAGTGGTGGACACAAACGGCAACCGCTATCGCGCCGACGCGCTGGTGGGCGCGGACGGCGTCAAGTCAGTCATCCGCGCGCAGACGGTGGGCGACCCGGTGCGCGTGACCGGCCACGCGGTCTACCGCGCCGTCGTCGAACGCGAAAACATGCCAGACGAACTACGCATCAACGCGCCCGTGCTGTGGGCCGGGCCGCACTGCCACCTGGTCCACTACCCCTTGCGCGGCGGGCAGCAATACAACCTGGTCGTCACGTTTCACAGCCGCGAACAAGAGGAATGGGGCGTGCGCGAAGGCAGCAAGCAAGAGGTGCTGTCGTACTTCGAAGGCATTCATCCGCGTCCACACCAGATGCTGGATCGGCCCACGTCCTGGAAGCGCTGGGCCACCGCCGACCGCGAACCGGTCGCGCATTGGGGCCAGGGCCGCGTCACCTTGTTGGGCGACGCGGCGCATCCCATGACGCAATACATGGCGCAAGGTGCCTGCATGGCGCTGGAAGACGCGGTCACGCTGGGGGTCGCGGTGCAACAGTGCGGCGACGATCTGGACGCCGCGTTCCGCCTGTACGAATCGGTGCGCATTCCGCGCAGCGCGCGTGTCGTGTGGTCCACGCGCGAGATGGGCAGGCTGTATCACGCGCGCGGTGTGGAACGCACCGTGCGCAACACGCTGTGGACGGGCCGCAGCCAGTCGCAGTTCTATGACGCGTTGCAGTGGCTGTATGGCTGGAAGGTGGAAGGCTGCCTGGCGTCCACTTAGGGCATATCAATACAAAGCAAAAACACCGCAGCACCACTGGGAGACAACCATGACAAGCCACATCCTACGGGGCGCCGCCGCCCTGGCGTTAACGCTGACGGCATGCGCCGCCGGCGCGCAAGGCAAGCCGCTGGACATCGGTTTCATCGGCACCTTGTCCACCCCCGCCGGCTACATCGGCGAAGAGGAGCGCGACGCCTTCATGCTGGCCGTGAAGGAAGGCGGCGGCAAACTGGGCGGCGTGCCCGTCAACGTACGCGTGGAAGACGACGCGCTAAAGCCGGCCAACGCCAAGCAGACCGCCGACAAGATGGTGCAAGACGGCGTGCGCCTGTTCACGGGCGTCAACTTCTCGAACGTGATGGCGGCCGTTGGCCCCACGGTGCTGAACGCGGGCGGCTTCTATGTCAGCTTGAACGCGGGGCCGTCAAACTACGCGGGCAAGGCCTGCAACCAGAACTATTTCGCGGTCGCATTCCAGAACGATTCCTACGCCGACACGGCCGGCATCGCCGCCAACGAACTGGGCGTGAAGCGCGTCGTTGTCATGGCGCCCAACTATCAAGCCGGGCGTGATGCGGTCGCCGGTTTCAAGCGCGCGTACAAGGGCGAGATTGCGGAAGAGATCTACACCAAGCTGGATCAGTCGGACTTTTCGGTAGAGCTGGCGCGCATCCGCTCGTTGAATCCCGACGCGATTTTCCAGTTTCACCCGGGCGGTGCGGGCATCAACCTGACCAAGCAATTCGCGAACTCGGGGCTGTCGGACAAGATCAAAATGATTACGCCGATCTACTCAATGGACGACCGCATGCTGGCCGCGACGGGCACGGCCAGCAAGGGTTTTTATCTGAGTTCGCTATGGAGCGCCGACTTGGACAGCGCGCAGAACAAGCACTTTGTGCAGGCGTTCACCAAGGCCTACAACCGCCCGCCCACTGCGTATGCAGCACAGGCGTACGACACCGCCAACCTGATCGCCTCGGCCCTGAAAGCCGTGAATGGCGACATCACCGGTCGCCCGGACGATTTTCGCAATGCGCTACGTAAGGCGGACTTCCCCAGCGTGCGCGGCAAGTTCAAGTTCGGACCGAATCAACATCCGGTTCAGGACTGGTATCTGCTGCACATCGAGCCTGGCAGCGACGGCAAGCTGGTCTACAAAAACCTGAAGGTGCTGGCGCGCGACCACACCGATGTGCACGCGGCGGATTGCAAGATGTAGGCGGGGGAAGTGGGGGTGCGGAAACGGGATCGGCCGGGAACGGGTAGACCGGCGATAGGGGCGGCGTAGATGAGCACGCCGTAGATCCGTACGCCATAAATGAAAGGGGGCAGCTCACGCTGCCCCCAAAACTGCTGTCGCGTTGAATCAACGACCCATCAATTCAAGCTCGCGCCAGAAATCTTCACGATTTCCTGGTACTTCGACTTCTCGCTCTTCACGAAGTCAGCAAAGGCTTCCGGCGTCATCGGCGCAGCTTCCGAACCCATCGTCAACAGGCGTTGCTTCACATCCGGCTGCTGCATCGCATCGGCATACGCCTTGTTCAGCTTGGCCACCACCGGCGCGGGCGTGCCACCCGTCGTGAACACGCCAAACCACGTGCCCAGATCAAAGCCCTTCACGCCCGACTCTTCAACCGTCGGCACATCCGCCAGCAACGAGGAACGCTTGGCCGTCGTCACCGCCAGCGCTTTCACCTTGCCGTCCTTGATCAACGGCGCCGACGCCGCCAGATTGTCGAACATGAAATCCGACTGACCCGACAACAGCGCCAACTGCGCGGGCGCCGCGCCCTGGTAAGGAATGTGTTCGACGTTGATGCCGGCACGCGCCTTCAGCAGCTCGCCCGACAGATGGCCCGCGCTGCCGTTGCCGCCCGAACCGTAGTTCAGCTTGCCCGGATTCTTCTTGGCGTAGTCGATCAGGTCGGCCAGGGTCTTGATCTTGTTCTTGTCGGCAAACTCAACGTTCATCACCAACACGTTCGGCACCGACGCCACGATCGTCACCGGCGCAAAATCCTTGACCGGGTCGTAGGGCAGGTTCGCGAACAACCACGGGTTGATCGCATGCGTGGCCACCGCGCCCATCACCAGCGTGTAGCCATCGGCGGGCGCCTTGGCCACCAGGTCGGCGCCAATGTTGCCACCCGCACCCGAGCGGTTTTCCACGATCACGGGCTGACCCAGCGAACCGCGCACCTTCTCGGCCAACATGCGGGCCATGGTGTCCAGCGGACCGCCAGGCGGGTAAGGCACAACAAAGCGAATCGGCTTCGTCGGGAAATCGGTCGCCTGCGCCAGCGCGGGCGCACCAAACGGCAAGGTAGCGGCCAGCGCCACGGCGCCCTGCAACAAGGCACGGCGGACCGCGCTACGGGGGGTATTCGTCATGATGTTTTTCTCCTCACTCTAGATCTATGGCGGTCAGTAGCATACCGCAGGGAGGAGATTGGCGTAACAAAGAGATACCGGGCGGGGATGCCCTAGTTTGGTCAACCTTGGGCGGGGAGTTCGTGTTTTCTTCTGACCACGCGCGTCATAAACAATGCGTTTAAACAAAGCGTCAGACTGCAATATCATCGATACCCCCTCCGAGGAAACCGACATGACATCGCAGCCACAACGCTTCCTGGATTATCTCGCCGCTCGTGGCTGGACGGTGCTGCGGACCACGCCCACCTCGACGCCAGCGGCCGCGCCGCGCGACGCGCACGGCTATGGCGCTTTCCTGGCGACATTCACCGAATTGCACAACGCGGACCAGACACGCTGGTTCCTGAGCGCAGCCGACCATGACTGCACGGCCGACAGCGCCTTTCCGTGGCACACCCTGCGCGATATCAGCCTGGAGGCCGCACTGGACGACGCCGGCCGGCAGGCGGTCCTGGACTTCTGGCAACAGCACACGCCGATCTACATGAGCGTTGCCGGCGCGTACGAATTCATGGCCATAGAACGCGACTCGGGCCGCATCGTGCACGGCATCGAACCGGAATTCGAGGACACGCGCGACGTTGCCCCGAATCTCGCGGCTTTGTTCGAAGACATGATTGCGGGCCGCGCCATGGCGGCGCCTACTTTGGCCCGCAGTTCAGTTGCCGCGCCAGATCAGCTTTCACTCTAACCACTGCGGATTCCAGACAATTTCCCAGAGGTGCCCGTCGGGGTCCTGAAAGTACCCCGAGTAACCCCCCCAGAACGTTTCATGCGGTGGCTTGACGATCGTTGCCCCAGCCGCACCGGCCTGAGCCATGACAGTGTCCACTTCGACTTTTGATGAGACATTGTGACCCAGCGTCATCTGGGTCGGATTGAACGGCACTGTCGTCAATCCCGTGTCATGAGAAATGCTGCTCTGCCGCCAAAGCGCCAAGCGCACGCCGGACTGCAAATCCAAAAACGCAACGGCGCCGTGCTCGAATTCCCTGCCTACAATGCCGTCGCTGGAAAGGCCTAACCCATCCCGGTAGAAGCTCAACGACACGTCAAGATCTTCAACGCCCAGGGTGATAACGGTAACTCGTGGCTTCATGTTCGCGCCTCCGTTTGAATAGCGAGTTTATCGCGGCGGTTTCTGGGTGATGAGCGACGCCTTTCCACGCGGAGCGGTCCTACGTGCGGTCAGGGTGTACAGATTGAAAGCCGAGGCCAACGGTGGCCGAATCGCTTGGAATGCACGCGATGCATAAACGTTGAGACGCTCGCCCGCCGAGGGTTGTGCCGAACTCGCAGTTCAAACAGGTCATTCAGTCCGTACGGCGCTATGACCTTCAATGATTCATCATCGTCCAGGTAAATGCCAACGCAGGTGGCAAACTCTGGCCAAGTGGCCAGCCCATCGTCCAAAGAGTTCAGGGGTGAAACCACTTGACCGAGCGCTTCTGCGAACCACTCATGCACTGTTGCCTGGTTTGTCACTTCCCAAGTTAACGAGGGAAGGAGCAACTGCAGCCGCTCTTGAAGTTCGGCATCCAGAGCTAGAGGCGCTTCGGCATCAAAGTATGCAACGTCCACGTCATCTAAGTTCGAGGGCTCCTGAAAGCCATGCAAACTATCCCAAACCAAAGATCTGATGGCCCCTGCACCAATGCACCAGGAGGGCAAACCAAGGCAGCGAACCGCCCGCAGCGCAGCCATCAGTTGCTCAGAGGATTCGACGAGGTCGCATAGTTGCTGCTCATAGCCCGCTCGAACGTTCGTCATCATTTCGCCAGGAACCAGAATTTCGGGTTGCTTGTATGTGGAAACAGAATATCCAGAATCGTCGGCCGACCTCTTCTGGCCGTACGTCGTCTTTTGGGAAACTACGCTCCCGCACACGATACGGTCGCTTAGTTCTCAGTTCTCAGTTCTCGGTTCTCATCAGTGGAGAGCTTTGAATACAGCACGAAGTCCCCGGGCGTTCCTCGTACCATTCGGTAAGAGCGCAATAGTCCTTCGCGTCGAAAGCCGCATCGCTTGAGCACGTTCTCCGATTGCGAGTTTGTGTGCAGGACCGTCGCCTGAACACGGACAAAACCGTATGAAGAGAAGGCCCAACGGGTTACGGCGTCGCATACAGCACTCGCGATACCCAATCCCCAATGTGACGGGGCGATGTCGTAAGCAATCTCGGCCGTTTTGTTGGCGTTTGACACGGTGTGAAATCCAATTGTCCCGATGAGCCGATCCTGTAGTTTGTCGATGATTGCCAGGCGTCGTTCCGAGTCCTCGGATGCAGAATCGAGCAAGTCAAACAAGCGAGACAGGTCTTTAGCCGAGCCCAGATTCCAGCTTGTGTGCTGGAACACTTGTGGCAAGGCAAGATAAGAGTACCAATCGTCTGCGTCAGCACGTTCCAGCTGTCGCAGCACGACCGCCGGGTGTCCAGAGCCGGGGGCCACCATGATGCGCATCCATCACTCCCTTGTTGAGCCGTCCCGCGTCTATTGTGTACACGGCGATTCTAATGAAATTCCGGCATCCACCACGCTGTCGGGCAGAAGCGGTCGGAGCGGTACGGCTGCTTCCGACCCATTGCGGTCACTCTACGTCCGTTCAGGAATGTCTGCTAAGCGGCGTTCCCTTCGTATTCCCCTCCCGCAGGTTACAAAGCGCTGCGGCATGCGGGGCCTGATAGCCATGTGGCGGTCAAGATTCCACTAAGCCAAACGCGACTGCAATCAGCGAAGCTATTCAACGGGCTTTCCCGTCAGCTGGACCAGCCATTTCTAAGGTGAGCGCCATCAGCGCATGCCTGCTGCAATCCTAAGAAAACGTGATACAACTGCTAACATCATCTCCTGCAGCACACTCGACGAGCGTTCTTGCGTCACGCGGACTTCGTCCGGCGTGGCGGCAGCGGGCGCTTTTGGTGGTCTTAAGGGGGCTGCTCCAAAGAGAGAGTGATCTCTCACACCATCAATTCAGCGCCTGTCGGCGCTCCAGCGGAGTACAGGGGCCAGCTCCGGAAAAACCAGTTGAGGTAGCAACCAATATGTCATCCCCGATCCGTCTAGCCTGTGTTGAGGTCTGCAATTTCCGACGCCTTGCATGCACCCGGCTTGATCTTGATGAAGGAACTACGATTCTGGTTGGTGCGAACAACAGCGGCAAGACGTCGCTGCTGACCGTGCTACGAAATTTTCTTGGAGACTCGCCTGGCTTTCGCCCGTACGACCTAAGCCTTTCCCAATGGGCCAAGTTACGTGAGCTAAGCAAGGCTTGGGAGGATCTCGGTGAAGATCCGACTACCGACACGAAGGACGCCGAAGAGTGGGAGGTTCAGCTACGAACCCTGCTGGACTGCATGCCGTTCGCCGATTTGTGGTTCAACGCGGAAGAGGGAGCCTACAGCTATGTAGCGCCTTACATCACCTCGTTGAAGTGGGAGGGCGGTCCTGTTGGCGTGCGAGTCCGCCTCGAGCCCGTTTCTAACAGCGATGATTTGAGAAAGCTGGCGTGGGCCTATCGTGAGGCTCGATTCCCGGTGAAGGGCCTTCCGCGGGAGGGGCATGCTTGGCCGGTCGACATCATCGACTATTGGTTGAGAAACCCATCAGATTTGCGCCGCATCGCTTCGTATCGCCTTGACCCCCAAAAGGGACCACTGGCACCTACCGCTGCCGCGCTCCCGCAGACCCTACCGCGGAGTCCTTCTCCCGTAGACCTGAGTCACCTGCGGAAATTGGTTCGCGTCGACTTCGTCTCAGCCCAGCGCGGGCTCGGATCTGAGGAGGATGAAGCTCGGACTGAGTCACCAAGCTCGCGGCCGGGCATGTTCTCAAGTCAATTGCTCAAGTTCGCCCGGCAGCATCTGAATGTCTCCACCAGCGCTCCAGTACATGGTGAGGCTCTCGTGACCGCTATTGCGAACGCACAGGCCGACCTTGACGAGTTGATTTACAAGGCACTCAAGCCGGCCATGGAGGATGTTGAGGTCCTGGGATACCCTGGCCTGCACGACCCCCAACAGTTCCACTTTCGAACTCGAATTCAGACCGCTGACCTTCTAGCTCATAGCACCGCAGTCCAATATCGAATCGATAAGACGGCTGTCGATGAGTCCTTGCCGGAACATTCCATTGGTCTGGGTTATCAAAACCTTCAGTCCTTGAGTTTTATGCTCGTGTCATTCAGAACTGCGCGTCTGAATCCCTCGCAAGGAGCGCCAGCCGCCGTGCATCTTGTATTGGTCGAGGAGCCAGAAGCACATCTGCACGTGCAGGTCCAAAGGAACTTCTCATCCAATGCGCTCGGCCTCATTCGGCCTAAGGAAGCAATCCATTCCAAACTGCGTAGCCAGTTGCTAATCAGCACACACTCCAGTCATCTGGCCCACGGTGACAGTTTCACCCGCCTTCGGTATGTGAAGAGGTTGGCGGGCAAATTGGAAGGGACAAAACCAAGCACCGAAGTCGTGAATCTGGGGGATGCCTTCGGCAACGATGTAGAGACTCGTACCTTTGCCGAGCGATACTTCCAAGTCCAGCACACGGATTTGTTATTCGCAGATGCTGCCGTTTTCGTCGAGGGGACTGCTGAGCGAATGCTCATACCGCTCTTCATAGAACGAGATTTTCCGAAGCTCGCCAAGAAGTATGTGTCTTTCGTCGACATTGGAGGCAGTCACGCGCACCGGCTCAGGCCTCTCATCGAGCGCCTTGGCATCCCAACCGCCGTCATTACCGACCTGGATCCAGTCATTCCAATTAAGTCTGAAAGCGGGAAGACAGTGCGGTCCGCTGTGCATATCGCCGGGCAAGCTGACCTGGAGTGCGGCAATGACACGTTGACGTCGTGGCATCCAAAGCTGGTTAAATTCGAAGGGTATGGAAGGCCCGCGGCAGCAGAGCTTGAGTGGATATCCCCGGCCGGCGTGAAAGTTCGGTTCGCGTGGCAACTGCCGGTCGCTGCGGCCAGCGCTCAATGGCCAAGCTCGTTCGAAGATGCACTAGTGTTGTCGAATATCGACTGGTTCAAGAGGCTTGACGAAGAGGTTGACGAAAAGGGCAAGAAAAGAAAGCACCGTGGTGCACTGGGCAAGGTGATTGACCTCGTGCGGCACCATCCCGATCATGTGGAGCTTGTAGAGGTGCTGCACAAACTGATGCACGGTAGTTTCAGTAAAGGTGACTTCGCAGCCACGATTTTTGAGAGGCTCAATGCTGGTGCTGCGCTGGACTGCCCGGGGTACATCAAGGACGCCCTTGCCTGGCTAAGCACTGAGCTGAAAGTCAACGCTGGTGAAACTCCATGAACGTACAAGTCCAATCTGAAGGCAATGACCGCGATGCTCACGTCGTCGAGGAAATCTGCGGATATGTCACTGCCCCGGTACCACGAAGCTTCTTCCTCTTTGCTGGTGCAGGTTCAGGAAAAACGCGGACGCTCGTTGAGGTTCTTCGACGAATCACCGGCGTAATCAAACATGAAGCTGGTGGGGAATACTCCAAGCGCCTTCACAGCCGAGGCCAAGCCGTGCGGGTGATCACGTACACGAAAAATGCAACCGACATCGTTACCGGTAGGTTGGGGAATAACGACCTGACAGTTGTATCGACAATCCACGCGTTTTGCTGGGAACTCATCCAAGGGTTTGATGCAGATATTCGAGAGGCACTGCTTGCACTCAAAGATGAGGAACTGGAAGCCGCGAAGCAGGTGGCCTCAAATAAGAAGAACGGAGAGACTGATACGGACCGCAGGAAGTATGCCGAAATTGCGATTGAAGCCGATGAGATACGTGCCGTTGAGAGGTTTCTCTATCACCCTGACCGCAACACATATGGCCTCGGAGCTCTAGCGCATGCGACTGTCCTCGCCGCTGCCGCTTGGCTTGTCAGCTGCAGGCCAACTCTCCAGCGCATCCTGGAGGAGCGGTACCCCTTGGTGCTAATAGACGAGTCGCAGGACACCATGAAGGGCATCCTCGATGCTCTCCTGAACTTGGAGGCCATGCGGCCGGGCAAGTTCACCCTGGGACTGCTTGGGGACCATCGTCAGCGCATTTATCCGGACGGCCATCGTGATTTGCCTGCACAAGTCCCGACGAACTGGGCGTTTCCTGCGCTGCAGATGAATCATCGAAGTCAGAGGCGGGTTGTGGACCTCATCAACGCGATTTGGCTAGCCGACATCCCCGGTCGCACGCAGCCCAAATCGGGTTTTTCTCAACACCCGCGAGAAGAGAAGTCGGCCGGTACTGTTCGCATCTTCATTGGCGATGCCGCATGGGCTACCGCGGACAAGGTTGAGCGTGAACGCCAATGCGCAGCGGTCATGGCAAAGGCGACCGGGATCGATGCATGGGCCGATGAGACGCGGAAGTTCAAGACATTGGCACTTGAACACAAGTTGGCGGCGAAACGCGGAAGTTTCTTTGATGCGTACTTCGCCATGGACCTATTGGACGAAGACGCGGCTGCTCCAAAGAGTAACGGTGAACGGACGGGACCGGCGATGGTGCGGCCTTTGCTCGGATCAATCTTCGACCTCGCGACCTGCTTTGATCCGGCCGGTGATTTGGACGAGTTCGCGGCGATGGACGTGTTGCGAGCGGCGAAGGCGCTTGCACATCTTCCTGAGGGTGTCGAAGAGCGGCGGATACAACTCGCAAAAATACACGAGTCTGTGACGGCCTTCGGTGCTGCGATCCGAAATCCTAGCGCGACCGTTCGAGAGGTTTTGACTCCTCTTTTGAGCGCGCGGATCTTTGATGCAGACCCCCGCCTTGTTGCGGCCTTTGCCGATGACTCTCCGCCTCCAGCTCCGCCAAAAGTTGCTAGCAAGGAGGAGAGGAATGACCGGCTGAAACGAGGCTGGAGTCATCTCTTTCAGACTCCTTGGCCGCAGATTGCACGCTACCGAGACTACTTGCACGGCGAAGCGGAACTCGCAACGCACCAAGTTGTGAAGGGCTCGGAGTTCCCACACGTGATGGTGGTTATGGACGACCATGAAGCGCGGGGCTTCCTGTTCTCATACGACAAAGTGTTCGGGGGTGAGCCGCTCTCCAAGACGGACAACGAGAACATCGCGGCGGGTAAAGAAACCACCGTCGACCGTACCTTGCGATTGTTGTACGTCACCTGCAGCAGAGCCGAGGAAAGCCTCGCACTGGTGTTATGGGCCGGAAATCGCACTGCCGCAGCCGAAGCAATCAAAGCTACGGGCTGGTTTCAGGAAGCGGAGATTTCCCTATTGGACTGACTAGGTGCCCGATCTCGGCAAGACCGGCGATTCGCGATACATGGGTCGATCGGCTGCTCTCAGTCTGCAGCTGTCACTTGGAGGTGCTGAGAGCGCTGACCGCTTCTGGCCGAAAGCGGTTCTCGAAGACAGGCAGTGTTCGACCCAAAGCCGCAATAGACGAACGATCACTTCCGCCCCACCGTCGCCAACCGGGGAAGGGTCTCTTTCCATCCGCCGGTCGTTGAGCATGGCAATTGCACGCAATAAAAGTCTAGGCAGATTAGCCCAATGGCTTGCTCATAATGATGCTTCGATAATTGGTGTGTGCCCATTGCGCAAATTCGATCGGCCGGTAGCCGCGTGAGATGTACCAATCTTGCAGATGCGTGGCGGGTTCGGCGGTATCTAAAGCGATTTCGTTGGCACCACAGATTACCGCCCGAGCTTCGGCGTATTTCATCAGTCTGGTCCCAAGACCCGACCGTTGTAGAGCGGGGTCCACTCCCAGCTGATGAAGACTCGCGACATCGGGCCGATCGAGCCATGGTGTCCCTTTTGTCCGTCGCGGAGGAACGTAGAGTACGGTCCCCACCAAGCGCCCGCCAGCAACCGCCACGTAGCACTCCCCAGCGTCCGCGCGCTGCCGCGTGACATCGTCGGTCTGATCTACAGCTTTGAACTGCCATCCCATTTCACCGAGCTGCGCATAGGCGCGGTGCAGCAACGAAGTGAGAGACGAAATATCGTCGTCGGGTGTAAAGAGCCGGACGTCAACAGACGCAATATCGATTTCCACGTTTGTACCTTGTCGGCGTGGTTAGACCTCTCGAACAACCGTGTCAGACTCCGATTTCGATATGCCTCGCACACAAAATCACGGATAAGCCCGGGCGCTTACCGTCAACCGCCATAGCATTGCGCGTAAATAAAGTCGACCAGGCGCTTGTCTGAGGCATCCTGTGGCGTGGACGGCTCGACTTGGAAATGCCCGAACATATCGTCGTTGCAGATCCGCACGTTCTTGCGCTGCGTACCTTCCTGCAATACGCAGGAGCCGCCAAAACTGTGATTACTCCCGGCGGCGCCAACCGGTAGATCAATCAGCCGGCTACAACCGATGATCCGGCCATTTTGCTTCTGATGCGCCAACGATTGGTTGAACGATTCAACACGGGAGTTGGGATCACGAATCGACACAACATTCACGCATTCGCCACTAACAGTTTGGTTGCCCGGCAGCTTGCAGTCTGAGTACACCTCGCCATTGGCAATATGTTCCTCATTACGCGCCAGCATGGCGATTCGGGTTGTGTATGCTTGCTGCAGGCAGGCGCTGTCTTGACAAATGTCACGAGCGTATTTGATCCAGTTGCGCTGTTCTTTACCCAACTCTTTCTTGCCATAGGCATCGGTTGCGGCTAGTGCTGTTTCATAGGCGCCTTGCAATTTTCCATCCAGCGCGGATGTCTCGACATCGCTACAGATCAACCTTTCCGTAATGCCCGCGGCCTTGTTGCAATCAAAACTAGCGGCTTGGGCGCTAGCCCATAACGTTGCAAGGCCCAACGTAAAGAGAAGCTTCATCGCAGGTGTATACCGTGTCTTCGGTGCGTAAGCGGGCGGGCGTGTTGAATGCGGCTGGGTCATGATCCTATCTTCTCAAGTTGTATGTCGATGATGTCTTGCGTACAGCACAACACATCTCCCTCGTGACACGTCAAATCAGCTGAACTGGGCTTATGCACATCTCTGGGCTTGTGATCTTGTCGCAGGACCATCAGAGGCATTCTTATTCCCAATACCCGGCTCAGTTTTTACCAGATCTAAGCGGACGCCTGTGCCTTTAGCAACTAAAGCGGCGGCTCCCCCACAATCATCTCGGATGATCCTTCATTAACGTCGCTTATGAAGTTCATTCAACTTGAGATTCCGTTCACTGAAGTTGGCATGGTCTGGTACAGCCTGCAATACAAGAGCTCGGTCCGATGCTCTTCCGCTTCTGGCCGGAAGCGGCCAAGTGAATCAAGTCTCACAGGCAGCACTTCGACGGAACTTGTGGCTGCGTTAAAGCCCCGTTAGCATCGGCGCACCTGCCTTCCCGTTCTGCGCCCACATCCATGATGGAACCCACCGTGACCGAACCCACCGCCATTGAAGTGTCAGGCGAAGCCGCATCGCATAAGGGAAAATTTTTCCTGATCGACGCCAGCTTCTTGGGAAACGGCAGGGTTCCCGGCATAGAAATTGCCAACGAACAGACGCTGATCGATCCGGGGATGAATGTCGTCTCGTGTCCCAATGGAATGCCAGATCAGTATCCGGAGCGTCCGCACCTGGTTCATGTATCGGAGAAAGGCGGAATGCCACGCGATCTGGAAGAGCTCGCTGGCATATGGATTGTGTCGGAGCCGTTGAAGCAACTGTTTGAGCAATTGGACGCCGAGGCGTTTGCCTTTGTGGCATGCGACTTCAGCCTTGCTGACGGCAGCCCCGGTCCTCAGTACTACCTTGGGAATGTGCTGCGCAGACTCGATGCCCTGGATGAAGCCGCTTCTCGCGTGAGGATCAAGCTCGACCGCAATTATCAGACAGGCCAGGACGAGAAGCTCTATAGCCTCGTTGGCGGAGCCAGCTTGGTGTTCAAACAGGAGCTTGTGGGAGACGCCCATATCTTCCGCCAGGATCGCATGGGAGCACCTCCTATCTGCGACCGCGCGATGTTTGATGCATTGAGTGCGGCCAACTTCTCCGGCGTACGGCTGCGCGATGTAGCCGATATTTAGAGCTGACACGGGAGCGGAGGGTTATGGCCGCTGCGCGGCCACGCGCGGATGTCGGTGCGGTGACGCGTATGCTCGCTTTTCGCCGAAACCGCCCGCATATCGAAATGCCGCAACGCTACATACTAAGCCCTCGAACGCATCGAACTTCCACCGACCTAACCCGCGCTTCATCAGCCCCCGCATACCGCCGCAATAATAAAAACACCCCAACAGTCGGACCAAAATCCGACTCTTGGGGCGCTTACCACAAACGACTTTTCTGATCTTCAGCCGATCAATGCAAGATCTGGCTCAAGAACAGTTTCGTCCGTTCGTTCTGCGGATTATCGAAAAATTCATCCGGGTTGTTCTGTTCGATGATCTCGCCACGGTCCATGAAAATGACGCGGTTGGCGACCTTGCGGGCGAAGCCCATTTCGTGGGTTACGCAGATCATCGTCATGCCGCTTTCCTGGGCCAGCGACACCATTACGTCCAGCACTTCCTTGACCATTTCGGGGTCAAGCGCCGAAGTGGGCTCATCGAACAGCATGATCTTGGGGTTCATGCACAGCGACCGGGCGATGGCCACGCGCTGTTGCTGGCCGCCTGACAGCTGGCCGGGGAATTTCTTGGCTTGTTCCGGAATGCGTACGCGTTCCAGGTACTTCATGGCCGTGGCTTCGGCTTCCGCGCGCGGCTTCTTCAGCACCCACATAGGGCCCAGCGTCAGGTTTTCCAGCACGGTCAGGTGCGGGAACAAGTTGAAGTGCTGGAACACCATGCCGACGTCCTTGCGGATCGTCTCGATGTGCTTCAGGTCATTTGTCAGCTCCGTGCCGTCCACGATGATGTGGCCTTTCTGGTGCTCTTCCAGACGGTTGATGCAGCGGATCATCGTGGACTTGCCCGACCCCGAAGGGCCGCACACCACGATGCGCTCGCCTTGCGCCACGTCCAGATTGATATTGCGCAACACGTGGAACTGCCCGTACCACTTGTTCACGTCCTGCATACGAATAATGGCATCCGACATGCCTGTACTCCCGTAAATATCGCTGTGCGCGCCCACCGGCAGGCGGGCGCGCGCCAGGGGCTAGCGTTTGTGATCAGTCGCAAGACGTTTTTCAAGCGCCTGACTGTACTTGGACATGGAAAAGCAGAACACGAAGTAGATCGCCGAGATGAACAGGTAGGCCTCTACGCCGAATCCGCGCCATGCCGCATCTGACAAAGCCGCCTTGGCTGCCAGCGTCAAATCGAAGATACCGATGATGACGACCAGCGACGTGTCTTTGAACAGCGCAATGAAAATGCTGACCAGCGGCGGAATCACGATCTTCAGCGCTTGCGGCAAGATGATCTTGCGCATCTGCTGCCAGTAGTTCAGGCCCAGCGAATCGGCGCCTTCGTACTGCCCTTTCGGGATCGCCTGCAAGCCGCCACGCACCGTTTCCGCGATGTAGGCCGCGGCGAACATGATGATGGCGATCTGCGCGCGCAGTAGCTTGTCGATCGAAAAGCCTTCCGGCAGGAACAAGGGCAGCATCACCGACGACATGAACAGCAGGCTGATCAGCGGCACGCCACGAATCAGCTCGATGTACACAACGCACAGCGCCTTGATGGCGGGCATCTTCGAGCGCCGGCCCAGGGCCAGCAGCACGCCGATGGGGAACGCAAAGGCGATGCCGAACGTGGACAGGATCAGCGTCAGCGGCAGGCCGCCCCAGCGGGCGTTCTCGACGTAGGTCAGGCCGAACACGCCGCCCCACATCAACAGCGCCACGGCGGTCAGGCCGACGACCCAGATGACCGCCAGCTTCCAGTTCCAGAAACGACGGATGCCGCTGCAAACAATGACCGCCACCAGGATGATGGTGGCGATCAGCGGACGCCATTGCTCGTCGAACGGGTACGTGCCGAACAGGATCAGCCGGTGCTTCTCGATGATGAACGCCCAGCAGGCGCCACCGGAAGCGCGGCATTCCTGGGCGTTGGCGGCGTTGAAGTCGGCCTTGAAGAACGCCCATTCCAGCAGCGCCGGCACCGACATCAACAGGAACCACGCCAGCAGTACCGTGATCAGGATGTTCAGCGGCGACGAGAACAGACGGGATCTTAGCCAGGGCCACGCGCCCACGTGGGTGCTGGGCGGCGGCATGGCTTCGGTGGGGGTATGCGTAGTGCTGCTCATCTCAACGCTCCACCAGCGCGATGCGCTTGTTGTACCAGTTCATGAATATCGAGATCGACAGGCTGACCGTCAGGTACGCGCCCATGATGATGAGGATGCCCTCGATGGCCTGGCCCGTCTGGTTCAGCGTGGTGTTCACGACCGACACGATGTCGGGGTAGCCGATGGCGACCGCCAGCGAGCTGTTCTTGGTCAGGTTCAGGTACTGGCTGGTCATCGGCGGGATGATCACGCGCAGCGCCTGCGGCAGGATGACCAGGCGCAGCACCTTGGCGCGTGGCAAACCCAGCGAACCGGCGGCTTCCCATTGGCCGTTGTTGACGGCCTGGATGCCCGAGCGCACCACTTCGGCAATGAACGCCGACGTGTAGATCACCAGGCCCGCCAGCAACGCGGCGAATTCCGGCGACAGCGTCAAGCCACCCGAGAAGTTAAAGCCCTTCAACGCCGGCATGTCCAGCGTCAACGACGCGCCGCTGACCAGCCAGCCGATGAACGGCAGGCCGATGAGCAGACCGATGGCCCAGCGGCCCAGCGGGAACATGTGGCCGGTGGCTTCGTGGCGCTTCTTGCCGTAGTGGCCAAGAAAGATGATCGCGACGATGGCAAGGCCCAGGCCCGCCAGCATCCAGTCCAGCGAGTTGCCTTCCAGGCCGGGCACTTTCAGGCCCCGGTTGGAGATGAACACGCCGGGAAGCGGGTTGTGCGCCTGGCGCGGACCCGGCATGTTTTCCGTGATCAGCGCGTACCAGAAGAACAGTTGCAGCAAGAGCGGCACGTTGCGCATCACTTCGACGTAAACCGAGGTGATCTTGGCGACGAGCCAGTTCTTGGACAAGCGGCCGATACCGATCAGGGTACCGAGGATGGTGGCCAGCACGATGCCGATGACGGCAACGCGTAGCGTGTTGAGCAGGCCGACCAGGATGGCGCGGCCGTAATCATTGGCGGGGGTGTAGGCGATGGCGGTTTCACCGATCGCAAACCCGGCTTCACGGCTTAGAAAACCGAAGCCCGTGGCGATGTTGCGCACGGACAGGTTATGCAGCGTGTTGGAAACCAGGAACCACACGGCCCAGGCTACCGCGGCCAGCGCAAGCACCTGGTAGACCACGGAGCGCACTCCGGGATCATTCCAGTTCAGCCGCCGGCGAGGAGCCGAAATTGGGGCGTTTCTATTGGAAGTCGTCATGATGAATCTACAGAAGTCGTACACCGGGTGGCAACGCCGGCAAGGCCACGCCCCCCACTCCTGCCGCCCGCTCGGTGGCGGGCTAGGCAAAACGGAGCGCTAAGGCTCCGTTTTGCCGGGCAGCCGTGTGTTAGCGCACCGGCCAGCCGTACATCAAACCGCCTTGCTTGTACGACGCGTTCAAACCACGCTCCAGCTTCATCGCGCTGTTCTTGCCCAGCGTGTTTTCGAAGCTCTCACCGTAGTTGCCCACGTTCTTGATGATGTTGTAGGCCCACTTGTCGTCCACGCCCAGGTTCTTGCCCATGCCCGGGGTCACGCCCAGGATGCGCTGGATGTTGGGGTTGGGGCTCTTGGTCATTTCATCGACGTTGGCCTTGGTGATGCCGTATTCCTCGGCTTCCAGCATGGCGTTCAGCGACCAGCGCACGACGTTGAACCATTGCTCGTCGCCCTGGCGGACCATGGGGCCCAGCGGCTCCTTGGAGAAGTCTTCCGGCAGGATGACGTACTTGTCCGGGTTCTCGAGCGTGGTGCGCGTCGAAGCCAGTTGCGACTTGTCGGTCGTGAAGGCGTCGCAGCGGCCGGCCGAGAAGGCGCGGATGATTTCGTCGTACTTGTCGATCACGACCGGCTTGAATTCGATTTTCTGACCGCGGAACCAGTCAGCCAGGTTCAGTTCGGTGGTCGTGCCCGGCTGCACGCAGATGGTGGCGCCGTTCAGTTCCTTGGCGCTCTTGACGTTCAGGTCCTTGGAGACCATGACGCCTTGCGAGTCGTAGTAGTTCACGCCCACGCCGATCAGGCCCAGCGTCGTGTCGCGGGTCAGCGTCACGGTGGTGTTGCGGGTCAGCACGTCGACTTCGCCCGATTGCAGCGCGGTGAAGCGTTGCTGCGTGTTCAGGGGCGTGAACTTGACCTTGGTGGCGTCGCCGAACATGGTCGAGGCGATGGCGCGGCACATGTCCACGTCGATGCCCTTGTATTCGCCCTTGCTGTCAGCAATCGAGAAACCCGGAATGCCCGTTGAAACCCCGCATTGGACAAACCCTTTCTTTTTAACGTTATCGAAGGTCGCGCCCGCATTGGCAGCCGAGGATGCGGCAAACAGTGCAGCGCCAATTGCAGCGAGTTTCAGTACTTTCATCGTGATCTCCGTGTGGGACAAATCGAGCCTTGCATCGACCGGGTTGGGCCGACGCATGGGGCGGATGGTAGCGTCCACGCAGCGGCCGGCACATCCGGGAATTCCCTTGAAATTTAGGGACACTGGCGAAATCAATCGGCGTTTTCGTTCGAAAACGGGGACGCCTTTTTTCGATTGCACAGGGTCCGGAGATGCGTTTGTTTCGTTCTGCTCAAAACGTGTCCATCCGGTCACACCGAAACGCTTTTTCACAGCCCGGGCACGAATCGGCTTACGCCCCGATCCTGTCCCCGAGTTACTATTGCGGCTTCATCCGACAGCCGCCATGATCGAATTCCAGCACGTATTCAAATCATATGGTCGCGGCCGAAATATCCTGGCCGACATCAACTTCCGCGTTAGCGCGGGAGAATTCGTTTTCGTATCCGGGCCGTCAGGCGCCGGTAAATCCACGCTGCTCAAGTTGATCGGCGGGTTGGAGCCCGCCAGCCGCGGGTCCATCCAGGTCAACGGGCAACGGCTGGACAAGCTGCCTGCCCGTGCGCGCCCTTACCTGCGCCGCGCCGTGGGCGTCATCTTGCAGGACACGCACCTGTTGTTCGATCGCAGCGCGTTCGAAAACGTGATGCTGCCGCTGGCGGTGCAGGGTCACCCCTGGGATTCGGCCGCCGCGCGCGCCCGCGCCGCGCTGGACAAGGTGGGCCTGTCGGGTAAAGAAGACCTGAACCCCATTGAATTGTCCGGCGGTGAACAGCAGCGCCTGGCGATTGCGCGGGCCATCGTGAACCGGCCCGCCATCCTGATCGCCGACGAACCCACCGCCAACCTTGACCATGACAACGCGCAGCGCATCATGAACGTGTTTCGCGATTTCAACCGCGTGGGCGTCACGACGCTGATCGCTTCGCACGACCAGGAACTGATGGCGCGCTACGCCACGCGCACGCTGCGCATTGACCCGGGCAAGTTCGCCGATTCGCACGGCCCGTCGCAACCGCCCGACGCCGGGCAACCCACCGGGGCCACGCCGCGCACCGGCAGCCGCGCCGAACCGGGCATGGGCTTTCCGGGAGAACCGGCATGAACGCCTGGCTGCGGCAACACCGCTATGCGTTGATGGTCACCGTGCGACGTCTGGCCAAACAACCTTTTTCGTCCTTGGCCAACCTGCTGGTGATGGCGCTGGCGCTGGCTTTGCCCTTGCTGGGCAGCGCCATTCTGGTGTCCGTGCAACCGGTGGCGCGCGAAATGTCCGTCACGCCCGAAGTCACCGTGTTCATGCGCGTGGACGCCCCCGCCGGCGCGGCCGCCGATGTGGCCAAGCGCATCAAGGACGACTACCAGGCCGACGTGCGCGCGGTGCGCGTGGTGGGGCGCGACGCCGCCCTTGCCGACCTGCGCGCCAACCCGGCGTGGCAGCAGGCGCTGGCCGTCCTGCCCGGCAACCCGCTGCCGGACGCCGTGGTCGTCACGCTGGCCGACGGCGACAACCTGGCCGGACGCGCCGACAAACTGGCCGCCGACTGGAAGCAATGGAACCACGTTGACCTGGTGCAGCTTGATAGCGCCTGGGTGCAGCGCCTGGAGGCCATTCTGCGCTTTGCCCGTATCGGGCTGGGCTTTTTGGCGGCCTGCGTGGCCGTGGTGGTGCTGGCCACGGTGTTCAACACCGTGCGCATGCAAGCGCTGTCGCAACGCGAGGAAATCGCCGTCGCCCGGCTGGTTGGGGCCACGGAATCCTTCGTGCGTCGCCCGTTCCTGTACCTGGGCGCACTGTCCGGCGCCGTGGCGTCGCTGCTGGCGATCGGCGTATCGGCCATCGCGCTGTCGCCCTTGAACGAGGCGCTGCTGGGGCTGGCCCGCAGCTACGGCGCCGAGTTCGCGCTGCACCTGCCCGGCACGCCGGTGCTGGTGGCTGCCGTGGTGGCATCGGCCGCACTGGGCGCCTTGTCGGCGCGTTGGTCGGTTACGCGCAGCACCCGGTTCTAAAACCGCCCTGCCCAATCTCTAAAGCTACGTATAAAGCCGGAACGTCCCCGTGATCCGGGGAAAGACCGCGCGCGCGCCTGTGTACGATGATTTCCGGGCGTCGTTGCTGACGCCCGCCCGCGCCGCGGCGTCATACGCGTCGTGGCGGGTCGCCGCCATGGAGGCAAAGCGCGTTATGAATCAGGGACGTATCGTTCGCCGCCGTTACAAGCATTTCCCCCGTTGTCTCGCGGGATATGTAAGAATAAAGCGAAATTTTTCTATACTTTTTGAAACATTCAACGTTTTGCCGAGCACCGTCCTTCGTGTCCCAATCGCCGTTCTTGCCTGATAAGTCCCATGGTCTCCCGTCTTGAAGCCCGTGCAACGCGCCACTATTTCGATAGCGCGTTCCAGTGTCAGGCGGTGAAGGTACTCCCCAACGAGTACTACGTCACCGACGAAGACCTGATGATTTCGACCGTACTCGGGTCGTGTGTTGCCGCCTGTATTCACGATCCGGTTACCGGCGTGGGCGGCATGAACCACTTCATGTTGCCGGAAGGCGACATGCAGTCGCCCGCCTCGGCGACGATGCGCTACGGCGCGTTCGCCATGGAAGTGCTGATCAACGAATTGCTCAAGGCCGGCGCCGTGCGCGACCGCCTGGAAGCCAAGGTGTTCGGCGGCGGCGCGGTGCTTAGCGCCATGCAGCAAATGAACATCGGCGAACGCAACGCCATCTTCGTCTTGAACTATCTGAAGATGGAAGGCATTCCGGTCAAGGGCAAGGATCTGGGCGACGTGCACGCGCGCCGCATCAATTACTTTCCCCGCGATGGCCGCGTGATGGTGCGCAAGATGGCGCCGCACCACCAGCGCGCCGAAGAAATCATCGCCAAGCGTGAACAGGCCGCCGCTCAAAGCGTGCAAGCCAAGACGCAGACCCCGCAACGCGTGGAACGCTTCACCCGCCCTGGCGTCGAGCGCTTCGATGCGCCCGCCCGACCGGGGGTGGAACGATTCGACAAGCCGACGCGACCCGGCGTGGAGCGTTTTGATCGCCCGGCACGCCCTGGCGTCGAACGCTTCGACACCGCGCTGTCGCGCCTGCGCAAGTCGGAAAACACCGGCAGCTGATCCATCGCCCGACGCGCGTCCGAAAGCGCGCCGGGAACGGCGCGGAGCGAACTGCACGGAACGAACTGCGGACGACGAACCGCAGACGGCGCGCCTACAATCGGCGCATGTCCACCGTCCGCCTTTTCTACGCCCTGTGGCCGTCACCGCAACTGGCAGCATCGCTGGCCCAGTGGGCGCAAGCCGCCCGCCCCGCCTGCGGCGGCCGCGTCATGCGCACCGAGACGCTGCATCTGACCCTGGCGTTTCTGGGGCCGGTCGAGGCGCAATTGGCCGACACGCTGGCCGCCGCCACGCCCGGCTATGGCATCGCGCCGGGCGAGGTGCCGCTGGACCACCTGGACGTCTTTCAGCGCCCGCGCATTCTGTGGGCGGGGCCGCGTGACACGCCGCCCGCGCTGCAAGCGGTGCACGATGATCTGTGGCAACGGTTGGCGGGCTACGGTCTTGCCAAGCCACCCCAACCCTTTCGCCCCCACGTCACGCTGCTGCGCAACATCGAACACGCGGAGCCGCCTCCGCGCCTGCCCGCCGACGCCGCTGACGGCGCCCGAACACCGCTGATCTGGCGCTATGACCGCCTGGTGCTGGTGGCTTCGGAGTCTCTGTCGGGCGGCAGCCGCTACCGGATCGTTGCCCAATCCCGGCCGCTGGACGCATAGCCGCGCTCTGGCACAATCGCTGGGTTGCAACCCCTGGGATCGCCATGATCATCCTGCTGGACCAAGACGGCGTGCTGGCCGATTTCGAACATGCGTTCATCGACGCCTGGCGCGTGCGCCATCCCGATATCGCCCCCATTGAATTCGAAGACCGCAAGTCCTTCCACATCCGCGAGGACTATCTGCCCGAACTTCGCGGCATGGCCGAAGCCATCTATACGGCGCCCGGCTTCATCCGCAACTTGCCGCCCGTGCCCGGCGCCCTGGAGGCCGTGCAGGAACTGCTGGCCTTGGGCATGGACGTGCGCATCTGCACGTCGCCGCTGTCGCAGTTTGAAAACTGCGTGGCCGAAAAGTACTTGTGGGTCGAAAAGAACCTGGGGCGCGACGCCACCGCCCGGCTGATCCTGACCAAGGACAAGACGCTGGTGCACGGCGACCTGCTGATCGACGACAAGCCGCATATCGAAGGCGCCGTTAAGCCGCGCTGGAAGCACATTCTGTTTGACGCGCCCTATAACCGCCAGGTCACCGACCGCCCTCGCGTTACCTGGAAAAACTGGCGCAACGTGCTGGCGGGCGAGCTCTATACGGCGGACGAATGAGTCCGGGCGGCTGCTGTTCAGCCGTCATGATTTAGGACTATTCTGTGTTGGCTGTACCCCCACCCCGGAGGAGCCCGCACCATGAATCTGTACCGTCTGCTCAAGCAGCGAGAAGCCGATCACAAGCCGTTGCGTGTTGCATTGCTGGGCGCCGGAAAGTTCGGCGCCATGTTCATGAGCCAGGCCCCTCGCACGCCGGGCATGCGACTGGTGGCGGTGGCGGATCTGGCGCCCGATCGCGCCCGCGCGGCACTGACACGGGTAGGTTGGCCGGCCACCGCGCTCAATGCCGCCAGCACCAATGACGCCCTGAAAAACGGCAAGGTCTTCTTCAGCGACGACCCGCTGGCCGTCATTGCCAGCCCCGACGTCGACATCGTCATCGACGCCACCGGGCAGGCCGCCGCCGGCATCACCCACGTGCTGGCCTGCTGCGAATACGGCAAGCACATCATCATGGTCAACGTCGAAGCCGACGCCCTGGCCGGCCCGCTGCTGGCGCGCCGCGCGCGCGAGGCGGGCATCGTCTATTCGCTGGCCTATGGCGACCAGCCCGCGCTGATCTGCGAGATGGTGGACTGGGCGCGCGCCGCCGGCTTTGAAGTCATGGCGGCGGGCAAAGGCACCAAGTACCTGCCGGAATTCCACACCTCGACACCCGACACCGTCTGGCCGTACTACGGCTTCACCGCCGAAATGGTGGCCGCCGGCGACTTCAACGCGCAGATGTTCAACAGCTTTCTGGACGGCACCAAAAGCGCCATCGAGATGGCGGCGGTGTCCAACGCCACGGGGCTCTTGCCGTCACCGTCCGGCCTGCACTTTCCGCCTTGCGGCGTGGACGATCTGGCGCGTGTGCTGCGCCCGCGCGAGGACGGCGGCATCCTGCATCACCGGGGTCAGGTGGAAGTCATTTCATCGCTGGAACGCGACGGCCGCCCGGTGTTTCGCGACCTGCGCTGGGGCGTGTACGTGACGCTGGCAGCCGACAGCGACTACGTGCGCCGCTGCTTCCAGGAATACGGGCTGGTCACCGACCCCAGCGGCAACTACACCGCCATGTACAAGCCGTATCACCTGATCGGCCTTGAGCTTGGCATCAGCGTGGCCAGCGTGGGCTTGCGGCGCGAACCCACCGGCGCGCCCGCCGGCTGGCACGGCGACGTCGTGGCCACTGCCAAGCGCGACTTGCAGGCCGGCCAGATCCTGGATGGCGAGGGTGGCTACACGGTGTACGGCCGGCTGATGCCGGCGCGCGATTCAGTCGAAGAAGGCTATCTGCCGCTGGGCTTGTCGCATCAGGTCAAGCTCAAGCATCCGGTGCGGCAGTCGCAGGCGATTCGCTGGCGCGACGTGGAATATGACGAGCGCTCGACGGCGGTGCAGTTCCGGCGCGAAATGGAGCAGACCTTCGCGTAGCGGCGGCCGAAAAGGGTGGCCCGACACGGGCGAAGCCAGCGCCGTTGCGCGTCACCGCCGCGCCGCTTACACCGGCGCCGGGCGCTCGGCCTGGAACAAGCGAAGCCGGTCCGCCGCGTTGCGCAGATGCTGTTCGGCGGCGCGGCCGGCAGCGTCGGGGTCCGAGCCTTCGATGGCCACGAAAATGGCCTGGTGCTCGCTTTGCACGGCGGCCATCCGTTCGGCATAACGGCGCGCCGTGTTGTTGCGCGCGCTGCGGATCACGCGCCGCACATTCGCTTCCAGATAATCATTCAGCGACACCAGATGCGGGTTGTGCGTGGCCTGCACGATGGCCTGGTGAAACTGGTAGTCCTCTTCGTCGCCCAGCTTGTCGTTGATCAGCGCGTATTCCATGCCGACCAGCGCCTGGCGCATCTTCTTCAGGTCTTGATCGGTGCGCCGCTGCGCCGCGTAGCGCGCGGCGGTGACCTCGATGGACAACATCAATTCCAGGATGTGTTCCAGGTCTTCGGTGTCGCCGGGCGTGGGCGCGGCAATGCGAAACGCGTTGCGCTGGAAGTTGGGGTCCACGAACACGCCGCTGCCCTGCTGCGACGTGATCAAGCCTTCGGATTTCAAGCGCGCCAAGGCCTCGCGCACCACCGCTCGGCTGACCGAATAGGTTTCGGTCAGCTGCTTTTCGGTGGGCAGGCGGTCGCCGGGGGCTAGCACGCCCTGGCGTATCTGTTCGGCCAACGCATCGCCCAAGGCCGCGGAAAGCGAGCTCTTGGGCGGATTGCGCGGCGTGTCCTGATCGTGATTCGTCGACATGGGAAATCGGGAAAAGGTGATGGCGGCGTCCTTCACTTTAAGCGATGTAGATGCCGCCGTTGACCTGCATGACTTCGCCCGTCACGAAACCGGCCAGCGGGGAACACAGGAATGCGATGGATCCGGCGATTTCCTCGGCGGTGCCGAAGCGGCGCAGCGGCGTGCTTTCCAGCAGATGCGTGCCTTTCTGGCCGATCAGGTCGTGCGTCATGGACGTGGCGATGATGCCCGGAGCCACCGCGTTCACGCGGATCTGCGGCGCCAGTTCCAGCGCCAGGCTGCGCGTGAAGCTTTGCACCGCGCCCTTGGACGCGGAATAGGCCGCGTGCGCGTAGCTGCCGCGCTGCGCCGCCAACGAGGTCAGCAGCACGATCGACCCGTTGTGGCGCAGGTGGCGCTGGGCGGCGCGGCATACGTAGAACGTGCCGTCCAGATTCACGCGCATCAGTGTGCGCCACGCCTCGTCGCTGGTGTCCTTGACCAGTTGTTCGGGATAGATGCCGGCGCAATGCACCAGATGGTCCAGCCCGCCAAAATGCTTGGCCGCCGCCTCGAACACGCGCTCGCATTCATGCGACACCGACACGTCCAGCGCATGTGTGTAGACGCGCTGGCCCGTCGGGTCCAGTTCGGCCGCGATCTCTTCCAACCGCGCGCCGTCGATATCCGTCAGCACCAGCCGGGCGCCGTGGGCGGCCATCAGGCGCGCCGTTGCCAAGCCGATGCCATTGCCCGCGCCCGTGATCGCGGCCACCTGCCCTTCAAATGAAATCATCCTGTCTCCAGCGTGTGTAAGTGGGCGCGCCTGGTGTCTCGGCCGCCCCGGCACTGTGATTGAACTCCTCAATCCGCCGCTTGACACGAGAAAAACGCTTGCCCTATTATTTATCAGACAACTTAATAAAGTTACCTGACAACTTATCCGGAAAGCGTAAATCAAGTCGCGTTTTCAGGCAAGCCAGTCAGAAAAAACAAAGGCCGAAGCGCCGCAAAAACAGGACGGAGACAACAGGGCGGACACCCCCGGCAGCACGACGGTGTCCGTCCCCATCTTGCGATATCCCCTTCCCCGATTTGCTCGTTCACGGCCATGGAATAGGCGCCACCAAGCGCGCTTGCTAGGGCGGTCGCACGCATCTTTACGTACGCACACACCACTCCCGTTCCACGGAGGAGACACGCATGAAATTGGCTTTCACTACCGGCCTGCTGTGCCTGGCCGGCATCGCCGCATCGGCGCACGCCGCACCCGTCAAGGTCGGCCTGATCGAGACGCTGTCCGGCCCGCAGGCCTCGACCGGCCTGATGTTCCGCGCCGCGGTCAAATATGAGCTGGACCGCATCAACGCCGCCGGCGGCTGGAACGGCCAGCCGCTGGAATTGGTCGAGTTCGATAACCAGGGCGGCCCCGTGGGCGCGTCCGACCGTTTCCGCGCCGCCGCCGCCGAAGGCGTGCAGGTGTTGGTGCAGGGCTCGTCGTCCGCCATTTCGGGCCAGCTGACCGAAGACGTGCGCAAGCACAACCTGCGCAACCCGGGCAAGGAAGTCGTCTTTCTGAACATGGGCGGCGAAGCGCTGGAATTGACCGGCCAGAAGTGCCACTTCTATCACTTCCGCTTCACCACCAACGCCGATTTGCGCGTGAAGTCGCTGGCGTCGGTGATGTCGGCCGACGGCACGCTGGGCAAGCGCGTGTACGCCATCAACCAGAACTATTCCTGGGGCCAGGACATGGAAGGCGCCACCGAGCGCTTTGCCAAGCAGTACGGCTATGAAGTGGTGGGCAAGACGCTGCACGAAGTCAACAAGATCCAGGACTTCGCGCCCTACGTGGCGCGCATCCGTTCGGCCACGCCCGACACCGTCATCACCGGCAACTGGTCCAACGACCTGCTGTTGCTGATGAAGGCCACGCAATCCGCCGGCCTGAAAGTGCGCTTTGCCACCGTGTTCCTGGACCAGGTGGGTAACCTGGCCAACGCCGGCGACGTGGCCCTGGGCCACTACATCGCGCACCCGTACAACATCGAAGCCGCCGGCGACGAAGGCGCCAAGTTCGCCGAGGACTACAAGTCCAAGACAGGCCACTACCCCAGCTACACCGAACCGCAGACCGTCATCGGCGTGCGCTTCCTGGGTGAAGCGCTAAAGCAGGTCAAGCCCAAGGACGGCAAGCTGTCCGTGCCGGACCTGGCGCTGGCGCTGGAAAAGGTCACCTACACGTCTGCGCTGGGCACCTACACGATGCGCGCCGAAGACCACCAGGTGCAGCTGCCGATGGTGGTGTCCAAGGTCAGCAAGAACGCCAAGTACAAGGCCGACGGCACCGACATGGGCTTTGAGCCGGTGAAGGTGCTGGCGGCGGCGGACGTGTCCGCCCCGGTGCAGGCCACCTGCAAGATGCAGCGTCCGCAATAAGACGCCAAGCAAGGCGGCGCGCAACCTGCGCGCCCGCCTTGTTCGTCGCCTGACAAAAAAGCGCACGCCGGCGCGGGCCGGAAAAACAAGGTGCGTAATGGATCGCGCAAGCCACGGGCTTGAGCGCGAAAGATTTATGGAGCGGACATGGAATACTTTACCGTCTCGCTGTTGAACGGCGTGATTTACGGCCTGCTGCTATTCATGGTGTCGGCGGGCCTGACACTGATTTTTGGAATGATGGGCGTGTTGAATTTTGCACACGCCTCGTTCTACATGATTGGCGCATACGCCGCCTACACGCTGACGCCCGTCACGGGTTTCTGGACGGCGTTGGTGCTGGCCACGATCATCTCGGGCGTGCTGGGCATGGGCGTCGAACGCTTTTTCCTGCGCCGCGTGCACAAGTTCGGCCACGCGCAGGAACTGCTGGTGACTTTTGGCCTGGCGTTCATCGTGGCCGAGCTCATCAAGCTGTTCTACGGCGACTTTCCGGTTGATTACCGCGTGCCGGCCTTCCTGAACTTCGCGGCCTTTCGCGTGTTCGATGCGGACTACCCCTTCTATCGCCTGCTGATGGGCGGCGTGTCGCTGGCGATGTTTGCCGTCATCTACCTGCTGCTGTCGCGCACTCGCGTGGGCATTGTGGTGCGCTCGGCCATCTATCGGCCGCGCATGGCCGAAGCGCTGGGCCACAACGTGCCGCTGGTTTTCATGAGCGTGTTCGGCGTGGGCGCGGCGATGGCCGGGCTGGCGGGCGCGGTGGCCGGCGCGTTCTACACCACCAACCCGAACATGGCGCTTGAGCTGGGCGTGCTGGTGTTCGTGGTGGTCGTCGTAGGCGGCCTGGGGTCGCTGGAAGGCGCCATGATCGCCTCGCTGCTGATCGGCCTGATCAGTTCGTTCTCGGTGGGTATCGACGCCAGCCTGGCGTCCCTGTTCGGCCTGTTCGGCGCGGGCGAATGGGCCGAAAGCGTAGGCGGCTTGATGACCGTGAAGATTTCCAGCCTGGCCGCCACCCTGCCCTTCCTGCTGATGCTGGTGGTGCTGCTGGTCAAGCCGTCGGGCCTGAAAGGAGAACAGGCATGAGCCAGACCCGTATTGCATCCGGCGCGCTGCTGCTGATCGTTTGCGTGGCGGCGTTGTGCGCCTTGCCGTGGCTGCTGCCGCCCGGCCAGTTGGTGGCGGCGGTGCAGATGTTGATCGCCGCGCTGTTCGCCTGCGCCTTCAACCTGCTGGCTGGCCAGGGCGGCATGCTGTCCTTCGGCCACGCCGCGTACTTTGGCGTGGGCACCTTTGCCACCATTCACGCCATGAACGCGCTGGGCGGCGCGGGCTTGTTGCCCACGCCATTGATGCCGCTGGTGGGCGGCGTGGCCGGCCTGCTGTTCGGCCTGGTCGCGGGCTGGTTCGCCACCATGCGTTCCGGCGTCTACTTTTCCATGATCACGTTGGCGCTGGCTGAACTGCTGCACGCGCTGGCGCCGCATTTGAAAGGCGTGTTCGGTGGCGAAGCGGGCGTGTCCGCCATGCGCATGCCGGCCTGGGGTTTTACCTTCGGGTCCGACATCGAGGTCTATTTCCTGGTGCTGGCCTGGGTGCTGATATCGCTGGCCGCGCTGTATGGCCTGACCCGCACGCCCTTGGGCCGGCTGACGCTGGGCCTGCGCGAAAACGCCAACCGGCTGCGCTATCTGGGCTATCGCCCGCATGCGCTCAAGACGATGGTGTTTGCGTTGTCGGCCATGTTCGCCGGCATCGCGGGCGGCTTGCAGGCGTTGAACATCGAAGCGGGTAACTACGTGCTGTTCGAGGTCAAGCTGTCGACCGACGCGGTGCTGTTCGCCTACATCGGCGGCGTCAACGCGTTCCTGGGTCCGGTGCTGGGCGCGGCGACACTGACATTCCTGTCGCAGACGCTGGCCGACATTACCCGTTCCTGGTTGCTGTACCAGGGCATTCTGTTCGTGCTGGTGATGCTGTTCGTGCCGGACGGCCTGGTGGGCCTGGTGCAGCGCGCCGCCAAGTCGCTGCGCGAACGGGGCCTGGCCAACTGGCTGCCGCGCGCCGTCGTGTCCGTGGCTGCCGGCCTGCTGCTGACCGCCGCCACCGTCTTCCTGGTAGAGCTGCTGCAACGCATGTTCGCGCGCGACTACCGCGCGCTTCTGGCCATGAACCCGGATGCGGGCTGGCCCCCCATTGCGCTGTTCGGTCACGACTGGGCGCCGCTGGCGTTGTCTACCTGGCTGGTGCCCTTGGCCTTGTTCGCCACGGGCCTCTTGGCGTGTCGCTGGGCGCTGGCCCTGTGGCGCGACGACGGCGATGCCGCCCCCGTGCTGGAGCCCGCAAAATGAGCCATTCCATCCTGACCCTGACCGACGTGCGCAAGTCCTTTGGCCAAGCGCAGATCATTCGCGGCGTGAACCTGGCCATTGAAGCCGGCGAGCGCCATGCGGTCATCGGCCCCAACGGCGCGGGCAAGTCGACCCTGTTTCACCTGATGTCGGGTTCGTTCGCGCCCACCTCGGGTGACATCAACCTGCGTTCGCGCGCCATCGGCGGCTTGTCCCCCGAAGCCATCAACCGCCTGGGCCTGGCCCGCTCGTTCCAGATCACCAACGTGTTTCCGCGCCTGTCCGTGCGCGAAAACCTGCGCCTGGCGGTGTTGCGCATGCATGGGCTGGTCTACAACTTCTGGCGTCCCATTGCGCGGCACCGCGCTGTCAATGAAGACGTGGACCGCCTGCTGGAAAAAGTGCGGCTGACGGCCAAGCAGCAAACGGCCGCGGGCGACCTGAACTATTCCGAGCAGCGCTCGCTGGAAATCGGCATGACGCTGGCTTCGCGCCCGAAGGTCATTCTGCTGGACGAGCCCATGGCCGGCATGTCGCAACACGAAGTCGATTACACGGTGGAGCTGATCAAGGACGTCACGCGCGACTGCACCTTGCTGATCGTCGAGCACGACATGCAGGTGGTGTTCTCGCTGGCCGATCGCATCAGCGTGCTGGTGTACGGCGAAATTCTTGCCACCGGTACGCCCGCCGACATCCGTGGCGACGCCCGTGTGCGCGAAGCGTATCTGGGAGAGGAAACGGTATGACGACGCAAGCCTCACTACAAACGCCCCTGCTCAGCCTGCACGGCGTGCATGCCCATTACGGCAAGAGCCACATCCTGCACGGCATCGATCTATCCATCGGGCACGGCGAAGTCGTCAGCCTGCTGGGGCGCAACGGCGCCGGCCGCTCCACCACCATGAAAAGCATCATGGGCCTGGTGGACGTAACCGGCGGGCACATCGCCATTGAAGGGCGCGACATTACCAACAAACGTCCCTTTGAAATCGCGCGCGCCGGCGTGGGCTTCGTGCCCGAGGAACGCGAGGTCTTCGCCAACCTGACCGTGGACGAAAACCTGCGCATGGGCGAACAGCCCAAGCGCGACGACGCGCCCCATTGGACAGTGGCGCAGATGTTCGACTACTTCCCGCGCCTGAAGGAACGCAGCAACACAAAGGCCGGCAACCTGTCGGGCGGTGAACAGCAGATGCTGACGATGTGCCGTTCGCTGCTGGGCAACCCCAAGGTCATGCTGATCGACGAACCCACCGAAGGGCTGGCGCCGAAGATCGTGGAAGTGATCGCCGACGTCATCCGCGATATCCACAAGCGCGGCGTGTCGGTGGTGCTGGTGGAGCAGAAGCTGACGATCGCGCTGAAGGTATCGACGCGCGTCAGCGTCATGGGCCACGGCCGCATCGTGTTCGAAGGACCGCCCGCGCAGCTGCATGAGCGCCAGGACGTGGTCCAGGAATGGCTGGCGGTCTGACCCCGCCGCAACGCACAACCTTTACAGGCATCTACCTTGGACCACACCACAGAAGTCATCCATAGCGACCTGCGCGGCCAACGCGTCGTCATCACCGGCGGCGCCAAGGGCATTGGCCTGGCCACCGCCCACGCGTTCGTGCGCCAGGGCGCGCGCGTGGCCTTGCTGGACATGGACGCCGCCGCGCTGGCGGCCGCCGTGGCCGAACTGACCTCGGCCGGCGGCCAGGCCATGGCCGTGCAGGCGTCCGTCACCGACGCCGACGCCGTCGAGCGCGCGTTTGCGCAGGTCGAACAGGCCTGGGGCGGCGTTGACGTGCTGGTCAACAACGCCGGCATCTCGGCCAACAAGCCCACGCTGGAAGTCACCGTGGACGAATGGCGCCGCGCCGTGGACATCAACCTGACCGGCGTGTTCCTGTGCGCGCAGGCCGCCGGCCGCCGCATGGTGCCGGCGGGCGCGGGCAGCATCATCAACCTGGCATCGATGTACGGCGTGGTGGCGGCGCCCGACCGCGCAGCGTATTGCGCCACGAAGGGCGCGGTGGTGCTGCTGACCGAAACGCTGGCCGTGGAATGGGGTCCGATGGGCGTACGCGTGAACGCGCTGGCCCCCGGCTACGTCGAGACCGATCTGGTGCGCGACCTGGCCGCGCGTGGCCGCCTGGACCCCGAACGCCTGAAGCAGCGCACCCCGCTGCGCCGCATGGCGCAGCCGGCCGAAATGGCCGACCTGGCGGTCTTTCTGGCTTCACGCCAGGCCGCCTATATCACCGGACACACCCTGGTGGCCGACGGCGGCTGGAGCCGCTACAGCTACCTCTAACCGCACCGACGCTTAAAAACATTCTGGAGATTCACTCATGGCCACCTACCAATCGCTTGAGCCCCAAGCGCCCTGGCGGCAACTGACGGTCGAGGCGCGTGACTGGCAGCAGGCGGACCCCGCCCTGCTGGGCACGATGCTGACCCAGCTGCACTGGATCCGCGCCTTTGAAGAGGCCGTGCTGGACCTGGCCGCCGAAGGCCTGGTGCACGGCCCCGCGCATTCGTCCGTGGGCCAGGAAGGCGGCGCCGTCGGGTCGGTGCTGGCGCTGGGCGCGGGCGACCAGATCAACGGCTCGCATCGCGGCCACCATCAATTTCTGGCCAAGGCGCTGCAACACGTGGCGCCGCTGGGCCTGGACCCGCGCAACCCGCTGACGCCCGCCATCGACGACGTGCTGCAAAAGACGCTGGCTGAAATCATGGGCCTGGCGCAAGGCTTCTGCCGGGGCCGTGGCGGCAGCATGCACCTGCGCTGGCTGGAAGCGGGCGCGCTGGGCACCAACGCCATCGTGGGTGGCGGCGTGCCGCTGGCGGCGGGCGCGGGCTGGGCACACAAGCACGCCGGCACCGACCGCGTGGCCGTGACCTACTTTGGTGACGGCGCGGTGAACATCGGCTCGGTCCTGGAAACGATGAACCTGACGGCCGCATGGAAAACGCCGCTGTGCTTTTTCATCGAGAACAACCGCTACGCGGTGTCGACCACGGTGGAAGAATCCACCGCCGAACCGCGCCTGTCCGCACGCGGCCTGGCGTTCAATATTCCGTCGTGGAAAGTCGACGGCATGGACCCGCTGGCCGTGCACCTGGCCATGTCCGAAGCCGTGGCGCACATGCGCGCCGGCAATGGCCCGACGATTGTCGAAGTGGACGTGTACCGCTTCTTCCACCAGAACGGCCCCTTCCCCGGCAGCGCCTTCGGCTACCGCACCAAAGACGAAGAATCCCAGTGGCGCCAACGTGATCCGCTGGACAAGATCGCTACCGAAATGATCGGCCGCAAACTGATCACGCAAGCCGAGGTGGATGCGCTGCGCCAGCGCTGCAAGGACGTCATGAAAGACGTGTGCGGCCGCCTGACCGAAGCCGCTGACGGCGGCAAGCGCCGCGTGCGCGCCGACCTGTGGCCGCGCCCCGACTTCCGCGACGTGGGCCTGCGCAGCGACGGCGCCGAATTGGCCGGCCTGCGCTACCAGGACGCCGACGACCACACGGGCGCGAAAGTCGAACGCAAGTTTGTCGACGCAGTGGCAGACGTGCTGGACCGCCGCATGGAAACGGACGCCGGCGTGGTCGTGCTGGGCGAAGACGTGCACCGCTTGAAGGGCGGCACCAACGGCGCCACGCGCGGGCTGAAGGACAAGTACCCCGACCGCGTGCTGGGCACGCCCATCTCCGAGAACGCGTTCGCGGGCCTGGGCGGCGGCCTGGCGATGGACGGGCGCTACAAACCCATCGTTGAATTCATGTACCCCGACTTCATGTGGGTGGCGGCTGACCAGATCTTCAACCAGATCGGCAAGGCCCGTCACATGTTTGGCGGCGACATCGACGTGCCGTTCGTGCTGCGCACCAAGGTTGCGATGGGCACGGGCTATGGCTCGCAACACTCGATGGACCCAGCCGGCATCTTTGCCACGGCGCCGGGCTGGCGCATCGTGGCGCCGTCCACGCCGTATGACTACGTGGGCCTGATGAATACCGCGCTGGCCTCGAAGGACCCCGTGCTGGTGATCGAACACGTGGACCTGTACGCCTCGACGGGCGAGGTGCCCGACGGCGACCTGGACTACGCCATTCCGTTCGGCAAGGCGCGCGTGCGCCGCACGGGCGGCAAGGTCACCATCCTGACGTACCTGTCGATGGTCAGCCGGGCGTTGAAGGCGGCCGAAGAGGCGGGCGTGGACGCCGAGGTCATCGACCTGCGCACGCTGGACCGCGCCAGCCTGGACTGGGACACCATCGGCGCCAGCATCCAGAAGACCAACAACGTGCTGATCGTGGAGCAAGGCGCGCGCGGTACGTCGTACGGCGCGATGCTGTCCGATGAAATCCAGCGCCGCTATTTCGACTGGCTGGATCAGCCGATCAAGCGCGTGACGGGTGGCGAGGCGTCGCCCAGCATCTCGAAGGTGCTGGAACGCGCGGCGTTCGCGGACACCGAAGAAGTGCTGGCCGGGCTGGCCGACGTGCTGGCCGATCTGGGGGAACAGGCATGACTGCGATGCACATGACCGTGCCGATGGAAGTCGGCATCTGCTGCCGGGATCTGGACGCGCTGCTGGCGTTCTACACCGACGTCGTCGGCCTGAAGCTGGTGAACCGCGTCAGCGTGCCCGCCGACAAGGCACGGGCAACGGGCCTTACCGCGCATGGCTACGACGTGGCGCGCTTGCAGACGCCGTACGGCGAACGCATCAAGCTGCTGCAACCGAGCGTGGCGCCGGAGACGGCCGTGCGCGGCGCGGCAATCCTGGATCGCCAGGGCGCCACCTACCTGACCTTCATCGTGCGCGACCTGGCAGGGGTGGTGCGCAACCTGCAAGCCCGGGGCGTGGTCTTCGACAGCACGCCCGCGCCCATGGAAGTGCGCCCCGGCACGTGGCTGGCGTTCTTCCGCGACCCCGAAGGCAACGTGCTGGAACTGGTCGAATACGACGACCCCGCCGACTACCGGCCCGATCTGGCCGGCGCCGCCAACTAGGACGAACATCGTGGCTCACCTAATCAAGCTCCCCTCTGTTGCCGCCGATACCTCGGGCGGCAACCTGCACCAGTGGCTCAAGCAGGAAGGCGACACGGTCGCCGTCGGCGATGCGCTGGCGGAAATCGAAACCGAAAAGGCCATCGTCGAAATCAACGCCGAGCATGCGGGCGTGCTGGCCCGCATCGTGGTCCCGGCCGGCGCGGCGTCGGTGCCGATCAACACGGTAATCGGCGTGCTGCTGGCCGAAGGCGAAGATGCCTCGGCGGCTGATCGCGCGTTGGCGGAACATGGCGGCGCGGCGGCGGCGGCGGCGGCTGGGGAAACGTCCGCAGCGAAATCTGCCGGCTCATCCGCTGCTGGTTCATCGGCTGCTGGTTCATCGGCTGCCGCCGCCGGGTCTGCGGGAGCACCCGCGGCCCCGCCCCCCTTGCCCTCTGATGCTGCTCCCGCCTCCACCGCCCCCGTTCCCGGTGGCCGCTTGTTCGCCAGCCCCCTGGCGCGCCGCCTGGCCGCGCAGTGGCATGTGGACCTGTTGGGCGTGACCGGCACCGGCCCGCATGGCCGCATCGTGCGCCGCGACGTGGAAGCCGCGCGCAACCGTGCGCCGTCGCCCACCGCGACCACCACGCCACCGTCCGGCCGTCCGGCCGCGCGCCGCGTGCCGCACACCGGCATGCGCCGCGCCATCGCGCGCCGCCTGACGGAAAGCAAGCAGAACGTGCCGCACTTCTACCTGTCGGTGGACTGCAAGATGGACGCGCTGCTGGCCCTGCGCGCGCAAGCGAATCACGGCGGCGCGGTCAAGCTTTCGGTCAACGATTTCATCGTTCGCGCCGCCGCCTTGGCGCTGCGCGAAGTGCCCGAAGTGAATGTCAGCTGGCACGAAGACGCCATCGAATATCACGCGGGCGCCGACATCTCGGTGGCCGTCGCCACCGACGGCGGCCTGGTCACGCCCATCGTGCGCGACGCGGACATCAAGTCCCTGTCGGCCATTGCCGGTGAAATCGTCGAGCTGGCCGGGCGCGCCAAGATCAACCGCCTGAAGCCCGAGGAATTCACGGGCGGCTCGCTGACGGTCAGCAACCTGGGCATGTACGGCATCAGCCAATTTGCCGCCATCATCAACCCGCCGCAGGCCGCCATCCTGGCCGTCGGCGCGGCCGAACGGCGGCCCGTCGTCGGCGACAACGGTGAACTGGTCGCCGCCACCGTCATGACCGTGACCTTGTCCGCCGACCACCGCGCGGTGGACGGCGCGGTGGGCGCGCGCTGGCTGGCTGGCTTGCGCACGCTGATCGAAAACCCCGTGCGCATTTTGCTGTGAGCCCCACGATGACGAAGAACGTGTTTGATCTAGTCGTCGTTGGCGGCGGCCCCGGCGGCTACGTGGCCGCCATCCGCGCCGCGCAGCTGGGCATGTCGGTGGCCTTGGTGGAACGCGCCGAGCTGGGCGGCATCTGCCTGAACTGGGGCTGCATACCCACCAAGGCCTTGCTGCACAGCGCAACGGTGCTGCGCGCCTGCCAGGAAGCGTCACACTACGGCGTCACCGGCACCGGTGAGGCGCGCGCCGACCTGGCCGCCATGGTGGCGCGGTCGCGCAAGGTAGCGGGCCGGCTAGGCCAGGGTGTGGCGCATCTGATGAAGAAAAACGGCGTGACGGTGTACGCCGCGCGCGCGCAATTGGCCGGCGCGGGCAAGCTGGCGCTGGACAACGGCGCGACCCTGTCCGCCAAGCACATCATCCTGGCGACCGGTGCGCGCGCCCGCGAACTGCCCGCGTTGCCGCTGGGCGACCGCATCTGGGCCTACCGCCAGGCCCTGGCGCCCACCCAGATCCCGAAGACGTTGCTTGTTGTGGGCGCGGGCGCCATCGGCGCGGAGTTCGCCAGCTTCTACCGCGCCATTGGTTCGGACGTGACACTGATCGACATGACGCCCGAAATTCTGCCGCAAGAAGACGCGGAAATTTCGCAGCTGGCGCGTAAGGCGTTCGAGAAACAAGGCATCCGCGTGCTGACGCAATGCGCCGTCACCGCCTCGTCGCCAAGCGCCACGGGCGTCAACGTGACGCTGGAACAGCAAGGTAAAAAGACGCAGCTTGAGGTGGACCGCGTCATCGTCGCGGCCGGCATCGTTGGCAACGTTGAAGATCTGGGCTTGGAGAAGACGCGGGTGCAGGTCGAGAAGACCCACATCGTCACCGATGCACACTGCCGCACCGGCGAACCCGGCGTCTACGCCATCGGCGACGTGGCCGGCGCGCCCTGGCTTGCCCACAAGGCCAGCCATGAAGGCGTGCTGTGCGTGGAAGCCATCGCGGGCAAGACGGTGCACGCCATCGATCCGCTGCGCATCCCCGCCTGCACGTATTCATACCCGCAAGTGGCCAGCATCGGCATGACGGAAGCCCGCGCGCGCGAACACGCCAAGGCCCACGGCGGCGAGATCCGCGTTGGCAAATTCACCTTTGCCGGCAACGGCAAGGCCATCGCCATGGGCGAAGACCAAGGGCTGGTCAAGACCGTGTTCGATGCGACATCAGGCGAACTGCTGGGCGCGCACATCATCCATCCCGAAGCGTCCGAGCTGATCACCGGCTATGGCGTGGCGGCGTCGTTGGAAGCCACCGAGGAAGACTTGATGCACACCGTGTTCGCCCATCCGACGCTGTCGGAAACACTGCACGAATCGGTGCTGGCTGCGTTCGGACGGGCGCTGCACGCGTAAGGAGCAGAAGGCGGCAGGCGGGCGGGGCCGCCTTCACTTCGACCTTCGCGCGGCTTGCATGGCTGTGCAAGTCGCGCGCCAGAAACGCTTCAGGAGCGCTTCAGAAACGCGTCAAGAACGCGTCAAGAACGCCTCAAACCCGCTGCGCAAAGAAATCCAGAAAGCAGGCAATGCGCCGCGACAGCTGCGTGTTGCGGTGGTACACGGCGTGCATCGGTTGCAGGTGATCGCTGTACACGCCTTCCATCACCTTCACCAACCTGCCCGCCGCGATATCTTCGCGCACCACGAAATCCGACAGGCAGGCGATGCCCACGCCGCGTAGCGCCAACTGGCGCTGCGTTTCTCCGCTTGATGTGGCCAGCGTCGGCGTCGCCTGAAAGCTGGAGCCGCCCGCGTGCTTGAGCGGCCACAGGTTCAGGCTTTCGGGCTGCGTGAATCCCAGCACTTCATGCCGCGCCAGATCCTCAACCGTTTCCGGCGCGCCGCGCCGCGCGATGTAGTCGGGGCTGGCCATCATCCAGCGCGGCGACGGCCGCAATACGCGCGCATGCAAAGTGGAATCCGTCAGCGGCCCCATGCGAATCGCGATGTCGGTGCGGTGCTCTATCAGGTCCACGATGCGATCGTTGCTGGTCAGTTCCAACGTGATCTCGGGATACTCACACCGAAATTCCCCCACGTGCGGCACCACGCAATGCAGCATCACCGGCACCGACGCATCCACCCGCAATCTGCCCGCCGGCCGCTGATGCACCATGCGCATGCACTCTTCGGCCTCGTCCAGCGACGCGACAATCTGCCGCGCCTTGGGCAGAAAGTGTGCGCCCTCTTCGGTCAGCTCCATGCGCCGCGTGGTGCGGTTCAGCAGCATCACGCCCAAGTCATCTTCCAGCCGTGCCAAGGCCCGGCTGACCCCCGACGCCGTCTGCCCCAGCAGCTCGGCCGCGGCGCTAAGCGACCCGGCGTCAACCACGCCGAGAAACACGCGCAATGCATCGGAATTCAAAGCCATGTCGGGCGTCCTTGAAGCCTAAAAAACAGCCTATATGTTGTAGATCGAATTTACCGCTTTAACCCTGTATTTCGCAGTATCCCGCTACATTGCGCGGTGTCTTGCGACCCCAATGACGCCGCACCGCGCAAATAAAACGGCGCCCCACGGGCGCCGTTCTTCCCACACTCGCGCCGCGATCAGCGCTTGGCTTTTTGCTTCAGCTGCGACAGGTCGCGCACCGCGCCGCGGTCGGCCGACGTGGCCAATGCTGCGTAGGCTTGCAGGGCTTGCGATACCACGCGTTCGCGGCCGACCGGCTCCCAGCCGTCAGCGCGCGCGTCCATCGCGGCGCGGCGGCGAGCCAGTTCTTCGTCGGAAACCGCCAGGTGCATCTTGCGGTTGGGGATGTCGATTTCGATGATGTCGCCTTCTTCCACCAGGCCGATCGTGCCGCCCTCGGCCGCTTCCGGCGAGGCGTGGCCGATCACAAGGCCGGACGAGCCGCCTGAGAAACGGCCGTCGGTGAACAGGGCGCAGGTTTTGCCCAGGCCCTTGGACTTGAGGTACGACGTGGGGTACAGCATTTCTTGCATGCCGGGGCCGCCCTTGGGGCCTTCGTAGCGGATCACGACGACGTCGCCCGCCACGATCTTGTCGCCCAGGATGCCTTCAACGGCGTCGTCCTGGCTTTCGAACACGCGGGCGCGGCCCGTGAAAACCCATTGCGATTCGTCCACGCCGGCGGTTTTGACGATGCAGCCCTTCTCGGCCAGGTTGCCGTACAGCACGGCCAGGCCGCCGTCCTTGGAATAGGCGCTTTCCTTGCTGCGGATGCAGCCCGTCTTGCGGTCGGTGTCCAGCGTCAGGAACGTGGCGTCTTGGCTGAAGGCGACCGTGGTGGGGATGCCACCGGGCGCGGCACGGTAGAACTTCTGCGCTTCTTCGCTTGCGTCACCGGCCACGTCCCATTTCTGGATGGCGTTGCCCAGCGTGCCGCTGTGCACGTTGCCACAAGACAGGTCCAGCAGGTCGGCGCGCGCCAGTTCGCCCAGGATGCCCAGGATGCCGCCGGCGCGGTGCACGTCTTCAATGTGGTACTTGTCGGTGGCGGGCGCCGCCTTGCACAGGCACGGCACCTTGCGCGAGATGCGGTCGATGTCGGCCATCGTGAAATCCACGCCCGCTTCCTGCGCAGCAGCCAGCAAGTGCAGCACGGTGTTGGTCGAGCCGCCCATGGCCACGTCCAGCGCCATCGCGTTCTGGAACGCGCTCTTGGTGGCGATGTTGCGCGGCAGGACCGATTCGTCTTCTTCGACGTAGTAGCGGCGGCACAGGTCGACGACCAGGCGGCCGGCTTGTTCGAACAAGCCCTTGCGCCACGCGTGCGTGGCGACGATGGTGCCGTTGCCAGGCAGGGCCAGGCCGATGGCTTCGGTCAGGCAGTTCATCGAGTTGGCGGTGAACATGCCGGAACAGGAGCCGCACGTGGGGCAGGCGCTGCGTTCCACTTCGGCCACTTCGGCGTCCGACACGTTGGGGTCGGCGGCCTTGATCATGGCGTCGATCAGGTCGATCTTGGCGATGACCTTGCCGTCGGTGGGCGACTTGACCTTGCCCGCTTCCATCGGGCCACCGGACACGAACACGACCGGGATGTTCAGGCGCATGGCGGCCATCAACATCCCCGGGGTGATCTTGTCGCAGTTGGAAATGCAGACCATGGCGTCGGCGCAATGCGCGTTGACCATGTATTCGACCGAATCGGCGATCAGTTCGCGCGACGGCAGCGAATACAGCATGCCGCCGTGGCCCATGGCGATGCCGTCATCGACGGCGATCGTGTTGAATTCCTTGGCGACGCCACCGGCGGCTTCGATCTCTTTGGCGACCAGCGCGCCCAGGTCGCGCAGGTGCACGTGGCCGGGCACGAACTGCGTGAACGAGTTCACTACCGCGATAATCGGCTTGCCGAAATCACCGTCCTTCATGCCAGTGGCGCGCCACAGGGCGCGGGCGCCGGCCATGTTGCGGCCGTGGGTCGATGTGCGGGAACGGTAGTTCGGCATGATTTGTCTCGAGTGCTGTTAGCGTGGCGGCAAAACGGTAAATAATACGCTGGATCGGGCGCAGGCGTGCCGGCAGCCTATGCCCTGAGCGCCAGTAACGCTTCCTGCAAATGGCGCAAGCCCCGGCTCAGCGGCTTGTCGCGGCGCATCACGATGGCCAGATCGCGCGCCAAGTGCGGCGTCAGCGAACGCACCACCAGCGCGTCCCGGTGTCCCGCGCCGGAAACGGCCAGCTTGGGCAGCACCGCGCAGCCCAGGCCCGCCGCCACGATTTCCTTCATGGCCTCGGTGCTGCCCAGCTCCATGAAGGGCTTGCAGGCCACGCCCGCCACCTCGAACCAGTCGTCCACCAGGCGGCGCGTACGTGCGCCAGGCTCAAACAGCACCAAGGGCCACGGAGACAAGGCCTGTGGCGTCACCTGCTCCGGAATCGAGGCAGAGTCGCGAACGGGGAAGATCGCCACGAACTCGTCTTCCATGACCGGCGTCACCTGGAACATGCGGCCGGGCGCGGGCAGGGTCACCAGCCCCATGTCCAGCGTGTTGTTCTCCAGGGCGCGCAGCATATCGGCGGTGTTGCCGGTGCTGGCCACGATATCCAGCGCGGGAAAGCGTCGGCGCAGCTGCGCCAGGATGGGCGGCAACAGATACGTGCAGGCGGTTGCGCCCGTGCCCAGCCGGATGCGGCCGGACACCTGGGACGCATGCGCGGTCATGGCCTGTTCGGCCTGCGCCAGCGCCGCGTCGATCACGCGGATATGGGTCAGCAGTTCAAGCCCGGCGGCAGTCGGGCCGGCACGGCGGCCGACCCGTTCGACAAGTTTCAGGCCAAAACGCCTTTCCAGCTGGCGGATTTGCAGGCTGACGGCTGGCTGGGTGACGCCCCCGCGCTCGGCGGCCGCCGAGAAACTGCCAAGCTCAATCACCTGCGCAAAGATGCGTAGATGGACCAGGTTCAAGCCTCGCATGACGCCAACCAAAAGTTTTTCTTATGCAAATCATAATCTTCCAAAGCTTCATTTATGATTTATTTCGGACCAAACTGGCGGCTGGCCCATTTCCCCTACTCTTCGCTACGCCCCCTTTATGTCGCCCAACACGCCAACCCTGCTCATCCGCGACAGCGCGGATGCTGACCTGCCCGCCATCAAGACCATCTACGCGTACCACGTTGAACACGGCACCGCGTCCTTCGAACTGGAGCCGCCTTCCATCAACGACATGCGGCTGCGCCGCGCGGCCGTGCTGGAAAAAGACATGCCGTACCTGGTGGCGGAGATCAACGGCGAAGTGGTCGGCTACGCCTATGTCACGCCGTACCGCCCCCGCCCGGCCTACCGGCACACGGTTGAGGACTCTGTCTATGTGAAAGCCGGCCGCGCCGGCCTTGGCATCGGCGGCAAGCTGCTGGCCGCGCTGATCGACCGCTGCACCGCTGCCGGCTGGCGCCAGATGCTGGCGGTGGTGGGCGACAGCCGCAACGCCGCGTCGCTGGCGCTGCATGCCCGCCAGGGTTTTCATCCGGTGGGCACGCTGCGATCCGTGGGCCACAAGCATGGCGAATGGCGTGACACGGTGCTGATGCAACGCAGCCTGGGCGAAGGCGACACGACGCCACCGCAGCGCCCGTGATCGCGCCGCGCGCCGTCGTCTGCCTGGGCCTGACCCAGCTGGTCAACTGGGGCGTCACGTTCTACCTGATTGGTGCGTTCGGCCCGGCCATGACGGCCGACCTGGGGTGGAACGCGTCCCTCGTCTATGGCGGGTTTTCAGCCGCCATCGTCACGATGGCGCTGGTGTCGCCGCTGGCGGGCCGGGCCGTGGACCGCTGGGGCGGGCATCGCGTGATGCCGGTGGGCGTGCTGATCGCGGCAGCGGGCTGTGCGCTGCTGGCCGCCGCGCACGCGCTGGCCGCTTATTACCTGGCGTGGCTGGTGCTGGGCGTGGGCATGCGGCTGTGCCTGTACGACGCCGCGTTTGCGTCGCTGGCGCGCGCCGCCGGGCCGACCGCGCGCCGGGCCATGTCGCAGATCACGCTGTTTGGCGGGCTGGCATCCACGGTGATGTGGCCGGCCGGACACGCGCTATCCGGCTGGCTGGGGTGGCGCGGCGCGGTGCTGGTCTATGGCGCGCTGGCGTTGGCGACCTTGCCGCTGTATCTGGCGCTGCCTCGCCAACGGTATGCCGCGCCCGCCGCTGTCGCCGACCGCCCGGGCGCCGGTTTGACGCGCAACGCCTCCGAACGCCGCCTGGCCGGCACGCTTTACGCGGTAATCGCCATGCTGACCAACTTCCTGGCCGCCGGCAACGCCGCGCATTTGATCGCGCTGATGACGGGCTTGGGTGTGGCCGGCGCGTCGGCGGCCAGCGTGGCGGCCTTGTGGGGCGTCGGCCAGTTCGCCGCCCGCATGGCCGACGTGACGTTGGGCGCAAGGCTGCATCCGCTGACGTTGACGTGGGTCGTCACCACCTTGATGCCGCTGTGCTTTGTGCTGGCGTGGTTGTCCAACGGCAGCGTGTACGCCATTGCCGCCTATGCCTTGCTTTACGGCGCGTGCAACGGGCTGCTGACCATCACGCGCGGCACGCTGCCGCTGGCCTTGTTTGACTTCCGCAGCTACGGCACGCTGGTCGGTGCGCTGCTGGTGCCCAGCTTTTTGCTGACGGCCACGGCGCCCGTGGCGTATGCGTATTTGATCGAGACGCAGGGTGCGCGCGCCGCCATGGCGATGTCGGCGGCCTTGGCGGGCGTGATCGCGGCGGCGGCTTATTTATTAAGACGGCGGTTTATCGGCAGGGTGGTGGCTGTGCCCGCGTCCAGGCGGGCTTAGGCCTGGAGGGCCGGACGCGCCGGCGTGCACCGGCTACGCCTGCGCAACCCCAAGCCCGCATCCCCCCCCGCCACTGGCCATCAGCCTTCCGCGGCCGAGGCCACCACCCACTTTTCCCAGCCGATCTTGCGCAGCTTGCACGCCGGGCATTCGCCGCAGCCGTAGCCCCAGTCGTGCCGCGCACCGCGCTCGCCCAGATAGCAGGTATGGCTTTCTTCGACGATGGTTTCCACCAGGGCGTCGCCGCCCAACTGATAGGCCAGCGCCCAGGTTTCGGACTTGTCGATCCACATCAGCGGCGTCTCGATCGTCATCCGCGTGCCCAGCCCCAGGCCCAGCGCCACCTGCTGCGCCTTGATGGTGTCGTCGCGGCAATCGGGGTAGCCGGAAAAGTCCGTTTCGCACATGCCGCCCACCAGCACGTCCAGCTGGCGCCGATAGCCCAGCGCCGCCGCCAGCGTCAGGAACAGCAGGTTGCGCCCCGGCACGAAAGTGTTGGGCAGGCCGTTAGCCTGCATCTCGATGGCGCGGTCGCTGGTCATGGCGGTGTCGCCCACCTGACCCAGCACCTTCAAGTCCAGCAAGTGGTCTTCGCCCAGGCGCGGCGCCCAATCCGGAAAGTTGGCGCGGATGTCGCGCAGCACATTCAAGCGCGCCGACAGTTCGATGTGATGGCGCTGACCGTAATCGAACGCCACCGTTTCCACATGGGCATAGCGGTCCAGCGCCCACGCCAGGCAAGTGGTGGAATCCTGGCCGCCCGAGAACAGCACGAGCGCGCGACGTTGATGATTTTGCATAAAGGGGGCTTCTACAAAGACGAAGGGACATCCCGGACTTTAACCGAGGCAAAGCGCCGTTCCCGTAAGGAACGCTGCGTAAAATCAATCGGTCCGATTTTCCTGGTAGTGCCGCAACGCCCACGTCTTTCTTTTCTTCATTCAGCCTGACGGAACCCCCGCCCGATGAAAGCCAGCCGCCCGCAGTCCGAGTCCGCAGAACCCTTGCGCCACGATATCCGCCTGCTAGGCCGCTTTTTGGGCGCCGTGATCGCGGAATGCGAAGGCAAACGGGTGTTCGACACCATTGAAACGTTGCGCCGCACCGCCGTGAAATTCCGGCGCGAAGGCAACGAGGCGGACAGCAAGCTGCTGGAACAGCGCGTCAAGCGCTTGCAAGGCAATGACCCGAATTCCGTGGCGCGCGCCTTCAGCTATTTTCTGCATCTGGCCAACATTGCCGAAGACCGCGACCAGAACCGCCGCCAGCGCACCCGCGCCTTGGCCGGCGACACCGCGCCGCGTGGCAGCCTGCGTGATGCCGTGCAGACATTGGGCAGGCAAGGCGTGGGCGTGGCGCGCATCCGCCGGCTGCTGGCCGACGCCAGCGTGGTGCCGGTGCTGACCGCGCATCCGACCGAAGTGCAGCGCAAGAGTACGCTGGATGTGCACCGCGAAATTGCCCTGGCGCTGACCCAGCGCGACGGCGTGCTGACGCCCGACGAGCTGGCCGAGCTGGATGCCGCGCTGCTTGGCCGCGTGGCCACCTTGTGGCAGACGCGCATGCTGCGCTACACGCGCCTGACGGTGGCCGACGAGATCGAAAACGCCCTGTCGTACTACCGCAGCACCTTCCTGCAAGTCATCCCGCGCCTGTACGCAGACCTGTCCAAGCTGTTGAACCGCGAACCGACCAAGCCGTTTGCCGCGCCGCCCGCGCCGCTGGAACCGTTTCTGCGCATGGGCAGCTGGATCGGCGGCGATCGCGATGGCAACCCCAATGTGGACGCCGCCACGCTGGAACGCGCGCTGCTGCGCCAGGCCACGGTGCTGTTTGAACACTATCTGCAAGAGGTCCACGCGCTGGGCGCGGAACTGTCGATCACCACCCTGCTGATCTCCGCCGACCCGGAACTGCTGGCGCTGGCCGACAACAGCGGCGACGATTCCCCCCACCGCAGCGACGAGCCCTATCGCCGCGCGCTGGTCGGCGTCTATGCCCGACTGGCCGCCACGGCGCAAGCGCTGACGGGGCAGGACCTGGCGCGCCGCAGCACCGTGGCGGCGCCCGCGTATCAAGCACCGCGGGAACTGTCCGCCGACCTGGCCGTGATTGCCGCGTCGCTGGCCGCGCACCACGCCTCGCCCATCGCCAAGCTGCGCCTGTCGGGCCTGCAACAAGCGGTGGAGGTGTTCGGCTTTCACCTGGCCACGGTCGACCTGCGCCAAAGCTCCGACGTGCACGAACGCGCGCTGGCCGAACTGTTCGAGCGCGCCGGCACGCTGCATGAAGGCAAGCCGCTGGACTACCTGGCGCTGGACGAAGACGCCCGCGTGGCGCTGCTGCGTGCCGAACTGGCACAGGCGCGCCCGCTGGCTTCGCCGTGGATCGCCTACAGCGAAGACACCACGCGCGAACTGGCCGTGCTGCGCGCCGCCGCCGCCGGTCGCGCGCGTTACGGCAAGCAGGCCGTGCGCCAGACCATCGTGTCGCACACCGAAACGCTGAGCGACCTGCTGGAAGTCATGGTGCTGCAAAAGGAAGCGGGCTTGATCGCCCCGGTCGGGCAGGACCTGGACCCCGACGACGGCCTGATGGTCGTGCCCTTGTTCGAAACGATTCCCGACTTGCAGCGCGGCGCCGACATCATGGCTGCCTGGCTGGACCTGCCCGAAGTGCGCCAGCGCGTGAAGCAGGCGCAGAACGGCGCGCAGGAAGTCATGCTGGGCTATTCCGACAGCAACAAGGACGGCGGCTTCCTGACGTCGAACTGGTCGCTGTACCAGGCTGAACGCGCACTGGTGGACGTGTTTTCATCGCGCCACGTGCGCCTGCGCCTGTTCCACGGCCGCGGCGGCTCGGTGGGACGCGGCGGCGGCTCCAGCTTTGACGCCATCCTGGCGCAGCCGCCCGGCACGGTCGCCGGGCAGATCCGCCTGACCGAGCAAGGCGAAGTCATCCAAAGCAAGTACAAGGACGCCGAGGTTGGCCGCTGGCACCTGGAACTGCTGGTGGCCGCCACGCTGGAATCCAGCCTGGCCCCGCGCGCCGAAGCCACCAGCGCGGAAGATGCGCACATGGCGCAGCACGGCCCGGCCATGTCGTTCATGTCTGACACCGCGCAGCGCACCTATCGCGGCCTGGTGTACGACACGCCGCGCTTTGCCGAGTATTTCTTTGCCGCCACGCCCATCAGTGAAATCGCCGGCCTGAACATCGGATCGCGTCCTGCCTCGCGCAAGAAGGGCCAGCGCATCGAAGACCTGCGCGCCATTCCGTGGGGCTTTTCGTGGGCGCAATGCCGCCTGATGCTGACCGGCTGGTACGGCATGGGCTCGGCCATCGAGGCCTATCTGGAAGTGGGCGCCGAAGGCGGCCCGCGTTCACGACGCGCGCGGCTGGCGCAACTGCGCGAGATGGCGCGCGACTGGCCCGCGTTCCGCACGCTGCTGTCCAACATGGAAATGGTGCTGGCCAAGTCCGACCTGGCCATCGCGGCGCGCTATGCGCAGCTGGTGCCGCAACGCGGCCTGCGCGAGCGCGTCTTCGGGCTGATCAGCGCCGAACATGGCCGCACGCTGGCCATGCTGAAACTGCTGACCCAACGCGAGTTGCTGGCCGACAACCCCACGCTGCAAGATTCCCTGCGCGAACGTTTTGCGTATATCGACCCGCTGAACTACTTGCAGATCGACCTGATCCGGCGCCACCGCGCGGCGCAGAACAATCCCAAGGCGGAAATAGACGAACGCGTGCAGCGCGCCATCCACCTGACCATCAACGGCATCGCGGCGGGCCTGCGCAATTCCGGCTAGGCGGCAGCGTCCACCTGCCGAACACCGTTGAGGGGCCATTTGTCCACCCCGGGAGACTTTTAGTACTATCCCTGACAGAAATTCTATACACGCACAAATGTTCGTATGTAGAACATAACGATTTTTCTGGCCGCGCCGCACAGAAAGGCACCCTGAGGACGAGACAGAAACCGCCTGGTTCCCCGCGTGCCCGCCTGCAACGCCCGGCTGCAAGCAGCCCCAAGCGAACTGTCATGGATACTCCCCTCAAGAATCTCGCCGTCATCGGCGCAGGCGCCATGGGCAGCGGCATTGCCGCCCTGTTCGCCTCGAAGGGACTGAACATCGTCCTGATCGACCCGATGCCCGGCGCGCTGGACCGTGCCCGCGCCGTCATCGACCGTCAGTTGAACGTCTACGCGCCCGACCAGGTGCAGCAATCCCTGGCGCGCATCCGCATGGATGCCGGCCTGGAGGCCGCGGCTGACGTCGAACTGGTGATCGAGGCCGTGCCGGAAAACCTGGAGCTCAAGCGCGGCATTTTCGCCAAGCTTGACGCGCTGTGCCCCCCGCACACGCTCTTCGCCACCAACACGTCGGGCCTGTCCATCAACGCCATCGCCAGCGCCGTCGCGCGCCGCGACCGCTTCGTGGGCGCGCACTTCTTCACGCCCGCCGACGTCATCCCGCTGGTGGAAGTCGTGCGCAACGACGACACGTCGGACGCCACCGTCGCGCAGGTCATGGCGACGCTGCGCTTTGCCGGCAAGCGGCCCGTGCTGGTGCGCCAGGACATCCCCGGCTTCATCGCCAACCGCATCCAGCATGCGCTGGCGCGCGAAGCCATCTCGCTCTTGGAAAAGGGCGTGGCCAGCGCCGAGGACATCGACGAAGTGGTCAAGTGGAGCCTGGGCATCCGGCTGGCCCTGTCCGGCCCGCTGGAACAGCGCGACATGAACGGCATCGACGTGCATTACGCGATTGCCAGCTACCTGTACAAAGATCTCGAAAACCGCACCGAGCCTTCCGACCTGCTGAAAAGCAAGGTCGACAGCGGCCAGATCGGCGCCAAGAGCGGCCAGGGTTTCTACACCTGGAGCCCCGAGCGCCGCGAACGCGTGCTGCGCGAGAAAAGCGCGGCGCTGGGCGAACTGGCGGCATGGTTGAACAGCAAGGCCGACGACTCCTGACGGCGTTTCTTTTTCGAATTCACAACAGATAAGGCGCGGGGCATTGCCCACCGCGCCATCGGGCCACGAGCCCCACCACACAAAGAAAACCAATCGTCGATCCCCGTTGCGCATCGCCACCCGATGGCGCGCGGGGCACGGCACTAAAGAACCCGCCTACGGAGTTGTTGGAGGCACCATGAATAAACTCGCTTCATTCTTTACCGAGCTGATGCGCAAGTATCTGCCGGATCCTTTCGTTTTCGCGATTGCACTGACCTTGCTGACCGTGCTGCTGGCCATGGGCATCGAAGGCCAGAGCATCGGCGACGTGACCCGCGCCTGGGGCAAGGGCTTCTGGAGCCTGCTGGCGTTCACGACGCAGATGGCCGTGATCCTGGCGATGGGCTACGTGCTGGCCACCGCGCCGCTGACCGACCGCCTGCTGAACCGCATCGTCAGCCACGTGCACAAGCCGCACACCGCCATCATCGTCGCCACGCTGGTTGGCGGCGTGGGCAGCTACCTGAACTGGGGCTTTGGCCTGGTCATCGGCGGCATCGTCGCCAAGAAGCTGGCGCTGAAGGTCAAGGGCGTGCACTACCCGTTGATCATCGCGGCCGCCTATAGCGGCTTCACGATGTACGGCCTGGGCCTGTCCGCCAGCATCCCGGTGCTTGTCGCCACCCCCGGCCACCCCACCGCCAAGCAGATGGGCACCATCCCGCTGTCGGAAACCATTTTCTCGGTGCCCATGCTGATCACCAGCCTGGTCATCATCATCACGCTGCCGCTGCTGAACGCGTGGCTGCACCCCAAGAAGGGCGAGAAGATCGTTGAAGTGGACCCGGGCATCGACCGCGACGCCAATGCCTCCAACGCCAGTGAAGACATGCTGGAAAAAGGCACCATCGCCTCGAAGCTGAACAACAGCCGCATCCTGAGCCTGCTCATCGGCGCGCTGGGCATTGCCTACGTGACGTTCCACTTCATGGACGGCGGCTCGCTGGACCTGAACCTGATCAACTTCATCATCCTGTTCCTGGGCATCATCCTGCTGGGCACGCCGGCCGCTTACGTGGCCAAGCTGACCGAAGGCATCAAGACGATTTCCGGGATCATCCTGCAATACCCGTTCTACGCCGGCATCATGGCCATCATGGCCGCGTCCGGCCTGGTGACGTCGATCTCGCAAGTGTTCGTGGATCTTGCCACGCCGGCCACGCTGCCGTTCTGGGGCCTGATCAGCTCGTTCTTCATCAACTTCTTTGCGCCGTCGGCCGGCGGCCACTGGGTCATCCAGGGTCCGTTCATGATCGACGCGGCCAAGGAAATCGGCAGCGCAATGAACCAGACGACCATGGCCGTCATGCTGGGCAACGCCTGGAACGACCTGGTGCAACCCTTCTGGATCCTGCCGGCGCTGGCCCTGTCCAAGCTGAAGCTGCGCGACGTGATGGGCTACACCGTCATCATGATGCTGTGGGTGGGCGTGATCCACATCACCGCCGTGCTGGCCTGGGGCTACGCCACGCACTGATCCCCACGCGCTTTCTTTGAACAAGACTGGAAACCGATATGAGCAAACCGACTGCGTATCTCGTCACCGGCGGCAGCGCCGGCATAGGCGCCGCCATCATCCGCATGCTGCTGGATGCGGGCCACAAGGTGGTCAACATCGACTACCGACTGCCCGAGAATCCGCCGGCCGGGCTGGTCTCGTATCAGGCCGATCTGACCGATGAAGCGCGCACCAAGGAAGTCGCCGCCGAAGTCACCAGCGCCTACAACATCGTGGGCCTGGTGAACAACGCCGGCGCCACCCGCCCGGGCACGGCCGACACGGCCACCCTGGCGGATCTGGACTATGTGGTGAACCTGCATCTGCGCACCGCGCTGATCCTGGTGCAGGCCGCGTTGCCCGCCATGCGCGAAGCCGGCTTTGGCCGCATCGTGAACATGTCGTCGCGCGCCGCTTTAGGCAAGCCGGATCGCGTGGTCTATTCGGCCACCAAGGCCGGGCTGGTGGGCCTGACGCGCACGCTGGCCATGGAGCTGGGCGGCGACGGCATCACGGTCAACGCCATCGGCCCCGGCCCGATCGCAACCGACCTGTTCACCAAGAGCAACCCGGCGGGCGCTCCGCAAACCGAGCGCATCATCAACAGCATCGTCGTCAAGCGCCTGGGCACGCCGGAAGATGTGGCGCGCGCCGCCATGTTCTTCCTGTCGCCCGACAACGGCTTCGTGACGGGCCAGATGCTGTATGTGTGCGGCGGCACGACGCTGGGCGTCGCGCCCATCTGAGCCCGCTCGCCATGCCGAACCGCACCGACCTTCGTGCCTGCCCGCCGCGCCTAGCGGCGCAGCAGCGCGTGGTTGATCTGGTCGGCGGCGTGGCGCAAGGGCGGCAAAAACGCGTCCAGCATGGCCTCGCGCGTGAAGCGGTTGGACTGCCCGCTGACGTTCATCGCGGCGATCACGCGGCCGCTGCGGTCAACGATGGGCACGGCCACCGATTGCAGGCCGGGTTCAAGTTCCTGCGCCACGCACGCGTAGCCATCGGCGCGCACGCCGGCCAGCAGGCGCTTGAGTTCAACAACGTCGGTAACGGTTTGCGGGGTGTAGGCCTGGATCTGGCTCATGGCCAGCACCCGGTCCAGTTCCGCGTCCGACAGGCCGGCGAGCAGCACGCGGCCCATCGACGTCACCCACGCCGGCAGGCGGCTGCCCACGGCCAGGTTGATGGTCATCACCTTGTGCGTGGACAGGCGCAGGATGTACACGATGTCGGCGCCTTCCAGCACCGACACCGAGCACGATTCGCGCGTCTGCTCGGCCACTTCTTCCATGTACGGCAAGGCCAGGTTCCACAGCGGCGTGCCGGACAGGTAGGCGTAGCCAAGCTCCAGGATGCGCGGGGTCAGTTCGAACTTGCGGTCGGTGACGGTGACGTAGCCCAGGTGTTCCAGCGTCAGCAGGATGCGGCGCGCGCCGGCGCGGGTCAGCCCCGTCACGGCGGCCACTTCGGACAGCGTCATCTGCGAACGGCCCGGGCCGAACGCCCGGATCACCGACAGGCCGCGCGCGAAGGATTGCACGTAGCTGTCGCTGGGCTGCTGGGGGTCTTGCTCGGCCATCCGGTAGGTCCCAAGAGTAAAAAGCTCGCCGCTGGCGAGCCGTTCGTTGCCATTGCGGGCAACGCCAAACGATGGAGGATCGTCATGCGTCGGGTTGCCTTGACGCTGTGCGGTCCCCATGAAACGATGTTCTTCAGAAGAACGAAAGTTCTAGTGAAGAACAAATTATGACACGCCACCTATGAGCGAACATCATGATCTCTAAGCTTGTTGCAAGCGCGGCGGCCGCCCTGGCGGACGTACCCGACGGCGCCACCGTCATGATCGGCGGCTTCGGCACTGCCGGCCAGCCCATGGAATTGATCGACGCCCTGCTCGAACAGGGCGCCAAAGACCTGGTCATCATCAACAACAACGCCGGTAACGGCACCACCGGCCTTGCCGCCCTCTTGGGCGCGAACCGCGTGCGCAAGATCATCTGCTCGTTCCCGCGCCAGGTCGATTCGCAGATTTTCGACGGCCTGTACCGCAGCGGCAAGATCGAGCTGGAACTGGTGCCCCAGGGCAACCTGGCCGAGCGCATCCGCGCCGCGGGCGCCGGCATCGGCGCGTTCTTCTCGCCCACCGGCTACGGCACCCCGCTGGCCGATGGCAAGGAAGTGCGCGAGATCAACGGCCGCCACTACGTGCTGGAATATCCGCTGCACGCCGACTACGCGCTGATCAAGGCCGAACGCGGTGACCGCTGGGGCAACCTGGTCTACCGCAAGACCGCCCGCAACTTCGGCCCCATCATGGCCAGCGCCGCGCGCGTGGCCGTGGCGCAGGTGCGCGAAGTGGTTGAACTGGGCACGCTGGACCCCGAAACCGTCGTCACCCCCGGCATCTTCGTGCAGCGCGTCGTGCAGATCGACGCCGCCCCGGCCGCCAAGGAGCAGCAATGAGCACCAAACTGACCCGCGACCAGATCGCCGCCCGTGTCGCGCAGGACATCCCCGAAGGCGCCTACGTCAACCTGGGCATCGGCTTGCCCACGCTGGTGGCCAACCACCTGCCGGCTGACCGCGAAGTGATCCTGCATACCGAAAACGGCATGCTGGGCATGGGCCCCGCGCCCGCCAAGGGCCAGGAAGACTACGACCTGATCAACGCCGGCAAGCAGCCCGTGACCGAACTGCCCGGCTGCTCGTTCTTCCATCACGCCGACTCGTTCGCGATGATGCGCGGCGGCCACCTGGACATCTGCGTGCTGGGCGCCTTCCAGGTGTCGCAGCACGGCGACCTGGCCAACTGGCACACCGGCGCGCCCGACGCCATCCCCGCCGTGGGCGGCGCGATGGACCTGGCCATCGGCGCCAAAGACGTCTTCGTGATGATGGAACTGCAAACGCGCGAAGGCCAAAGCAAACTGGTCGAGGCGTGCACGTATCCGCTGACGGGCGTGCGCTGCGTGTCGCGCGTGTACACGGACGTGGCGGTGTTCGACATCCGCGCCGACGGCGTCACCGTGACCGACATGTTCGGCGATGTCACCGCTGACGAACTGCTGGCATTGACCGGCCTGCCGTTGAAGTTTTCCCGCTAATCAGGAGCCCCCATCATGCTGTTCATGGTTCAAATGCAAGTCAATCTTCCCGTCGACATGCCGGCCGAACGCGCCGACAAGCTCAAGGCGGACGAAAAGGCCCTGGCCCAACAACTGCAACGCGACGGCAAGTGGAAAGAGCTGTGGCGCGTGGTGGGCCGCTACGCCAACGTGAGCATTTTCGACGTCGAAAGCAATGACGAGCTGCACACGCTGCTGGCGTCGCTGCCGCTGTTTCCGTACATGGACATCAACGTCACGGCGCTGGCGCGCCATCCCTCGGCGATCTGACAGGAGCACTTCATGCCCTACATCATCGAAACGTTCGACAAGCCCAACCACCAGGAAGTGCGCCAGCAACATCGCGCGGCGCACCTGGAGTACCTGGACGCCAACAAGCAGCTGCTGCTGGCGTGCGGCGCCAAACTGCAAGACGACGGCAAGGACGCCGGCGGCGGCCTGTACATCGTTGATCTGGACACGCGCGAAGCCGCGCAACAGTTCATCGACGCCGACCCGTTTTCGCAAGCCAATCTGTTCGACCGTGTGACCATCACGCGCTGGCGCAAAGCCTACGTCGACGGCACCTGCCACCTGTAATCCTGTCGCGGCCGCCTTTTGCGCGGCCGCGTTTTCATCCGAGGACTTCCCACATGGCTTACGCCGATCTCAGCCAGGCCCGGCTGTTCTACGTCATCGATGGCCCCGCCGACGCGCCGGTGCTTGTGCTTTCCAATTCGTTGGGCACCTGCTCCGACATGTGGGCGCGCCAGATTCCCGAACTGACCAAGCATTTCCGCGTGCTGCGCTACGACACGCGCGGCCATGGCAAGTCGTCGGTGCCCGATGGCGAATACACCTTTGCAGAGCTTGCCGGCGACGTTGCCGAACTGCTGGCGCACCTGAACATCAAGCGCGCGCACTTTTGCGGCCTGTCGATGGGCGGCCCCACCGGTATCGCGCTGGCGCTGGCGCACCCGGAACGGATCGGCAAGCTGATCCTGTGCAACACCGCCGCCCGCATCGGATCGGCGGAAGGCTGGAGCACGCGCATTGCCGCCGTGGCCGAGCAGACGCTGGAAAAAATGGCGCCCACGCTGGTCGAACGCTGGTTGACCGATGGCTACCGCGCCGCCGAACCGGGCCTGACGCAAGTGCTGATCGACATGCTGCGCCGCACGCCGGACGCCGGCTATTCGGCCAACTGCGCCGCGCTGCGCGACGCCGACTACCGCGATCAAGTCTCGGCCATCACCGCGCCCACGCTGGTTATCAGCAGCTCGCACGATATGGCCGCCACACCCGTGCAAGGCCGGGAACTGGCCGCCGCCATCGCCGGCGCGCGTTATGTCGAATTGAACACCTCCCATATTTCGAACTGGGAGCAACCGGAAGCCTTCACCCGCGCGGTCGTCGACTTCCTGACGGAGTAACCGCATGCAGCGCTGGAAACATCGGCCCGAAGGCTCCAACTGGGGCGACTTCGGACCCGACGACCAACTGGGCCGTTTGAATCTCATTACCGAAGAACAAGTGCTGAAGGGCGCGCGCGAGATCCGCGCGGGCAAGACGTTCTGCCTGTCGTTGCCGCTGGACCTGCCCGGCGGCAACGTGCTGAACCCGCGCCGCCACCCGCCGCAACTGAGCCCGACGCGGCTGGCCGACACGCCGTACCTGAACTTTCCGCTGCGTAACGTCAATCCGGATGCGGTGGACGTGCTTAGCGACGACCAGGTGCTGCTGTCGATGCAATATTCCACGCAGTGGGACGCGCTGGCGCACGTGGGCGCGCTGTTTGACGCCGATGGCGACGGCACGCCGGAACTGCGCTATTACAACGGCTTTCAGGCGGGCGTGGACGTGGTCGGCCCGGCCGATAGCGAACATACCGGCTGCGCTTGCTCAACCGGCGGCCCGTCCGCCGCGTTGAAGCTGGGCGTGGAAAACCTGGCGCAAAAAGGCATGCAGGGGCGCGGCGTGCTGGTGGACCTGTTCCGACACTACGGCTCGGGCCGCACGCTGATCGGCCATGCCGAACTGATGCATGTGCTGAACACGGATGGCATCACGGTTGAACGCGGCGACATGCTGGTGCTGCGCACCGGTTACGCCGAGGCGGTCGTGGCCATGAACGGCACGCCGGACCCGCAAGTGCTGCACACCTACGGCGCCGCGCTGGACGGCACCGACACGGCCTTGCTGCAATGGATCACGGACAGCGGCATCGCCGCGATCTGCGCCGACAACTACGCGGTTGAGGCCTATCCCGCGCGGGAAAAGACCGGCCCGCGCGCCATGCTGCCGCTGCACCATCACTGCCTGTTCAAGCTGGGCCTGCCCTTGGCGGAGCTTTGGTATTTGAAAGACCTGGCGGACTTTCTCCATGCCAACGGCCGCCATCACTTCATGCTGACCGCCCCGCCGCTGCGCCTGCCGCATGCGATCGGGTCGCCGGTCACGCCGATTGCCACGGTGTAAGTCCACGGCAATCGGCGCGGCCAACGGCCACGCGAAAAAAGCGCCAGACGAGAGCCTGGCGCTTTTTTTATTCGTGGAAGGATTTCAACCCTTCAGGCAGGTGCTCATGAAGGTTTTGCGCGCATCGCCCGTCAGCTTCTGATCGCCGGCCTTGGCGTTGCAGTCCTTCATTTTCTGTTGCTGCGGCGTCAGCTTCTTTTCGGCCCCGGGGGCTTCGCCCTTCAGGCAGCTGCTCATGTAGGCCTTGCGGTCATCGCCCGTTTTACCGGTGGCGGACTTGTTGCAGTCGGCCATGCGTTGCTGTTGCGGCGTGGGCGTCTTGGCGGGCGCGGGCGCGGCGGGGGTCTGGGCGTAGGCCCCGAAAAAACATGCGGACAACACGATGGCCGAGGCCAACTGGCTAGTACGGGAAAGCATGAGTTTCTCCCTTGCGTTAGGCGCCCGTTTGCGTGGATGCGCGCACCCGGACGAGCGGCCGGCCACGTGCCGGCCCCGCCATCATCGAACAAACGGCCACACACGGCAAGCATCGAAAAGTTAGGAAAAGACAAGGCCGAAAGATCTCAATTTGGAGACATTCCGACGCATCCTTGTCAGTAAGCGACGAATATCGGAACAACCCACGCAACCTGTTACCGATTCATCCTTTTGACCCGTTGTGCCTGGCCTGGGAATGGAGTGAGATAGCCCTGTCCGCTAGAAGCGCGGACGGCGCAAACGGCAGCGCGGACAGTCAAGCGCCCCCTACGCCGGCACACCAGGAGACCGCCATGAAACTTGCCCATGCCTTTGTTCTTTTGCTTGCCGGCCTGTCCGGCGCCGCGGGCGCGCAAAGCCTGACGTACGGCGTCACGCTGGGCAACGTGCAGGCGGTGCGCGACACCAATATGAACATGTCCACCATCACGGGTTCGCTGGCCAACCTGTCCGGCCGGCCGGTGTCCAGCGCGGTGCTGACGTATGTGCTGTACGACGCGCAAGGCCGCGAGGTGGGCCGGGTGAATGACGACGTGATCGGCCCGATTCCCCCGGGGCAGATCCGCCTGGTCAAGGCGATGACGCCGCTGAAATTCACCAAGGTCACGGTGCTGGATGTGCGGGCGCAATAGCCGATGACGGAGACGACCTCAAAAAACCCTGATCGAATCAGGGTTTAGACAGGGGGTTGTAGGGACAAATATGGGAAAATTCCGCTTGTCGACTCGATAACAGGGGCTTCCAAACGAAGCCCCTTATTGCGTCTGTCGGCGTGCCAGCAAGCCTGGCCCTGTTTCTAGGAAGCGACCATCATGTTCCCCAAAAGACTCACCGAAGGCTATCAATCGTTCCTGGACGGCCGTTTCCACTCGGAAAGCAGCCGTTATCAGAAGCTGGCTGAACTCGGGCAAAGCCCGGAAATTCTTCTTATTGGCTGCTGCGATTCCCGCGTGTCGCCCGAAGTGATCTTTGACGCCGGCCCCGGCGAGATGTTCGTCGTGCGCAACGTGGCCAACCTGGTTCCGCCCTGTGAGCCGGATTCGGAATCGTCCTATCACGGCACCAGCGCCGCGATCGAATTCGCGGTCAACGGCCTGAACGTCAAGCACATCGTCGTGCTGGGCCACGCGTCCTGCGGCGGCATCCGTTCATTCTTCGACGACGCCAAGCCGTTGTCCAAGGGCGACTTCATCGGCAAATGGATGTCGCAGATCGAACCCGTGGCCGAACGCCTGGGCCCGGGCAGCGGCGACCGCCAGACCAAGCTCAAGCGCCTGGAACTGGCCGTGGTCGAACACAGCCTGAACAACCTGATGACGTTCCCGTCGATTCGCCGCCGTGTTGAAAAGGGCGAGCTGGAGCTGCACGGCACGTACTTCGGCGTGGCCACCGGCGTGCTGTTCCTGCGCGATCCGGAAACCGGCGAATTCAATCCCTGCCTGGAAACCGGCATCACCGAATAAGCCTCATATCCGGTACGCTTGCGGCTGCTTTTCGCTTTCTTCAAAGACGTTACGCAACCCCAAGGACCGATATGAAATTGTTCTTCTCGCCGGCTTCGCCTTTCGTGCGCAAATGCATGGTCATTGCGCACGAACTGGCCCTGACCGACCGCATCGAGAAACTGCCCAGCGCCGCCGGCCCCGTCGCCCGCGACAAAAGCATCATCCCCAGCAACCCGCTGGGCAAGGTGCCCACCTTGATCACGGACGACGGCCAGGTGCTGTACGACAGCCGCGTCATCTGCGAATTCCTGAACGACCTGGGCGGCGGCACGCTGTTCCCCGCGAACGGCCCCGCGCGCTGGCAGGCACTGGCCGACCAGGCCTTGGGCGATGGCGTCATGGACGCCGCGTTGCTGGCGCGCTATGAAGTGGCGCTGCGCCCCGAAGCCCTGCGCTGGACCGACTGGGTCGACGGCCAACTGAGCAAGGCGCACGACGCCCTGGCTCAGCTGGAAAAAGACGTGGTCCGCCTGGACGGCCGCATGGACATCGGCACGATCGCCATCGGCTGCGCCCTGGGCTATCTGGACTTCCGCTTCGGCGATTACGACTGGCGCGCCACGCACCCGGGCGTTGCCGCCTGGTTCAAGACCTTCAACGCGCGCCCCTCCATGCAGGCGACCCTGCCCCCCGTCTGACGCGGTTACGCCTTGACTCCTAGTGCGACGGGCTGACACGACGCCGCGCCCGCAACGCGGTAAATTTTCCCCATGTCAGCCCCCGGCAGACCCGACGATTCGGGTCTTGTCGACTTGCACAGGGAGCAACCATGAACGTCTCTGCGATTTCGCCCATTACCCGTGTTGCCGCGCCCTATCCGGCGCGCGTGCCGCTGGTGGACGACACCCGCCCCACGTTTGAAGCCGAGCGCCTGGCGCGGGAAGCCGCCGTGCGGGAGGCTGCCCTGCGCGAAGCCCAGCGCACCAAGCAGGCCCAGGCCGCCTGGGAAGCGCAACGCCTTGCCCGCGCGCGCGAGGCCTCCGAGGCTGCGCGAACCCGACCGGCCGCCAATACCCGTACCGACACCACTGCCCACACCGACACCACTGCCTACACCGGCCTGCGCGCCGAGGCGCTGGCGCCGTTGGCCGCCGACGTACTCAACCCCGATATCCTGCGCGATCAATTCGCCGATGCGCGCTTGCGCCGCGCGCTGGACGCCTATGCGGCGCAATCGGATCCGGTCGCTCAGCGCGCCGGCAACGCGAACGATCTGGGCACCATCGAAGGGCTGACGCCGTTGCAGCCGTATCGCGTTGCGATGGCCAACCCGCAAGTGGAATTGCAGGCAGCCGTGGCCGTGAAGGCCGCCGCCGTCGCCGTGCCGGCGGTCGTCAACATCGGAGCGACCGAAAACGTGACGGACAACGCGCGCTATCGCTCGGGCGCTGCCGCACGCATGTCCTGAAACGAAAAAGCCGCCTGACAACGCCAGGCGGCTTTTTCATTCGCGTTCAGCGCGGCACCATCGGCGCCGCCCCGCGCGGATCGATCAGTGGAAGAATTCCGCGATCATCGTGGCGCCCATGAAGGTGCCGGCGTTGGCGGCCAGGGACACCACCACGATCTTCCAGCCCAGCTTGCGAAACGCCGGCAGGTCTTTCAGGATCGACAGGCCGGCCATGGCCAGGATCACGGTGGTGAACGGCAGGAAATTCACCTTGCCGACCAGCGCGATGATCTGGTCCGAGTACGGCAGCACGCCCGGGCACCCGGCCGTCATGGCGATCAGCGACAGCACGAACACGGCCGGCAGCTTGGGCACGACACGCAGGACCAGGTCGGTCAGCACCACCAGCAGGATGATGATGCCCATGCCGGGCAAGGCGTCCATGAACGGCACGTTGTAGCCCAGGCGGTTGCCCACCAGCGCGAACAGGCCGCAGATGACATAGGCGGTCAGGCGGTCGCCAAAACCCATCTTGGCGTTATGCGCCGGCACGTCTTCCGACACGCTGTCGTCCACAACCGATTCAGACGCCTTGCCGCGCGACCAGCGGCCCAGCACCGGCTCCAGCTTGCCGTACAGGAAGATGGTGGTCGGCAGCGAGATGAACAGCGTGAAGTACACGCCAACCACGGTCGTCAGCAAGTTGGCGGCGGCGGCCAGCGCAGCCACCTGATGCGCCATTTCAGGCGTCTGCTGCGAGGCGATGGCGCCCACGCCCGCGGCCATCATGCTGCCGGAGCCCACGCCGGCGCCCATGGCGAGCGAGCGCGGATCAAAAATGTTCAGGCTGGTGATGAAGCCGGCCATCAGGGCGACGAACAGCGCGCCGATCACCGTGCCGGTGATGTACTCGGCCATCACGCCGCGGCCTTCGGGCGAATTCATGCCGTAGCGTTCACCGATGATGGCCAGGCTGGGCTCGCGGCCCACCGAGAACGTGGCGCCGATGGCTTCGCGCTTGATGCCCAGCAGCAACGCCAGCGGCAGGCCGATGGCCATGGTGCCGAAGAAGTGACCGAATTCCTGGAACACCAGCGCCCAGCCGGCTTCGCGCACCTGCGGCAACGCGCCGCCCACCATCAGGCCCAGCTTGGCCAGGAAGGGCAGCAAGGCGTATTGCAGATAGCCGCTGATGCGGGTCTGCATGGCTTTGTCGATGCCGGCGCCCACGGGCAGCCGCTGGCCGAAAGCCGCCACGATGGCGCCGATGAAGATGGCCCAAAGCATCGGTTGCAGAACGATCTTGCCCGGACCCACCGAAAACGTGACGCTGCCGATCGCTTCGGAAATACCCACCACCAACAAAATGGCGGCAAGCATTCGAACGCGGGCGGATAGCGACATGGAAGGCGCGGCCAGACTGGCGCTGGCGAGAGACATCGATTTCCCCTGATGAACGTGAGTAGATTTTGTGCGCGTGCCGGGCAAACGCAGCGCTGCGGCAGCAGGCGGAATTTTCGCCGGGGGTCTTTCAAGCAACCATGACACCGCCCGCGCATAAACGTTGCGTAAAATGCAACGCACGGCCTTTTCCTGGGAAAATTTTGCACGGCATCGCTTTCGATACGGGTAAACCCTTAACCGGGACTGTGTATCTGCCGCCGCATCCGCCCGCCTGGAACCCGCCATGGACGAAAAACTCGACGCCCGCCGCACCCACTATTTCATGCAGGTCATGAGCCGGGGCTCGGTGCGTGGCGCCGCCGAAGTGCTGGACATGGACCCGTCCGCCGTCAGCCGCGCCATCGCCGCGCTGGAACGCGACTGCGGCATGGCGCTGTTCGAACGGCGCGGGCGCGGCGTGGTGCCTACCGACGCCGGCCACATCCTGGCCCGCTATGTGAAGCGGCAGCAGAACATCCAGGAAAGCTTCTTCTCTGAAATCGACAGCCTGCGCAAAGCCGAGCGCGGCCATATCGACCTGGTGCTGGGCGAAGGCTTCGTCGAACTGATGTTCGACCGCGTGCTGCCCGGGTACTGGCGCAGCCACCCGGAAGTCACGCTGGACATCGATGTGGCGCGCACGTCCGAGATCGTGCAGCGCATTGTGGACGACCGCGCCTATATAGGATTGGTGTTCCAGCCGCCCAACGACGCGCGGCTGCGCACGCATTATTCGCGGCCCGAACCCATCCGCGCCATCGTCCGCCAGGACCATCCGCTGACCCGGCTGGGCCGCCCCCTGCTGCTGACCGATCTGGCGGATTACCCCGGGGCGTCGATGCAGGAAGGGTTTGGGGTGCGGCAACACATTCAGGCGGCCGAGATCAGTGAACAGGTGCGCTTGCGCAACGTGCTGACGACGTCGTCGTTCAAGGCGCTGTGGCAGTTCGCGGCGGCCGGCATCGGCTACGCGCTGACGCCGCCCATCGCCGTCACGGCCGACATGCGCGCCCAGCGCCTGGCCAGCCTGCCGCTGGCCAACCCCATCCTGAACCAGGGCAGCCTGCACGTGCTGAGCCGCGCCGGCCGCCACATTTCGCCCGCTGCGCGCGAATTGCTGGAACACATCGTGCGCGGCATCGGCACCCCGGCGCCGCCGCCAACTGATACGGTCGCCTGACGCGAATCTGCCTCTGTTTGGCGCGCCCGCCAGCGCCTACAGTGCCAGTTCCCCTCATCCGCCACGAGGCGCATATGCTTAGTTTCCTGCGCACGGTCCGCTCCGTGCTCTGGGGTTTCTTCGGCGTGCGGCGCGGCCGCGGCTACCACGCCGACATCGCCCACAACAAACCCGGCCCGCTGATTGCAACCGGCCTGCTGCTGGCGGCGGTCCTGGTGATCCTGCTGGTCCTGGTCGCGCGCTGGGCAGTGACTGCCGCCTTGTAATAGCGCTGCGCGAAGGTATTTCCATATTACGAGAATGACTTAGACGCTGCCGTCTGCTGGCTGTTACGGTTATGAATCCCCTTTTCCGACGCTGCGCGCCGGACGCTACAGGGCATAGACCGAGAAGACCACAAGGGCAGTAGACATGTACGTGTATGACCCCGTCGACCAGCAGCTTGTCGAGCAGCGTGTGGCGCAGTTTGCCGATCAGACGCGCCGCTTCCTCGACGGCCAGCTCACCGAAGATGAATTCCGCGTTCTGCGCCTGCAGAACGGCCTGTACATCCAACGCCACGCCCCCATGCTGCGCGTGGCCATTCCCTACGGCATGCTGGCGTCGCGCCAACTGCGCACGCTGGCGCACATCGCCCGTAAATGGGATCGCGGCTACGGCCACTTCAGCACCCGCCAGAACATCCAGTTCAACTGGCCGAAGCTGGAAGACGTGCCGGACATCCTGGCCGAACTGGCCACCGTGCAGATGCACGCCATCCAGACCAGCGGCAACTGCATCCGCAACACCACCACCGACCACTTCGCCGGCGTCGCGCCCGATGAACTCGTCGACCCGTTGGTGTGGTGCGAGATCATCCGCCAGTGGTCCACCCTGCACCCCGAATTCGCCTTCCTGCCGCGCAAGTTCAAGATCGCCGTCAGCGGCGCCGTGCAAGACCGCGCGGCCGTCGGCGTGCACGACATCGGCCTGCAAGCCGTTGAACGCGACGGCACGCTGGGCTTTCGCGTGTGGGTCGGCGGCGGCATGGGCCGCACGCCCATCGTCGGCAAGCTGATCAACCCGTTTGTGGAATGGCAGCATCTGCTGACCTACCTGCAAGCCGCGCTGCGCGTCTATAACCTGCACGGCCGCCGCGACAACAAGTACAAGGCGCGCATCAAGATCCTGGTCAAGGACCTGACGCCCGAGGTCTATGCGCAGCAGGTCGATGAGCAGTGGCAACTGATCAAAGACGGCCCCGACACCATCACCCAGGACTTCGTGGACAGCATCAAGGCCCGCTTCGTGTGGCCGCAATACGATGCCGCCGCCGCGCAAGATGCCGACAACACCGACGCGCTGGCCGCCGGCGACAAGCGCTTTGCGCGCTGGCTGCGCACCAACGTGCACGCGCACAAGGTCGCGGGCTACGCCGCCGTCACCGTCTCGCTGAAACCCACCGGCGTGCCGCCCGGCGACATCACCGCCGACCAGATGGACGCCGTGGCCGACCTGGCCGATGCCTATGGCTACGGCGAACTGCGCGTCTCGCACGAACAGAACCTGATTCTGGCCGACGTGCGCCGCGCCCGCCTGCACGAGCTCTGGCAGAAGCTGGAAGCGCTGAACCTGGCCACGCCCAACGTCGGCCTGTTGACCAACATCATCGCCTGTCCGGGCGGCGACTTCTGCGCGCTGGCCAACGCCGTGTCCATCCCCGTGGCCGAAGCCATCCAACGCCAATTCGACGACCTGGACTACCTGTTCGAAATCGGCGAACTGGACCTGAACATCTCCGGCTGCATCAATTCCTGTGGCCACCACCACGTGGGGCACATCGGCATCCTGGGTGTCGATAAGGCCGGCGAAGAGTGGTATCAGGTCACGCTGGGTGGCCGCCAGAACGGCGCCGCCAAGCCCCTGCCCGACCTGGAATCCACGCGCGGCGGCGGCGCTGCCGTGGGCCGCATCATCGGCCCGTCATTCGCACGCGACCAGGTGCCCGGCGTTGTCGACCGCCTGATCCGCACCTACCTGGGCTTGCGCGACAGCGAAACCGAACGCTTCATCGACGTGGTGGACCGCGTCGGCATCGACCCCTTCAAGCAGGACGTCTACGCCGATCCCGCCTTCGCCAAACCCGTACAAAGCGCCGAACCCGCCCATGCCTGACCTCTACGCCCACGACGCCCCCGGCCCGCACCTGATCCGCGACGGCCGCCTGCAAGCCGACACGGCGCGCCCGTTCGTGCCCGAACCCGAAGTGGCCGCCGAGGGCCAGGTGCCCACGGACGAGCCCGGCTGGATCGTGCCGCTTTCCATCTGGAAAACCTCGCGCTCCACCTTGCGCCGCCACAAGCATCCCGTGGCCGTGCTGCTGGAACCCGACGCCGACCTGCGTGACCTGGCTGAGCCGGACGGCACGCTGGACCCCACCGGCATCGCCTTCATCGCCGTGGACTTTCCCAACTACACCGACGGCCGTGGCTATTCGCTGGCGCAGCTGCTGCGCACGCAATACCACTGGACGGGCGAACTGCGCGCCGTGGGCGACGTGATGATCGACACCATCCACTACCAGGCGCGCGTCGGCTTCAGCAGCTTTCTGGTCAAGCCGGGCCACGACCCCAAAAAGGCGCTGGACGCCTTCAATACGTTCACGGTGCACTACCAGAAAACGTATCGCGCACCGACCCCGGCCGCGGCTTGACGTCGTCTTGCGCCAGCTGGCCGCGGATCAGTTCCGCGATGCTGCGCTGGCGCGGCGCCTGCATCCGGTCGATCAGGCTGGATACGCTGACCGCCAGACGCGGATAACCGTTGGCGTCGCACACGGCGACGCCAACGCCCAGCACGCCGGGCACCGCCGCGTTGCCCACCACCGACCAGCCCCGGTCGCGCGTGTTCTCAACCAGCCGCCGCATCTGCACACCGGTCATGCCGCCATAGGCGCGCAAGGCGTTTTCGTTTTGCGTCACCACTTCATCGGCCTCGGCCGGCGGCAATGCCGCCAACAGCGCCAGGCCGGCCGCGCCCACGCCCAATGGCTGGCGGTGCCCCACCGTTACCGCCAGTACCTGCACCGGGTAATTGCCCACTTCGCGATGCAGGCATAGCGAATCGTTTGCCGCGCGACAGATCAGAAAGGCGGAATCCCCCGTCACGTCGCTGATCTGGCGCAGCACCGGCCGCAGGCCGCGCACGGACTGCGCATGCGGGTCGCCGGCCATCATCACGCCCAGTTCCGCGATGCGCCAGCGCGGCGCCTCGGACTCGCGCAGGGCATAGCCTTCCTGCACCAGCACTTCCAGGTAGCGATACGCGGTAGAGCGCTGCATACCCGCCGCGCGAGCAATGTCGGTGACGTGCATGCCGCCCGCCCCCGCTTGCCGCAACACCCCTAGCACCCGCAGGCCCCGGCGCAAGACCACGGGCCCCGAGGACTGCGATTCCGACTCCGATTCCGCTTTGTTCATATTTTGGACACCCTGCGTTGCTGACGCTTGCATCAAAGCCCAATATCAAAACGGGCAGACGAAGATCTGTCCAAATATTAGACAAAACAGGACGGAGACATTCATGAAGACTGCATACACAAGGCGGCTGGCCGCCTTTGCGCTGACCCTGGGCAGCGCGCTGGTCGCCGGCGCCCCTGCCCTGGCGGCCAAGCCCTACCCCGATCGCCCCGTCACGCTGGTGGTGGGCTACGCGGCGGGCGGCGCCACCGATATCGTCGCCCGCTTGATGGCCAAGTCGCTGTCCGAGGCGCTGGGCCAGACTTTCGTCGTGGAAAACAAGACGGGCGCCAACAGCAACATCGGCGCCGAGATCGTGTCGCGCGCCACCCCGGACGGCTACACGCTGTACGTGGGTTCCATCGCCAACACGATCAACCGCAGCCTGTACAGCCAGCTGAACTACGACTTCATCAAGGACTTCAAGCCCGTCGGCCTGGTCGCGACCATTCCGAACATTCTGGTGGTCAACCCCAAGGTGCCGGTCAAGACGGTGCAGGAATACATCGCCTATGCCCGCGCGCATCCGGGCAAGCTGACCTGCGCCTCGTCGGGCAGCGGCTCGTCCATCCACCTGTCTTGCGAGCTGTTCAAGATGGAAACGGGCACCGACATCCTGCACGTGCCGTATCGCGGCAGCGGTCCGGCCGTGGCCGACCTGTTGGGCGGCCAGGTCGATTCCATGTTCGACAACCTGCCCTCGTCGTTGCCGCACGTGCAGGCCGGCAAGCTGCGCGCCATTGGCGTGACATCGCCGCAGCGCCTGCCCGCCACGCCGGACGTGCCCACGCTGGCTGAATCCGGGTTGCCGGGCTTTGACGTGGAATCGTGGTTTGGCCTGGTCGCGCCCGCCGGCACGCCGCAGCCCGTCATCGCGCGCCTGAACGAAGCGCTGAACCAGGCACTGGCCAGCCCCGCCTTGCAGGCGTCCTACAAGCAGGCCGGCTTCTACGCGCCGACCACGCCCAACACGCCGGAGACCTTCGCCAAGAAGATCGACAGCGAAATCGACAAATGGGCCGCCGTCGTCAAACGCGCCGACATCAAGGCCAACTAGTTTTCAGGAGCACAGGGTGTACCCGATCGATTTCTTTTTCCGCGCGGCCGAGCAGTATCCCGAACGCATTGCGCTGGACGGCCCCGAAGGCGCGGTGACCTACGCCGAACTGGCTGCCCGTACCCGCGCCCTGGCGGCCGCGTTGCAAGACCTGGACCCCGAACCGCAAACGCGCGTGGCCCTGTGCGCGGGAAATTCCGCGCGGCACATCCTGGCGCTGCTGGCCGTGCTGGCCAGCGGAAAGATCTGGGTCCCGCTTAACTATCGCAGCACCGCGCGCGAGATCGGGCGCATCCTGGATGCGACCACGCCGTCCATCGTCATCGTGGACGCCACCGGCGACCCGCTGGCGCCGTGGGCGGACGGCGCACGCATCCATCTTGACGATGCCGACCGGGACGGAGACGGGAACGCTGACACGGGCACAGCCACAGCCGCTGATACCTCCACGGGCAGCGGCAAGGGCGCGAGCACCCGCACCGGTGCAAACCTGCGCCTGAACGCGCTGCTGCGTCAGTACGCCGGACACGAGCCCACGCGCCACGCGCTGTCCCGTGACGCCACGCAGGCCATCAAGTTCACGGGTGGCACCACCGGGCTGCCCAAGGGCGTCATGCAACCGTACCGCGCGTGGAACGCCGGCATCATCAACCAGATCGCCAGCTGGCAGCTGACGTGCGAGGACCGCTACGTGGTGTCCGCGCCCATCACCCACGGCACCGGCACCTACATGCTGCCCATACTGGCCTGCGGCGGCGCGCACCTGCTGCTGGACAGCGTGACCCCGGCCACCATCACCGCCGCCTTTCGCGAGCGCGGCGGCACGCTGAGCTTCATGCCGCCCACGCTGATCTACATGATCATGGCGCAGGACGGCGTGTCGCGCGCCGACTTTCCCAAGCTGCGCAACCTGATCTACGGCGGCGCGCCGATGCCGCCGGAGAAAATAGACCGCGCGCGCGACTTCTTCGGCCCCGTGCTGGGCACCACCTATGGCCAGACCGAAGCGCCGCAAATCGCCACCGTGCTGCGCCCGTCGGACTTGAACGACCCGCGCAACCGCGCCTCGGTCGGGCGGGCGACATGGCTGTCCGACGTCGCCATCATGGCGCCCGACGGCACGCTGTTGCCGCGCGGTGACATCGGCGAAGTCGTGGTGCAGGGCGACCTGACGATGACGGGCTACTGGCGCCTGCCCGAGAAGACCGCCGAAACGCTGGTGGACGGCTGGCTGCACACCGGCGACACGGGCCTGATCGACGCACGCGGCTATCTGTTCCTGAAAGACCGGCTGCGCGACGTCATCATCACCGGCGGCTTCAACGTGTACCCGGTCGATGTCGAGAACGCGCTGTCGTCGCACCCGGCCGTGTACGAATGCTCGGTGTTCGGCCTGCCCGACGACAAATGGGGCGAAGCCGTGCACGCCGCCGTGCAGTTCCACCCAGGCGCGCAGGCCGATGCCGACGCGCTGAAGGCGCATGTGCGCGCACTGTTGGGGCCGGTCGCCACGCCCAAGCAATTCCATATCCACGACAGCCTGCCGCGCTCCAGCGTGGGCAAGGTCCTGAAGAATGCCGTGCGCGACGCCGCACAAAAGGAGACGCCATGAACCCACCTGAAACCCGCCTTTGCGCCCATCACCTGACCGGCATGTCGTACCGCGACGTCGATCTGGTTGACGGCCTGATCGGCAAGAAGACCTTTACCGAAGTCATGATCATGCAGATCCTGGGCCGCGACGCGCGCCCGGTGGACATGCGCATCGTGGACGCGGTGCTGGTCACGTTGATGGAACACGGCATGACGCCCAGCGCCATCGCCACGCGCCTGATCTACATGAGCGCCCCCGAAAACCTGCAAGGCGCCGTCGCGTCCGGCTTGATGGCGGTGGGCAGCCAATTCGTGGGCACCATGGAAAATTGCTCGCGCCTGCTGGACCGTATCAAGCAGGCGGCGGACGGCCGTGCCGAAGCGCTGGCCATCGCGCGCGAATTCCGCGAACAGCGCCAGGCGCTGCCCGGCTTTGGCCACCATCTGCACAAGCCCGACGACCCGCGTTCGATCAAGCTGCTGGCGCTGGCCGAGGCCGAGCCGGACCTGGAGGGCGCGTCGCTGAACGCGCTGCGCCTGCTGGCCGCCGCCGTGGACGAGACCTATGGCAAGCACATCACCATCAACGCCACGGGCGCGGTGGCCGCGTTGCTTAGCGAAATCGGCGTACCCACGAACCTGATGCGCGGCTTTGCCGTGATCTCGCGCGCGGCCGGCCTGGTGTCGCACGTGGCCGAAGAACAGCAAAGCCCATCGGGCCGCTACATCTGGGAAACCATTGACCACGCCATTCCTTACGTCGGCAAGGGCAAGACGCATCAGCAAGAGGACGGAGGACCGGCATGACGGCGGCGCAGGGCACCGATACCCGGCTGGCGGGCAAGGTCGCGCTGGTGGCCGGCGCCGGCGCGTCCGCCAGCGGCTGGAGCATCGGCCGCGCCAGCTGCGTGACGATGGCGCGGCAAGGCGCCGCCATCGTGGCGCTGGACGTGAACCTGGCGGCCGCGCAAGACGCCGCCCATGAAGTCGAAAAAATTGGCGGCAGCGCCTTGGCCGTGCAAGCCGACGTGGCAGACCCCGACGCCATGCAGGCGGCGGTGGACGCCGCGCTGCGCCGCTATGGCCGCATCGACATCCTGCAAGCCAACGCGGGCATCGGCAAGGTGGGCGGGCCGGAAGATATTTCGCTGCAAGACTGGGACCGCATCCAGCAGGTGAACGTGACCAGCCTGCTGATCGCCACGCGCCTGCTGGCGCCCGTGATGCGGCAACAGGGCGGCGGCGCCATCGTCACGGTGTCGTCCATTGCTGGCATCCGGTACACGGGTTACCCACACCTGGCCTACAGCGTCAGCAAGGCTGCCGTCATCCACTTTGCGCGCATGGCGGCGCAGCAATATGCCGGTGACGGCATCCGCGTGAATACCGTGATCCCCGGGCTGATCGACACCCCGCGCGTGGCGCAGAACGTGGCGCGCATGTTCGACCCCGACAACCTGCAAGCCGCGCTGGCCGCGCGCGACAAGCAGGTGCCCATGGGCCGCATGGGCACGCCCTGGGAGGTGGCGAAAGCGGTGGCGTTCCTGGCGTCGGACGATGCGTCGTACATCACCGGCACCGAGCTGGTCGTGGACGGCGGGCTGACGGGCAAGTACGCCTGATCGTGGGCGCCGGACTCAGGCGCTACGCCTGATCGTCAGGCGCCAGACGCAGGCGCGACGCTTACCAGGACGTGGAGTACGCCCCCGGGAACTGCTTGGCCACAAACGCCTTCACCTCGTCCGACTGGTACGCCTTGATGAAGCGGGCAATGCGCGGGTCGTTCTTATTGTCTTCACGCGCGGCGATCACCACGGCGGCAAAGGGCGCGTCCTTGCTTTCCAGCGCCAGCGCATCCTTAGCGGGCGACAGGCCCGCCGGGATGGCGTAGGCCGAGTTGACCGCCGCCGCGTCCACGTCCGACAGCGAATGCGGCAACTGCGCCGCTTCGATCTCTATGAACTTTAGCTGCTTGGGGTTTTCAACGATGTCGAACAGCGACGCCGTCACCGTCACGCCGTCCTTGAGCTTGATGAGCTTGGCCGCCTGCAACACCAGCAGCGCGCGGGCGCCGTTGGTGGGGTCATTGGGTATCGCCACCTTGCCGCCTTGCGGCAGGTCGTCCAGCGACTTCAGGCGCTTGGAATAGATGCCCATCTGCTGCACCACGGCGGTGGCCACCGGCACCAGCTTGTAGCCACGCGCCTTGTTCTGCGAGTCCAGAAAAGGCTTGTGCTGATAGATGTTCAGGTCCAGTTCCCTGGCGTCCAGCGCGGCGTTGGGCTGGATGAAATCGCTGAATTCGATCAGCTTCACTTTCAGGCCCTGCTTGGCCGCCACCTGCTGCACCACTTCGCCGATCTGCGCGTGCGGACCCACGGTGACGCCGACCTTCAGTTCGGCGTCCTGCGCCATGGCTTGGGTGCCGGCAAAACCGAGCACAACGGCGAATACGGCGAGGGAATGGCGAAGGCGCATGGGGCGCATAGGGATCTCTGAAAGTAGAAAGAATGACCCGCGATTCTATGCAGGGCCCTACAAAACCGGAAGCGATGAATATTCATATTGATATGCGCGAAATCGTATAAAGCGCCGCGCCATGACAAGCCCGCGTCATGCGGACACAATAGCGGCTGCCATCAATCATCCGCATTCACGCCATGCCCACATCCGCCGAACTACACCCGCACGCGCGCTCCTTGCTTGCCGACCACTACCAAGCCATCGATGCGGACCTGCCCGCGTTGCTGGACCTGCTGTTCGCCCGCAGCGCCGGTGAAGACTGGCACAAGGCCGGCACCTTCAAGCACCATCTGCTGGGCGTGTACCGCACGCTGGCGCTGTGGAACCAGCCGCGCGAAGTGCGCATGCTGGGCTTGTTCCACAGCGTGTACGGCAACGAATACGTGGACCTGACCTTGTTCGACCGCGAGCGCGAACGCGAGACGTTGCGCAACGTGCTGGGCGACGAAGCCGAGGAATGGGTCAGCCTGTTCTGCGCCATGCCTCGCACGAAGTTCGTGCAGGCCGTGCTGGCGGGCCAAGGCACGGGCAGTGCGGGCATGACGCTTGAAGGCACCGATGGCGAGGTATTTACGTTGACGCCGCGCCAGGTCGCCGCGTTCATCGTCGTGTCCGCCGCCGACATCGGCGAACAATGGCACAGCTGGCAAGACGAAATCTTCGCCGGTTATCCGCAGCAGCAGCGGCGTGATCTGAAAGCCAACTGGGCATCGTCGCTGTGGCCCGGCCCGCTGAAGCCGCCGTCAAATATCCTGTCGATGCTGTCGCACTTGCTGGCGCCCTTGTCTGGCATGCCAGCCGATACCGGCATCCCCGTCCCGCCGGCGTTCGACGCGTGCCGCGCCACGCTCAGCCCGCGCGACGAAGCCGCCGCCAGCGCGCTGTATTGGCAGGTCATCACGCGCATGCACCCGCTGACGGAAATGGACAGCGCGCGCCATCTACTGGAAGCCGCCGTGGCGCATAACCCGTGGGTGGGCGAACCGCGTTTGCTGCTGGCGCAACTGGCGCTGACCTCGGGCGATTTCGACGCGGCCCAAACGCATGCGGCAGCTGGCTTGGCGGCTTTGCAGGCCTGGGGCACGGCGTGGGACAAGCGCATTGAGTGGGCGGGCTGGATGGCCTGGGCGCGCATCGAATTGCAAAACGCCCGCGCGCGTCAATGGCCGGAAAATCTGGCAGCGCTTAATGGCTTGGGGCTGGTGGAGTAAGCCCGGGGCGCCGCCACCATGCAAACAGCCCCGCATGCGGGGCTGTTTCATTTCACGCGGCACACCGGCAGCGGCCTGGCTACTTCATGCCTTCCCAATGCGGGCCGGGCACGATGATGTCGAACAATTCCAGCACGCGCGCTACGGTGTGATCCACCATTTCTTCAATGGACGACGGGCGGTGATAGAAGGCCGGCAGCGGCGGAAACACGATGCCGCCCATTTCGGTTACGGCCGTCATGTTGCGCAGGTGCGCCAGGTTGAAAGGCGTTTCGCGCACCAGCATCACCAGGCGCCGGCGTTCCTTCAAGGTGACGTCGGCCGCGCGGGTGATGAGGTTGTCGGACAGGCCATGGGCCACCGCCGCCAACGTGCGCATTGAACACGGCACGATCACCATGCCGGCGGTCTGGAACGCGCCGCTGGCAAGCGTGGCGCCCACATCGCGCACCGAATGCACGTGATCGGCCAGCGCGTAGACGTCGTGGCGGCTGACATCAAGCTCGTGCTTGATGTTCAGCACACCAGAGGCGGACACCACCAGATGCGTCTCGACATCATCCACGCCGCGCAAGGCTTGCAGCATGCGCACCGCGTACAACGCGCCCGTGGCGCCGGTGATGCCGATAACAAGCCGCCGCATCGCGGCGTTAAGCCGTGGCGCCGGATTGCTCCAGCAGCGTCTTCAGTTCGCCGGATTCATTCATCTCGTTCATGATGTCCGAGCCGCCGATGAATTCGCCGGCCACGTACAGCTGGGGAATGGTGGGCCAGCTGGAGAATTCCTTGATGCCCTGGCGGACTTCGTCGTCTTCCAGCACGTTGACGGTGACCAGCTTCTTCACGCCACAGCCCTTCAGGATTTGAATGGCCTTGCCGGAAAAGCCGCACTGCGGGAATTGGGCGGTGCCCTTCATGAACAGCACAACGGGGTGCTGGGTCACGGTTTCGCGGATGAATTCTTGAACGTCGCTCATGGTGGTCTCTTGGACAGGCATAACGGAATACGCCAATTATAGGTACAGCGGAAAAATCCGCCCGAAATCCCCGGAAGCGGGTCAGGCCAAACGCGTTTTCCGCGCCAAACTCTTGTAACAGACGGCCCGGGTCAACCGCGCGCGGCAGCCCGGCGTCCGCCGGAAATTCGCTCGATGCCGGCCAGGTCGTGGCGGCTGTGCACATTCTCGAACCCGGCATCGGCCAGCAAGCCGCGTACCGCCTGCGCCTGGTCCCAGCCGTGTTCCAGCCACAGCGCGCCCCCCGGCCTCAGGTGCTGGGCGGCGCCCGTCACGATGCGGCTCAGGTCTTGCAACCCGCTCGCGCCGTCGGTCAGCGCACCGCGAGGTTCAAAGCGCAGATCGCCCTGGTCCAGATGCGGGTCGTTGCTGGCCACATAGGGCGGGTTGGACACGATCAGATCGAAACCCTCGCCGGCCGGCACCGCATCGAACCAGCTGCCTTCCACGAACCGCACCGATGCGGTCAGATCCCACGCGTTGGCCGCCGCCACCTTCAGCGCGGCGGCGCTGACGTCGGACGCCATCACGCGCGCATCGCGTCGGGCCAGGGCGATGGAGATCGCAATGGCGCCGCTGCCCGTGCCCAGGTCCAGCACGGCAGGCCCGGCGATGCCCGCCACGCACTCCAGCGCGGTTTCCACCAGCACTTCGGTGTCGGGACGGGGAATCAGCACGTCGGGCGTCACGGTGAATCGGTGACCCATGAATTCGCGGTGGCCCAGCAGGTACGCCATCGGCTCGCCCGCCAGCCGGCGCGCCAGCAGCGCGTTGAACGCGGCGGCAACGTCGGGGTCCAGCGGGTCGGTGTCGTGCGCCAGCAGCCATGCGCGCGGCTTTTGCAGCACGTGCTCAAGCAGCATCCGCACTTCCAGGCGCGGCAGGCGGGTGTCGAGCAGCAGGCTTTTGAGCTGGGGCGTCGTCATGGCGCGCGCGTCAGAGGTCGTCGCCCAGCGCCGCCAACTGCTCGGCCTGATGCTCGGCGATCAGCGCGCCGGTCAGCTCTTCCAGGTCGCCTTCCATGATCTGCTGCAACTTGTACAGCGTCAGGTTGATGCGGTGGTCCGTCACGCGGCCCTGCGGAAAGTTATAGGTGCGGATGCGCTCGGAGCGGTCGCCCGTGCCGATCAGGCTCTTGCGCTCGGCGGCTTCCTTGCTCTGGCGCTCGCGCGTTTCCTTGTCTTTCAGGCGCGCGGCGAGCACCTGCATGGCCTTGTCCTTGTTGCGGTGCTGCGAGCGGTCATCCTGGCATTCCACCACCAGGCCGGTCGGCAAGTGGGTGATGCGCACCGCTGAATCGGTCTTGTTGATGTGCTGGCCGCCCGCGCCGCTGGCGCGGAACGTGTCGATGCGCAGGTCGTTGGCGTTGATGACGATTTCCGACATCTCGTCGGCTTCCGCCATCACGGCCACGGTGCAGGCCGACGTGTGGATGCGGCCTTGCGCTTCGGTGGCCGGCACGCGCTGCACGCGGTGTGCGCCGGATTCGAACTTCAGGCGGCCGTAGGCGCCGTCGCCATCAATGCGCGCGATCACTTCCTTGTAGCCGCCCAGCTCCGAGGCGCTTTCCGACATCAGCTCGACGCGCCAGCCGCGCGCTTCCGCATAGCGGGTGTACATGCGCAGCAGGTCGCCCGAGAACAACGCGCTTTCGTCGCCGCCCGTGCCGGCGCGGATTTCCAGGAACACGCTGCGCCCGTCGTTGGGGTCGCGCGGCAGCAGCAAGAGCTGCAACGCGCTTTCCAGGCTTTCCAGCTTGCCTCGGCCCGACTTGATCTCGTCTTCGGCCATGGCCTTCATGTCGGGGTCGGACAGCATTTCCTGCGCCGTCGCCAGGTCTTCTTCAGTGCGGGCAAATGCGGTGAACGCGTCGACCACGGGTTCCAGCTCGGCGCGTTCGCGCGAGAGCTTGCGAAAACGGTCCATATCGGACGCGGTTTCCGGTTGGGCCAGCAACGCGTCCACCTCGGTCAGGCGGTTACACAGATGCTCCAGCCGGCTGCGCATGGAAGATTTCATGGGGGAATGACCAAAGAAAAAACGGGAATAGCGGGCGCCCACAAGACGAACGCCCGCCAGGAGGCGGGACGTGGGGCAGATTCGCTAACGGCGGGAGTCGCGGCCGGGAAACAGGCGCGGCATCCAGGCAAGCAGTTGCTTGCGGTCGTCGCCTTCACTGCGGTTCAAGGCCGCCAGCGGGCCGTGCAGGTATTTTTGCGTCAGCCCGTGCGCCAGCTGTTCCAGCACGGCTTCGGGCGATTCGCCACGCGCCAGGAGGCGGCGCGCGCGTTCCAGTTCAGCGGCGCGGACGTCTTCGGCGGCCTGGTGCAGGTCGCGGATAACGGGCACCACTTCGCGGGACTGCATCCAGTGCATGAAGCCCTGGACGCGGGTTTCGATAATGGCTTCGGCCTGCACCACGGCAGCGCGGCGCGCGTCGGTGCCGGTCTGCACCAGCCGGCCCAGGTCGTCCACCGAATACAGATAGACGTCGTCCAGGCGGCCGACTTCGGGTTCGATGTCGCGCGGCACGGCCAGGTCGATCATGACCATGGGGCGGTGGCGGCGCAGGCGCGTAGCCCGTTCCACCATCCCCAGGCCGAGGATGGGCAGGGAGCTTGCCGTACAGGAAACGATGACGTCGAACTCGGACAGGCGATCCGTCAGGTCGGACAGCTTCATGGTGCTGGCCGAAAAACGGTTGGCCAGGATTTCGGCGCGCTCGGCCGTGCGGTTGGCCACCACCATGCTGCGCGGCCGTTGCGCGGCGAAGTGGGTGGCACACAGTTCAATCATTTCGCCCGCGCCGATGAACAGCGTGCGGGCCTGGTCCAGGTTGCCGAACACGCGCTCGGCCAGGCGGACGGCGGCGGCGGCCATGGACACCGACTGTGCGCCAATGGCCGTCTGCGACCGCACTTCCTTGGCCACCGAGAACGTGCGCTGGAACATCTGGTGCAGCAAGGTGCCCAGCGACCCGGCTTCGCCGGCGGCGCGCACGGCGTCTTTCATCTGCCCCACGATCTGGGTTTCACCCAGCACCATGGAGTCCAGCCCGCTGGCCACGCGGAAAGCGTGACGGACGGCGTCGTCTTGATGATGGCGGTACAGGTGCGGGCGCAGCGTGCCGGCGTCCAGGCGGTTATGTTCAGCCAGCCAGGCGGGCAATTGATCAGCGACGTGACCGTCGGCCGCGCAATAGATTTCGGTGCGATTACAGGTGGACAGGATGGCGGCTTCACGGACGGAACCGCCGAATGCCGAACGCAGACCTTCCAGCGCAGGCTTGACCAGATCGACGGGCATGGACACGCGTTCGCGAACCGAAACCGGCGCGGACGTGTGGTTCAGACCGAAGGCAAGGACAGCGACCGACATGTGGATGCGTAAAGAACTGCCACGAAAATGACTGAAAGATTATACCCCTGCGGGTTATCCCCAGCCCATTTGCGCCCACTTCCGCGACCCTGCGTCGCACCTTCCGTTCCATTCACCCAACAGTCCGCAGGCGCGACGGGGCGAAAAATAGTTGGCGGATCCGCCCCTACGGCTGGCGTGGGCAAAAAAAATTGTGTATAGTTGCGGACTTCGTTGGCCTGGTAGCTCAGTCGGTAGAGCAGAGGATTGAAAATCCTTGTGTCGGTGGTTCGATTCCGCCCCAGGCCACCAAAAGAATTATTGGGATTGCGATAGCAATATCAAGACCCAAAAAAGCCCAGCCGCCGCGCTGGGCTTTTTGCACCGTGTACGTGTTGGCCTGGTAGCTCAGTCGGTAGAGCAGAGGATTGAAAATCCTTGTGTCGGTGGTTCGATTCCGCCCCAGGCCACCAGCCCTCCTGATCTCCACCGCTGTGGGGATTTTTTTACGTCCAAATTCTGGCGTTTACCCCCGCCTCGGCGCCCGCTTGCAAAATATTACATGCCGGCAAAAAAGCCGGGCACGAGGTCTACAATCGTCGGTATGAAACCGGCCGCCAATCTTCGCTTCGCTGTGCGCGACCGCATCAACGGCGTTGATGTGGGCCCAAAGGCTGTTCCCTTGAGCCTGCTTGGCGAGTTTCAAAAAGACGTCAGCGACTTTCTGCAAGGGTCCACCCGAGAGGTCAACCCGGCCGCAGTGCTGGTGTCGATAGAAGAAGGGTCGCTGGTTTTAGTCGCCGAAGGGTTGTTGGCGGCATCAACGCTCTGGGCCGATGTGGAACGCTTAGCCGTCCCGAATTCTCTCGAAGCCATTGATCCCCGGCGCGCGGCGGTCATCGAGCGCTGGCAAGCCCAGGCACGCAACAATCCCGATCGTGTTTACGCCCTTGAAGACAACACGCGGCGCGCGCTGACGATCGTCAATGCCCAGTCAGACTTCAAACAATCCGCCGATATTTGGGTAACCGTGGAAAAGTACTTACACGGCAAAATCGTGGACTGGGGCGGCAAGACCAAGGCGAACGTTCACCTTGTGCTTGAAAATGGCAAATCGCTTACGGTAGCCGCCACTCAGCAATTACTGGCACAGGAGAGCGAAAATCGCCTCTATCGCCCAGCCTTGCTGCACGTGACCGCTGAAGAGAATCTACGAACCGGTGAATTGCGCAATTTGAATCTGCGCTCGTTTGAGGTGCACCACCCCGCGTACGACGACGATGAATTCCAGCGAATGGTACGCAAAGGCACCGCGGCCTGGGCGGACGTACCCGACGCAACACGATGGGTTGAATCACTGCGTGGCGACGACTCATGACGGCAGCAGTGTTGCTGGATACCAGCTATCTGATCTCGCTCGTCGACGCGACTCGCCCCAACCACCAAATTGCCACCCGGTACTTCCGGCAGATGCTCGACGAGTCTCTGCCGATTTATTTTTCGGCAGTCGTTGCAGCAGAATTCGGCATCAAGCAAGCACTGACCGACTTACCACTGCAAAAGTTTCGCCACCTGCCGTTCAACATCCCGCACGAGCAGCGAGCCGCCCAATTGTGGAATGCGCTGGGCCCAAGGGGCGATGGCACTGGGCGCGCAGTTGCGCGTGATGACATCAAACTCATTGCCCAGGCTTGTCACGAGCGCATTCCCTTTGTCCTCAATGAGGACGCTTCCTCGCTGCACAAATACTGCGAACGGCTACGTTAGGCTGGCGTATGCCAGGTGCGTTCCATCGTCCTGGCCAGCGGTTATGACCCCGCAGCCTTCCGAATGGATGGTCAGCAAGGATTCGACCTAAGCGGCGAACCCTAGAGCGGGTTAACATTGCCTTCGCTCCGGGGTGCACGCCAGTGCTGAGATTCAGACCCGCGAACTTGACCCGGTTCATGCTGGCGTAAGAAGAGCAATCGTCCGACCCTGCCGCGCCCTTGCGCCGCTTGCGCGGGCGGGCTTCGGAGCTTCCTTGTACCGGAATCGACGAACGCCCATGAACAACGCTGCCCCGCCCGTCGCGGAACTTCTTGAATTCATTGCCCAGGACGGCTGCACCGATGCGCAGTTCGACCGGATGGCGCTACGGCTTTTTGCGTATCAATATGGCGCCAACGCGCCGTATCGCGCGTTTTGCCAGCGGCGCGGCGCCACCGTGCGCAATGTGAAGACCTGGAGCGACATTCCCGCCGTGCCCATCGACGCCTTCAAGGCGATGGAGCTGCGCTGCGAGGCGCCTCGGGCCGACGAGCGTGTCTTCATGACCAGCGGCACTACGCGCGCCGATATGCGCGGGCGGCACTTTCACCCGCATCTTGAGATTTACGATCTGTCCATGACGCGCAATTTCGCCGCGCGCGTCATGCGGGGCACGCCGCGCCTGCCGATGGGCATTTTGTTTCCGGACGAAGCCGCCATGCCCAATTCGTCGCTGGCCCACTATCTGGCCCTGGCCAAGACCGCGTTCGGCACCGAAGACAGCCGCTATTTCATGTCGCCGCAGGGCATCGACCTGGATGGGTTGTGGCGTCGCCTTGAAGAGGCTGAACGCGACGGCCAGCCCTATGCGCTGCTGGGCGCCAGTTTCAGCTTCGTGCATGTGATCGATGCGCTGCGCACCGCGGGCCGCGCGTTCCGTTTGCCGCCGGGCAGCCGCATCCTGGACACCGGCGGCTACAAGGGCCAGTCGCGCGAGCTGCCGCTGGACACCTTTTATTCCGAGCTGTCCGAGCTGCTGGGCGTGCCGCGATCGCTGTGCATCAACATGTATGGCATGACCGAACTCAGCACCCAGTTTTATGACGACGGCAATGCCACCGTCCCTTCCGTGAAATCGGGGCCGCACTGGATTCGCTCGCGCCTGGTCGACCCCGCCAGCGGCCGCACCGTGCCCGCGGGCGAACGCGGCATCCTGGCGCACTGCGACCTGGGCAACTTCAATTCGGTCAGCACCATCCTCACTGAAGACGTCGGGCAACCCGCCGATGGCGGCTTTTTGCTGCTGGGCCGTGCTGAAGGCGCGCAGGCCAAGGGCTGCTCGCTGGCCGTCGAAGCATTCATTCAGTCGGCGCGGCCATGAGCGTGCAACGCGTCCAAGCGGGCTATCTGCCGGGGCTGACCTCGGCCGATGTCCAATGGCAGACCCTGCCCTTCGAGCAGGACGGCCGGCGCGTGGACGTGGCCGTGCCGGTGCTGACCGCCTCACAGATGCAAGCGCTGGCCGAACGCGTCAAGCAGGCCAGCGCGCGGCATCTGAAGACGATGACGGTGTCGGAGATCATCAACGTCATCGACCGCGCCATCGCCCGGTTGCTGGATGCCAACGACCCGGTTCGGCAACAAGCCGATGCGCTGTTGCCGATCGTCAGCGGCTATGACGGGCAGATGGTGCGGCTGGGCCTGACCGGCTTTTTCAAGACCTTCCGCGCGCCGCAGCTGCATCGCTTTGTGGCCGAAGACTTCGCCAACCCCAAGGTGCTGGACGGCTTTCAGCCCGCGGCCAAGGGCGGCGCGGTGCGCGCGCATGGCCCGCAATTGCTGGTGCACAGCTGGGCCGGCAACGTGCCCGCGCTGGCATTGTGGAGCCTGATCTGCGGCCTGCTGGTCAAGGCCGGCAATATTGGCAAGCTGCCCAGCGCCGAGCCGCTGTTTGCCGGCTGGTTCGCGCACCTGTTGGCCGAGGTGCACCCACCGCTGGCCGACTGCCTGGCCGTGGTCTGGTGGCGTGGCGCGGGCGAGGACGACGCCACCGCGCTGTACGCGCAGGCCGATACCGTCGTGGCGTACGGCGGCAACGATGCCCTGCATGCCATCCAGCGCCGCCTGCCCGTCACGACGCGCTTTCTGCCGCATGGCCACAAGCTGGGCTTTGGCGTGGTCAGCGCGGCCGCGCTGGACGCACAAAAGGCCCCCGCCCTGGCGCGCCGTGCGGCATGGGACGTGATGCGCTACGACCAGCAGGGCTGTTATTCGCCGCAGATCTTTTACGTGCAGCGTGGCGGCCTGGTATCGCCGCGCGACTTTGCCGCTTACCTGGCGGGCGAGCTAGCCAATCTGCATCGCCGCTTTCCGCGCCGCGCGTTGGATCTGGCCGAATCGGCGGCGCTGGCCAAATGGCGGCAGTCCATCGAATGGCAGTTGCCGTCCAACGCCGCCGACGTGCTGATCGGCGACCCCGATGCCGCGTGGACGGTCTCTTATGTGGACACCGCGCCTTCCCTGTCGCCCACGGCCCTGCAACGCAGCATCGTGGTGGCCGGTATCGACACGCTGGATGAGGTGGCGGCGCGCGTGGCGCCCCACCACCACTACCTGCAAACAGCGGGCGTGGCCGCCACGCCCGAAGAGCTGTATCGCCTGGCCGATCAGCTGGGCGCGGCAGGCGTTACCCGCGTCAGCGCGATTGGCGCGATGAGCATGCCCGAAGCGGGCTGGCATCACGACGGCCGTTTCAACCTGCTGGACCTGGTGCGCATGACGGAAATCGAACAGTCCGCCGAAACCGCCGCCGACCCCTACGCGCCGTACGAACCATGATTGCGGACCTGTCCCGCCCCTTCCTGCACATCGACAGGGCGGTCTACACCTACCCCGGCCGCGCGCCCATCGTGAACGGCATCGACTGGCGCCTGCAAGCCGGCGGCTTTCATTGCCTGGTGGGCCGCAGCGGCTGCGGCAAGACCACGCTGCTGAAACTTGCCGCCGGGCTATTGACGCCGCAGTCCGGCCGCGTGGTGCTGCAAGACGGCACGCCCGCCGCGCCCGGCCCGCAGCTGGGCTATGTATTTCAAGCGCCGACGCTGCTGGACTGGCAACACGTGATCGACAACGTGCTGCTGCCCGTGTCCTTGCAACGCCGACCGCTGCCGGAAGACGCACGGCGCGCGCACGATCTGCTGTCCATGCTGGGCCTGTCCGACCACGCACAACACTACCCACGCCAACTGTCCGGCGGCCAGCAAAGCCGCGTGGCGCTGGCCCGCGCGCTGATTCTTGAACCCGCCTTGCTGTTGCTGGACGAACCCTTCGCGGCGCTGGACGCCATCACGCGCGGCGAGCTGCAAGACGACCTGCTGCGCATGTGCCGCCTGCGCAATACCACCGTGCTGTTCGTCACGCACGACATCAGCGAAGCCGTCTACCTGGGCGACCGCGTGGCCGTCATGCACCAGGGCCGCATGCTGGCCGACCTGCCGGTGGACCTGCCCGCGCCCCGCACGCAAGCCATGCGGCACGGCGCCGCGTTCAACGCCACCTGCGCGCAGGTGTATGAATTCATGACCGGGGCGCGCCCATGACGCCCGCCATTCGATTCCGCGTGCTGGCGCTGGCGCTGCTTGTCGCGCTGCTTGGCGCCTGGGAAATCACCGTGCGCCAAGCCGGTATCTCGGCATTGGTGCTGCCCGCCCCGTCCGCCGTCGCAAAAACCTTGTGGACCAGCCTGGCCACCGGCTACCTGTGGCCGCACATCGGCGCAACACTTGCCGAGATGCTGCTGGGCCTGGCGATCGGCGGCGCGGCGGGCCTGGGCATCGGCATTGCGTTGGCCGAATCGGCCTTGCTGGACCGCGTGCTCAAGCCCTACGTGATCGTCAGCCAGGTTGTCCCCAAGCTGGCGCTGGCGCCGCTGTTCGTGGTGTGGTTCGGCTTCGGCATGGCGCCCACGGTGGTCATGACCGCGCTGATCTGTTTTTTCCCCTTGATGGAAAACACGCTGACCGGGCTGCGCCAGGTCGACCCGAACCGGCTGCAACTGTTTCGCATGCTGGGCGCCACGCGCGCGCAAACCTTGCTGCGGCTGAAGCTGCCTGCCGGCCTGCCGGGCATCCTGGCGGGACTGCGCGTGGCGCTGGTGCTGGCACTGGTGGGCGCCGTAGTGGGCGAATTCATCGGCGCCAGCCGAGGCTTGGGCGCCGTCATCATCGCTGCCCAAGGCATGATGGACACGCCCCTGATGTTCGCCGCGCTGACCGCCATTGCCGCCATCGGGTTGCTGGGCTATCAGGCCACGCTGATGCTGGAACGACGCCTGCTGCGTCCCTACGCCGATCAATCATGACTTTCATCCGGACCGCATCCATGCATTTTTCCCCCACCCGCCGCGCCTTGCTGACGGCCGCCGCAGGCCTTGCCGCCACGTCCGTGGCGCCGCTGGCGGCACGCGCCCAGGGCGCCTCGGCCACAGCCGTTAGCGGCACCGTCACGCTGGCGGGCTGGAGCAAGCCCATCAGCGAAATCACCAACCTGCTGGCCGAGCCAGACAAGGGCTTCTTCAAGGCGCAGGGCGTCAACCTTGTCTACCTGCCCGGCGCGGGCGGTGGCGACGCCATCCGCAACCTGCTCAGCGGCCAGGCCGACGTGGCCTTCACCGACCCCGGCTCGTTTTTCATGGCGTTGGACAAGGGCGAAAAGCTGCGCGCCATCTACGACATCTATCCGCAAAATGTCTTCAACGTGGTGTCGTTGAAGTCGGCCAACATCACGCGGCCGGCCGACTTGAAGGGCAAGCGCATCGGCGTCTACAGCCTGTCCAGCGGCACGCGCCAGAACCTGCTGGTGATGCTGCATCAGGCCGGGCTTACCGAAGCCGATGTTGAAATCGTCGTCACCGGCGTGCTGAACTTTGCGCCGCTGCTGCAAGGGCAAGTGGACGCCACCGCCGCCACCGACACCGGCTTGCTGGTGGGGCGCAAGCGCGGCCTGGGCGAGGTCAACGTGATGCAGGTCAGCGACACCCTGAACGTGTCCAGCGACCTGTTCGTCGTGCGCGAGTCGGCACTGCCGCAAAAGCAGGCCCTGCTGCGCGCCTTCCTGAAGGCTTATCGCGACAGCGCCGCGTGGATGATCGCGCATCCCGAAGAAGCGGCCCAACTGGCCGGCAAGCGCGCCCTTGACGGCACCGATCTGGCCGTCAACCTGGAAGTGATCCGGCTGCGCAACGCCGCATCCATCGCATCCGGCGGCAGGCCCTTGGGCACCATCGATATCGGCTTGCTGCAACAGGCGGCGGACGCTTACCACGCGTTGGGCCTCATCAAGCAGCCCATCGACATCGCCGCCGTTGTCGACACGCACTTGTTGCCGGAGGCATGACATGAATGCGGCGTTGAAATTCGCAGGCAAGGTGGTGCTGGTGACGGGCGCCAGCCGAGGCATCGGCGCCGAAATCGCGCGCAGCTTCGCGCGTGAAGGCGCCACCGTGGTCGTCAACTATTTGCGCAACACGGCCGCGGCCGACAGCGTGGTCGCGCAATGCCAGGCCGCCGGCGGCGATGCCTGGGCCGTGCAGGGGGACGTCGGCGTTCCCGACGCCGTGCGCGCCATGGTCGACGGCATCGTGCAAGACGCCGGCCGCCTGGACATCGTCGTCAACAATGCCTTGCGGCCCTACGCGTTCGACCCCCGCCAGCGCACCGCTTTCGATGCGCTGCAATGGCAGGACTATCAATCGCAGTTCGATGGCGCGGTCGGCGCCGCATTCAACGTGTGCCGCGCCGCACTGCCGCATTTCAAGCAGCGCGCGCAAGGCTGCATCGTCAACATCGCCAGCAACCTGGTCGAACATCCGGTGGTGCCGTACCACGACTACACCACTGCCAAGGCCGCGCTGGTGGCATTCAGCCGCAATCTGGCGGTTGAGCTGGGGCCGTATGGCGTGCGCGTCAACTGCGTCGCCCCCGGCCTGGTCTACCCGACCGACGCCAGCGGCGCCACGCAGGAATCATTTCGCGAGCAGCTGATTGCGGCCACGCCGCTGCGGCGCATCGCCCGCCCCCAGGACGTCGCCGGGCCGGTGCTGTTCCTGGCGTCTGACTGGAGCGGTTTCATGACGGGGCAAGTGCTGTTCGTGGACGGCGGACTGGTGATGCGCTAGAGTGGATTGCCCCCCGCCTCGCAGCATCCCCACGGAGTCGCGACATGCGCGTCCGAGCCAGAGTCCTCAAGTACCTGTTCGGATGTTCCCTAGGCTTGCTGGCCTTGGCCGCCGCCCGCGTGGCCATCGCCGACCCACCTTCCGCATCGCCGCCTGCCCCGCCCGCCGCCATCCAGATGGCGGACATTCCACTGCGAGCGGACAGCGACACCCGCTACGCCGAGGGCGTGTTGCAGCGCGTGGCCGTGACCGACCCCGACGCTACCCTGGGCCCGGCGCTTGAGGCCATCGGCAAATCCGCCGACGAAAAACTCTACGAATTCCAGCCTGCCCAACTGCGCACGTTGCCCATCATGCGCGTGGAAAGCCTGGAGCGGCACTGGGTCTTTGACGCCAACCGGCTGGCGCGCTGGCAGGCGGACCTGCGCCAGGCTACCGCCTGGTACGCCAGCGACGCCGCCGAACTGCTGCGCCGCCGCGCCGCATGGCAGGCCATCAAGGATTCTTCCTCCGCCGCCGGCCTGCCGCCCGCGCTGGCCGACCGGGTGGACGCCGTCCAGGCGCAGTTGACGGCGGCGGCGCAGGCCCTGTCCATTCCGCTCTCGCGCCAGGCCGCGCTTGAACAGCGCGCCAACGCCGTCGAAGAACGCATCAAGGCGGGTCAGCGCGCGGTCAGTGACGCCATCAACGATATCGACGCGCGGCTGATGCGCATCGATTCGCCACCGCTCTGGGATGCAGGCAAATCGCAGGACACGGGCGAAGATACCCTGGCCCTGTTGCGCACCGGCCTGGACATCGAAGTGCGCTTCGCGCGCGACTACGGCGCGGCGGGCAGTGGCAATCAGCGCGCGCTGCATGTGCTGCAACTGTTGCTGCTGCCGCTGCTGCTGTGGCTGGCAAGAAAAAGTCGCGACGCGATTCGCGCGGGCGTCATGAGCGAAACCGCCGCCGGGGTGCTGGGCCGGCCCTTGTCCACCTGGTTGCTGCTATCGATGCTGGGCGTGCTGGCCCTGGAGCCCGACGCACCGTTGATGGTGCAGCAGGTAGCGCTGGTGCTGGCCGCCGTGCCGGTGCTGCGCCTGCTGCCGCCGTCCGCGCGACGCCAGCTGGACCAATGGCCGCACGTGATCACCGCACTGTTCCTGGCCGAGCGCCTGGGCTTTCTGTTCCTGGCCAACACGCTGTTCTACCGCCTGTCCACCGTGGCGCTGACCGCGCTGGCGCTGGCCGCCATCCTGTGGCTGCTGCACCGCACCCGCCGTCAGGTCCACCCTGCCGCCTCGGCACGGCTGGCGTCCATCTTGCGCGCCATCGCCTGGGGCGCCGCCGCCTTGCTGGGCGTGTCGCTGGTCGCAAACCTGTTCGGCAATGTGTCGCTGGCCGAAATGCTGACCAGCGCGGTGATCGGCTGCGGCTACTTCGGGCTGGTGCTTTATGCCGGCGTGACGGTCATCATCACCCTGCTGCAATTGCTGCTGACCCGGCAAGGCATCTCGCGCTTCCGGCTGGCGCGCGAACACGCGCCGCCGCTGGTGCAGTTGCTGATCCGCCTCTTGACCGCAACGGCCGCGGTGGGTTGGGCCGTCTACGCGATGGACCGCTTTCGCATCCTGCGCGCCACCTATGCATTCGTTACCGAAGTGCTGTCCTACACGCTGACCATCGGCGAAGTTTCCATCAGCCTGGGCAACGTGCTGCTGTTTTTTATTTCGGTGATCATCGCCTTCTGGGCGGCGCGCACCATCCGCCTGATCCTGCGCGACGAAGTGCTGACCCGCATGGCCTTGCCGCGTGGCGTGGGCAACAGCGTTGCGTCGCTGTCGTACTACCTGGTGCTGCTGCTGGGCCTGGGCATTGCGCTGTCGGCGGCGGGCTTCCAGACCAGCCAGCTGACCATCGTCTTCGGCGCGCTGGGCGTGGGCATCGGCTTTGGCTTGCAAGGCGTGGTGAACAACTTCGTATCGGGCCTGATTCTGATGTTCGAGCGGCCGATACAACCGGGCGATGTGGTGGAGATCAGCGGCACGTCCGGCCAGGTGCGCGACATTGGCATGCGCGCCACGCGCATCAAGACATTCGAAGGCGCCGACGTGATCGTGCCCAACGGCACGCTGCTGTCGGACAAGCTGACCAACTGGACCATGCTGGACCGCAGCCGCCGCATTGAAGCCAGCATCGGCCTGGCCTACGGCACCGACCCTCGCCAGGCGATCGCGCTGCTTGATGCCGTCGCCCGCGACACGCCCGGCATCGTTGCCGACCCCGCGCCCACGGTACTGTTCATGGGCATCGGCGCCAGCACGCTGGACTTCAGTGTGCGCGCGTGGACGTACGATTTCGACCGCTGGATCGACATCCGCAGCGATCTGTTGACGCGCCTGTACGACGCGCTGCGCCAGGCCGGCATCGAAATCGCCTTCCCGCAGCGCGATCTGCATCTGCGCACGGTGTCGGAGGAAGCCGGCGCGGCGTTGGCGCGTGCAGGCGCATCCGTCGCATCGGCGGCAGCCGAATCGGCGTCCGCTGCTTCTGCTGCCTCTGCTGCCTCTACAGCCTCTACTCGCGTCCCTTCCGCCCCTTCCGCCACCCACGAGCCGTCAGAAACCCGCCCCCCGCCGCGCTAAATCGGCATCGCCGTCTTCACCAGTTCCACCCAGTAATGCGCGCCCAGCGGCAGAATGTCGTCGTTGAAATCGTAGTACGGGTTATGCACAGGCGGGTTTTCAACGCCTGGCCGCCCGGCGCCGACAAACACGTACGCGCCCGGGCGCTGTTGCAGCATATAGGCGAAATCTTCCGAGCCCATGCGCGGCGTGCAAGCTGCGTCAACCTTGTCCGCGCCCACCACGCGCGCCGCCGCACGGACCGCCAGCTGCACCTCGGCTTCCGTGTTCACGCACGCCGGATAGCCGCGAAACACCTGCACTTCGATACGGGCGCCGGAACTCACCGCCACGCCCGCGCACACTTCACGCAGGCGCCGTTCGGCCAAGTCGCGCGTGGCGGCGGTCAACGTGCGGCAACTGCCGCGCAACATGACGCTGTTGGGCACCACGTTCCAGGTATCGCCGGCATGAATCTGCGTGATGCTTAGCGCCAATGCATCGGTGGGCTTCACATTGCGGCTGACGATGGCCTGCATGGCGGTAACCAGCTGCGCGGCCGCCACGATGGCATCGATGCCATGCTCGGGTTGCGCCGCATGGCAGCCCTTGCCGGTGACGTTGATTTCATACGTGTCGCAATTCGCCATCACCGTGCCCACCCGCGTGGACACGGTGCCGAACGGCAGATTGGGCGAGTTGTGCAGCGCGTACACCGCGTCGCAGGGAAAAAGGTCGAACAAGCCGTCCTGCACCATGGCCAGCCCGCCACCCGCGTGTTCCTCCGCCGGCTGGAAGATCAGGTGCAGCGTGCCACGCCATTCCGGGTCCACGGCCAGGTGATGCGCTGCCCCAAGCAGCATGGCCGTATGCCCGTCGTGGCCGCAGCCGTGCATCTTGCCGGCAATGGTCGACCGGTGCGACGCGTCGCCCAGTTCCTGCATGTCCAGCGCGTCCATGTCGGCGCGCAGCCCGATCACCGGCCCCACGCCCCGCGCCAGCGTACCTACCACGCCGGTCTTGCCCAAGCCCCGATGCACCACGGCACCCGCGCGCTCCAATTCGCGCGCCACCACGTCGGCCGTGCGGAATTCACAGAAGGCGGTTTCGGGATGGGCGTGCAGGTCGCGACGCCATTCGCGCATGTTGCGCAGCAGTTCCAGACTGATGGGCGATGGGACGTTAGCCATGTTGCGGTCTCTCCGTAGGCAGGCTTGGGGGAAATACGGCTATCGACTATAGACAGGCGCGGGTACAAAGCCGATAGCAATGATTGCGTCTTATCGATGCGGTTTTTGCAACGATGCAACCGGCCGAATACGCGGGGTGCGTCTTTCTTGAAAGCCCGTCATGGAAACCAATCATGGATGATGTCCTGGAGTTCAAACGGACGCTCTGCTTGCTGCAAGTGATAGAAACCGGCACGTTGCGCGCCGCCGCCGATCAGCTCAATACCGATCCGTCCGCCATCAGTCGCGCCATCGCCCGGTTGGAGGCAGACACCGGGCTGACGCTGCTGGAACGCCGTGGGCGCGGCGTGGTGCCTACCGACGCCGGCCGCCTGGTGGCGCTGTTCGCCCGCCGTCAGCAGGACCTGAACGAATCCTTCCAGGCCGAAGTCAACAACCTGAAAAGCGCAACGCGTGGCCATGTGGAGCTGGCGCTGGGCGAGGGCTTTGTCGACATGGTGCTGGAGCCCGTGCTGCTGTCCTTCGTGCGCAAGCACCCCGACATCACCTACAGCATCCACGTGGCCGGCACTAACGAGACCGTGCGTTGCCTGGTGCAAGAGCGCGTACAGATTGCGCTGGCCTTTCAGCCGCCCAACGATGTGCGCTTGCGATCGCACTATTCGCGCGCCGCGCCGATGCGCGTGCACGTGCACAAAGACCACCCGCTGGCGCGGTCGCGCCGTGCGTTGCGCTTGGCCGACCTGGCGCCCTACGGGTGGGCCGCCATGGACGAATCGTTTGGCGTGCGCCAGCACATCCAGGCGGCCGAGTTGGATGAAAACGTCAAGCTCAAGCCCGCGCTGCTGACCAACTCTTTCAAGATCCTGTGGGAATTCGCCAGCCAGGGGCTGGGCTATGTGGTGAACCCGCTGTCCGTGCCGCTCAAGGGCGCGCAGTTCCGCCAGATGGTGTCGCTGCCGCTGGCCAACCCCATCCTGAACAACAGCCGCACGCACGTCATCAGCCTGGCCGGCCGGCATCTGCCGCCCGCCACGGCCAGCATGCTGCGCCACATCCTGAAGACCTTTCCCGCCCTGGAGTCCCGCCGCACCTAGGCCGGTCTCGCCTCAGCCGGCAGCGCCTTGGCCGGCCGCTTCCATCGATGCAAAAATCACAATGATCGGACCTCCCGCCAGTCATTGATGCGAACAATCGCCGCTGCCTAGACTGCATACGGCAGACCGGACAACCGGCTGCGCGCCAACAGAAATGACAAGGGAGAAGCAGCATGCGTTGGAATCTACCGGCCCGGATGGCCGCCGTTTGCCTTGCCGCCTGCGCCATGACGCCGCTGGCCCATGCGGACTATCCGGCCAAGAAGCCCCTGAGCCTGGTGGTGCCGTATCCGGCGGGCGGCGCCAGCGATGCGTCCGCGCGCCAGTTTGGCGTGCACATCGCGCACGCGCTCGGGCAACAGGTGGTGGTGGAAAACGTGGGCGGCGGTGCGGGCATGCTGGGCGCGCGCCGCGTGTTGACCAGCGCGCCGGACGGCTACACGTTCTTGCACGGGTCGCCCAACGAGGTCATCCTCAGCCCGTTCTTGAACGCCGCCGCGCATTACAAGCCCGAAGACTTCCGGCTGACGCAGCCCATCAGCGAAGCCACCATCGTGTTGCTCGCGCGCGCGGACCTGCCGGTCAATACCGTGGATGAATTCATTGCCTACGCCAAGCGGCCGGGCGCCAGCCCCCTGACCTTCGGCAGTGTGGGCGTCGGTTCGCTCTACCACATCATGACGGAATACCTGGGCCGGCGCGTGGGCGCGGAATTCCTGCACGTGCCCTATCGCGGCGCGGCGCCCGCGCTGCAAGACCTGATCGGACGCCAGGTCGATTTTGCGGTACTGCCCTACCAGCAAGCGATGGAGGGCATGGCCGCGCAACAGCAGTTGAAGATCCTGACCAGCTTTTCGGACACGCTGCCCGCTGCGCTGGCCAAGCTGCCGCTGATATCGCAAAGCAAGACCATCCCCGATTTCGTCTACACGATCGCGGGCGGTTACTACGTGCGCCAGGACACGCCCGCCGCCGATGTGGACACCTTGCGTCGTGCCGTGGGCTATGCGCTGGAACAGCCCGACCTGCGCGCCCGCATGGAAGCCGAGGGGCGCCGCTTATTGGCGCCGATGAGCCAGCCCGACGCAGACGCCTACGCCACCGCTCAGGTCGCCAAGTACCGCCAGATGATCCAGACGCTGGGCCTCAAGCCGATGTAGCCACCGGCACCGTCAACGTGTTCTTCACCTGGCTCATCACCACCAGCGTCGAGAAGCGCTTGACGTTCGGGTTGCCCCAGAAGTGGCGCTGGGCGAAGTCGTCGTATTCGGCCATGTCGGCCATGGTCAGCGTCAGCACGAAGTCGACTTCGCCCGTTACCGCCAGGCACTGCATGACCTCGGGCGCGCCGTGCATGGCGCGCTTGAAGAGGTCGAGCTTGTCGGCGCGTTCGCTCTCCAGCGACACCAGCACCACCATCATGATGGCGCGCCCCACGGCGGCCGGGTCCACCACGGACACATCGGCCGTCACTACCTTGGATTCGCGCAGCCGCTTCATGCGGCGCAGGCAGGATACCGGCGACAGGTTCACGCGTTCGGCGACGTCCTGGCTGGTGCGCTGGTTGTCTTCCTGCAAGCTTTGCAGGATTTGAAGATCAAAATCGTCTAGTTCCATTGGGGTCTCGGAACGGGGGGAGGTCGGAAACGCGGTGGCGGCTTCGGCTGGCGGGCCGGACTACAGGCCGGATAACGGCCCGGGCTGTGGGCGGGCTGCGGGCCAAGGTCGGGGTTGATTCCGGGCTTGCGCAGATTCTAATCCTGGGCGCGAACAGGTCCGGCCCCAATTCGACGGGAAACTTCATTTGGCCGCCGCCGGACGCAGGAAAAAATCAGCGGGCGTGCGTACACTGAGAGCCCTCCGTCCCCGGTGCCCTGCCGTGGGACACGCCAATCAGCCGCCGTTGCAATGCCGTCGCTCCACCTTTTTCTGCTTTTTCTTGCCGCCGACGCGGCGCTTAAACTCACGCCCGGCCCGGACATGGCGTTGACGCTGTCGCGCGGCATGACGCAAGGCTTTCGCCCGGCCTTGCACAGCGTGCTGGGCAACGTGGCGGCCGGTTTCATCCAGGTGCCCGCCGTGGTGCTGGGCCTGGCGTCGGTGCTGCAAGCCTTTCCGACGCTGTTCGTGGCGATCAAGGCAGCGGGCGGTTTGTATCTGGGTTACTTGGGTATCAAGGCGATGATCCGCTGCGCGCAGGCGGCCGACGTGTCCTTGTCGGCGCGGCCGGGCGATGCGCGCGATGCGTTCTGGCAGGGCTTCATGACGAACCTGCTGAACCCGAAGGTGCTGCTGTTCATGATCGCCTTCCTGCCGCAGTTCACCTCGCCGGAAAACGGCCCCGTGTGGGTGCAGATGATGGTGCTGGGCATCACCATGAAAGTACTCAGCCTGCCTTACGGCAGCTGCTTTGCCTACGGCGCGTCGCGCATTCGTGGTTGGGTCGGGCGTAACCCCTGGTTCTTGCGCATGCAGCAAGGCTTGCTGGGCGCCGTGATGCTGGGCCTGGCGCTGTATGTGCTTTACTCCACGGCCGCCACGCTGGCGCCTTGAACCTCGTTTTTTGTTGCGCGTCCGCGCGTTCCTGCATTGAGCGTTACCTAGCACCCATGACCGCCGCCACCTTGAACACCGGGCACAACGCCACGGGCTCGACCCTGCTTCCCACCCTGTCGCTGATCGGCGCGATGGCGTCGCTGTGCATCGGCACGTCGTTCGCCAAGTCCTTGTTTCCCCAGGTGGGCGCGCAGGGCACGACCGCCTATCGCATCGTTATCGGCGCCATCATCCTGATTGCGTTCTGGCGTCCGTGGCGCTTCGCGTTGACCCGGCAAAACGCAGCGAAGATCGCGCTGTACGGCGTGACGCTGGCCTGCATGAACCTGCTGTTCTACATGGCGCTGCGCACGTTGCCGCTGGGCATCGCCATCGCCATTGAATTCACCGGCCCGCTGACATTGGCCGTGCTGATGTCGCGGCGGGCGATTGATTTTGTGTGGATCGGCTGCGCGCTGGCAGGGCTGGTGCTGTTGATTCCCACCGGCCAGTCGCTGCACGACCTGGACCCGACCGGCATTGCCTACGCGCTGGCCGCCGCCGTGTGCTGGGCGCTATACATCGTCTTCGGAAAGATGGCCGGCAACGTGCATGGCGGCCAGGCGACGTCACTGGGTTTGCTGGCGGCCACGATGGTGGCCTTGCCGGTGGGCGTCGCGCATGCGGGCATGGCCTTGCTGGACCCCAAGCTGATTCTGGCGGGCATCGGCGTGGGCATTTTGTCCAGCGCGCTGCCCTACTCGCTGGAAATGATCGCGCTGCGGCGCCTGCCGCAAAAGACGTTTGGCGTGCTGCTCAGCATGGAGCCGGCCATGGGCGCGCTGGCCGGCGTGATCGTGCTGAACGAACACTTGTCGCAAACCCAATGGCTGGCAATTGCCGGCATCGTCATCGCGTCGGCGGGTTGCGCGGCCACGGCGCAGCGCGGCAAGAAGCGCCGCGCCAGGGTGCGCGACTAAGCGCCACAGGCGCGGCTGATCCCGCGCTATTCCGCCGAAATGCCCTTGTGCCGGATCACCGCGCCCCAGCGTTCGTTTTCCGCGCGCGCATAGTCGGCAAAGGCTTGCGGCGTGCTGCCCGTGGGTTCCATGCCCTGCAAGGTCAGTTGCTTGACCACGTCGGGCGACTTCAACGCGGCCACGATGGCCTGGCTAAGCTTATCGACGATGGGTGCGGGCGTGCCGGCCGGCGCCACCACGCCTTGCCAGGCCGCCGCCTCGAACGTGTGCCCGCCCACTTCCGCAAAAGTCGGCACGTCGGGTAACTGGGCTGAGCGCTGCGCGGCCGGCACCGCGATGGCGCGCAGCTTGCCGGCCTGGATCAACGGCCGCGCGGCGGCCAGGTCGGCCATCATCATCGGCACCACGCCCGACGCCACGTCCTGCAAGGCGGGCGGCGTGCCCTTGTACGGAATTGCCGTGGCGCGTCCGCCGATGGATTCCAGGAACAGCTCCATGGCCAGGTGATGCGGGCTGCCCACGCCCAGCGAGGCATAGCTGCCCGGCTTGTCGCTGCGCAGGTAGCGCATGACGGCGGGCATGTCTGACAGGTCGGAAGTGGGCGAGGTCACCAGCACGATCGGCAGGGACACCAGCGTGGACACCGGGGTCAGGTTGCGGGCGGGGTCATAGGGCAGGTTCTTGTATAGCCAGGGGTTCAAGGCCAGCGTGCTCATGCCTGCGGTCATCAAGGTGTAGCCGTCGGGCGCGGCGCGCGCGGTCTCTTGCGCGGCGACGATGGTGGCGGCACCCGGCCGGTTCTCGACCACGACCGTCTGCCCCAGCGATTCGCCCACGTGCCTGGCGACGATACGCGTGGCGATATCGCTGCCGCCGCCCGCGCTGAATGGCACCAGCCAGCGGATGGGATGGTCGGGGAATTCACCCGCCGAAGCGACGCTGCATGCAAGGCCGAACCATGCAGCGGCGCTGGTCAGCGCCGCGGCCCGCCACGTGCGTGGCAAGATGCTTGTCATCATGTCCCGGCCTCCTCGACCTTGGTTTGCATTTATTTTGATTAACATATTAACTATTTTCGGCACGACCGCAAGCCCGGCGTTTCGGGCGGCAATGCAGGAGAAAATGAGGACAGAAGAAGGCGACAGGGGGACAGGGGGACAGGGACAGCGCGGTGTTCAGCCGCGCGTTGCGATTAGCCGCGCGCCGCGTTCAGCCAGCGCAAGCCCGCCGACGTGTGGCCCGCCGGGCGGTACTCGCAGCCGATCCAGCCGCTGTAGTCCAGTTCGCGCAGCACGTTGAATACCCAGCCGTAATCGAGCTCGCCGCGATCCGGTTCGTGGCGGTGCGGCACACCCGCGATCTGCACGTGGCCCACGCGGCCCGTGGGCAGGTACTCATGCAGTTTGGTGGTGACGTCGCCTTCGACGATCTGGCAGTGGTACAGGTCCATCTGCACTTTCAGGTTCGAGGCGTTCACGGCCTGCACGATGGCGTGGGCCTCGCTCTGCCGGTTCAGGATGTAGCCCGGGATGTCGCGCGTGTTGATGGGTTCGATCAGCAACGTGACACCCGCCGATCGCGCCTGGCGCGCCGCCCAATCCAGATTTTCCCGGTAGCAATCCAGCAGCGATTCGCGCGGCACGCCGTCGGGCGCCAACCCCGCCATGACGTGCACATTGGAGCAAGACAGCGTCGTCGCATACGACAAGGCATGTTCAATCCCTGCCTGGAATTCCGCCTGCCGGCCGGGCAATGCCGCCAGCCCGCGTTCACCGCGCGCCGTCACGCCCGGCGGTGCATTGAACAGCACTTGCGACACGCCAACCGCGTCCATCCGTTCCCGCACGAAGGCGGCGGGTTCTGCGTACGGAAACATGCATTCGACCCCCGTAAAGCCATCCGACGCGGCGGCGGCATAACGGTCCAGGAACGGATATTCCTGATACATCATGGATAGGTTGGCGGCGAATTTCAGCATGGCGGCGGCTTGGGGTTCCAGCGGGAATTCCGAACGGGAATTCCGGCAACTTAGCACACCGCCGGCCGGTTTCGTGCAATCGATTTGCACGCGGGAACCACGCGAAGTGATGCGCGCGATCCCCGCGTGGTGTGCCGCACTGCATCAATACGTCATGCGCACGCCCAGCATCACACTGCGACCCGGCAGCGGCGCCACCGAGGAAATGAACGACGCATGGTTGTAGGCCAGCTTGTTCAAGAGGTTGGTGCCGCGCACATAGACTTCGTAGCCCGTGTCGCCATAGCGGCCGCGATAGGCCACTACGGCGTTGACCATGTTGTAGCCCGGCGTGCTGTCTTCGTACGACGCGATGTCCTTCTGCGAGAACACGCGCGCGTATTCCACGCCGCCCGACCACTGTTGCCACTTCACGTTGCCGCGCACGCCGGCGCGTGCCGCCGGAATGCGCGGCAGGTTGCCGTCGCCGCCCGTCAGCTTGCCGCGCACGTAGTCGCCGAACACGGCGGCCGAGAACACAGGCGTGAACTGGTGCCGCAGCTCGCCTTCCACGCCGGTAAATTCCGCGTCGCGTTGCGTGTACTCGATCAAGCGAAAGTCTTCGTAGCGGTCCAGCGTGTTGGCATAGATATAGTTCTTCACGCGGTTGTGGAACACGCTGGCGGAAAACGTGGTGTCGCCGGCATGCTTGCGCAACGTCAGGTCGATGTTGTGCGACGTTTCGCGCCCCAGGTCCGCGTTGCCCAGCTCATACGTATTAGTGGCAAGGTGCACGCCATCGGCGTACAGCTCTTGCGCGTTGGGCAAGCGTTGCGAACGGGACAACGACAGCGCGACGGAATACTGCGGCGCAAAGTCCCAGATGGCCGCTGCCGACAACGACGTGCCGGACAGGCTGCTGCGCGGCGCGCCGCCTTCGGGCGAAATGCGTTGCCAGTCCTGCCGCGCACCCACTTCGAAGCGCCAGTCGTTCAGCTGGTATTCCTCAAGCACGAACAAACCGTTTGATCGCGTGCGACTGCGCGGCAGAAAGGCTTCTTCGCCCTCTGCGCTGAAGTCGCTATACGCGTTCTGCATGCCAATCACACCGCGCCAGCCGGCGATGGGCTTGTGCTGCAATTCCACGCGCAGGTCATAGCCCTTGTTCTTGAAACGCGTGCCGACTTCGCCGCCTTCGATCTCGTCGTGCTGATAGTCCGTCAAGCCACCGCGCACACGGATTTTCTCGAAGCCGGCGAAGGGGTCCTGGTATTCGGCGCGCAGGTCCAGGCGGTTGCTGCGCAGCTTCACATAGGGCACGCCGCCATGTTCGTGATCATGATCGTGGTCGTGGCCTTCTTCTTCGTGGTCGTGATCGTCGTGGCCGCCACAATGCAAATGCGTGCCGTGGGGGTGGCAGCCTTCGTATTCATGGTTGTGGCCGGGCAAGCCGTACTTGCTTTCCAGATGCGTGAACGCCAGGCCGACGTAGCCGCGCGGCGTAATCCAAGACATGCCGACGGAGCCTTGCGCGGATTCGCTGTACGAGCCTTCCAGCTTGCCGCCCGGCCAGTCGGGCACGTCGTAGTCGCTGGTGCGGCGCTTCATCCCTTCGACGCGCACGGCAAACTGGCCCTCGCCCGCGGTGATGCCGACGGCGCCCGCACGTTCCTTCGTGCCGGTTGCGCCGCGCAGTTCCGCTTCGGCTTCGACGCCCTTTTCCGGCACGGCGGTCGGCACTTTTTTGTCGACCACGTTGACCACGCCGCCAATCGCGCCACCACCGTACAGCAAGGTGGCCGGCCCGCGCAGCACTTCAATGCGCTCGGCCAACAGCGGTTCCACGGTAACGGCGTGATCCGGCGAGATGCTGGATGCGTCCATCACTTCGGACCCATCGGACAGCACCTTCACGCGCGGCGCGGTCTGGCCCCGAATCACCGGGCGGCTGGCGCCGCCGCCAAATGTGTCGCTGTTCACGCCGGGCAGGTTCTTCAGCGTTTCGCCCAGCGTACCGGTGCGCTGCTCAATCAATGCGTCGCCTTCCAGCACGGACGCCGGCAGCGTGGTGCTGTTCAGGTCCAGACCCAGGGGATTGGCCGACACGGTAATGGGCGCCAACGTCTTGGCGCGGTTGACGTCCGCATCGCTCTCGGCCTGCGCCACCGGCGCGATCAGCATCAACGAACACACCAACGGTTTCAGGCTTCCCCGACGCGGCCCGCGCGCCTTCGCTGCCACCCGGCCTGCCTTCTTGAACCCCAGCTTCTTGCCTTTCATCTACGTTCTCTCGGATGTTATATCATTACAAACGGCGGACGAATGATATAACATTTCAGAATCAATGCGATGAAGTTTTGGGGGGCTTGACCACCATCTCCCTGGTTCCCGCGACCCGCCCCACGCGATAAAGCTGTGGACGCCGGCGCAACTTAGCCACCTTCTGCTCAATCTCATCAAGCAAGCGAAGCGCAGCCGCCGGGCTGTCGTCCGATATGTATTCAACAATCGCCAGCAGGTCTTCGCGAGCCGTCTGGCGCCATTCAAGAACCGGCACGATGCTTCTTTTTGCCGATCAAGGCACGCGCCTCGGCCATCACCTCCTGGTGGGAAACCGCTGGACGCGTATCGACGAGCGCCTCCTGGACCTTTTCGCGAAAACACAGAGTATTCTCGACATCACGAGACCCTGCACGCGATGCGCGCCGGTTGTTCGGACGCCAGGCGTCAACGGGTTCTCATCCCACCAGGAGACTCCCGATGATTCCCAAGAACACCATTTGCCTTTGGTTCGACGGCACCGCGCTGGAGGCGGCGCGGTTCTATGCGCAGACGTTTCCCGATAGTTCGGTGGACGCGGTGCATCATGCGCCGTCCGACTACCCGTCGGGCAAGGAAGGCGAAGTGCTGACCGTGCAGTTCACCGTGATGGGCATCCCGTGCCTGGGCCTGAATGGCGGGCCGGCGTTTCAGCACAACGAGTCGTTTTCGTTTCAGGTGGCGACCGACGACCAGGAAGAAACCGACCGCTATTGGAATGCCATCGTCGGCAACGGCGGGCGGGAAAGCGAGTGCGGCTGGTGCAAGGACAAGTGGGGCTTGTCCTGGCAGATCACGCCGCGTGTGTTGACCGAGGCCTACACGGGCGCGGACCGCGCCGCCGCCAAGCGCGTGTTCGAAGCCATGATGACGATGGGCAAGATCGACGTCGCCCGGATCGAGGCGGCGCGGCGGGGATGATTGCGGCAAGCGCGGCGACGGGGGGGCCGGGCGCCCGGCCCCGCCGCCACATCATCCGCCCCATCAACCCGCCTTGAATTCCTTGTTCCAGAATTCCAGGATGTCGGCCTTGCGTTCGGTCAGGCCCTTCAAATCGTACGCGTGCAGCAGCTTGACTTCGGCATCGGTGAAGCCGACGCGCTTCAGGTTCTCGGGCAGTGTCGCGTTGGTCACCGTGGGCGCGTAGCCCATTTTTTCGGCGAAACCGATCTGGCCTTGCGGGTCCAGCATGGCGTTCAGGTATTCCCACGCCGCCTCCTTGTTGCGGCTGTTCTTGGCCACGCCCGCTTCGAACGACACCGGCACCGAGCCTTCCTTCGGGATCACGAAACCCAGCGGCAGGCCGCTGTCCTTCCACTGCAACGCACGCGCCTTCCACATGCAGGCGATGGCGATTTCGCCGGACTTGAATGCGGACGCCACCGCCTCGTTGGACGGATAGATGCGCGGCGCATTGGGCTTGAGCTTGGCCAGGAAGCGCTTGCCGCCGTCAAACGTCTTGGTGTCCCCACCCGCGCCCAGGCCGACGAAGACCGAGTTGTACAGGTACAGAATGTCCGAGAAACCCACCTGCCCTTTCCACTTCGGGTCCAGCAGCACTTGCAGCGAGTCCGGCGGCGTCGGGAATTTTTCGGTGTTGTACACCAGCGTCATCGCGCTGAAGATGTGCGGAATCGAATACGGCGTTTTCAGCGCGGCAATCGCGTGCGCCAGGTTGGGCAGCTTCTTGACGTCGATGGGCTCCAGCGTGCCGGAACGTTCGGCGTCATACATATCGACTTCGCCTAGCAGGGCCACGTCCATGCTGCCGCGCCGCGAATTCTTTTCCGCGCGCAACTTGGTCACGCGGCCCACGGCGTTGCCCGTGTCGTACACCACCTTCACGCCTTGCTTGTCGACGATGGGGTTGATGATCTGCTGAAGCAGGTTTTGGTAGTCGCCGCCCCACGTGCCCACGACCAGGTCTTTTTCGGCGGCGTGCGCCATGCCGGGCACCCAGCCCAACGCGGGGGCCAGGGCCAGGCCCGAGGCGGTCTTGATGAAGCCACGGCGAGTCAGGTTTTTCTCTTGCATAACAACCTCGTATCGAAGGGGAACTGACGACTTGCTACGGTGGCGCGCAAGCGGCTGTGCCCGCCCGCGCGCCTTGGGTTTTCAAACCGGTCAGACCAGCATCTGGACCGGCGCATCGGGTGCCAGCGCCTGGATTTCGGCCGCGTCGATGTCGCGCGCGATGACGATGATGGCATCGCGTGCATCGGGCTGACGCGTCAGCCGTTGCGGCGCACTGAAGGTCGTGCCTACCGACTGGATCAGGATGGGCTCGGCGCATTCCGTCACGCGCACTACGGCCTTGAGCCGCAAGAGCCGTTCGCCGCACAAGCCGGCCAGGTTATCCAGCCATTCGGAAAAATCGGTCCAGCTCATGCCGTCCCGCGCACGCGCTGCCATCACGCGGATGCGCGGGTGCGCGGCATTGGCGCCGGCGCCGCCCGCGATCAGCATGCGCGCGGCCAGCCCGGCCAAGTCGGCGACGCCTTGCGACAGCGCAAAGGCGGCTTGCACGGCGCTCCGGCGGTCGGGGTCGGCAATGACGTCGGCCAGCGGGTTCAGCGCGGCGGCGCGCGCGGCGCGGCCGGCAAGCTCGGATGCCGGCAGCAAATCGGTCTTGGTCAGCACGATGCGGTGCGCGGCGCCAAACTGCGCCATGGCCTCATCCATCTCGGCCAACGCATCCGGGTCGCGCGCGCAATCGTCGGTGCACACCACCGTCAGCCGCAAGCCCCGGCTGGCCAGTTCCGGGTCGGCCAGCGACGCAATGATCGGGCCGGGCCGCGACAGCCCGCTGCATTCCAGGATCACGCGTTGCAACGGGCCTTCGCCCTCGGGGCGCGGCGCGTCCAGCAACGCCGACAAGGTATAGACCAGGTCGCTGCGCAACGAGCAACACACGCAGCCATTGGCCATCAGCGTCATCGGCACGTTGTCGCTGTCGTTTGCAACGATGGCGCCGTCCACGCCGATTTCACCTGCCTCGTTGACGATGACGCCGGTGTCGCGGGACGCCGGATCGCGCAGGTAATCCACCAGCAGCGTGGTCTTGCCGCTGCCCAGGAAACCGCACAACAGGAACAGGTCGACGGCCATGTCAGCCTGCCTCGTCCGCGCTGTCGCAAGGCGAACCCGACGGCGCGCCACCAAACGGCGGGCGTTCGCCATCCACGTCTTCCGCCCAGCTGTCCTTGACCATCTTGCGCACGTCGGCCAGCAGTTCGGCGGTGTCGTACACCACACCGGATTTGATGGTGGTGCGCAGGCAGCGCTGCCATTCGACCTTGGCCGTGTCGTCGTTCAGGCGCATGGCGCCGGTGCCGAACAGCAGCTTGAAATCGGTCAGCGGATTTTGATCATGGATCAGCAGGTCGGCGCGCTTTTGCACATCGATCGACCCGGTGTCGTCATCGATGCCCAGCAACGCGGCGCTTTGCGAGGTGGCGGCGCGCAGCACTTCAATGGGATGAAAGCCGGCTTCCTGAAGCAGTTCCAGTTCGCGCACGAAGCCAAAGCCGTAGATCTGGAAGATGAAGCCGGAATCGCTGCCCGCGCACACACGCCCGCCCAGGTTCTTGTATTCGTTGATGAACTGCATCCACAGCCGGTAGTTCTGCTTCCACTCGATTTCGTTGGTGGTGCTCCAGCGATACCAGTAGGCGCCATGCCCGCCGCGCTGCGGCTGGAAGTACTTCCACACTGCCTTCCAGGTGTAGTCGTCGTGCCAGTCCGCGCGGCGCGCGCGCATCAGGTCGCGGTTGGCGTCGTAGATATTGAAGGTCGGCACGAAGGTGTGGCCAAGCTCCAGGAACTGGTCCATCACCTGACGCCACTTGGCCGAGCCCGGCTGCGCGGCCTGCATGAAGGTCTGGCCGGCGACGGCAAAGCGGTAGTACTCGTCGCTGTAGTTGTAGTCCGTGGGAAACGACTGCACGACGCGGTCTTCGAACAGCGCTTCGGGCAGGCCGTAATAGTGTTCGGAACTGGTCAGCCCCCAGCGCGCGGACTTCAATGCGTTCACACGGGTCACGGCCATCTGCGCGTGGTGGCAGCCCGAGCGCAGGCCCAGTTGCGCGGCTTCGTCCAGCGCGGCTTCCATGATGGCGGGCGGCGCGCCAAAGAACTTGATGCCGTCCGCACCGCGCGCGGCCAGCTTGCGCACCCATTCGCGGCCCTGCTCGGGCGTGTGGATGGTTTTGACGCGGTCGTTCACGGCGGGAAACACGCTGTGCACCACCATGCGCGGCGCGGCGATCTTGTTGGCGGCGGACAGTTCGCGCTGCTCCATCGTCCAGCCCAGCCCGCCCATCGCGCCCATTTCGCGCACCGTGGTCACGCCATGCGCCAGCCACAGCTTGTAGATGTAGTCGGCGGGCGGAACGATGCCGCTCATGGCGTGATACGGCGTGCCGATGTGCGCGTGCGCGTCCACAAAGCCAGGCGTGACGAACTTGCCGTGGCAGTCGATTTCGTGGTCGCCCGGCCCCGGGCGGCGCTTGGGGTCGATAGCCTTGTGCGGCGTGCCCACGTTGACCAGCGCAGTGATGCGGTCGTTTTCGATCACGATGTCGACCGGCCCCCAGGGCGGCGCGCCGGTGCCGTCGATGATGGTTGCGCCGCGCAGGATCAGCCGGGGAAACGGCCCCAGGCCACGGTCGCGCGACACCGGCGCGGAAGGCGGATGCCAGCCCTTGGCCGCGTTGACGTCGCGGGATTCTTCGCCGACTTCCGATTGCGAAAACGTGGGATCGCTCATGGCGCTTACACCCCCAGTCCGTTGTGTTCGATTTCGCCGCCCTTCATGATGAGCGCGATGTGCTCGCCCTGCCCCAACAGGCAGGACAAGTCCCGATACGGGTTGCCGTCCACCAGCAGCACATCGGCCAGCGCGCCCGGCTGGATGCGGCCAAGCTGGCCCACCTGGTTCAACACTTCGGCTGCCGTGGTGGTGGCGCACTGAATCACTTCCTGGGTGGAAAGCACTTCGTTGCGGATACGGAATTCGTCGCTTTGCAGGCGTTGCGAGGGGCCCAGCAGATCCGAGCCATAGCCGATTTTCACGCCCGCCTTCTTGTAGATTTCCAGCGAGTGCAGGCCGGCGGTGCGCACGGTGGCAATCTTGGCAACCGAGTCCGCCGGCAGGCCATAGTCGGCGCCTTCGTTGGCCAGCGCTTCGTAGGTCACCAGCGTGGGCACCACGAAGGCGCCCTTCTCGGCCATGAAGCGCGCCACGCGCTCATCCACCAGGTTGCCGTGCTCGATGGTGCGCACGCCGTTGCGTACGGCGCGTTCGATCGCGTCGGCGGTGTAGGAATGCGCCATCACATACGTCTGGCGGCTGGCGGCTTCGTCGACGATGACGCGGATTTCTTCTTCCGAATAACCGAAGGACGCAATGGGATCGGTGGGCGATGCGACGCCGCCCGAGGCCATCATCTTGATCTGGTCCGCGCCCATCTGGAGTTCCTGGCGCACGGCCTTGCGCACGTCGTCGATGCCGTCGGCCACACGGCCGATGTCGCCCGCGCGAAAGCAGCAGCCGCAAAAGCTCATGGGGCGCAGGTGGTCGGAACGCGGACGCGGGTCGCCGTGGCCGCCCGTCTGGCTGATGGCGCGGCCCGAGATGAACAGGCGCGGCCCCTTGACCGTGCCTTCGTTGACGGCGCACTTCAGGCCCCAGCCCGCGCCGCCCGCATCGCGCACCGTGGTGAAGCCGCGGCGCAGCATCGCCGCCATGATGGGCACCGCGCGCATCATCACCAGCGCATCGGGCAGCACGCCCTGCGTGCTCAGGTTCAACTGCGTGGCCAGCACGTGCACGTGCAGGTCGATCAGGCCGGGCATCAGCGTGCGGCCAGCCGCGTCGATCACCTGCGCCGAGGCGCTGGTGATGGGCTTGTCCGACACTTCCTTGATGACGCCGTCCTCGACCAGCACATGGTGGCCCTCCAGCAATTCGGCCTGCAAGGGATCAAGCAGGTTCGCGTTCTTGAACAATACGGATGCCATGAAATTTCCTTGTTGTGATTCGGGCTCAAGACGCCATGGTCTTGATGTAGCGCCGATGGATCAGCCAGTTCGATATCAGTGCGATGACCAGCGTGCCGCAGACCAGGATGACGGCCAGCGCGGCGCCGAACGGCCAGTTCGAGGCGCGGGTGATCTGGTCGTACAGCGCGGGCGCCATCATCGTCAGGCCCGAGCCGCCCAGCAGCACCGGCGTGGCGTAGGCGTTCATGCAAAGAATAAAGACCAGCATCGTGCCCGCCGCCACGCCCGGCGCGGCAATCGGCAACACGATGCGGCGAAACGTCGTGAAGAAGTTGGCGCCGACATTGCGCGCCGCCTCTTCCACGGACAGGTCCATGCCTTCAAGCACGCTTTGCAATGTCAGGATCAGGTACGGCATGACCACGGCCGTGGTGCCGATGACCACCGCCGTGGGCGTGTACATCAGCGTGATGGGCTTGTCGATCACGCCCAGGCCCTGCAACACCGCGTTGACCACGCCGGCGTTGCCCAGCGCCACCATCCAGCCGGCCGCGCGCACCACGTTGCCCACCATCAGCGGGAACACCAGCAGAATCACAAACAGGCTTTTGTACCGGCTTTGCGTGCGCGCCAGAAAATACGCCACGGGAAAGCCCAGCACCAGGGCCAGCACCGTGCACAGCGCCGCCACCCACAAGGTGGTGAAGAAGATGTCGCGGTAGTAAGGGTCGCCAAAGAACTTGGCGTAGTTTTCGAAGGTGAAGGCGGTTTGCATCAGCTCCGCCGGATCGAAATGGTTGAAGCTGTAGCGGGCCAGTTGCAGGATGGGCACCAGGATGATCACCAGCACCACCAGCGATGCGGGAAAGGCCAGCCCGGGCCCCAGCCAGCGGCTGGGCCGCCCGTCTACGGTTGCGGTCGTCATGGCGGCTCCTATTGCGTGAAGGCCACGCAGTCTTCCGGCTCGAAGCACGCGTACACGCGCGAGCCGGTTGCCGGTTGCGCGCGGCCCGCGCCGCCATTGACGATCTGGCTGATCATGCGGTTGCCGCCTTCCAGCTGCACGCGCACTTCCAGCACCGACCCCAGGTACAGCGAAGATTCCACCACGCCCGCCAGCGCGTTGCCGCCCAGGGGCTGCTCGGCCAGGCGCACCCGCTCGGGCCGCACGCCCACATGCGTGGCGCCGGCGCCGTCCGGCGTGGCGATGCGCTGGCCCGCATCGGTATGGAACTGGTTGTCGGCCTGGCCGCGCCCCGTGAACACGTTCATCTTGCCCAGGAAGTCGGCCACGAAAAGATTCGCCGGACGCTCGTACAGCGTGGCGGGCGCGCCCACCTGCTGCACGATGCCGTCATGCATGATGGCCATGCGGTCGGCAATGGCCAGCGCCTCTTCCTGATCGTGCGTGACGAATACCGTGGTCAGGCCCAAGCGCTGCTGCAACGATCGAATTTCCTCGCGCACTTCCAGCCGCAGCTTGGCATCCAGGTTGGACAGCGGCTCGTCCAGCAGAAACACCTTGGGTTCGATAGCCAGCGCGCGCGCAATAGCCACGCGCTGCTGCTGTCCGCCCGACAATTGGCGCGGATAGCGGTCGCGCAATTCCGTCATGCGCACCATGTCCAGCACGCGGCGGATCTTGGCGTCGCGGTCGGCCTTGGGCACCTTGTGCATCTCCAGCCCGAAGGCCACATTTTCGGCCACCGTCATGTGGGGAAACAGCGCGTAGCGCTGGAACACCATGCCGGTATCGCGCTTGTGCACGGGCAAACGGGTGACGTCGGTATCGCCGATGCGGATGCGTCCGGCCGTCGGCGTAATGAAGCCGGCAATCATGCGCAGCGTGGTGGTCTTGCCGCAGCCGCTGGGCCCCAGGAACGTGACGAGTTCGCCTTCGGCGATCTCCAGGGAAAAGTCGGACACCGCCACCGCCGCGCCGAACTGCTTGCGGATATTCTCGATTGAGACCTTCGCCATTTCTTACACCACCTGACTGAGTTTCACATAGCGGTCGGTCACAAGCATGATGATGCCCAACAGCAGGATTTGCACCGAAGCCACCGAAGCGATGGTCGGGTCCAGATTGAATTCCAGGTACTGCATGATGGCGATCGGCAACGTGGTGCGCCCCGGGCCCACCAGCGATAGCGACAGCTCCAGGTTTTCAAACGACACCACGAAGCTGAATAGCGCCGCCGCCACGATGGACGGGCGCAGCATGGGCAGGGTCACGCGCATGAAGGCCTTGGGCGCGCTGGCGCCCAGGTTGCGCGCCGCTTCCTCGATGGAGCCATCCAGCCCCGCCATGCCGGCGGTGACCAGGCGCACCGTCCACGGAATCGTCAGGCAGACGTGCGCGATGACCAGGCCGCCGAAGGTGCCGATGATGTCCTGGTCCAGCATTTCCTCGGCGCGCAGATAGAACAGGTAGATGCCCACGCCCGCCACGATGCCGGGGATCAGCAGCGGCGACAGCAGCAAGGTGTTGATGCCCTTGCTGCCTTGGAAGCGGTAGCGCGCAATGCCGACCGCGGCCAGCACGCCCATCACCACGCCGATGGCGGCGGCCACCAGGGACACTTGCAGGCTGAACAGGAAGCCGTTGGCGAACGCGGGATTTTCCCAGGCCTTGACGTACCAGGACAGCGTGTAGCCGGACGGGGGGAAGTAGAGAATGGCGTCCTTGAAAAAGCTCAGCCAGACCACCAGCACGATGGGGCAGAGCATGAACGCATACATCAGTACGACGAAAACTCGGTGCAGCCACGTTGCCCAGGGGATCACGCGTATGGGCTTGACCCGGGCGGCCGTGACGGCCGAGTTCAAAGGAGGCGCGCTATGCAAATCCTGTTTCCTTGTCAGCGAGGTGCCGGCTCGGTTTAAAACTCCTCCGCATGGAACTCTTCGGTTCTCTCGGTTAACCGAAGCATATCGATGGGTTGCTGCGCCGTTCAACTAGGGATTACCCAACATTGCGCGCCCGACGCCGCATCGACGCGGGTAATTCCCGACGCGCGCGGCGCGAGCAGGTGCAACCCGTCTCGGTGTGAAAACAGGGGCAGGTGCAACCCGGGGTTTCAATGGGAATGACGGCGCCGGGGGCTCGGTGCCGTCCGTCATGCGCTGGCGCAGCGGCGCACCGGCGCAGCGGCGCAGCGGCGCAGCGGCGCACCGGCGCACCGGCGTGTCAGCGCCTCAGCGCGCCGCCTCCAGCCCGCACAGCGCTTGCAGCACCGCCACGCGGCTTTGCCCCAGCACCATGCCGTGCCAGTCATAGGCGTGGCAATAGAACGCGTCCTGCGTGGCTTGCAGGATGTCGCGGCGCAGCGCGGCCGGGGCGTCCGGGTTGGCGCGCAGCCAGTTGCGCCCGCGCAGCGCCAGCACGATGTCGTCAAAGGGCACCGTCCCGTATTCCAGCGCCATCAGCGTGGGCGACGACTGCGGGCAGGCCTGATAGATCAAGCTGGCCAGATGACCCGTGATGTCCACGGAAGCCGATGTCCCCTGAAACGGCACGGCAATGTCCAGGCCCCACCACTGCCGTGCCCGCGCCACTTCGGCGTCATCGCGGCGGCCGGCGTAGATTTTTTCGCCATGGCCGCGCGGCCCCAGACCGGTATGCACATCGATCCAACCAATATGTGCATAGGGGCTGGCATGCGTTTGCAGGATGCGGCGCAGGTTGGATAGCGAGGCCGCCGGCGCCGCGCCGCCGTAGAACAAGCCGTCGGGGTGCGTGTACTGGCCACGCGACACGGCTTGCGCAAAGGCGGCCTGCCCATGTTCCGCGACGTAACGCGCCAGATCGCGCTGGTTGTCGTCGGATGGCGGCCATTGCGTGGGCAGCAGCAGCGGATGCAGCGCGCCGTAGCCGGCGTTGACCGGCAGCGGCGCGCCGTCAAAGGGTTGCGCATTGCGATTCAAGTCGACGTTGCCTTCGTCGGTACGCGCCATCCACGAATACCCGTACGGGTTTACCGCGTGCACCAGCAGCAAGGCCACGCCCGCCTGGCGCGCGCGCTTGAGCATCGGCGCGTCGTCCATCAGCGAGAACTGGCAGCCCGCCCCGCAAAAGCCTTCGACGCCATGCGTGGCGGACGTCATGATCAACAGGCGCTTGGCGTCGGGCGCGCCGATCAGCGCAACGTCGGTGGCCAAGGCTTCGCCCTCGCTGCCCACCGCCTCGATCGGGTAGGACGCGACGGACGCGCCCAGGCGCTCGGCATCCGCCAGAAAGCGCTCGCGCGATTCGGCGTAGCTGCGGGGAAAGTAGCTTGTACTGCTGGGCATCATGCCTCCTGAGTGTCGATTGCATGGCCGGTGCGGTCCTGAATCCAGAACAGCACCACGGTGGAAAGCGTGACGGTCACCATCAAATACCAGGCGGGCGCCATGGGGTTGCCGGTGACATGCAGCAGCCAGGTCACGAAGAACTGCGCAAAGCCGCCAAATACCGAGATGCCCAGACCATACACGACGGACATGCCGGTGGTGCGCACGGCCTTGGGAAACAGCTCGGGCAGCATCGTGATGACGGGCGCGGTCTGCAAGGCCAGCAACACGGCCAGCAACGCAATCACCGTCATCAGCCGCGCCGTGCTGGGCGCGGACACCAGCCATTCAAAGCACGGCAGCAAGGCGCAAACCGTGGCGGCGCGCGACCAGAAGATGACCTTCTTGCGCCCCACGCGATCCGCCAGCATGCCGACAAACGGGGCGATCGAAAAGCCGATGGCGCCCAGCACCACGCTGGCAAACAGCGTGGACGTGGCGGGCAGGCCCAGCTGCTTGTTGGCGTAGGCGGGCATGTAAAAGCCGATGATCTGCGCGCACACCATGCCGCCGATGACAAGCAGGATGCCCTTGACGACCTGCGCCTTGTGCTCGGTGAACACGCGGCGCAGCGGTTGATGGGACGGCGCGGTCGAGGCTGCCGGGGTGACGCGCGAGTCGGCCGCCCTGGCCGGGGAATGCGCGGCGGGGGTGGTATGCCCCCCCTGCACCGCCTGGCGGGCGTGATTCCCCGGCGACGATTCCGGCGCCTCCAGCGTTTCTTCGAGGTTGCGGCGGATGTAGGCGCCCACCGGTACGGTCAGGATGCCGATGACGAACGGCACGCGCCAGCCCCACGCCTGCATCTGTTCGGGGCTAAGCGTGGCGGTCAAGAGCGCCACCGTCAGCGCGCCCAGCATCACGCCCAGCGACTGGCTGCCGAACTGCCAGCTGGAATAAAAGCCGCGCTGGTTGGCCGGCGCGTGTTCCACCAGCAAGGTGGTGGACGCGCCCACCTCGCCACCGGCGGCAAAACCCTGGATCAGCCGCGCCAGCACCATCAGCACCGGCCCGGCCACGCCCATCTGCGCATAGGTGGGCGCGGCGGCGATCAGCGCGCAACCCAGCCCCATCAGCCACAGCGTCAGCGTCATGGCGGCGCGGCGGCCGTGGCGGTCGGCGTACGACCCGATCAGCATGCCGCCCACGGGCCGCATCAGGAAGCCCACGCCGAAGGTGGCGGTGGTCAACAGCAACTGGCCGTAGCCAGAGGCAGCCGGAAAGAACAGCGGCCCGATGACCAGCATCAGGAACGTGAAAACGGTGAAGTCGAAGAACTCCAGCGCGTTGCCGATGGTGGTGCCGGCAATGACGCGCCGACGCATCGTCGATGAATGCAGATGCTGCCGGCCGGAATCGGCGGCGATGGCGATAGACATGATTTCCCCTTGATGTCCGTTGCCGGGGCGATGGTCCCGCTTCACGCGGCGCGCGTCACGCATTGACCGCGCCGTGTTGGCCTGATGGCCGCCGGGCGTCATGTCCCGGTCGCTTTGCCTGCCCCGTCCGCGTGAATATACGGATGGCGGACGATAAGGAAAAGACAGTATTTTTGTTCCAGTGAAAGCTTTTTGTTATAGCCCCGCCCATCCCGGCCCCGTCATCACTCCTTCCCCCCGCCATCCCCACGCCATGAATCTTCGCCAATTGCGCGCCTTTGTCCTGATCGCCGAGCACGGCAGCATCCGCGCGGCGGCGCGCGCCCTGTTCGTGACGCAGCCCGCCGCCACCCGCAGCCTGCGCGAGCTTGAACAAAGCGTGGGCGCCGAACTGGTGCGCCGCAGCGCGCGCGGCGTTGAACTGACCCCGTACGGCGACGCGCTGTACAAGCGCGCCGTGGTGATCCTGCAAGAAGCGCGGCGCGCCCAGGAAGAGATCGGGCAGATGCGCGACGGCGAAGGCGGCAGCCTGAACCTGGCCATCAGTTCGGCCGCGTTGACGGTGCTGCCCGCCGCGCTGGCCGCCTTCCGGGCGCGCATGCCGCGCGTATCGGTGGCGTTCAATGAAGTGGCGCCGCCCTTCAGCCACGAACAACTGGAATCGGGCCGCTACGACTTTCTGGTGCAAACGGAATACGACGGCGACATCGACGACGGCTTTGCCCGCACGACACTGTTCACGCTGCCGCTGGCGGTGGGCGCGCGAGCCGGGCATCCGCTGCGCCACGCCCGCACCTTGGCCGATCTGCACGAGGCCCTGTGGCTGCTGCCCGGCAACATCCAGGCGCCGGCCAACCTGCTGCGGCTGGCTTTCGCAACGCAACAACTGCCTGCGCCGCGCGATGTGATTCCGTGCCAGTCCATCGCGGTGGCCCTGGCCATCATCGCGGACAGCGACGCGCTGGGCATCTTCGTGCGCAATCTGTTCGACCACCGGCTGCTGCCGCGCGACGTGCGCATGGTGCCGCTGTTGCACGAACTGCCAGCCGCGCGGGTGTCGATCCTGACGCGCGCCGACTCGCCGCCCACGCCCGCCGCGCGCTGTTTCATCGACTGCCTGCACGAGGCCCACGCCCAGCACCGCCCACCCCGCCGATAGCGTCGGTAGCGCCGGTCTACCGGTTATCATTGCCGCCGGGCCTCGCCACGCGCTGCTGTCAACGTCAAAGTCAACATCAACGTCAGCGTCAACACGCGACAGACGTCCGACATCGCCATCCGCGACCGGCGTCGTTGCCCCGCACCCGCCTTACTCCTGCCCTTGATACCCATGGTGTTCCCCCGCCTTCCTTCCCAGCCCACGCTGACCGACACGGTCACCAAGCGCCTGCTCGCCGAAATCGACGAAGGCCGCGTGCCGCCGGGCGAAAAACTGCCTACCGAAGCGGCGCTGGCCGAGCAGTTCGGCGTCAGCCGCACCGTCATCCGCGAAGCGGTGTCGCGCCTGCGGCAGGACGGTATTGTGGAAGCGCGGCAAGGCAGCGGCGTCTTCGTTACCGGCCTGACGGGTAATCGGGCGCTGCGGATCGATGCGACGGAACTCACCTCACTGGACGCGGTGCTGCACATCGTGGACCTGCGGCGCGCGCTGGAAACCGAAATCGCGGCGCAGGCCGCCGCCATGCGCAAGAAGCGCGACATGGCGGATATCGACAACGCGCTGGGCGCCATTTCGCAGGCGGTGGCGGACGGCGGCGACGGCGTCAAGGAAGACGTGGCCTTTCATCGCAGCATCGCGCGCGCCACGGGCAACCCGTATTTTCTGACCACGCTGGCCTTTGTCAGCCAGTTTCTGGAAGCCGCCACGCGCGTCACGCGCGGCAACGAAGCACGCCACGCCGACCTGATGCGCGACGTGCTGCAAGAGCACGTCGCCATCGTCGAGGCCATCCGCCGGCAAGACGTGGAAGGCGCGCGCGAAGCCGCGCGCATCCACATGGTCAACGCGGCCAAGCGCCTTAGCCGGGCGCACCGCTGACCTGCAATCGGCGCCCGCCGGTGCCGATGCCAAAGCGCTGCGCCACCAGCCCCATCACAACAATCACGCCCGCCAGCAACGACGTATAGGCCACTTCGTTGCGGTATGTGCCTTCGACCACCATGGTGATCAGCGCGGCGATGATGCACACGATGACGGCATAGGTCAGCCACGGAAACAACCACATCTTGAACGTCAGTTCCACGCCTTGAGCCTGCAAGCGATAGCGCATGCGCAGCTGCGACAGCGCAATCGCCAGGTACACGAACAGCGCGATGGTGCCGGTGGCCTGCATCAGCACGTCGTACAGATCCATCTTGGACGTCGCCATCATCCAGATCGCCACGAAGGCGAACACGCTGGACACCAGTACGCCGACATAAGGCGTGCCGGTGCGCCGGCCGGTCACCTGCATGATGCGGTGCGCATCACCGCGACGCGACAGCGAATACAGCATGCGCGACGCGGTATACAAGGCCGAATTGAAGCAGCTGCACACCGAGGTCAACACGATGAAATTGACGATGGCCTGCGCATGCGGCACGCCCAGCCGGCTCAGCGCCACGTTGTAGCTGCCGTGCGTGGGCTGCGACAGCAGCGGGTCGTTGTACGGCACCAGGCACACGATGATGAAGATCGAGCCGACATAGAACAGGCAGATCCGCCACACCACCGAGCGCGTGGTCTTGATGATCTCGCGCGCGGGGTCGGCGGATTCGGCGGCGGCCACCGTCACGATTTCCGCGCCGATGAACGCGAACATCACGCCCAGCATGGCCACCACCACCGACTTGATGCCATTGGGCATGAAGCCCTGCGCCGTCAGTTGCGACACGCCGCGCGCCTCGCCCCAGGGCCACAGGTGCACCACCGCCAGGCTGCCGATCACCAGGAACGCCACGATGGCAATCACCTTGATCAGCGCGAACCAGAACTCGAATTCACCGTAGTTCCGCACGTTCATGAAGTTGACGATGATGAGCGACACCGTGATGAAAAGCGCGTAGCCCCAATCCGGCACCTGCGGAAACCAGCCATGCAGGATCTGCCCGGCGACATAGGCCTCCCAGCCCATCAGGAACGCCCAGAAATACCAATACAACCAGCCGATGGTGAACCCCGCCCAGCGCCCGATGGCGCGGTCGGCGTAGGTGGAAAACGAACCCGTGTCCGGCTGCGCCACGGCCATTTCCCCCAGCATGCGCATCGCCAGGATGACCAGGATGCCGCCGCCCAGGTACGCCAGGATGACGGCGGGGCCGGCCAGCGCGATCTGCTTGCCCGAGCCGACGAACAGCGCCGCCCCGATGACCCCGGCGATGGACATCATCGTCAGGTGCCGTGATTTCAAGCCGCCTTTCAGCGCGTTGTTCTGTTTGCTGGCCACTGCCTGCCCTCCTGCTTGTGTGTATGGCTGAATCGGCGTCAGCGGAACGCCTTGATGAAGAAGTCGCGCGATCCAAAGTTGCCTGACTTCAGCGCGATGCTGACGTCTTCATTCGCCACGGGCGAATGACCGGCGCACCACGGCACGCCCGGGTCGATCTGCGTGCCGATGGTGATCTGCGCAAGCCCCAGCGCCTGGACCACGGCGCCGGAGGTTTCACCGCCCGCGACGATCAGTTGGCGCACGCCGCGCTCCACCAGGCCAACCGCGATGCGCGCAATGGCCGCCTCGATCATCTCGCCCGCGCGCGCCACGCCCAGCGCGCCTTGCGCGGCTATCACCGCATCCGGTTGCGCGGTGGAATAGACCAGCACCGGGCCGTCCTGCATGCGCGGCGCGGCCCATGCCAGCACCTGCTCCACCACGTCTTCGCCCGATGCCAGCCGCATCGGGTCCAACGCCATCGCGGGCCGCCCGCTTTCAATGAACGCGGCTACCTGCGCATTGGTGGCGGTAGAGCAGCTGCCCGCCACCACGGCCTGCAAGCCGGGCGCGCGCACGTCAACGGCCACGGTGCTGGGCGCCAGGCCCCAGTTGCCGGGCAGGCCGATGGCCACGCCAGAGCCCGCCGTCACCAGCGGCATGTCGCGCAGCGCGGGCCCCAGGGTCAGCAGGTCGTCGTTGGACACGGCATCCACGATGGCGATCTCAACGCCCTCTTGCTGCAAGGCCTGGATGCGCGCGCGGATGGCATCCGCGCCCGCCGCCACCACGCTGTAATCGATCAGCCCGACCTTGCGCGAGGTTTGCGCCTGCAACACGCGCACCAGGTTGGGGTCGGTCATCGGCGTCAGCGGATGATGCTGCATGCCCGATTCGTTCAGCAGCACGTCGCCCGCGAACAGATAGCCCTTGAAGACGGTGCGCTTGTTGTCGGGAAACGCGGGCGTGGCGATGGTGAACGGCGTGCCCAGCTGCGTCATCAGCGCGTCCGTGACCGGGCCGATGTTGCCCTGCGGCGTGCTGTCGAACGTAGAGCAGTACTTGAAATAGATCTGCTGGGCGCCCTGCTGCTGCAACCAGCGCAGCGCGGCCAGCGATTGCGCCACGGCCTCATCAGCCGGCAGCGTGCGGGTTTTCAACGCCACGACCACGGCGTCCGCATCGGCGCGCAACGGCTCACCCGGCACGCCGATGGTCTGCACGGTGCGCATGCCGGCGCGCACCAGGTTGTTGGCCAGGTCGGTGGCGCCCGTGAAGTCGTCGGCGATGCAGCCAAGCTTGATGTTGATGCTCATGTTGCCTCCGGCAAAGTGATGCCCGGAAAAATCTTGATGACGGCGCTGTCGTCCTCGCGGCCATGCCCGGCGGTGGACGCCTGCATGAACATCTGATGCGCGGTGGAGGCCAGCGGCAGCGGAAACTTGCTGTGCCGCGCGGTGTCCAGCACCAGGCCCAGGTCCTTCACGAAGATGTCCACGGCCGACAAAGGCGTGTAGTCGCCGGCCAGTACATGCGGCATGCGGTTCTCGAACATCCAGCTGTTGCCCGCGCTATGCGTGATGACCTCGTACAGCGCATCGGCGTCCACGCCTTCGCGCAGACCCAGCGCCATCGCTTCGGCGGCGGCGGCGATGTGCACGCCGGCCAGCAACTGGTTGATGATCTTGACCTTGCTGCCCGCGCCCGCGCGGTCGCCCAGCCGATAGACTTTGCCGGCCATGGATTCCAGCACCGCGCCGCAGGCGTCGTAGGCGGCGTTGGCGCCTGCCGTCATCATCGTCATCTGGCCGGCGGCGGCCTTGGCGGCGCCACCGGAAATCGGCGCGTCCAGGTACAGGACGCCCTGCTCGGCCAGGCGCGCTTCCAGCGCGATGGACCAGTTGGGGTCCACGGTGGAACACATCACGAACACGGCGCCGGGCCGCAAGGCGGTGGCGATGCCACCGTCGCCATACAGCACCGATTCGGTTTGCGCGGCGTTGACCACCACGCTGATGATGATGTCGCAGGCGGCTGCCATGTCGGCCAACGTGGCGCAGGCCACGCCGCCATCAGCGGCAAAGGCTGCGGCCGCTTCGGAACGGATGTCGTACACGTGCACATCGTGGCCGGCGCGGCGCAGGCTTTGGGCGATGCCCGCGCCCATGGCGCCCAGGCCGATGACGCCGACGCGGCGGGGAGTGGATTGCGGAAGGCTCATGGCGGGTTCGTCCGGAATGTCGTAAGAATGGCGCCGCGTATCAACGCGGCAAGTCGTCGGCCACGTAGGCGCGGACGATGTCGGCAAAGCTGTTGTCGCCCTTCAAGCCCAGGCGGCTGGCGCGCGTGGTGTCCCAGCGGCCGGGCCAGCTGCCCACGATGCGTTCAACGCGTTCGTCCGGGCGCCACGTGATGCGGTCGGCGACGTCATCGCCCGCGACCTCGCGCAGCGCTTGTTCCATGTCGGCCACCGTGACGGACACGCCCGGCAGGTTGATGGGCGCGCGGTCGGCCACGGCGTCAGCCGAAAGCTCGCATCCGGCGATCAAGGCCTGGATGGCGGCACGCGGCGACAACAGCCACAGGCGTGTGTCGGCGCCCACGGGGCAGACGGCGGTTTCGCCGTTAAGTGGCTCGCGGATGATGCCGCTGGCAAAGGACGATGCCGCGGCGTTGGGGCGGCCCGGGCGCACGCTGATGGTGGGCAGACGCAGCACGCGCCCGTCAACAAAACCACGCCGCGTGTAGTCGGCCAGCAGCAGTTCGGCAATTGCCTTTTGCGTGCCGTAGGACGACTGCGGGTTCAACGCGGTGTCGTCGCGCACGGTGTCGGGCAAGTCGCCGCCGTACACGGCTACCGAGCTGGTAAAGACGACGCGCGGTTGGTGACCCAGCGCGCGGCACACTTCCAGCAAGGCGCGCGAGGCGTCCAGGTTGATGCGCATTCCCAAGTCGAAATCGGCCTCGGCCTGCCCGCTGACGATGGCCGCCAGATGGAAGACGGCGCGCGTGTCGGTGTCGATGGCCTGGCGCAGCACGGCCGGGTCGGCAATGTCGCCGACTTGCGAGTGCACGCGCGGGTCAGTGAACGCATCGGTCTTGACGACGTCCAGCAGGTCGATGCGGGTAATGGCTTGCGGGCCGTTGGCGTCCAGCGTCAGCGTGCCCTGCTCCAGCAGTTTGCGAGCCAGCCGCTGGCCCAGGAATCCGGCGCCGCCGGTGATCAGGATTTTCATGATGCGATCTCGGTGGTTTGCAATTCGGTGATGTGCAATTCGTTGATGTGCAATTCGGTGCTAAGCAACGTGATGTTGATCAACGCAGCCTTGTACGACTCAGCGCCGGGCAACATAGGGTTGCGCCCAGCCCAGGCCCGCGCGCGTGCCCGCTTTGGGCCGGTATTCGCAGCCGATCCAGCCCGTATAGCCCAGCGCGTCGATGCGGTCGAACAGGTAGGGATAGTTCAGTTCGCCCACGTCGGGCTCGTGGCGGTCAGGCACGCCGGCAATCTGGATGTGGCCGATGCCGGCCATGTCGCGTTCCAGCTTCTTGGCGATGTCGCCTTCGACGATCTGGCAGTGATAGCAATCGAATTGCACTTTCAGGTTGTCGGCGCCGACTTCCTTGCAGATGGCTTGGGCGTCATCTTGCCGGTTCAGGAAGAAGCCAGGGATGTCGCGCGTGTTGATGGGTTCGATCACCACCGTGATGCCGGCCGTTGCCGCGATGCGCGCGGCGTGGGCCAGGTTCTTCACGTACACCTCGCGATGCGCCGCGCGGTCCTGCTCCGGTCGAATCAGCCCGGCCATGACGTGCAGGCTGCGGTTGCCCAGTTGCGCCGCATATTCCAGCGCCTGGTCCAGACCGCGCAGGAATTCATCTTCGCGCCCCGGCAAGGACGCAATGCCGCGCTCGCCCGCAGCCCAGTCGCCCGGCGGCGCGTTGAACAAGGCCTGCGTCAAGCCGTTATCGCGCAACCGCGCCTGGATATCGGCGGCGGCGTAGTCGTAGGGAAACAGAAACTCCACCCCTTGAAAACCATCGCTTGCGGCGGCCGCAAAGCGATCCAGGAACGGATGCTCGGTGTACATCATGGTCAGGTTGGCGGCCAGGCGCGGCATGGCGAGTCCTTTGTTCAATAACGTTTATCTACGCGGCAATAACGCCTTAGCGATTGACCAGCTTGGCGGGCGTGAACCACACCGCGATGGCCCCGATGACCAGCACGGCGGCCAGCACGTACATGCCGGACGCCGTGGAGTTCGTCAGGTCTTTCAGGTAGCCGATCATGTAGGGGCTGGCGAACCCGGCCAGGTTGCCCACGGAGTTGACGATGGCAATGCCCGCCGCCGCCGCGGTACCCGACAGGAAGGCAGTGGGCAACGACCAGAACAACGGCGCGCAGGTCAGCACGCCGGCGGCGGCCAACGACAGGCAGATCAGCGACACCACGGTGTTGTCGGCAAAGGATGCGGCGGCGGTAAAGCCGATGGCGCCCGCCAGCGCCGGCACGATCAAGTGCCAGCGGCGTTCGCGACGCTTGTCCGCCGAATGGCCCAGCAGGTTCATCACGATGATGGCGCAGATAAACGGAATGGCCGACAGCAGGCCGATGTTCAGTGCCCCGGTCACGCCGGTGGACTTGATCAGCGTGGGCATCCAGAACGTCAGGCCGTATTGCCCCGCGACGAAGGCGAAATAGATCAGGCACATCCACCACACGCGCTTGTCGCCAAACACCGCGCGCAACGAGTGCTTTTGCGTGCCGGTCTGCTTCTGGTCCTGTTCGATCTCGCGCGTCAGCAGCTGCTTTTCGTCGGGCGTCAGCCACTTGGCGCTGGCGATGCCGTTGTCCAGGTACATGATGGTGACCACGCCGATCAGCAGCGCGGGAATGGCTTCAATCAGGAACATCCACTGCCAGCCCTGCAAGCCGTGCGTGCCGTGAAAGGCTTCCATGATCCAGCCCGACAGCGGGTTGCCGAAGATGCCGGCCACGGGGATGGCGGACATGAACAGCGCGATGATCTTCGCGCGGCGATGCGCCGGGTACCAGTAGGTCAGGTACAGGATCACGCCGGGATAGAAGCCCGCTTCGGCCAGGCCCAGCAGGAAGCGCAGGATGTAGAAGCCCGTGGGCGTTTCCACAAACATGAACATGCCGGACAGGATGCCCCACGTGATCATGATGCGCGCGATCCAGATGCGCGCGCCCAGGCGATGCATCAGCAGGTTGCTGGGCACTTCAAACAGGAAGTAGCCAATGAAGAAAACGCCCGCGCCCAGCCCGAACACGGTTTCGCTAAAGCCCAGGTCTTGCGACATCTGCAACTTTGCAAAGCCGACGTTGACGCGGTCCAGGTAGGCAATGACATAGCACAGCATCAGGAACGGCACGAGCCGCCAGAACACCTTGGCGTAGGCGCGCGCGGTTTCGCGGGATTCAGGTTGGGATGCCGAAGCGGCAGCGGGGTTGGCGCCTGACGCCAGATCCATCGGGGGCATGAAAAGTCTCCAGGAGAATGCGCCGCACCGGTCCGCGCCAAGGCGGCCAGGCGACTTTATTTGCGGTTGATGGGCTTAGATGCGCGCGCCGAACGCTGTGCGCAATTCTTCGATGGCGTCGGCAGACAAGGGCGTGGGACGCGGCTGGCTCATCAGCCACAGGCGCGCGGTTTCTTCCAGCTCTTCCAGCGCATACGAGGCGTGCGCCACCGAGCGTTCCCACACCACCGGCCCCAGCCGTTCGAACAGCGCGCCGCGCACCTGGCCGGCCACGGCTTCGACCTCGGCCGCGGCTTGCGGGTCGCCGGGGCGGCGATACGCGATCAGCGGAATGCGGCCCACCTTCATCACTTGATAGGGCGTGATGGGCGGCAGCACTTCGTCGGTTTTCCAAACCCCGGCCAGCGTCAGCGCGACCAGGTGCGTGGAATGCGTATGGATGATGCCGCGCGATTCGGGGCTGGCGCGATAGATGCCCTGGTGCAGCACCAGCGTCTTGGACGGCTTGGCACCCGACACCCAGTTGCCGCCCAGGTCGACCTTGGCCAGTTCCGCCGGGTCCAGCCGGCCCAGGCAGGCGTCGGTGGGCGTGATCAGCCAGCCGTCGTCCAGCCGCGCGCTGATGTTGCCGGCGGCGCCGACCGTGTAGCCGCGCTGGTAAAGGCTGGCCCCGACGACGCAGATTTCTTCGCGGATGCGGGCTTCGTCAGTCATGAAAAACCCCTGGAAAGCAGGGGCGGACAGGCGCTGGAACGCAATGGGAAGGTGATGGCCAGGACGGCATGATGACTTGTCTCATGAATATAAGTTATCGGGTCATCATACAAATTTAGGATCGCAAACCCTACCGGGTAAACCCTAGGCGAAAGAAAAAAGGCCCGGACGATGCCCGGGCCTTGTCGGCGTTTTGAGTGTTGCCGGGTAGCGCTTATTCCAGCACGCGCCCCTTGGTTTCCGGCAGCAGCAGCGCCGTCACGATCACCACCGCATAAGCGCCGGTGGCGAAGGCGCCAATGGCCCAACCCAGCCCGTGCGTCTGGCTGAGAAAACCAACCAGGCTGGGAAACAAGGCGCCGATGCCGCGCCCGAAGTTGTACGCAAACCCCTGTCCCGATGCGCGCACGCCGGACGGGAACAGTTCGGTCAGGTAGGCGCCGATACCGCTGAAAATGCCCGATGCGGCAAAGCCCAGCGGAAAGCCCAGGAACAGCATCTGGTGATCGGTCAACGGCAACTGCGTGTAGGCGTAGACGCTGATGGTGGACAGCACCGAGAAAATCAGCAGATTGGCGCGTCGGCCCAGCCGGTCGGCCAGATAGGCGCCGGCGATGTAGCCGCAGAACGACCCCAGGATGATGACCATGAGGTAGCCGCCCGTGTTCAGCACCGACAATTGCCGCTCGACTTTCAGGTAGGTGGGCAACCACGTCGTAATGGCGTAATAGCCGCCCTGCACGCCCGTGCACAGGATGGCGGTGATGACGGTGGTCTTAATCAGCGCCGGCGAAAAGATCGTCCAGAACGAGGCGCGCTCCTGGCCGGCTTGCACCTTGGCCTGCGCGCGCTGGAACACCTCGGGTTCGGGCACGTTCTTGCGGATGTACAGCACCAGCAGCGCAGGCAGGACGCCGATCCAGAACAGGCTGCGCCACGCCCATTCCGAGGGCAGCACCGAGAACGCGACCGTGTACAGGATTGCTGCCGCGCCCCAGCCCACCGCCCAGCCGCTTTGCACCGTGCCCACGGCCTTGCCGCGATGTTCGGCGCGCACGATTTCGCCCATCAGCACCGAGCCCACGGCCCATTCACCGCCAAAGCCCAGGCCCTGCAACGCGCGCAGCACGAACAACTGCTCGAAGTTCTGCGCGAAGCCGATGGCCACCGTGCAGGCCGAAAACCACAGGATCGTGTATTGCAGCACGCGCACGCGGCCGTAGCGGTCGGCCAGGATGCCGGCCAGCCAGCCGCCGATGGCGGAGAACAGCAGCGTCACGGTGCCCAACATGCCCGCCTGGCCCTTGTCGATGCCCCACAGGGTCATCAAGGTGGCGATCACAAACGTGAACACCATGAAGTCCAGCGCGTCGATGGCCCACCCGCCGAACGCGGCGATGAAGGTGCGGCGTTCGGTCTTGTTCAGCTCTCTATACCATTGCATGGCTTGTCTCTTGTGTTGTTGTTCTGGCGATGCGCGGCTATCGCGTCGGGGCGAACCCGTACAGGCGTTCGGGGTTGCTGACCAGGATGCGATGGCGCACGTCGGGGTCCGGCGCCCACAGCGCCAGCTGGTTGCGCAGGCGTCCCGTATTGACCATGCGGGTCTGGTGCACGTGCGGCCAGTCGCTGCCCCACAGCATGCGGTCGGGCGCGGCCTGGATCAGCGCCTGCGCCCACGGCGTCACGTCGCTGAAATCATCAAAGCGTTCGCTGATGCGATACGCGCCCGACAGCTTCACCCACCAGCCGTGGTCCCGCACCAGGTGATCCAGCGCCTGGAAGCCGGGGCTGCCCAGGCCATCAGCCACCGGCATGTGCCCCATGTGGTCCACCACGCCGGGCACCGGCAGCTTGCGCATGCGGGGCAGCAGCTCGGGCAATTGGCGCGCGTCCATCAGGAACTGCATGTGCCAGCCCAGATCGGCAATGCGATGCGCCAGCGTTTCCATGGCGTCAAAGCCGATGCCGCCGCCAAACAGCACATTGATGCGCAGGCCGCGCACGCCGGCCGCGTGCATGGCTTCCAGTTCGTGGTCGGTGACATCGGGCGACACGACGCCAATGCCGCGCAACGTGTCGGGGTGGCGGGACAGCACCTCAAGCATGTAGCGGTTGTCGGTGCCGTAGACGCTGATCTGCACCAGCACGCCGCGCGACATGCCGGTTTTTTGCAGCATGGCCAGGTAGGCCGATTCCGGCGCGGGCGGCGGCGTGTAGGTGCGCTCGGGCACCAAGGGGTAGGCCGCGGTGTCCGGGGCGACGACGTGCGCGTGCGTGTCGCAGGCGCCGGGCGGGATATCGAAGGTGGCGGCGTCCATGTCGGGCAGCGGGGCCAGGCACAACGGCGGTTCGCCCGCGATCGGGGTGGTGTTCAAAGTTGTCTCCTCAAATGGCCTATGGCCTGTTGAACGGACCATTCGAAGGCCCATCCTGTGGCCTTACAGCGAATACCGATATTCGCAGTTCAGCGTCGCCGTCAGTGCCGCCGGGGTCTGCGCCCCCGTGGCCGAGCGCGGCCGGGGCGCCTTCAACTTGGCCTGGAACTTGCCCGCCATGTCACCGCTGTCGCTGGTCTTTTCCACCGCCATGGTGGACGGCAGCGCGTAAAGCGTCAGCGCCGTGCCTGGCGAAGGCACCAGCAACAGGAACACGGACTGCGGAAAGTCCGACACCACATAGCTGCCCTGGGTCGTCGTGTCGTTAAGGGCGAGGGTGGCGTCGAAGTAGCTCAGCGTGATGTCCAGGTCTTCGGAGGACGGCGACGGAATCGTGCCCTTTATCGCGACCTTGCCGCTATCGGATACGCAAGACAGTTCGGCCGGCGCCGAGCCGGCGTGGGCGGCGCCGGCCAGCAGCAGGCAGGAGAAGAACGAAATCGCGCGGGCGTGCATGGGGCTTCCTTGCGGACGGTGAACGGAAAAATTTGCCGTTCAGTGTATGCCCAATCCCCCGCGTTTCAACCCCCGACGGCGCGGCAGAACGCCTGCGCGTCGCCGTCGATGATCACGCCCGACGGCAGGTAGCCTTCGCGCTGCCGCGTCGCGCGCAGTTGCTGCGCCAAGGCCGCATCGCCGCCCACCGCGTAGACAAAGACGCGCACCGATTGCGCCGCCGCGTCACGCAGCAATTGCGGGTTGGCGGCCAGCGTCATCGCGTCCACATGCACACCGACAGGCGCGCCCACCGTTTTGGCAAGATTGGCCAGCCACTGGCGGTTAAGCGAGGGCGCGGTGGCGCGTTGCGATACGTACTTGCCCAGCGGGTTCGCGCTGACGGCGTCCGCGTGGCGCGGGTCGAACACGATCAGGCCCAGATAGCCATCGGGGTCCGTGCCGCGCACGCAGCGCAGTGCCTCGGGAAACGCCGACGTGATCATCCAGTTGCCGTGCGGCAACGCGGTCTTCATGCCGGCGACCAGCTTGCCCACCGGCGCGCAATCGCGGTAGACAACCTTGAGTTCGGCGTTGAAGGTCTTGCCCGGTTGCGTGGCCGCCACTTGCAGCGCATCGTCCAGGAACGGCGGCGGCTGTCCGCCGCCCTGCCCGGCCAGCTTGGCGCCGCGCCAATCCGCGCTGCTCAGTTGCAGCACGGCGCGGCGCCCGACGCCGGTGACCGACCTGCCGGTCAGCACATCGTGGTGCAACACCCAGCGGCCATCCTTCAGGCGCTGCATGTCGATTTCCACGCCGTCCCACTGGCCCGCATACGCCGCGCGGATGGACGCCAGCGAATTCTCCGGCAACGTCGGCGCGCCGCGATGCGCGTGCACCTGCATGCCCAGACACGCGGCGCTGGCGCCCGACCAGGGCATGGCGGCGGCAAGCAGCGCCGCCATCCAGCGTTTAGCCTGCATCGCCGTGATATCCATACTTGATGCCGCCCAGCAAGCGGGTGCGCACCGCTTCGTTGAAGGGATAGGTGTACGCCTGGCCCACCACCACCACGTGCGCCACGTTGGCCAGCACGCGGCGGCGCAGCGCCTGCCCCAGCGATTCATCATCGCGGCCGACGTCGGCGCGCGACATCTGCTGGAACAGTTCGCTTTGGGTCACGCTGTTCTGCATGAACGAAAACGCCGTCCATACACACACCAGCGTCAGCACCAGGGCCAGGCCGGCGGCGCGCGTTGCCGTGCGCCCGGGCTGCTGGCCGGCGGGTGTACGCAGCCACACGAGCAGCTTGGCGATCAGATAAAGCAGCTTGGCAAAGTGGCCCACCGCGCCCAGCAGCGAACACAGCAACGCGACCGGCGGCACGATCGCCGCGCGCGCGGCGTCCTCGCCCAGCTTTTGATGCTGGCCGCCGCGCTGGAAGTCAGACGCGCTGGCGGAAAAGCGCGGCATCGCCTCGTCGACGGCGCGGTCCAGCATGCCGTCGTACAAGCGTTTGAAGCTGGCGGGATCGGTGTAGTTGGCGGCCACGTTCATGCTGGCCGGCACCATCAGCGTCTGGCGCAGCAGCTTTTGCACGCCGGGTCGCGCCACGAAATCCTCGTAGGACAGGCCGGGCGGAATGGCGTCGCCTTCCACATGCACGGTGCGGCTGCGCATGGTCTTCCAATACTGCTGGGCAACCGCCTCGTTGAACGTGGCGCGGTCGTGCGGCTGCCAATCGGCAGGCACCGGGATGCGCTTGCGCACATCTTGCGTGACGCGGCCCTGGTAGCGGGCGGGCACGCGTTCCGGCGTCCAGCCGCGCCGCGACAGGCTATTGCGGTAATCGGACCACGCGCGGTCCTGCTCGCGCGCCAGCCCGATGTCGGACGCAACCGGCACGCCGGCATATTTCTTCCAGCGGTCCGCCACCGACTGCATCACGCTGGTGTAGACCTGGTGATAGCCGCGGATGCCCGGCGCCGTCATGCGCACATCGCGGCCGTCGAACGAAAACGTCTTCATCTGGCGTTGCAGGTCGCTGCGGATGACCTGGCGTTTCTTGGGCTCGACCTTGTCGTCCAGGTTGTCGATGTTGGACAGCAGCACCTGGAACACGGCCAGGAACGCCTTGCCCTCGGGCCGCGCATAGACGCCATCGTCCACCAGGCCATCCAGATGCAGGTCGCCCTGCACCAACGACCGCTGGAGCAGACCGGCGTTGGTGGCGACGCGGCGAAAGTCGGCATCGCGCGTGTCCACCAGCACGTTCACCAGCATCTTGATGGCGCCGAACACCACCAGCGCGGTCACCGCGCAGGCCACGACGATCTTCAGGAACGACGGCTGGCCACCCGTTCGCAGGCGGCGCGTCCACAGCAGTTGCAGCACCACCAGCGCGGCGGCGATGCCCGACAGCGTGCGGCCGAAGAACTCCAGCTCTTCGATGTCGTGCGGCGTGGCGCGGCTGCCCACCACGTCCAGCAGGCGGGCGTTGAAACCCAGTTCAAAGCTCAGGTAGACAACGGTCAGGGCGATCAGGATAAGGATTTGGCGAATCTGGGCTTGCCGCACGTCAATCTCTCAGGTCGATTCGGGTCGAGGTGATTTCCTCGTCGGGCAGGTCCAGCTTGGCGGGCACGCGCGACGCCCCGCCACGCGGTGGTGCGCTGGCGGCGGCGGGCGTGTCGCTGCCGGGCATGCGCTGCACGGGCGGCGGCACCATGCGGCCGTTGCCGGGCGCGGCAACCGCCGTGGTCGGGGCCGAATCCGGCGGGGCGGCTGGCGCGGACTTGCCCGGCCTGGGCGCCTTGGGTGCCCTGCCAGGCTTGGGCTTGGCGGGCGCGGCGGGCGGCGGATAGACGCCGTACTGGCGCAGCGATTCCTGGTAGCCCGCCGGGTACAGCGATTCGTCGGCAAAGGGTTTGGCGCGCGGGTTCATACCGGCAACAGACTTCACGTCGCCACGGCGCATGCGGCCGTCCTGCGTATAAACGAAGCGTTCGATGCCGGACCCCTTCGGGAAGTCCAGCGTCAGGGCGGCGCGGTCGTCTTGCACCAGCACGGCGGGCCGGTCGCGGCAGTTGCCCAGGTCCCAGGACAGCACGTCCGACCCCTGGATGGCCAGCACGGTATAGCGGTAGTCGCAGTTGCGCCGTTGGGTCTCGATGACCACGACGGTGCGCGGGCCGACGTTCTCGGTGCGCGCGATGCGAGCCGAGTCCACGTTTTTCAGGGGCACCACGCGCTGGTTGCCGGACAGCTTGACCGAGAAGTTCTTGCCTTCGCGCCGCAGCGTGCCCTCGCCGCCGTCCTGCAATGGGAACTGGCCGATCTCGGTGCCGAACAACGCCGCCGTGTCCACACCGTAGACCAGCTTGCCGCGCGAGTTGGTCTGGACCGCGCACGCGCTCAGCCCTCCCAGCAACAACAGCATGGTTATCAGGCGCAGGGTCAACGAACGGAATAAGAACGGGTGCATCGAAATCATCAAGGTGTCGGGAAACCGGCCCCGCAATGTATCTCAAAGTTACAAGGCAGGGCCAGGCTTGTTTCAATTCCGGCGGGTAGTCAGGCGCGGCGCGGCTTAGCCGGCGGCGCTTTGCTTCTGTTCCAGCGCGTCCTTGACCAGTTCACCCGCCGCATGACGGATGACGCTGACGCAGCGCGCCACGATGCCGCGCAGCAGCGCTTCGGCCGGCAGCGAGTCGGGCCCCGCCACAAAGCCTTCCACCGAGGCAGAGATGCGCCCGGCCTTGTCGGCGCGGTCCTGCCCCAGGCTGAGCTTGACCGCCTTGCAGCGATGCGTGACCGCGTTCATGACTTCCAGCAGCTGCTCGCGGGTCAGGCCCAGTTCATTGGCGTCGACAAAGCTGGGATACACCAGGCGCAGGAATTCCGGATCGGCGTCGCTCACGCTGAAGAACATCGTGCCCAGGTCGGGATAGCGGAACATCACGTCGCCGTCTTCATCGATGCGGGCGACCAGGCCCAGTTCATCTTGGACCACGGTTTGATACAGGGTCGCCAGGGCGGTGGGGTTGGACATGATGGGGGTTCTCCGTGTGGAAGGTTGGCAGCGGGAAAATCCGTGCCCTTGCCTCTTGCTACGCACGGCATCGAAAAAGGTTCGAAAAAAAATCGAAGAAAGATTGAAGAAAGACCGAAAAAAAATTCCGTCAAAAATAAATCGAACCTTTTTGCCCCCCGCGCATAGCCATTGGTACAGGCATCCATTTGCCGCAACCGAAAAGGAATGACCATGCAAGGTAAAGAGCTGCGCGACGTATTGACCCAGGCCAAGACCCACGGCGGGCGCTGGGCCGCCACCGCCGCCGCCCGAGTCAACCGTGGCGATGCCGTGGGCGCGCTGCTGTTCCTGTTGGCCACCACCGTGTTCTCGGTGCTGACCGTGCGCATGATGGGATCGAACGCCAGCCTCAGCTTCTATGACCTGCTGCGCTTGCAGAATGGCGGCGGCATGCAAGGGTCGATGGGCGGCCAGGCACCCGGCGCGGGCATCTATGCGCTGTTGTGGCTGTTGGCCGTGGTGGGCCCCCTGCTGCCGTCGCTGATGCCGCAACGCGCGGCGCGCCTGGGGTATTTCATGCCGCTGGCGTTGTGGCTGATCGCGCTGATGGGCGTGGTGTCGCAGGTGCGTGAATTGATGGCGGCCACGCGGCAGTTCGCCGGTTTCATGGGCGGCTCGCGCGCCAGCCGTGGCATGGCGGGCGATATGGCGTCCGGCCTGTGGAACAACATGAGCTTTGGATTTGGCTTCTACCTGTCGCTGGCCATCGTGATCGGCTTCACCCTCCGTGGCGTTGCCATCCTGCGCCGCCGCGCTTGATTTTCCGCCCTTGCACGGCTAAGGTGCCGCTGCCCTCGGTTTGCAGGGCGGCGGCGTTCCCTGCCGATGGGCTGACGTTTACTGCGTCCAGTTCGACAACAAGAAACTGAACCATGAACACGCTCGACCCCAAGCGCTACGTCATCAACAACGTCGACGCGCTGCTGCGCATCATGCATGCCGACCCGCGCTACGCGCTGGATTTCCGCAACAAGGCCGAGCAGCACATCACGCTGAAGCTGCGCAAGAAATTCTTCAACGCGTCGCCGGAGGGCGTGGTCGACGCCTTCAACAACGCGCTGATGAAATTCCTGCAAACGCGCACGTTCAAGGATGAAGGCTTTCTGCATGGCCAGCCGGCCGGCGGCTGGGCGGCGCACGAGCTGGCCGTCAGCAAGCTGGGCGGCTACCTGTACCGGGGGTCCTTGCACGAGCTGATCCAGATGCATCGGCGCACGCGACATGAAGTGCCATGGACCGGGCCGGACGCCGATGCCCAGCACGAGGACAACGTGTTTGACGACGCCGAAGACGTGGGCGACCCATCGCCCTTCTCGGACCCCGCCAAAGCGTACGAGCACCTGTCCGTCGTGCAGCGCATGCGCGACTGCCTGAACCAACTGAGCGACACCTTGCGCGCCACGATGTTCCTGTATCTGGACGAAGTGCCGATGGAACAGATCGCCAAGCAGCAAGACCTGCACGTGCCCACCGTCAAGAGCCGGCTGCATGCCGCGCGCAAGCTAGTGACCGACTGCGCGCGCAAAGGAATGGACTGATCATGTCTGAAGACCGTGTACTGTCCTACCTGTCCGGGGAATTGGACGCCGACGAGCGCCGCGCGTTTGAAGCCGAGCTGGCGCGCAACCCCGAATTGCAGGCCGAGGTAGACGAATGGCGCCTGCTGGCGCAAGCACGCCAGATGGCGCATAACGACATCGGCCAGGCCGAGCGCGACACGCAGTTTCTGCACGCGCTGGCCGAACACGTTCGCCCCGCGCCCGCACCGCTTTCGCCACGCGCGCGCCTGTGGCAATGGCTGTGGCCCACGCCCGCCAGCCCGTTGATGCCGCTGGGCTGGGCGTTGGCCATCGCCTTGTCGGTGGTCGTGCTGCTGCAAGCCCCGCGCGAGGGTTTCCAGTCCGACGGCGTGCCGGTGCAGGACGGCACACTGACGCGCGGCGGCGGCGCTTGCCCGCGCTTGGTGGTGGACCTGCCCGACGCCGTCAGCGCCAAGCAATTGCGCAACACCCTGGCGCAGTACGCGGTGTCCATCGTGGCCGGACCCGACGAAGACGGCCGCTTTGTGTTGAGCGCCGCGCGCGAATCCTCGCTGCACGATGCCGCCACGGCGCTGGGCGCGGCAGGCGTTGCGGCGGCACTGCCTGGAGCCTGCCCCACGCCATGAAGTCATGCCGATCCGCCATGTCCGCCACGTCCGCCATGTCCGCCATGCCCTCCATGCCCATCACGTCCGCCCCCAGCCTTAGCCGGACCCGCCGCCGCCTGGTCACCGCCCTGCTAGGCGCCGGCCTGCTGGGCGCCGCCCCGCCAAGCCTGTCCGCGCCGGGCGCCGCCACCGCCGCGCCCACGCCCACTCCCGTTTTGGCCACCCGCCGCTATGCGCTGGTCATCGGCAACGCCCGCTACGCCGTCCCCACCAATGCACTGGCGAACCCGGTCAATGACGCGCGTCTGGTTGCCGACACGCTGCGCCGCCGCAACGTCGACGTCACCTTGCTGACCGACCTGACCACCGCGCAGATGGAAGCGGCCGTCGACGAATTCGCCACGCGAGCAAACGGCGCCGACCTGGCGCTGGTGTACTTCGCCGGCCACGCGGTGGCGGTGGATGACGTGAACTACCTGTTCGGCGTAGAGCTGCCCGTGGCCTTGGCCGACGTGCGCATCCGCACGGCGCAGCAGGGCTCCTTAAGCCTGAAGCGCGTGTCGCAGGCGCTGCGCCGCGCGCAGGTGCGTGCGCGTCTGCTGGTGCTGGACGCCTGCCGTACCAACCTGACGCGTGGCGCACCGTCGGTGGGCCTGGTTCGCGCTGTGCCGGCGGGCGGCGAGCTGATCGCGTTTTCGACGCAGCCCGGCGCCACGGCCGAAGACGGCTTTGGCAATGACGGCCCGCGCCACAGCCCCTATGCGTTTTATTTCGCGCAAGGGTTGGCCGAGCTGCCCGCGTCCGCGCCGGTTGAAACCTTCTTCAAGCAATTGACGGGCGATGTGCAGGTGGCCACCGCTTACCGCCAGGTTCCGCACTACGCCAGCAGCCTGGTCGGCACGGTGACCTTCACCAGTCTGGCCGACGGCCAGACGCCCGCCACGCCCCCGACCGAAGCCGGCCAGCCCGGCCAGGCGGGGCGCGGCCCGTCGCCCACGCTGGGCCGCGACTTGATCAAGGCGCGCATCAGCGCGTGGGAATACGAAGTCGAACGCGGCGCGCAGTACCTGGACGAACCCCGCCTGGCCTCGCTGCAAGCGCGGGCGCAAGCGGGCGACGTGGTGGCCATGACGACCTTGGGCCTGATCCTGGAGAACGGCGAACACGTGCAGCAAGACTACAAGGCTGCCGCCCGCTGGTATCAGCGCGCCGCCGACCAGGGCTTTGCGCCCGCGCAAACCTATCTGGGCGAACTGGCCGGGATGGGGCGCGGCGTACCCAAGAACTACAACGTGGCCGAACGGCTGTTTCGCGACGCCGCCGAAGCCGGCCATCGCCGCGCCGCGCTGGATCTGCTGGACCTGCGCGTACGCATGGGCGAACCGCTGGACCCGCGCGAGTGGGCCGCCGTGCTGCAAGACGTGACGCGCAATCCCATGGGGATGGCGTTGCCCGGCATGCCGCCCATCCAGGGGCTGCCGGACACGCCCTGGATGCGCGCGCTGGGCGTGCGCCCGGCCGGCCAGCCCTGACGTTAACGGGGCGCGCGACTTCGGCTAGGATATTGGCGTTGTCCAACAGAAGGAGTCCGCGATGCCCCTAATGAGACACCTGGTCCTGGCGGTGGCCGCCGCCGTGGCGATGCCGCTGGCCGCGCACGCCGAGAGCGTCACCTTGCAAGCCCAGCGCGCCACCGCGTCATCCGACCCGCACACCGGCGCACGCGTGGTGGATATTGAACTCAAACCCGACAGCCGCAAGGCCCTGGCCGACTTCACCCGTGACCGCGTCGGCAAGCGCATCCAGATCCGGTCAAACGGCATCCTGCTGTCGTCGGCCACGCTGATGAGCCCGCTGGAAGGCGACAGCTTTCGCATCACCGCGGGCGAACACGGCTTTGGCGGCAAGTCGGCCGAGGACATCGCGCAGGGCATCATGAAAGACGGCGGCTTGTCGGTGGACGACGAGAACGTCGCCAAGTAGCCGCCGACGCGCGCTCATCCCGCGATTTCAAACAGGCCGGCCGCGCCCATGCCGCCGCCCACGCACATGGTGACGACGGCATAACGCACCCCGCGCCGCCGGCCTTCAATCAACGCGTGCCCGGCCATGCGCGCCCCCGACATGCCATAGGGATGCCCGATGGCGATGGCGCCGCCGTTGACGTTCAGGCGGTCATCGGGGATGCCCAGCTGGTCGCGGCAGTACAGCACCTGACACGCGAACGCTTCGTTCAGCTCCCACAAACCGATGTCATCGACGGTCAACCCATGCCGCGCCAGCAGGCGGGGCACGGCATGCACCGGCCCGACGCCCATTTCCTCGGGGCCACAACCGGCCACCGCCATGCCGCGATAAATGCCCAGCGGCGTCAGCCCGCGCCGTTGCGCCACGCCCGCTTCCATCACCACGCAGGCCGACGCGCCGTCCGACAATTGCGATGAATTGCCCGCGGTAATGTGTAGGCCCGCATCCAGCCGCTGACCGTTTTTGAACACCGGCTGCAAGGCCGCAAGGCTTGCCAGCGTGGTGTCGGGCCGGTTGCCCTCGTCGCGCGCAAGCGTGACCGGCTGCTCGGTGGTCTGGCCCGTGGCCCGGTCGGTGACCTGCATGACGGCGGAAAGCGGCACGATCTCGTCATCGAAGCGCCCGGCCGCCTGCGCGGCGGCGGTGCGCTGTTGCGAACGCAACGCGTACGCGTCCTGCGCGGCGCGGGGGATGCCGTAGCGGCTGGCTACGATTTCAGCGGTTTCCAGCATGCTCATGAATATTTCCGGCTGCTCGCGCATCAGCGCGTCGTCCAGCCAGCGGTTGCGATTCATGCTGGCGTTCTGCACCAACGAGATCGACTCCAGCCCGCCCGCCACCACGATGTCCATGCCTTCCTGCGTGACCTGTCGCGCGGCCGTCGCAATGGCCATCAGCCCGGACGCGCACTGGCGGTCCAGCGTCATCGCGGCTACATGTACCGGCAACCCGGCGCGCAATGCCGCCTGCTGCGCCACGTTCATGTGCGTGGTGCCCTGCTGCAACGCCGCGCCCAGGATCACGTCTTCGACCTCGCCAGGCGCCACGCCCGCGCGCGCCACGGCGTGCGATATCGCATGGCCGCCCAGGGTCGGGGCGGTGGTGTCGTTGAACGCCCCGCGATACGCCCGTCCGATGGGCGTGCGGGCGGTGGAGACGATGACGGCTTCTCTCATGATGGGTTCCTGATGTGGCGTAGGCGGGTGACGGCGCGGTGTTGCGGACCGGGGGTGTTGCGGACTGTAGGCGCTGCGGACTGTGGGTACTGCGGGATCAGGCGCGCCAGACGGTGTGGCTTTGTTCTCGTGCGAATTGGGCAACGTAGTACGGACCCAGCCCGCCCTTGCCCGTCATGCCCGAGCCCTTCCAGCCGCAAAACGTCTGGATGCCCGGCCACGCGCCCGTCGTCGCGCCGCTGGCGCGGTTGACGTACAGCGCGCCGGCCTGGGCGCGGTTCAGGAACGTGTCGATCTCAGCTTGCTCGCGTGCATAGCAGCCGGCGGCCAGCCCGTAGGCCACCGCGTTGCCGTCGTCGATGGCGGCGTGCAAATCGTCGAACGGCAATACCGACACCAAGGGCAGGAATAATTCCTGGCGGTTCAAGCGGTGATCGGCCGGCAAGCCGGCGACGACGGTAGGCCGCACATAGTGCCCGTACGCCAATTCGCCTGCATTCAAGCGGCGGCCGCCGGCCAGGACTCGACCGCAGGCGTCGGCGTCTTCGCACGCGGTGCGGTAGCGCCGCCACGCAGCTTCGTCGATCAGCGGCCCCATGAAGACGGCGCGGTCGCGCGGGTCGCCCACCACGATGTCGTCGGCCGCCGCGCACAGGCGTTCCAGGAATCGGTCGTACACGGCCGAATGCGCGTAGACCTTGGACCCGGCCGAACACTTCTGCCCTTGCAGGCCGAACGCGGATCGCAGCACGCCTTGCACCGCCACGTCGATATCGGCGCTGGCGGTAACGTAGGTGGGATTCTTGCCGCCCATCTCGGCAATGACGGGCCGCGCGTAGGGCCCGGCGGCCACGGTTTGCAGCAGGTCCATGCCGACATCAAGACTGCCGGTGAATGCGTAGCCATCGATGCCAGTGTGCTGCGCCAGCAACGCGCCCGTCTTCGCGCCGCCATGCACGCCGTTGACGCAGCCGGGCGGCAGGCCCGCGGCATCGCAGGCGCCGAGCAGCAATGCCCCGGTCAGCGCGGCGCGTGGCGACGGCTTGTAGACCACGGCGTTGCCGGCCAGCAGCGCGGCGCACACCATGTTGACCGACAGGGCCAGCGGAAAATTGAACGGCGCGATGACCGCGAACACGCCATACGGGCGCAACACGTCCTGCGTGCTTTCGTTGTCGAACGCGCGCGCCAGGGGTTGCCGGTAACCGTCGCTGCGTTCAGCCTGATCGCAGTAGTAGCGGATCAGGTCCACCGCTTCCTCGGCTTCGCCCAACGCTTCCAGGCGCGACTTGCCGATTTCAATCATCGTGGCCATGGCGAAGTCAAGCTTGCGTTCGGACAGCACCATTGCCAGCCGCCGCAACACCGCGATGCGGGCAGTCCAACCTTGCGCATCCCAGGCCGGCTGCGCGCGCTTGGCGCACGCGATGGCGCGGTCAACCGTGTCGGCATCGGCACATGGAAAGCGGCCGACCATCAACCAATGATCGATTGGCGAATACGCTTCCTGCAACGCTTCGCCGGCCACGAATTCGCCGTTCAGACGGTGACGATGGTCGCGGCCCAGCATGCGCGTTTCAAAGTCGGGAAGGCGCTGGTCCAGCAGGTCGTGTACCGAAGAAAAATCCGCGTGGATATTCGAGTACGTGACGCGAGGCAGGGTGTGGGCGTTCACAGGGGCTCCCGGGGCGGCGTTCTGGTCGGCGTGGCCACGCAAGGCAGCGCATCACGCAGACTTGAGAAGCAAGGGCTCCAGCGCGCGGCGCAACGCCGATGGCAACGGAACCGGTTGACTGGTGGCGCGGTCGACATAGGCGTGGGTGTAGCTGCCCTGCGCGGCGGCGGTCTCGTCGTCGCCACGGAACAGCGCGAATTCATAGGTGACGCTGCTGCGGCCCAGGCGGCCCACGCGCAGACCCAGCACGACGGAATCCGGAAACGACACCGGGCGGAAGTAGGACGTCTGGCTGTGCACCACCAACCCGATCACCGCGCTTTGGCGCAGGTCCAGCACGCCAAGTTCGATCAACGTCTGGTTGACGGCGGTGTCGAAATATTCGTTGTAGACCACGTTATTCATGTGGCCGTAGACATCGGTGTCGCGTAGCCGTGTAGTCATCGGCATCAAGCGCGAGTAGTCGCCGCGCGCGTGGGGCGTGGCGCGTTGCGGGGCGGGGCCGGAGGCAACTTCGGACGCGGCGGCGGTGGGGGCAGTCGCGTTACCGCGGCCGTTCGCGTCTGCGCTCATGCCGCCTCCTGCGCGCGCTTCAAGATGCGGGCAACGTGCGCCAGGCCTTCGGGCGGTTCGATCAGCGTGTCTAGGCTGGCGATTTCGTCAAAGTGCGCGGCGATGCTTTCGGGCGTGCGTTCGTGTTCGGGAAAATACATGCCCGCGCTTTCCACAATGGCCAGGCGCGCGTAGGTGCCGGCGCCCGCCAGCAACGCCGTGCGGCTGGGCGCCGCCTGCGCCACCAGGAACAGCGCCGCCGGGGTGACGAACGCGGGGTCCAGCGCGCGCAGCGTGTCGGCATCGAACATCTCGGCCGTCATGCGGGTGGCGGCGGTGGGCACCAGCGCATTCACATGGATGCCGTGCTTCTGGCCTTCCAGGTGCAGCACGTTCATCAGGCCCACCACGCCGGCCTTCGCCGCGCCGTAGTTCGATTGGCCGAAATTTCCGTACATCCCCGACGTGGACGTCGTCATCAGGATGCGGCCATAGCGCTGTTCGCGCATGATCGGCCAGACGGCGCGCGCACAGTTGGCCGAGCCCAGCAAGTGCACGTCGATAACGGCGTTGAAATCGTCGGCGCTCATCTTGGCGAAGGTCTTGTCGCGCAAGATGCCGGCGTTGTTGATCAGGATGTCCACGCGGCCCCACGCCTGCATCGCGCGCGCCACCATGGCGTCGACGGCGGCGCTGTCGCACACGTTGCCGCCATCGGCAATCGCCTGGCCGCCGGCGCCGATGATCTCGTCGACAACGGCTTGCGCGGCGCTGGTTGGCGCCGCGCCGGCCTGCACCGCGCTGGTCTGCACCGCCCCGGTCTGCACCGCGCTGGTTTGCACCACGCCGGTCTGCACCGCGCCACCATAGTCGTTCACCACTACTCGGCAGCCGCGTGCGGCCAGTTGCAGCGCGTGGCTGCGGCCCAGCCCCTGGCCGGCGCCCGTCACGATGGCGACGCGATCATCAAAGCGTATGGTCATGGCATTCATCCTTCAAGCACGGTCATGGTGATCCAGTCCGCCACCAGCGCGGGCCGCGCGGCGCCCTCGGTCTCCACGGTGACGGCATAGCGGGTGGTGAATTCACGGTCGTTACGCGGCGTGAATTCGCTGAGTACGAAGCGGCCGCGTACCCGCGCACCGACGCGCACGGGGGTCAGGAAGCGGACTTTGTCGAAGCCGTAGTTGATGCCGACGGCGCCTTCGAATACCGGCAGCACCTGCAAGCTGAATGCGGTCAGCATGGACAAGGACAGGAAGCCATGCGCGATGGGGCCACCAAACGGGCCTTCGCGCGCGGCGCGTTCCGGGTCTACGTGGATGAACTGGTGGTCGCCGGTGGCATCGGCAAACAGATCGACCCGTTCTTGCGTGACGGTCAACCAGTCCGACACCCCGATTTCCTGCGACACCCGCGCCGCCAGGGCTTGCGGGTCGATAAGGGATTCTTGAACAAGGTCTTGGGTCATGGACGGCCGTTGGTGAAAGGGGAAGACGATGACAGGGGCAAAAACATACCGAGTAGTATAAACTTCGGTTTTTGGATTTGTATAGGCCGTGCGAACGAGGCGGCGCCCCTGCACCCCGCGCTGCGGCACCCCGCCCCGGCCCCGGGCGATTGGCTAAACTGGGCGCTTTGCCGCGACGCATGGATGGAGAAACGCGCATGAATGGGGAACCTACGGTGACGGCTGCACGCGATGACGGCATGGGCAACATTGAACTGCTGACCGCGGCGGCCGAGTGCTTCATGGAGCAAGGGTTCCACGCGTCCAGCATTGACGATGTTGCGCGCCGGCTGGGCGCCACCAAGGGCCGCGTCTACCACTACTACCGCTCCAAGACGGACCTGTTCTTTGACGTGCACCGCGAAGGCATGCGGCGTAATTTCGAGGCGGTGCGACCGGTCATGAAAGAGCCCGGCACGGCGGCCCACCGGCTGGCGCTGATGCTCAAGCATCACGCGCTGTCGATGATGGAAAACCTGGCGTTCGAGACCGTTGTGGTGCAGGGCGTGCACATGCACCGGCTGGGCGCGACCACACCCGCGCAGCGGCAGACGCTGGCCGAACTGATGACCATCCGCGACGATTTCGAGGCGTTGTTCAAGCGCGTGGCCTACGAGGGCGTGGAAGATGGATCACTGGCCATCGACGACGTATCGGTGGCCATCAAGGCGGCGCTGGGCGCCATCAACTGGCTGGCCGTCTGGTATCGCCCACGCCTGGGCGAAACGCGCGACGACCGCGAGATCCTGGCCAACAAAGTCGTGCACACCATCATCGCGGGCCTGGGCACGCGCGCCTGAGCGCAGGGCGGCACGGGATGGCGTGCGCGGTATCGCGCGCCATGTATCGCGATACATGTATCTCGCTCCATGTATCTCGCTCCATGTATCGCGCGCCACGCGTCGCGCGCCATTCATGCCGTCCCGCGTAGCCCGCGGCCCGATCAAGCCAGCCGTTCGCGGCGCAGCTTGATGCCCGCCGCTTCGCGGTCCCACGTGCCGTCGGCCAGGCCTTCGCTGCGCAGCACATGCTTTTGCAGCTTGCCGCTGGCGGTCTTGGGCAGGTCGTCCACCACGCGCACATAGCGCGGCACCATGTAGTGCGGCACGCGTTCGGCCAGCCATGCGATCAGCGCCGCCTCGTCCACCCTCGCCCCGTCCACGGCGGTGACCACCGCCAGCACCTCGTCTTCGCTGTGTACGCTGGGCACGGCCACGGCCACCGCTTCGCGCACATCCGGGTGGGCGCAGATTTCCCCTTCCAGTTCGAACGACGAGATGTTTTCCCCGCGCCGACGAATCACGTCCTTCAAGCGGTCGACAAAGAAAAACGTGCCGTCGGCGTCGCGGCGAAACGCGTCGCCCGTGTGGAACCAGCCGTTGCGCATGGACGCGGCGGTGGCCTCGGGGTTGCGGTAATAGCCCGAGAACAAGGCCCAGGGCCGATGCGAACGAATCAGCAGTTCGCCCACCGTGCCGTCCGGCACCGCGCGGTCTTGCGCATCGCCCACGCGTAGTTCGAACCAGGGCCGCGGCTTGCCGCAGCGCCCGGCCTCGGTCAACCCCGGACCGGCGCTCAAGGGGCTGGCAATTTCGGTCATGTTGTACACGGTGTAAAGGTCCACCCCGAAACGCGCCTGAAACGCGGGCGCGTCCTCGCCGAATGGCACGATGAAGACGCCGCGCAAGCGGTGTTCGCGGTCACGCGGAGACGGCGCCTGCTTGAGCAGGAAGTTCGCCATGACGCCCAGCAGTAGCACCACGGTACTTTCGGTGTCGCGGATGGCGTCCCAGAATTGGTCGGTACGAAATTCCGGCACCATCGCAATCGACCCGCCGTAGGCGAGCATGGCGTACACGTACAGCGTGCTGCCGCAGTGAAAGATCGGGCCGGCGATCATGCAGCGGTCGTCCGGCGTGATCCAGTCGAACGCGTCGGGTCCCATGGTGTAGATCTGCACGTAGGACGTGACCACGCCCTTGGACAAGCCGGTGGTGCCGGACGTGTACATGATGGACTGCGTATCCCAAGGTTCGATCGGCGCGTCCAGCGCCAGCAGCGCCGGCGGGGGTGGCTCGGCCGCGTCCGACAAGGGCGCCAAGGACACCCCGGCGGGAGGCTGCAACGGGGCGTCGCGCGGGTCTTCTCCGGTCAGCAGCACACGCGTCAGCGCCCCCGGCGCCACGTCATGCAAGCGGCCCGCCAACGCGCGATGCGCCACCATCAGCGACGCCTGCGCGTTGTCCAACACGTGCGCCAGCGGCCGCCCACGCAAGCCCGTGTTCAGCGGCACATACACCGCACCCAGGTAATTGATGGCGAACCAGCTGGTCAACAGTTCAGGCCCATTGCCCATCCAGCACAGCACGCGGTCGCCCTGCTTGACGCCTTCCCGACGCAAGGTGGCCGCCCGTTGCTGAACCCGCGCCAGCGTCTGGGCGTACGTCCACGTGGGGCCGCCGTGGAAACGGGCGAAGATTCTGTCCGGTATCTTTTCCGCTTGCGCCTCCAGCAAATAGCGCAGCACGCAAGCCTGGCGGTCAGGAATCGCCGCCCGAACGTCGTCGTTCATCAATGTCTCCTTCCTTGTTATTTGCCTTATTTTTCATGACTTTCTTCCGGCCATCCAGCACCGCCGGATACGGACTTACCCGCAGGTGGCCCCCGAGGCGTTCCTGAAGTCTTGCGGGTTTCAACATACTTGGTAGTATATCCAGCAGATTTTCCCAAACAGGCACGGAAGAACCCCATGAGCATGGTTTCAATCGAGCGGGATGGCGGCGTGGCGATCGTGCGCTATGACCGAGGCGGCAAGGCCAATGCCCTGAATCTGGCCGCCATGGACGCGCTGATCGAGGCGGCGACCGAGTTGGCCCGCGACGACCACATCCGCGCCGTGGTGCTGACCGGCACATCGGCCCTCTTTAGCGCCGGCATTGATTTGAAAGACCCCGCGCTATGGGGCCATGACGACCCGCTGATCACACAGCGCGCCCTGGCGCGTGGCGAAATGCTGTGCCGCGCCTGGACCGAACTGCCGCAAGTTACCCTCGCCGCGATCGAAGGCGCGGCGGTGGGCGGCGGCGCCGTGCTGGCGCTGGCCTGCGATTGGCGCGTGCTGTCGGACAACGCTTTGCTGCGCTTTCCCGAAGTGCGATTGGGCCTGCCGCTGGCCTGGGGCGGCCTGCCCCGCCTGGCCGCGCTGGTCGGCCCGGCGCGCGCCAAGCGGGCGCTGTTTACCGACCTGACCTTGCACGCCGACACCGCGCAAGCCTGGGGCTTGGCGGACGCCCTGGCCCCGCAGGGCGATGCACTGGCCGCCGCACTGAGCTTGGCGCGCGAGGCCGCCGCCTGCCCGCCCCTGGCGCTGCGCCTGTCCAAGCGCGCCATCGACGCGCAGTTCGACGCGAGCCACCTGGCGCATGCGCAAACCGATCAATTTCTGTTGTGCCATCTGCTGTCCCCCGCCACCGCCGTATCGACCCCGCCGCAAAGATCCGCCTGAAAGAGCGGACGCCCACCTGGAGGAAAGACATGAACCCATTACTTGGCGCCTTGCTTGTTGCCGGCGCATTCGCCTTGCCCAGCGCGCACGCGCAGTCCGACGCGCCCATCCGCATCGGCGTCCTGACCGATCTATCCGGCATGAATGCCGACCTGTCCGGGCAAGGCTCGGTCGAGGCGGCGCGCATGGCGGTGGAAGACTTCGGGCCGACCGTGCTGGGTCGCAAGATCGAAGTCATTGCCGGAGACCATCAGAACAAGGCGGACATCGGCTCTGCCACCGCGCGCCGCTGGATCGATCAGGAAAACGTGAAAGCCATTGTCGATGTGCCGACGTCGTCCGTGGCGCTGGCGGTGCAGGAAATCACGCGCACCGCCAACATCGCCTTCCTGGCGTCCACCGCCGGCACGTCGGACTTGACCGGCAAGGCGTGCTCGGCCTCCACCGCGCAATGGACCTACGACACCTACGCGCTGGCCAACGGCACCGGCCGCGCGCTGACCGAATCCGGCATGAAGAAGTGGTATTTCCTGACGGCGGACTACGCGTTCGGCCATGCCTTGCAGGCGGATACCGAGAACGCCGTCAAGCAGGCTGGCGGCCAGACGCTGGGCTCGGTCAAGCACCCGCGCGCTTCCAACGATTTTTCTTCATTCCTGTTGCAGGCGCAGGCCTCGAAAGCCGAGATCGTGGCGCTGGCCAATTCATCCGGCGACACCACCATGGCGATCAAGCAGGCCAACGAATTCGGCCTGATCAAGGGCGGCCAGAAGCTGGCCGGCCTGCTGATGTTCATTACCGATGTGGACGGCGTGGGCCTGGAACAGGCGCAGGGCCTGGTATTGACCAGCGGCTTTTACTGGGACATGGATGATCGGACGCGCGCCTGGTCCAAACGCTACGCCGAGCGCACGAAAGGCCGCGTCCCGACCATGGCGCAAGCCGGCGTCTATTCCGCCGTGCTGACGTTCTTGAAAGGCGTGAAGGAAAGCGGCAAGCTCGAAGGCGATGCGGTGATGACACAGATTCGCGGCATGAAGATCGACGACATGTTCGCCCGCAACGCGTATTTGCGTGAAGACGGCCGGCTGGTGCACGACATGTACCTGGTGGAAGTGAAGAAGCCGTCGGAGTCCAAGGCGCGTTGGGACTACTTCAAGATCCTGCGCACGATTCCGGGTGACAACGCCTTCCGCCCGCTGGACCAGGGCGGCTGCCCGCTGGTCAAGTCCAAGGCGGTCGCCACCAAATAAGCGTGTCGGTGCCCATCCGGCCGGCCCCGTGCAAACGGGGCCGGCCTTTTCGTTTGCGCGCCGTATGCCCGATATCGCATTCAGCCATCTGTCATTAACCTTTCATTTGCGACTTCTAGTATTGCTCGTCCCATTCAGGCACAGCCCCCAAGCCAGGAATCCACATGAGCAAATCCATCTCCGACAAAATCGTCCGCAACCCCAGCCAGAGCAGCCCTTTCAGCGAAATTCTGGAAAAGAACCTGTCGCGCCGCATGGTGATGCGCGGCGGTTTGGCCGCTGCCTTCGCCACGATGACCAGCCTTGGGCTGGCCGGCTGTAACAGCAGCGATGACGATGACGAACCCGTCGGCGGCGGTGACCCCAACCCCACGCCCGAAGTGCCCGGCGGCGGCACCGAGACCCCCGCCCCGACCCCGCTGAAACTGGGCTTTGACTCGCTGCCCACGTCCATGACGGACGCTTGCGTCGTGCCGCAAGGCTACGTGGCCCACGTGTTTGCGCCGTGGGGCACGCCGTTGAACGACAACGCGCAGCCCTGGGACCAGAACGGCAACAACACGTCCAACGACCTGCTCAACTCCACCGGCATGCATCACGACGGCATGCATTTCTTCCCCATCGAAGGCAGCTCTACGGAAGGCCTGCTAGCCGTTAACCACGAGTACATCGACCAGGCCGCGCTGCACCCGAACGGCCCGACGCTGGTGGCGGGCAAGCGCCCGGCCGAGGAAGTGCGCAAGGAAATCAACGCGCATGGCGTGGCGATCCTGCACGTGCGCCGCGAAAACGGCCGCTGGAACATCGTCAACAACTCGCGCTACAACCGCCGCTTCACGTCGGCCACCGCCATGAAGCTAGCCGGCCCGGTGGGCGGCACGGACTGGGTCAAGACGCCCTTCTCGCCCAACGGCACGCAAGTGCGCGGCACCAACAACAACTGCGGCAACGGCTACACGCCGTGGGGCACGTACATCACCGCCGAAGAAAACTGGGCGGCCTGCTTTGTGAACACCGGCACCCGCCCCGCGCACCAACTGCGCGTTGGCGTGTCGGGCGGCCCGGCCGGCCGCTACCAGTGGGAGACCGCTGCGGGCGACGCGTCGGAAGTGCTGGGCGAATTCGCGCGCTTCAACGTCACGCAAACCGGCATCGACGCCACGCAAGACTGGCGCAACGAAGTGAACGGCTTCGGCTATCTGGTGGAGATCGACCCGTACGACCCGTCCAGCATCGCCACCAAGCGCACGGCGCTGGGCCGTTTCGCCCACGAAGGCTGCGCCTACAGCAAGCCCGAAGCCGGCAAGCCCCTGGCGTTCTACAGCGGCGACGACTCGCGCTTTGAGTACATCTACCGCTTCGTGTCCGAGGCCGTGTGGGACCCGAAGGACGCCGAGCGCAGCGACCGCCTGGCTGTCGGCGCCAAGTACCTGGACAAGGGCACGCTGTACGTGGCGCGCTTCAACGCGGACGGCTCGGGCGAATGGCTGCCCCTGGTCGGCACCACGCCGGGCGTGGGCGGCCGCACGCTGGCCGACGAGTTCGGCAGCCTGGACGCCATCCTCATCAACACGCGCGGCGCGGCCGACTTCGTGGGCGCCACCCCGATGGACCGCCCGGAGTGGACCGCCACCCACCCGACCAACGGCGACATCTACCTGACGCTGACCAACAACAGCAGCCGCAACGCCGGCACCGGCACCAACCCGCCCAACCCGCGTCTGAACAACGTCAACGGCCACATCATCCGCTGGCACGACGAAGCGGGTTCGACCAAGTTCGAGTGGGATATCTTTGTGTTCGGTTCCGACGCAGGCGCCGACGCCGACACCAACCGTTCGGGCCTGACCGCGCTGAACCAGCTGGCCAGCCCCGACGGCATCGGCTTCGACACGCGCGGCATCCTGTGGATTCAAACGGACAACGGCATCGACGGCGGCCGCAACAACAACGTGGCCCGCGCCACCAACGACCAGATGCTGGCCGTGATCCCGGGCGCGCTGGCCGACAGCACCGGCACGGGTCCCGCCATCAACCCGTCCAACCAGGCTGACCTGCGCCGCTTCTTCGTTGGCCCGAACGAAGCCGAAGTGACCGGCTTTGCGTTCACGCCCGACTACACCAGCATCTTCCTGAACATCCAGCACCCGGCAAACTGGCCGGCGTATGGGACGGATGATGCAACGGTCGCAACCACGGGCACGGTGCGCCCGCGCTCATCGACGGTGGTGATCCAGCGCGCCGACGGCGGCCCGATCGGGGTGTGATGAGCTGGCCGGCGCCTAGCCGGCCAGCGGCCACATGCCTTCCGTGTGCAGCAGGCGGGCCATGGCGTTTTCCAGGATGCCGCGGGCCTGGCCCGCGGCCTGCTGCAACGCCAGGTGCAATTGCGCGTCGGCTTCGTCACGCGATGCGCATTGCGAGCTGAAGCGTTCGAAGCTGCCCACCATCATCAGCAATTCGGCAAGATGTCTTGGGCATTCGCATGTAATCGGGTTGCGCATCGCCATGATCTTGGCCAGGGCTTCTTCATCGAACTCAATGGCCGATGCCGGAGCCAGCGCGCCAAGATTGGCCCCGACGACCGCCGATCGGCACAACGGCGCCAGCTCGTTCAACTGCGCCGGGATGCGGGCAACCAGGCAGCCTTGCGCGCGCAGGGTCCGAATCGTGGTGCTGGCACAAAAGCGGTAGAGCACCACCACGGCGCCCGTCTCGGTGGCGTCGCGCGCGCGCTGGATAGGCGCCAGCGCGTCCACGTCCAGCTCTGAAATTTCAACGATCAGCACGTCGGCATGGCGCGGCAGCGAGCCTGCGTCTTCCAGGCGCGCGCAGGCGCCAACCACGTGAACGTCCGGCCCGGCCATGAAGCCCGTCGAGCCATCTTGGGCGACCCCGCCGGCCAAGAGGCGCGGGGCCAGCGTGGCGCCAACCGCCACGGCGCGCAGCGGCGGGCCGGCCCGGCTGGGCTGCGCGCCCAGCATTGCTTGCAACTGCTCCAGCGGTAGCGACGCAAGCGTGCCAATGGCGTGACCCTGATCCGCCAGCTGCTTCAAGAGGCTTAGCCGGCGCACTTGCTCGGCCGAGTACAGCCGCTGGCCGCGTGCCGAACGCGCGGGGGAAGACAGCTGATAGCGCCGTTCCCAGACCCGCAGGGTTTCGACGGGCAGGCCGGCCAACTTGGCGGCGACTCCCGTGCGGTAAGCGGCCGTTGAACCGGCCTCGTCTAGGTCAGTGCTGGAGGTGTTTGGCATTTTTGACCCGCCTTTGAACCGTTAAATACCCGCATTTATAGGTTCAAAATATGGACGAAGTGAAAGATGCCGCCTACTCTACCCTCACGCATCGCGTTTTCCAAGTTGCGACGCGCTCTTGAGCGCCCGCCTTGATGCGGGCGCCGATAACCCTGACATTCTGGAGCACACCATGAAGCGATTTCTGATTGGAACGACGATTGCCCTGGCCTGCGGCTGGGCCAATGCCGCCGACATCGTGGATACGGCCAAATCGGCGGGCGACTTCAAAACGTTGACGACCGCCGTGCAGGCCGCCGGCCTGACCGAAACGCTGAAGGGCCCGGGTCCCTACACCGTTTTCGCCCCCACCGACGCCGCGTTCGCCAAGGTGCCCAAGGACAAGCTGGACGCGCTGCTGAAAGACAAGGCCGCGCTGAGCAAGGTGCTGACGTATCACGTGGTGCCGGGCAAGGTCATGGCCAAGGACGTCAAGGCGGGCCAGGTCAAGACGGTTGAGGGCAGCACCATCGCCGTCACCGTCGCCGACGGCAAGGTCAAGGTGAACGATGCCAATGTGGTCAAGACGGACATTGCGGCCGACAACGGCGTCATCCACGTCATCGACACGGTGCTGATGCCCAAGTAATCCGGGACATTCACGGGTCACGCCCCGAGCCTCTGCGCGTAGCAAACGGTACAAGACCGCCATCGGGCGGTCTTGTGCCTGGGTCGACGTGACCGGTGATCGATCAACCGGGCAAGTAGCAGGAGGCTTTTCATGGATACCCAGGAACTGGTAGCGCAGATGATCGTCAGGACATCACCCATGCGGCGCTTCGAGGACTGGCCAGAAGTTCTGGCCGCCTACGCCGCGTGTCTTGAAACCGTGCAGCACAAGCTGACCACGCAAGAGATGAACGACCTGATCAATTTAGGCGCGGACTTTTACCGCACCTTGGCCCGGGCAGAAGACTACCGGCGCGGCGCCGACCTGGAGGCCCGAAGCCGAGCCACAGGCGGCTTGGGGTAATCAGCCCACATTGGATATCGGCGGCATCGCCTTGAATGCGGGTTTGGCGAACAAATAGCCCTGCATGAGCGTGATGCCCTGCGCCGCCAGAAAGTCGCGTTCACCCACCGTTTCCACGCCTTCGGCGATGAAGCGAATGCCAAGATCGGTACAGATCTTCTGCACGCCTGAAATGATGCGTTGACGCGCGGTATCGACATCGATACCGCGCACAAGCGCCATGTCCAGCTTGATGAGGTCAGGCTGGAAGTCCGCCAGCAGCGTCAAGCCCGAATAGCCCGCGCCAAAGTCGTCGATGGCCGTCTGAAAACCGTAGGATTTGTAGGCCTGAAAGATCTTCAGCAGATGGGCGCGGTCAGTGATGCTTTCGCCTTCGATGGTTTCGAAGATGATCCGGTTCACCGGAAAGCCGTGCCGCTCCGCGGCCTCGAAGGTGGTGCGAATACATGCGGCGGGTTGATAGACCGCATTCGGCATGAAGTTGATGGACAGGAAACGGTCCATCCCCATCCTGGCCGCGAGTTCGATGGCGGTGGTGCGGCAACGCTGATCGAAATGGTAGCGGTTGGCGTCGTCCACTTGCGACAACACCGAGGCTGCGGGCTGGCCTTCAGGCCCGCGCACCAGCGCCTCGTAGGCATAGGCCTGGCCAGACGCCAGATCGACGATGGGCTGAAACGCAAACGCCATGTCGATGGGCGCGGCCTCGTCAGATTTGCAACCTTGGCACTGGCCGCCTGACGCGGTCGACTCTGCTTGGCCGTGGATAGGAATCATGTTGGCGAGTGGCGGATTTCGGAGGGGCAGACAGACGCGCTGGACCCGTGTGTGTGTCAGGCGGCAGGAAAGCGCAAGGGCGTTGGGCTTGGCCTGACCTTGGCTTTGGCTTTGGCTTTGGCTTTGGCTTTGGCCTTGGCTTTGGCCTTGGCTTTGACCTTTAGCTGGCGACTTTAACAGACGCGCGGAGGCAAAAAAACGCCTCGCAGACGCAAAAAAGCCGGCGTCGCTGTCGCGATTCCGGCTTTTGCTGTTGGTGTCGAGAACACCATCAAAAATTCGACCACAAATGAGTGGTCGGGGCGAGAGGATTCGAACCTCCGACTCCTGCGTCCCGAACGCAGTACTCTACCAGGCTGAGCTACGCCCCGATTCAGTGAATTTGCCACGCTGAAAAACCGCGCTGACAAACTCGTACTACCAACTTAGCGGCGCTCAGTGCTACCAAGTTTTTTCTTTCCGCTGCATGTCTCGCGACTGCTGCGGCGACTATGCTCTGGTGACTTTGCTTTCGCTTCCCACCTTCGCTTTCCATCACCGCCGTTTCAACAGCGACCGCTATTAGAACCTATATTCCGCTTTTTTGAAAATCAGGTTTTGCTTTGGCTGCTTTGGTTGCTTTGGCTTCTGCGTTTAGCTTTTGCTTTTGGCTTCAACAACCCACCCGCTTTCAAACCAGCTAGCTACGCCCAACTTCAGCGCCGCTGTGGATTTCGGCTTCAGCGATCTCTATTCACCGCGAAAGCGCAGAATTCTAGCAGAGAATTCAGAAAAGGCGAAACGGGGTAAATCGACAGCGCTTCGCGAGCCCGATCCGCTTCGGCCACAGCGGCCAGGCGGGCGTGTTCAAGCGCGTCGGTGGCCTGAATGGCTGCGGCCACGGCGGCGAAATCGGCGTCGCCCGTCTTGATGGCGTCGCGAATCAGTTGTTGTTGTTCGGGCGAGCCCACTTCCATCACGCGGATCAGCGGCAGCGTGGGCTTGCCTTCGCGCAGGTCGTCGCCCACGTTCTTGCCCAACGCGGCGGCGTCGCCGCTGTAGTCCAGCACGTCGTCAACCAGCTGGAACGCGGTGCCGACGTGGCGGCCATAGGCGGCGGCGGCGGCTTCCTGCTCGGGCGTGGCGCCTGCCAGCACCGCGCCCACCTGGGCGGCAGCTTCGAACAGCTTGGCGGTCTTGTAGCGCACCACTTGCAGGTAGCGGTCTTGCGAGACGTCGGGGTCGTGCACGTTCAGCAGCTGCAAGACTTCGCCTTCGGCGATCACCGTGGTGGCTTCGGACAGGATGCTCATGATGCGCATCGAGTCGGCTTCGACCATCATTTCAAACGAACGCGAATACAGGTAATCGCCAACGAGCACGCTGGCGGCGTTGCCGAACACGGCGTTGGCCGTTTCGCGGCCGCGGCGCAGGTCGGATTCGTCGACCACGTCGTCATGCAGCAATGTTGCGGTGTGGATGAATTCCACGACGGCGGCCAGCAGTTGGTGATGCGTGCCTTCGTAGCCCAGCGCGCGCGCCACCATCAAGACCATGGCCGGGCGCATGCGCTTGCCGCCCGCGCCAATGATGTAGTCGCCGATTGTGCGGATCAGAACCACGTCCGAATTCAGCCGCTCGCGGATGACCGCGTCGACAGCCTTCATATCGTCAGCAATGGGGGCAATAAGCGCGGGGAGATTCAAGACGTATCCGACAAGTGAAACGAGCCGCGAGGGGGCTCTTACCGCTGGGCCGCCAGGAATGGCGGGGGATTCGACCAGCGATTATACGGGGTGCGGCGGGTGCGGGGCGGCCCGCTGCCGCCCCCCAGTCAGCGCAAGCGCGCCGGTCGCCGCCCTATCGAACCAGGCCGCGCTTGGCCAGGTTGGCGTACAGGGCCCGCACGCCGAACGTCCACGGTGTGATCTCGGTGGCCAACTGCACATCGTTGACCAGCGCGCCGATACGCTCGGACGCGATCTGGACGCGATCGCCCAGCTTGTGCGTGAAGCCGGTGCCGGGACCCTTGCGGTCCTGGCTGGGCGAGAACATCGTGCCCAGGAACAGCATGAAGCCGTCGGGGTACTGGTGGTGCGCGCCAAAAGCCTGGCGTACCAGGTCCTGGGGGTCGCGGCTGATTTCGCGCATGTGGCTGACGCCGTCCAGCGCGAAGCCGTCGGCGCCGTCGATGCGCAGCGACACATCGGCGTGGCGCACGCTGTCCAGGTCGAAATCCCCATCGAACAAGCGGATGAAGGGGCCGATGGCGCATGACCCGTTGTTGTCCTTGGCCTTGGTCAGCAGCAAGGCGCTGCGGCCTTCGATGTCACGCAGGTTGACGTCGTTGCCTAACGTGGCGCCCACGATCTCGCCACGGCTGTCCACGGCCAGCACGATCTCGGGCTCGGGGTTGTTCCACTGCGATTCGGGCAGCACGCCGATCTGCGCGCCGTATCCCACCGATGCCATCGCGGGCGTCTTCGAGAAGATCTCGGCGTCGGGGCCGATGCCCACTTCCAGGTATTGCGACCACTGCCCGCGTTCGACCAATTCGGCTTTCAGCTTGATGGCTTCGGCGGAGCCGGGACGCAAGCGAGACAGATCCGAGCCGATCAAGGCCTGCATCCGCACACGGATTTCATCGGCGCGGCTGGCGTCGCCGCCCGCTTCTTCCTCGATCATCCGCTCCAGCAGGCTGATGGCGAACGTGACGCCGGCGGCCTTGATGGGTTGCAGATCGCACGGCGCCAACAGGCGCGGCCCGTCTTGCCCTTGCAAGGTGGCGGCCATCAGCGCGCGCACGTCGCCCAGCGATTCGCCTGCCGCGCCTTTGGCCAGCGTGACGCGATCAGGGCGATCCAGCAGATCGGACACGGTGGGGGCCACGGCGGTGATGTCAAACACCTCTCCGTTGCGCACCACCACGACGCTGGGCCCGTCCACCGGGGCCGGCCGCCAAACACGGCCCACCAGCAAGGCGCCCGCCAGGTCGACGGGCAATGCGTTGTCTATGTTCATGAGTCTCCACGCTTTATGCCGACTGGGCGGCATTTCAATAAAGGTGCAACGAGTCTAGAAGAAGGCCGTTATCATGTCCAACATTCTGAATCGCAGTCCAATAGGTTGGACAAACAAACATGACCGCCGACTACGATGTGCCCGCCATCCGCCGCACCCACGACATCCTGCGGGTGCTGGCCAGCCGCCGCACCCCCGTCAAGGCCGCCGAACTGGCGCAGGCCTGCAAGCTGCCCAAAAGCACGCTGTACCTGTTGCTGGACTGCCTGGAACAGCGCCGCTGGATCGAACGCAAAGAAGGCGGCTACCTGATCGGCATCGAGCTGATGTCGCTGGGCTTCGCCTACCTGCGCCACGACGGCCTGCAAGCCGCGTTCCACGAGGCGGCCGGCGAGTTCGTGACCCGCTGCAATGAAGTCGTGCAGCTCGCGGCGCTGGATGGCTTTGACGTGGTCTACATCGCCCGCGAGGACGCCCGCCGCCCCGTGCGGCTGGTCTCCGACTTGGGCATGCGCCTGCCCGCCCATGCTTGCGCGCTGGGCAAAGTGCTGCTGGCCAGCCTGGATCCCGACGCCCTGGCCGCCAGCGTGCCCGACCCGCTGCCCCGCGTGACGGACCGCACGCTGGCCACGCGCGACGCGCTGTATCAGGAATTGGACAAGGTGCGCCAGACAGGGCTGGGCCACGATCAGGAAGAACTGGCCACCGGCCTGGTGTGCTACGCCGCGTATGTGGGCGTCACGCCCACGGGCAAGCGCGTGGCGGTCAGTACATCGATCCCCACTGACCGGCTGGACGACGCCCACCGGCGCGACATCATGGAGGGCATCCGCCGGGTGGCGCGCCACGTCTCCCAGCGCGTGGTGGCGCCCGCCTGAAGCCCCCGCGCCACACCTAAGCCCTTAGCCCACAACAGGTTTTTGACTTTTGAAAAGTCACGCGCTAATATTGCGGATTCGGTCAGCAATGCCCGAATTACGTCGGTTGTTCGCGTAAACCCTTTGGGTGCCTTGTTCGGGATATTTCCACCCGGTACCTGGCAGTCAGGCCCCTTTCCTTCTGGCCCGCCGCATGTCAAATGCCGGCACACGGACAGGAAAGCGAACCTTCCAAAGTGGCAATCCCACCCAGCAGGGCGGGCCGCGCGAATGAACCCATTTACCTATTTAAGGAACACCCCATGTACGCGGTCGTAAAAACCGGTGGCAAGCAGTATCGCGTTGCCGCTGGCGAAAAACTCAAGATAGAACAGATACCGGCAGACATTGGGCAAGAAATCACCCTGGACCAAGTGCTGTCCGTGGGCGAAGGCGACCAACTGAAAGTTGGCACGCCCCTCGTCTCCGGCGCTGTGGTCAAGGCAACGGTTCTTGCGCAAGGCCGCCACGACAAGGTCAAGATCTTCAAGATGCGCCGTCGCAAGCACTATCAGAAGCGTCAGGGCCACCGTCAGAACTACACCGAAATCCGCATCGAAGCCATCACGGCTTAAGTAGCGACTCGGTACCACTTAGCAGGAGCTAAACATGGCACAGAAAAAGGGCGGCGGCTCTACGCGAAACGGACGCGACTCAGAATCAAAGCGTCTGGGCGTCAAGACTTTCGGCGGTGAACTGATTCCCGCTGGTTCGATCATCGTGCGTCAGCGCGGTACTCGTTTCCACGCTGGCGTGAACGTCGGCATGGGCAAGGACCACACCCTGTACGCGCTGATCGACGGCAAGGTTCAATTCGGCTTCAAGGGCGCGTTGAACAAGCAAACCGTTTCGATCATCGCTGCCGAGTAATCGGACTAGCCACGGTCAGCGCAACGCGGTTTACCGCGTTGCCGAACGGCAAAAGCCCTGTCGCATGCGGCAGGGCTTTTTTGTTTTAAGCTTTTTTGTTTATGGCAATTGGCGAGTAAAGTTTCCAATGCCACCTGGCAGCGCCCCATGGCGGGCAACTGTCCTATTTACCCACTACACGCGCAGACACCATGAAATTCGTAGACGAAGCCACCATTGAAGTGGTCGCCGGCAAAGGCGGCAATGGCGTGGCGAGCTTTCGCCGCGAAAAGTTCATCCCCAAAGGGGGCCCGGACGGCGGCGACGGCGGCCGCGGCGGCACCATCTATGCCGTTGCAGACCGCAATATCAACACGCTGATCGATTTCCGCTACGCACGCCTGCATCGCGCCAAGGGCGGCGAAAACGGCCGCGGCTCGGACCAATACGGCGCAGCGGCTCCGGACATCACCCTGCGCGTGCCCGTGGGCACCGTTATCCATGACGCCGAAACCGGCGAAGTCCTGTTCGACATGGACACCCATGACCAAAAGGTCGTGCTGGCTGCCGGTGGCCAGGGCGGCATGGGCAACATCCACTTCAAGTCCAGCTTGAACCGCGCCCCGCGCCAGTGGACGCCCGGCAAGGAAGGCGAACATCGCTACCTGCGCATGGAACTGAAGGTGCTGGCGGACGTGGGCCTGCTGGGCATGCCCAACGCCGGCAAGTCGACGCTGATCACGCGCATCTCGAACGCGAAGCCGAAGATCGCCGATTACCCGTTCACCACGCTGCACCCCAACCTGGGCGTCGTGCGTACGTCGCCGTCGCGCAGCTTCGTCGTGGCCGACATTCCCGGCCTGATCGAAGGCGCGTCCGAAGGCGCCGGCCTGGGCCACCTGTTTCTGCGCCACCTGGCGCGCACCCGCGTGCTGCTGCACCTGGTTGACGTGTCCACGCCCGACCCCGATGCAGATCCGGTCGAGCAAGCCGTGGTCGATGCGCGCGCCATCGTCGAAGAGCTGCGCCGCTACGACCCCGAACTGGCCGCCAAGCCGCGCTGGTTGGTGCTGAACAAGCTGGACATGGTGCCGGACCCCGAAGACACCAAGCGCCGCTTCCTGGAACTGTACGACTGGAAGGGCCCCGTGTTCGCCATTTCCGGCCTGACGGGCGAAGGCACGCAAGACCTGCTGTACGCGCTGCAAGACTACCTGGACGCCGAGCGCGAAAAGGAACACCTGTCGAGCGACCAGGCGGACGGCACCTATGTGGCGCCGGACCCCCGCTTTGACGACACGCGGTCCGACGCCGACAAGCCGGCCGCGCCGCGCGGCGGTGACGAATAAGCCATAATCGCAGTCCTTTCGATTACGTCTTTTTTCGCCGCAGCCGGCGCCTACCATGTCTGCTGAAACACCTGCCGTTTCCGTCGTCACCCACGCCCAGCGCCTGGTCGCCAAAGTTGGCTCGTCGCTGGTCACCAACGAAGGCCGCGGCCTGGACCGCGCCGCCGTCGCGCACTGGGCCTCGCAGATCGCTGCCTTGCACAAGCAGGGCAAGCAGATCGTGCTGGTCTCCAGTGGCGCCATCGCCGAAGGCATGGCGCGGCTGGGCTGGCGCAAGCGCCCTTCCGTCATGCACGAATTGCAAGCCGCCGCCGCCGTCGGCCAGATGGGCCTGTGCCAGGCCTACGAAGCGGCGTTCGCCGAGTACGGCCTGCGCACCGCGCAGATTTTGCTGACGCACGAAGACCTGGCCGATCGCCACCGCTACCTGAACGCCCGCAGCACGCTGTTCGCGCTACTGCGCCTGGGCGTGGTGCCGATCGTGAACGAAAACGACACGGTCGTCACCGACGAAATCCGCCTGGGCGATAACGACACGCTGGGCGCGCTGGTCACCAATCTGATCGAAGCCGACACGCTGATCATCCTGACGGATCAGCGCGGTTTGTACGATTCCGATCCTCGCAAGAATCCCGACGCTACATTCATGTCGCACGCGCAAGCGGGCGACCCGGCGCTGGAAGCGATGGCCGGCGGCGCAGGCAGCGGCATCGGCACGGGCGGCATGCTGACCAAGGTGCTGGCCGCCAAGCGCGCGGCGCACAGCGGCGCGCACACCATCATTGCCTCAGGCCGCGAGCGCAACGTGCTGACGCGATTGGCACAGGGCGAATGCATCGGCAGCGAACTGCGCGCCGTGCTGCCTGTGTGGTCCGCCCGCAAGCAGTGGCTGGCCGACCACCTGCGCCTGCGTGGCCGCGTGGTGCTGGACGACGGCGCCGTGCAGGCCCTGATGCGCGAAGGCAAGAGCCTCTTGCCCATCGGCGTGACCGACGTGCAAGGCGAGTTCGGCCGTGGCGACGTGGTGGCCTGCGTGGACAGCCAGGGCATCGAATGCGCGCGCGGTCTGATCAACTATTCGTCTGTCGATACGCGACGCATCCTGCGCCAGCCTTCGTCGCAGATCGCTCGCATCCTGGGCAGCATGACCGAACCCGAGCTCATGCATCGGGATAACCTGGTCGTTCTCTAATCCTGCGGTTCTTGCGGCGGGCTGTGCTGAAGCAAGATATAGCCCCAACCGCGCACGGCCAACACCGGCAGTTCAATATCGAAGCGGCGCGCCTTGGTGCGCAGCCGCGACACCAGCACGTCAACGCTGCGTGCGCCCTCGCGAGGATTGCACGGAAAGAAGCGATCGCGCCGCAGGCACTGGCCGGGCGCCCTTAGCAAGCGGACAAAAAAGTCGCGTTCGGTCAGCGTCAATGGCAAGCGTTCGCCGGCTGGGCCTGACAGCACGCGTTGGTCCAAGCGCCATGCAGGGCCGTCGGTGGAAGGCGGCAAGAGCCGGCGCCGCACATTGCGCAGCAACGCGTCCCATTCCTCGGGCTCCATACGGGCCGAACTATAAAAGTCCACACCCGCCTCCAGCGCCTCGACCCGTTCGCGCGCCGAGGCCACCGGCGACTGCCACACCACCGCCGCGTCCGGCGCCGCGCGGCGCAAGGCCGCGATCAGCTTGGGGACCTCGGCGCCCTGCCCACGCAACACCATCGCGTCGACATCGTCCGTGCGCAGCCGTTCGAAAAGCTCGTCCGGTGACGCGCACGCGCTGACCTGCCATTGAAAATCACGCAAAGCAGCGACAAAATGATTGCTCGTCATTTCATCAAGTTGCACGACGAACACGTTGCCCCGTTCATGCATGTGTCCTCGCCTCCAAAACTATCACCCAGGTAATGCTTATAACCACCAAAGTAAATCATGAGCAAGCTTCAATCGACTCGTGAAGACATTTTCAGACCGATTGAAGCAAGCCCGTCTTCTGCGTGGTCACACGCAGAAGACGCTCGCTCGTCTTGCGCGAATCTCGCAAAGTGCAATCGCCAGTTACGAAAACGGGCTCCGGCATTCCAGCCGGTCCGTCCGTAAGCTTGCGCAGATTCTGAAGATTGAGCCTGAGTGGTTGGAGACCGGTAAGGGTCCCATGGAACTACCCATGGAAGGCTATGACCTGTCAGATACGCTGCCCGCGGCGGGCGTCGCCGAGACCATGCCACGCATGGCCCGACGGCCCCGTCCGCAAGCGCCCTGGCCGTTTCCCAACATTGCGCCGTCGCAATTCGACGGCCTGACACCCGATGATCGCGCCATGCTTGAAGCACTGACGCAAACCTTCATCGAGACCGCGCAAGCGCGTCGCACGGTCAAGCCGCGCGGCCGCAAAATCGGCTGATTCATCCTCCCATCCGATGCGCGCGATGGCCGCGCCGTCGGTTGCGGGCAAAAAAAATATCCGCACCTTTCGGTGCGGATATTTTGATTCAAGCGCCTGCAAATAACCAACTTCTGCCGCTTTTGCGACCTCGGCTTATCCGCAGGAAGATCGGTGATCAGTGATCAGGGCTTGGGCGTAGGTGCGGGCGCGGCGCCGCCGGCAGCCGGAGCGGGCGGTGCATCACCACGGATCTTGGCGGCGATTTCGGACGCGGCTTGCGCCGACGCAACACCAAAGGCCAACACGCCACGGTTCAGGGGTTCGGCGATGCTCGGGGCGGCGACCAGTTCCTGATCGATCACCAGCGCCAGGCGGTTGCCGACGTTCTTGGTGCTGACGTCGGTCAGCTTGCGCGCGCCGGCTTCAGAGAAGCGCAGGCCCACGAAGTTCTGGCCTTGGCGGTCGACCAACGCGGCGGCGTCGGTGAGATCCGCGCGCGTCAGCACGGGCACTTCCTGCATGTAGAGCTTGCCGTCGGGCAGTGCGATTTCGCGCAGGCCGGGGCCGGGCTGTTGTTGCGCCAGGTAGAAGTCCACCGAGGATGCGGTCGCCGGCACGCTCGACTGCTGGCCGGCTTCGGGCGTGGCCGCGGCGCCGGACGGTTTCGTCGGGGCGGTCTTGCAACCCGCCAGCGCCAACGTCACGACAACCAGGGCGGGCGCCAATTTGCGTAGGGTCAGTTGCATGCTCGATTCCTTCTTTTAAGTTAGCTATGCCCGGCGAGTCGATGGCAGGCCGGGCGTTGGTTGGAAAAAAGTGTACCGAACCTAAATGACGGTGTCGCCCCAGACTGAATCCAAATGTAAAGCAGTAATACCAGCTCTCGGAAGCAAGCGTTCTTTGAATGATTTCATGCGCACAAATCATCATATGCGCCGGGCCGCGTTGGCGCGATCTATACTTCGCTTTCGCGCAGGGGTACTCGTCCCGCCTTTTCAGGCGGCGCCGGGTTGAGAGAGTCCCTTCGTACCAGTACGGATAATGCCGATGCTGGGAGCCGTATTTCCGCCAGGCGTCGCTGCACGCCTGGCGGAAGTCCATTCCCGATCGGCTCCAACCACTTGCTTGGAGCTTTCCATGAACGCCAATCCCAAATTCCTGGCCGCTACCGCCGAAGTCGACGCGGCGGCCGTCGCACCGCTGCCCAGATCGCGCCGTGTGTATGAGACGGGCTCGCGCCCCGACATCCGCGTGCCGTTTCGTGAGATCGAGCAGGACGACACGCCGACCATGTTCGGCGGAGAAAAAAATCCGCCGCTGACCGTCTACGATTGCAGCGGCCCCTACACCGACCCCGATGCCAAGATCGATATCCGCCGCGGCCTGCCCGAGCTGCGCCGCGCCTGGATCGAAGAGCGCGCCGACACCGACGTGCTGTCCGGCCCGACCAGCGACTACGGTAAGGCGCGCCTGACCGACCCGAAGCTGACGGCGATGCGGTTCGACCTGCAACGCCCGCCGCGACGCGCCAAGGCGGGCGCCAACGTATCGCAGATGCACTATGCGCGGCGCGGCATCATCACGCCGGAAATGGAATTCGTGGCGATCCGCGAAAGCCTGCGCCGCGAGCACTACCTGCAAACGTTGCGCGACAGCGGTCCCGATGGCGAAAAGATGGTCAAGCGCCTGCTGCGCCAGCACCCCGGCCAATCGTTCGGCGCCGCCATCCCCGCCGCCATCACGCCGGAATTCGTGCGTGACGAAATCGCGCGCGGGCGCGCCATCATCCCGGCCAACATCAACCACCCCGAAGTCGAGCCCATGGCTATCGGCCGCAACTTCCTGGTGAAGATCAACGCCAACATCGGCAATTCAGCCGTCAGCTCGGGCATCGGCGAAGAAGTTGAGAAGATGACGTGGGCAATACGCTGGGGCGGCGACACGGTGATGGATCTGTCCACCGGCAAGCACATCCACGAAACGCGCGAATGGATCATCCGCAATTCGCCGGTGCCCATCGGCACCGTGCCGATCTACCAGGCGCTGGAAAAGGTGGATGGCAAGGCCGAGGACCTGACGTGGGAGATCTTTCGCGACACGCTTATCGAACAGGCCGAGCAAGGCGTGGACTACTTCACCATTCACGCGGGCGTGCGGCTGCCGTTCATTCCGATGACGGCGGATCGCATGACGGGCATCGTGTCGCGCGGTGGCTCGATCATGGCCAAGTGGTGTCTGGCGCATCACAAGGAAAGCTTCCTGTACGAGCGCTTTGAAGACATCTGCGAGATCATGAAGGCGTATGACGTGAGCTTCTCGCTGGGCGACGGGCTGCGTCCGGGCTCGGGCTACGACGCCAATGACGAAGCGCAATTCGCGGAATTGAAGACCTTGGGCGAATTGACGCAGGTGGCGTGGAAGCACGACGTGCAGGTGATGATCGAGGGGCCGGGCCACGTGCCGATGCACCTGATCAAGGAAAACATGGACCTGCAACTTGAGCACTGCCATGAAGCCCCCTTCTACACGCTGGGGCCGCTGACCACCGATATTGCGCCGGGCTACGATCACATCACGTCGGGCATCGGGGCCGCGCTGATCGGTTGGTACGGCACGGCGATGCTCTGCTATGTGACGCCGAAAGAGCACTTGGGCCTGCCCAACAAGAAAGACGTGAAGGACGGCATCATCACGTACAAGATCGCGGCGCATGCGGCGGACCTGGCCAAGGGCCATCCGGGCGCGGCGATCCGCGACAACGCGCTGTCAAAGGCGCGCTTTGAATTCCGCTGGGACGATCAGTTCAACCTGGGGCTGGACCCGGACACCGCCAAGGAATTCCACGACGAAACGCTGCCGAAGGACTCCATGAAGGTGGCGCACTTTTGCTCGATGTGCGGCCCGCATTTTTGCAGCATGAAGATCACGCAGGACGTGCGCGACTATGCCGCGGCGCAAGGCGTCAGCGAGAAGGACGCCTTGCAGAAAGGCATGCAGGAAAAGTCGGTGGAGTTCGTGAAGAAGGGCGCCGAGGTCTATCACCGGCAATAGACGCTGACTGCGGCGCGGACTGCGGCGCGGACTGCTACCTGATGTGGGAGCAGGCCGCGCGCGCGAAAGCCGCCGGGATCAATGCAATGGCAGTTTGCCTTACAGCAATTTGCCCGGGTTCATGATCCCGGCCGGGTCCATGACTTTTTTGATCTCGCGCATCAGGCGCAGCTCGACCGGGTCCTTGCTGTGCAGGAAGTGGTCGCGCTTGAGTTGGCCGATGCCGTGTTCGGCCGAGATGCTGCCGCCGTAGCGGTTGACCTCGTCCAGCACCGCGTCGGTAATCGCGGCGCCATTCACGGCCACCCAGTCACGCGCCGCGCCGGCGGGGCGGGACAGGTTGTAGTGCAGGTTGCCGTCGCCGAAGTGGCCGAAGATGAACGGGCGAATATCCGGGAACAGCGCACGCACGCGGGCCTCGGCGGACACCATGAATTCGGGAATGCGTTCGATGGGCAGCGACACGTCGTGCTTCAAGTGCGGGCCATCGGCACGCTGCGCTTCGGAGATTTCTTCGCGCAGCTTCCACAGGGTCTGCAATTGCGCCATCGATGCCGACACGGCGGCATCCAGGCACAAGCCGCGTTCCAGCGCCGTGCCGATCACGTTTTCCAGCAAGGCCGTCAGCCCGGCTTCGTCGGCGGTGTCGGCAAGCTCGATCAGCACGTAGGCCGGGTAGCGCTGATCAAACGGTTCTTGCACGCCTTCGGCATGCGTCAGCACCAGGTCCAGGCAGTCGCCAGAGAAATATTCGAACGCCTGCAAGCGCGCGCCGCACTGCTCGAACAGAATCTCGAACAGTTGCAGCGCCTGCGCGGGCGACTCGACCGCCGTCAGCACCACGGAACGCACGTCGGTACGGGGGAACAGCCGCAACGCCACCGCCGTGATCACGCCCAGCGTGCCTTCGGACCCGATCAGCAGCTGCTTCAGGTCGTAGCCCGTGTTGTCCTTGCGCAGTGTGCGCAGGCCATTGAAGATTTCGCCGGTGGGCAGCACGGCTTCCAGGCCCAGCACCAGCTCGCGCGCCATGCCGTAGCGCACCACGTTCACGCCACCGGCATTGGTGGCGACGTTGCCGCCGATCTGGCTGGAATCTTCCGCCGCCAGGCTTAGCGGCAACAGGCGGCCGGCGTCTTGCGCGGCGCGGCGCAGGTTGCCCAGGATGGCGCCCGCCTCGGCCACGAGGGTGTTTGCGACGGTGTCGATGGAACGCACGGCGTTCATGCGCTCCAGGCTTAACACGACGTTCCTGGCGCTGCCGTCAGGCGTGGCGCCCCCGCACAGGCCGGTGTTGCCGCCACGCGGCACAACCGGCACGCCTTCCTGCTGGCACAGGGCCAGGCAGGCGGCCACTTCGGCCGTGTTGCGCGGGCGCACGACGGCTTGGGCGTGGCCGTTGTACAGGCCGCGCCAATCGGACAACCAGGGCGCGATGTCCGCTTCGGCAGTGAACACGGTGTCGGGGCCCAGGGCTTGGACCAGGCGTTGCGGAAAGTCGGATGCGGTCATGATGTCGGCGTGGCTGCGGGAAAAAGTTGATCGAGTTGCAGGCGGGTGGCCGCCTGCTGCAAATGACGGACGGCGGCTTGCCGGGCACGGTCGGGGTTGCGCGCGCGGATAGCTTCGAATACGGCGACGTGTTCCTGGTGCACGGCAGCGGTCAAACCGTCGTGCAAGCGGCTGTTGGACCGCGCGGTGCTGACGGCCAGGCGCAGCTGTCGGTTCAGGTACTGCAACAGGTCTTGATAGCTGCGGTTGTGCGTGGCGGCGGCAATGGCAACGTGAAAAGAGATGTCGTGTTCAACGCCCTGCTCGGGGTGCTCAAGATGCGCTTCAAGCGAGGCCAGCGCCTGGGCCATGGCGGTCAGGTCGGCGGCGTTGCGCCGCATGGCGGCCAGCGCTGCCGCGCCCCCTTCCAGTTCCATGCGCAATTCATAGACGTTGGCCAACTGCTCGCGGTTGACCGCGATGCCGCTGGATACCTGAAACCCCTGCCCGCCGGTGCGCGACACCACGGTGCTGCCCGACCCTTGGCGGCTTTGAATCAGGCCCTGAGCGCGCAGCCGTTCGGTGACTTCGCGGATGACGGCGGCACTGACGCCGTATTGGTCCGCCAGCACGCGGCCGGGCGGCAGCTTGGCGCCAACCGGATGCACGCCGTCGGCGATATCCGTGGCGATCTGCTGGGCGACTTGTTCAGTCAGGGTGAGGCTTTTGGTGAGCATCGGCGGATTATAGACAACTTTTCAGGTTATCTGATAACTTTCAGTCCAGGAATGGATAGGGGCGCGCGATGTCGGTACTGCCGGTACTGGCCGGCGCCGCTGCGGCTCTTACCTCTCTCAGGCCGCCGCCGTCGCGCTGTCGCCGCCGGCCACAGTGGCTTCGTCCACCCGGGCCGCCCCGCCGTCGACTTCGCAGCAGCGGCCACCCCTGGCCTTGGCGCGGTACAGCGCGGCATCGGCCGAATCCAGCGCCGCCTGCGGGTTGCGGTTGCCGGCCGAGATGATCGAGATGCCGATCGACATCCCCACAATCACCCGCGTACCGTCCGCCAACGCGATGGGCTGCAAGGCGTCCAGCAGCAAATGCTCGCCCAGCCGCAGCGCCGCCGTGGCGTCGATGCCGGTGACCAGCACGATGAATTCATCCCCGCCGATGCGAGCCGCCACGTCGTCCACCCGCAGCATGGCTCGCATGCGCCGGGCGATCGTGGTCAACACCAGGTCACCCGCCGCATGCCCGTAGGTGTCGTTGATGCGCTTGAAATCATCCATGTCCATATAGAGCAGCGCCGCGTCGCTGTCGTGCCCGCGCGCACTGGCGCAAACGCGCTCCAGGGCCACTTGCAGGCCGGTGCGGTTGGCCAGCCCGGTCAGCGCGTCTTCATTGGCGCGGCGTTCGCTGGCGCGTTCGGCCAGCATGGTGGAGACCAGGATACGGTTGAGCCGATGTGACGCGATGGTCATGCTGACCAGGTAGAACGGAATCTGGATAAAGACGATGGCCGTAACGATTTCGCCCGTAAACAAGGCGCCCAGGCACATGGGGCCCAGGCTCAGGAAGATCATGGCGGCCACCAGCCGAGGCGCGCCATAGTTGCGAAAGCAGATGCCGCCCGCCATCGCGCCGCAGGATATGCCCGCCAGCGTTGCGGCCAGCCAGTCGCCATTGATGAAGGTGATGAAGACGCCGTACCCCACGCTGAACGCCCACAGCAGCGCCAACAGAATGTAGAGGTCGGTATGGGTGTTGCCGCCCTTGGGCGCGGCGCGCAAGGCCGCGCGCAGGATCGTGACGCGCACGATGGCCAGCACCACTTCCAGCAGCAGCCAGGATATGTATAGCGGTTCGGGCCGCCGCCAGGTCACCACGCCCGAAATCATCAAGGTGTTGATGACGCCGCCGGCAAAGATGGGCAGCGTGCCGAACAGGCTGGCGATCAGCGCGGCACGGATGTCCGCGGGCGTATCCGGCCCGGAATGGGTAAGCCAGCGCGTCAGGCGCCACTTGGGCAAGCTGAACTTCAGTCCTGTTTCCACGCCGTCACGTCCACATTGCCGCCTTTGATTTCGGTAGGCTGGCTGGCGTTATAGCAGGTATTTCAGGCCTTTAATATTGTCCGCAAGGGCAATAAGGGCACGCCGGACCCTGCAATTCGCGTTGCGAAAAAGCCCGTTTCAGCGCCCCCGATGGCCGCAAACGGCGCATTCCGGGTCCCGCTGTACGTTGACGCTGCGCCATTGCATGGTGCGCACATCCAGCCAAAGCAGCCGGCCCGACAGGCTTTCGCCTACGCCGGACAGCAGCTTCAGGGCTTCGGCCGCCTGCATGCTGCCGATGATGCCCACCACCGGGGCAAACACGCCCATGGTGGCGCAGTTGGCTTCCTCGACGTCGTCGGCTTCCGGGAACAGGCAGTGGTAGCACGGCGCGTTGTCGTCGCGCAGGTCGTACACGCTGACCTGCCCGTCAAAGCGGATGGCGGCGCCCGACACCAGCGGCTTGCGATGCTGCACGCAGGCGCGGTTGATGGCGTGGCGGGTGGTGAAGTTGTCGGTGCAGTCCAGCACCAGGTCCGCCGCGGCAACGGCATCGGACAGCGCATCGCCTTGCAAGCGTTCCACGCGGGCATGGACTCGCGCCTGCGGGTTGAAGGCGGCCAGCATGTCACGCCCCGACTCGGCCTTGTGACGGCCGACGCTGGAGGTGGTGTGGAGAATCTGGCGTTGCAGATTGCTGAGCTCGACAGTGTCGTCGTCAGCAAGGGTGATGTCGCCTACACCGGCAGTTGCCAGGTAGAGCGCGGCGGGTGAACCGAGTCCACCCGCCCCTACGATGAGCACACGCGCCGCCAGCAGTTTTTCCTGCCCTTCGATACCCAGCTCGTCGAGCAGGATGTGGCGGGCGTAGCGCAGCAGTTGCTCGTCGTTCATTTGTCCTTGCTGGGCTCGACTCCGGTCGGCGTGATCTTCATGCGCGTGGGAGTGCCGCCACCGGCCTTGGCATCCGCCTTGGCCTGGGCGCGCGCCGAACCCTTCTGTACCGGCTTGCCGGCCAGCACATTCAGCGCTTGTTGCAGTTGGAAGTCGTCCTTGCCGCCAAATTCGAACACCTTGGTCGGCACGTCCACGTTGTCTTGCGCCGAGTTGGACTTCACCTCGTTGGCGGTCTCGGGGTTGGACAGGTGGCGTTGCAGGTCGGCTTCGCGCGGCAGGCGGAACAGGTCGCCGTCGGCCGTGTCGGCAACAACGAAGTCCGGTTCGATACCCGTGGCCTGGATCGAACGACCGCTGGGCGTGAAGTAGCGCGAGGTCGTCAACTTGACGGCGGTGGATTCGGACAGCGGCAGGATCACCTGCACCGAGCCCTTGCCGAACGTGCGGTTGCCCAGCACCTTGGCGCGCTTGTGATCTTGCAGCGCACCGGCCACGATTTCGGAAGCCGAAGCCGAACCGACGTTGACCAGCACCACCATCGGAACCGTCTTGGTCCAGGCCGGCAAGCCGGACAGGTAGTTGCTTTCACCACGAGCGTATTCCGACGGCGTGGCCAGATACTTGTGGCGGGCGTCAGGCGTACGGCCATCGGTGGACACCACCAGGGCATCCGGCGGCAGGAACGCGCCCGACACGCCGATAGCGCTGGTCAGCAAGCCGCCCGGATCGTTGCGCAGGTCCAGCACCAGGCCCTTGGGCGCTTCTTTCGCGCCCAGGTCCTTCAGTTGCTTGGCCAGGTCGGAGCCGGTCTTTTCCTGGAATTGGGCAACGCGGACGTAGCCGATGCCGTTATCCAGCATCTTGCTGCGCACGCTGCGAACCTTGATGACGTCGCGAACGATCTTCAGCACGATGGGCTGAGGACGGTCGGCGCGCATGATGGTCAGCGTGATGGGCGACTTGGGCGCGCCACGCATGAGCTTGACCGCATCGTTCAGGGTCATGCCCTTGGTGGGCGTGTCATCGATCTTGATGATGAGGTCACCGGCCATGACGCCGGCGCGCGCGGCGGGCGTATCTTCGATGGGCGAGATGACCTTGACGAAGCCGTCTTCCGCGCCAACTTCGATACCCAGGCCGCCGAACTCGCCTTGGGTCGCCGTCTGCATTTCACGGAACGCGTCGGCATCCAGATAGGCCGAATGCGGGTCAAGGTTCGAGACCATGCCCGAGATCGCGTTGTCGATCAGGGTCTTGTCGTCGACCGCTTCGACATAGTTGTTCTTGATGGCCGCGAAAACATTGCTCAGTTGCCTGAGCTCGTCCAAGGGCAAAGGGCTGCCGCGCTGGGCGACTGCCGTCACCCCTACGCTAAGCAATACGCCAGCCACCGCACCGATGGCAATCAGACCGAAACCGCGAAACTTGCGAGTGCCCATGCACACTTCCCGAATTTTGTTTTCGCCGATGGGGGTTTGGTAATTTACCAACGACTTGTACCTACCAACCTATTGGGCCAGCCACTGGGCCGGGTCCACAGGAGCGCCACGATGGCGAATTTCAAAGTATAGGCCGGATTCCACTTGGCCGCCGGTTGCCCCTACCGTAGCAATAGTATCGCCACCTGTCACCGAATCCCCCACCCGTTTGAGCAGACTTTGGTTGTAAGCATAGACCGTCAGGTATTGTTGCCCGTGATCCACGATGATGAGGTTGCCAAAACCACGCAGCCATTCGGCGTAGACCACCGTGCCGGGGGCCACGACTTTGACGGGCGTGCCCTCGGGCGCGCGCAGCACCACGCCGCGCCAGACGCCGCCGTCGGGGCGGTCGACCCCGAAGCGGCCCTGCACCTGGCCGCGCACCGGCATGGCCAGGCCATGCTTCAGGCCGTTGCCGCCGCCCACGGGCGGGGCAGCACGGGTCTGCTGCGCCGATGCGCTGCGGGTTGGAGTGGTCTCGGCCTCGGCGGGTTCCGCCTTTTTTGGAGGATCTTCCGATTTGGCGGGCGCCTGGGTCGGCGCTTGGGTCGGCGCCTGGGCCGGATCGGTCAGGCGCGTGTGTTTTTGTTCAGCAGGACGTAATCCGGCGGCATCCGGATCGGCGACGGCGACCGGGCCACGGCTTTGGCGCGACGCCGCTTCGACCTGCTCGCGCGCCTGGGCGGCGTCGCGGGCATCGCGGCTATCGCGATCGCGGCGGGCGGCGATTTCGGCAGCCCGCTTGCTATCGGCCTCGGCCTTCTTGCGGGCCTCGTCGGCGCGGCGCTCGGCTTCGGCGCGTTTGCGGGATTCTTCAGCGGCGCGGCGCGCCTCTTCAATGCGGCGGGCCTCTTCGGCTTTCTTGCGTGCCTCTTCGGCCTTGCGAGCTTCTTCGATCTGCTTGGCAATCGCCGCGTCCAGATCGGTGATCAGGCGCGACAGGCGCTGGTCATCACGCCCCAGCTTGTTGGCTTCGGCGCGCTGGGCGGCGATCTGCCCTTCCAGTTGCGCCAACAGCGTGGCGCGTTCTTTCTGCTGCCCGACCAATGCAGCCTTCTGCTCGGACGTTTCGGCCACGACTTTTTCAATCTCGGCACGGCGGGCGTCGGCGCGCGTTTGCAGCGCGGCCAGACGGTCGATGTCGGCCCGCAGTGCCTTGACGGCATTGGCACGTGCCTGCGACACGTAGTCCAGGTAGCCCAGATTGCGGCCCAGCACCTGGGGATCGTCGCCGGACAGCAGCGCTGTCCAGGGCGATAGCCCGCTGGTGTATTGGGTGCGAAGCTGATCGGCCAGTTCGGTACGACGCTTGGCCAGCACCGTTTCCTGCACGCCGATCTGCTTCTCGAGGCTGGTCAGGTCCGTCTGCGCCTGGCGGCCGGCATCGGCCAGTTCGCGCAGGCGCAGATTGATCTTCGAGATGGCCGATTCCGACTGCTTGAGCGCGTCGGCGGCTTCCTTGCGGGCGGCTTCGCGCCCGTCGATCTCTTTTTGCAGATTCTCGATACGGTCGCGCAGCGCCGCCTGCTGACGCTCGGCGTCAGACTGGCGGCCGGCAAGGTCGTTGGGCGCGGCACGAGCCGATAGCGCCCCACCGGTCAACATGACCGCCAACAACAACCCTGCCGTGCGACGCATAGAGATATCAGTCCTTCTTAGCCTTGCCTTGAGCGGCAACCGCAGCCATGGCCGCCTCGATCTCGGCGGCATCGCCCAGATAATAGTGGCGGATCGGGCGCAGGTCATCATCCAATTCGTAGACCAGCGGCTGGCCAGTGGGGATGTTCAGGTTGACGATGTCGTCATCGGACACGTTGTCCAGATGCTTGATCAGCGCGCGCAGGCTGTTGCCGTGGGCGGCGATCAGCACGTTGCGACCGGCGCGGATGGCCGGGGCGATGGAATCGTTCCAGAACGGCAGCACCCGGTTCACGGTGTCTTTCAGGCACTCGGTGGCGGGCAGCTGATCGGCCGGGATCTTGGCGTAGCGGCTGTCAAAACGCGGGTGGCGTTCGTCGTCCAGCGACAACGGTTCCGGGGCGATGGCGTACGCGCGGCGCCAGATCAGGACCTGTTCGTCGCCGTACTTGGCGGCGGTTTCAGCCTTGTTCAGGCCTTGCAGCGCGCCGTAGTGGCGTTCGTTCAGGCGCCAGTTCACACCCACCGGGGTGTACATCGCGTCCATGGCGTCCAGCGCGATCCACAAGGTGCGGATGGCGCGCTTGAGCACCGACGAGTACGCCAGGTCGAACGTGTAGCCTTCTTTCTTGAGCAGTTCGCCGGCTCGGCGAGCCTGTTCGCGGCCGGTTTCGGTCAGGTCGACGTCGGTCCAGCCGGTGAAGCGGTTTTCCAGATTCCACTGGCTTTCGCCGTGGCGCATCAGAACAAGTTTATGCATGGTTTGGCACGCTTTCCGCGCGGGTTAAAGTTAAAGGATGGTTAAAGAATGCGCTCATTTTATAATTGAGTGATTTTGCCCTTGATTTTGCCCCGGCGCACTCGTCCAATTCCCTGGCGCGGCGCCCGCGGGTTGGCCGAGGGTTCGCCCATATCCGGCTAGCTGCCGCACTTCAGGATGACCCGTGGATCTTTTGCAATTCTTGCTCGATAAAAACAACGTCTTCATCGTCGGCGTCGCCGTGATCTCCGGCGTGATGCTGGCGATTCCCGCCCTGCGCAAGGGCCGCAGCGGCTCGGCCGTCAGCACTGGCGAGGCCATCCAGATGGTGAACCAGCGCAACGCCGTCTGGGTGGACGTGCGTCCCGTCGAACAATTCCAGGCCGGCCACATCGCCCAGGCACGAAATGTGCCGGCAGCCGACATCGAACAGAAAGCCGCCTCGCTGCCCAAGAACAAGCCGCTGGTTGTGGTTTGTGACAATGGCCGCGATTCGGCCCGCGTGGCCGCCAAGCTGCGCGCGCAAGGCTTTGCCGACGCGGTGCCGCTCGATGGCGGCATGCGCGCCTGGTCGGCCGCCAGCCTGCCGGTCACCCAAAAGGGCTGAACCGGGGCTGTCCCATCATCAATCTTGAATCTATCGAGGAGCGCCTATGAATAAAGTCGTCATGTACAGCAAGGACTACTGTCCCTATTGCTCACGCGCGAAGGCCCTGCTCGAGCAGCGTGGCGTGACCGACCTGGAAATCATCCAGATCGACCGCGATCCGTCACAGCGCGATGTCATGATCGAACGTACCGGCCGACGCACCGTGCCGCAAATCTTCATCGGCGATACTCATGTCGGCGGTTGCGACGACCTGATGGCCCTGGACCGCTCGGGTGGCCTTGCCCCCCTGCTGAACGGCTAATCGCCTCTACTTTTGCCCCCTCCACCAACGGAATCACTCATGGCTGATCAAGACCAAAACACCCAGCAAGAAGGCGGCAACGACGCGCCCTCGTTCAACCTGCAACGCGTCTACCTGAAAGACCTTTCGCTGGAAATGCCGAACGCGCCTCACGTCTTCCTGGAGCAAGAAGCGCCCCAGGTTGAAGTCAGCATCACCGTGGGCGGCCAGCGTCTGGCCGACACCGTGTTCGAAACCACGGTCACCGTCACCGTCACCACCCGCATCAACGACAAGGTCGTGTACTTGGTCGAAGGCACGCAAGCCGGCATCTTCGAAGCGGCCAACATCCCCGAAGAACAGCTGGATCCGCTGCTGGGCATTGTTTGCCCGACGATGCTGTACCCGTACCTGCGCGCCAACATCGCCGACGCGATCACGCGCACCTCGATGCCGCCGCTGCACCTGACCGAAGTGAACTTCCAAGCGCTGTACGAACAGCGCCTGGCCGAGTTGCAACAGCAGCAGCAAGGCGCCGCCAACGGCAACGGCAATGGCAGCGATTCGGGCATCATCCTGCCCGCCAGCGCCACCCGCCAGTAAGCGCGTCCGCCCCGATGAACCATCCCGCTCTGCCGCGCTTGCGCGTTGCCGTCCTGGGTGCGGGAAGTTGGGGCACCGCGCTGGCGGCGGCCGCCAGCCGCCGCCACCCCACCGTCCTTTGGGCGCGCGACGCCGCGCAGGCCGCCGACATGGCCGCCTCGCACGAAAATGCGCGCTACCTGCCGGGCATCACCCTGCCCCCATCCCTGAATTTTTCGTCCGATCTTGACGCCACGCTGCGCAGCCTGCAAGCGGACGACGCGCGTGCGCTGATCGTGCTGGGCGTGCCCGTGGCCGGCCTGGCCGCGACCTGTCGTGAACTGGCCCGCCGCCTGCCGGTGCTGGGCCTGCAAGACACCCCTGTCGTCTGGACGTGCAAGGGCTTTGAAGCCGACACGGCCAGGCTGCCCCACGAGATCGTGCGCGAGGCCCTGCCCGGCGCAATCGGCGGCGCCTTGTCCGGCCCCTCGTTTGCGCGCGAAGTGGCCCAGGGCCTGCCCGTGGCGCTGACCGTGGCCAGCACCCATACCGCCTTGCGCGATGCCACCACCGCCGCCTTGCACGGCGCGGCGCTGCGCGTCTACGCCAGCTCGGACCTGGTCGGCGTGGAAGTCGGCGGCGCCCTGAAGAACGTGATCGCGGTGGCCTGCGGCATCGGCGACGGCCTGGCGCTGGGCACCAACGCACGCGCCGCGCTGATCACGCGCGGCCTGGCGGAAATGACGCGCTTTGGCGTCGCGCTGGGTGCGCGTGGCGAAACGTTTGCCGGGCTGACCGGCCTGGGCGACCTGGTCCTGACTGCCACCGGCGAACTATCCCGCAACCGCCGCGTGGGCCTGGAAATCGGCGCCGGACGCAAGCTGGCCGACATCCTGGCCAGCGGCATCACGGCAGAAGGCGTGCGTTGCGCCCGCGCCGCGCGTGACCGCGCCCGCGCCATCAATGTCGAACTGCCCATCACCGAAGCCGTCTGCGCCGTGTTGTTTGACGGCGTCGCCCCCATGACCGCCGTGTCGGCCTTGCTGGCGCGCGACCCGCGCGATGAAAGCGCCGACGAAATTGCGAACGTCAGCGCGCACGCCAGCGGCCCGCTGGACGAATCCCTGGGCGGCCATCTTTGATTTCTTCCTGACAACAAAAAACCTGCCCATCCCGAGGAGACATCCTTCATGACGCAAACCCGACAATTCCGGGTCGGCCCGCTTCTGCGCGGCCTGTGCCTCAGCCTGGCCGCCGTGTTGCCGGCCGCCGCCCACGCCGACTGGCCGGATCACCCCATCCACATGGTGGTGCCGTTTCCGCCGGGCTCGTCCCCGGACATCCTGGCGCGGACGATTTCCGAGCCGCTGTCGCAGGCGCTGGGCCAGCCCATCGTGATCGACAACAAGCCGGGCGCCGGCGGCAACATTGGCACGCGCGTGGTTTCGCAGGCCAAGCCTGACGGCTACACGCTGCTCTACACGATCAACGGCCCGCTGGTCACCGCTCCTACGCTGTACAAGAAAACGCTGGGCTACGACCCGGTCAAGGACCTGGCGCCAGTCAGCCTGGTGGGCACCAGCCCCAACGTGCTGGTCGTGCCGGGCAGCCTGAAGGTCGATAACGTCCAGGACTTCGTCAAGCTGGTCAAGGGACGCGGCAATTCGCTGAACTACGGGTCGGTGGGGCCGGGAAGTTCGGCGCATCTGGCCATGGAGATGTTCAAGGAAAGCGCGGGCGTGGACCTGGCGCACATCCCCTATTCCGGGTTCCCGCAGGTCATTACCGCCATCATCGGCGGCGACGTGCAGGCCGGCTTCATGGTGCCCGCCATCGCGGTGCCGCAGGCGCGCGACGGCAAGGCCAAGCTGTTGGCGGTGACCAGCCTGCAACCCAGCGAAGCGCTGCCGGGCGTGCCGACGATGGCCTCGCAAGGCTATCCCGACTTCGAAGCCATTTCGTGGAACGCGGTGCTGGTTCCGGCGGGCACGCCCACGCCCATCATCGAACGGCTGAACAGCGAACTGGCGCGCGTCATCAACAGCGACGCCGTGCGCAAACAGTTGGCGCTGCAGTACTTCACCCCGGCCCCGTCCACGCCCGAGGCGCTGACCCTGCGCATCAAGAACGAAAAAGCGCGTTGGGACCAGGTGATTGAAAAGCTGAAGCTGTCGCTGGATTGAAGCCTGGACCGGCAGGCCCGGCCCCGACCTTACGGGGCCTGCCGCCGCCGGCTTATGAACCGCCTTCGAAGCCCTGCTGACGCCAGGCTTCGAACACCGTCACCGCGACGGCGTTGGACAGATTCAAGCTGCGCTGGCCGGCACGCATGGGCAGCCGCAGGCGCTGCTGCGGCGGGAACATCGCCTGATGTTCGTCCGACAGCCCGGCCGTCTCGCGGCCGAAGACAAACACATCGCCCGGCTTGAACGCCACGTCGGCCACGCTGCGCTGGGCGTGCGTGGTCAGCGCGTAGATGCCAGACGTGTCCGCGCCGGTGTCATCCAGCGCATCCTGCAATGTGTCGTGCACCCGCACGGGCTGCCACTCGTGATAGTCCAGCCCGGCGCGCCGCATGCGGGCGTCATCCAGTTCGAATCCCAGCGGGCGCACCAGGTGCAATTGGGCGCCCGTATTGGCGCACAGCCGGATGGCGTTGCCGGTGTTGGGGGGAATCTCGGGGCAGACGAGGATGACGTGGAACATGGCGATAGGAAGCTGAGGCTAAGACGGCTGGCGGCGCCAGAGTGGCCGCGTGGCGGAATTGTCGCCGATTTGGGCGGGGCAAGCTGCCGTCGGTGATCAGGGCGTGCGGGCGGCCACCAGCACCGTCACACCGGCCGCGCCCGCCGCGATCAAGGCGGTGGCGGCGGCTTGCACGGTGCTGCCTGTGGTCATCACGTCATCCACCAACGCCACATGGCGGCCGCGCACCACCGGGGTAGCGCCGAACAGGCCTGCCACCACGCGACGCCTGGCGCGGCGCCCCAAGCCCGTCTGCCGGGGTGTCTCGCGCAGCCGCCGTAGCGCCTGGCGCGCCAGCGGCACATCCAGCTGCGTGGCCAGGCTGCGCGCAATCTCGGCTGCGGGATTCATGCCGCGGATGCGTAACGATGCGCGGCTGGCCGGCACCGGCGCCAGCAACACGCCTTGCGGCAAACCGCCGTCGCGCCGGATGGCGTCGGCCAGCAAGCACGCAAGCACCGGCGCCATGCTCAGCCGCAGCTGGGTCTTCAGCATGCGGATCAGCGCATCGGCGGGCGGCGTGTAGTCAAAGGCCGCGATGGTCCGCCCGTAGGCGCGCGGCGCGCCCAGGCAAGCGGGACATGCCGACGCCGCAACAGGCAGCCGCAATGCACAGCGCGGACAACGCGGCCGGGCGCCCGGCGGCGGGGCGGTGATATCGGCCGCACAGCCGCTGCACAGGCGCGCGCCCGCCACACGGGTGCCGCACAGCGGGCAGTCGCAGCCCACGCGGGACCAGAGACGCCGCCCCAAGGCCAGTAGGGGCAATCGAAGGCAGCGGCCGGGATGCGCAATAATGGATGCCATCCCTTATGTAATCATGTTCCGCCCCGTGGCCAAGACGCGGGCGCGACCGAAATGTCCCTTCCAGAATCCGCACCGCTACCCTCTCTTCCTATCGTCAGCACCGACGTGCCCAAGCAATTCGCCCGTCGTGGCGACTTGTCCGACGCGCAATTTCTTTACGGTGAAGTGGCGCGCCGCATGTTGGGGCGCTTGCAGTACATCCGGGTACAGCCTCAGGCGATGCTGGATGCAGGCTGCGGCGCGGGCGACAACCTGCCGCTGCTGCGCGAACGCTACCCCGACACGGCTTATACCGGCCTGGACAACTGCGCACCGCTGCTGGAATTGGCCAGAAAGCGCCATGCACCGGCCGGCCTGGGCGCCTGGATCGGCAAGCTGGCGCGGCGCGGGCCGGCCGCCCCCGCGTTCGTCAACGCCGATCTTGCCGAAACGGGCTTGCCTCCGGAATCGCTGGAGCTGGTGTGGTCGAACCTGGCCATGCACTGGCACCGCGCGCCACACGCCGTCCTGGCCGAGTGGCGCCGCATCTTGAAGGTGGGCGGGCTGGCGATGTTTTCCTGCCTGGGGCCGGCCACCTTGCGCGAGTTGCGGCAAGCACTGACCGACGCGGGCTTATCCACCGCCACGCCTTCCTTTGTGGACATGCATGACTTTGGCGACCTGCTGGTGGAAAACGGCTTTGCCGACCCGGTCATGGACCAGGAAATCCTGACGCTGACCTACCGCAGCTCCGAAAAACTCCTGGCCGATGTGCGCGCGCTGGGCGGCAACCCGGCAGAGGGACGTCGCGGCGGACTAGTCGGCCGCGACTGGCGCGACCGCCTGTGCGCCGCGCTGGAACGGCAGCGCAACGCGGACGGCTTGATCACGCTGAGTATCGAAGTGGCCTACGGCCACGCCTGGCGCGCCGCCGCGCACCGCACGGTAGCCGGAGAAACCCGGCTCTCGGTCAGCGCCATTGGCGGCCGGCAACGCGGCAACTCCTGAAGCGACGGGGCCGGCAGGGGCGGCACGCACCCGCGCGCGTCGCCCTCCTGCCATTGCGCTATCAGTGCAAGCGTTCCGGCAACGGCACGCTGACGCCCGGTTCCGATGCGGACAAGGGCTGCATCGGCTCGGAATTTGCCCGGATGCGACGGCGCAGCACCGCCGTGGGTTCAGCCGGCGCCGCAGCGGGCGCATCACCGCGCCAGGCGTGCGTCATGGCGTCCACCATCAGAGGCAGGTCGCGCAGGCGATGGAACTGGCTACGCAGCCAGCGCGCATCGTTGCCGCTGCGCATGGCATCGTCGCGCAGCGCGGCGATCATGTCGCCCGTGCCCAGCTCTTCCGCCACCGGCATCAGGCGTTGGAACAGCGCACGCAGGTGATCCATCAGGCGCAGACGCTGGCCGTCCGGCGTCACGTAGCTACCTTGCAGGCCAAAGCGGCAAGCCTGGAAATGGTTGCTGCGGTAGGACAGCCAGGCGTTGTCGCTAGGGTCGTCCTCGCGCATCAGCAGCACGGCCAGGGCCTGCGCGAACGCGGCGATCTGGCAAGCGCGCTCAACGGTCAACGGCGTATCGCAGACGCGGATTTCAACCGTGCCGAATTCCGGCTTGGGGCGGATGTCCCAATACAGGTCCTTGATGCTCTCGGCCAAGCCATAGGCGCGCAACTGCGCCAGATGGGCCTCGAACTGATACCAGTCCTTGACCTCGGGCGGCATGTGGCCGGCAAGCGGAAAGCTGTTGACGGCGTTCAAGCGCGAGCAGGAGAACAGCGTGTCCACCCCCTCGCAGTAAGGCGATGAGGCCGACAATGCGATGAAGTGCGGCACGTAGGGCGACAGGCGACGCAGCAACTTGATGGAGTCGTCGCCGCTTTGAACGCCCAGGTGGATGTGCTGGCCGAACACCGTAAATTGACGCGCCAGGTAACCGTACATTTCGGCCAAATACTGGAAACGCGGGGTGTCGGAAATGGAACGCTCTTGCCAGCGCATGAAGGGGTGGGCGCCGCCGCCGGCGACGGACACACCGACCGCATCGGCCGCCTCGACCAGCGCATCGCGCATTTCGCGCATTTCGGCCAACAGGCCCATGGGGTGCTCGTGCACCGAAGAATTCAGTTCGATCATGGACCGCGTGATCTCGGGTTTGACGCGGTCGGCAATGGGGTGATTGGCCATTTGGGCCAGCAGCTCATCAGAGGCTGCGGTCAGGTCAAAACTGCGGGGGTCGATCAGTTGCAACTCTAGTTCGATGCCCAGGGTGTTGGGGGCCGACGAAATGAACGGGATCGGTTCCATTCCGGACTCCTTTGAATGTTTGTATGAGGGGGTGCGCCGTTCGACCTTGAAGCCCGGAGACGTCCCGGGGGGCACTAGACGGCAGCTTGTGAAATGGATGATAGCCGCAGGTTTGTGGCAAAACGATTGAAAATCGTGACATTTGTGTGCAACATCGCGACGCACCTCGTTTTTCCCTCTGAAGATAAGTGAGCAAGCGCTTACAACTCAGGAACGGCGCGGGTCCCCGGCCGATCGGGCGCGCATCGGCAGGAAATATGCGGTTTTCCAGATGGGGTGGGATAACCCTGAAGCGGGTTATCCCTGATCAAAAACGGGGTCCGGCGACCCTTATTTGCGCCAGAAGATGGGCGTGAACAGCACCAGCACCGTCAGCAATTCCAGGCGCCCGATCAGCATGGCGAAGGTGCATACCCAGATCTGGAAATCAGACAGCACCGCAAAACTGCCCATGGGGCCAACCGGGCCCAGGCCGGGCCCCGTATTGTTGATGCTGGCAAAAATGGCCGAGAACGCGGTGATGGGGTCCAGCCCCGACAGCAACAGCAGGCTGGTGAACACGGCGATGGACAGCCCGTAAAACAGCATGAAAGCCAGCACGGACGACATAGTGCGGGTTTCGACGGCCCGGTCGTTGATGCGCACCGGGCTGACGGCATGCGGGTGCAGCATCGTCACCAGCTCGTTGCGCGCCTGCTTGACCAGCAGGATCGCGCGAATCATCTTGATGCCGCCCCCGGTGGATCCGGCCGACGTGGCAAACCCCGACAGCAGCAACATGGTCAGCGGCGCGAACAGGGGCCACTGGGCAAAATCCGTGTTGGCATAGCCGGTGGTGGTGGCCATGGAAATGGTGTTGAACATGCCGTAGCGCAACGCTTCCAGCGGCTCGGCGTAGACGCCCTTGATGTACAGGAACACCGAAATCACCAGGCCCGCGCCCAGCACGACGGCCAGATACGGAATGGCTTGCGGGCATTGAAGGTACGCGTTTGCGCTGCGCTGCCGGAAGGCATTGAAGTGCGTGGCGAAGTTGATGCCGGCGATCAACATGAAGACCATGGCCACCATCTCGACCGCCACGGAGTCAAAGTGCGCGAAGCCGTCGTCCCAGGTGGAGAACCCGCCCAGGCCCATCGTGGTGGCCATGTGGCACCAGGCTTCGAACCAGGACAGCCCCACCGCGCGGTACGCCAGGAAACACAGGATCGAAAACACGAAATACACCGCGTACAGCGCCTTGGCGGTGCTGGCGATGCGCGGTGTCAGCCGTTCGTCTTTCATGGGCCCCGGGGTTTCGGCCCGCACGACCTGATGGCCGCCCACCCCCAACAGCGGCAAAATTGCCACCGCCAATACCAGGATGCCCATGCCGCCGATCCAGATCAGCGTGGCCCGCCACAGGTTGATGGATGGCGGCAAGGTGTCCAGGTGGGTCAGCACCGTGGCGCCGGTGGTCGTCAGGCCGGACATGGCCTCGAAATAGGCGCCGGTAAACGACAGCGGCAAGCCGGCCCGGTGAAAGTAGAGCATCAACGGGATCGAGGCCAGCAACGGCAGGCCGGCCCACACGGCCGACACCAGCACGAAGCCGTCGCGGGCGCGCAGTTCGCAGCGGCTGCGCCGGGTCAACGCGGCAAGCGTCCCCCCGATGCCCATCGAAATCAGGAAGCCATGCAGGAACGCATCGCGCGCGGCATCGCCGCCCACATAGGCGATCAGCAATGGAATCAGCATGGTGAGCGCGAACATCACCATGGTCAGACCCAATATGTACAGGGTGCCCAGGACGCGTTTCATGACAGCCTACCCGGCGGCGCCCGGCCCACGGCGGAGCTTGAAAAGTGCGTGCATCAGAAAAAGGACGCCGAAACTTGAAACAGCTTTTCCACGCGCGGCATCTGCCGGCGCGACGGGACGAAGACGATCACGTGGTCGTCCGTTTCAATGACGGTATCGGCATCGGGCAGGATGATTTCGTCGTCGCGAACCAGCGCGCCGATGCTGGCGCCCTTGGGCAGGCTGATCTGACCCACCGGCCGCCCCACTACCTTGGACGTGGACCGGTCGCCGTGCGCGATGGCCTCAAGGGCCTCGGCCACCCCCTGGCGCAGCCGGTGTACGGCGGCCACGTCTCCGCGCCGCACGTGGCGCAGCAGTTCGCTCATCGTGGCTTGCGACGGGGATACGGCGATGTCGATATGGCTGCCCTGCATCAGTTCGCCGTAGGCTTGGCGGTTGATCAGCGCGATCACCTTGCGCGCGCCCAGGCGCTTGGCCAGCAGCGACGACATGATGTTGTCCTCGTCGTCGCTGGTCAGCGCCAGCCAGGTGTCCATGTCTTCGATGTTTTCGCGTTCCAGCAGGGCCTCGTCGGTGCCGCTGCCGTGCAGGACCAGCACACTGTCGGGCAACTGGGTCGCCAGGTATTCGCAACGCTTCAGGTCGCGTTCAATGATGCGAACGCTGTATTTTTCTTCGGCCAGCTGGCGCGCCAGCCGCAAACCGATGTTGCCGCCGCCCGCGATCATGACGCGTCGCACGGCGCGTTCGGCATCACGCAACTGGCGCACGGCGCGGCGCGCATCGCGCGAATCCACCACCAGCACGACTTCGTCGCCCGGGGCGATCACCGTGCCGCTGCCCGCTCGCAGCGGCCGCCCGCCCCGCAGCACGTCAATGACACGCGCTTTCACGTCGGGCCAGACGTCGCGCAACTTGTCCACGGGGGAATGCGCCATCGGGCTGCCATGCCCCACGCGCACGGTCACGACGCTGACCCGCCCTTCGGCAAATTCCACGACCTGTAGGGCTTCGGGGAATTCAATCAGGCTATGCAGGTAGGTAGTGACGCTGCGCTCGGGGCTGATCAGCGCGTCAATGCAAAAGCCCTCTTCGCTCATGAGTTCCGGGTGTTCGGGGAACTCAGCGGAGCGAATACGGGCGATGCGGCGGGGGATATTGAACAGCTGGCGGGCGATCTTGCAGGCCACCATGTTGGCGGCGTCGGAGGCCGCACAGGCGATGAACAGGTCGGTATCGGCCGCGCCGGCGGCTTCCAGCACCGACACCTGCGAGCCGTCGCCATGGACGACGCGCAAGTCGAAATGTTCCTGCAAATACCGAAGCTGCGTGGGATCGGTATCCACCACGGTGATGTCGTTTTGCTCGGACACCAGGTTTTCGGCCACGCTGGTGCCTACGCGACCAGCGCCCATGATCAGGATTTTCATGTGCTGCGCTTGCGCGCCGACTCGATGCCCAATTGCTTGAGCTTGCGATAAAGGTGGGTGCGTTCCAGGCCGGTGCGCTCGGACACACGCGTCATGCTGTGGCTTTCGCGTACCAAGTGATATTCGAAATAGATGCGTTCGAATTCGTCCCGCGCTTCGCGCAGGGGCTGGTCCAGCGAAATGCTGCCCAACTGGCCGTTGGAAGTGACCGGCACTTCGTTGGCCGGCGCCGTCGTCAACACAGGGGGGTCAAGCTCGTCTTCCAGCGCCACGGCCGGGCTGACCGCGGCCGGATGCACGGCGACGGGCGCCGGGTGCGGGGCGCGCCCACGAGCCAGACCCGCCGCCACGGTCTTGAGCAGCCGTTGCAGCGTGATGGGCTTTTCCAGGAAATCCATGGCGCCGATGCGCGTCGCTTCCACTGCCGTGTCGATGGTGGCGTGGCCGCTCATCATGATCACCGGCATATCGAGCAGCCCTTGCGAGCCCCACTCTTTCAGCAAACTTACGCCGTCGGTGTCCGGCATCCAGATGTCCAGCAACACCAGATCAGGACGCATGCGAAGGCGAGCGGCGCGCGCTTGCGCTGCGTTTTCGGCCAGTTCGACCGTGTGTCCTTCGTCGTAAAGGATCTCCGACAAAAGCTCGCGTATACCAACTTCGTCGTCAACCACCAGAATTCTGGCCATAAAGCATCCCACCTATTGCGTAGCCGCATTATCCTTTTCTTGCGCGGTCGCGTCCATAGTGTCTGCCCCGGTGGTCACCGCCAACCGGGTCAACAAGATGGAAATCCGCGCCCCCCCTTCCTTGCGGTTAGCAAGGTCGATACGCCCGCCGTGCTCTTCAACGATCTTGCGCACGATTGCCAATCCTAACCCAGTCCCGTGGGACTTTGTGGTTACGTAGGGCTCGAACGCGCGCTGCATCACCTGCGCCGGAAAGCCCGGCCCCGTGTCCGCAACGGTAAATCTCAGGGCCTGTTGGTCGGCCCGATCCGGCTGCTCGCTGCGCATCAACTGCGTCGTCACGCTGACCCGCCCCTGGCCGCCCGACTCGGCGATGGCGTCACGGGCGTTGGACAGCAGGTTGTGAATGACCTGGCGCAGCTGGGTCGGGTCGCCCTCGATCTCGGGCAGGCCCGGTGCCAGCGACACATCCAGATTCAAGGCCTTGCCCGTCGCGCGGGAAATGCCGCCGTCCGGCTCCCAGCCGTATAGCGACAGCACGTCGGCCACCAGCGCATTGAAGTCGATGCGCTGCATGACGGCCGGCGGCGTGCGCGCGTATTCGCGGAAGTCGTCCACCATCTGCTTGAGCGAAGCCACCTGGTTGACGATGGTATTGGTGGACCGCTGCACAATCTGCGCCTCGGCCGGTTGCAGCTTGCCTTCCAGCTTCATGGCCAGCCGTTCGGCGGACAGCTGGATGGGCGTCAGCGGGTTCTTGATTTCGTGGGCCAGGCGACGCGCGACTTCGCCCCAGGCCACGGTACGGTTGGCGGAAATCACTTCGGTAATGTCGTCGAACACCACCAGATAGCCGTTGCCGCGCCCGTCCACGCGCAGATGGGTGCCGCGCGCCAGCAGCGTCAGGGGCTGGGGCGCGGTGGGCGCATCGGCCTGGGCCGGGCCGATCTCGAACTGCTGCTGCCAGTGCTGGCGCTCGGATCCCACCGCGGCGTGCGTCGAGAACGCCTGGCGCACGATGTTCGCAAATTCCAGCATGCCGTCCACGGTTTCCAATGGCCGGCCGATGACCGAACGCAGGTCGACGCCCAAAATCGTCTGCGCGCCCTGGTTGACCGTCGTCACGCGGAACGACTCATCAAACACCAGCACCCCGGACGACAGGTTCGACAGCACGCTTTCCAGATAGACGTTGGACCGTTCCAACTGCTGACGATTGCTTTCCACCATGCGGCGCGCCTCGTCCAGCTGGCGCGTCATGGCATTGAACGACCGCGTCAGCTGGCCGACTTCGTCGCGCTCCGGGGGTTCAGGTAGCGGCCGGTAATCCCCCACGCCCACCGCCTGCGTGCCGCCGGCCAGACTCAGCAGCGGCCGCACCAGGCGCTTGGATAGGGACAGCGCCACCGCAATAGCGCCAAACGCGGCCAGCAGCAGCGCCAGCGTCAGGGTGATGCCATACAGCTTGCGCAACCCCAGCCGCGACAGGGCCAGTTCCTGATAATCCCGAAAGCCCTGCTGCACCAGATTGGCGTTATGCGCGATCTGTTCCGGCACGGGTTGCAAGAGTTGCAGCCAGCGCGGCTCGGACGTGGCACCCAGCAGATTGTCGTAGCGGTCGGGCCCGGTCAGCGGGATCACGACCCGCAAATGCAGCCCGCCCTCGGCGCCCGGGGTGACGGGATCGTCGGCTTCGGCCGCGGAATAGCCGCGCGACAGGCGCAACTGATTCATGACGGTGGACGGCGGCATCGCCGGCAGCAACTGGCCGTACTGGCTGGTGGAAAACGCCACCATGCGGCCACTGCCCGTGAAGACCATGGCCTCTTGCACGCCGTTGGCCTCGCGCAGACGGGTCAACGCCAGCGTCACGCCGCTATCGGTATTGCGATTCAGTTCGACGGCCATGGACCGCGCGCGCGCGTCCAGGTCGGCCAGCAGCGAGTCCAGGGCGGCGCGGCCCAGGTTCAGGCCGGCTTCCAGGGCGGTATCGACCCGCACGTTGAACCAGGATTCGATCGAGCGGGACATGAACTGCACCGACACGGTGTAGATCAGCGCCCCCGGCACGACGCCAATCAAGGCGAAGGCTAACGAAAAGCGCGCGGTCAACCGCGCGCCAAATTGCCGACGCCGGATCTGACGCGCCAAGCGCACCGTCAGCGCCACCACCCAGATAAACAGCGCCAGCGCGAAAATGCCGTTCAGCACCAGCAACGTATCGTAGTAACGCGCAAAGCGCGACGCATTGCCCGTGGACCACGCCAGCAGGCCCAGCAACGCCAGGCCACTTACGGCCCCCACCATCAGGGCCAGCCGAAGCAATAGCCTCATGAGGGATCTTTCTCCTGGTCGCTCAGCATGAACGAGAACTCCGTCCAGGGCGTGCCTTGCGCCCACGAACTGCTATTTAGCGCATTCACCTGGAACGGCCGGGGCAAGAGCGAGGTGTCCAGGCGCAGCCGCAGCTGCCCGCCGTACAGCACCCCGGCGTCAAAATCGGCGGCATCCGCCACCGACCAGTTGCGGATATGGCGGATGACGCTCATGGCGTCGTCCAGCGAGGCCACCGGAAACGAAAGTTCGCCGACGCCCGCGCGCCACTGCCGCGTCAGCGCGTTATAGACGACCCGCCACGTGCGTGAGGTGTCCACCAGCGACTTGTCGAACCAATACCAGCGCTGTTGCGTCATGGTCAGGTCGGCCGTGAAATACAAGGGGACGCCGCGCTGGGCGGCATCCCGCAACTGCTGGTTCAATTCGAATTCAATGTCGGCATCGATCTCGAGCTTGCCATTGCGTACCGCGGGCTCTACCCGCGTCACCCGGGGCTCGGCGGCATGAACGTCGCCGCCCGGCACGGAACAAAGCAAGGTAGATACCAGCAACAACCCTAGAAATAAACGCGAAATAGTGGACATACGACACCGCAACACCGTCATGCCCCTATTCTTGGTGATTCAGGACTGCTTGGCAAACAAGGCGTAGAAAAAGCCGTCATGTTGCTCGACCGGTGTTGCATCGAGCGCAACTGGCAGCAACTGGCCGGGCGCATCCAGCCGTTGGGCCTCGGGGTGGCGCTGCAGGAATTCAAGCGCCTGGCGCGCCCCTTCGATCGGGAAAACCGAGCACGTCACATAGAGCAGTCGGCCGCCGGGCGCCACGGTCTTCCACAGGGAATCCAGGATCCTGGCCTGCAAGGTGGCGGTGCGCCGCACGTCGTTTTCGCGACGCAACCAGCGGATGTCGGGGTGGCGGCGCACGATGCCCGATGCCGTGCACGGCACGTCGGCCAGCACGGCGTCGAAAGGCTTGCCGTCCCACCAGGCGTCCAGGTCGGCCGCATCGGCCGCCTCCAGGCGCACGCGCTTGCTGGCCAGCCCCAGGCGGTCCAAGTTTTGTTCCACGCGTTCCAGCCGTTCGCCGTCGGCGTCCAGCGCGACCAGATCGATATCGGCCAGTTCCAGCAGGTGCGCGGTCTTGCCGCCCGGCGCCGAGCAGGCGTCCAGCACGCGCATGCCGTCAGTGGGCGCCAGCAGTTCGGCCGCCAACTGCGCACCCGCGTCCTGTACCGACCACCACCCCTCGGCAAAGCCGGGCAACTGTGTCACGGGTTTGGGGCTGCCAAGCACCAGGCCGGCCTGACCGACCGGTTGCGCCTCCAGGCCCGCGTCCTGAAACGCCGTCAGGACCTGTTCGCGGCTGGCGCGGCGGCGGTTCACGCGCAGCGTCAGCGGCGCCGGCACATTGGCCGATTCCAGAATCCGCTGCCAATCCTGCGGATACGCGATGCCCAATTGCTTGACCCACCAACCCGGGTGGTTCCACTGCGCCTCGGGGCTGTCGGCCACCGCAGCGTCAAGCGCCACCCGCTCGCGCAGGAAGCGGCGCAGGCAGGCGTTGAGCATGCCCTTGAACGACGCAAGGCTGCGCGTATTGGACGCCGCCGTCACCGCCTGGTCCACGACCGTGTGGGCCGCATAAACCGGCATGCCCGGCAACTGCGCGGCGGCCTCGCCCTCTTCTTTCAGCAGCGTCAGCGACACCAGCAGCAGCGATTCGAACAACACGCTGGGATAACGCTGAACCAACTCACGGCCCACGGCATCGGCCCAGCCCAGGTATCGCATCGCATGAAAAGATACCGCCTGGGTCGCCGGGCGCAAGGCAACGCTGACATCGGTCAACGCGTCCGTCAGGGAACGGCCGTCCAGCACACTCTCGACCACCCCCGCGCTGGAAAGAAGTACGGAGGAAAGCGGAGGGGCAAGATGGGGGGAGTCGGAACGCGTGGACATGGTGGGGATTCTGAGAATAAGACCGATATGGTAGCCGGACCTGGACGAATGGCGCTGGCCAGATCAAACTGGCCGCTGCCTAGGAGCCCGCTTTATGTCCACCGCCACCTTGCTGTTGTTCATCCTGGCCTCGGCCGTCGCCATCATCACCCCCGGCCCCACCACGCTGCTTGCCATGAGCAACGGCTCGCGCCACGGCGTGCGCGCCGCCAGCTGGGGCATGGCCGGCGCGGTACTGGCCGACTTGATTCTGGTCGGCTCGGTGGCTTCGGGTTTGGGAGTGGTGCTGGCCGCGTCTGAAGTCGCATTCCAGATTATTAAATGGATGGGCGCGGCGTATTTGGCCTATCTGGGCTGGAAGATGCTGCGGTCGGATGCTGCGTTGGTATTGCCGTCTGCAGCTACGGATATAGAGCGACCGGCCGGCTTGGCGCTGGGGATGCGCAGTTTTCTGGTGGCGCTGACCAATCCCAAGGCGCTGTTATTCATGTCTGCGTTCCTGCCGCAGTTTATTGATCCTCAGGCACCGCTATTGGTGCAATACGCGATTGTGGCGGGGGTGCTCGCCACGATTAATGTGCTGACGATGCTGGTATATGCGGCGTTGGGTGCGCAGATGGTGCGGGTGTTCAGAGGCTCGGGGTTACGGTGGCTGAACCGAGTTTGTGGCGGCGTGATGATTGGGCTGGCGGGGATGCTGGCGGTTTATCGGCGGGGGGCGGGGTAGGTTTTGGGGGGGCGGGGGCTGCGGCTAGGATGGACCGCCGAGGCGGCTTGCATGGGGTCGTGCGCGTTGACTGGCGGCCAAGCTTTTCTAAAATGCCTTACGAGTTCCCTCCGATCGGAAGCGGAGTCCTGTCCACGTTGACGTTTTCGCATCCTTGTATTTCTTCACGGCGACGGGCTTGGTACGTACCACGCCATTCACAACGACAAGCTCACGCAAGATCGCACTCGGATGCCGATAAAGCGTCTCATAGTCCTTTCCTGCCTCAAGAACCGCAGTAATCGCATCGCCGAATACCGAGCTATACATAGATACACCGATTGCATTTGGGTGGCCCCACCCGTCGCCACGTGAGTAGATGTCAATAGAGATTCCTGTCGTGACGACGTACTCGGAATAGGACTTTTCACCAATGGCCGGCATGAGCATGCCGATCACTGTATTGCTAATCGCGTTCCTGCCCGCAACCAGAAAGCCCGATACGTCCACCAGAACTGTCAGCCCAGCCAAGGCCTCTAACAACATCGAATAACGCGGCCACTACTCTCTGACGACATTTTCACCGCGCAGAAACGAAATTTTCTACCTACAGTACTCGACCAGTTGACCAATTATTTCTCGAATTTTTTCTTCTTTAAAAAACCTTGGGCCTGCAATACCTGCTCAGTCTCCCGATACCAGTCTCCAAACGTGTCCTGCTTTTCGTGGCTATTCCTGCGCCAACAATACGTATAACATCTACGTGCGTAACGCCAAAAAAAACCGCGCCTGTGCTAGTGCTTCACGGCCAACATGGCTTTGAAAGCACCTTCCTTAGGGGCTTCAAAGAACTCGCTGTTCTCGGGGAAAGATACAAGCGCATTGCTGTCGTCCAAAAATACGGATTCCACATTTAAATTCGCCGTAACAATCTTGTCCGGCGAGGCGGGTAAGGGACTTATTGGCTTCGGTAACGGACTCTTCACCGCACAAACGGTACCCAACAAGGCCGGAGACATGGTTCATCGTGGGATGAACACCGAATATAAAATTTTCGATAATATTGCCGGCCACCAGGGGAATAATACGTCGATACGAGGAACAGTAAATATACTGACGGAAAGGGCTGCTTGTGCGAGTTGCCTTAATGTTGTCGAGCAGCTCAGGGCAAAGTATCCGAATGTCGAAGTAAATATTTTTTGACGATCAAGGAGTTATGCTCCGTCCGCCAAGGAAGACGCAGTGATGGAAGAACGTGTGACCTATGGTGAAATGCGGGCCTGGTTTTTAGGTTGTTATTACGATTATTGCAGGACTAAGATTGGTCATGGGGGTGCGTGGGTCGAGGGCGAAAGCGAAGTGGGCTATGCCTATAGTGAGCTTGAGAACTCGTTTGATATGCCGATTGAAAAATTAATGCTAGAGGTTTTGGCTCTTGTGCTTTCGGCCGGGAGGTCTTCGGAGCATGTCGGAAATTACCACATGCGTATTATCGGAGAACTGCTTTCCGAAATAGATATATCCTCTCTTTTGGATGGTTTGCCATTTGAGGAGGCGACGGAGCTGAGGTCCGATCTTAAATGTTTTGGCTTATATTAGTTGCGAAAATTCGCGTAATTAAACAGATGCGGATGGTGTTTGTTTCGGGGGGTATGTATCAACCCGTGTGTTCTCATGGGGAACTCGGCACCGCAGGTGGTTTTGAGCTTTACGCAATTGCAATGTCTCTGCTTCAGTCTCTGGCGGATTGTCGAGATCACTTTTCGTCCGCGCCTAGCAGGGGCTGCGACTTTTTTCCGGCGCGCGGCTCCAGCGTCGCCTCACAATACGCCTCCTGAAGGTCTTGATTTGGCGCTCGTACTGCTGGCGCATGTCCTGTTGGAGTTGAGTCGGCTGCTTGGGGGCAGGCTCGACCAAGAATTGCAAGGGGCCGGGCCGGCTGCGACCTGACGATCATCGCGGCGGGCAAGGCCGATCAATCCGACATCGTCGTGGCCGGCTCCGACCTGGCCGCGGGCCGCAACATCCTGCAGGACGCACAGGGCGACATCCTGCTTGCTGCCCAGCAGAGTACCGCCAGCCAGAAGACTGACGGCAAGAGCGGCAATGCCAGTGTCCGGGTGGGCTTTTCGATCGGTGGAACCCAGAACGGCGTCAGTCTCAACCTGGCGGCAGGCGGCGATGGCCGGGATACGAAGTGGAACAACACTCATGCCCAGGCCGGCGGCAACCTGACCATGCACTCCGGCGGCGACACGCTCTTGCGCGGCGCGCAAGGCAGCGCCGACTGGATTATGGCGACGGTGGGCGCAAACTTGTTGTCGAAAGCCTGCAGGACATCAGCCACTACGCCGCACGCGACCGCAGCGTGGGCGTGCAGGTAAGCCCGCGCATACCCCCCTGTGCTACGGCGCCAACTCGGTCAGCGGCAACTACGGCCACACCAAGATCAACAGCCAGTACGCCAGCGTCACGGAACAGACGGGCCTGTGGGCAGGCGACGGCGGCTTCCAGATTGATGTGGCGAAGAATACGGGCCTATTCGGTGGCGTCATTGCCGGCAGTGACAAGGCGGTCGTCGATGGCAAGAACGTCCTGGCCGCCAGCGCCCTGACAGCCGCGACGCCAAAAGCCGCGCCAGCTACGAAGGGCAATCCGTTCAGTTGGGCGGGGGGCGTGAGCTTTGGCGGCGGCAAGGATGGCGGCAAAAGCGGCGGGAAGGACGCTGGCAGGGACCAGAGCAATATCGGCGCCGACGGCAAGGGCGAGGTCGCAGGCGGAAGCAAGGCGACGCCGAACTCGACCGCCTCGTCGCGAATGACGACCGTTCCGCCGCTGATACCGCTGAGCGGGGTGGAGTTGGACTGGCCGCTGGCAACCATGACGACGGGCACGCCCATGCTGATGCCGTTAGCGCTGGGCAGCTTCGAGTTCGGCGTCGCCTTGCTTCCGCCTGCAGTAGCAAAGGCGCCTGCGCCTTTTGCACTAGCTAATTACCGGGTGTGGCCCATACTCCACTGTATAACTGCCCTCTAGTTCTTGTTGTATTGATTTAGCCAGCTTTACTCCCTCGACTGCGTGCTGAATTTCTGCCTTACGCGAGGAAAAACGAGAGTCGGGTGGATATCACTGTTGATGTTGCCTGATACCTACTGTCCCACTCATTAATTCGAGCTTTCAGCCCTTGAGAAAGGGGCAAATCATCAACATCAACGTGCCCCATTTTATCTGGCTCTTGACAAAATAACGGTCCCGCCAAATATTCGCTCATTAGTCTTAATCTGATCATGGCAATGGCTTCCAGGTGCCGACAAATTTAGCTCGAACCACGAAGCCGTTTAAGCCAAAGCCAAGCGATATACCTCACTCGTGTAGCCTGCCACCCCGGACCGCAATGCCGCCCCCCATTCCTGATTTTATGCTGCGGTTTAGCACTTGCACACTCAATTACATGCACTGGATACGAGACAAACTACTGGCAGTAGTTAATTACTTGGTTAATTACTTCCCGAACTTGCTCTTTTTTTAAAAAAACCTCTTGGACGTGCAATACCTGCTCGCTCTCCCAGTACCAGCTTCCAAACATGTCCTGTTTTTTGGAGTGTATTCTTGCGCCAACAATGCGTACAAAATCTCCGTACGTGACACAAAAAAAATAGAAACCCGCATCTGTGCTGGTAGGGGTCGCTGCGAGATAGATGTAGGACGACTCGAATTCCTCTGGCACTTCGGCGTTTGCATCCACCAACTCGGGCGAGATCATGGCCAACATGGCTTTGAAGGCATCTTCCTTAGGAGCTTCAAAGAGCTCGCTGTTCTCGGGGAAAGATACGAGGGAGTTCCCATCGTCCAAAAATACGGACTCCACATTTAAAGTAGCTGTGACGATCTTATCCGGGAACATTTCGCCATCTATAAAATAATGAAATAGCCCATTTTTAAAACCGTGCCCGCTCCATTCAGGTATATGTTCAACTAGCACTGCAAACTTGTATGGATCGCCAAATATCATAATTATCTCCATTTTCCTGGCAGGCCAAATTTACGCTCCACATCAGCGGGAATAATAGATTTCGCGAGTGGATTGAATTTATCTGCGGTGCTGCCGGACCAATGCCAAGAGCCGTCATTACCAAAGGAAAATCTATGCACCCCGCCCTTTCCATCTAGGGAGTAACGATGTTTACCGCCCGGCGAAGGCAAAATGGAGACTCCAAACAATGCAATCGAATCTCGAGGGTCCACGCCCGCGTTTAGTCTATTCCCTTCCTGCCCCGGCGTATGTTTCGGGTCTGACTTGTATACCAGACCGTTAGAGGCAAGCGCAGGCTCGGGCACAGGAATTGGGCTCCCCTTACCCTTACCTTGATTCGCGGCCAAACTATTCGCCGCTCCCTTCCCCGGCCGCACGGCCAACGCCCCACCGCCACCACCACCGTCACTATCTAGCGCCGATAACCCCCTAACCGCCGCAAACACCACCGGTGACGACATCATCGCCTCGACGACGAACCGATCTGCCTCGCTCGTGTAGTCTGGCGTCCCCGACTGAAAACGAACCAAAGAGTCTTTCAGCGTCAAACGATCATAGAGACCCTTATTGCGCGCATCCAGCAAATCCATGCCCGCTATCAGCGGATCCTTCAATCTGCCGATAGCCGTTGCCAGCCCCGCCGTATAGGCGTCCCGCTCGGCCAGCCTGTTTTGAATGCAGATCCCAACTCCCCCGCAGGCGGGAAGCTCTCGCTCATCAATAACCCGAATCCAGCCCTCAAAGTGGCCCGCAGCGGTCTGGCATGACCGTTCTCCCACGCAGTCCGCCAAGGCCTTCACCTTCTCGTCGAACCTCGCCGAATGAACCTGCGTGTGATCCCGAAGCGTATTGTTTTCCGCTTCGAGACGAGCAGCATTCGCAATCGTCGCCGCTTGTTCCGGCGATAACGCGCCCGCAATGCCCGCGATGATCGAAACCAACTGGTTGGCGCGTTGGTCCTTATCCTCGGCACCGAGCATCTCCGAGTCTTTGCCCGAGATCTTTTGCAGGAGGCTGCTGACCACGATGCTGGCCGAGGCACCTACCGCGCCGGCTGCGCAGTTCGCACCCTGAGCAGCTGCGCCCGAGCAGGCAAGCACTGCATGCAGCGCGATATGCCCGGGGGAACCTTCCCCGCCCACACTGCCCGAAAGCTCCTTGATCTTCGACGCGCCCAGACCTTGCAGATAGTTCACGGCTGCCGATTGAACAAACTGAGTCGCTCCCCCGGTGACGTTGCCACCCGCAGCCGCGCCTATTGCCGTAGCGATCAAACGATACTGGCCATTGGGCGCCCATTTAGCGGCTTCGGCATGTTGCGCAGCAAGCTGCCTTTTGCGCGGACCCTCAGGCTCAGCATCCATCTCCTTCTTCAGCGCATCAGCCTCCTTCGCCCGATTCGTCAAAAACTGACCAACCTGCCGCTGGGCCTCCGACGCAATCTCAAACCCCGCCTCGATCTTCTCCTTGTCAAAGATCGGCTTCAGCGCATTCAACGTATTCGTCGTATCCCGGTTCAGCGCGGCGATCGTTTCTGTTGCCGTCATCCCGGTAAGGTCTTGCTGCGCGGCTTCATTTCGGATCACGATCGTGCCGCCGCTGATCGCGCTCTTCGTAGTCGAGCTGCTGTTGCCGCTGGCCGCCGCCACCACCGGCGTGCCCATGCCAAAGCCGCTGCTGCCAGTCGAGACCGACGTGCCGTGATCCTTCGTCGCGCCGCCAGCCACCTGGCCGCCCTTGGTTGTGCCCAGGCCCGAGTCGCTCGCCTTGGCATTGCCGCCAAATCCGAAACCTCCCCCGATCGACACCTGGCTGCCGCTGTACTTGGCGGTGTTCTTGATGTCTTCCGTAACCAGCGTCCCCGTCGTCAACTTGTTCAGGCCGTCAGCCACCGCGCGGTCGCTGCTGGCGATGACGCTGCCTACCAACTTGGTGTTGTTCTCGACATCAATCTGGTAGCCGCCGTCACCCGCCCACAAACCCGTCTGTTCCGTGACGGACTTGAAGTCGCTGTTCATCTTGCCGGTGCTGGCGTTGGCTGAGACGCTGCTCGAGCCCACGCAATACGGCGGGATACAAAGGCTCAGCCCAAAGCCCGCACTCTTGTTCTTGGAGTCGTACTTGCCGCTGCCCTGCAAGCTCTCCAGCAGCAGGTTGCCGCCCGCCGACGCGATGATCTGATCAGCGCGGCCCGCCGCGCCCTTTAGCGTGGTGTCGCCGCCAGACTGCATCGCCAGCACATTACCCGCCGTGATATTGCTGTTGGTCCAGCTTTCGTCGCGGCCGTTGGCCTTTCCGCGTCCGACCGAGGCGCCCAGTTCAAGGGTGAAGCCATTCTGCGAGCCACCGGTGGAGTAGCCGATGCTGGCGCTACGAGACTCACTCCGTCTCTTCGAGCCGTACCCTTAATATTTTTGCGCGCTATCGTAAAGCCTGATACGTTCATCAGAGATGTCAAGGCGGTCAAAATCTCTGACGAAATTTTCTACCCCCTCTCTGACAATATTTCCACAATGCAGTAGCTGAAATTTCTTGAATAAAAGCCAGTGCATCAAGACGCTCACCGCATTGCGGGTAAGGGACTCCATTCATCTCATCCAACAATTCTGGATAAAGTTGCTCAAGCTCTGCTTTTTGACCTGGCGAGAAAAGAGTTTCATACGCCTACAGCTCATTCCTTCGGTCATCAGGAGATAGTGCAATACCGCCATCGAAGCCGAACCGTTCCTCTATCCAATTTGCTCTTCGACCGCCTTTAGAGATAAACAGTCGATAGATAAGCAATAAATTCTGATTGAACATAGATCCATTTCCTGAAAATAAGGTACCAGACTATGTTTTCCGGCATAACCTCACTGAAATTGCAGTCTGACGCCTTATTTTCTACGGTTAACCCTCGCTCCCATCGACTATCCGCCAACGTCCACTTGACAGAGGTGCTTACGACGCGAATATGAGGTGAGCAGATTTTCACTGGGTCAATACACAACGACCAAGCCGAGCAACGAAAAACGACACTTGCAGTAAGCAGATGAAACAACACAAACCCTGAGCCAGGGTTCAGTAAAGCCTATACAGAACAACTATTCATAAACTTTCGATGCACATAATATCTTCGCAAAAGTTCGCCAGCTAGGGCTAACAACGTCACTATCTCCAGAGTTTTTTGCATACATATCTATAGACCTAATCCAGATTTCCATTGCAGCTAAAAAACTCTCTAAGCTAGGATTTTCCCAGTCATCGGGATTAAGCACCAACCCTTCTCTAAACTCCCTAATAAAATCCGCAAGATCCTCTTTTGTGTGTATATCCCTAACTCGATCAAATTTCATATGCCCCTCACTTACAAACGCCTCGAATACAAATAATCGCACCGTTATTGGGCGTAGTCATTTTCCATCCTTCCTTCGCAACCTCTGCAGGGGTAGCTGGAACAATTTTTATTGGCACACCCGCTTCCGACGCAGCAAGCAAACGTCTATTATCCAAACTGCAGACCATTCCGTCTTTCTCAAATACTCGGATAGGAAGCAAGTCATCTGCAGAGATTTTCCCTGACTTCAACCCGTCAATTGTCGACTGAAGAGTTTGGTCATCTTTGAATGTATTCGACACACTGTCCTGCGTGAACCGAATATCTTTCGGGTTAGCATAACCAGTCAAGTTATCTGGCAAAACAGAGGGCAAGTTTTGACCCGTGGCGCCAATTCCTTTCGCCCCAACTATCTCGGCCTTCCCCCCCCACCTTCCCAACATCAAGCGCCTTTTCCGCCATCGCGAACGCATGAACCGATTGGCCACCCTTTTTCAGCATCCCGCCGATCACCGGCACCAATCCGATCGCGGCGAAGTATCGGTTTGCATCGTCGCCTGTCGCAGTTTTGCCCGTCAAAAGCTCGTACAGCGCACTCGCATTGGACACCCCCGGCGCCAGATCTAACACCGATTGCGCGAGCATGTCCGTCTTTTCTTTGCTCAGCTTTGGGTAGTGGCCTAGTGTCAGCGCAACGTCGTACGCTGCCGCCATCTTGTCTGCCCGAGCGAACTCCGCGGACAAACATGCATCGTCACCGCCGCAAGAAGCAATCGCCGAAGTGGTGATATCCGCCTTCATCCGCGCAACCTTGTCGCGGTTCTGATACTGGCTGTTGTGCTCCGCCTCGATGCGCGCCGCGATTTCCGCCGGCACTGCCGCACTCGGATCAATCGACGCAGCAATCCCTGCGACGATGCTGCTGATCAGGTTGACTCGCGCTTGCGCCTCTTCAGGTGACAAATCCTTGGCGTTGGCTCCATCCATGCTCTCCAGCAGCTTGCTCAGCACAACCCCAGAAAACGCGCCCGCACCGCCGGCACCACACGATGCGCCTTGCGCAGCAGCCCCCGCGCAACCCAATACCGCATGCAGCGCTGCGTGCCCGACGGAACCCTCGCCGCCCAGCGCACCACTCAACTCCTTGATCTTCGCTGCGCCCAGGGTCTGCAGGTAATTGACGGCTGCAGCTTGGATGAACTGGCTGCTGCTCCCGGTCACGTTGCCGCTGACCGCGCCCAAAATGATCGTGGCCCATTGGCTAGACGTCCCTTGACTGCCCCATTTGCTTTCCAGGTCAGCATATTCTTGGGCGGCTTTAGCTCGGTCAGCGTACGAAAGCGACTTATCTTCCGAACGCTCCCTAGCGCCTTGAATTTCCTTGCCCCGATTCACCAAAAACTGCCCCACCTGCCGGCCAGCTTCCCCCACGATCTCGCGAAATAAGGTGTCAGACTACGTTTTTCGGCATGACCGCCCTGAAATTGCAGTCTGACACCTTATTTTCGACGAGCCATCGATCAGTGATTGCCTGGACCTGCTCAAGGTTGCCGAACAGATGTGCATTGGCTTTAAATTTCGATTTAACAATCTTAAAAATCGCAATATCCATCCTATCAATCTTTCACATAATATTTGGTTAGATAGAAACCCAAAATTTGCTAACAGCACTTCATCAAAAAACTCCAGCCCTCCACAGCGTAACCATCCGTCCGCTAACTCGCCTAACACATGATATGAATAGTCTATGCCTTGTCGAGTTATCGAGGGTTCTTGATTGGAAGAAATCTCTCGAACGATATATTCATCAAAGACCATGGGTAGCAATGCTGCTTTATAAGCCCCCCGACTTCCAGAGGAAATGGTAGGTAGCTCGCGAAACACGTCAACCCATGACCAGTGACGACAACTGAGACCTCCTCCTCAATATCTGGACACATCGAGTCGACAATAGCGGAATAAATCATGGGACTGGCCTTGTAATTTATCAATTGCGTACCACACAGCTACGGGGCCTAGATGTTCTAGCGCTCCTGCGCCTTTTGCACCATCAAACCCTTAAGTGAGTCTGGTGTGCAGCCTAGCTACCTCTCCATAAATCGCAGCACCTCTACGGGGTTTCTCTCAGCAATTCCCACATAATGGTTATAATCATTAACTAGCAACGGATACCCCATTACATGGCTAATCTTAAATGCATTAAAAAGAACTTTGTAGTCTGATCGTGACTGTGTGATGCAAAGTTCCCAATCTGGTGAAACCCTAGCATCAACCAAGTGAAATAAGCTGCTCGGAACCCAGAAAGGTGGTTGTTCTGGAGCTCGCACCAAAAAATCCACCCTATCAAAAATAAACAGCAAGGCATACACCACGTAACTCTCCCCAACACTCAAAGGAGAATAATTAGTTTGATCCACCTCGCCTAAATAGCGCTCGGCCGAGGGGATAGCGCTACCCAGATTTGATTTGCAAATAGCAAGCATATATTCACTCACTTAAACTTATAGCCTGCGAATCCATTGGCCCTACCGACGACCACCACGTACCTCGCCCCGATAGACGCTGCGTCCTCTTTCATCGTTGGAGGCCTGACTGTGGCGGCCTCCGCAGGGCGGGCTTTAACAGTTGCTTTGACGCCCGCAGCGTCCATAGCATTTGGGAGCTCGCTATTCAACGCCTTGCATACCGCTTCGGCGGCGTACGAGGCAGATTCGAGATCACCTAAAAATGATCATTAACGTAGCGATCAAATCCAACCGTTCGGGCTGGGGAAACCGTTTTCTGGAATTTATTACCTTACAGTAGAAAGCCTGCATTAAAATTCATGCAAAGCATCAAGGTACGTTTGCGTCTGTTCAAAAAAGAGCAGGTGGATATTTTTTCTACCAACCCACTGCATTCCCCTGCATAGACACTTAGATACTGACGAATGATTGAGGTGCTAGAGCGACAACCTTCCAATTCATCTTGAAGGCTTTCCGATATTTCCATGGCGCTCACTTCATCCTTACTGATTGGATATGCCCAACCTGCCTGCCATAGCGCTATAAATAACTTCTAAACCGCCATTCTTAAACCACGTAGTCTGACTACCTTAAATTTTACTTTTACCAACCTTCTAGGCTAGGTTATCCAGAGTTTTGCCCCCCCTACACTCGACATAAGAAAACAGATTTATTAAGTCCACCTTGCACCCGGAATACCCCCCCACCAAAAACCCCCCGCTCTTGTGTGGGCCGGCACTAGATCGACGCCATTGAAAATCAGCCGGATAGATGATCCATGCCATCAAGCACTGAACCAAGCGCCTGAAGCAAATTCGTTGCAAATTCTAAATTCACGCCAATTCGCGTGTCAAATTCAAACACATCTATCCCATTACATATTTCATTTAAAGCAGCATGCAAGACGACGATCTCGTCTCGGCTAAGGCCAACATTCGCTAAATTACGCGAAGAACTGATCATTTCCATAATAATCACCTCAAACCATCAAAGTAAGCTTTCCCATTCACAGGACGGAATGCCGTACCACCATCAACCGCCTTAGGGTTTCTAATAACGACTGTACCACTGACATTATCCCAGTATGCAGTGCGCCCACCACTTAGCTCACGAAATGCAGTTGGTTTATTAACGACACTTTCGATATGCAAGGCAAACTGTTCGCGAGTAGTTATGCCAAGATCTTTATATTCGCCCTTCTGAATAACATGCTTTTCAAACGCATGACCGCCAGATATCTCTCGCCCAGTAAGTTGCCCACTGAGCTTCGCGACATTCGCTAGGCTTGCTGCATCACCTGCGCCCTTTGCAGCAACAGCAATTTCGGCCACCCCAGGTCTAAATAGACCACGGATGGCAGAACCAATTCCACTCAGTGCCCCGCCACCACTATCAATCGCCAACCCTTCAGCAACACTGGCAGCGATGGTGTAGTGCCAAGTCCCGTCCCGCAGGTCGGGCGTCGCTTGGATCATAGGAGAACCCGCCGGAACAGCAAGCGGCTTACCCTGCTTATCAAAGAACACGACGTTGCCGCTAGCTGTCGCCAGCTGGATTGCTGCGCGGCACAGGGAAGCTGCTCGATCTACGCAAGCGCTTGCCAGCTCTTTGTCGCGTTGCGCCGACATGCCGCTCAGCTCTCGAGCCCGGGCGCAGCCATCAGGGTTTCCAGGACCGCAAGAAGCAATCGCCGCATCAAATTGCCGTTGTTCAGACGCCCTGAAACCCTCGGATTTTTGCCCGAAGTAGTTGTTCTCGGTCTCGATCTGGGCGGCTAGGGTCGCAACAGCACTATCTCCACCCAGTGCTACGGTAAGGCCCGCGACGAGACTGGCGACCAGATTGGCTCGTGACTCCTTCTCCTCCGCCGTCAGGTCCTTGGCACCATGCCCCGAAAGACCCTGAATGAGGTTGTTAAGTACGACACTCGCCGCAGCCCCCGCTGCGCCGGCGCCACAATGGCTTCCTTGACCGAAGGCTGCAGCGCAACCAACCAATCCCTGTAATGCCGTCCGCGCAGCCTCACTGTCCAAAGTGTCCGCAATCTGCTTCACCTTGCCGGCGCCTAACGCCTGCAGGTAGTTCGCCGCGGCAGATTGCAAGAATTGCCCCGCACTTCCCGTGACATTTCCCCCCGCGCCTGCTGAAATGGCGGTCACTCCAAGCCGATACGCGCCGTTCGGCCCCCACTTTGCTGCTTCGTCATACCGGGCCTTGAGATCGTCTTTGAGCGCGGGATCCGTCTCGGCATCTATCGCCTTCTTCAGTGCATCAGCCTCCTTCGCCCGATTCGTCAAAAACTGCCCCACTTGCCGCTGGGCCTCTGACGCAATCTCAAACCCCGCCTCGATCTTCTCCTTGTCAAAGATCGGCTTCAGCGCATTCAACGTATCGGACGTATCCCGGTTCAACGCCGCGATCGTCTCCGCCGCAGTCTTGCCGGTCAGGGCAAGTTGGCCAGCCCCATCACGAATGGCTACGCTGCCGCCGCTGATAGCGCTGTATGTAGTCGAGTTGGCATTCCCGGAAGCCGCGACAACCACGGGCAGACCGGCGGAAGCTCCGTTGCTGCTTGTCGGCAAGCTCGTACCTGGCACTTTGTCCGCGCCGCCAGCCGCCTGGCCTTTCGAGTTCGTCCCGACATCGCCCTTCTTCGCGTCTCCTTCCCCGCTGCCGCCCCAGCTATATCCGCCGCTCAATGCGACCTGATCTGCCTTGTAGCGCGCCGTGTTCTGCAAGTCTTTGACGACAAGCGTGCCGGTGGACAGTTGATTCAGGCCGTCTGCCACAGCCTGTTCACTGCTCGATATGACGCCACCAGTTAACGTGGTGTTCTGGCCAACGTTGACCAGAAAGCCGCCGTCACCCGCCTTCATCCCCGCCTGCTGTGTGGCGGATTGGAAATTGCTTTCCATCCGGCCTTGCGAGACGTTGCCGGAGACGGAGCTTTTGCAGTAGCCGTAGATGCAGATACTTGCTTGGACGCCAGCACTTTGCTGCTTGGAAACGTAGGTGCTGGTATCTTGCAGAGTCTCAATTTGAAGATTCTTGCCGACCGAGGCGATGATCTGATCGGCGCTTGCTATCGCGCCGATCAGCGAGGTATCCCCGCCCGATTGCAATGCCAGCACGTTGCCAGCAGTGACATCGGTATACGTCCAATTAGCGTCTTTGCCGTCTGCGCGCCCTCGGCCCCCACCGGCACTAAGGTTCAGCATCACGCCTATACCGTCTTCGCTGTTCGCTGAGACCCCAATGCCGACGCTACCGCTGTAGCTCTTGTTCTTCGTGTGTTGTTCAAAGGTGTTTTGCGCAGCTTGCAGCAGAATGTCGCCATCTGCTTTGATGATGGCGTTGCTCCCTGCTGACAGGCGTGAACCTGTGACGGTGACGTCGGACGCGGAGCCGGCCCCCTTGGCGACGATGGTCAGGTCTTGGCCCGCTGCCACGGTAGATCCCAAAACGGAAGACGACGCGCGATCTGCCGTGCTTTGGCTCTTGCTCACTCCAAAGTTGATACTGACACTCACGCCGCCAGCGCTCTTGGGATCGGCCGCGACAGCGTCATAGGCGTTAGCCGCGGCAAGGCCGGTAGTCGCCAAAGCCAGCCCCTGCATCACCTTGTTATCGGTCCTCCCTGCTGCATCCCCCATTCTTCCCGCGGTCTGCATTGCGTCGACCAAAGGCGTGTTGGCGTTAATGCTCAACCCCGTCTGCTTGATCTCATGGAATTCCTTCTCTTTCGTGGTGTCCAGCGCCGCGCCGATGTTGACTTCCTTGCCGATCAGCGTGATGTCGCCCTGGCGTGCGATGACGTTGCTGCCCTTGATATTGAGAGCGCTGCCAGCGTTGATCAGCACATCGCCTTCGACGCTTCCGACGGTGCTGGCGTTGTGGAAAACCTTCTTGCTATCAAGCGAATCCGTCTGCTTGCTGGTGCCATAGCTCAATCCGCCCATGGCGCCAAAGCCTGACTTCTTGACCACCTTGTAGTCGTAGCCGTCCTCGGCGTTCTGGCCGGCCAGAATGTTGACGTCGCGGTCGGCCGACATCACCAGGTCGTTCTGCGCGCCAACGTTCGAACCTGCCACTCTCAAGTCGCGCCCGGCCATCAATAGGGCGGTGTCGCCGGTGAAGGTCGAGCCCTTGGCCTGTTCCCAATCAGCCGACTTGATGATGTGCGTGGTCTTGGACGACAGGAAGCCGCGCTTTTTGTAGTGAAGCTCGTCGTATGCCGAGCCAGACTCCACCCCGGCCGTCAGATTGATGTCGCGCCCAGCGCCCACCGCCAACTTTTTGCCGGCAGTGACGTCAGCCGCACGGGCGTTCACGTCTTGCCCCGCGATCAGCGTCAGGTTGCCGCCCGCGGCAATCGACGAACCGATCTCTTTGCCGGTGCTCAGGTCATGACGGTTTTTCTTGTTGATGACGATGGACTCGCCATGGCGTTCCGTCACAGTGCTCAGATTGATGTCGCGGCCGGCTTGCAACCCAGCGTTGCGCTCCGCGTTGACTTGCGCGGCGGTCAGGCTGATGTCGCGACCGGCTCGCATATTCAAGTCACCGGCATCCACGCGAGCCACGCCCGTGACGTGCGAACCCCAGGTGTTGCCGAAGTTCTCAGACGCCGCCGTCGAGGCCAGCGCGATGTCGCGCCCCGCCTTCAGCGTGACGGAATCGCCCTGAATCAGCGAGGCTAGGTTGGTCAGGTCTTCGCGTGCGGCCAGATCCACGACCGCCCCCTGCACCAAACCACCCGCCCGGTTGACGATATTCGACGCGCTCATCACCGTGGCATGGCGTGCGCCGATCGTGCCGCTGTTGACGATGTCGCCGTCCGCCGCAAGCTTGACGTCGCGGCCGGCCATCAATGTGCCGTCGCCCTTCAGGTCGCCTTTGCGCACAACCAGGTAGACCTTGGGCACCAGCACGGTGTCGGTGCTGCCGTCCGGCAGGGTGACGGTTTGTTCGACCAGCCACACAAGATCGCTGGTCAGCCGGCGTTGTTGCTCATCGGTCAGCGCCACGCCGAGCTGGACGTTGTTGGCCCGCGCGAACTTGGCGCCTTCCGCCATCAAGGCCTTGTATTGGCTGTCGTTGTCGCCGAAGCGGTCCAGGAACCGTAGTCCAGTCGTGGACAGGATTTGGTCAGACACGAGCTTTTGCTCGTAGAAGCCATCGCCCAGACGCTTGGGTTGGCCCGAGGGCGTCAGGAACTTGGCGCCGGGGGGCAACAGGGCGTCCCAGCCGGGCAGCCGCGCGCCGGACAGCGTCTTGCCGCCTGGCACGGCGTTGCCGGCAATGGTGCCGCCGCCGTCCAGCGCGGCGTTACCGACGTTGGTGGCAGCCGGGGCGTGCAGACGCTGCGCGTCCACGCCGGAACCTGCGCCCACGGCAGGGCCCGCCGCTGCTTGCTGCGCGACGGCGCCATTGCCGATAGCAACGTGCACCCGATCGGCGTCAGCAGGCTTGTCAGGGCGCGGGCCGGCAAGCCCGGCGCCCGCGCCCGCCCCGCCCGCGACCGTGGTGCCCGGCAATGCGTCGGGCTGGCGCAGCAGATCGAACAGGTAGTCGCTGGATACCGTGGGCCGTTGGCCGACAAAGCGCGGGTCCGTCGCGACGAGGTACGGCACGTCGGGGCGCTTGTCTACGGTGAACAGCTGGTTGTCGGGAATGCTGGCGGGGTTGGAAACGGTGCGCACCACCGTGCCGCCGGGCAGCTCCAGGCTGGCGACCAGCACTGGGCCCGGCTTGCCGATACCCGTGTTGCCCGGCGCCGATCCAGCCAACGCGACGTTGGTGTGTCCGCCCGAGGTTCCCACGGGAAGCTCGATGGCTTGACCGGCCAGGGTGGCCGTGTAGCCGGAGGAGTATTCCTTGCGGTCCTTGGACCGCGCCTGCGAGACCGTGGCCGTGCCCTCGCGCACGACGGTGCGCTGGCCGCCCGCGCCGATGTTGTGGATGGCGGGTCCCGCCACGTGCAGCGCGCCCCCCGCGGCGATCTGACTCTTGTCGTTGGTAACGGCACCGGCCAGCGTCATCGCGCCGCCGGACAGGATCTTGCCCGGGTCCGACGACAGCGTGCGCGTTTCGGTGACGGTTTCGTTGACTTGGTAGTACGTCAGCGTACCGACCAGGCGGTTGCGGAAATCGGCGTTGAATTCGCGGATGCGGGCGTCCAGGATCTTGTAGGGCTCCGTGTACGCGGCATGCGCGGCTTCATACGCCTTGCGGCGAGCGCCTTCGGCAAGGCACGCCGGGCTGTTGCTAAAGCATGGCGCTTCCGGAGGGATCCAAATCGGCACGGAGCCCGACGGCGGGGTGATGCCGAATATCGACCATATGCGCGCATCGGAACCATAGCCGAACCATTCGGGCACGTCCCAGCATCCGCCGCCCGCGTCGCCGCCGCTGCACGCGACGTCGGCCGGGGTATAAGCCAACGCGATCGGCGAACTGACACCCGCCTTGCGTTTTCCACCCGGGGTGTAGTCGAACGGCGGGCCGTAGCGCGCCGCCGGATATTTGTCGGACGGCAGCAGGAACATGCGCTCGGGATCGTCGTCCAGCCAAGCCGGGTCCTTGCTGCACTGAGGGGTGACCTCGTCACACAGCCAGTTGGTCTCTGCGTCGTACATGTCGGTGCTGCCCGCCGGGGTGAAGTACGCCTTGGGCTGGGACGACACCACTGCCGTCTGGCTGCTATAGCCGGCGTTCTGGTTCAACAACGACGCCGCGGAAATGCGGGCGTTGCCCGCCGCTTCGATGGTGGCGCCCGAGTTCAACAACGACCCCGCGTACCCCGCCACGTTGCCGCCGGCATCCAGCGCGCCGCCAATGGAAAGGTCCGCACCGGCGTAGATCAGCGCGTGATCGCGATTCACCAGTGAAGCCACGCCCAGGTCCATGGCGCCACGGGACGCGATGACCGCGCCCCCGCCTACCCCTGCGCTGTTGACCAGTGTGTGGGTCTGAATCGCGACCTTGTCGCCGTAGATGCGGGCCAGGTTGTCCACGCCGCCGGCGTTGATGCGCGTGATGGCGCCGTCGATCAGGCCCGCGTTCGTCAGGCCGTGCGTGACGTTAAGGGTGTTGCCGCCGCCCGCCAGAAGCTGGCCGGTGGCATGGTTGACCAGCGAATCCGCCTGGATGCTCAGGTCGCGCCCAGCGCTGATGGTGGCGCTGTTATCCAGCGCCCCGCCCAGCGACAGGTTCAAATCGCGACCGCTGGACAGGTCGCCCGTCTGGTTCAACGCGCCCGCATACTGAAAGCTGAGATCGCCCGCCGATTGCAGCGTGCCCAGGCCATGCAAGACCTGCGCGATGACGGTCAGGCTGTTGCCCGCCAGCAGCTTGCCCTGGCCATTCTTCAAGGTGTCGGCCACGATGCGGGCGTTGCCTTGCGCGGCCACCTCACCGCCCTGGTTATCCAGTTCCCGCGTGGTCAGGGTCAGATCCTGCCCCGCCTGGATGGATCCACCTTGGTTGTCGACGCGGTCCGCCACGATGGCAACCACCTTGCCCAGCACGCCCTTCGGTGCTCCGCCCGCCACCGCAAGCGTGGCGCTGTTATCCAGCGACCCTGAGGTCAGCGTCAGTGCGTTATCGGCCTGGATCAAACCGGCGCGGTTGTCGACGGTGGCAATGGCTTTCAGTACAAGATTGCCGCCCGCCAGCGTGCCCTCGCGGTTGACGATCGTGGTGGCGGCGATGTTCAAGTCCCCCGCCGCGGCGATAAGCCCGTCGGTGTTGTCCAGCGTGCCCGCCAGCGTCAGGCTGGCCGCGCCGGTCGAGGTCAGTTTGCCTGCCTGGTTGTTCAGGTTGGCGGCCGAGATTTCCACGCCGCCGCCCTGTACGACGGCCTGATGGGCGTCGATGTCTCCCGGCGTGGCCAGCGTGACGTTGCCCACTGCGGACAGCGCGCCATGCGCAAGGTCCAGGTTGCCTGCGGCAAGCGTCAGGTCCTTGCCGGCCAGGCTGGTGCCGCGATGAACGATGTGGCCGGCCTTCAGCGTGAGGCTGCCTGGCTGATTAAGGGCGCCTTCGCCGTCCATGCCGGCGACCAATCGGCCTGCGTTGTCGAGCATGCCCGGTGTGGTGACGAGCAGGTCGCCGCCTGCCAGGACGGAACCCTGGTTCAGCAACGCGGCGCCGGCGCTGACACTGGCGCTGTCATTGGCCGACACCACGCCCGCGTTGGCCAGTGTGCCGCCCGCTTTCAGGGTCAGCGCGCCGGCGGATTGAAGGCGGCCGTCTGCCGCAACGGTCATGTTGTGCGCGGCGAAGGCGTTCAAGTCGCCCGCCTGCGTGGCGGTGACGCCACCCAGCGCGGCATCCGTGCCTGCGCGCAAGGTCATGCCATGGCCTGCGGCCAGCGAACCCTGGGCGCGCAGCGCAGCGCCGGCATCGGCCGTCAACATGCCGCTGGACTGCACGGTCGATGCCGCGTCCAACGCCACGTCGCCTTGGCGCGAGGTCATCGTCAGGTCGCCGTTCAACGCGGCAACCGTGCCTTGCACCGTCAGGGCGTTACCCGCGATCAACGATTGCGAATGCCCCGCCAACATGCGCCCAGCCACCAGCACGGCCTCTTGGGCGGTGGCGGCAAGCGTGCCGCCTGCTTGGGCAAGACCGGTTGCGGCAACGGTCAGGTTGCGTCCGGTCAGCGTCAGGTTGGCATCGGAAGCCACGGTGCCGTCCACGCGCACATCGCGCGCGGCAGTCAGTGCCATGTCGGCAACCGAGCTCAACGCCCCCAACGCGCTGAGGTCTTGGCCTGCGTGCGCGCTTAGCGCACCGGCGGCCTGGACTTGTCCGCCTTGCTTGATGGTCAGGTCGTGTTGCGCGGAGATCTGCGCATCCCCGGCCGCGCGCTCGCCCAACGCTGCCACAACGCCGCCCAATCGGGCGCTACCGCCCGCTGCCAGCGTGAGGCCGCCGCCCGCCGCAATGACGCCGTCGGAATCCAGATCAGTGCCTGCGCTTGCGGCAAGGTTGTCGGACGCTTGCATCCGACCTAAGGCGCCCACTTGCAGCTTGGCGCCTGCGTCGGCTTGCAACGTGCCCGCAAGGGCTGTTGCGATGCCGTCGATGTTGATGTCACGAGCGGCTTTCAGTGCAATGGGGGAGCCCGCGGTGACCGTGCCGGTGTCCGTGATGGACAGATCGCGACCGGCCTGTGCGCTAAGCGTGCCGCCGGTGGTAGCTGATTTCTTGGTGCCCGCGCTTCTGGTGCGGAGGCCATGAGAGCCAGTGCCTTCGAAGTCTGTGCCTTCGGTGTCCGTGCCTTCGGTGTCTGCCCGCTTGGCTTCTGCGCGCTGGGCGGCATCGCCCCCAGCCGCCGCGCCCCTGGCCTCCGTGCCCAAGTTGCCAGCGTCCTCTGCCGTGCCCGCCGTACCTGCGATGCGCAGGTCTTGGCCTGCGGTCAGCAGCAAGTTGCGGCTGCCCTGTGCCAAGGCTTTGTCCGCGACCGTCAGATCCCGGCCAGCATTGATTTCAAGCGTACCGTTGGCGACCGTCTTGCCGCTCAGCTCGGCATCCGACTCCGCTTGCATGGCGATGTCGGTTTCACCGGATAAGGTGCCCGCCGCTCGTAACTTTCCGCCCGCCTGCGCCAGCAGTTTTCCGCCGGCTTGCAGTTCGCTTGCGCTGCCCAGCGTCATATCGCCACCGCTGCTGGCGGCAAGCGTGCCCGCGTCGGCCAGCACAGTGCCATCCACCGCCAGGTCCCGCTGTACGCGCAGCTGCGCCGATTGTCCGGCCACCAGCGTGCCCGACAACGCCGCGCTGTCTGCGTGGACCTCGACAGATCCATCCGCCTGCAACCGCGAGCCCGCCAAGGCGGCCAAGACGCCGCCGGCGTTTGCGGTGATCGCGCCCGTCGCCAGACTCTGGCCCGCCAGCGTTATGTTGGAGCCGGCATCCAGGACCGCATCGGCCAGCGATGACAACGTGCCGGCCGCTATCAGCGACGCGCCCGCGCGTGCCAGCAAAGCGCCACCCGCCAGCGTCTGGCTGTCGGATGACAGGCCCAGGTCTTGTCCCGCAATCAACTGCAACGGCCCCTTGGCCGATGCCGTGGTGCCCGTGACGGCCATCGCGCCGCCGCTCTGTATCAACGCGCCGTGATCGCCGCGCACCGCGCCCGCGATCGTTGCGGCACCCGCTGCCTGGAGACGCGCGTTGGCGGACGCTTCAAGCTGCCCGGTCGCACCGACGCGCACGTCCTTCTTGGCGACCAGATCCAGCGAACCGTCCACGCCAACCTTGCCGTCGACCGCGATATCCCGGCCGGCCTGCCATTGCGCATCGCCCTTGGAAACGAGCACACCACCGGCAGCAAGGTCGCGCCCGGACTGCGCCTGAACGCCCTGCCCTTGAAGCTGGCTCGCCGAGCCCAGCAGCACATCGTTGCCGCCCTTTAAGGCCAGCGTGCCACCGTAGGCCAGCGCATCGCCATCCACACGCAGGTCGCGCGCGGCCGTCAGCGCCATGCTGCCTTCGGACATCGCCGTGCCGACGATATTCAGATCCTGGCCCGCCTTCAGCGCCATCGCGCTGTCGGACTGAAGCTGTGCGCCGCCCGCCACGGCCAGCATGTGACCGGCCTGCACGTCCAGCGCGCCACCCGCGTACAGCTGCTTGCCGATGCTGGCATTGCGCGCGGCCTGCAAGGTCAGCGCGTTCAATGAACTGACGGTGCCGGCCACCAGCAGGTCGCCGTCTGTTGTTGCACGCGCGGGCCCCGCCGCCGCGATGCGCGCCAACGCGCCCACCGACAGGTTTCGTCCCGCGCTCAAGTCCAGGCCGCCCACGCTGGCGGCCAGTTCGCCATCAAGCGTCAACGCGCCGATGGCGGCCAGCGTTATGTCGCCATTGCCACGCCACGCGCCGGACAACGTCATATCGTTGCCCACCATCGCGCGCGACGCGCCTTCGACATACCACTGCGCCGTCTGCCCCGTGCTCAAGTCGTGCCGCGCAGCCAAGGAAATATTGCCGCTTGCCGACGCGGTGCTGTCCACGCGAACGTCGCGGCCCGCAGCCAAATCGATGGCGCCGCGCGACCCCATCGTGCCCGCCGCGTGAAGGTCACTGCCCGCCTGTGCCGAAATGCCTGCCCCTTGCGTGCCGCTGGACGCGCCCAGCCGCAGCGCGTTGCCCGCGTTCATGGTCAGTGCGCCGTCATACGCTCGCGCCGTGCCATCAATGCGCAAGTCGCTACCCGCGTCCAACGTAATGCCGGCGTTGGCCAGCGCTTCGCCCGCCAGGGCCAGATCCTTGCCGGCCGACACGTTGATGGCGCCTTCCGATTGCAAGCGCGCAGCCGCGCTCGCCGTCACCTTGCCGACGGCATCAAGCAACAGGTTGCCGCCCGCCAACAGCTTGCCGTCTACCCAGGCGTCACGCGCGACCTGCGCCGTCAGCGCCGCCATGGACGACACCGTGCCCGCCGCGCTCAGTCCGCCGCCGACACGCAAGGCCACCGGCCCCGCCGCGTGCACGTGGCCACTGGCACCTATGGTGAGGTCGCTGCCCGACGCCAGGGATACGGCGCCCTGCGCCGCACCAACGGCGCCAGTGATATCCAACTTGCGCGCCGCGTCCACCTGCGTGCCCAGGTTGCTGCGCAGGCTACCCGCCAGCGCAACCTCTTCGCCGCCCGACAGGGACGCACTGCCCGTCGCTTCGAATGCGCCGGTAAGCTGGGCCGCGCCCGCGGCCCGCAGCGTCAGTTCGCCATCGGCCGCGAGCTTGCCGCCCAGCACTGCGCGATCACCCGCCGTCAGCAGCGCGGGGCCTTGGGCAAGAATTTCGCCCTGGGTATGAAGGTCACGCGACGCAGCCACTGCCACGCCTAGCCCTTGCGCCTGGCTGCTTGCACCCAGGCGTAGATCCTTGCCGCTCTGGAGCTCAAGTGCGCCCCCGTAGGCCAGCGCTGCGCCGTCCACATTCAGATCGCGCACCGCGTGCATCGCCATGGAACCATCACTGACTGCCGTGCCCGCCAGATTCGCATCGCGGCCGGCGTTCAGCGTTGTGGTCGTGGTGGATTGCACTTGCGCGGCCGCGCCAATGCCCAGGTCTTGACCGGCGCGCAATGACAGCGTGTCGCCGGACAGCAGTTGGCCGCCTATCGCAATGTCGCTCGCCGCCGTCAACCTCTGTGCATTCCTGCTGGACAGCGCCCCGTCTACTGTCAACGCGCCGCCGCTTTGGCCTAGCAATGTGCCTCCCGCAAACGCCTTGCCGTGCTTGCCGACCAACAGATCACCGCCCGCCAACAGCTCAAGCGCGCCTTGCGCCGCCGACGTTTCGCCATCCAGGCGCAATGCGCCCCGGGCTTCGACACGGTTGCCTTCGTTGCTGCGCAGCGCGCCGGCAATCGCGATGTCTTGCCCCGCCGTGACGGCCGCGCTGCGTTCCGCATCCACGCTTGCACCCTTCGCAATCGTGACGTCACCCGCGCCGTGCAAATCCAGCTTGCCCGTGGCTTGTGCCTGGCCGCCGACGCGCACGTCCCGGCCCGCCGCTACTGCCATGTCGCCCCGTGAAGCCATCGAGCCATCAGCGACCAAGTCGCCGCCCGCCAGCACGGATACGCCGTCGCCCTGCACGCGGCTGGTCTTGCCCAGCTGCAATGCGTTGTCGGCGTTCAATGCAACCGCGCCGGTGTAGGCGCGCGCCGCGCCGTCGATGCGCAGGTCACGCCCGGCGTTCAGCTTCAAGGTCGCATTGGTTTCGGCTTCGCCTGCCAAGGACAGATCCTGCCCGGCCAGCAGCGTCATTGCCCCTTCCGATTGCAGACGCGCGTTCGTGTCCGCCACCACATCGCCCGCCGCCTGAAGCCGCATGGGGCCGCCCGACAAGAGCTTGCCGCTGACCTTGGCGTCACGCGCTGCTTGGGCCGTCAATGCAGCCATGGACGACACCGTGCCCGCTGCGTTCAACGCCCCCTTGGCGTGCAACGCGACCGGGCCACGCGCTTGCACGCTGCCACTGCCGGTAACCGAAAGGTCAGCGCCCGACGCCAGCGTCACGGCGCCTTGGTCGGCGTCCGCCGCACCGGAGACACTTAGCGCGCCGCCCGTCCGTGCGTGTATGCCTTGCTTGCCATTCAGCGTGCCCCCCAGCAGCGCACTGCCGGCCGCCTTCACGTCGACGGTTTCTCCGGACACCATGTCACCGCCGACGCGGACATCTCCACCGGCGTCCACCACGATGCCCGCGCCTTGCGCGCGGCTGGTCTGACCCAAACGCAAATCGTTGCCGCTCTTTAGCGCCAAGCCGCCGCCGTAGGCCAGCGCGCTGCCGTCCATGCGCAGATTTCGCCCTGCGCCGATCGACAGCGCGCCGTCCGTCAAGGCCGCGCCAGCCAGATTGGCATCCACGCCTGCGCGCATCGTCATGCCCTTGGCCGACTGTGCCTGCGCGCCCGCTTCCGAGACCATGTTGGCGCCGGCCTGAGTCAACAACGTGCCGGACGTGTATATCTGTCGCGGCAGCACCAGGTCGCGCCCCGCTTGAAGCGTGATGCCGGAGTTGGCGGAGATGACGCCGGACGCTTGCGACGCGCCGCCGGCCGATGCGCCCGCTGCGAGCGCATCGACAATCGCGTTGGCGTTGGCGTTGGCGTTGCCAGTGCCATTGCCAGCGCCACTGCCGTCGCCGATGCCGTTGCCGTCGCCATTCCCCACACCCGCGCCCGGCTGAACACCGGCAAGCGGCAAGCCCGCCATCTTCAAGTTGCGGCCCGCCACCGCGATGATGTTCTGATCGGCCGTCAGCAAGTGACCAGACAGGGCCAGATCCTGGCCTGCCGTCACGCGCAACGCGTCTTGGGTACGCAGGCCCCCTTGCGAGCCGACAATCACGCGCTTTCCCGCCGTCACGTTCAACGACCCACCGGCCGCGACTGCGCCTTGAATGTCCGTATCGCGGCGCGCGGCCAACATGGTCGCGCCCGCTGCCTGCGCCACGCCTTGCACGGCAAGGTCCCCGCCGCTATCCACGCGCAGCGCGCCGGCTGCTTGCACCGTGCCGCTGGGCGTAATGCGCACGTCTCCGGCCGCGTTCACGTGCAGGTCGCCCGTCAACGCCACCAGGTTGCCGCCGATGTTCACGCCCACCCCGGCTTCGGTGCCGATCAGCCGGATGCTGTTTGCATACATGCCGCCCAGCGCAGCCGTGTCCAACGCCACGTCGGGCTTGGCGCCTTGCCCGCTTTGCGCGGTGACGATGCCGGTGTCGTAGTCGACGCGCGCGGCGCCGGCCGTGACGTTAAGCCGATCCGCCCACACGCCGGCGTTGATTTCCAAGCTGCGGGCCAAGAGGTCGACCTGACCAAGGTTGCCGCCGTTCAAGCCGGCGCCATCCACGCGGATGTTGCCCGATGCGATGTCAAAGCCGATACGCCCGTCAGCACCAATCAGCGGACGGCCGGTCGTCAGCGTGGCGCGGTCGGCGTTCAAGAAACCGCAGCCGTTGCACGTTATGCCGGCGGGGTTGGCGACGATGACGTTGGCCCGGTTGCCGGCCACTTCCAGCGTGCCCAGCAATTGCGACGGGTTCGGCGCGGTGACCTGGTTAAGGATGGTGGTGGCGCGCTGGTTGCCCAGCATGATGTTGCCGCCCACCTGCCCTGCCAACTGGGTCTGGCTGGCGCCGCCGCTGTTGTTCAGCACCGCGCCGGAAGGTCCCACGTTGAACTGCGTGTAGCGGTTGTTCGACACCCCGCCCGCCGTGGGCGGCGCGATATTGATCACCGGCACGCCGTTGGTTGCGCCGACGGAAGGCTTGGCGCCCGCAACGCTCTTGTCGACGGTTATCGGCAACGTCTGCGCCAGCACTGGCGACCAGACCTGCAAGAAAACGACGGACCAGACAATCATCGAACGAAGCTTGGACATCATGCGTACCCGGGTAACGTAAACGTCGACGGCGGCGCAAGCGGCGCTGCACCGGGGCAAGCCCGGCGCCTTGTCGACCAGATCAATCAGGAAGGCCGGCGGAGCAATGCCGCGGGATCAGAACTCGAACATCACGGCTGCGGCGAACACGGTGGATGCCGTCTGTAACGATTCCGGCTTTTTCAACGGCCAGCCGGCAGACAGGTCATAGCTGGCATCGACATAGGGGATGGATAGGCGGCCGCGCAGCCCAGCCACCGCGCCCACCAACGTGCGCCCGGTCAGCCATCGCGCCGACTCGCCGCCCACGCGTCCGGCGTCCAGACCCGCATACAGTTGATGACCGGGGCCGCCAAGCAGCTTGTCCAGGCCCAGCGACAAATCGTTGCGCAGCGTCCAGCCGTCTTCGGCCGCCAGCGTCATCTGGCCCTCAAAGCCGCGCACCGCATAACGACTGCCGATGGTGAAGTAATCCGAGGGCACGACCGGTGTCTTGGCGTGCTGGATTTGCCAGCTGACGTGGTACGCCCAGGGCTGGTCCGCCAATTGAAACGGCAGGTAGAGCCCGGCATTGGCGAGCGCGATGGTGCTGCGGCCATTCCAGTCGGGGTCGCCGTAGACGAAGCCGGGTTGGTCGGACAGGCCGGCCAGCGTGCCGCGCAGGCCCACGCCGGCATCCAGCACCGCTCGGCCCACATAGTGACGGTGCGCCACGTTGATGTCGTAGCCCGTCACGTCGCGCCGCTGGACTTCAATGGCGACGTCGTTCAACGTGCTGCCGACGCGCTTGCGTAGCACGGCCATCGTCGCCGTGCCCTTGTAGTCGGTACCGCGATAGGGCACCACCGACACGCCCGCCTGCAACTGCTTGGTGGTGCCGCCGTAGACGATGGGTTCGTCAAAACCGGCCACGGTTTGGCGATAGGTGGATTTGCTGGCGCCGGCAAAGGCCGTCCAGTAGCCAAAGGGGATGCTGTAGTTGATGGACGCGGCCCGCGTGTTCGAGTCCGCATCGCGCCAGCGCGCATTGCTGTTCCACGACACAGACAGCTGGTCATAAAGGAACAAGGGGGAATCCAGGGTCAGCCCGGCGTTGATCTGATACTTGCCGATGGCGTCCAGGCCGCCGTTGTCGCTGCCCACGTAGCCATGCCAACGCTTGCCCGTGCCTGGACGCAGAATGATGTCGGAGTCACCAAGTTCGGGGCCGGGCCCGACATCGATGGTGGCGTCCGCCTGACCACGAAGCCGGCGGATATTTTCCAGCGCCTGGTCCAGATCGCGCTGATTCAATTCGCCTCCAGGGCCGGTGGGCAAGGCGGTGCGCCACCATCCAACGGTATTGGCGTCTTGCACGCCCGAGATGCGGCCGGGCAGAAAGCGCAGCGTCAGCGCGCCTGACGCCAGCGATTGTTCAGGCACCACCACGCGTGCCGTGATCTGGCCATCCTGGATCAGCCAGGCGTTCAGATATTCCTGAAACGCCCGCAGCCCTTGTCCGCCGACGCATTGGCCGATGACATCGCGAGCGGCCCCGGCCAAGGCTGAAGGGGGTGGCGCGTCGTCCCAGCTCAGGTCACCGATGACAAAGCAAGGCGATTCAACGGGCAGGTGCAGCTCGCTTTTGCTGCGCGCGGCATCGGGCGACAAGACATCCGGGCGCTCGGCCGAGCGGGCGCGCTGGGCGTCCAGCTCTTGCTCTTGCCTGCGTTCAATTTCGGAAGGGCGCGATACCACCTCGGGCGGGGTCTGCGCGAAGGGCTCGGTAGGGCAAGCGCCCGCCGCGATCAATACCACTGCGGCGACTCGCCGGCACCAATAGGAATTCATAACGGTTCCGCGCCCGCGGCAAGCCGAAGGCGCGTTCTATCTCGTTGAAACTAAATGTTGAGGCAGTTTGCGTGACGAGATAGTCAAAAACAATGAAAACCGGCGCGAATAAGCAAAATCTGATTTTTACTAGAATTTGAACGCCGTATTAATGTCGTTGACCGGCGTTATAAGATTTTAGTAACTATCCGATTTTTGACCGCTGAATTCGTGAACCCTTCGACGGCAATACGTGACCGACGCAAAGCAGCACGAACGCGACACGCCAGGCTATGAATGCGCCGCGTTTCCCCTAAAATAACGGCCCCCGCTCCGCCGCGCTAAAATTGCGCACGTTTTGATCATTGGCGCCGGCTCGCGCCCACCGAGGTATTCCATGTCTTCCCCCAAAGTCGGCTTCGTCAGCCTGGGCTGTCCTAAAGCCCTGGTCGACTCCGAACGCATCCTGACCCAACTGCGCACCGAAGGGTACGAAGTCACGCCCGAATACAACGACGCGGATGTTGTCGTCGTCAACACCTGTGGGTTCATCGACAGCGCCAAGGCCGAGTCGCTTGAAGCGATTGGCGAAGCGCTGGCCGAGAATGGCAAGGTCATCGTGACCGGCTGTATGGGCGTCGAGGAATCGGTGATCCGCAAGGTGCATCCCAGCGTGCTTGCGGTGACGGGCCCCCAGCAATACGAAGAGGTGGTGCGCGCCGTGCATGATGCCGCGCCGCCCAAGCAGGACCACAACCCGTACCTGGACCTGGTGCCGCCGCAAGGCATCAAGCTGACGCCGCGCCACTACGCTTATCTGAAAATTTCGGAAGGCTGTAATCACCGCTGTAGCTTCTGCATCATTCCGTCGATGCGCGGCGACCTGGTCAGCCGTCCGGTGGGCGACGTGCTCAGCGAAGCCGAACGCCTGGTCAAGGCTGGCGTGAAGGAACTGCTGGTGATTTCGCAAGACACCAGCGCGTACGGCGTTGACGTCAAGTACCGCAGCGGTTTCTGGAACGGCCGCCCGGTCAAGACGCGCATGACGGAACTGTGCCTGGCGCTGTCCGAAATGGGCGTGTGGACGCGTCTGCACTATGTGTACCCGTACCCGCACGTGGACGAAGTGATTCCGCTGATGGCCGAGGGCAAGATCCTGCCGTACCTGGACATTCCGTTCCAGCACGCCAGCCCGCGCATTCTGAAGGCCATGAAGCGCCCGGCGTTTGAAGACAAGACGTTGGCGCGCATCAAGCGCTGGCGTGAAATCTGCCCCGATCTGACCATCCGCTCCACGTTCATCGTGGGCTTTCCCGGCGAGACCGAGGAAGACTTCCAGTATCTGCTGAACTGGATGCAGGAAGCGCAACTGGATCGCGTGGGCTGTTTCCAGTATTCGCCGGTGGAAGGCGCGCCCGCGAACCTGCTGGACAATCCCGTGCCCGACGACGTGAAGCAAGACCGCTGGGAACGCTTCATGGAATTGCAGCAGGGTATTTCCACCGCGCGCCTTGCCCGCAAAGTGGGCCGCGAGATCGACGTGCTGATCGATGAAGTGGACGAAGACGGCGCTATCGGCCGCAGCAGCGCGGACGCGCCGGAGATTGATGGCTGTGTGTACGTCAGTTCCGACAAGCCCTTGAAAGCGGGCGATCTGGTGCGCGTGCGCGTCACCGAGTCGGATGAATACGATCTGTGGGGCGAAGCCCTCTGAAAAAGCAAGGGCGCCTGAGTTTCAGGCGCCCTTGCTGTGTGGCCGACACGAGGTGGCCGATACCGTGTAGCGGCCAGTCTTACAGGAAGTCCGCCAGATCGTCGGCGTGTTCCTCTTCAACCGCCAGGATCTCTTCCAGCAAGCGGCGCGTGGTCGAGTCCTGTTCGCCGATGTATTCGATCATCTGGCGATAGCTGTCGATGGCGATGCGTTCGGCGATCAGGTTTTCCTTGATCATGTCTTGCAGGGATGACCCTTCGACGTATTCCGAATGGCTGCGCTCGAGCAGGCCCTTGGGAGACAGGTTTGGTTCGCCCCCCAGCTGAACGATGCGTTCAGCCAGACGGTCGGCGTGTTCCTGTTCTTGCGTGGCGTGTTCGGCGAATTCCGCCGCGACCGGCTCGGCGTTCAAGCCGCGAGCCATGAAGTAGTGGCGCTTGTAGCGCAGCACACAGACCACTTCGGTGGCCAGAGCCTCGTTCAGCAGCTTCAGCACGGTTTCCCGGTCTGCGCGATAGGTGTCCGTAACAGCGCCTGACTCGATGTCCTGGCGCGCCTTGGCGCGGATCGCCTTCACGTCCATGTCGAATGGGCGGCTGGCCTTCTCGGGGGTTCGGGTCGTTTGTTCCATATCGTTCGCTCCTCTGTTAGTGAAAGCCCTACGACGCTGGATTTCCAGTCGTACCGAACGACTCAGTCTACCGATCGCAGCGGAAGTTGCTGTGTCCAAACATTGCTCCTGCCACCAATTTGCACGGCGCCCGAGCCCCAAAACGCGCCCGCTGACGTTCTCGTAAACTATCGACTTCCCGGAACGCCCGTGACGCAATCTGTAACGGGCCCGGCCATCACGAACCTGTTATGAACCTGAAGAACATCTGCGTATATTGCGGCTCGAACCCCGGCACCCGCCCGGACTACATCGAGCAGGCCCGCGTGCTGGCCCGCGAATTGGTCAAGCGCGACCTGGGGCTGGTGTACGGCGGATCGGTCGTCGGCATCATGGGCGTGGTGGCCAACGAAGTGCTGGCCGCCGGCGGCCGCGTGATCGGCGTCATCCCCGAACTGCTGCAAAAGAAAGAACAGGCGCATCGTGGCCTGACCGAATTGCACCTGGTGCAGAACATGCACGAGCGCAAGGCAATGATGATTGAGAAGTCGGACGGCTTCATCGCATTGCCTGGCGGTGCGGGCACGCTGGAAGAGTTTTTTGAAGTGTGGACGTGGGCGCAGCTGAACATGCATCAGAAGCCCTGCGGCCTGTTGAATGTCGCGGGATACTACGACGCGTTGGTGCAGTTTGTGGATCACGCCGTCGACGAAGCCTTCATCCGACCGCAGCATCGCGACATGCTGGTGGTCGAAGAAGACCCCGCCCTGCTGCTGGATCGCTATGCCATCTACGAGCCGCCTAACGTCTCGAAGTGGTTCGACCCCATCACGGCCTGATGGCCCTCTTGCCCTGTTGAGCCCATGACGCCCGTTCTTGAAATGACTTCCGATTCCTTATCTCCCGCCAGCACCGAGTCCGTGCTGCGCGACTATTTCCACGCCAAGGATGAGAACCGACCGCATCATCTGGCGCGGGCATTCGCGTCGGACGCGGTGCTGAAAATGGCCTTGCGCACGCAAGCCATCGCGTTTCCGCCCGAATCCCACGGGGTCGCGGCCATTGCGGACACCCTGGTGCGCAAGTTTGGCCAGACCTACGAAAACGTCTACACGTTCTACCTGTCGCGTCCCGCGCCCGACGCGCGCTTGCCCGACTACCAGTGCGACTGGATCGTCGGCATGACCGAAAAGGCCACCGGCAATGTGCGCGTAGGCTGCGGCCGCTACGACTGGAAATTCCAGGCGCAACCGTATCGCGCCACGGACCTGACCATCACCATCGAAACCATGGTCACGCTGCCGCCCGGCGACATGCCCGCCGTGTTCGGCTGGTTGCTGGGCCTGGACTACCCGTGGACCAATGCCGCGCGCGTGGTGGCCAGCGCGCCGCCGCTTGAAGCGCTGGCGCCGGTCGTGCACTATTTGCTTCACCCCAACGGCTTGTAGCCCCGCCAGAAGCCGGCAAACGGACTGATTACTTGAAATACGACATCGCTGCATTCGACTTTGACGGAACCTTGGCGGACACCATGCCCTGGTTCAACTCCATCCTGAACACGGTGGCCGACAAGTACGGCTTTCGCAAGATCGACCTGACCGAACGCGAAAACCTGCGTCACCGCGAGGCCTCGGAAATCCTGAAGTACCTGGGCATCCCGTTGTGGAAACTGCCGGCCATCATGACGCACGTGCGCACGCTGATGCAGGACATCGACCCCAGCGTGCACCTGTTCGATGGCATTGCCGAGGCGGTGGCGCGGATCAAGGCAGGCGGCGTGCGCCTGGCGGTGATCAGTTCGAATTCCATTGAAAACGTGCAGCGCGTGCTGGGCGCGGACACCTGCGCGCTGTTCGACGACTATGAATGCGGCACCGACCTGTTCGGCAAGGCCGCCAAGATCGACCGCTTGATGCGGCGCCATGAAGTCGCCCCCGAACGCTTCCTGCTGGTGGGCGACGAAATGCGCGACATCGACGCCGCCCGCAAGGCCGGCGTGCGCGTAGGGTCGGTCGCCTGGGGTTATAACCATGTGGACGCCCTGCGCGAACGCAAGCCCGACGAACTCTTTTTGACCGTAGCCGACCTGCCCGCCATCCTGGCCTGACCCTGCCGACCGGAACCCGCCATGCACATCGATCCCGCTCATCTCGTCACCGACGCCGCCGCGCTGCAAGCCTTGTACGGCGCCCCCGGCGAGGCCTCGCTGAAGAAGGAAGTGGATCACGTGCATCCGCATTACCGCGCGTTCATTGAAGCGGCGCCGTTTGCGATGTTGGCAACATCGGGGCCGGACGGGCTGGACGCATCGCCGCGCGGCGATCCCGCCGGTTTTGTCGTGGTGGAAGACGAAAAAACGCTGCTGCTGCCCGACCGCCGGGGCAACAACCGCATGGACAGCTTGCTGAACGTGTTGGCTGATCCGCGCGTGGCGCTGTTGTTCCTGGTGCCGGGCGTGGGTGAAACGCTGCGGGTGAACGGCACGGCGCGCGTCAGTGTCGACCCCGCGCTGCTTGAGCGCTTTGCGATGGACGGCAAGCAGCCGCGCTCGGTGCTTATCGTGGACGTGCAGACGGTGTACTTTCAGTGCTCGCGGGCGCTGCTGCGATCGCGCCTGTGGGACCCGGCCACGCAGGTGCCACGCAGCGCGCTGCCAAGCACCGGGCGCATTCTGTCTGACCTGACGGCCGGTACTTTCGATGGCGCGGCTTACGACCGCGACCTGCCCGCGCGGGTGGCGGATACGCTGTATTGATGCGGTATCCGTGCGGTATCGGTGCCGTCTGCATTCACCTTGCGCGAGGGTAACGCCATGGCTCGCAACGTTGAAATCAAGGCACGGGTCGATAACCTGGCCGTGCTTGAACCCCTGGCCGCCGCGCTGTCGGGGCAGGAACCGGTGATTCTTGACCAGGACGACACCTTCTTCACGTGCACGCATGGGCGCCTGAAGCTGCGCGCCTTTGGCGACGGCACCGGCGAGCTCATTTTTTATCGTCGCTCGGACGAAGCCGGCCCCAAGGAGAGTTTCTACGCCATTTCACCGACCGATTCGCCCGACACCCTGCGCCAGACGCTGACGCTGGCCTACGGCGCAATCGGCCGCGTGAAAAAGCACCGCACCGTATTCATGGCCGGACGCACGCGCATCCATCTGGATCGGGTTGAGGGGCTGGGGGATTTTCTGGAACTGGAAGTGGTGCTGCGCGATGGCGAAAGCCTGGACGCCGGCAGCGAAGAAGCCCGCACGCTGATGGCGGGGCTGGGTGTCGCGCCCACGCAGTTGGTGGCGGGCGCGTATCTGGACCTGTTGGCGGCAACGCCGCGCCCGTGACCGGCGCGGCGCACAAGCCGGGGCGGTGATTCGCCCGGCGCAGCGCAGCGAGGCGCAAGCCGCCGTCAGGCCGGTTGCCAGCCCCGCACGAACACATCCACGGGCTGGCGCTTGCCGCCGGCTTTTTGTAATTCCAGCAAGCGCAGCACGCCGTCGCCGGTGGCGATGTCGATGCCATCCGCCTCGGCGCGCAGCACGCTGCCGGGCTCGACCGCCGTGGCCGCCGACGCGTCTTCAAGCGCCTGCGCGCGCCAGACCTTGACGGGGTCGGGCAGGCCCGGCAGCCGGATGCTGGCGCCGGGCACGGGGTTGAACGCGCGCACGCGGCGCGCCAGCAATGCCGCGGGTTGCGTGCAGTCCAGCGCGGCTTCGGCTTTATCCAGCTTGGCGGCGTACGTCACGCCGGCCTCGGGTTGTTTGGTCGGCGTCAGGCCGCCTTGTTCCAACGCATTCAGCGCGTCCACAATCGCCTGCCCGCCCGCCAGCGCCAAGGCGTCGTGCAATTGCGCGGCGTTGGTCTCGGCCGAGATGGGCACCACGCGTTCCAGCAGCATGTCGCCCGTGTCCAGGCCCTGATCCATCTGCATGATGGTCACGCCCGTTTGGGCGTCGCCGGCTTCGATGGCGCGCTGGATGGGCGCTGCGCCGCGCCAGCGGGGCAACAGGCTGGCGTGGATATTCAGGCAACCCAGGCGCGGCAAGTCCAGCACCCATTGCGGCAAAATCAACCCATACGCCGCCACCACCATGACGTCGGGCGCCACCTGTTCCAACAACGCGCGCGCGTCGGCGGCCTCGTCCGGATAGCGTCCGTCCAGCCTCAGGCTGCGCGGTTGGGCAACGGGTATGCCGGCGTCAAGCGCGGCCTGCTTGACCGGGCTGGGCGTCAGCTTCAAGCCGCGCCCGGCGGGCCGATCAGGCTGGGTCATGACCAGGGCGATGTCGTGACCGGCGGCCCGCAAGGCGTCAAAGGCGATACGGGCAAATTCCGGCGTGCCGGCAAAAACTAGGCGCATGGGGTTCAGACCAAAAAGTCAAAAAACGGGAATCAGTCGCGCAGCGCTTCGCGCTCGGCCTTCTTCAGCTTGGTCTTGATACGGTTCTGCTTCAGGTTGGACAGGTATTCGACGAAGACCTTGCCTTCCAGGTGGTCCAGCTCGTGCTGGACGCACACGGCCAGCAGGCCGTCGGCTTCGAATTCAAAGGGTTTGCCGTCGATGTCCAGCGCCTTGCACCGGATGCGCGAGGCGCGTTCGACTTCGTCGTAGATGCCGGGCACCGACAGACAGCCTTCTTCGTAGATTTTGTAGTCGTCGCTGCGCCAGGTGATCTCGGGGTTGATCAGCGCGAGCAGGTCGTTGCTGTCTTCGGACACGTCGATCACGACCACGCGTTCGTGCACGTCAACCTGGGTTGCGGCCAGGCCGACGCCCGGCGCGTCGTACATGGTTTCGGCCATGTCGCGTACCAGTTGACGGATGCGGTCGTCGACTTCGGCTACCGGCTTGGCTTTCTTGTGCAAGCGCGGGTCCGGATAGCGAAGGATAGGAAGTAAAGCCATTGAAAAGGGATCGCCAGTAATTGATGCGTAGGCAAGAGTTTAATTCATTAGAGTATTGATTTCTAATAGTTTTCGGCTAAATGGAGCATTACCAGAGCGCTGCGTCCCCGCTTCTTTGGCTGACAGGCAAGCAGACAAGAGAGATCAAAACGCCACCCATGCATCGGCGCCTGTTGCGCCTTGCATGCGACACTTGCCACCCTTGACGCCATCGCGCCCGCCTCATGCCGCTTACGCATACGTCCGCCGAACTGTCCGCCTGGTTGCGGCTGTCCCTGGAGCCCAACGTGGGTTCCGCTACCGCCTGTACGCTGCTGAGCGCGCTGGGCCTGCCCGAGCAGATCTACGCCCAGCGGGCGACTGCCCTCGCCCGCCACTTGCCGGATGCGCTGGCGCGCCAGCTGGCCGCCGCCATGCCGGCCGACATGGCGGCGCAGGTGGACGCCGCGCTGCAATGGGTGGATGCGCCCCACCGCCACATCGTGACGCTGGCGGACCCGACCTATCCCCAAAGCCTGCTGACCATCGCCGACCCGCCCATTCTGTTGTACGTGGTGGGCGATCCGGCCTATCTGCAAGGCCCATCCCTGGCCGTGGTGGGCGCGCGCAATGCCACGCCCGGCGGCCAGGAAACCGCGCGCGCGTTTGCCCGCCACCTGGCCGGCCACGGCTGGCGCGTCGTCAGCGGCCTGGCGCTGGGCATCGACGCGGCGGCGCACGAAGGCGCGCTGGACGCCGGCGCCGATGGCGCGGGCACCGTCGCCGTCATGGGCACCGGCATTGACCGCATCTACCCCGCTCGCCACCGCGACCTTGCCCACCGCATCGCCGGCAACGGCGCGCTGGTGTCTGAATTCCCCCTGGGCACGGGCGCCTTGCCGCCCCACTTCCCCAAGCGCAACCGCATCGTGGCGGGCCTGGCTCGCGGCGTGCTGGTGGTGGAAGCGGCCAAGCAAAGCGGCTCGCTCATCACGGCACGGCTGGCCGGCGAAAGCGGGCGCGAAGTGTTTGCCATCCCCGGCTCGATCCACTCGCCGTTGTCGCGCGGTTGCCATGCCTTGATTCGGCAGGGCGCAAAGCTGGTGGAAACCGCGGCTGACATTACCGATGAACTGGGCGGCGGGCCCACGCCCGCCGGTCGCCGCGCGCCGCCCCCGCCACCGCCATTGCCGGACCACCCCGTGCTGGATGCCATGGGTTACGACCCGCTGCACGTGGATGCCATCCAGACGCGATCAAACATCGCCATCGGCGACCTGCAGGCGCAGCTGGTTCAGCTGGAATTAGAGGGCCGGCTCGCCCGTCTGGATGACGGCCGCTACCAGCGTTTGAAATAGGGTCATCCCATGGCCCGACCCGGACCCGCGCACAAGCCCGGCGCGCGGCGATGGCGCTAATATTGTCGATGGCGCCGCAGCGTTGCGCGCCGCGTCACCCAAATCGAACCAGGAAGAGACATGGCTTTGCCCTCCCGCGTGAAGATCGTCGAAGTGTCGCCCCGCGACGGTCTGCAAAATGAAAAGGAATTCGTGCCGACCGACATCAAGGTCGAGCTGGTCAACCGCCTGTCCGCCGCGGGCTTCCCCAATGTGGAAGCCGCGTCGTTCGTGTCGCCCAAGTGGGTGCCGCAGATGGCCGACGGCGCCGATGTCATGGCGCGCATCGAACGCCGCCCGGGCACGATCTATTCCGTGCTGACGCCGAACATGAAGGGCTTTGAAGGCGCGCTGGCCGCCGGCGCGGATGAAATCGTCATCTTTGGCGCCGCCAGCGAAGCGTTTTCGCAAAAGAACATCAACTGCTCCATCGCGGAATCCATCGCTCGCTTCGAGCCCGTGGTGCAAGCCGCGCGCGACGCCGGCATCCGCGTGCGTGGCAGCATCAGCTGCGCGCTGGGCTGTCCGTATCAAGGCGAGGTTCCGATTGCGTCGGTGGTGGACGTGGCGCAGCGCTACCTGGCAATGCAGGTGGATGAAATCGACGTGGCCGACACCATTGGCGTGGGCACGCCGCAGCGGGTGCGCGACGTGATGACGGCCGTGACCCGCGTGGTCGATCCGGCGCGCGTGTCCGGCCATTTCCATGACACCTACGGCCAGGCGCTGGCCAACATCCTGGCCGCGTTGGAAACCGGCATCTCGATCTTCCATACGTCGGTTGCCGGCCTGGGCGGCTGCCCCTACGCCAAGGGCGCCACGGGCAACGTCGCCACCGAAGACGTGCTGTACATGCTGCGCGGGCTGGACATCGACACGGGCGTGGACTTCGACGCCGTGGTCGATATCGGCCAGTGGATGTCGGCCAACCTGAACCGCAAGGGTTCCAGCCGCGCGGGCAATGCCATCGCGGCCAAACGGGCGGCATGACCTCGCCTGGCCCCGCCCCGACTCTTGAAGATCGCGCGGCCCTGCTGCGCGAGATCGGCCCGTTGCCGTTGTCGGGCCAGGCCTGGCCCGACTGGGTCCGCATTCTGGCCTGGGTGATCCTGGCGGTGCTGGGCGTGCAGGTGGTCACCACCGCGATTCGCGCGCCCGCGCAGCCGTTCGACACGGTGCTGGCGGTGGTCGTGGTGCTGTGCTTTGTGGGGCTGCTGTTCGTGTCCTGGCACATGCAGACGTCGATCACCACGATCGACGATCGTGGCCTGCGCCAATCCTGGTTCACGCGTCGCGAAGTGGCATGGGAAGACGTGCGCTATGCACGCTTTGTGCCCATGCTGTTTTCCAAGCGCCTGGTGATATTCACGCACCGAGGCAAACCCGTCATCATCCAGGGCGGCACGCGCGAACTGCGCGCGGCCTTTGTGAAGATCGCGCAGCTGTATCGGCGCGGATGACGGGCTGGGAAGGCAGGGTGCGGCGTTGCCGCAACCCTGTAACCCTGCCGATCAGCGGATCGGCAGCGCGTACATCAAGCCGCCTTGCGTCCATTGCGCATTCAGGCCGCGCTTGATCTTCAGCGGGCTGCCTTCGCCCACGTTCCGTTCAAAGCTCTCGCCGTAATTGCCCACCTGCTTGACGATGTTGTAGGCCCATTTTTCGTCCAGGCCCAGGTTCGCGCCACTGCCGGGCGTGACACCCAGAATGCGCTTGATGTTCGGGTTGGCGCTTTTTAGCTGCTCGTCCACGTTCTTGGACGTGACGCCGTATTCTTCGGCTTCGATCATTGCCGACAGCGACCAGCGCACGATGTTCAGCCACGTATCGTCACCCTGGCGCACGAACGGGCCCAGCGGTTCCTTGGAAATGATCTCGGGCAGCACGACGTAGTCGTCCGGATTTTGCAGCTTGGAGATACGGATCGACGCCAGGCCCGACGCGTCCGTCGAGAACACGTCGCAACGACCCGCCGCGAAGGCGTTGACCACTTCGTTGAACGTTTCGATCACCACCGGCTTGTACGTGACGTTGTTGGCGCGCGCCCAGTCGGCCAACGTGTTCTCGTTAGAGGTGCCCGTTTGCAGGCAGATGGTTGCGCCGTTGATGTCCTTGGCGCTTTTCACGCCCAGCGACTTGGGCACCAGAAAGCCCTGGCCGTCGTAGAAATTGATGCCGGCGTGGATGATGCCCAGCGCCGTGTCGCGCTGCTGCGTGACGGTGGTGTTGCGGGTCAACACGTCCACTTCGCCGGATTGCAACGCGGTGAAGCGCTGCTGCGAATTCAGCGGCACCACCTTGATCTTGTTGGCATCGCCAAAGACCGCCGCGGCGATGGCGCGGCAAAGGTCCACGTCCAGCCCTTGCCACTTGCCTTGCGCGTCGGGCGCTGAAAAGCCGGCAAAGCCCGTGGTCGTACCGCAAGCCACGGCGCCGCGCTGGCGCACGACGTCTACCGTTGCCGCTTGCGCGCCCTGCGCCGCCGCTACCAATAGCGCCGCGCCCACCAACCCTTTTGCAATGTTCATGACCTGGATTCCTGTTGTACCGGGCGCGCGGACGCGCCGAGGCAAGAAGCTTATAGACATGAAGCGCCCGCGCCAAATAACAAGCGCTTATTTAGGTATGCGCAGCGCCGCCCGCTTGTGGGGTTGCGCTGCGCCGCCCGGTTACCGGGTGCCCTACGCCGCCAACGAAATCGACACCGGCTCGTTCGCTTCGCACGCGTCCAGCGCGCGACCCAGGCGCACCATGCCCTGGGCAATTTGCGCTTCGTTCATGGTGGCAAACGACATGCGCATGGCAAACAGGTCGGCCTGTTCGACATTGGCGTAGAACGCCTTGCCGGGCACATAAACCACTTCGTGTTCAATCGCATACGGCAACAGGCGCGTGGCGTCCACATCGCCCGTCAGCCGCGCCCAGAAGAACATGCCGCCTTCGGGCTTGCTGAAGCTGACGCGGCCGTCCAGTTCGCGCGCCAACGCCTGGGCCATCGCGTCGCAGCGCAGGCCATAGGCGGCGCGAATGCGCGGCACGTGTTCGTCGTAGCGGCCGTTGGCCAGGTACTGCGCCACCACTTCCTGGATCCACGCCGACGAGGCCATATCGTCGGCCGCCTTGGCGCTGACGCAGCGGCGGCGGATTTCCGGCGGGGCGATCAGCCAGCCGATGCGCAGCGCGGGCGCCATGGTCTTGGACATGCTGGCCAGGTACACCGCCCAGTGGCGGGCTTCGCCTTCCGCCAGGGCCGCGATGGGCGGCACGGCTTCGCCGGCAAAGCGCAGTTCGCTGTACGGGTCGTCTTCAACGATCAGGAAGCGATGCTTGACCGCCAGTTCCAGCAAGCGCAGACGGCGCTGGCGCGAGATGGTGGCGCCGCAAGGGTTCGAGAACGAGGCCACGACGCAGACCATCTTCGGCTTGACCCGCGCGGCCAGTTCGTCCAACGCGTCCACGTCGATGCCGTCCGGGCCGGATGCCACGGTGTGCACGGTGGCGCCCGTGTAGCGCAACGCCTGCACGGAATTGGGGAACGCGGGCGATTCAATGATGGCGTGGTCGCCGGGTTGCAGCATCACGCGCGTCAGCAGCGCCAGCGCCTGCTGCGACCCGCCCGTCACAACCAGCTCGGTGTCGGCATTGCAGTGCAGGCCGCGTGCGGCGGACAGGCGCGCCAGCTCGTTACGCAGGCTGGCTTGGCCATCGATGTTGGAATATTGCAGGCAGGCGCCCAGCCGCGACATGACCTGGGTGGACGCCACCGACAAGCCTTCAACGTCAAACAGCTCCTGAGCGGGGTAGCCGCCGGCCAGCGAAATGGTGCCGGGACGCAACGCGTAGGGCATCAAGGACCGGATGGGGGAAGCGGGGGGATTCAGGAAAGGCGTGGCAAAGGCGTATTCTGGCGCAGCGCTGGACATGGCGGGAGACTGGGGAAGGTGGGAAACCGTGTCGCCCGCTGGGGCGGCGCCGGAGGGCATAGAACATTGAAATATAAACAAATCTCCGCAAATTCTAAGCCTGCGTATTACGCAGGGTCAACGACTGGCGCGCATCGTGTGGCGAAACGAGCGCGCGCAGTCCTACACTATGGGACATCCTGTTCCTGCAAGAGAGCTGCATGACCGTCGAAGACACCATGGCCGGGCGCATTGCCCACATCCACCAACGCATCGCCGACGCCTGCGCGCGGGCCGGGCGCAGCCCGGACAGCGTGGTGCTGCTGCCCGTCAGCAAGACCTTCGAGGTGGACGCGATCCGCGAAGCCATGGCGCTGGGCATGACGCGTTTTGGCGAGAACAAAACGCAGGAAATCCGACAGAAGGCGGCAGCGCTGGCCGGCCAGGGCCTGCAATGGGTGCTGATTGGCCATTTGCAGACGAACAAGGCCAAAGACGCTGCGCGCGACGCCACCGAAGTGCAGTCGCTGGACCGCGTCGACCTGGCCGAAGCCCTGCATCGCCGCCTGCTGACCGAAGGCCGCACGCTGGACGTGCTGGTGCAGGTGAAAACGTCTTCCGAGCCCAGCAAGTTCGGCATGGCGCCTCAAGACGTGTCGGCGTTCCTGCGGCGCATCGCGGCGGAATTTCCTACGTTGCACGTCAAGGGGCTGATGACGCTGGCCGTCAACTCGCCCGATCCGGAACCAGTGCGGGCCTGCTTTAGTGCCCTGCGCACGCTGCGCGACAGCCTGCGCGCCGAAAACATCGACGGCGTGTCGCTGGACCGCCTGTCGATGGGCATGAGCGGCGATTTCGAATTGGCTATCGAGGAAGGCTCGACCGAAGTGCGCATCGGCACGGCGATATTCGGCGCCCGTACCTACCCCGACCCACAGTAACGGGGCCACGTGATGCGGGAAAACGGGGGGCCTGACGGCCCCCTTTTCACGTCGAACGCGAGCATAATAGCGGCGCAAAAAATAGCGACGCGAACCGACGGCGCAGAACACGACCGCCCGCGTCGCGCTCAAACTTTGATCCCGCACGAGGAGACACCCCATGCAACATTCCGCACGGCGCCTGTTGGCGCTGGCCACCCTGTCGTTGGCCGCCGCCACGGCATCCGCCCAATCGTGGCCCACGCAACCCGTCCGCTGGATCGTGCCGTACCCGGCCGGCGGCGGCACCGATGTGGTGGCGCGTACGGTCGCCAGCAGCCTGGAAAAATCGTTGGGCCAGACCATCGTGGTGGAAAACCGCCCCGGCGCGGCCACCATCATCGGCGCCACCGCCATCGCCCAGGCCGACCCCACCGGCTACATGGTAGGAACGGCGGACTCGGGCACCCTGGCGTTCAACTCGTCGCTGTACGCCAAGTTGTCCTACGACCCGGCCAAGTTCACCTACATCGGCGGCATTGCCAAGTTTCCGCTGCTGCTGGCCGTGAACGTGAATTCGCCGTACAAGTCGGTGCAGGACGTGCTGGATGCCGCCAAGAAAGAGCCGGGTAAGCTGACCGCCGCATCGGCCGGCGCGGGTTCGCCGCACCATCTGGCGCTTGAACTGTTCAAGCAGCGCACCGGCGCCAACCTGCTGCACGTGCCCTACAAGGGCGCGGCCCCCGCCATTCAGGACCTGCTGGGCGGACAGGTGGACGTGATGTTCATCGACCTGGCCTCGGGCCTGCCCAACGTCAAGGCCGGCAAGCTGCGCGTGCTGGCCGCCGCCACGCCGGAACGCGTGTCGGTCTTGCCCGACACGCCGACCATGGCGGAACAGGGCGTGGCCAACTTCACGGCCTACGCCTGGCAAGGCCTGGTGGGCCCGGCCGGCGTGCCGGAAGCGGTGGTGAAAAAGCTGTCGGCCGACCTGGACGCCACGCTGAAAAGCGCCGCCGTGTCGCAAAAGATGCTGGACATGGGCGTGATCCCGATGCCGATGTCCGCGCAGGACTTCAAGGCCTATGCCGAACAAGAGCGCAGCGCCTGGGCCGACGTGATCAAGAAGGCCAACATCAAGCTGGAGTAATCCGCAATCCGTGATCTGTGATCCGTGATGCGTGGATTCGTGGATTCGGCAAGGCAATAAAAAACCCGCGTTCAGCGATGAACGCGGGTTTTTTCATGGGGCCAGGCGCTGGCCGCCTTACACCAGCACGCGCTCGATGCCGCCGGCGTTGGCGCGTTTCACGTAGTCTTCCATCCAGCCTTCGCCCAGGATGTGGCGGGCCATTTCGACAACGATGTAGTCGGCTTCCATCTTGACGTCGCCTTCATAGCGCGACAAGCCTTGCAAGCACGACGGGCAGGACGTCAGCACCTTTACGTCGCCCGCGAAGCCGTCGCCACGCAGCGCGGCGTCGCCCTTGAGCAGCTCTTCCTGTTTGCGGAAGCGCACCTGCGTGGAAATGTCGGGCCGGCTGACCGCCAACGTGCCCGACTCCCCGCAGCAGCGGTCGCTCTTGATGGCGTCGTCGCCGACCAGGGCGCGAACCGTCTTCATCGGCTCTTGCAGCTTCATCGGGGTGTGGCAGGGGTCGTGATACATGTAGCGCACGCCCTTGGCGCCTTCCAGCTTGATGCCCTTTTCCAGCAGGTATTCGTGGATGTCGATCAGGCGGCAACCCGGGAAGATCTTGTCGAATTCATAGCCCGACAGCTGGTCGTAGCAGGTGCCGCAGCTGACCACCACGGTCTTGATGTCCAGGTAGTTCAGCGTGTTGGCGACCCGGTGGAACAGCACCCGGTTGTCGGTAATGATCTGCTCGGCCTTGTCCGTCATGCCATTGCCGCGCTGGGGGTAACCGCAGCACAGGTAGCCCGGCGGCAAGACGGTCTGCACGCCGGCGTGCCACAGCATGGCTTGCGTGGCCAGCCCCACTTGCGAGAACAGACGTTCGGAACCGCAGCCGGGGAAATAGAACACGGCTTCGGTGTCGGCGGTCGTGGCCTTGGGGTCACGAATGATCGGCACGTAGTTGGCGTCTTCAATGTCCAGCAGCTTGCGCGCCGCCTGCTTGGGCAACCCGCCGGGCATCTTCTTGTTCACGAAGTGAATGACCTGCTCGCGCAGCGGCGGCTTGCCCACGGTGGCCGGCGGCTTGGCCGTCTGCTTTTTCACCAGGCCGGAGAACAGGTCGTGCGCCGCGCGCTGCACCTTGTAGCCCACGCCCACCATCGCCTTGCGCGTGGCGTTGATGGTGGCCGGGTCCTTGGCGTTCAGGAAGAACATGGCGCTGGCCGTGCCCGGGTTGAACGACTTGCGGCCCATGCGGCGCAGCACGGCGCGCATGTTCATCGACACGTCGCCAAAGTCGATATCGACCGGACAGGGGTTGTAGCACTTGTGGCAGACCGTGCAGTGGTCGGCCACGTCTTCGAATTCTTCCCAGTGCTTCAGGCTGACGCCGCGTCGAGTCTGCTCTTCGTACAGGAAGGCTTCCACCAGCAAGGAGGTGGCCAGGATCTTGTTGCGGGGCGAATACAGCAGGTTGGCGCGCGGCACGTGGGTGGCGCACACCGGCTTGCACTTGCCGCAACGCAGGCAGTCCTTGATGGATTCCGAGATAGCGCCGATGTCGCTTTGCTGCATGATCAGCGACTCGTGGCCCATCAGGTTGAAGCTGGGCGTCCAGGCGTGGCGCAGGTCGGCGCCCGGCATCAGCTTGCCGGCGTTGAAGTGGCCGTTGGGGTCGACGCGACGCTTGTAGTCCTGGAACGGCGCCAGTTCGGCTTCGGTCAGGAATTCGTACTTGGTCAGGCCGATGCCGTGTTCGCCCGAGATCACGCCGTCCAGGTCGCGGGCGATCTGCATGATGCGGTCGACGGCCTGATGGGCCTCGCGCAGCATTTCGTAGTCGTCCGAGTTGACCGGGATGTTGGTGTGCACGTTGCCGTCGCCGGCGTGCATGTGCAGCGCGACGAACACGCGGCTTTTCAACACGCGGCCGTGGATGGCGATGAGTTCGTCGACGATCTTCTTGTACGACGCGCCCGAGAACGTGCGTTGCAGGCCGGCCAGCACTTCGGTCTTCCAGGACACGCGGATGGTGCGGTCCTGCACCACGTCGAACACGCGCGCGGTGGGCTGCGCGGCCAGGCGGTCGGTCAGCGTGGCGTGGACGTCGCCCAGGCCCAGTGCTTGCAGTTCGGGCAGCGCCTGCGCCAGCGGCAGGTCCAGGTTGTCCAGCAGCCATTGCCAGCGCTGGCGCACGCTGCCCAGCAGCTCAAGCGCCTGGCGCGTGCGGTCCGCCAGCACTTCGGCGCGGGTGCTTTCGATATCGGCGTCGTCGGCCTTGCCCACCGGCAGCGGCGTGCACAGGTAGGCATCCAGCGCGCCCAGCAGCTTGAGCTTGTTGCTGGTCGACAGTTCGATGTTGATGCGTTCGATGTGATCCGTGTATTCGCCCATGCGGGGCAGCGGGATCACCACGTCTTCATTGATCTTGAAGGCGTTGGTGTGACGCGCAATCGCGGCGGTGCGCGAGCGGTCCAGCCAGAACTTCTTGCGCGCCTCGGGGCTGACGGCCACGAAGCCTTCGCCATGGCGCGTGTTGGCCAGGCGCACGACTTCGCTGGCGGCAGCGGCCACGGCGTCGTCATCGTCGCCAACGATGTCACCGATCAGCACCATCTTGGGCAGCACGCCGCGCTTGCTCTTGGTGGCGTAGCCGACCGCGCGCAGATAGCGCTCGTCCAGGTGTTCCAGGCCGGCCAGGATGGCGCCGCGCGCCTTGCCTTCGCCGTCCAGATAGCCCTTGACCTCGACAATCGACGGGATGGCGTCGCGCGCCTGCCCGAAGAATTCCATACAGACCGTGCGCGTGTGGCGCGGCATGCGGTGCAGCACCCAGCGCGCCGACGTGATCAGGCCGTCGCAGCCTTCTTTCTGAATGCCGGGCAAGCCGGCCAGGAACTTGTCGGTAACGTCCTTGCCCAGGCCTTCCTTGCGGAACACCCGGCCCTTGATTTCAAGCAGCTCGGTTCTCAGCAGGCGCTCGCCGGGCTTGCCCTTGCCGTCGAACCACTTGAGTTCGAAGCGTGCCGTTTCCACGTCATGGATCTTGCCCATGTTGTGTTCCAGGCGGGTGACTTCCAGCCAGTTGCCGTCCGGGTCCACCATGCGCCACCAGGCCAGGTTGTCCAGCGCGGTGCCCCACAGCACGGCCTTCTTGCCGCCCGCGTTCATGGCGATGTTGCCGCCCACGCACGAGGCTTCGGCCGAAGTCGGGTCCACGGCGAACACGAAACCGGCGGCCTCGGCCGCTTCGGAAACGCGCTTGGTGACGACGCCGGCGCCAGCATGGATGACGGCCACGGGCTCGGTCAGGCCCGGCAAGATACAGGATTCAACCTTGCCCAGCTTGTCGAATTTCTCGGTGTTGATGACGGCCGACTTCCAGGTCAGCGGGATGGCGCCGCCCGTGTAGCCGGTGCCGCCGCCGCGCGGCACGATGGTCAGGCCCAGTTCGATACAGGCAGTGACCAGCGCGGCGATTTCGTCTTCGGAATCGGGGGTCAGCACCACGAACGGGTATTCCACGCGCCAGTCGGTAGCGTCCGTCACGTGGGATACGCGCGACAGGCCGTCGAACTTGATGTTGTCGCGCGCGGTGATGCGGCCCAGCACCTTCTGCGCCTGCTTGCGCATCATGGTGGTCTGGTCGAATTCCCCTTCGAAGGCGGCAATGGCGGAACGGGCGCGGGCCAGCAGGCCGACGACCTTTTCATCGCGATGCGGGTCGTGGCCTTCTTCCGTGGGCGAGCCCGGCTCGCGGCGGCGATCGATTTCACTCAGGCGGTGATGCAGCGCGTCGATGAGCTGCTTGCGGCGCTTGGGGTTGTCCAGCAGGTCATCCTGCAGGTACGGGTTGCGGCGCACCACCCAGATATCGCCCAGCACTTCGTACAGCATCCGCGCGGAGCGGCCGGTGCGGCGTTCGCCGCGCAGGTCGGACAGCAGGCTCCAGGCGTCATCGCCTAACAGCCGGCCGACAATCTCGCGGTCGGAAAACGACGTGTAGTTGTAGGGGATTTCGCGCAATCGCGCGGGAGCGGCGGGCGGCATCGCCCCGTTCAAGATGTGGCTAGCGAGTGGGGCGTTCATGGCGGCAAGAGGGGCCCATAAAAAATTATTTTATGCCATTGGCCGGACTTGACCCCTAATACCCTTAGGAAGCCGGCCAATGGCGCGGGGAAAACGATATGTACCGTCCCCGATTAAATTGAAAGTCGGTGCTTAGATCTGGCCTGGGAAGAACCACAGCAGGCTGGCCGTCATGGCCAGGTAGCGCAGGAATTTTCCGATGGCCATATAGAGCACGCACGGCCAGAACGACAAGCGCAACCAGCCGGCCACGGCGCACAGCGGATCGCCCACGGCGGGCAGCCACGACAAGAGCAGCGCGGGAGGACCCATGCGGTGCAGCCAGTCATGCGCGCGTTCGTTCCAGCGGCCACGCATGCGCCCGCCCTCGGTGGCGTCCGGATGCGGATGCGGGTGTTTTTCCTTCCACCGTTGCACGGCTTTTTCGGCGCCCACGCCCATCCAGTAGCTGATCGCCCCACCCACGGTGTTGCCGGCCGTAGCCACCAGGATGGCGGGCCAGAACATGTCGGGCGCCAACTTGATGAAGCCGAACACCGCCGGCTCGGAGCCCAGCGGCAGCAAGGTGGCGGATATCAACGACACCGTGAAGATGGCGGACAGGCCCACCGAGGGCAGCGCCAACATTCCCAGCAACCAGTGAACAGCGGATAAGAGGCTTTCTTCCATGAGGAGCGAGTGTAGCCGCGCGCAGGGAAATGACGATCAGGAATCGAACCGGCCCGCGCGTCCACGTCGCGGCATCGCAACCAGAAACCTGTCGGGCGACGCGGCTTTCCCTGCAATAATCTCGCCCAATCCTCACTTTTGCTTCTGTGCGCGGCCCATGTCCACTGATTATCTGAAACGCATCCTGACTTCGAAGGTTTACGACGTGGCGGTGGAATCGCCGCTGGAGGTGGCGCCCCAGCTGTCCGCGCGCATGTCGAACACGGTGCTGCTCAAGCGTGAAGACACCCAGGCTGTGTTCAGCTTCAAGCTGCGCGGCGCCTATAACAAGATGGCCAACCTGCCGGCCGCCGCGCTGAACCGCGGCGTGATCGCAGCGTCGGCCGGCAACCATGCCCAGGGCGTGGCGCTGGCGGCAAGCCGGCTGGGCTGCCGCGCGGTCATCGTCATGCCCACGACCAGCCCCCAAGTGAAGGTGGACGCGGTGCGCCGACTGGGTGGCGAAGTGGTGCTGGCCGGTGAGAGCTTCACCGATGCCTTCGCACACGCGCAAACCCTTGAGAAGAAAGAAAAGCTGACCTTCGTCCACCCCTTTGACGACCCCGACGTGATCGCGGGCCAGGGCACGGTGGGCATGGAAATTCTGCGCCAGCACCCCGGCCCCATCGACGCCATCTTCGTGGCCATCGGCGGCGGCGGATTGATCTCGGGCGTGGCGGCCTATATCAAGCAGTTGCGCCCCGAAATCAAGATCATCGGGGTGCAGACCGAAGACTCCGACGCCATGCTGCGCAGCGTGCGCGCCGGCCGCCGCGTGCAGCTCAATGACGTCGGGCTGTTCTCGGACGGCACCGCCGTCAAGATGGTGGGCGCCGAAACCTTCAAGCTGACGCGTCAATACGTGGACGACTTTGTCGTGGTCAACACGGATTCGATCTGCGCCGCGATCAAGGACGTCTTTCAGGACACGCGCAGCGTGTTGGAACCGGCGGGCGCCATGGCCGTGGCCGGCGCCAAGCAATACGCCGCCGAACACCACCTGAAGGGCAAGACGCTGGTAGCGATCGCCTGCGGCGCCAACATGAACTTCGACCGCCTGCGCTTTGTGGCTGAACGCGCCGAAGTCGGCGAAATGCGCGAAGCCGTCTTCGCCGTAACCATGCCCGAGCAACGCGGCAGCTTCCGCCGCTTCTGTGAACTGGTGGGCGAACGCAGCGTGACCGAGTTCAACTACCGGATTTCCGATGCGGACCGCGCGCATGTGTTCGTGGGCATCCAGGTGTCCTCGGCCGCCGAGCCCGACAAGATCGCCGCCAATTTCCGCCGCCACGGCTTTGACACGCTGGACCTGACGCACGACGAAATGGCCAAGACGCACTTGCGCCACATGGTGGGCGGCCGGTCGGCGCTGGCGCGCAACGAACTGCTGTACCGCTTTGAATTCCCCGAGCGCCCGGGCGCGCTGATGCGTTTTTTGAACGCGATGAATCCGGACTGGAACATCAGCCTGTTCCACTATCGCAACCAGGGCGCCGACTATGGCCGCATCCTGATCGGCATCCAGGTGCCGCCCGCCGACAAGAAACAGTTCCGCGCTTTTGTGGCCGAACTGGGCTATCCCCACTGGAACGAGACCGAGAACCCGGCCTACAAGCTGTTCCTGTAGACGACGCGCTACCCCGCAACACGCTGCCCACAATGCGAGAGGGCCTCCATCTGGAGGCCCTTCCCTTCTGTCCGTCAAGGACGCCCGGCTGAACCCAAGGGGGGGCTCGCTGTCACTCGGCGGCCTACGGAGATAAGCCGCGCATTCAGCAGGGTTCAGCCAGGCGCCCCGCCGATTAGAAGCGGTGGCGCAAGCCCACGGCGACGGCGGTGTCGCGTGCGTCGTGCTGGAACGCGTAGTTGTCGCCGTAGGAGGCGTACGCGTACAGGTTGGTGCGCTTGGTGAAGTCGTAGGTGTAGCCCAGGCTGTACACGTTGAACGTGGCGTCATCGCCCGTCAGCTTGTCGTTGCCCGGGGTGGCGCGCTGCCACGAACCGAAGATGGCGTGACGGCCCAACGGCACGGTGGCGCCGATCATGTACGAGTTGGCGCGAAAGCCATCGGCCAGCTTGAACGAACCCAGGTTGTTCATGCCTTCCGGCGTGGTGCCCATGTTCTGGCCCACGAACCAGCCGTCGCGCGTCTGGCCAAATGCGGCAGCCAGCTTCACGACTTCAAAGTCGTACGAACCACCCACGATGTATTCCTGGATGCGCGCGGCGCTCTTGCCGCCAACGCGATCGTTGGTCGGGTCGAAGCGGTCGTATGCGGCGGCCAGGTTCAGCGGGCCACTCACGTACTGCGCGCCAACGGTCAGCACGCGGTTGTTGTTGCCCGTGGCAAAGCCGGTCTGCGTGGTGTCGCTGACGGTGTCATCCGCGCTGAACGAATAGCCGACGCCGGCCTTGAAGCCGCCCAGGCTGGGCGTTTGATACAGCACCATGTTGTCCAGGCGCATCGTGTTGGCGCTGCCGAACGTCGTACCCATGTTGGCGGTGTTGTAGCTGATCGAGAACGGGTCGATGGAGCCAAAGTACTTCGAGGCCAGGTTCGTTTGACGACCGAATTCCAGGCGACCCCAGGAATCGCTGTCCAGGCCCACCGTGGCTTGACGACCGAACAGGCGGCCGTTCTGGGCCGACTTGCCGTTCATCGGGCCAAAGCCGCCCTCCAAAGTGAACACGGCGCGCAGGCCGTCGCCCAGGTCTTCCGTGCCGCGCAGGCCGAAGCGCGAGCCGCTGCTCACGCCCTGCACGCCGCCGATACGGCTTTGCTTCACACCGTTGAACTTCACTTGTTCGTAGCCGATACCGGCGTCGATCAAGCCGTACAGCGTCACGGAGTCGGCGGCTTGCGCGGCGCTGGCAAAGCCTGCCAGCAACGCGACGGCCAATAGCGTCTTCTTCATAACAGTTACCCCAAAATGGCGAGATGAAAAGGCATGCGCAACGGCCACGCCCAAACGGCGGGCCTGCTGCGTGCCGCTGCGATTCGCAAGCGGCGTCTGCACTGACGCTAGTGTCCGGCGTGCTGCAACGCGAAGTAACACGGATTTCGACGAACTACTTTCCATGGTTGGGATAATGCGGCCGCGACGGCGGTGCAGCGCAGTGCGGCGGTGCGCTTAAGGCCTTGAAAATAAATGCGAATGTTTGCTCGCCATTGAGTGGCGCGCCGCGCATCGATGTTCAATGCGCCAGAATTTCCCGACAGCACTTGTTGTGCGCACCGACCAGTTATGCGGCAAAAACGCCACACTGGACGGGGCTTTCGACGTGCCGACACGGATGACCGGCGAATAAAAAACCCCTTGGCGTCTCAAGGGGTTTTTTTCGTGACCAGCGGGTACGGGTAGTGCAACAAATCGATCGGCGGGCTTACTTGCCCTTGGGCGGGTAGTCCAATTCGCCAAAGGTGTATTCGCCGCGCGCCTTGGCTTCGGCCAGTTCCTGGCGGACCTGCTCGCGCGTCTTGCCACCGGATTGCGACACGGTGGCGCGGGGCGGGTAGTCCAGTTCAGCGGTGGTGACTTGGCCGGCGGCCTTGGCGCTTTGCAGTTCTTGCTGAACCTGGTCGCGCGTCAGACCGGTTTGCTGCACCGTGGCGGGCGGGTAGTCCAGTTCACCAAACGTAACCTGGCCGGCGGCCTTGGCGGCTTGCAGTTCTTGTTGGACCTGTTCACGCGTCTTGCCATCGGCGTGGGCGGCGGTCATGCCAACCAGGGTTGCGGTAACCATGAGTGCGGTTGCTAGGGCTTTCATTGTGATGACTCCATCCTAAACCTTGCACAGCGTCCGGCGCCAGAATGGCAGCCGCGATGTGACTGTTTGATTGCTGGGACGAAGTATCTGGAAAATCCGGCTTAGTAAAAACCCTTAATTTGGTGAACATATTTGCACAGATGGGACAATCGCCTGATGCACTGGGCGGCAGCGGTGCAATATTTGAGCAATCGTGCCCGCAGTCTTCGGACGTCACAGCGGCGCCAGGGCGTGGCAAGCCTTGCGGGCGTTCAGCTTGCCGCAAGCCGGCCCCGCGAAACCGGACAGCACGAACCAGGAAGACGATATTCAGCGCAAGGAAATAGACATTTCAGCTGGCGGGACAATAAATCCATTTATCATACAAACCTGCCAGAAATGGAATTTACAGAGTCGAGGACCCCATGGATATCCAGCTTAACGACATCGCGCTTTTTGTCGAAGTCGCCAAGCGCAAGAACTTCAGCCACGCCGCCGAAGCCTTGAATATTCCAACGTCCACGCTGTCGCGCCGTGTCAGCGAACTGGAACGCAGCGTGGGGATGCGGTTGCTGAACCGCAGCACGCGCAAGATCGACCTGACCGAAGCCGGCGCTATCTATTTCGAACGCTGCCGCCATATTGTTGAAGAAGCACGCATCGCGCACGACCAGTTGCTGGACATGGCGGTGCAGCCCAAGGGGCGGTTGCGTATCTCGCTGCCGACCAGCCTGGCCCAGCTGTTCCTGCCGGCCGTCATCCGCGAATTTCGCGAGCAGCATCCCGATATCGAATGCGATTTCGATCTGAGCATGCGTCCGATCGATCCGATCAGCAATCCGTTCGACCTGATCCTGCGCTTTGGGCAGCAACCCGATTCCAGCCTGATTTCGCGCAAGATCGTCCTGATGGCGCACCAGTTGTACGCGTCGCCGGATTATCTGGCGCGCTATGGCGAACCGCGCGTGCCGGGTGACCTGACGCACCACGAATGCCTGCGCCCCACCATGCGCGAGGAATCGTCGTTCTGGATGCTGCATTCGGGAGACAAGGTGGAACGCGTGCAGGTATCAGGCAGGCTGTCAGCCAACAACGTCGGCATGTTGGGGCGGCTGGCCAGCCAGGGGCTGGGCATTACGCCGCTGCTGGTGTTCGACGCGATGGAACGCGCCATCAAGCAGTCTGGGCTGGTGCGGGTGCTGCCCGACTGGAGCCTCACGCCGCTGCCGTTGTTTGCGCTGCTGCCCTCGCGCATGTTGCCCGCCAAGACCAAGGCGTTTCTGGATTTCATCCAGCCCAGGCTGTCGGATTCCTAAGCGCGAGCGGCGGTTACGGCGTGGCCGCGCCGTACTGACAGACGGTGAAAAGCGGCGTGCCGGTTTCGGCCACTTTGGTCGAGCCGCCCAGATCGGGCAGGTCGATAATCGCGGCGGCCTCGACCACGTTGGCGCCCAGTCGCTGCAACAGCTTGATGGCCGCCAGCATGGTGCCGCCCGTGGCGATCAGGTCGTCGACCAGCAGCACGCGCTGGCCGGTGCGCACGGAGTCCGTGTGCATCTCGACGGCGGCATTGCCATATTCCAGCGAATACTCCTCGGCCACGGTGCGGAAAGGCAGCTTGCCCTTTTTGCGCACCGGCACAAAGCCCAGGTTCAGCTCGTAGGCCAGCACGCTGCCCACGATGAAGCCGCGCGCGTCGATGCCGGCCACCAGGTCAAGGCGTTGGCGCATATAGCGGTAGACGAACAGATCGATCAAAACCCGGAACGCCCGCGGGTCCTGCAGGACGGGCGTGATGTCGCGGAAGATGACACCAGGTTGGGGCCAGTCCGGAACGCTGCGGATGGTGCGCCGGATGGTCTCGGCGTTGTCGGTCTGCATGAAAGGCGGGCCTGAAGAATTGAAGCAAGGCGAACTATAACCCTGCCACCGCGCTTAAGCCAGGAATGCCGGCTGCGATGACAGGTCATGTAATTGACCATTGCACAATTGCAGGCTGCGGTGCACGGCGCCGGGGGGTAGCGCGGCGTGCGTCACCAGCACCACCGACCGGCCGGTCACCGCGCGTTCCAGGTCGTTGAAGAAGCTGGCCTGGGCGGCGGCGTCCAGCCCGGCGGTGGGTTCGTCCAGCACGATAAGGGCCGCCGGCGACAACAAGGCGCGCGCCAGACACAGGCGGCGCGCCTGCCCGGCCGACAACTGCGACCCCGTTTCGCCAGCCCAGCTGTCCAGCCCTTCCGGCAGCGCGCGCACAAAGTCGCCCAGGCGGGCGGCATCCAGCGCGCGCCACAACGCCGCGTCATCGGCGTCGGCGTCGCCGATCAACAGATTGGTGCGCAGCGTGCCCAGGAATACGGGGGCATCTTGCGACAACAAGGCAATCCGGCGGTGCCAATCACGTTGCGTGCACGCGCGGGCGTCGACGCCGCCAAAGCGCACCTGCCCGGCTTGCGGATCTTCCAGCCGCAGGATCAGGTGCAACAGCGTGGACTTGCCCACGCCGCTGGCGCCCAGAATGGCCACGCGTTCACCCGGTTCGACATGCAACTGGATGCCGTCCAGCACGGTGGGACTGGGGTCCGCCGACCGCGCCGGGTAGCGAAACGTCACCCCGTCCAGCTCCAGCGCGCCGCTTTGGGGCAAGCCGCGCGGGTGGGCGGGGTCCTGCATGTCGGGTTGGGCCTGCGTGACTTCACGGATGCGCGCGGCGGCAGTCATGGCGGAGCCCATGCGCGACGCGCCCCGCATGATGGGGCCGGCCACCTCAAAAATGCCTATCACCGCCAGCAGTAGCCCGACCAGTACGGGGCCGTCGATACCGCCGGCTTCGTGGGTGCCCAGGCCGAACCACAGCAATGCCAGCACTGACACACCCGCGGCGATCTGCAAGAACCACTGACCGCGTGCGGCGACACGCGCCTGGCTGCGTCGAGCGCGCGCGCTGGCCTCGCACAGGTGCTGAAAATGTTCGGCGGTCTGCGCCTGCGTGTGCAGCGCGACCATGTCGGCGTGACCTTCCACGGCGTCCAAGGTCGCCGCGCGCAGCCCGGCGGCGCTTTCCTGGGCGGCCGCGCCGGGTTTTTTCGCGGCGCGCAGCAGCCACAGCGGCACCAGCATGCAGGCGGTCAGCAAGGCCAGCGCAAACGTCAACGCCGCTGCCGGCACCCACATTCCCAAAACGGCGGTCAAGACGGCGCCCGCCAACACGGCCGTCGCCAAGGGCGCCAGCACAAAGAGGAATACCGTGTCCAATGCGTCGACGTCGCCCGTCATGCGCGCGACCAGATCGCCGTTGCGATAGCGGGCGAGTTGTCTCGGGGTCAAACGGATCAACGCGCCAAACACCATGGCGCGCAGGTCGGCCAACAGGCGCAGCGTGGCGGAATGCCCGACCACGCGATCGGCGTAGCGAGACACGATGCGCAGGAACGACAGGCCGCGCACCAGCGCGGACGGGGCAAACAGGTTGAACACACCGCCCGCCCCCGCCAAGGCCGCGCCCGTCAGGAACCAGCCCGACACGCCCAGCAAGCCGACGCCGGCAGCAACGGTAGCCAACGCACAGAACAATGCGAGCAAAAGCCCGCTTTTTCGGCGCGCGTATAGCGGCAGCAGCAACAGCAGATTCTTCATGCGTCTTCCAAGCTGCCGTTGGCCAACCGAAGCACCCGGCCGACGCGCGCGGCCACGGCCGGCGAATGCGTGGCCAGCAACAAGGTCCGGCCCACGGCAAATTCCAGAATTTCCTCAAGCACGCGCGCCTGCGTCGTTTCGTCCAGATGCGCGGTGGGCTCGTCCAGCAGGATCAGCCCCGGGTCGCGCAGGAACAAGCGCGCCAGCGCCACGCGCTGCGCCTGCCCGCCTGACAAGCCATGGCCACGGCTGCCCAGCAGCGTATCCAGGCCTTGCGGCAGGGCATCGGTAAACGCCAGCACGCACGCGCGGCGCGCGGCTTCGTGCACGTCGGCATCGGACGCGGCTGGGCGGCCCAGGCGGATGTTGTCGGCGATGGACCCGGCCAATAGCTGGGGCGTCTGGCCGATCAACGCCACGCGCCCGCGCAAAGCGGCTTCGTCCCATGCCTCAAGCGGCAGGCCGTCGACGAGGATATGGCCCTGGTGGGGGCGCAGGCGGGCGATGGCCTCGATCAGCGTCGACTTGCCGATGCCGCTGGGACCCATCAACGCGGCGTGTTCGCCGGGCGCCAGCGTTAGCGAGGCATCAGACAGCACCGGTTGCGCGCGGCCCGGCGCCAGCACGGTCAGCGCGGACACCGACAGTGCCGCCGCCGACAAGTGCGATCGGGCGGTGGCGTAGGGGGGGCTTTGCAGTGGCGGTTGCGATGGCGAGTGCGGTTGCGGCTGCGGCTGCGGCTGCGGCTGCGGCTGCGGTTGCCGTTGCGGTTGCAGCTGCGGTTGCGGTTGCCGTTGCGGTTGCCGTTGCGGTTGCAGCTGCGGTTGCGGTTGCGGTTGCGGTTGCCCTTGGGTCCGCCCCGGTTCGGCGGCATCGTCCAGGGGCAAGCCGTCGAACAGCACCGCGATCTGCGTCACGGCGGCCAGCGCGGTGGCGCGGTCGTGATAATGCGCGGCGAACTGGCGCAGCGGTGCGTAGACTTCGGGCGCCATCAGCAGGCAGAACAAGCCCGCCTGCAACGTCAGGGGCGACCAGCGCACATCCAGGAAGCCCAGGTACGTCAAGCCGATGTACACGGCCACGCCCGCCACGCCCAGCGCGGCGAAGAATTCCAGCACGGCGGACGACAGGAACGCGATGCGCAGCACCGACATCGTGCGCTGGCGCAGCGCGTCGCTGGCGGCCACGACCGAGGCGGCTTCGGCGTCGGCGCGGCCATACAGTTTCAGTGTCGACAAGCCGCGCAAGCGATCCGCGAAGAAGCCCGACAAGCGGGCAAAGGCGCGCAGATGGCGGCGGCTGGCGCCTTGCGCGCCCCACCCCACCAGCGCCATGAACAAGGGAATGAGCGGCGCCGTGATCAGCAGCACCAGGCCGGCCACCACGTCCACCGGCAGCAGCACCACCGAAAACGCCACGGGCAATAACGCCGCGGCGGCCATGGCGGGCAGGTACTTGGCAAAGAAGCCGTCCAGCGCTTCCACCTGGTCCACGACCGCGCTGGCCAATTCGCCCGAGGCCTTGCCACGCGTCCAGTAAGGCCCCTTGGCTACCATTCGCGAAAACAGGGACTGGCGCACGTGGCGCTTGATGCGTTCCGCGGCATCGGCGCCGGCGCGTTCGCCCGCCCAGGTGATGGTGGCGCGCAGCAGCATCAACGCCGCGATGGCCAGGATGCTGGCCAGCAGTTGCTGGCGCGGCGCGTGCTGAACGATTGCGGCGTCCAGCACACGCGCGAGCAACCACGCCTGCACCACCAGCAACGCGCCGCTGACCAGCGGCGCGGCGCCGGCGAGCATCAAGCCGGGCCTGGCCGCCTTGGCCAGCGTCATCAACCACCGCGATTGTTCGCGCGGCGGTTTCTGCAAACTGGCCGACGGGTCATGCTCCAGGCTGCTGGCGCCGCCGCTCACTCGTCGTTACGGCTGACGCGCGGGTCGTGCGAGTGACCTTCGCGCAGCTCGAACCACATGGCGTTGAGGATGGCAAAAGCGCATGCCAGGCCCAGGCCGAGTATCCATGAGAAATACCACATGAGGCGGCTCCTTTTAGTACGAATTGGGCGTGCCGCCCACGGATTCATGGGTGACCTTGCCGCGCATGACGCGATACACCCACGCGGTGTACAGCGTCACGATCGGCAGGAACACAGCCACGGCAATCACCATGATCCACAGCGTCAGGTGGCTGGACGAACCGTCCCAGATGGTCAGGCCGGCTTGCGGCTTGGTCGAGGACGGCATGACGAACGGGAACAGCGCAAAACCCACCGTCAGGATGACGCCCGTGATCGACAACGCCGATGCCAGGAACGCCAGCATGTTGGCGCGCGCCGTCAACAGCAGCACCACCAGCAGCGCGCCGCCCACGCCCAGCGCGGGCGCAATCCACATCAACGGCCACGTCGCGTAGTTGGCCATCCACGCACCGGACTGCACCGCCACGGTCTTGAGCATGGGGTCGGACGGGCCGCCCATGTTGACCGCGCTGGTGATGGTGTGGCCGCCTATGCCGCCGGCCACCCAGAAACCACCCGCCACGAACAGCGCCGCGGTCAGCAGGCCGGCCAGCCGCCCCCAATTGCGGGCGCGCGAGGACACGGGATCGTCCGTGCGCCAGGCCAGCAGCACCGCGCCGTGCATGGCCAGCATCACCACGCTGAGCACGCCGGCCAGCAAGGCGAACGGCGCGAACAGCTGATAGAAGTGCCCTTCGTAGATCGGCCGCAACGTCACGGGGTCAAAGGTGAACGGCACGCCCAGGATGATGTTGCCCATCGCTACACCGAACACCAGCGAGGCCACCACGCCTGAAAAGCACAGCACGCCATCCCAGCTGTTGCGCCAGCGCGTGCCTTCCATCTTGCTGCGGTACTTGAAGCCCACGGGGCGCAGGATCAGCGCGATCAGCACCAGCATCATCGCCAGGTAGAAGCCGGAAAAGGATGCTGCGTACAACAACGGCCACGCGGCAAAGATGGCGCCGCCCGCCGTGATCAACCACACCTGGTTGCCTTCCCAGACCGGGCCGACAACGTTGATGACGATGCGGCGTTCGGCGTCCGTCTTGGCCACCACGGGCAGCAAGGCGGCCACGCCCAGGTCAAAGCCGTCCATGACGGCAAAACCGATCAGCAAGGCGCCCAGCAGCACCCACCAGATGACACGCAAGGTGCCGTAATCAAAAGGAATCAGGGTATCCATGTGCTTGTCTCCGCTTAGGCGCGCACGGCGGCGCGCACAGGATCGGCGGCGGCGTCGCTTGCCACCGGCCCATCGGATTTCGGACCCGCCTTGATGGCGTGCAACATGACCTTCACGCCGATGATCAGCAAGACGGTGTACAGCACCAGGAAGATGGCAAGGCTGATGGCCAGGTCGGCAATCGTCAGGCCGGATGCCGCGTAGTACGTCGGCAGCACGCCTTCAATCACCCAGGGCTGGCGGCCATACTCGGCCACGAACCAGCCGCTTTCAATGGCGACCCAGGGCAGCGGCAAGCTCCACAGCGCCACCTTCAACAAGCCACGGCGACTGTCCAGGCGGCCGCGCGAGGCCAGCCAGAACGCCACGCCGAAGAACAGGATCAGGTACATGCCCACCGCGACCATGATGCGGAACGCCCAGAACAACGGCGCCACGTTTGGCACGGTGTCGATCGCGGCCTGCTTGATGTCGGCCTCGGTCACCTTGGTCATGTCTTCTTGATAGCGCTTGACCAGCAGCGCGTAGCCCAGGTCCGGCCAGGTCTTGTCAAAGACCATGCGCGCGTCCGTGTCCTTGGGGTTGGCGCGGATCTTCTGCAAGGCTTCATACGCCACCATGCCGTCGCGGATGCGGTTTTCGGCGCGCAGGATCAGGTCGTCGATACCCAGCAGCGGCGTGGTCAGCGAACGCGTACCGATGATGCCCATGACGTACGGGATCTCGATGGCGAAGTCGTTCTTGCGTTCGGCCTGGTTGGGTATCGCGATCAGGTTGAAGGACGCGGGCGCGGGCTCGGTATGCCACATGGATTCCATGGCCGCGATCTTCATCTTCTGGTGCTCGGTGGTCAGGTAGCCGCTTTCGTCACCCAGCACCACCACCGACAGCGCACCCGCCAAGCCGAAGCTGGCGGCCACGGCCATCGAGCGCTTGGCCAGGTCGGTATGACGGCCCTTCAGCAGGTACCAGGCGCTGATCGACATCACGAACATGGCGCCCGCGACGTAGCCGGCGCTGACCGTGTGCACGAACTTGGCCTGCGCCACCGGGTTGAAGATCACCGCGGCGAAGTCGGTCATCTCCATGCGCATGGTGTCGGGGTTGAAGATGGCGCCCACCGGATTCTGCATCCAGCCGTTGGCGATCAGGATCCACAGCGCCGAAAAGTTGGTGCCGAACGCCACCAGCCAGGTCACGACCAGGTGGCTGACCTTGGACATGCGGTTCCAGCCGAAGAAGAACAGGCCGACGAAGGTGGCTTCCAGGAAGAAGGCCATCAGCCCTTCCAGCGCAAGCGGCGCGCCGAAAATATCACCCACGTAGTGGCTGTAGTAGGACCAGTTCATGCCGAACTGGAACTCCATCACCACGCCGGTGGCCACGCCCAAGGCAAAGTTGATGCCGAACAGCGTGCCCCAGAACATCGTCATCCGTTTCCAGATGGGGCGACCGGTCATGACGTACACGCTTTCCATGATGGCCAGCATGAACGACAGGCCAAGCGTGAGGGGGACGAACAGGAAATGGTAAAGCGCGGTCGCGGCAAACTGGAATCGCGACAGGTTGACGACGTCTAGATCAATCATTGGGGCGCTCCCAAGCAGTCAAGACACCGTGGCAACCGGCGTGGTTCCCAGGCCGACTCTGGCGCCATGTTACGGGCGATGGATACAACTTCATAGCAGTTTCCTGAAAAATCGGGGCGCATGGCAGCTCAATCCTTGCCCCGCAATTTGCCGGCGAAGCCCAGCACTTTCTGCACTTGCGAACCCAGTCGCATGAGCTTCTGCACGGTCTCCGGGGGCAGGCGTTGAACCTCGTCGAACCATCCAGACGACAGTTCGATGAGTTCCAGCATTTCGGTCATGCGTTGTTGCGCGTAGGCGTCGTTGGGCCCCGACGGGGTCTCCAGGAGGGTGTCGCGCAGCAGGGTCATCGTGGGATTGATTTCGCGCTTGCGCTTTTCTTCCATCAGGATGCGGAAGATTTCCCAAACGTCTTTGGGCGTTTCGAAGTAATCGCGCCGGTCACCGACTTGGTGGACCAGCTTGACCAGGCGCCACGATTGCAACTCCTTCAGGCCCAGGCTGACGTTCGAGCGCGAAAAACCCAGCGTCTCGGCAATTTCGTCGGCATTCAGGGGATCCGGGTGCAGGAACAGCAGCGCGTAGATCTGGCCAACCGTGCGGTTCACACCCCAACGGCTGCCCATTTCGCCAAAGTGCAAGACGAAACGTTCGTTTTGAGGGGTAAGAACCATGTTTTTATTGCGCCGAAGGACTAGAGCGCGGCGATCTGGAGAGATCCAGTTACACCGCTTTCAGACATTCCTGAAATTATCGAACAAACTGTGCGATTACGCAAACCACAATATCGGCAGGGGCAAAGACGCAAGCGACGCTTCTTGGCTGGAATACGACGGGTGAAATGGCGAGGGAGGGGAAACGACCGGGTGGAATCGACGGTCACCGCTGCGGGTGACAGGCAACGACAACAGCCACCGGCCCGAAGGGCGCGGCGGCTGTGAAGGTATGGAAAAACCTGCGGCTATTCAGGCTATCTAATAGAGCCTGCCCCGAGAGCCTGTCCTGAGAGCCTTCCCCAAGAGCCGGCACCGGGCCACATCAAGAGGCCCAGGCGTGGGGAAAGCCTGAGGAAATGGGATGCCCGAGCTTTTAGCCCGCCTTGACGGTCACGGCGGCGGAAACGCGCTTGGCCTTGGCGCGCGCGGCGGCCACGTCGTCGGCCACGGCCAGGCCCACGCCCATGCGGCGCTTGACGAAGGATTCCGGCTTGCCGAACAGCCGGATGTCGGTGCCCGGTTCGGCCAGCGCTTCAGCCACGTTGTGAAAGGACACGGCGGCGGCGTCCACGCCGCCATAGATCACGCTGCTGGCGCCGGGCTGGCGCAGGCTGGTGTCCACCGGCAGGCCCAGCAAGGCGCGGGCGTGCAATTCAAATTCGTTCTGGGTCTGGGTAATCAGGGTGACCATGCCGGTGTCATGCGGACGCGGGCTGACTTCCGAGAACCAGACCTGGTCCCCCGCCACGAACAGCTCGACACCGAAGATGCCCAGGCCGCCCAGATCCGACGTGACGGCCAGCGCGATTTCTCGGGCGCGTTCCAGCGCGGCGGGCGACATGGGATGCGGCTGCCAGCTTTCAACGTAGTCACCGTCAACCTGCTTGTGGCCGATCGGCTCGCAATAACGGGTTTCGACCTGGCCGTCGGCGCCGCGCGCGCGCACCGTCAGCAGGGTGATTTCGTAGTCGAAGCGGATGAACCCTTCAACAATCGCCCGGCCCCCGCCTACCCGGCCGCCTTCCTGGGCATAGCGCCAGGACTGGGCGACGTCATCCGCGCTTTTGATGACGGATTGGCCCTTGCCGGACGAGGACATCACCGGCTTGATGACGCAGGGGTACCCGATGCCGCCGTCAATGGCGGCGCGCAATTCTTCTTCGGTGTCGACAAAACGGTAGGGAGAAGTGGGCAGGCCCAGCGTCTCGGCCGCCAGGCGGCGGATGCCCTCGCGGTTCATGGTCAACTGGGCGGCGCGCGCGGTCGGCGTCACGCGGGCCACGCCCGCCGCTTCCAGCTCGACCAGCAAACTGGTGGCAATGGCCTCGATTTCGGGGACAATAACGTGCGGCTGTTCCTGCTGGATGATCTTTTTCAGGGCGTCCGCGTCGGTCATGGACACCACATGCGCACGGTGCGCCACCTGATGGCCCGGCGCGTCGGCGTACCGATCCACCGCAATGACTTCCACGCCCAGCCTTTGCAGGGCAATGATGACCTCTTTGCCCAATTCGCCCGAACCGAGCAGCATGACTCGGGTGGCCAGGGGGGACAGGGGCGTGCCAAGGACGGGGCTGGAAATGCTGGACATGGAGCGGGCCTGGATAAGAAGAATTGAAAGCCGTTGAAAAGAGCCGCCAGAATGCCATACGGCCCTGGCGGGGGCAAACCCGCCCACTGATATTAAAATCCCCGCATGACTGATCATCCCATCACTTCGTCCGATGCCGCGCTGGCATCCGCCCGCCGCACCTTGCAAGTCGAAAGCCAAGGCCTGCTGGACCTGTCCGCGCGGCTGGACGATTCGTTCGCGCAGGTTGTCGCGCTGCTGCTGGCCTGCCGGGGCCGCGTCGTGGTCACCGGCATCGGCAAGACCGGGCACATCGCCCGCAAGATCGCCGCGACCTTCGCCTCGACGGGCACGCCCGCCTTCTTCGTGCATGCCGCCGAAGCGGTGCACGGGGATCTGGGCATGATCACGAAAGACGACGTGGTCATCGCCATCTCTTATTCAGGGGCCGGGCAGGAATTGCTGACCATCCTGCCGGTGGCGCGCCGCATGGGCGCCAAGCTGGTGGCCATTACCGGCAACCCGCAATCCGAACTGGCGCAGTTGGCCGACGTGCACCTGGACGGCAGCGTGGCGCAGGAAGCCTGCCCGTTGAATCTGGCGCCCACCGCCAGCACCACGGCGGCGCTGGCGCTGGGCGATGCCCTGGCGGTTGCCTGCCTGGAAGCGCGCGGCTTCAGTCCACAGGATTTCGCGCGGTCCCACCCCGGTGGCGCGCTGGGCCGCCGCCTGCTGACGCTGGTGCGCGACGTGATGCGCCAGGGCAACGCCCTGCCCATCGTGCTTGCCGGCACGCCGGTGTCGCAAGCGCTTGAGGTGATGTCCGCCAAGGGCATGGGCATGACCGTCGTGACGGACGCGCAACACCGCCCGCTGGGCATCTTCACCGACGGCGACTTGCGCCGCCTGATTGCCCGGCACGGCGATATCCGCAGCTTGACCGTGGAGGCGGGCATGACCCGATCGCCACGCAGCATCCCCCCCGACGCATTGGCCGTCGAGGCCGCGCAGCAGATGGACGAGCTTCGTCTCAGCCAGATGCTGGTGTTGGACGCAGACGGCGCGCTGCTGGGCGCCTTGCACATGCATGATCTGATGGCCGCTAAAGTGGTATGACTATGACTCTTCCTGCTTCCGTGACTCACCCGGCCGAAGCGCTGGTTCTTGCCCGCATCCCCGCTACCGTGCGCGACCGCGCCGCCGCCGTGCGCCTGATGGTGTTCGACGTGGACGGCGTGCTGACCGACGGCAGCCTCTATTACGGTGAAGGCGGCGAACTGCAAAAGCGCTTTCACGCCCTGGACGGCCACGGCCTGCGCCTGTTGATGGAAGGTGGCCTGACGGTGGCGCTGATGACGGGCCGCTCTGGCCCCATCGTTGCCCGCCGCGCCGCCGAACTGGGCATCTCGGAAGTGATGCAGGGCGTGCGCGACAAGGGTTCAGCACTGGCAGAACTTGCGCAGCGCTCGGGTGTCCAACTGAATCAAACCGGCTACATGGGCGATGACATCATCGACCTGCCGGCCATGCAACGCGCGGGTTTCGCAGCCAGCGTGCCCAACGCGCCCGGCTATGTCAGCCAGGCCGCCCACTGGGTCTCCACGCAGGCCGGCGGCAGCGGCGCGGTGCGCGAATGCTGCGACCTGCTGTTGGCCTCCCAAGGACGCCTGGGCGCGTTCCTGGCGGCGCCCGGCCTGCTGGGCCCCGGCGCCATCCAATGACGGCCACGAACTTCGACACGCCCTGGCGGCGACACTGATGAAAGAACGTTTTCCTTCCCTGATTGCGCTGTTCCTGCTGCTGGTGCTGGTCACCAGCTCGTGGTGGGCCGCCGATTACGCACAGCGGGCGATCCAGGTCGACCCGCCGCGCCGCATCACCCACGAAATGGACGCGTGGTCGCGCGATTTCGTCATGCTGCGCACGGACCCGACGGGCCGTCCGATCAATCGGCTGGAAGGCGAATACGCCGAGCATTTCCCCGACGACGATTCGTATCACATCACCGCGCCCCGCGCGGTGGGCCAACGCGAAGCCAACCCCGTGACGGTAGGCGTCTCGAAAACCGCCGTGATGGAACAAGGCGGCAAGCGCATCGTCATGAATGGCGACGCGCACGTGCATCGCCAGCCCGACGCCAACAACGACGTGCTGGATGTACGCAGCCAGCAGTTGATCATCCTGCCCGACGAAGACGTGGTGTATACCGACCTGCCGGCGGAAGTGCTCAAGGGCCGCTCGCGCATGAACGGCAAGGGCATGCACTACAACAACAAGACGCGCCAATTGCAGGTGTCCGCGTCGACGGATGTTGAAATTGCCGGTTCCGAAGGCAAGCAACAGCGCCGCACCGAGATACCCGCCAACAACACTGACCAAAAGAAACCATGACCGACCTTCGGACTCTCTTTGCCCCGACGACTCGCCTGCTTGGCGCCGTCCTGCTGACGGCCTCGGTGTTTGCGCCCGCCCACGCGGCCGAGCCCGCCAAGCCGGCCGAAGAGCCCAGCACCCTGATCCTGTCGGACACGTTGCACTATGACGACGTAAAGAAACAAAGCGTTTTCACTGGCAACGTCAACATGACGCGCGGCCTGATGACGCTGACCTCCGACACGCTGGAAATGCACGAAGACGCACAGGGCGGGCAGTACGGCACGGCTACCGCCAACAAGGGCAAGGTCGTGACCATCCGGCAAGAGCGCCCCGAGACGTTCGAGCTAATCGAAGGCAAGGGCCTGCGCGCGGAATACGACGGCACCAAGAGCACGTTCGACCTGATCGGCCAGGCCGTTGTGGTCCGTTACGTCTGTGGCAAACCGTTCGACACGATTCGCGGCGAACGGGTACGCTACAACGAAAAAACCGGCACCTATGAAGCGCAGGGCGGTCCCAATTCCGCCGCTGCGGGTGGTCGCGTGCGTTCGGTTGCCGAACCTCGCGCCAAGTCCGATGCCGCCGTGGCCGAATGCCGCAAGCAGCAAGCCGCCAAGAAAGGACGCTAAAGCGTCCCCCATGCAACACCACTCGCAGCCACGATGAACCAACCTTCTGTGCCCACACCCGTGACCTCCGCCCCCTCGGGGGTCAAGCAGGGCAGCCTGCGCGCAACCGGCTTGCGCAAGACCTATAACGGCCGGACCGTGGTGCAGGATGTGTCCCTGTCCGTGGTCAGTGGCGAAGTCGTGGGCCTGCTGGGCCCGAACGGCGCCGGCAAGACCACCAGCTTCTACATGATCGTGGGCCTGGTGCCCGCGGACGCCGGACGCATCGAGATCGACGGCGCCGTGATCACGGCGATGCCGATCCACAAGCGCGCGCGCATGGGCCTGTCGTACCTGCCGCAGGACGCATCCGTGTTCCGCCGCCTGACCGTCGAGCAGAACATCCGCGCCGTGCTGGAATTGCAGCTGGGGCCCGATGGCCGGGCGCTGTCCACGGCCAAGATCAACGAGCAGATGGAGTCGCTGCTTGAAGAGCTGCAGATCGGTCACATTCGCAGCAATGCCGCCATTTCGCTGTCGGGCGGCGAACGCCGCCGCGTGGAAATTGCACGCGCGCTGGCCACCAGCCCGCGCTTCATCCTGTTGGACGAGCCCTTTGCCGGCGTGGACCCCATTGCCGTCATCGAGATCCAGCGCATCGTGCGGTTTCTGAAGGGCCGCGGCATCGGCGTGCTGATCACCGACCACAACGTGCGCGAAACGCTGGGCATCTGCGATCGCGCCTACATCATCAGTGAAGGCAAGGTGCTGACCGACGGTCACCCGGACGAAATCGTGGGCGATCCCGCCGTGCGCCGCGTGTACCTGGGCGAGCACTTCCGCATGTAACGGGCACCCTGGGGAAGACCCCTAGTCGCCTCTGGGGCGAAGGCAAATACGCCCTAGGGGTTCAGCCATAAAAATGCCATGTTCTTGCGCTAGGTCAGCTTGTTTTCTCGGCCCGAGTCTATACACTAGTACTAAACGCACCCACCAATCCAAGGAGAACGCCTAACGACCTCACCGCGCATTTTGCGCACCCATTTTTCTCTTTTAGAAGGAGAGCACACTATGAACCTGAGCATCTGCGGTCGTCACCTCGACGTCACCCCGGCAATCCGGGAATATGTCATGAACAAACTGGCGCGAGTGCTGCGGCATTTCGATCACGTCATCGATACCCAGGTCATGCTCTCAGTAGAGCCCCTGCGGCACAGAGCCGAAATCACCATGCGTCTAAGCGGTAAGGATATTCATTGTGAAGCGACCGATGAAAATCTCTACGCAGCCATAGACCTTCTTGCTGACAAAGTCGACCGTCAGGTCATCAAGCACAAGGACAAGGTACGAAGTCACTCAGCGGAGTCCGTGAAGCGGCAAGCGGCGAGCCTCTCGCCACCCCAGCAGTAATGCGCTTCATGATCACTCGCCCTGCGCGATAAGCTAAACAGCGATTGTAAAAATCCTGCCTAAGTCCCGGTGTCCCGCTAGACGTCAGTCCAGCCGGGGCATCGGCAAAACTCCCCGCTCTACCCCCTCTCCCGCATTCCCCAATCCCCCTGTTTTTGCCATGCCTGGCCGTGTCCACGGGCTGGACGCTGTGTGTGAACGCCCACAACGCGCCGCGATCAGACTATGCTGTCGCTCTTGCCACGCCGTTCGCCGCCTGTCCACCGGGCGGGGCGCCAGGCCAATTTATTGCACTGCGTCATATAACCATATAATGATCCGATGAATCATTTGTCGCGCATCCTACCCGCCGGCAACGTCGTGCTCGATATGCTCGCAACGAGCAAGAAACGGGCGTTCGAACAAGCTGGCCTTCTCTTTGAAAACAATCATGGCTTGGCACGCGCGCTCGTGTTCGACAGCCTGTTTGCCCGGGAACGTTTAGGCTCCACTGCCCTTGGGCAGGGCGTGGCCGTTCCGCATGGCCGCGTGAAGGGGCTTGAGCAGGCGTTGGCGGCGTTCATCCGCTTGAGCCAGCCGATCTCGTTCGACGCGCCCGACGGGCAACCGGTGTCGATGCTGCTGTGCCTGCTGGTGCCGGAAACGGCTACGCAGCAGCACTTGGACATCCTGGCCGAATTGGCGCAGCTGATGTCCAACAAGGCATTGCGCGAGGCCCTGGCCACCGAACCCGACGCGGCCATCGTCCACCGCATGCTGACCACCGGCCAACTCTGATCCTCGCGGAAACGCTGCCATGCTCACGGTGCAGGAACTCGTCGACGACAACGCCGACAAAATCCCCTTTAACTGGATTTCGGGCCAAGGCGCCGCTGACCGCGCCATTCCCGATGACGGCATGGCGGCCGCCGATCTTGTCGGCCACCTGAACCTGATCCACCCGTCGCGCATCCAGGTGTTCGGCCAGGAAGAACTGGCGTATTACACGCGCTTCGACCTGCGGCGCCGCATGCACCACATGGACGAGCTGCTGATTGGCGGCGTGCCGGCCATCTTGCTGGCAGACGGCCTTACGCCGCCGCAAGACCTGGTGGACCAGTGCGACCAGCATCAGGTGCCGCTGTTGTCCACGCCGGTCGCTGCCGCGCAGCTGATCGACCTGCTGCGCATCTACCTGGGCAAGAAGCTGGCCCCCACCACCACCGTGCACGGCGTGTTTCTTGATGTGCTGGGCCTGGGTGTGTTGATTACCGGCGAGTCGGGCCTGGGCAAAAGCGAGCTGGCGCTGGAATTGATTTCACGCGGCCACGGTCTGGTGGCCGACGACGCGGTGGAGTTCTCGCGCACGGCGCCCAACATGATCGAAGGCCACTGCCCCCAGCTGCTGCAAAACCTGCTGGAAGTGCGCGGCCTGGGCCTGCTGGATATCCGCACCATCTTCGGCGAGACCTCGGTACGCCGCAAAATGCGCCTGAAGTTGATCGTGCATCTGGTGCGCGCCACCGCGCAAGACAAGTTCGAACGCCTGCCGCTGCAAGACATCACGCAAGACATGCTGGGCCTGCCCGTGCGCAAGGTGATGCTGCAAGTGGCCGCCGGCCGCAATCTGGCGGTGCTGGTCGAAGCCGCCGTGCGCAACACCATACTGAAGTTACGCGGCATCGATACGCTGGGCGAATTCATGGAACGCCAGGCCATGGCGATCCTGCAAAGCAGCAAATGAACGCGCGCGGTCTCGCGGCATCGTGAGCCTGTACGAAACCCTGGCCGACGAGATCGCCAAATCGATCCGAGACGGCGTCATGCGCGCGGGCGACAAGCTGCCCTCGGTGCGTGAAGCGTGCGCGGCGCGCGGGGTCAGCCCGTCCACGGTATTCCAGGCGTACTACCTGCTTGAAGCGCGCGGCCTGATCCGCGCGCAGCCACGCTCGGGCTACTACGTGCACGCCCCCGCCGAATCCCGGCCCCCTGAACCCGGCACATCGAACCCGGACGGCGAGTCGACTGAACTGGCCATCAGCGAGCGCATCTTCGACATCCTCGGTTCCGTGCGCAATCGCGACGTGACGCCGCTGGGGTCTGCCTTTCCGTCGCCCCTGCTGTTTCCGCTGCCCCGCTTGGCGCAGGCCATGGCCGCGCACCTGAAACGCCAGGACCCGCTGGATACTGTCGAAGATCTCAGCCCCGGCAATCCCGGCCTGCGGCGGCAGATCGCCTTGCGCTATCTGATTGGCGGCATGAACGTGCCGGCCAGCGACATCGTCGTTACCAACGGCGCGCTGGAAGCGTTGAACCTTTGCCTGCAAGCCGTCACGCAAGTGGGCGACACGGTGATGGTCGAAGCCCCAACGTTCTACGGCGCCTTGCAAGCCCTGGAGCGCCAGGGCCTGAAAGCGTTGGAAGTGCCGACGCATCCGCGCACGGGCGTGGACCTGGCCGCCATGGAGGCCGCCATCAAGCGGCACGCGCCCAGCGCCTGCTGGCTGATGACGCAATTCCAGAACCCGCTGGGCAGCCTGATGCCCGACGACAAGAAGCGTCAGTTGGTGGAAATGCTGGCGCGCCACGGCATTCCGTTGATCGAAGACGATGTCTACGGCGAACTCTATTACGGCGCCGCGCGGCCCGTGCCGGCCAAGGCCTACGACACCGAGGGGCTGGTGCTGCATTGCTCGTCGTTTTCCAAATGCCTGGCGCCCGGATACCGCATTGGTTGGGCGTCGGCGGGCCGCTACTCGCGACAGGTGCAGCGGCTGAAACTGTCGTCGACGCTGTCCGCGTCGGGCCCCGCGCAAGGCGCTATCGCCGAGTATCTTGAGCAAGGCGGATACGATCGCCATCTGCGCCGGTTGCGGCAAACGTTGCAGACGCAGCAAGACCGTATGGCCGACGCGATCGCACAAGAATTTCCCGCGGGCACGCGCGTGACGCGTCCGCAAGGCGGCTTCTTTTTGTGGGTGGAACTGCCGGCGGCGGTGGACGCGCTGGCCCTGCATCGCGATGCGCTGGCGCGCGGCATCAGCGTGGCGCCCGGCCCGATTTTTTCAGCCAGCAGCCAGTTCGCCAGCGCCCTGCGCTTGAATTACGGGCATCCCTGGGACGCCGCGCACGAAGACGCCATCCGCGTGCTGGGCGAACTGGCCCGCCAGGCTTGCGCGCGGGCCAGCGCGAAGCGATAGACCCGCGGCAATCGGCATCAGTTCAGCGTTGACGCCGCACGCGCGCGCTTGACGTCCAGCGCGGTCACGCTGCCCGCTTCATTGCCCCAGCTATTGCGGATGTAGGACACCAGCATGGCGATATCACTGTCGTTCAGGATCTGGCCGAACGGCGGCATGCCGTGCGGCCGGGGATTGGCTGCCGTGGCGGGTGCGTACCCGCCATCGAGCACCATGCGGATCACGTTGGTGGGCACAGGCGCCGTCACGGTCGGGTTGCCCGCCAACGCCGGCCAGGCCGTACCGCTGCCCTGCCCTTGCGGCTGGTGACACTGCGCGCATTGCTGGCTGTAGATCTTGCTGCCCAGTTCCATGGCCGCCGGCGCCGCCGCCGATTGCTGACGCGGCGTAGAGGCCGGCGTGGCCGGCAAGGACTTGATGTATACGCCGATAGCCAGCGCATCGTCATCCGTCAGGTGCTGCGTGCTGCCCAACACCACTTCGGCCATCGGGCCGCTGGCGCTGGAATGCGCCGAAATACCGGTCTTGAGCAACGCGGCGATATCGTCCGCCGTCCAGCGGCCCATGCCGGTCTGCATGTCGTTGGTGAGCGGCGGCGCGTACCAATCCAACACCGGGATCACGCCGCCCGTCAGCGCCTCGGACGTCTTGGTGGCGCCCAGACGATTGCGGGGGGTATGGCAGGCCGCGCAGTGCCCCAGCCCTTCAACCAGGTAGCGGCCGCGATTCCATTGCACCGACTGGCCCGCGTCGGCCTCTTGCACGCCGGGCTTGAAGTACAACGCGCGCCAAGCCGCCAATAGCTCGCGCTGGTCGTACGGAAACGCCATGTCGGCCGGCCGATTCGCTTGCTCGACCGGCGGCACGCTACGCAAGTAGGCGTACAAGGCATCGGCGTCCGCGCGGCTGACGCGGGTGTATTCCGTGTACGGAAACGCGGGATACAGCAAGGTGCCGTCCTTGGACTTTCCGTTATGCAGCGCCTGCCAGAAATCGTCGGCCGTCCACGAGCCGATGCCCGTCTTGTCGTCGGGCGTGATGTTGGGCCCGTAGACGGTGCCGAACGGCGTCGGTATGGGCGTGCCGCCCGCCAGCGCCTTGCCGCCCCGGCTGGTGTGGCAGGCCATGCAGTTGCCCACTTGCGCCAGGTAGCGCCCGCGGTCGATCAGCGTGGCCGCGTCGGTCGTGGTGGCGGCTGGACCCGTGCTGGTGTCCTCGCGCGTGCCCAGCCAATACAGGCCGCCCACCGCAACGATCAGCGCAACGAGGACGAAGGTCAGAGTTTTCTTGAACAGTTTCATGGTGGCCCCCGTGTCAGCGTTGCGCCTGGCTGCCGCATTGCGCGGGCAAGGTCAGCGAGCCCGCGGCGTCGGGCACATAGGGCTCGATCACGGGTTGCGACGACAGCCACGCCGCCAGGGCGCCGATGTCGGTAGGGGTAAGCTTTTGGGCGATGTCGGCCATGCAATCAGGCGCCGCCGCGCGACGCAGCCCGTTCTTCCAGCTGCCGATCTGCGAACCGATGTAGTCGCGCGGCAGGCCGAGCAAGCCGGGAATGGCGGGCATCAAGCCGCCCAGCGCGGCGCCATGACAGGACGTACAGGCGGGCAAGCCGCGCGCCGCGTCGCCCTGCAAGGCCAGCACGCGGCCCGCTTCCAGCGTGGCGCTGGAGACGTCCGCGCGGGTGGGCGGCGGATACGGCACATGCTGCTGCGAAAAATACTGGGCCATCTCGCGCAGGTAGTCGTCGGGCAGGCCGACCAGCAGATGCGACATGGGCCGGTACTGGCGGCGCTCATCGCGAAAGTTCAGCAGCTGATGATAGAGGTAGTCTTGAGGCTTGCCGGCCAGGCGGGGGTAATAGCCGTCGGTGCCGGCGCGGCCCTGCGCGCCGTGGCAGGCCGTACAGGCCGCAACGCGTGCCGCCATGGTGTCGGGGCGCAGAGTGTCGGGGCGCAGGCCATCGGGCGCTGCCGGCTGGGCCTCTGCAACGCTTGTCGTAAAGACAACAGCGGCAGCCGCGAGCACGCGGAAAATCGCCCTGAACCGCGGCAGTGAAACACTACGAATGGAAATGAGGGCTAACATCTACGTCGAATTCCTATCCCCCGAAAGCATGACGGCGGGGGTGTCGTAAGTGAATCGAACCAGTATCCGACCCGCAAGCTTACGCGACGGGGCAAGAAAGGGTACAGAACCAGATTCCCGAATTGCAGCCATATCAGATGCCATCCCGCCCGCATCGTCTCGGAAAAAGCGTGCCACAATCATGTCCATGTTGAAAGTCGTCCTTGTCACCGGCATCTCAGGTTCAGGCAAATCCGTTGCGCTTCGCATGCTGGAAGACGCCAGCTACACCTGCGTCGACAACCTGCCCGTGCGATTCCTGACGGAGTTCATCGCCAATGCGCGCGACGAAGGCCTGGAACGCGTGGCCGTGGCCATCGACGTGCGCTCGCCCGGCGAACTGGCTGAACTGCCCGATGTGGTGACCGCGCTGCGCGCCATGGGCACCAGCCTGCGCGTGGTTTTCCTGGACGCCAACACCTCGACACTGGTGCAGCGCTATTCCGAATCGCGCCGCCGCCATCCGCTGACCGACCGCCTGCAACGCGGCGGCACGCCGCCATCGCTCACTGACTGTATCGCGCTTGAACGCGAACTGCTGGCGCCGTTGCGGGAACAAGAACACGTCATCGATACCTCGGACCTGACGCCCGGCCAATTGCGTGCCTGGATCCGCGACCTGATCCAGGCCGACCGCGCGCCGCTGGTACTGACGTTCGAATCCTTCGCCTACAAACGCGGCGTGCCCGGTGATGCCGACCTGGTGTTTGACGTGCGCTGCCTGCCCAACCCCCACTACGACCGCAACCTGCGCCCCTTGACCGGCCGCGACGAACCCGTCGCCACCTGGCTGGCCGGGTACGAACAGGTGGGGCAGATGATCGACGACATCGCCGGCTTCTTGAACCGCTGGTTGCCGCTCTACACCCAAGACACTCGCAACTACCTGACCGTGGCGATCGGCTGCACGGGCGGCCAGCACCGTTCGGTCTATGTGGTCGAACAGCTGGCGCTGCGCTTTGCCGACCACGATCCCTTGCTGGTGCGCCACCGAAACCAACTGCCCACCGAATCCGCATGACCCTGCCCCGCCCGCTCCACCTGATCCTGATGTTGCTGCTGGCCATTGCCGTGGCCGGCTGCTCTTCTACCGGGGGGCGCAAAAAGGGCGGCGGGTACTACAAGGACGACGGGCCGGACGCCAATCCGCCGGCAAACCTGGACCAGGTGCCGGATGCGGTGCCGCGCATCGAACCCTATGCCAGCGGCGCGAACCGGCCCTACGTGGTGTTTGGCCAGCGCTACGTGCCCGACACCAGCGGCCAACCGTACAAGCAGCGCGGCATTGCGTCGTGGTACGGCAAGAAATTCCATGGCAATTCCACGTCCATCGGTGAGTCCTACGACATGTACGCCATGACGGCCGCGCACACGACGCTGCCGATTCCCAGTTATGCGCGCGTCACCAGCCTGGTCAACGGCAAGACGATCGTCGTGCGCGTGAATGACCGGGGGCCGTTCCACAGCGACCGCATCATGGATCTGTCGTACGTGGCGGCCTATAAGCTGGGCATCATCGGGCCGGGTAGCGGTCAGGTCGTAGTCGAGAGCATTCCGCAAGAAGAGATCCGCCGCCTGGCCTCGCAAGGCACGCCTGCCGCACCCCCGCCGGAACCGGCTTCGGCCACCGGCTCGCTGCCGATTCAGGCGCCCGTGTCCGCGGTACCGGTCGCGCTGACGGCCGAACCGATCCCCGGCCCGGCGGCCGGATCAGCCCCGGTACGCCAAGCGCCGGCCGCCGGCATTGGCAGCGTGTATCTGCAAGTGGGCGCATTCAGCCAGCCCGGCAATGCGCAGTCGCTGGTGGCCCGCATCAATTCGCAGCTGAGTTCGGCGGGCGCCCCGCCCGCGCAGGTCGAGCAATCAAACAACCTGTATCGCGTGCGGATCGGCCCCTACCCCGACCGCCAAAGCGCCTTGAACGCGGTGCCGCTGGTGTCGGACCGCATCGGCATCCTGCCCAGTATCGCTACGCAGTAGACCCGTAAGCCCGGCCGCCCTACCAGGGCAGCTCTGCCTGCCCGTCGCAAATCCGCCGAGCCCGCGCGGTGCGGCTGACGTAGCGGTTGCCTTCGTGCGCCAGCAGCGCCTGCTTGCGCGGCAGGCCGCCACCAAACCCCGTCAATGAGGTATCGGCGCCAATCACCCGGTGGCACGGGATGATGATGATGATGGGGTTGCGCCCCACCGCGCCGCCCACCGCCTGCGCCCCCTTGGGCCGCCCCACGGTCCGGGCAAGATCGCCATAGCTGGCAAGCTTGCCGAATTCCAGCGCGCATAGCGCGTGCCAGACCTTGTGCTGAAACGTGGTGCCGATGGGGTCCAGCGCCACGTCGAAGCCGCGGCGCTTGCCCGCGAACCATTCGTCCAGCTCGCGCCGCGCCTGCTCCAGAATCGGGTCAGCATCGGCGTGCGTCCAGCCTTCAGAAGACGGCAGCAATTCCTGGTCGGTAAACCAGGCGCCACGCAGGCCCTTGGGGCTGGCGACCAGGCGCAATTCGCCCAGCGGGGTCTCGATGTCGCGGTACGCAAGCGGCTCCAGCGGGTCGGCCGGCTTGTTCGACACAAGGGTTGAATACGCCATGGCTTTACTCCGCCGACTTCTTGCGCGACAGCGCCCGGTTGTACAACACGTCGCGCGCCTGGCCCGTGACCTTGGCGGCGACCCTGGCAGCATCGCGCACGGACATCGATTCCAGCAGCGCGTCCAGCAGCACGTCGGTGCGCGGGTCGGCGTCCTCGTCAATTTCCTGCGCCACCTCGGCATGGGCGATCAAGACGAATTCGCCTTGCTCGCGATGCGCGTCGGCGGCCAGCCAGGCGGCGGCTTCACCCATCGTCAGCGTGGCGATTTCTTCAAAGCGCTTGGTCAGTTCGCGCGCCACCGTCAGTTGGCGGTCGGGCCCGCAGACTTCCAGCAGATCCGCCAGCGTGGCGGCCAGCCGATGCGGCGATTCGAACATCACCACGGGCGCGGGCAAGGCGCACCATGACCGTAGCCATCGCTGGCGAGCCACGGCCTTGGGCGGCGGGAAGCCCGCGAAGGCGTAGGCGGGGTTTTCATCGGTGGTGACGCCGCTGCCCATCAGCGCGGCGATCACCGCGCTGGGGCCGGGCACCGGCATCACGGCGAAGCCGGCTTCGCGCACGGCGCGCACAACACGGGCGCCGGGGTCGCTGACCGCGGGCGCGCCCGCATCCGACACCAACGCCACGCGCTGACCTTGGGCCAGGCGTTCGCAGATGGCTTGGGCGGCGGCGGCCTCGTTGTGGCGGTGCGCGGCCATCAGCGGCGTATTGACGCCCCAGGCGTCCAGCAGGGTGCGGCTGGCGCGCGTGTCTTCAGCGGCGATCACGTCGGCGCGTTGCAGGGCGTGCCAGGCCCGCAGCCCCAAGTCGCCCAGGTTGCCGATTGGCGTGGCCACGACGTACAGCGTCGAAGCGGGCCAATGCTGCCCGGCAACGCGATCCGCCACGCGGCTCCAGGCGTCGCCGGCGGGCGGGGGTGAGACATTTTGATTCATTGCAGCCTACTGACACGGAAAACCATGTCAGTGTAGCCGCCAACCTCGCCATACCAGGAGCCCGCATGACGGATGAGACCTTGCGCCTGGCCTGCGATCTGGCACTGGCTGCACGACACCGCGCGGACAAGCGCCGTCGTCGGGCGGGCTCTAAGCGCCCGGCTGCCGGGCGGCGCGCTGACCGAGGTGTCGACCGGGGTGTCGACCCGGGCACCGACCCGGGCGCCGACCCGCACGGCGGCATGCCCGCAGATACGCCGCAGCGCCGCTCGCCCATGCAGCGCAAGGGCGATCAGCACGAAGATGCGGCGTTGCGCTGGTTGCAGGCGCGCGGCCTGGTGCTGCTGGCGCGCAACCTGTGGACGCGCGCCGGCGAGCTGGACTTGGTGATGCGCGACGGCGGCACGCTGGTCTTTATCGAAGTGCGCGCGCGTGCCCTGTCCCGTTTTGGTGGCGCCGCCGCCAGCATCGGCCGCGCCAAGCAAGCCCGGCTGGCGCGCGCGGCGGCGCACTGGCTGCCCGAACTTGCCCGCCGCCACTTCCAGGGCGTGACGCCCCCCGCCCGCTTTGACGCGGTGGTGTTCGACGCCGGCCGGCCGCAATGGCTGCAAGGCGCTTTTTCCCTTCCCTAGACGCTGGCGGCGCCACCGCGACCCGGGCCGGTAACGGCCTGCCGCACAGTCGTTACGCCTGGACAGAACAGCGCGACTGCCGCGTGAGATAATCGCGCCCATGGATATGACCTCTCGTATGACGTCGCACTTTCGCGACGCCATGGCTGCGTGCGAACAAAGTATGAACGTCCTGGCGGAACCGCTGGCAGTGGCGGTCGACGTGCTGTTCGGCGCCCTGGCGAACAACGGCAAGATTCTGGCTTGCGGCAACGGCGGCTCGGCAGCCGACGCGCAGCATTTCATCGCCGAACTGGTGGGCCGCTTCGAACGCGAACGCCTGCCACTGGCCGGCATCGCGCTCAATACCGACACCTCGATCCTCACCGCCGTCGGCAACGACTACGGCTTTGACGAGATCTACGAACGCCAGGTCAACGCGTTCGGCCAGGCCGGCGACGTGCTGGTCGCGATTTCCACCAGCGGCAATTCGCCCAACGTCGTGCGCGCCATGGAAGCCGCCAGCTCGCGCGAAATGCACGTGCTGGCCCTGACCGGCAAGGGCGGCGGCGTCATGGGGGAACTCATCACGCCGATGGACGTCCATCTATGTGTTCCCAGCGACCGCACCATGCGGATCCAGGAAGTCCATATTCTGCTGCTGCACGCACTGTGCGACGGCATTGACGCTCTTTTGCTTGGAGACACCGAATGATTTCTGACGTCAGAACCGCGGTTCGCCCCCTGATGCTCGCCGCGGCGCTGTCCACCGCGGCGCTCTCGCTGACGGCCTGCGCGCCCCTGATCGTAGGCGGCGCGGCCGCCACTACGGCGGTCGTGGTCACGGACCGCCGCACTTCCGGTATCCAGCTTGAAGACCAGAACATGGCCTTCAAGGCGCAAAGCCAGATCTCGCAAAAGCTGGGCGACACCGCCCGCGTCAATGCCATGGCCTATGGCGGCCACCTGTTGCTGACGGGCGATGTGCCCACCGAGCAGGCCAAAGCCGAAGCGACCACCATCGCCCAGGGCATCGAGAACGTCAAACAGGTCATCAACCAGCTGAACGTCGGCCCCATCGCCTCGTTTGGCACGCGTTCGAACGACACGTGGCTGACCTCCAAGGTCAAGACCGCGCTGATCAACACCAAGTACGTGCCATCGGGCACCATCGCCCTGACCACCGACCACAGCGTCGTCTACCTGATGGGCAAGGTCACCCAGGCCGAAGGCGAATACGCCGCCAACGCCACGGCGGATGTGGGCGGCGTGGCCAAGGTGGTTAAACTGTTCGAGACCATCAGCCGCGAAGAAGCCATCCGGCTGTCCAACAGCAGCACCCGGGACGCCTCCACAGAAACCAAAGCGCCTATCCAAAGCGGCGCCGGCGCAGCACCCAGCGACAACAACGCGGCCGGCACCAGCAATGGCGTTGAAGCCATGCCTATCAAATGAAAAAAGCCATCGTAGCCCTCGCCGTCCTGGTGGCGGTTGGTATCGGCGCCTGGTTCGTCTGGCGCCCCGCCCAGACCGCCCCCGACGTCTCGTTCACCACGCTGGAAGGCAAAACCTTCTCGATGCAGGACTTGCGCGGCAAGGTCGTGCTGGTCAAGTTCTGGGCGACCAGCTGCGTCACCTGCGTGAAGCAGATGCCGGAAACCATCGCCGCCTATAAGGAATACGCCGCCAAGGGCTACGAGGCCATCGCGGTCGCCATGAACTACGATCCGCCCAATTTCGTCTTGAACTTCGCGGACCAGCGCAAGCTGCCGTTCCCGGTGGCGCTGGACACCAAGGGCGACATCGCGCGCGCCTTTGGCGACATCCGGCTGACGCCCACGGCGTTCCTGATCGACAAGCAGGGGCACATCATCAAGCGCTATCTGGGCGAATACGATGTGGCTGAGTTCCACGCCACCGTGGAAAAGGCGCTGGCGGCGGGTTGATCGCCCGGCTCTGCGGCCTTCCCCGGCTTGAACAAAAAACCGCCCACGAGGGCGGTTTTTCATTGGCGCGGTTTCATTGGAGGTAGCTTGCTTGCGGCCAGCCGAGCCCATTCGCTCGGCCGGCAAACCCGGAACCTGCAACGGAACCAGGAGCCGCCTCTCAGGCTTAAAACGCCGGAATGACCGCGCCCTTGTACTTTTCCTGGATGAATTTCTTCACGTCCGCCGAGTGCAGCGCGTCGACCAGCTTCTTGATTCCCGGCGCGTCCTTGTTGTCGGAACGGGTGACCAGAATGTTGGCGTAAGGCGAATCGGCGCCTTCGATGAACAGCGCGTCCTTCGTGGGCACCAGGCCGGCTTCCAGCGCGTAGTTGGTGTTGATCAGCGCCAGGTCCACGTCGTCCAGCGAACGCGGCAGCATGGCGGCTTCAAGTTCGCGGAATTTCAGCTTCTTGGGGTTGTCGACCACGTCGGCGGCCGTCGCCAGGATGTTGGACGCGTCCTTCAGCTTGATGATGCCCTGCTTTTGCAGCAGCACCAGCGCACGCCCGCCGTTGGACGGATCGTTCGGGATGGCGACGGTGGCGCCGTCCTTGAGGTCGGCCAGGCTCTTGATTTTCTTGGAGTAGCCGCCGAAGGGCTCGACGTGCACCAGCGCGACCGGCACGAGCGTGGCCTTGCGGTCTTTGTTGAACGTGTCCAGATACGGCTTGTGCTGGAAGAAATTGGCGTCCAGCTGCTTGTCCACCAATTGCAGGTTGGGTTGCACGTAATCGCTGAACACCTTGATGTCCAGCTCGACGCCCTGCTTGGCCAGCTGCGGCTTCACCACTTCCAGGATCTCGGCGTGCGGGACCTGCGTGGCGCCCACCACCACTTTTTCTGCATGGGCGGCGTTGGCCGCCACCAGGAAGGCCGATGCCGCCAGGGCGGCGCGGACGAAGTTCAAACGCATGGCTTGCCTCTTTTATGAATAGAAATGGGGGCCGATACCCCGACCGGTGCGGATTTGCCCCCCTTTTGCGGGGGCCTCGCGTCTCGAAAACGCCCCAATTTACCTGAATGCCGGTTATTTGTCGGGCATATGGACATGGGTTTTAGGCATATGAAACGCGTGGGTACTACAATCCGTCGTATGCTTGCGCTACCGCGTTTCGAACGCGATGTTGTGCAGGCATTTTTTCTAACCACTCATACATATTTGCCGACTTAGCTGCCATGACCGACACCCCCGACCCTGCTGCCGTTTCGTCCCCCGCTGTCAAAGCCGCTGTGCTGTCTGAAGCACTGCCGTATATCCGACGATTCCACGGCAAGACCATCGTGGTCAAGTACGGCGGCAACGCCATGACGGAAGAGCGCTTGCAGCGCAGCTTCGCGCACGATGTCGTGCTGCTCAAGCTGGTGGGTCTGAACCCGGTGGTGGTGCACGGCGGCGGTCCGCAGATCGACGACGCGCTGCGCCGCATCGGCAAGCAGGGCACCTTCATCCAGGGCATGCGCGTGACCGATGCCGAGACCATGGAAGTGGTCGAATGGGTGCTGGGCGGCCAGGTCCAGCAAGACATCGTCATGATGATCAACGAGGTCGGCGGCAAGGCCGTGGGCCTGACCGGCAAGGACGGTGGCTTGATCCAGGCTCAGAAAAAACTGATGGCCAACAAGGACAACCCCGCCGAACCCATCGACATCGGCTTCGTGGGCGACATCACGCTGGTTGAGCCCGCCGTGGTCAAGGCCCTGCAAGACGACCAGTTCATTCCCGTGATCTCGCCCATCGGCTATGGCGAAGACGGCACCGCCTACAACATCAACGCCGACGTCGTCGCCGGCAAGATGGCCGAAGTGCTGGGCGCCGAAAAGCTGTTGATGCTGACCAACACCCCGGGCGTGCTGGACAAGGCGGGCAAGCTGCTGCGCAGCCTGTCGGCCCAGACCATCGACGAACTCTTCGCCGACGGCACCATCTCGGGCGGCATGCTGCCCAAGATCTCGTCGGCGTTGGATGCCGCCAAGAACGGCGTGAATTCCGTTCACATCGTCGACGGCCGCGTGCCGCACTGCCTGCTGCTTGAAATCCTGACCGACCAAGGCGTGGGCACGATGATCAGCTCGCATTGATGCGAGCTCAACGTCTGCTGTTACGGCCGGCGGTGCGTATGCGCCGCTCGCGCCGCATGGCCACGGGCGTTTCCGAACGCCTGTGGCTGTTTGACCTGGACAACACGCTTCACGACACCTCGCACGCCATCTTCCCGAAGATAGACCTGGGCATGACCATGGCGGTGGCCGAGGCGCTGAACGTGGACGTCGACACCGCCAACGACCTGCGCCGCAAGTATTGGCAGCGTTACGGCGCCACGATGATCGGCATGGTCCGCCACCACGGCGTCAACCCGCACGACTTCCTGCACCGCAGCCACGACTTTGACGTCAACCCGCTGGTGCGCGGCGAAAAGGCGCTGGCCTACAAACTGCGCCAGCTGCCCGGCCGCAAGGTGCTGCTGACCAACGCGCCGCTGCGCTACGCCCGCTCCGTGCTGGAACGCCTGGGCATCCTGCGGCAGTTCGACAGCCTGTGGGCCATTGAACATATGCGGCTGCATGGCGAATTCCGCCCCAAGCCGTCGCCCGCGCTGCTGCGTTATGTGCTGGCCCGCGAAGGCGTACCCGCCCACCGTGCCGTGCTGGTCGAAGACACGCTGGCCAACCTGCGCGGCGCGCGCCGCGTCGGCGTGCGCACCGTGCACGTGTATCACCCTGGCACCCCCTTCTCGCGCGGTCGTTCGCATCGTCCGCCCTATGTCGACTTGCGGGTAAACTCCGTCAGTGATTTGTTGTTACGCCGGCGTCCCCTGCGGGGATAGCGGCGCGCTCCTCCCTCCCCCTTCACCGTCAAGCCTGCGCGAGAGCAGTCCCTTCCATGGCGAGCAAACCCGGCGAGCGCAAGACCCAGATTCTGCAGACCCTGGCCGAAATGCTGGAGCAGCCGCACGCTTCCCGCATCACCACGGCTGCGCTGGCCGCGCGTCTGCAAGTGTCCGAGGCCGCCTTGTACCGGCACTTTGCCAGCAAGGCGCAGATGTTCGAAGGGCTGATCGAATTCATCGAGACCAGCATCTTCACGCTGGTCAACCAGATTGCCACCGTGGAACCCTACGGCGTGCCCCAGGCGCACAAGACCGTTGCCATGCTGCTGACGTTCTCCGAACGCAACAAGGGCATGACGCGGGTGCTGACCGGCGACGCGCTGGTCACGGAAGACAACCGGCTGCAAGAGCGCATCAACCATATCAATGACCGCATCGAAACGTCGCTGAAGCAGTCGCTGCGCATCGCGATCACCGACGGCGGGCTGCCCGCGGACGCCAACGTCGCGGCGCACGCCAGCCTGCTGACGCATCTGGTGCTGGGCCGCTGGCTGCGCTACGCCCAGAGCGGTTGGCGGGTGGCACCCACGCTGCATCTGGACGAACAACTGCGGCTGGCGCTGGGTTGATTGCGGGCTTGGTCGGCCGCACCGTGCTTGCGGCGCAACAGGGCGCGCGAGCATAATGCGCCAGGTGGGTTTTCTCAAGCCGAAATCTTCATCGGCTTGATCCATATCAATGCGGGTTTTCCTCAATGCCGTCACGATCGTCCTGTAGCGTCGACACATCGAATTGAACAAACCCGTGCTCGCGGGGAGTGTGTCGACGGTTTGACCTCAACCGGAGATGGATATGACCGCGCCAGCCGCCGTCCCTGCCTCACAGGCACCCCAAAAAGCAAAAATTCCCATCGGACTAATCGCCGGTTTCGTGGTGATGATCGGGGTATTGCTGATGCCCCTGCCCGCCGACCTGCCGGTCGCGGGACACCGCATGCTGGCAATCCTGGCATTCGCCGTGGTGGTCTGGATTACCGAAGCCGTGTCTTACGAAGCCAGCGCGATCATGATCACGACGCTGATGGCTTTCCTGTTGGGCACGGCTCCGACAATCAAAGACCCGAATGTGCTGTACGGCACCTCGGCCGCTATCAGCATGGCGCTGACGGGCTTCGCGAACTCGGCGCTGGCGCTGGTGACCGGCGCCCTGTTCATTGCCGCCGCCATGACCTTCACCGGGCTGGACCGGCGCATTGCGCTGGTCACGCTGTCGAGAGTGGGCACCAGCACGCGCCGCATCCTGATCGGATGTATCGCCGTGACGATCGTGCTGAGCCTGGTGGTGCCCAGCGCCACCGCGCGCAGCGCCGCCGTGGTGCCGATCATGATGGGCGTCATCGCCGCGTTCGGCGTGGACAAGCGGTCCAACATCGCCGCCGGCATCATGATCATCGTGGCGCAGGCCACCAGCATCTGGAACGTGGGCATCCAGACCGCCGCCGCGCAAAACCTGCTGACGGTCGGCTTCATGGAAAAGATGCTGGGCGAACGCGTGGCGTGGTCGGACTGGCTGATCGCGGGCGCACCGTGGTCGCTGATCATGTCGGCCGTGCTCATCGTGGTGGTGCTCAAGCTGCTGCCGCCGGAAAGCGACAGCATCGCCGGGGGCAAGGAAGCCGTCGAAAAGTCGCTGATTGAACTGGGCCCGATGACCGGCGCGCAAAAGCGCCTGATGGCCGTGTCGATCATGCTGCTGCTGTTCTGGTCGACCGAAGGCAAGCTGCACAAGTTCGACACCACGTCGACCACCTACTTCGGCCTGGTTCTCTTGATGCTGCCGCGCTTTGGCGTGATGACATGGAAGGACGTGCAATCGCGTATCCCATGGGGCACCGTGATCGTGTTCGGCGTGGGCATCAGCCTGGGCACCGCCCTGTTGACGACGCAAGCCGGCCAATGGCTGGGCAACCAGGTCGTGGCGCACACGGGGCTGGATCACCTGGGTCCGCTGGCCATCTTCGCCGTGCTGGCCGCGTTCCTGATCGTCATCCACCTGGGCTTTGCCAGCGCCACCGCGCTGACGTCGGCCATGCTGCCCATCCTGATCTCGGTGCTGGCCACGCTGCCCGGCGAATTCAGCCGGCTGGGCATGACCATGCTGCTGGGCTTTGTCGTCAGCTATGGCTTCATCCTGCCGATCAACGCGCCGCAAAACATGGTGTGCCTGGGCACGGAAACCTTCAACGCCAAGCAGTTCGCGAAAGTCGGCATCATCGTCACCATCGTGGGCTACCTGCTGATGCTGCTGATGGGCATGACCTACTGGCGCTGGCTCGGCTGGCTGTAAGGAGAACGCATCATGAAACTCTCTTTAGCCCAAGCCAACGAATACGGCCGCCGCGTACTGATGGCGCAAGGCGTGCCGGAAGATATCGCGCGCGACGTGGCCGAACACCTGGTGGAGTCCGACCGCGTCGGCTACACCAGCCACGGCCTGTCCATCCTGACGAACTACCGCCGCGTCCTGTCCGAAGGGCTGGCGCAGGCCGACGGCCGGCCTGAACTGGTCAATGACCGTGGCGCCATGCTGGCCTACGACGGCCACCACGGCCTGGGCCAGTACGTGGGCAAGGCGGTCATCGAAAAGGCCATCGAACGCACGCAGGAACACGGGCAGTGCATCGTGACGCTGCGCCACAGCCACCACCTGGGCCGCATGGGCCACTTTGGGGAAATGGTTGCGGCCAAGGGCTTGATCCTGCTGGCCTTCACCAACGTGATCAACCGCTCGCCCACCGTGGCGCCGTTCGGCGGCGCGCAGGCGTGCCTGACGACCAATCCGCTGTGCTTTGCCGGCCCGCTACCCGGTGGCCGTCCGCCGTTCATCGTGGACATGGCGACCAGTTCAATCGCCGTGAACCGGGCGCGCGTGCTGGCGGCCAAGGGCGAAAAGGCCCCGCCGGGGTCGTTGATCGATGCCCAGGGCAACCCCACGACGGACCCCAATGCGCTGTTCGCCGACCCGCCGGGCGCCCTGCTGCCCTTTGGCGGCCACAAGGGTTATGCGCTGGGCCTGGTGGCCGAGTTGCTGGCGGGCGTGTTGTCCGGCGGCGGCACGATCCAGCCGCAGCACCCGCGCATTGGCGTGGCGACGAACAATATGTTTGCGCTACTGTTGGACCCGCAGGTGGATTTCAATACGGATTGGCGGTCGATGGAAGTCGGCGCGTTCATCGACTACCTGCACGCCTGCAAGCCGCAACCCGGCGTGGAAAGCGTGCAGTATCCGGGCGAGTACGAAGCCCGCAACCGCGCCGTCAATGCGGATTCAATCGAGTTCGACAGCCGCATCTGGGACGGGCTGACGACGCTGGCCATTGAACTGGGTGTGCCGGACGCATTGCCTGGCTGAGCGGGACAGGCGCATTGCCGCAAGCACGACCGCACCTCTGACGCCCCGCTATCGGGGCGTCAGGCTTTTACGGAGCGGTGGCGGCTGATGCTCATCATGATGCCGAAAGCGATGCCCATGGTGAACAACGCCGTCCCGCCGTAACTCATGAACGGCAGGGGCACACCCACCACGGGCAAGATACCCGTGACCATTCCGACGTTCACGAACACATAGATAAACAGCATCATCGTCAGCGCGCCTGACAGCAGCCGCCCGAACTGCGAGGCCGCGCGGGACGCGATGGTCAGCCCGCGCGCCATCATCAGGCCGTACAGCACCAGGATGGCGATGCCGCCGTACAGGCCGAATTCCTCGGCGTAGACGGCGAAGATGAAGTCGGTGGTGCGTTCGGGAATGAAGTCCAGGTGGGTCTGCGTGCCCTTCATGTAGCCCTTGCCATACACGCCGCCCGAGCCCACCGCGATCATGGACTGAATGGTGTGAAAGCCCTTGCCCAAGGGGTCCGAGCTGGGGTTGAGCAGCGTGCAGACGCGGTGCTTTTGATAATCGTGCAGCACCACCCAGCTTACGTCCGGCTCGCACAACTGGTCTTCGTAATACACCAGCGTGCCAATGGCGATGATGCCGGCGAGCATCACCGGCACCAGCAGCTTGAACGACAGCCCCGCGAAATAGATCACGAAGAAACCGGCGCCAAACACCAGCAGCGCCGTGCCCAGGTCGGGTTGCAGCACGATCAACGCGAAAGGCGCGGCCAGCATCGCGGCGGCGGCCAGGAAGTCGCGGATGCGCACGGCGCCTTCATGGCGCTGGAAATACCAGGCCAGCATCATCGGCACCGCAATCTTCATCATCTCGGACGGCTGGATGCGGGTCACGCCCAGGTTCAGCCAGCGGGTCGCGCCCTTGCTGGTTTCACCAAAGAACTCCACGCCCAGCAGCAGCACCACGCCCACGACGTAGAAGGGCAGCGCCAGCTTCATCAGCCACTTGGGCGGAATCAGCGCCATGATCCACATGGCGAAGAACGCAATGATGAAGTTGCGGGACTGTTCGGCGAACCGCCAGTCCGTGCCGCCCACGGCGGAATGCATGACGGTCAAGCCCAGCGCCGCGAACATCATCAGGATGGCCAGCAGCGGCCAGTCGAACGCCGTGAAGACGCGTAGCAGGATAAGGCCCAGGCGCTTCATTGTTGGCGCACCACGTCAGAGGTAATGGTTTCGACCGAGGCCAGGGGGTCGGCGCGTTCCGGGCGCACGATCTTGTCCTGGCGGTCCTTGGCCAGCCAATAATCGAACACCTTGCGCGCGACGGGCGCGGCCACGCTGGCGCCCCAGCCGGCGTTCTCGACGATCAGCGACAGGGCGATGCGCGGGTGTTCCAGTGGGGCGAAGCCCATGAACAGCGCGTGATCGCGCAGGCGTTCGTCGATGGCACTGGCGCGGTAATGGCCGCCACGCAGGCTGAACACCTGCGCGGTGCCCGTCTTGCCGGCCGCTTGGTATGGCGCATTGGCAAACGCGCGGCGCGCGGTGCCCGCCCGCACCACGTCCGCCATGGCATTCTTGATGACATCCACATTGGCCTGCTTGAGCGGAATGCGGTAGTCGGGCGTGGACTCGGTGGGTTTGGCCACACCGCTGCGCGGGTCGCGCACGGCGTGCACCAGGTGCGGGCGACGGAACAACCCGTTGTTGGCCAACGTGGACGTACCCTGCGCCAGTTGCAGCAAGGTGAACGCGTTGTAGCCCTGGCCCACGGCAACCGAAATGGTTTCGCCCGCGTACCAGCGCTGGCGGTCCTTGTCTTTGTAGGCCGCGCGCTTCCAGTCGGTGGACGGCAGCACGCCGCGTTTTTCGCCTTCCAGGTCGATGCCGGTGATCTGGCCAAAGCCGAACTGCTTGGTGAAGTCGTGCAGCGCGTTCACGCCGATCTCGGGGCCCAGCGAATAGAAATACGTGTCGGACGACACCACGATGGCCTTGTGCATGTCGGTCATGCCGTAGGCCGCGCCCCCCGCGTTGCGGAATTTCTGTCCGCCGAATTCGTAGTAGCCAGGGTCCGAGATGCGGTCCGTGGCGCGGCGCTTGCCCAGTTCCAGTGCGGCCAGGGCCACGAAGGGCTTGTAGGTCGACCCGATGGGGTAGGTGCCGTAAAGCGGGCGGTTGATCAGCGGGTGGTCGGGCGATTCGTTCAGCATGCGCCAGTTGTCAACGTCGATGCCGTCCACGAACAGGTTCGGGTCAAACGAGGGTTGCGACACAAAGGCCAGCACTTCGCCCGTGTCGGGGTCGATGGCCACCAGGGCGCCGCGCTGCCCTTCAAACGCTTCCTCGGCCACCTTTTGCAGGCCCAGGTCGATGGACAGCATGATGTCGGACCCCGGCACCGGGTCGATGCGCCGCAGCGTGCGCATGGGCCGCCCGCCCGCCGTCACTTCGACTTCTTCAAGCCCGGTGCGGCCATGCAGCTGCTCTTCCCAGGTTTTCTCGATGCCCTTCTTGCCGATGACATCGGTGCCGCGATAGTTGCCCAGTTGCCCGGCGCGTTCCAGCTCTTCGTTGTCGCCTTCGGCAATGCGGCCGATGTAGCCCACCACGTGCGCGGCCGACACGCCTTGCGGATATTCGCGCACCCAGCGCGCGCGCAGCTCGACGCCCGGAAACTGGAAGGCGTGCGCGGCGAACCACGCGGCTTCCGTTTCGTTCAGGTTGTTGCGCAGTTGCAGGCTGGCGTAGCGGCTGGACTCGGCGGCGCGGCGCTTGAAGCGGCGCTGGTCGGTCGGGCTGATGTAGACCACTTCGGTCAGCCGTTCGAACAATTCGTTCATGTTGCCCGCGTGGGCCGGCACGACTTCCAGCGTGTAGGTGCGGTAGTTGCGCGCCAGCACTTCGCCGTTGCGGTCCAGGATCTCGCCGCGCCGCGGCGGAATCGGCACCACGGCGATACGGTTGCGATCGGCGCGTTCGGACAGACCTTCGTAGCGATCCACCTGCAAATACCAGAACCGGCCCACCAGCACGCCAAAGCACAGCAGCGCAAACACGCCGCCCACCCACGCGCGCAGGCGGAAGCGCTGCTTTTGCTGCTGGCCGGTTTTCTTGAATTCAAACATGACGCGACGCCGCCATCAGGCGGAGGAAGATTCGGCGTCGTCGGCACCGCGCTGCGGCAGGTGCAAAACCCAACCCGCCAACGGCCACAGGGCGGCCGTGATGGCCACGCTGATGCACCAATCCCAACCCGGCCACTTGCCCGCGACCCAGGCATGGATGATCTGCGTCAGGAAACGCGCCACGAAGAACACAGGCAGCATGTGCATCGCCTGGCTCCAGAGGTCGAACCGTTGCAGGCGGCGATGCAGCACCACGGCGCCATAGGCGACCAGGGTGTAGGACAACGCGTGTTCGCCCAGCATGCCGGCGTCGTGCACATCCATCAGCAAGCCGAAGAAAAACGCCGTGAACAGGCCGACGCGGCGCGGCTCATGCACGCACCAGAAGGCGATGATCAGCAGCAGCACGTCCGGCGCGCCCTGCCACAGGCGCCAGGGCAGCAACGACACCAGCCACACCAGCAGCACCGTGCCCCACACAAACACACCGTGCGCGGGACCGGACAGCCGGTCGGGGTGCACGTTGCTGGGCGTACCCAGGCGGCGCCTGGGTTGCGAAGAATTAGTCCGATCCACCGGAATCGACCTCCTGACGGTTGGACTCGGCGCGCGCCACATCCACCTGCAAGACCAGGAAGTGGCGATAGCGTTCGGGATGGGCCAGCGGTTCACACACGGCGCGAGCGAAACCGGAGGCGGTGTCGCGTTCGACCGAGGTCACTTTGGCCACGGGTAGTCCGGCGGGGAACAGGCCGCCCACGCCGCTGGTGACGATAGTATCGCCTTCCTTGATGTCGGCATTGGCGGCAAGGTAACGAACTTCCATCTTGCCGGGCGAATTGCCGCCGAATGCAATCAGCCGCAAGCCGTTGCGCAGCAGTTGCACGGGGATCGACACCTGCTCGTCGGTGACCAACGCGGCCTCGGCCGTCATCGGCGTCACGCGCACGATCTGGCCGACCACGCCGCCTTCGTCGATCACCGGCATGCCCGGCGCCAGGCCGGCCTTGCTGCCCTTGTTGAACACCAGCCGCTGCGTGAAGGCATTGGTGGGTTCGTACATGACTTCGACCACCACGGCCGATTGCGCCACGGTATCGGTCACGCCAAGCAGGCGGCGCAGCTGGGCGTTTTCGGCGGCCAACTGGGCGGCGTGCGACGCCACCTGGGCCAGCTCGATGCGCTGGCGCTGCAAGGCTTCGTTTTCACTGCGGATAAGATTGGCCGCGTTGACCCATTCGTTGACCTGTTGCACCAGGTCACGCGGCGCCATGACGGCGCGCTGGAAGGGGTAAAGCGCCACGGCGATCGTACGGCGCGCCGGTTCAAGCATGCGCCATTGCGAATCGATGATGATCAGGGCCAACGCCAGGACGACCAGAACGACCAGCCGCACCTCCGCGGGTGGGCCGCGCCTGAATAAAGGGGGGGTCCCTTGTCGTTGCATGAATCTCAGCCCGGGCGCCCGCGTCCGAAGCCCCCGCAGCGGCCGGAGCCGAAAAAAAGCGGGGCTCCGGGCTGGCGGGCGGTATTAATCGTTGATGAAGATGGCGCCCAGTTTCTCAAGGTGTTCCAGCGCTTCGCCGCAACCGCGCACGACGCAGGTCAGGGGATCATCGGCCACCACGACGGGCAAGCCGGTTTCTTCCTGGAGCAGGCGATCCAGGTCGCGCAGCAGCGCGCCGCCACCCGTCAGGGCGATGCCCTTGTCGGTGATGTCGGCGCCCAGTTCCGGCGGGGTCTGCTCAAGCGCGATTTTCACCGCGGACACGATCTGGTTCAGCGGGTCGGTCAGCGATTCCAGGATCTCGTTGGACGAGACCGTGAAGCTGCGCGGCACACCTTCGGCCAGATTGCGGCCCTTGACTTCGATTTCGCGGACTTCGGAACCCGGGAATGCCGAGCCGATTTCCTTCTTGATCAGTTCAGCCGTGGGTTCGCCGATCAGCATGCCGTAGTTGCGACGGATGTAGTTGACGATGGCTTCGTCGAACTTGTCGCCGCCCACGCGCACCGAACCCTTGTAGACCATGCCGCCCAGCGAGATGACTGCCACCTCGGTGGTGCCGCCGCCGATGTCGACGACCATGGAGCCGCTGGCGTCGGACACGGCCAGGCCGGCGCCGATGGCCGCGGCCATGGGTTCTTCGATCAGGAAGACGTGCGAGGCGCCCGCGCCCAACGCCGATTCACGGATGGCGCGACGTTCGACTTGGGTGGAACCGCAAGGCACGCAGACGATGATCCGCGGGCTGGGAGCCAGCATGTTGCGGGGGTGCACCATGCGAATAAACTGTTTGAGCATCTGTTCGGTGACCGTGAAGTCGGCGATAACGCCGTCCTTCATGGGCCGGATGGCCTCAATGTTGCCGGGAACTCGGCCGAGCATCTGCTTGGCTTCGTGGCCGACGGCCTGGATGATCTTTTTGCCGTGAGGCCCGCCTTCATGACGGATTGCGACCACGGAGGGCTCATCGAGCACGATGCCCTTGCCGCGGACGTAAATCAGCGTATTGGCGGTACCGAGGTCAATCGCCATATCGCTGGAAAAATAACTGCGCAGGAATCCGAACATGGGAGCTCAGCTAAATTCTGGGGGGAATTGGGTTCATGCCATGGGGCGTTTGGCCCGAAAAAGGTCGGGTCCGCCTGTCATCACGGCGATTAAACCGTGAATCATAACTTATAATTTCACCGGAAATAGCGCATAAATGCAGGCTATTCAAGCTTTGTAACGGGATCGGCGCATACATACTGCCCGGTCCCGCCCTTCGGCCTTCGCTTATCGATTTTGCAATCCCTATGGCGCTCAATGACACAGATGTGGCCCGCATTGCCCGGCTGGCCAGAATCGAACTGACCCCCGACCAGCGCACCCTTGCGCAGGCCGAACTCAACGGCATTCTCCACTTGATCGAACGGCTTCAGTCCGTCGACACCCAAGGCGTCGAACCGCTGGCCCACCCCCTGTCCGCCCATGAGGACATCGTGCTGCGCCTGCGTGAAGACGCCGTGACCGAGGCCAGCTCGGAAACACGCCGCGAGGCGCTGCTGGCCAACGCCCCCGACGCCCAGGAAGGCTTGTTCCTGGTCCCCAAAGTCCTCGATTAAGCCATGACAAAACCCGCCTTGCATACCCAATTCGAGGGGATCGCCGCCTTGCGCGCGGCCCTCGCCCAACGCCAGGTCAGCGCCGTCGAACTGGCGCAAAGCGCCTTGGCGGCCGCCGATGCGGCCAGCGGCCTGAATTGCTTTTTACATATTGACGCTGAATTGACGCTGGCCCAGGCGCGCGCCGCCGACGCCGCATTGGCCGCGGGGTCGGCCGGCCCCTTGGCCGGCGTGCCCATCGCCCACAAAGACGCGTTCGTGACCCGTGGCTGGCGCACCACCGCCGGCAGCAAGATGCTGGACGGCTACGTCAGCCCGTTTGACGCCACCGTGGTCGAACGCCTGGGTACGGCGGGCGCCGTGTCCATCGGCAAGCTCAACTGCGACGAATTCGCCATGGGTTCCGGCAACGAGAACTCGGCCTACGGCGTGGTGAAAAACCCCTGGGACCACGCGGCCGTGCCGGGCGGTTCGTCCGGCGGTTCGGCCGCCGCGGTCGCCGCCCGACTGGTGGCGGCCACCACCGGCACCGACACCGGCGGTTCGGTGCGCCAGCCCGCCGCGCTGTGCGGCGTCAGCGGCATCAAGCCCACGTATGGCACCGTGTCGCGCTATGGCATGGTGGCGTTCGGCTCCAGCCTGGATCAGGCCGGCCCGCTGGCGCAAAGCAGCCGCGACCTGCTTGAGCTGCTGGACGTCATCAGCGGCTTCGATCCGCGCGATGCCACCAGCCTTGAAAAATGCGATGGCGCCGTCAACGAACCCGGCCGCGTGCGCCGCGACTTCGACGCCGCGCAAGCCACGTTCGACGGCGCCGGCAGCCAGCCCCTGAAGGGCTTGCGCATCGGCGTGCCCGAAGAGTATTTCGGCGCGGGCCTCGCGGCCGACGTGGCCGCCGCGGTGGAAGCCGCGCTGGCGCAGTTCGAAGCGCTGGGCGCCGTGCGCGTGCCCGTGTCGCTGCCGCGCACGGAACTGGCCATCCCCGCCTACTACGTCATCGCCCCGGCGGAAGCGTCCAGCAACCTGGCGCGCTACGACGGCGTGCGTTACGGCCACCGCACCGAGCAGTACGGCGACCTGAACGAGATGATCAGCCGCTCGCGCGCCGAAGGCTTCGGCGACGAGGTCAAGCGCCGCATCCTGATCGGCACGTACGTGCTGTCCCACGGTTACTACGACGCCTACTACCTGCAAGCGCAACGCCTGCGCCGCCTGATCGCGCAGGATTTCCAGCGCGCCTACGCCGGCCAGTGCGACGTCATCATGGGCCCCGTCACGCCGTCGGTCGCCAAGAACATCGGCGACAACCGCGACGACCCCACCGCCGACTGGCTGGCCGACGTCTACACGCTGGGCGTGAGCCTGGCAGGCTTGCCCGCCATGTCGATCCCGTGCGGCTTTGGCGGCGACAACGGCAAGCGCCCCGTCGGCTTGCAGATCATCGGCAATTACTTCGACGAAGGCAGGCTGCTGGCCATCGCCGACCGCTACCAACAAGTGACGGACTGGCACAAGCGGTCCCCGCTGTGATGATGCCCACACGCCCCCAACGTTCGCGCTCCCCCCAGGGGACCGCCGGCGTTTCGGGCGGCCCGGCGCCGCTGGCATCGCAGCCGCGGCTCTACTGATTGGAACTACAGATAATGAACTGGGAAATCGTCATCGGCCTGGAAACGCACACCCAGCTTTCCACCGACTCCAAGATTTTTTCGGGCAGCAGCACGCAATTCGGCGCGGCGCCCAACACGCATGCCAACGAGGTCGACCTGGCGTTGCCGGGCAGCCTGCCGGTCATGAACCGGGGCGCGGCTGAACGCGCCATCCGCTTCGGCCTGGCGGTGGGCGCGACCATCGCGCCGCGCTCGGTCTTTGCGCGCAAGAACTACTTCTACCCCGACTTGCCCAAGGGCTATCAGATCAGCCAGTACGAACTGCCCGTCGTGGTGGGTGGCTCGCTGTCGTTCTTCGTCGGCGAAGAAGAAAAAACCATCAACCTGACGCGTGCCCACCTGGAAGAAGACGCCGGCAAATCGCTGCACGACGACTTCACGCTGGCCAATGGGTCGCCCGCCAGCGGCATCGACCTGAACCGTGCCGGCACCCCGCTGCTGGAAATCGTGACCGAGCCCGAAATGCGCTCGGCGGCCGAGGCCGTGGCCTACGCGCGCGCGCTGCACAGCCTGGTTGTGTGGCTGGGCATTTGCGACGGCAACATGCAGGAAGGCTCGTTCCGCTGCGACGCCAACGTGTCCGTGCGCCCCGTCGGCCAAAAGGAATTCGGCACCCGCACCGAGATCAAGAACGTCAACTCGTTCCGCTTCCTGGAACGCGCCATCGTCTACGAAGCGCGCCGCCAGATCGAACTGATCGAGGACGGTGGCACGGTGGTGCAGGAAACGCGCCTGTACGACGCCGACCGCGACGAAACGCGCAGCATGCGCAGCAAAGAAGACGCGCACGACTACCGCTACTTCCCCGACCCCGACCTGCCCACGCTGGTGATCTCCAGCGCCTGGGTCGACGAGGTGCGCGCCGCCATGCCCGAACTGCCGGCAGCCCAGCGCGCCCGCTTCGAATCGGAATACGGCCTGCCCGCCTACGATGCCGCGCAGCTGACCGTCAGCCGCGATCTGGCCGCCTACTTCCAGGCAGTGGCCAACGCCCTGCCGGCCGGCCAGGCCAAGCTGGCCGCGAACTGGGTCATGGGCGAGGTGTCCGCCGCCTTGAACAAGGACGAAAAGACCATCGCCGAATCGCCGGTGCAAGCGCCCGCGCTGGCAGCGTTGATCAGCCGCATCATCGACGGCACGATCTCCAACAAGATCGCCCGCGAAGTATTCGGCGCCATGTGGGCCGGCGAGAACGGCGGCGACGCGGATGCCATCATCGACGCGCGCGGCCTGAAGCAGATCAGCGACACGGGCGCCATCGGCGCCATGATCGACGAGGTGCTGGCCGCCAACCCGGCCATCGTGGAAGAGTACCGGGCAGGCAAGCAAAAGGCGTTCAACTCGCTGGTGGGCCAGATCATGAAGGCCGCGCGCGGCAAGGCAAACCCGCAACAAGTGAACGACCTGCTCAAGGAAAAGCTGGGCGGCTGATCTGATAGCCCATACGGGGATCAGTCCTACCAAAGGCCGCGGCGCATTGCCGCGGCCGGCCATCCACCCCAGCAGCGTTACTTCACCCCGTACTTCGTGCGATACGCCTGCACGGCATCGCGGTTTTCCGCGAAGGCGGCATCGTCTTGCAGCAAGGCCATGATGTCCGACAGCGATGCAATCGCCACCACCGGAATGCCGTAGGTCTTGGCCACGTCCTGCACGGCGGAATGCGGGGACAGCGCGTCGTCGGGGCCCGCGCGTTCCATGCGGTCCATGGCAATCAGCACGGCGGCCGGCTCGGCGCCCGCGTTGCGGATGATCTCCACCGATTCCCGCACCGAAGTGCCGGCCGTGATCACATCGTCAATGATGACGACCTTGCCCTGAAGCGGCGCGCCAACCAGCGTGCCGCCTTCGCCGTGGTCCTTGGCTTCCTTGCGGTTGTAGGCGAACGGTACGTCGTTACGCCCGTCCATCGCCGGGTGGCCCGCCAGCGCCACCGCCGTTGCGGTGGCCAACGGAATGCCCTTGTACGCGGGGCCGAACAGCATGTCGAACTGCACGCCGGAATCCAGCAGCGCCTGCGCATAGAACTGCGCCAGCTTGCCCACCGCGCGGCCACTGTTGAACAGGCCCGCATTGAAGAAATAGGGGCTGATCCGGCCCGACTTGACCTTGAAGCTGCCAAAGCGCAGCACGCCTTCGTCGAGCGCGAAGCGAACAAATTCCAGGGAAGTGGGGCGAGACGGGGAGGAAGAAGCGGCGGCGGGCATGCGAGTGAGTCCGGTGGATGGCAAACCCCGGCATTTTATCCGTTGTCGGGGCTATTCCCTGCCCCTGCCGCCCAGTCGGTTAAATTCCTGGCATTGTTCCGGCCCCTGGCGGCCGCTCTACAGGAGTTTCGCTTTGCTTCGCATCACGTCGATCAATCTCAACGGCATCCGGTCCGCCTTTCGCAAGGGCCTGCAACCGTGGATGGAAAAGCACGCCGCTGACGTGCTTTGCCTTCAGGAAATCAAGATCGCCGACGCGGACCTGACCGATGATCTGCGTCACCCGCCCGGCTACACCGGCCACTTCCACCATGCCGTCAAGAAAGGCTACAGCGGCGTGGGCATCTACCTGCGCGATGCCGCCGAACGCGTGAACATCGGCCTGGGCTGCGAAGAATTCGACCCCGAAGGCCGCATCATCCGCGCCGACTGGAAGAACCTGTCCGTCATCAGCGCCTACCTGCCCTCGGGCTCCAGCGGCGACGAACGCCAGCAGGCCAAATACCGGTTCCTGGATCGCTTCGGCCCCTGGATCGATGCCCTGATGCACGAACACAAGACCACGGGCCGCGAGTTCGTCATCTGTGGCGACTGGAACATCGCGCACAAGGAAATCGACCTGAAGAACTGGAAGGGCAATATGAAGAACTCGGGCTTCCTGCCCGAAGAGCGCGCCTGGCTGACCGACGTGTTCGACAAGCGCGGTTTCGTGGACGTGTTCCGCACCATCGATGACCGGCCCGACCAGTACACCTGGTGGAGCAACCGCGGCCAGGCCTGGGCCAAGAACGTCGGGTGGCGCATCGACTATCAGATCGCCACCCCGGGCATTGCCGCCCGCGCGCGCAACGTTGCGATCTACAAGGACGAGCGTTTCTCGGACCATGCACCGCTGACGATCGATTACGACGCCACGCTGTAATACGTTGGGGCGGGCCGCGCCAAGCGTGCCCGCCCTGCCGGCTTGACCCTACCCGCGGTCTTTTGGCGTCCCTTACGAAAAAATTAATTAGGGACGCATAGCCCCACCGGACGGCGGTCGGTATCCCACCGCCGCGCCCCAAACCCCTTTGTTTGCAGGGCTTGGCGATGTTTCTGCCCAAGCCAACACCACGATATAAAATGGGGACATATACAAATCCCCTACGAAATCAACACTTGGGCGATCCTTAACGCGTATTCCGCCGCGAAAACGCGATATCGCCCGGTTATCCGTCCCTGTTTATACACAGAAAAAAGCGCTTTCTTTTCAACGCTCTACCGCAGCACCGGCCCTTTGCGCAGGGCAACAAATTTCCCATACACTTGCGCACCATGACGGTGCAGTCGATGCACCAGAACAAGCAAACCGCGCCCCACAATGGCGCAAGACGCACCCATTCGTAGCACCCCCGAGGAGATCAAGTTGAAAGTGCAGAGTCTGGACGACTTCCTGCGTGGCGTCGCCGCGCGCGACCCGCAGCAGCCCGAGTTCATGCAAGCCGTCCAAGAGGTGATGCTGAGCCTGTGGCCTTTCATCGAAAAGCACCCTCACTACGCCGAGCACGCCCTGCTTGAGCGCCTGGTCGAGCCGGAACGCGTGATCCAGTTCCGCGTGTGCTGGACCGATGACCGTGGCCAGGCCCAGGTCAACCGCGCTTTCCGCATCCAGCACAGCTCGGCCATCGGCCCCTTCAAAGGCGGCATGCGCTTTCACCCGTCGGTGAACCTGTCCATCCTGAAGTTCCTGGCGTTTGAGCAAACGCTGAAGAATTCGCTGACCACGCTGCCCATGGGCGGCGGCAAGGGCGGCTCGGACTTCGACCCCAAGGGCAAGTCCGACGCCGAAGTCATGCGCTTCTGCCAGGCGCTGATGATCGAGCTGTATCGCCACTTGGGCCCGGACACCGACGTGCCGGCCGGCGATATCGGCGTGGGCGCTCGCGAAGTCGGCTTCATGGCCGGCATGATGAAAAAGCTGTCGAACTCGACCGCCAGCGTCTTCACCGGTAAGGGCCTGACCTTTGGCGGCAGCCTGATCCGCCCGGAAGCCACCGGCTACGGCACCGTGTACTTCGCCGAGGAAATGCTCAAGCGCGTGGGCAAGTCGTTCGACGGCCTGCGCGTGTCGGTCTCGGGCTCGGGCAACGTGGCGCAATACGCCATCGAAAAAGCCATGTCGCTGGGCGCCAAGGTCGTGACCGTGTCGGATTCGAACGGCACCGTGGTCGATGACGCCGGTTTCACGCACGAAAAGCTGGTCGCGCTGATGCACATCAAGAACGACCTGCGCGGCCGCCTGGACACCTATGCCCAGCAATTCGGGCTGAAATACGAAGCCGGCAAGCGACCGTGGCACGTCCCCGTCGACGTGGCGCTGCCCTGCGCCACCCAGAACGAGCTGGAACTGGCCGATGCGCAAACGCTGATCAAGAATGGCGTGCTGTGCGTGGCGGAAGGCGCCAACATGCCGGCCACGCTGGATGCCGCCAAGGCCTTCATCGCCGCGCGCGTGCTGTACGCGCCGGGCAAGGCCACCAATGCGGGCGGCGTCGCGGTGTCGGGCCTGGAAATGGCGCAGAACTCCGCGCGCCTGGCATGGACGCGCGAAGAAGTGGATGCGCGCTTGCACGCCATCATGCGCGACATCCACGAGAACTGCGTGCGCCACGGCCATAGCGAACGCGAATACGTCAACTACCTGGACGGCGCCAACATCGCCGGCTTCGTCAAGGTTGCCGACGCCATGCGCCAGCAAGGCCTGTACTGACCTGGACGCGGGCCCGGCGTCGTGCTTAGTGCTTCATCGCACCGTGATCGTGGCTCATGCCGGGGTTATGCGACGCCGGCTTGACCTTGAATTGCACGGCGACTTCCCCGGCCTTTTCAAACTTCAGCGTGGCGGGCACGGTGGCGCCGTCCTTGAAGGGCGCGCGCAGCTTGATGAACATGACGTGATAACCGCCCGGGCTGAGTTTGACCTCGGTATCGGCGGGCAGCGCGATACCGCCTTCCACCTGACGCATCTTCGACACGCCGTTCTCGGTCTGCACGGTATGCAGCTCGACCCGTTCGGCGGCGTCGGACGTCACCGACAGCAGGCGGTCCTCGGACTTGGCATCGTTGTCGATGTCCATGTAGCCCGCCCCATTCGACTGGCCCGGCGCCGAGGCGCGCACCCAAAGGTCGTCGACCTCGATCTGGCCAACCTTGTAGTCCTTGGCCCACGCCGAGCCGGCCGTGCACAGGCCAATGGCGGCAATGAGTGCGAACTTGCGGATGTTCATAGGGGTGTCCTCCTGGTGGGTTAACGCCGCCGGACCAAGCTGCGGGCGGCTGACAGAACCGAATCGGTCAAGGCTTGCATCGCCTCGGAGTTTACCCGCCAATGTTGCCAATACAGCGGCACATCCTCCCAGGCGCGGCTGCGAAGCATCATCAGATGACCGGCATCAAGGTGTTCTTGGACAAGCGGCAGTGGATTCATCGTCCAACCCAGTCCGCCCAGCGTGGCCTGCACGAACGCACGGGTGGACGGCACCCACCACACCGGCGGCTGCCACGGCGCCGGGTCCGATATCTTGTGCGCAAAGCGCGCCTGCAACGCATCCTTGCGGTTAAAGACCAGCACCGGCGCCTGCGCCAGCGTCTGCGCGTTGACGCCCTGGGCGAAATAGCGCTTGTGGAAGTCCGGCGTGCAGGTCGCCACATACCGCATGCTGCCCAGCGAATGGATGCGGCAACCTTGCACGGGATCGGCCAGCGTCGTCACGGCGCCCAGCACCGAACCGTTGCGCAATAACGCGGCAGTGTGGTCCTGGTCTTCAGACAGCATGTCCAGCGTGGCCCGCGTGCGCTGCGAGAACTGCAAGGCAGCGTCGACAAACCAGGTTTCCAGGCTGTCGTGGTTGACGGCGATGGGGATGCTGGCGTGCGGCACGTCGTCGTCCGACACGCCCAGCCGGTTCAGCGCATCGTGTTCCAGCAGCGCCGTCTGCTCGGCCAGTTGCACCAGCACCTGGCCGTCGGCGGTAGCGGCGGCCGGCACGGTGCGCTGGACCAGCAGGCGGCCCATGCGGTCCTCCAGTGCCTTGATGCGCTGCGAGACTGCCGACGGCGTCACGCTAAGCGACAGCGCGGCCCGCTCAAAACTGCCTTCGCGCACCACCGCGGCCAGCGCCCGCAGGTTGCCATGGTCGATTTTCATGGATTAGCTATCCTTAATTCAGTAAAGGAAAATTAGCTGTATTTCATCGGCGTGACAAGGGAAAATACGTGATTGTCAAACTGCGCAATGCGTTCGGCATTCTTCAGTTAGCACCCTTAATAAAGCGCCGCCACAGGCGTAGCAGTCACAGGTATTCGCATCATGTTCGCCACGTTGTCATCCCCCCTCTTTCTTACTGCCTGGGCCAGCGGAACGGCCACCGGGCTGGGTCTGTTCGCCGTTGTGGGCGCGCAAAGCGCGTTCATCCTGCGACAGGGGTTGATGCGCGCGCACCTGTTCAGCGTGGTCGCCATTTGCGCGTTGATCGACGCGGTGTTCATCTTTGCCAGCGTCTCGGGCCTGCAAGCGCTGACCGCCTGGTTCCCCTGGTTGACCACCGCCGTGCTCTGGTTCGGGGTGGCCTTCCTGTCTTGGTACGCGGTGCAGTCCGCACGCCGCGCATGGACCGCCACAGGTGGCCTTGCCGCCGCGCGCGACGTGGTGCCGTCGCGCCGCGCCGCGATGCAGGGCGCGCTGGGGTTTTCGCTGTTGAACCCGCATTTCTGGCTGGACATGGTGGTGGTGGGTTCGCTGGCGCATGGCTTTGACGACGCGCGCATGGCGTTCGCGGCGGGCGCCTTCACGGCCAGCCTGCTGTGGCTGGCCGTGCTGGGCATCGGCTCGCGCGTGTTCGCGCGCTTCTTCGCCAACGCATCGGCCTGGCGTGTGCTGGATGGCGTCATCGCCGTGGTCATGGCGGGTCTGGCGGCAAGCCTGGCGATCAAGGGCATCTGAACGGAGCGGGGTCGCGAAGGCGACGACTCCGCTTCGCTTCAGGGACCGCGACCACGCATCACTCCAGGCGCGGCCACCGCGCTTCACGTCAAGGGCGACGACCGCGCTTCACTTTTATAATGCGCCGTTGCCACTCTTTCGTCGGGCGCACGGCCGGCCCGCCAGACGATCATGCGCGGACCTTCCCCTTCCAAAGATGTGCGGCTGCCCCCCTTGGCCGCCATCCAGGCGTTTGAAGCCGCGGCGCGGCTCGGCTCTTTTGAACGCGCCAGCGAAGAACTCTTTGTCACCGCCAGCGCCATCGGCAAGCGCATCGCTGCCCTGGAAGCCATGCTGGACGTGTCGCTGTTCATCCGCAGCAGCCGGGGCGCCACCCTCAGCGCAGCCGGGCGCGACTACCTCAGCCAGGTCCGCACCGCTTTGGACCTGCTGTCCGACGCGTCGCTGCATCAGCGCGGCGAACCCAAGCCCGAACCGCTGCGCGTCGTGTCCACGCCCACGTTTGCCCGTCAGGTACTGATTCCCTATCTGCCCGGCTTTACCGCTGCGCATCCCGATGTGGAATTGGAAATCCTGCTGTCCATCCCGTACCTGGACATCATGCCGCCCAACGCGGACGCCTGGGTGCGGTTCGGCAGCGGCAAGTACCCCGGGCTGCACGCGCGCCAACTCACCGACGACCCGGTCTTCGCCGTGTGCTCCCCCGCCTACCTGGCCTCACGCGGGCCGTTCAACCGCCCTGAAGACCTGGCTCGTGCCGAGCTGTTGCGCTGCCCGATGGAACCCTGGCGGCCGTGGCTGGATGCGGCCGGCCTGGACTGGCCCGAGCCGTCGCGCGGCGTCTGGCTGGTGGACCTGGGCATGATGCTGGCCGCTGCTCGCGCGGGCCAGGGCGTGGCGCTGACGCGCCGCAGCCTGGCGGCCGAATGGCTGGACGAAGGCAAACTCGTGCGCGTCACCCACATCGATATCCCCGGCGAATCGCAGTACTACCTTTGCACCGAGGCCTCGCGTGCACCGCGCAGCGTGGTCCAAGCGTTTTCCCTATGGCTGCAAGACGTCTGCAAACTGGCAGCCCAGGAACCACGCGGCGTGCCGCCCGGACAGGAATAAATTTCCAGCCCCGAGCGGAATGAATTTCCGCACGCCTTCATTCCTCGCTGGCTAGGATGCCGCCAGCACCGCTGTCTGCCTGCCCACCCACGACAAGCCGCGCGCGCCGCAGCGCCCCGGCAGCCCCCAGCCCCCGTGCGCGCGCACTAGATACGTACTAGGTATTTACGCGGAAAAGCCCCGCGCGGTCAGATTCGCGTAAGCGATTAAGCAGACAGTCACAACACGCAACACAGGAGAGCGCCGCATCACGCAACACGCCGATCAGCGCCGGCACACGGTTTTCCACGCAGTTCACTAATTACTACAACGGAGACATCCATGGATTTTCGTTTGAAGCTGCTAGCAGGAACCCTTGCATTTGCTGCATCGGCCGCGTCGTACGCCGCCGACCCCATCAAGATCGGCGTGGCCGGCCCGTACACCGGGGGTTCGTCCTCCATGGGCGTCAGCATGCGCGATGGCGTGCGCCTGGCCATTGAAGAGATCAACAAGAACGGCGGTGTGCTGGGGCGCCAGCTGGTTGCCGTCGAACGCGACGACGAAGCCAAGAACGAGCGCGGCGTGCAGATCGCCCAGGAATTGATCAACAAGGAACAAGTGGCCGCCACCGTCGGCTACATCAACACCGGCGTGGCCCTGGCCTCGCAGCGCTTCTACCAGGACGCCAAGATCCCCGTCTTCAACAACGTGGCCACGGGCAGCGTGATCACGCACCAGTTCAAGGCGCCGGAATACCCCGATAACTACGTGTTCCGCAATGCGGCGCATGACAGCATCCAGGCCCCGATGATCGTTGAAGAAGCGATCACCCGCCGTGGCTTCAAGAAAGTCGCCATCCTGGCGGATTCCACCAACTACGGCCAGCTCGGTCGCGAGGATCTGGAAAAGGCCTTGAACGCCAAGGGCATCAAGGCCGTGGCGGTTGAGAAGTTCAACATCAAGGACGTCGACATGACGGCCCAGCTGTTGAAAGCCAAGGCCGCCGGCGCCGAAGCCGTGCTGACCTATGGCATCGGGCCCGAACTGGCCCAGATCGCCAATGGCATGACCAAGCTGGGCTGGAAGGTGCCGATCATCGGCAGCTGGACCTTGTCCATGGCCAACTACATCGACAACTCCGGCGCCAACGGCGAAGGCGCGCGCATGCCGCAAACCTTCATCCAGGACCCCGACTCGCCCAAGCGCAAGGCGTTCATCGACGCCTACCTGGCCAAGTTCAAGCCCAAGAACAACCGCATCGATTCCCCGGTGTCGGCGGCGCAGGGCTATGACTCGGTCTTCCTGTTGGCGGCCGCCATCAAGCAGGCCAATTCCACCGACGGCGCCAAGGTGCGCGAAGCGCTGGAAAACCTGCAAACGCCGGTAGAAGGCGTGGTGATGACCTACAACAAGCCGTTCACCCACGACAACCACGACGCCATCACGGCCAAGGAAGTGGTTATCGGCGAGGTCAAGGGCGGCCGCGTCGTCAAGGCCAACTAAGTGTGAAACAAGCAGGAAGGCGGCGGCTGACCGGCCGCCGCCGCCCGCGCCCGGCGCATCGGGCGCGGGGCATGCAGCCGCCTGAAAACAGCGTTCTGCCCAAGGGGGTTGGGACGGAACACAGCGCATCAAGACACACACCATGATTCTTCTACAGCTTATCTACAGCGGTATCGCGCTAGGCATGATCTATGCCGTGATTGCGTTCGGATACCAGCTCACCTTCGCCACGTCCGGCACGCTGAACTTCGGCCAGGGTGAAGCCCTGATGCTGGGCGCGCTGGTCGGGCTGACGCTGGTCGGCCTGGGCGTGAACTACTGGGTCATGATTCCCATCGTCTGCATTTTCGGCTTCGCGCAGGGCGCGCTGGTCGAGCGGGTCGGCGTGCGGCCGGCCATCAAGACGCGATCGGAGTTTGGCTGGATCATGGCCACCATCGCGCTGGGCATCATCTTCAAGAACGTGGCCGAGAACATCTGGGGCCGCGACGACCTGCGCTTTCCGTCACCGCTGCCCGAAGCGCCCATCCAGGTGCTGGGCGCCAACGTGCTGCCGATGGAACTGCTGGTGGTGTTCGGCGCGCTGGGCATGATGATCCTGGTGGAAATCTTCAACCGTAAATCCATCTACGGCAAAGCCTTCGTGGCCACCTCGAATGACCGCGACGCCGCTGGCCTGATGGGCATCAACACCGGCATGGTGATCACGTTTTCGTATGCGCTGTCGTCGCTGACCGCCGCGTTTGCCGGCGTGCTGGTGGCCCCGTTGACGCTGACCGGCGCCACGATGGGCGCGGTGCTGGGCTTGAAGGCGTTTGCCGTGGCGATCATCGGCGGACTGTCCAGCGGCATGGGCGTGGTCGTGGGCGGGTTGATCCTGGGCATTGCGGAGACGACCACCGGTTTTTATCTGTCGACGGGGTACAAGGACGTGCCGGGATTGGTATTGCTGCTGCTTGTGCTGACCTTCAAGCCCGCCGGCCTGTTCGGCAAGACCGCGATCAAGAAGGTGTAAGCGATGAAACCCCTGCACCTCTTGCTGTCCGTCGTGGCCGTGGCCTGCCTGGCCGCCGTGCCCCTGGGCGTGACCAATACGTACTACCTGCACCTGATCGAAACGATCATGATCTATTCGATCCTGCTGTTCGGGCTCGATATCGTGGTGGGCTACACCGGCCAGGTGTCGCTGGGCCATGCCGGCCTGTTCGGCATTGGCTCGTATGTCGCCGGCGTACTGTTCTTTCATCTGCAAATGCCCATCTGGGTGATTTTGCCCGCCGCCATCCTCATCGCGGCGGCCTTCGGCGCGGTGCTGGCGCTGCCGGCGCTACGCGTGACGGGGCCTTACCTGGCGATGGTCACGCTGGCATTCGGCACCATCATCCAGATCCTGATCAACGAGATGACCTTCATGACCGAAGGCCCGTTGGGCATCAAGATCCCCAAGCCATCCATCGGCGGGCACATCCTGACCAAAAGCGAATACTTCTGGCTGGTGGGCGCGCTGCTGGTGCTGTCGCTGATCGTGGTGCACCGCATCCTGAAGTCGCACCTGGGCCGCTCGTTCGAAGCGCTGCGCGACAGCCCGATTGCATCCGACTGCATGGGCGTGTCGGTCTACCGGCACAAGGTGTTCGCGTTTGTGATCAGCGCCGGCTTTGCCGGGCTGGCGGGCGCGCTGTACTCGTATTCCGAACAGTACATCTCGCCCAACACGTACAACTTCGAGCTCACCATCCTGTTCCTGCTGGCCATCATCATGGGCGGGCGCAAAAGCCGCACGGGCGCGCTGCTCGGCGCATCCATCATCGTGCTGCTGCCCAAGATGCTGGACGACATCAGCACCTTCCGCCTGATCGCGCTGGCCGTGGCCGTGTTGGTGACGGTGGGCAGCATCGTGGCCGTGTCCAAGGGCCGCGCCGAGCCGCGCCGCGTGGTCGTGCCGGTGGTGGGCACCCTCGTGCTGGCCATTTTCTCGTACTGGCTGGAAGCCGTGACCGATTGGCGCCTGACCATCTTCGGCGCCATGATCCTGTTCGTGGTGTATTACCTGCCCGACGGCATCGTGGGCTTTGTGCGCAACCTGTTCTTCTCGAACCGCCGCGCCGCGCTGTCAGTGAAAAAAGACCTGGTCAAAGAACAGGACGCGGTGCCGGACGCCGTGGTGGCGGGCAAGGGCGAGACACTGCTGTCCGCCAAGCGCGTGCTGATGCAGTTTGGCGGCCTGAAGGCGCTGAACGAAGTGGACCTGACGATCAAGCGCGGCACCATCCACGGCCTGATCGGCCCGAACGGGTCGGGCAAGAGCACGATGATGAACGTGCTGACCGGCATCTATGTGCCAACCGCCGGCGCGGTGGAATTCTCGGGCAAGTCGCTGGTGGGTCTGCCACCGGCCGATATCGCCGCCACCGGCATCGCGCGCACATTCCAGAACGTGCAGCTGTTCGGCGAAATGACGGCCCTGGAAAACGTGCTGGTCGGCTTGCACCACACCTTCACCACCGGCCTGGCCGGCATTGCGCTGCGCACGCCGAAATGGAAGGGCGAAGAGCAAGGCGCCCGCGCCCGCGCCATGGCGCTGCTGGAATTCGTGGGGCTGGAATCCCTGGCAAGCGAAGAGGCGCGCAACCTGCCCTACGGCAAGCAGCGCCTGCTGGAAATCGCGCGCGCGCTGGCGCTGGACCCGCAGCTGCTGCTGCTGGACGAACCCGCGGCGGGTCTTACCGCGCCCGACATCGTCGAACTGCTGGCCATCATCCGCAAGGTGCGCGACCACGGCATCACGTTGATCCTCATCGAACACCATATGGATGTGGTGATGGGGGTGTGCGACACCGTATCGGTGCTGGACTTCGGTCAGAAAATTGCCGAAGGCCTGCCGAACGAAGTGCAAAGCAACGCCAAGGTTATCGAGGCGTATCTGGGCGGTGCGCCCGCCTGACGCCAAGAGGACAACAAGATGCTATCGATCAAGAATCTGGAAGCGGGTTACGGCAAGGTCAAGGTGCTGCACGGCATCAGCATGGAGGTGCCCAAGGCCAAGGTGGTGACGCTGATCGGCTCAAACGGCGCCGGCAAGACGACGACGATGCGGGCGCTGTCGGGCATGATCCGGCCCACGGCGGGCGAGGTCACACTGAGCGGCAAGCGCATTGATGGCCTGGAATCGCACCGCATCGCTCGGCTGGGCCTGGCGCATTCGCCGGAAGGCCGGCGCGTGTTTCCCACGCTGTCGGTTACCGACAACCTGCTGTTGGGCGCGTTTCCGCGCCTGACGGGCAGCCGCCCCAAGGGCGATGTGCAAGCCGACCTGGGCCGCGCCATGGATCTGTTTCCGCGCCTGAAGGAACGGCGCGATCAACTGGCCGGTACCTTGTCGGGCGGCGAACAACAAATGCTGGCCATGGCGCGCGCCGTGATGCTGAACCCGGAGCTCGTGCTGCTGGACGAACCCTCGATGGGGCTGGCGCCGATCCTGGTGGAAGAGGTGTTCCGCATCATCGCGCGCTTGAAGGATGAAGGCGTGACGATGCTGCTGGTTGAGCAATTTGCCGCAGCCGCGTTGCAGGTGGCCGACTACGGCTACGTGCTGGAGAACGGCAGGATCTCGGTGCACGGCAGCGCGGACAAATTGCGGGACGACCCGGCGGTGGTGGCGGCATACCTGGGCGGCGGGCACTAGTCCCGGCAACGCAAAGCGCGACGGGCCGTGTGTTCAACACGGAACCGTCGCGCTTGTTACCACCCGGCGGCGTTCGGGCGGCTGGCGCCCAGACGCGCCGGGGTGCGTGCAATGACGCTTAGACGATGGTCAACGTCACGTCGATGTTGCCGCGCGTGGCGTTCGAGTACGGGCAAACGATGTGCGCTGCCGCCACCAGCTTTTCGGCCTGTTCGCGGTCCATGCCCGGCAGGGAAATCTTCAATTCGACTTCGATGCCGAAGCCGGTCGGGATGGCGCCGATACCCACAATGCCGTTCACCGACACGTCGGCGGGAATGGCGATCTTGTCGCGGCCGCCAACGAACTTCATCGCGCCCAGGAAGCAGGCGGAATAGCCCACGGCAAACAATTGCTCGGGATTGGTGCCGGTCGCGCCCGCGCCGCCCAGTTCACGCGGCGTGGTCAGCTTGACGTCCAGGTTGCCGTCATCGCTGACGCCACGGCCTTCACGGCCACCGGTGGCGGTTGCATTGGCGCGGTAGAGGACTTTTTCGATAGACATGATGCGTTTCCTTTGTAGGATGAAAGTTGAACTGCCTGGGCCGGACGGGCCTTCCCGCGTCGGCACTTACTGAAACTGAAGGACTGCTAACCCACTGCAAACGTGCTGCAAACCTATGCTTCACATTCATTTAAATCGTACACAACTATATAGCGCACTACTTATTTGACCGGGTAATGACAGGCATCACCCCACACTTCAAATACTGTCGACCAGCTTTTCCCGCAATGCGTGCAGCGCCTTCATCATGCCTTGCGCTTCGTCCAGCGTGCACTGGGCGGCGGCGGCCACGGCATGCGGCACGGCTTCGGCCTGCTCGCGCAGATCGCGGCCTTGCTTGGTCAGCCCCACGATCACCTGGCGCTCGTCGTCCACCGCGCGCTTGCGGGTTACCAGACCGGCGGCTTCCAGACGCTTGAGCAGCGGCGTCAGCGTGGCCGAATCCAGGAACAGCCGGGCGCCGATATCGGTCACCGTGATGTCCTCACCCTCCCACAGCACCAGCATCACCAGGTACTGCGGATACGTCAGGTCCAGCCCGCGCAGCAGCTTGCGGTACACCTTGTTCATCGCCAGCGAGGTCGAGTACAAGGCGAAGCACAGTTGGCTGTCCAGCAGCAGCGGGTTGAACGCGCTTTTGGGTTTGGTGGGCGCTTTCGCTTTGGATTTCATTGCGCAATATTAAATAGCGCACTATTTAACGTCAAGGATTTTTTGGAATATTTTTTTGCAGTGCTGCCGGGCTGCCGGGCTGCGGGGCTTCGGAGCATCGCACCGCCCTTTGCCTTCAGGTCGCGTGTTCGCCTTCCACCGTGCTGCGGTCCGACCCGTATTGTTTCAGGCCGTCCAGATCCAGCACACGCACCGCGCCGTATTCCACGTTCAACAGACCCGCCTCTTCCAGCTTGCGCAGCGCCTGATTCGCACGCTGGCGCGACACCCTGGCCAGATAGCCGACTTCTTCTTGCGTAATCGTCAGCCGCATTCCCATGCCGGGATACAGCAAAGGGTTGAACAGTTCAGCCAGACAGCGGGCCACACGCGCATCGGGGTCCAGCAGCCGGTCGTATTCGGCCTTGCCGATGAACTGCGCCACGCGCTCGTTCAGCTGATGCAGCAGATAACGGTTGAACGGAATGCTGGTGTCCAGCAGCCAGTCGAACGTTGCCGCCGGCAGCCGCGCCACGACGGAATCGCGCAGCGCGACGATGTCATATTTGCGGACTTCGCGCTTCAAGAGCGAGCCTTCGCCGATCCAGCCGCCGGCGGGCACGCCCGTTAACGAGGCGACCTTGCCTTCCGCGTTGCCCACCGACACTTTCACCAAGCCGGCCAAGACACCGATCCAAGCCTGTGCGAGTTCCCCTTTGCGCTCTATGATCGATCCGGCAACGACTTGCTGCACGGACAGGTCCCGCTCGACGCGCGATTGCTGCTCGGCGTTGAGCACGCGAAACCACGCCGCGGCAAGTTGAAGGGAGTCGGATAGCTGCATCGGGAATACCCTAAAAGTTCCTTGAATGTCGCGATGGTGACAGTTGGTAGCAACCCAACCTTATACCTTAAGTCCTGCCGTAAATCTAAAACCAACTGGTCAAGCCCCTACTCGCCAATGCCGCATCTGCGGCGCGCTGGCGCGGTGTGCCCAAACCGGAGGAGACAACGTGGCACATTCATCGCCCGCATCCGCACAGGTGCCGGCGGCGCTGGACACCTTTCCAGCGCTGCTGTTCGCGCATGCCAATGTTCGTGGGTCGCGGCCCGCGATCCGAGAGAAAGACCTGGGCATCTGGCAAACCCTGACGTGGTCCCAGGTGGCCGAGCATGTACGCCATGTGGCCAACGGCCTGGCGGCGCTGGGCATCCGGCCCGGCATGCACGTGGCCGTCATCGGCGAGAACCGGCCGCGCCTGTACATGGCGATGATGGCCGCGCAATCGCTGGGCGCCATTCCGGTGCCGCTTTATCAAGACGCTGTCGCGCAGGAAATGGTCTACGTGCTGCAAGACGCCGAGATCAGCGTGGCCGTGGTGGAAGACCAGGAACAGGTCGACAAGATGCTGGAAGTGCGCGAGCAATGTCCGGCCTTGCAGCACGTGGTGTTTGATGACCCGCGCGGCCTGCGCCATTACTCCGATTCCATGTTGCAGTCGTATGAACAGCTGGAGAAGCTGGGCCAGGACTACGCGGCGCAGCATCCCGACTTTCTTGACCGCGCCATCGCCGCCGTGCAACCGCACGACCCGGCCGCCATGTTCTATACGTCGGGCACCACCGGCAAGCCCAAGGGCGTGGTGCTGACACACCATGCGCTGATCGACCGCGCGCGCGCCGTGTCCGACATGGAAAACCTGACCGATCAGGAAGACGTGCTGGCGTATCTGCCGCCCGCCTGGATCGGGCAGAACATGTTTTCGTATACGCAGTTGCTGGTCACGGGCTTTACCGTGAACCACCCCGAATCGCCGGACACCGTGTCGATCGACATGCGCGACATCGGCCCCACCTATTACTTCGCGCCGCCGCGCGTGCTGGAGGGTCTGCTGACGCACGTCATGATCCGCATGGAAGACGCGGGCTATATCAAGCGCAAGCTGTTCGGCGCCTGCATGAAGCTGGCGCGCCGGGTGGGCACCAAGATCCTGGATGGCGAATCCGTCAACGCCTGGGATCGCCTGCGCTATGCGCTGGGCAATGCGCTGATCTACGGCCCCTTGCGCAACGCGCTGGGCATGAGCCGCGTGCGCGTGGCCTACACGGCGGGCGAGGCCATCGGCCCGGACCTGTTCGTTTTCTACCGGTCCATCGGCATCAACCTGAAGCAGCTGTACGGCTCGACGGAAACGTCCGTGTTCGTTTGCGTGCAGCCCGACGGCAAGGTGCGCGACGACACCGTCGGCCCGCCGGTGGCCGGCGTTGAAATCCGCGTGGCGGACAACGGCGAAATCCTGGTCAAGAGCCCGGGCCTGTTCAAGGAGTACTACCGCAACCCGGACGCCACGGCGGAAGCGCGCAGCGCCGACGGCTGGTTCCACACGGGCGACGCGGGCTACCTGGACACCGACGGCCAGTTGAAGATCATCGACCGCGCCAAAGACGTGGGCAAGCTGGCCAACGGCAGCCTGTTCGCGCCCAAATACATCGAGAACAAGCTCAAGTTCTTCCAGCACATCAAGGAAGCCGTGGCCTTTGGCGCCAACCGCGACGACGTTTGCGCCTTCATCAACATCGATCTGGAAGCCGTGGGCAACTGGGCCGAGCGCCGGGGCCTGCCGTATGCGGGCTACACCGACCTGGCCGCCAAGGAAGAGGTCTACCAGCTGATCGCCGAATGCGTCGAACAGGTCAATGCAGACCTGGCCACCGACCCCAAGCTGTGCGCATCGCAAGTCAGCCGCTTCTTGATCCTGCACAAGGAACTGGACCCGGACGACGACGAGCTGACCCGCACGCGCAAGGTGCGCCGCGCGTTCATCGCGCAGAAATACGGCGTGCTGATCGACGCGCTGTTCGGCGGCAAGCCATCGCAGTTCATTGAAACCGAAGTGAAGTTCGAAGACGGACGCACCGGCAAGATCTCAGCCGACCTGAAGATCTGGCCCGTCAAGACGTTTCCCGCCATCACAGCCCGAGCCGCGTAGAGATCATGAGCAACAACGACCGCGACCAGCGTATCGGCGACGTCATGCTGGACATGCAGAACATCTCCTTGTCCTTCGGCGGCGTGAAAGCGCTGACGGACATTTCCTTCAACGTGCGCGAGCACGAGATCCGCGCCATCATCGGCCCCAACGGCGCGGGCAAGAGTTCGATGCTGAACGTCATCAACGGCGTCTACACGCCGCAGAAAGGCGGCATTGCATTCCGTGGCGAGAGTTTCTCGAAGATGAACCCGCGCCGCGCCGCTGAAATGGGCATCGCGCGCACATTCCAGAACCTGGCGCTGTTCAAGGGCATGAGCGTGCTGGACAACATCATGACGGGTCGCAACCTGCGCATGAAATGCGGGCTGCTGTCGCAAGCCTTCCGCCTGGGCCCGGCCGAACGCGAAGAAACCCAGCACCGTGAATTCGTCGAGAACATCGTCGACTTCCTGGAGATCCAGGCGTATCGCAAGACGCCGGTGGGCCGCCTGCCCTACGGCCTGCAAAAGCGCGTGGACCTGGGTCGCGCGCTGGCGATGGAGCCGCGCCTGTTGTTGCTGGACGAACCCATGGCCGGCATGAACATCGAGGAAAAGCAGGACATGAGCCGCTTCATCCTGGACGTGAATGATGAATTCGGCACCACCATCGTGCTGATCGAGCACGACATGGGCGTGGTCATGGACATTTCCGACCGCGTAGTGGTGCTGGACTACGGCAAGAAGATCGGCGATGGCCGCCCGGACGAAGTCCGTGCGAACGAAGACGTCATCCGCGCCTATCTCGGCGTGTCGCACTAAGGCGGACAGACATGGGATTTTTTCTAGAGACCTTATTCGGCGGCTTGATGAGCGGCATGATGTATGCGCTGATCGGCCTGGGCTTCGTGCTGATCTTCAAGGCGTCCGGCGTCTTCAACTTCGCGCAGGGCGCGATGGTGCTGGTGGCCGCCTTGTCGATGGCGCGCTTCTCGGAATGGATACCGCGCTGGCTGGGCTTTGACAACATGATCCTGGCCAACGTGCTGGCGTTCATCGTCAGCGCCATGGTGATGTTCCTGCTGGCCGTTGCGATTGAACGTTTTGTGCTGCGCCACCTGGTCAACCAGGAAGCCACCACGCTGTTGATGGCAACGCTGGGCATCAGCTACTTCCTGGATGGGCTGGGCCAGATCACGTTCGGCAGCTCGGTGTATTCCATCAATGTGGGCATGCCGAAAGATCCGCTATTGATCCTGGACACGGTCTTCGAAGGCGGTTTGCTGATCAACCTGGAAGATCTGACAGCGGCTGTCATCGCCGCGCTTCTGGTGGCGGCGCTGGCGCTGTTCTTCCAGTACACGTCCACCGGCCGTGCCCTGCGCGCGGTGGCCGACGACCACCAGGCCGCGCAGTCCATCGGCATTCCGTTGAATCGCATCTGGGTGATCGTGTGGTGCGTGGCGGGCCTGGTGGCGCTGGTGGCGGGGATTATCTGGGGGTCGAAGTTCGGCGTGCAGTTCACGCTGTCCACCGCGGCGCTGCGCGCATTGCCGGTGGTGATCCTGGGCGGCTTGACGTCGGTGCCTGGCGCCATTCTGGGCGGCCTGATCATCGGCGTGGGGGAAAAGCTGTCCGAGGTTTACCTGGGGTCGCTCGTGGGCGGCGGTATCGAAATCTGGTTCGCCTATGTGCTGGCGCTGGTATTCCTGCTGTTCCGTCCGCAAGGGCTGTTCGGCGAGAAGATCATCGACCGCGTGTAAACCACAGGCCACTGGGATAAAAACATGTTCTATCGCGAAAACGGCCAGTTCAAGACCACGTACCGGGCGGATCAGCAGATCTTCCCGATCCGTCAGGACCGCATCTTCATCTGGCTGCTGCTGGCGGTGGCGTTCATCGCCGTGCCGGCGCTGTCGTCCGACTACCTGCTGCGCGCCATCCTGATTCCGTTTCTGATCCTGTCCCTGGCGGCGGTCGGGCTGAATATTCTGGTCGGCTATTGCGGGCAGATATCGCTGGGCACGGGCGCGTTCATGGCGGTGGGCGCCTATGCCGCCTGGAACTTCGGCGTGCGCTTTCCGGGCATGCCGCTGATCATCCAGATTCTGCTGGGCGGCTGCTTCGCCACGCTGGTGGGCGTGATCTTCGGCATCCCCAGCTTGCGGATTCGCGGGCTGTACCTGGCGGTGGCGACGCTGGCCGCGCAGTTCTTCGTGGACTGGGCGTTCCTGCGCATCCCGTTCTTCACCAACTATTCATCGTCGGGCAACGTGTCGGTGCCGCCGCTGACCGCGTTCGGCCTGCCGGTGCAATCGGCCATGGAAAAGTACCTGTTCGTGCTGATCCTGGTAGTGGTCTTCAGCCTGCTGGCCAAGAACCTGGTGCGCGGCGCGATCGGCCGCCAATGGATGGCGATACGCGACATGGACGTGGCGGCGTCGGTCATCGGCATCCGCCCCATGTACGCCAAGCTGACGGCGTTCGCGGTCAGCTCGTTCATCGTGGGCGTGGCGGGCGCGCTGTGGGGCTACATCCACCTGGGTTCCTGGGAACCGCTGGCCTTTGATCTGACGCGTTCGTTCCAGCTGCTGTTCATGGTCATCATCGGCGGGCTGGGCTCGATCATCGGCAGCTTCTTCGGCGCGGCGTTCATCGTGCTGGTGCCGGTGGCGCTGTCGAACATCCCGCATGCGCTGGGCATCCCGCTGTCGGTGGACACCGCCGCGCACATCGAACACATGGTGTTCGGCGCGCTGATCGTGTTCTTCCTGATTGCCGAACCGCACGGGCTGGCGCGCTTGTGGAGCATCGGCAAGGAAAAGCTGCGCATCTGGCCGTTCCCGCATTGACGACAATTTGATTTCGCATTGATTTCTGCGGACCGCGGCGGCAAAAGTGCCGTGATCCACATCCTGAATACCCGGCTCAAGACCGGGCCAATCCCGGTGTCCCAGGGTTTACTGACCCAAGCACCACGCAGGAGGTAAATGGAGATGAAGCGTCTTAACCTGAAGTTGGCGGCAGCCCTGGTGGCCGCAGCCGGCGCCATCGGCGCCGTGGCCACGCCGGCAATGGCGGCCGAAGAGCAGTTCGTTCCGTTGCTAGTGTATCGCACCGGGTCGTTCGCGCCGCTTGGCATTCCCTGGGCCGATGGCAAGCTGGACTACCTGAAGCTGGTCAACGAACGTGATGGCGGCGTCAACGGCGTCAAGATTACGTACGAAGAATGTGAAACCGCCTATGCCACCGATCGCGGCGTGGAATGCTATGAACGCCTGAAGGGCAAGGGCACCGGCGCGTCGGGCTTTGACACCCAGTCCACCGGCATCACGTTTGCCGTCAGCGACAAGGCCATGGTCGACAAGGTGCCGGTCGAAACGATGGGCTACGGCCTGTCGCAGTCGGTGGATGGCAGCGTGTTCGAGTGGAACTTCCCGCTGCTGGGCACCTACTGGACCGCCGCCGACGTGATGATCCAGGACATCGCCAAGAAAGAAGGCGGCATGGACAAGCTCAAGGGCAAGAAGATTGCCCTGGTCTATCACGACTCGCCCTACGGCAAGGAACCGATCCCGCTGCTGCAAAAGCGCGCGGCCAAGGAAGGCTTCGAGTTGGTGCTGTACCCCGTGACTGCCCCCGGCGTGGAGCAGAAATCCACCTGGTTGCAGATCCGCCAGGCCCGCCCGAACTACGTGCTGCTGTGGAGCGCGGGCATCATGACGCCCACCGCCATCCGCGAAGCGCAGGCCAGCGGCTATCCGCGCGACAAGATGTACGCCATCTGGTGGGCCGGCTCTGAAGGCGACGTCAAAGACCTGGGCGATGTGGCCAAGGGCTACAACGCCATCACCGTGCACAACAGCGGCGCCGAGCACGACAAGGTCTACGACGACCTGAAGAAGTTCGTCTACGACAAGGGCCAGGGCGCGGACAAGACCGGCAAGACCACGCTGGGCACCATCGCCCACACGCGCGGCATGATGATTTCGATGCTGCAAGTGGAAGCGATCCGCACGGCGCAGGAAAAGTACGGCAAGGGCAAGGCGTTGACGCCCGAGCAGGTGCGCTGGGGTTTTGAAAACCTGAACCTGACGCAGGACAAGCTGGACAAGCTGGGCTTCGGCCAGATCATGCGCCCCGTCAAGACCTCGTGCAGCAACCACAAGGGTGACGACTGGGCCCGCATCGTGCAGTGGGACGGCGCCAAGTTCAAGGTGGTGTCCGACTGGTACCAGGCCGACAAGACCATTCTGGACCCGATGGTCAAGGACGCCGCGGCCAAGTACGCCAAGGAAAAGAACATCACGCCCCGCACTTGCGAGAACTGATGTGAACCGGCGGCCGGCGTCCTTGTGGATGCCGGCCGCCACCACGCCGCAGGAATCGTCATGACCGCTGCATCTTCCATTGCATCTACTGCTGCACCTTCCGCTGCAACCCCGGTTGCCGCCCCCGCTGCCGCGCCCTCCGTGCTGCTGGACGTCAACGGCATCGAGGTGATCTACAACCACGTGATCCTGGTGCTCAAGGGCGTGTCCCTGCAAGTGCCGGAAGGCAAGATCGTGGCCTTGCTGGGCGCCAACGGCGCGGGCAAGACCACGACGCTGCGCGCGATTTCGAACCTGCTCAAGGGCGAACGCGGCGACGTCACCAAGGGCCATATCCAATACCGGGGCCAGCGTATCGAACGCCTGTCGCCGGCCGAGCTGGTCAAGCGCGGCGTCGTGCAGGTGATGGAAGGCCGCCACTGTTTCGCGCACCTGACCATCGAGGAAAACCTGCTGACGGGCGCCTACACCCGCAGCATGAGCCGTGCCGATACCGCCGCCGCGCTGGAACGGGTCTACCAGTATTTCCCGCGCTTGAAGCAACGCCGTGCCAGCCAGTCGGGCTACACGTCGGGCGGCGAACAGCAGATGACCGCCATTGGCCGCGCGCTGATGGCCAACCCCAACATGATCCTGCTGGACGAGCCCTCGATGGGGCTGGCGCCGCAGATCGTGGAAGAGATTTTTGAAATCGTGCGCGATCTGAACCAGCGTGAACGCGTGAGCTTCCTGCTGGCGGAACAGAACACCAACATCGCGCTGCGTTACGCCGACTACGGCTACATCCTGGAGAACGGGCGCGTAATGATGGACGGGGCCGCGCTGGATCTGGCCCAGAACGAGGACGTGAAGGAGTTCTACCTGGGCATCTCCAGCGGAGAACGCAAGAGCTTTCGCGACAACAAGTTCTATCGCCGCCGCAAACGCTGGCTGGCCTGAAGAGAGGGTGCGATCCCATGTCCGAGTTTTTCGATGTACTGGAAACCCGTGCGCCCGAGCAACGCGAGCGCGAGCTGATGGCCGCCTTGCCCGACGCGATTTCGCGAGCCATTGCGCGCGCGCCGGCAATCGCCGAGCAGCTGCGCGGCGTTGACCCGGCCACCATCACGTCGCGCGCGGCGCTTGCCCGGCTGCCGGTGCTGCGCAAGCACGAACTGCTGGAACGCCAGCAGCACAGCCGCGACGACGACGCCACGCCCGCCAGCCCCGGCAAGGCGTTCGGCGGCTTCTCGGCCATTGGCTGGGGCGAGGCGATGCGCGTGTTTGCGTCGCCCGGCCCTATCTACGAACCGGAAAGCGCGCGCGCCGACTACTGGCGTTTTGCCCGGGCGCTGTACGCAGCGGGCTTTCGCGCGGGCGAACTGGCCTACAACTGCTTTTCCTATCACTTCACGCCGGCCGGCTCCATGATGGAAACGGCGGCGCACGCCGTGGGCTGCACCGTGTTTCCGGGCGGCACCGGCCAGACCGAACAACAGGTGCGCGCCATTCAGGACCTGGCGCCCAGTGGCTACACGGGCACGCCCAGCTTTCTGAAAATCATCTTGGAAAAGTCGGACGAGCTGGGGGTGAAGCTGGGCTCGCTGCGGCGTGCGCTGGTGTCAGGCGAAGCGTTTCCGCCGTCGCTGCGGGATTGGCTGGCGGCGCGCGGCATTGACGGTTATCAGGCGTACGGCAGCGCCGACCTGGGCATGATTGCGTTTGAAACGCCCGCGCGCCAGGGGCTGGTGCTGGGCGAAGACATCATCGTGGAAATCGTGCGCCCGGGCACCGGCGAACCGGTGCCGGACGGCGAAGTGGGCGAAGTCGTCGTCACCACCTTGAACCCGGACTATCCGCTGGTGCGCTTCGGCACCGGCGACCTGTCGGCAGTCATGCCGGGCATTTCGCCTTGCGGGCGCACCAACACGCGCATCAAGGGCTGGATGGGCCGGGCCGATCAGACGACCAAGGTGCGCGGCATGTTCGTACACCCTTCACAAGTGGCGGACGTGGCGCGTCGCCATCCCGAGATCCTGCGCGCGCGGCTGGTCATCAGCGGCAGCACGGGGTCGGACCGGATGGTGTTGAAAGTGGAATCGCGCGTGCGCGGCGAAGACCTGTCCAAGCGCATCGCGGAATCCGTGCGCGATGTGACCAAGCTACGTGCCGACGTGGAATGGGCGGATGCCGACAGCCTGCCCAACGACGGCAAGGTCATCGACGACGTGCGTACGTACGAGTGACACGGGGCCGTGCCGGCCTAGCGCTGTCGGATCTTTTCGATCACCGAGAAGATCGCCATGCCCGCGATCATCGCGGCCACGAAGATCAGCGCGTCCGGCACGCCCGCGGCGGCTGCCACCAACGCGGGGCCGGGGCAAAAACCCGCCAGGCCCCAGCCCGCGCCAAAAGCCAGGCTGCCTAGCGCCAGCCGCGTGTCCACCCGCGTGGCCGTCGGCCAGCGCAGCGGGTCGCCTGACAAGCTGGCGCTTTTCCGGCGCAACAGCGCGAACCCCGCCGCCGTCACCAACACCGCGCCGCCCATCACGAACGCCAGCGACGGATCCCAGTCACCGGCAATATCCAGAAAGCCCAGCACCTTGGCCGGGTTGGCCATGCCGGACACGATCAAGCCCAATCCAAAGACCAGCCCCGACGCGAAAGCGATCAGCGCGACCATGTCAGCCCCCCGCCCCATGCCGCACGACATAGACGACCGCAAACCCGGCCGCCATGAACAACGCAGTGGCCACCAGCGACCGCACAGACCCTCGCGACAGGCCGCACACGCCGTGGCCGCTGGTGCATCCCGACGCGTAGCGCGTGCCGATGCCCACCAGCAGGCCCGCCACGATCAAGCGCGTTGTCCCGGCTTGGACCACGATTTCCGGCAAGGCGCCGCCCAGCCGGTACAACCACGGCGCCGCGCACAGGCCCAGCAGGAACGCTAGCCGCCAGTTCCCGTCGCGCTGCCGCCCCAGCAAGCCGCCCACGATGCCGCTGATGCCGGCGATTCGGCCGGCACCCGCCATCAACAGGACGGCAGCGGCGCCGATCAGCAGGCCGCCCAGCGTGGCCGGCACGGGGGTAAAGGCAGACCAGTCCGGGTTCATGTGAGTGACTCCATCGCGCGGCCGCAGTACAAACTGGATAGCGTTTTCATGACTTGGCTGACCTCGGGGCTGGCCATCTGGTAGTAGACGTACTTGCCATCGCGGCGCGTCGCCACCAGGCCTTCGTCGCGCAGCACGCCCAGCTGCTGCGACAGCGTCGGCTGGCGGATGCCCGTCAGCGATTCCAGTTCGCCCACGTTGCGTTCACCTTGCACCAGCTGGCACAGCAACAGTAGCCGGTCTTCGTTGGCCAATGCCTTGAGCAGCGTGCAGGCCTTGGCGGCAGAGGCGCGCAAGGCGGCGAGTTCGCAGTCGGTCAGGGGGGAGTTCATGAGCTAGGGGGAGTGACAAAGGAGGCAGGCAGTCATTATATTTATGTATAAACTATTGAACAATATTATTTGAAAGTATAGATTGTTCTACGTTGTCTATGCGTTGTCTCCACGGCCGGCCATGAATCCACACATCCAAGCGTTCTTCGACTCCGTCACCGCCACCGTCACGTACGTCGTGCACGATGGCAGCGCCTGCGCCATCATCGATTCGGTGCTGGACTACGACCCGAAATCGGGACGCACCAGCACGGCCGGCGCGGACCGCGTCGTGGAGTACGTGCGCCAGCAAGGCTTGCAAACGCAATGGCTGCTGGAAACCCACGCACACGCCGACCACCTGTCCGCCGCCCCCTATTTGCAGCGGCAACTGGGCGGCGTGATCGCCATCGGGCAAAGCATCCGTACCGTGCAAGGCGTCTTCAAGCAGGTCTTCAACCTGGAACCCGAATTCCAGCTGGACGGCTCGCAATTCGGCCGCCTGTTCGCCGATGGCGAGACCTTTTCGATCGGCAAACTGACGGCCACCGCCATCCACGTGCCGGGCCACACGCCGGCCGACATGGCCTATTTGATCGGCGACGCGGCGTTCGTGGGCGATACGATGTTCATGCCGGACGTGGGCACGGCGCGTTGCGATTTCCCGGGTGGCGACGCGCACGAGCTGTACCGGTCCATCCAGCGCCTGCTCGCATTGCCCGGGGGCACGCGCCTGTTCATGTGCCATGACTACCCGCCCGCCGGCCGCGACGCCCACTGGCAAACGTCGGTGGCCGAACAGCGGGCGTCCAACATCCACGTGCGCGACGGCATCAGCGAGGATGAATTCGTCGCCATGCGCACCCGGCGCGACGCCACGCTGGGCATGCCGACGCTGATCCTGCCCGCCATCCAGGTCAACATCCGCGCGGGGCATTTCCCGCCGCCCGAAGACAACGGCGTGCGCTACCTGAAGATTCCGGTCAACGGGCTGTAGGCGGCGCCGTCAATCGCGCCTGCCGTACTTGCGCGGCACGGGCGAATCCCGCAAGATCGGCGGACTTACCGATAGCCGACCAGACGGAACCCCATGTTCGCAGAAGCCGAAGCCGACCCCAGCCTGTCCAAGGACGAGTTCAAACCGCTGGAAGCCCGCTTGCGCGTCGCCCTGCTCAACGCCCAGTACCGGCGCCTGGAACAGGCCGAAAAAACCTTGCTGGTGGTGGTGGCCGGCATTGACGGCGCGGGCAAGGGCGCCACCATCAACCAGTTGAACGAATGGATGGACCCGCGCCACATCAAGACGCTGGCGTATGGCCCCCCTGAAGGCGAAGAGCTGGATCGCCCGCCGTTCTGGCGGTATTGGAAAGACCTGCCGCCCAAGGGCAAGACGGGCATCGTGTTCGGCTCTTGGTACGCGCCCCTGATCATCGAGGCCGCCAGCAAGAAGCCCAACCAGGAATACATCGCGGCGCACTCGGCCGCCATCCTGCGCTTTGAAGCCATGCTGGCCGCCGAGGGCGTGCAAATCGTCAAGCTGTGGTTCCACCTGTCGGCCAAGGCGCAGACGGACCGCGCCCAGCGCTTGCTGGCCAGCCCCGAGACCTCCTGGCAGGTCAGCCCGGTGGACTTGAAAGTCGCCAAGCGGTTCGACCGCATTCGCCATGGCGCGCAGATCGTGCTGAACCATACCGACAGCGGGCACGCGCCGTGGATCGTCATTCCCAGCGCCGACGAAAACATGCGCGCGGCGCGCACAGCCGAGGCCGTGCTGGCCGCGATGCGCCAACGCGGCGTGCCGCGCATACCGGCATCGTTTCACGCGCATGCGCGCCCGACCCGCGTTGTCGACCGCCTGGGCGAACTGGACTACGACGCCAAGATCGACAAAGACGATTACGAGTCCGAACTGGGCTTGTTGCAGGGCCGGCTGGCACGCGCGGCGCGTTCGCGGAAATTCCTGGATCGTTCCCTGATCCTGGTCTTTGAAGGCCAGGATGCCGCCGGCAAGGGCGGCGCCATCCGACGCGTCACGCACGCACTGGACGCCCGTCAGTTCGACATCACACCGGTTGCCGCGCCGTCCAGCTACGAGATGTCGCGCCCGTACCTGTGGCGCTTCTGGCGGCACCTGCCCCGGCACGGCCGCGTGGCCATCTTTGACCGCTCCTGGTACGGCCGCGTGCTGGTCGAGCGCGTGGAAAAACTGACCGCCCCCGCGCAATGGCGGCGTGCCTACGGCGAAATCAATGACTTCGAAGAACAGCTGGTGGCCAGCGGCGCGCTGGTGCTGAAGTTCTGGTTGGCGGTGACGGAAGACGTGCAGCTGGAACGCTTCAAGGAACGCGAGAAATCGCCCTTCAAGAATTTCAAGATTACGCCGGACGACTGGCGCAACCGGGAAAAATGGAAAGACTACGCGGCGGCCGCCAACGAAATGCTGGCCCGCACGGACGTGGCCCATGCGCCGTGGCATCTGGTGTCGGCCAACGACAAGCGTTACGCTCGCGTGCAGGTGCTGCGACACATCGTCCAGGCCCTGGAAGAGCAACTCTGAATTCAATCTGTGTAGGAGGCCCCGCGCCATGAGTACCGCTGAAATCCGCCCCATCGGCGCCGCCGACTTCGACATCTGGCTGCCTCTGTGGAAGGGCTATCAGGCGTTTTACCGCGTCAGCATCGACGACGCCGTGACGCGCAACACCTGGGCGCGCCTGCTGGACCCCGCCGAACCGATGCACGCCGCGCTGGCGTTCGACGGCGGCCGCGCCATCGGCATGGTGCACTGGATCTTCCATCGCTCCACCTGGACGGCGGGCGACTACTGCTACCTGCAAGACCTGTACGTGGACGCGGACGTGCGCGGCACCGGCGCGGGCCGCAAGCTGATCGAACATGTCTACGCCGAAGCCACCGCCGCCAACGCCGCCCGGGTGTACTGGCTGACGCACGAAACCAACGCCCCCGCCATGCAGCTGTACGACCGCATCGCGGACCGCTCGGGCTTCATCCAGTACCGCAAGGTGCTGACATGAGCGCGCGCGACCCGAACTGCCCCTTGTGCCAGGAAGATGGCGGCACGGTGCTTTGGCGCGGGCCGCATCTGCGCGTGATCGAGGTTGACGATGCCGACTACCCCGGCTTCACCCGGGTGGTCTGGAACGGCCATCTGGCCGAGATGACCAGCCTGTCCACGCACGGGCGCGACCTGTTGATGCGCGCCGTGTACGCCGTGGAAGAAGCACAGCAGGCCGTGCTGGCGCCTGACAAGATCAACCTGGCGTCGCTGGGCAACATGGTGCCCCACCTGCATTGGCACGTGATCCCCCGGTGGCGCGGCGACCGCCATTTTCCGGACCCGATCTGGGCCGCGCCGCGCATTGCCGCCGGCGCGGAACCGGCGCAATGGGCGGACCGCCAGGCGCGCACGCAGGCGCTGCTGCCGCGCTATCGCAACCGGGTCGTCGAAGCCATGAATGCGCTGTTGATGCATTGATGCGTCGTTGATGCACGCGGCACCGGGCTACCCCGCCCGGGCGCCGCGCCCCCGTTCCGCCAGCCAGGACCCATACACGGTTTCCACCTGCTGGGCGGCGCGATCGGCGCAGAACAAACCTTGCTCGCGGATCCGCGTCTGGCCCGCCTGGCCCATGCGGCGGCGCAAGGCGGGGTCGGCCAATAACGTGGCCAACGCCGCGGCCAACGCGGCCGGGTCACGAGGCGGCACCAGCAGGCCGGTCACGCCTGCCTGCATGGTTTCAGGTACGCCCCCCACGTTCGTACCGATCACCGGCACGCCCATGGCGGCGGCCTCGATGAAGACGGTGCCCAGCGCTTCGCGGTGCGTTGCCAACGCGAAAACGTCCAAAGCCATCAACACGTTGCCGATATCGTGGCGCCTGCCCGTGAAATGCACGCGCGCGTCCAACCCCATCGCCGCCACCTTGTCTTGCAACTGCGGCATCAGCGGCATGCCGTCGCCAACCAGCACCAGATGCGCGTCGGGAAAGCGGGAAGCAATACGCCCGAAGGCGTCGATCAGGTCGGCATGGCCTTTTTCAACGCGCATCACCGCCACGCACCCAACCACCAACGCGTCGGCTGGCAGGCCAAGCTCGCGCCGTACGCAGGCATGTTGCGCGGCTTGCGGCAGCACGATGGGCGAATGGATGGTGGCAACCGAGCCGGGCCGCGCGCCGCCATCCAGCAACTGCTGCTGCACATACCGGCTGACGGCAATGACGCGATGCGCCAGCCAGGTGTAGGCATAGAGCGAACCGATGGGCTTGGCCAGATGCCGCGTGCGCACGATCAGCGGCGCGCCGGCCAGCCTGGCGCCCCACGCGGCCAATACGGTGTCGCGGCGGCTGTGCGTGTTGACCACGTCAAAGCGCCTGCCCCGCAGCAGCCGGCGCACAAAGAACACGCCGCGCAGAAAATTGCCCGGGCCGTCCATGACGATGCGGTGCACCGTGAACCCGGCCTCGCTTGCCCGGTCGCCCAGTTCCGCACCGGGCTGGCACAGCAGTTCCAGGTGATGGCCCCGGTCGCGCATCGCAACCATTTCCTTGTAGACGCAGAATTCCTGCCCGCCAAATGAGGTGGCGGCTTCGGTATGCAAGATGCGCAGTCGGCCACCGGCATCCGCGGCCGGGGTAGCAACGGGTGCGGAAGTCATTGAGGCAGGCGGGCGTCGTGGGCATCGGCGTTCGTATCGCCATTCGACCCGGCGTTCGACCCGGCCTTCGACTCGGCGCGGTGCCACGCTTGACCTAGAACCAGCAGATAGGCTTCCAGGTACGCCACGTCTTCCGGAGCCAGCGCCAGGACGCCGGGCTCGCGGCATTCATGCGGGCATTCAGAGGCAGCCAGGCGGGAGCCCGCCCACACCTGGATGCTGCCGTGGCAAGACATGTCAAAGCGGGCGCCCTCACCGTGCCACGCCAACAGGCGCATGCTGGGGGCCAGGTGCATTACCTGATATCGACCATGGGCATCTGACGACGGGGGTGCGCTGACGGCGCTGCCGATATCGACCAACCGGGGAGCCGCGCCGGGGCGGGCGGGCTGGTAGGTCAGCACGGAAAGCTGATGGAGGGGCTGCGGGGGCTGGGGGGGCTGAAATGGCATAAGACGCATAGGGCACAGGCAAGGATTAAGCCCGGCGATGCTAGCCAGGAACGCACGCGAAATACCCCAGAAAATTCTTACTTTCCGGGTGCCCCTCTTGCAGGGCCGATATATAGGACGAATCCGACCGAATGCCTGCGCAGGCACTTTTCAAGAATTACTGAGAATGCGTGGAATTTGGCCGACGTTGAACTACAGTTGCCTCACTTTGCCGGTGCCGCATCGACTTCACCGCACGGCATCGCCTCGCCTGTTCAGGTAAAATTCAGCAATTATTTCGACCCACCCTCACTCAAGGACGCTCTTTGACTCAGCCGGCCACGCCCCATCGCCCCGCCTCTTTTCTTCAGGCATTCCTGCGCTCGGAAGCGCTGGGTGGCTATGTGCTGATGGCCGCCGCGCTGGTCGCCTTGATCATCGCCAACAGCCCCGCCGCCCCGGTCTACTTCGACGTGCTGGGCACCAAGCTGGGCTTCACGGCGGGGCCCGTCGTGCTAAAGGAAACGGTGCTGCACTGGATCAACGACGGGCTGATGGCCGTGTTCTTCCTGCTGGTCGGCCTGGAAATCAAGCGCGAGGTCCTGGACGGCCAGTTGCGCGGGGTATCCCGCATCGTGCTGCCGGGCGTGGCGGCGGTGGGCGGCATGGTGATGCCGGCCCTGATCTACGTGGCGCTCAACCTGGGCACGCCTGACACCTTGCGCGGCTGGGCCATTCCCGCCGCCACCGACATCGCCTTCGCGCTGGGCATCCTGGCGCTGCTGGGCAGCCGCGTGCCGACGTCGCTGAAGATCTTCCTGACTGCGCTGGCCATCCTTGACGACCTGGGCGCCATTGTCATCATTGCGCTGTTCTATACGTCCCAATTGCAGGTGTTTGCGCTGGCCATGGCGGGCGCGCTGCTGGTCTGCCTGTTCCTGCTGAACCGCGCCGGCGTGCTGCGCCTGACGCCCTATCTGCTGCTGGGCGCCCTGCTGTGGTACTTCGTGCTGAAGTCCGGCGTGCACGCCACGCTGGCCGGTGTCGCCCTGGCGCTGACCATCCCGCTGCGTCCGCGCAACCAGGGCAAGCCCGAAGCCCATTCGCCCCTGCACGACCTGGAACATGCGCTGCATAAGCCCGTCGCGCTGCTGATCGTTCCGATCTTCGGCTTTGCCAATGCGGGCGTGTCCTTCGCGGGCATGGGTCTGGCCAGCCTGGCACAACCCGTGCCGCTGGGGGTGGCGCTGGGCCTGTTCCTGGGTAAACAGCTGGGCGTGTTCGGCTTTGCCTGGCTGGCGATCAAGACCGGCATGGCCAGCCTGCCGCGCCATGCCACGTTCAAGCAGCTGTACGGCGTGGCGCTGTTGTGCGGCATTGGCTTCACCATGAGCTTGTTCATCGGCGCGCTGGCTTTCACCGACGCGGCCACGGTCGACGCCACCAAGATTGGAGTGCTGACCGGATCGCTGGCGTCCGCCGTGGTCGGTTTCCTGCTGCTGCGCTCGGGCGGCGCCCCGGCTACCGAGGGCGCTCCCGCCCCGGTGCGCCAGGGCTGAGTCGGCGGGCGCCGGGCGTTCAGCCGGCGCTCAAGCTGAAGGACTACCATCGGATCAATTCCTTGCGGATCACCAGCGCGGCACCGGCCGGCGATTCGCAAGGCCGTCTGTCGCCGGCCGTCGCGCCCTGGGCGCATACACCGGCCGGCAATCCTTGTCCGGAGGTAGCAGCATGTCCCAGTTGAATGGAAAAGTGGCCGTCGTCACAGGCGCGGCCAGCGGCATCGGCAAAGAAATTGCGCTGACCCTGGCGCGCGCGGGCGCCACCATCGCCATTGCCGACTTGAACCAGGCCGGCGCGGACGCGGTCGCGAAAGAAATCGAGCAGGCCGGCGGCAAGGCGATGGGTGTCGCCATGGACGTCACCAGCGAAGACGCCGTGAACCAGGGCATCGACAAGGTGGTGGCCGCCTACGGCAGCATCGACATCCTGATCTCGAACGCCGGCATCCAGATCGTCAATCCCATCGAGAACTTCGCTTTTTCCGACTGGAAAAAGATGCAGGCCATTCACGTGGACGGCGCCTTCCTGACCACCAAGGCGGCGCTCAAGCACATGTACAAGGACGATCGCGGCGGGGTGGTGATCTACATGGGATCGGTGCACTCGCACGAGGCCTCGCCGCTGAAATCGGCCTATGTCGCCGCCAAGCATGCGCTGTTGGGTCTGGCGCGCGTGCTGGCCAAGGAAGGCGCCGCGCACAACGTGCGCTCGCATGTCATCTGCCCGGGGTTCGTGCGCACGCCGCTGGTCGAAAAGCAGATCCCCGAGCAGGCCAAGGAACTGGGCATCAGCGAAGAAGACGTGGTCAAGAAAGTCATGCTGGGCAACACGGTGGATGGCGTTTTCACCACGGTCGAAGACGTCGCCCAGACGGCGCTTTTCCTGTGCACCTTCCCCAGCGCGGCCCTGACCGGCCAGTCGTTCCTGGTCAGCCATGGCTGGGTGATGCAGTAGGGAAACGCGCAGCGCGGCGGCCGGCCCTATGCCAAAATCGCGCCCATGCCGATTGATAACCGCCTGACTCCCAACGCCCTCGCCGCCCACACGGCCGCGCTGCCCGCCGCCTGGGCGGCGGCCTTCAAAGACCCCGCCGTGGCCGATGCCCTGGCGCGGGCCACCGCCCATGTTGAAAAGCGCCTGGTCGAAGGCGCCGTCGTCTATCCCGCCACGCCGCTGCGCGCGCTGCACGGCATGGCGCCCTCGGATGTGCGCGTCGTGATCCTGGGGCAAGACCCGTACCACGGCCCCGGCCAGGCTCAAGGCCTGGCGTTTTCGGTGCCCGACGACTGCAAGCGCCCACCCAGCCTGCGCAACATCTTCAACGAGATCGCCCAGGAATACCCAGCTACCCCTATCCCCGCCAGCAATGACCTGAGCCCGTGGGCGGAACAGGGTGTATTGCTGCTGAACACCTGCCTGACGGTCGAGGACGGCCAGCCCGCCTCCCATGCCAAGCGCGGCTGGGAAACGGTGACGGATGCATTGATCGCACTGGTCGCGCAAGACCCCTCGCCCAAGGTGTTCATGCTGTGGGGCGCCCATGCGCAGGCCAAGCGCTTGTTGCTGCCGGACAACAACGGCCATCTGGTGCTGATGGCGAACCACCCCTCCCCGCTGTCCGCCCGCAGGCCGCCCGTCCCGTTCCTGGGTTGTGGGCACTTTCAGATGACCAACGCGTGGCTGGTGAACCAAGGGAAAAACCCTATTGATTGGGGACTGGACAAAAAAATAATTCCCTTGCAAGGCGAAATCGGGTTATGATCGCCGCACTGCACAAAACGAGTTCGGCATTTACCGCTTTGATTTAGCGGAATTTTTTGCAGTCTGCCAGGCAAGCTAGCCTGGCCCCCATGCCGAACTATCATCGATTCCTGACCTCCTTTCCTTTCGCCCTGCGTTCCAATCTGTATAAGAGAACGCGCCACGCGCACGGTTGATTCGGTCGGCACGATGCTCCATCAACCGTCGCCTGGATCCGGCCGCCTACTCCCCTGGCCCGACCAAGCACTGCGTCGCATTGTCTGCGGCAAGGGAAAGTAATGTCTTTCGAAACTCTGGGTCTTGCACCCGCTCTGTTGTCGGCCGTTCAAGAAGCTGGCTTCAATACCCCCACCTCCGTCCAAGCCGCTGCCATTCCGCAAGCGCTGGCCGGTCACGACCTGATGGTTTCCTCGCAGACGGGCAGCGGCAAGACCGCCGCCTTCATGCTGCCGGCCCTGCACCGTATTGCCCAGATGCCCGCCAACAAGGGCGTCGGCGTGCAAGTGCTGGTGCTGACCCCCACCCGCGAACTGGCTCTGCAAGTCACCGAAGCCACGGCCACCTACGGCCGCAAGCTGGCTGACCTGCGCACCGCCACCGTCGTGGGCGGCATGCCCTACGGCGCCCAACTGAAGGCCCTGTCGCGTCGCGTTGACGTGCTGGTCGCCACGCCGGGCCGCCTGATCGATCACCTGCAATCGGGTCGCGTCAAGCTGAACACCGTGCACACGCTGGTGCTGGACGAAGCCGACCGCATGCTGGACATGGGCTTCATCGAAGACATCGAAACCATCGTCAGCCGCCTGCCGGAAGATCGTCAGACGCTGCTGTTCTCGGCCACGCTGGACGGCACGATCGCCAAGCTGGCTGCGAAGATGATGCGCGACCCGCAGCGTATCGAGATGGCCGGCGCCAAGGAAAAGCACACCAACATCACGCAAAGCCTGCTGTACGCGGACGACGCCAGCCACAAGATGCAATTGCTGGATCACGTGCTGCGCGACGCCAAGCTGGATCAGGCCATCGTCTTCACGTCCACCAAGCGTGGCGCTGACGACCTGGCCGATCGCCTGGCCGACCAAGGCTTTGCCGCCGCTGCCCTGCACGGCGACATGAACCAGCGCCAGCGCACCCGTACGCTGTCGCAACTGCAACGCGGCCAGCTGCGTATTCTGGTTGCCACCGACGTTGCCGCCCGCGGCATCGACGTGCAAGGCATCAGCCACGCCGTTAACTTCGACCTGCCGATGCAAGCCGAAGACTACGTGCACCGTATCGGCCGTACCGGCCGCGCCGGTCGCAGCGGCCTGGCGTTCACGCTGGCTACGCACTCCGAGCGCCACAAGGTTCGCCGTATCGAGCACTACATCGGCCAAACGATTACGCCGGAAACCATCGCCGGTCTGGAACCCAAGCGCACGCCGCGTCCGTCGGCCGGCGGCAGCGGCGCCCCGCGTGGCGGCAAGCCGTTCGGCAAGCGTCCTGGCGGTTTCGGTGGTTCGCGCCATGAAGGCGGCGGCTACCAAGGCAACCGCGAAGGCCGTTCGTTTGGCGGCCCGCGTGAAGGCGGCGCACCCCGTGGCGAATTCAAGCCGCGTGAAGGTGGTTACCAAGGCAACCGCGACAGCGCCCCGCGCGAAGGCGGCTACCAAGGCAATCGCCCCTTCGGCGACCGCCCGGCCCGTTCGTTCAGCGATCGTCCCAGCTTCGGTGATCGTCCCCAGCGCGAAGGCGGCTACCAGGGCAATCGCCCGTTCGGCGACCGCCCCCCGCGTGAAGGCGGCTTCCGTGGTGGTGACCGTGACGCCCGCCCCAGCTTCGGCGGCGACCGTCCCAGCTTTGGTGACCGCCCCCAGCGCGATGCCCGCCCGTTCAGCGAGCGTGCTCCCCGCGAAGGTGGTTTCCGCGGCGCTGACCGTGACGCCCGCCCCAGCTTTGGCGATCGTCCTGCCCGTGAAGGCGGTTTCCGTGGCGGCGACCGTCCGGAAGGCGGCTTCCGCGCCAAGCCCGCATTCGACAAGCGCCCCGGCGGCCCCGCCAAGCGCTTTGCCAAGCCGGCTGATCGTCGCGGCTAAATCGCCCCGCTAAGCCCGCAGTAAAAAACCCCGCGTTCGTCGCGGGGTTTTTTTGTTCATTGTGCATTACCGTCGCCAGACACCCGCCCGCAGCCGGACGGCTACGCCTTTTTTTGGGAAAATGCCGTCATGCCTACGCTAGAACCCGCCATGCAACGCCCTGCCCCCGCCAACCTGCCCCCGTTGTCACCCGCCGCCCAGGCGCATAGCGACGCCGCCGCCGCACAGCTGCGCGCCGCCATTACGGCCAATGGCGGCTGGTTGCCGTTTGACCACTGGATGGCGCAGGCGTTGTACGCGCCGGGGTTGGGCTATTACGCGGCCGGCAACGTCAAGTTGGCCGATGGCGAGGACGACGCCAAGGCGCCGGCGGGCGACTTCGTCACCGCGCCGCAACTGACCCCGCTGTTTGCCCGCACCGTTGCCCGTCAGGTTGCGCAGGTGCTGCGGCAGACGCAGACACAAGCCGTACTGGAATTTGGCGCGGGCACGGGCGCCCTGGCCGAAGGCGTGCTGCGCGAGCTGGATGCGCAGGGCCTGGACCAGACGCAATACCTGATCCTGGAAGTGTCTGCCGACTTGCGCGCGCGCCAAGCCGAACGCCTGGCCGCTTTCGGGGACCGCGTGCAATGGTTGGACGCCTTGCCCAACGCCTTCGCCGGCTGCGTGCTGGCCAACGAGGTGCTGGACGCGATGCCCGTATCGCTGTTTTGCTGGAGCCAGGACGGCGCCGTGATGGAGCGCGGCGTGGCGCTGGACGCGCAGCAGCACTTCGTCTGGAGCGACCGCCCCGCATCGCCTGCCTTGGCCGAAGCCGTCGCCGCGCGCATGCCGGCATTGCCCGGCTACGTGTCCGAAATCAATCTGCAGGGCGAAGCCTGGATTGCCGCGATGGGCAGTTGGCTGGAGCGCGGCGCGGCGCTGCTGGTGGACTACGGATTTCCGCGCAGCGAGTTCTACCATCCGCAACGCGCGGGCGGCACGCTGATGTGCCATTTGCGTCATCACGCGCACGGCGATCCCTTCACCGCGCCGGGCTTGCAGGACATTACCGCGCACGTGGATTTCACCGCCATGGCCGATGCGGCGCTGGAAGCCGGCCTGCAAGTGCTGGGCTACACGTCGCAGGCGCGCTTCTTGATGAACGCCGGGTTGATGGATTTGCTGGGCCAGTTGGACCCGTCGGATGTGCAGCAATACGCGCAGGCTGTGGCGCCGGTGCAAAAGCTGCTGTCCGAGGCGGAAATGGGCGAGCTGTTCAAGGTGCTGGCCGTGGGCCGTGGCATCACGGAACCGCTGACAGGTTTTTCACGCGGCGACCGTTTGGGCAAGCTGTAGCGGCGGGCCATGCTATAGCGGCGGGCAAAGTTGTGGCGGCGTGCCAAGCCGTCCGGCTGGCACGCCGAGCTATCCGGCTCGCAGCCGGTGCAGCCTTGCTTGCCGGACACTGTCCTTGATGCGCGCCGGGTCGCCCGCGCACGCTTTCGCAATGGCGCCTGCGTCCACACCGCGCACCGCATCCACTCTTGCCTGCCAGGCGCCCATGTCCACCGGGCGCAGGATGGCGGCGGTTTTCAGCAGGTCGAAAAAGCGCTCGGGCTTGCGCAGCGCGTCGGCGCGTTCCATCAGCGCAAGCTGCGCCTCGGTGGCGTCGTTGTTGTTGGCGGCTTGTTCAGCCGCGTCCAGGCCCAGCAATACCTCGGGCAACAAACGCGCATAGTCGTTGCATTCGGTGGGCACGCGCATGCGTCGGCCCAGCGCCTCGCGCTCGGGCGTCAGGCGGCACAGCAGCGCGTATCGGCCGGCCACCGACACCCCCAGCCCGGCCGCGCGATCCACATCGGCACCCACGTCGGCAACGCCTTGCAATTCGGGCATCACGCGCGCCAATGCGCCGGAATCTTGCAGCACATCCAGCATGCGCGACGGCTTTTTAGCCATCAGCCCGCGCGACAATTCCTTCCACACCCGTTCGGCGACCAACGCGTCGGCCTCTCCCGCGTCGACCATCGCGCGGCAAAGCGCCATCGTCTCGGGCGCCACGGAAAAATCATCAAAGCGGGCGGCGAAGCGGCCCAGCCGCAGGATGCGAACCGGGTCTTCCTGGAAGGCTTCGCCCACGTGGCGAAACACGCGCGCGTGCACGTCGGCCACGCCGCCCAACGGGTCTACAAGCGTGCCGTCCTGCGTCTGGGCGATGGCGTTGACCGTCAGGTCGCGACGCCGCAAGTCTTCTTCCAGCGTCACGTCGGCGCCGGTGTAGAACGTAAAGCCCTTGTAGCCACGGCCCGACTTGCGCTCGGTGCGCGCCAGGGCGTATTCCTCTTTGGTGCGCGGGTGCAGGAACACGGGGAAATCCCCGCCGACGGGGATGAAACCCCGGCGCACCATGTCTTCGGGCGTTGCGCCCACCACCACCCAATCGTCGTCACCCGGCTTCAAGCCCAGCAGCGCGTCACGCACCGCGCCGCCCACGATATACACCTGCAAGCCGTTGATGGCGGGGTCCTGCGTCATGGAATCGAGGTACTTTCTGCGCCCAGCGGCACGATGTTGCCCAGGCGCTCTTTCAGGGACTGCGGCTGGCCGGTGAACATTGCCGCGTAATACACCGAGTTGGACATCACGTTCTTCACGTAATTGCGCGTTTCGTTGAAGGGGATGGTCTCGGCAAAGATCGCGCCTTCGACGGGATGCGAGAACGTCGAGCGCCAATTGTGCGGACGCCGCGGCCCGGCGTTATAGCCCGCGCTGGCCAGCATCTGCGACCCGTTCAGGTCGCGCAGCACCATGTTCAGGTAGTTGGTGCCCAGTTCGGTATTGGTGTCGAAATCGTTCACGCTGGCGGGCGTGAAATCGGTCATGCCGATCTTGCCCGCCACCCACTTGGCCGTGGCCGGCATCAGTTGCATCAGGCCCGAGGCGCCCACGTGCGAACGCGCGTCCATGATGAAGCGCGATTCCTGGCGGATCAAACCGTAGACCCATGCCGGGTCCAGCGCGATGGCGTTGGCCTTGGCGGTGACACGGCCTTCAAACGGCGCGATGAAACGCTGGCTGAAGTCGAACTCTTTTTCGGTGCGATCCGACGTGTTGACCACGCGGTCGTAGATGTTTTCGGCACGGGCCAATTCGGCGGCCGCCATCAATTGGCGGTCGCTCATGCCGCGCAGCGTGAAGTTCCATTCCGGCACCGCTTCGGCACGCCAGCCCAGGCGGAACAACTGCACGGCGCGCTGCAAGCCGGGGTTGGCGCGGGCCTCGGCGATTTCGCGGTCGTTGATGGGCGCCGGGCGCGGCGGCACATTGATGCGGCGGCCCAACTCTTCGGCCGACAGCTGGCCGTAGAAATCGAAGCGGTCGGCGATGCTGGCATACAAGGCGTTGGCTTGATCCTTGCGGCCAGTGGCCGCCAGGCCGCGCGCCTTCCAGTACACCCAAGACGTGTCGTTGCGCTGCGCGGGCGGCATCTCGTCGATGGATTCGATCACCCACTTCCAGTCGATCTTGGGTTGGCGCAATGCGGCGCGCACCTTCCAGCCGGCGTTGTATTCCGTCATGCGGATGTGGCCGGCTTCGTGATACCAGTCGTCGGCGCGGCTATCGAGCTTCAGCGCGGCCATCAGGGCGTATTGCCCGCGCACCCAGGCCAGGTTGGGCTTGGACATGGACTTGGCCCATTCGCGGCGCAGGTAGGAATCGGCCACGCTGACATCCGATCGCGCCAGCCGCGCCAAGGCGATGGTGACCAGTTCTTTTTCGTTGCGGCCCACCGGCATGCGGTCTTGGCGGGTCAGCCATTTCATCGGGTCCTTCATCAGGACGTCGTACGTTTTCAGGTCGCGCGGCTCGAACATGTACTGCACCAGCTTGCGCGCGTCCGTCGTCTTGTCGGCCTCGATGGCGTCGCGCAGTTGCGGTTCCAGCTGTTCCCAGCCCAGGATGCCGTCGGCCACCAATTGGTCGTACAAGGCCCAGCAGGCGCTGCCGGGCGCGAAGGCGGACATGGCTTGCGCGGCGGTCGCGCGCTGGCCGGTCATGTGCTTGGCGTCAAGAATGGCGCATTCGATCTGGGCGTTGCTGTTCTTGACCGGCGCCAGCTTGCGCACGGTTTCGAAATCGCCACTGCGGGCGGCGGCCAGCAGCCAGTCGCCCCGCAGCCGGTCGGCCAGGTAGGCGTCGCCATTGCTGCTGATGAAGCGTTGCAGGTCGGCCGTGGGGCGGCCGGTGGCCGGCGGCGTCCAGAGCTGATAGCGCAGCAGCCAGTATTCGGGGTACATGCCCAGCGTGTCGGACTTGGCTTGCGGCACCAACGCGCCCAGGATGGACCACTGCTTGCGGTTCATGGCTTCGCGCGCGGCCACGACGGCGGCCAGGGCGGGCGTGTCGGCGGTAGGGGGCAGGCCGGCCAGCACGGCGGGCGGAACGGCAATCAGCGGCTGTGCCGCCGATTGCGCCGACTGCACGGGCGGCTGGGGTTGCGTGTTGATGGCGGCGCTGCGCTGTTGCGCATCCACCGGCGCACAGGCGGCGGTGAACAGCGCCAGCAACGGCAGCCAGCGGCGCAGGGCCAGGCGGGTGTCGGGCGTATCGGGCGTGTCAGGCTTGTCCCTGGCTTGCGGGGATTTCCGTTGGATTTTCTGATACCGTCCAGATTGCTGCGCACGTGTCATGCCGCGTCCCTGATTTGCCGTCATACGAAGGCCTTGCCACACAGCTGCACGACATTGCCCGACAGCCGCATGGCCGATGGCATGTCCGCGTGCATGTCCACGTGCATGTCCACGTGCATGTTCGTGTACATATCCGTACACATGCCTCTATTCCGCATGCCCGATTCCAGCACGTTCGCCTTCATTGTCCACCCCCATTACAGCCACTGCATGACTACGCAAAATACTCCAAAGGATACCGCAGTCCAGCACCGCACGCGATTGCGGAAACTGCGTGCCGAAATGCTTGAAGACCAGCGCAGCCGCGGCGGTTTGTTGATGCGCGCGCGCCTGTTCACCTGGCTGAATGTGGCCCGCGACGAAGCTGTGCGCGCCGGCCGCCCCGCCCCCGCCACGGTCGCCGCGTTCTGGCCCATGGACGACGAGCCCGACCTGCGCCCCCTGCTGACGCAGTGGGTCGAAAACGGCGTCGGCGTGGCGCTGCCCGTGGTGCGCGAGCGCAATGCGCCGCTGGCCTTCCTGTCCTGGACGCCCGACGCCGAGCTGCGAGCCGGCCCCTACGGCATCCAGGAACCCGTTGCCGGCCCGGACGTGCTGCCCGACGTGGTGCTGGTGCCCACCCTGGGTTACACGGAACACGGCGACCGCCTGGGCTATGGGGGCGGCTACTACGACCGCACCCTGGCCGCGCTGCGCGAGCGCGGACATCCTTTCATCACCATCGGCATCGCCTGGAGCTGCGGCGAGCTGGATGCCGACTACCAGGCCGCTCCCCACGACTTCCCGCTGGACGCCGTGCTGACGCAAGACGGCTGGGTGCCCGAGGCGCCGCTGTCCCAAGGCGGCCCCGGCGGCACCACCTTGCATACGTTCCGCATGAACTGACGCACCAGATGCGCCCGGCGGCGCGCACCAAAGCGGTGCCATCGGTCGCAGCGGGGATGGCGTTTTTGCGTCCTTCAGAGGATATTGTGCCCACGGGCCCTGTGTCCCCGAAAGCTGGCATGCAGGTTGCTTATTGTTTGTGACCGGCCAATCATCGGCCGGGTTGACCGCGTGCAAGCCGGCCACCACAAGCCGGCAGCAGGCACAGCATCGGAGGAGCCATGAAGGACAGACCATCCCGTCCCGCCGCTTATGACGAAATGCGCGACAGCGCAGGCGGCATACGCTCCCAATACCAGGCGTTCGAACGCTGGCACCAAGAGCAGTCGGCCGAGGCCATGGCCGTGCGCCGGCTGGAAGCCGACCTTAGCTTTCGCCGGGTCGGCATCACGTTTTCCGTCGCCGGCGACGCCGCCGGCACCGAACGCCTGATCCCGTTCGACCTGATCCCGCGCATCATTCCCGCCGACGAATGGCGCCACCTGGAAGCCGGCCTGAAGCAGCGCGTGCGCGCGCTGAACATGTTCATCCACGACATCTACCACGGCCACGACATCGTGCGCGCGGGCATCGTGCCGGCCGAACAGGTATTCCTGAACGCCCAGTACCGCCCCGAAATGCAGGACGTGGACGTGGCCGAGGACATCTACTGCCACATCGCCGGCGTGGATATCGTGCGGGCCGGCGCGGGTGAATTCTATGTGCTGGAAGACAACCTGCGCGTGCCCTCGGGCGTGTCGTACATGCTTGAAAACCGCAAGATGTCGATGCGGCTGATGCCCGACGCGTTCAGCCGCATCAAGGTCGAACCGGTGGCGCACTATCCCGACCTGCTGCTGGACAACCTGCGCGAAGTGGCCCCGCATGGCGGCGACGATCCCACCGTGGTGGTGTTGACGCCCGGGATGTACAACTCGGCCTACTTCGAACACGCGTTCCTGGCCCAGCAGATGGGCGTGGAACTGGTCGAAGGGCAAGACCTGTTCGTGGAACAGAACACCGTCTACATGCGCACCACGCAAGGCCCGCGCAAGGTGGACGTTATCTACCGCCGGCTGGACGACGATTTTCTGGACCCGCTGTCGTTTCGGGCCGATTCGGCGCTGGGCGTGCCCGGCCTGCTGTCCGTTTACCGCGCGGGCCGCGTCACGCTGGCCAACGCCATCGGCACCGGCATCGCCGACGACAAATCCACCTATCTCTACGTGCCGGACATGATCCGGTTCTATCTCAGCGAAGAGCCCATCCTGTCCAACGTGCCAACCTGGCGTTGCGGGCGGCCTGATGAACTGTCACACGTGCTGGCCAACATGCACGACCTGGTGGTCAAGGAAGTGCATGGCGCCGGGGGCTACGGCATGCTGGTGGGCCCGTCCGCCAGCCGCGCCGAAGTCGAGGCCTTCAAGGAACGCGTGCGCGCCAACCCGGCCAACTACATCGCGCAACCCACGCTGGCGCTATCTACCGTGCCAACCTATGTGGAATCCGGCGTCGCGCCGCGCCACATCGACCTGCGCCCGTACGTGCTGTGCGGCAAGGACATCCGCACGGTGCCCGGCGGCCTGTGCCGCGTGGCGCTGACCGAAGGCTCGCTGGTGGTCAACAGCAGCCAGGGCGGCGGCACCAAAGACACCTGGGTTCTGGAGGACTGAACATGCTGAGCCGAACCGCCGACAACCTGTTCTGGATGTGCCGCTACATTGAACGCGCCGAAAACACGGCGCGCATGCTGGACGTGAACCTGCAAATGTCGCTGCTGCCGCAAGACCCGCAAACGCGCGAAGGGTCGTGGCTGGGCGTGCTGCGCATCTCCGAGCTGCAAGGGCTGTATCAAACCAAGTACGCCTCCATCTCGCCCAACGACGTGTTGCAGTACATGGTGCGTGATCCGGAGAACGCATCGTCGATCTATTCCTGCATGCGCGCGGCCCGGGAAAACGCGCGCGCCGTGCGCGGCAGCCTGACCACCGAGGTCTGGGAAACCTACAACACCACCTGGCTGGAATTGCTTAAGCATTTGCATACCGGCCTGCTGGAACGCAACCCCGGTGAGTTTTTTGAATGGGTGAAGTTCCGATCGCATCTGGCGCGGGGCGTCACGATCGGCACGATGCTGGAAGACGAGGCGCTGTATTTCCTGCGCATCGGCATGCACCTGGAACGCGCGGACAATACCGCCCGGATGCTGGACGTGAAATTCCACGAACGCGGCAGCCAGGCCACGACGGAAGCGCGTGGCGAAGGCTCAGGCACCGCGGCGCTGCAAAGCGAGTTCTATCGTTGGTCGGCACTACTCAGTTCAGTGTCCGGGCTGGAGATCTACCGCAAGGTGTACCGCGACGTCATCACGCCGGACCGCGTGGCCGAGCTGCTGATCCTGCACCCCGACATGCCGCGTTCGCTGCTGTCGTCGATGCGTGCCGTGTCCGAAGACCTGGCGCGCGTTTCCAACCAACGCTCAACCGAGACCCAGCGCCGCGCGGGCATGCTGTGCGCCGAGCTGCAATTTGGCCGCGTCGAGGACATTCTGGATAGCGGCCTGCACCAATACCTGGACCATTTCCTGGACCGCATCAACGATTTGGGCAACCGGATCAGCCAGGACTTCCTGGTCCCGCTGTCGGCATAACACGGAGACAGCCCCATGAAACAGTTCATCACGCACGTCACGCACTACCGCTACACGGCGCCGGTTACCTACAGCATCCAGACGCTGCGCATGACCCCGCGCGACGACGAACACCAACGCGTGCTGCGGTGGCACATCGAAGCGCCCGGCGCGTTGGAAAAGCAGGTGGACGCGTACGGCAACATCACCCACACGCTGACCTTGAACCGCCCGCACACCGATATCGAACTGCGTGTGGTCGGGCAGGTGCAGGTGGCGCCGCTGACGCGTGGCCTTTTAGGTAGTGCAGACAGCCGCCTGCCCGTGCACGCCTATTGCGTGCAGACGCCGTTGACCCAGGCGGACGACACCATTCTGGCCTTTGTGCGCGGCGTGCTGCCCAATGGCCTGGGCACCCAGGACGACATCCTGGCGCTGGCCAACGCCATCAGCGACCGCGTGGCGTACGAACCCGGCACCACCGACGTGACCACGGCCGCCAACCAGGTGCTGGCGATGGGCCACGGCGTCTGCCAGGACCACGCCCACCTGTTCCTGGCCTGCGTGCGCGGGTTGGGCGTGCCCGCGCGCTACGTCAGCGGCTACGTGCACACCACCACCGAACACTCGGCCAGCCACGCCTGGGCCGACGTGTTTTTGCCCGACATCGGCTGGACCAGTATCGACGTCACCAACCGCCAATTCGCATCCGACAGCCATTGCCGCCTGGCCGTGGCGCGGGATTACGATTCCGCCTCGCCCGTGCGCGGCGTGCGCAGCGGCGGGGGTGAAGAATCCATGGAGATCAGCGTGCAGGTGCAGACGTCCGGCCAGCAATAACCGCCGCGCCCACGCCGCAATACAATGCGGCGTGGTTTCTTTGAATGATCGATCATGACCTATTGCGTAGCCGCCCGCCTTGATGCCGGCCTGGTTTTCCTTTCTGACTCCCGCACGAACGCCGGCGTCGACCAGATCAGCGTCTTCCGAAAAATGACCGTGTTCGAGCGCCCGGGCGAGCGCGTCATGGTGCTGATGAGCTCGGGCAACCTGGCCGTCAGCCAGGCGGTGCTGCATGCGCTGGCGCGCCAGCACGACGAAGGCGGCGACACCATCTGGAACGCGCCCGACCTGTTCGAGGCCACCCGCTGCGTGGGCGCGGCGGTGCGCGAGGTCTACCGCCGCGAGGCGCCCGCGTTGCAGGAACAGGGCGTGGAGTTCAACGTCAGCCTGATTTTCGGGGGACAGATCGGCACGGAAGGCTGCCGGCTGTTCCAGGTCTACGCGGCCGGCAACTTCATCGAAGCCAGCCAGGAATGCCCGTACTTCCAGATCGGCGAAGCCAAGTACGGCAAGCCCATCCTGGACCGCGTGCTGCGCCCGGACACGTCGCTGGACGAGGCCGCCAAGTGCGCGCTGATCTCCATGGACTCGACCTTGCGGTCAAACATCTCGGTGGGCCTGCCGCTGGACCTGCTGGTCTACGACACCGACACGCTGCGCGTGACCCACTTTGCCAGCATCGACGAACGCAACGAGTATTTCCGCATGATCCGGGGCACCTGGGGCGAGCGCCTGCGCCAGGTCTTTGCCGAAATTCCAGACCCGCTGTGGACCAACCCCAACGACCCCGGTTCGCTGGTGCCACCCAGCCGCGTGCACCAGCCGCTGCGTGTTGAACCCGTCAATGCGCCCCCGGCCAGCAGCTATCCCGCGCCGCAAGTGCTGGCCGAGGATCCAGGCAAGGATCAGGCCAGTTAGGCGGCAAGCGGCAAGCGGCAAGCGGCAATCCCCGTTACATCACCAGCGATCCGCGCCAGCCAAGCGGCAATCCGCGTTAACCCGCCTTTCCGCCCGCTGAAACCTGGCTTGAAAAACGGCGAATTCTCATCCTTGTTCCGACGGGCCACACTGGGGTCCATCAAAAAACCACAAGGAGCGAGACATGCCCCATCATTTCGCGCGCGTGGCCGATCGCGCCTCCGTTCGCGCCTCCCTTCGCGCCTCCCTTCGCGCCTCCCTTCGCGCGACCATTCGCGCCTCTATTCGCGCCTCTATTCGCGCCGCCTGGCCGGCACTGGCCCTGTCCTGCCTTGCCTGGGGCTCCGCCAGTGCGCAAGGCGCTTACCCGAACCACCCCATTTCGCTGGTCGTGCCGTTCGCCGCTGGCGGGCCGACGGACGTCGTGGCGCGCAGCCTGGGCGCGTCCATGGCCAAGACGCTTGGGCAAAGCGTCATCATTGAAAACCGCACCGGCGCGGGCGGCACGCTGGCCTCGCAGCATGTGGCGCGCGCGGCGCCGGACGGCTACACGTTCCTGATCCACCACAACGGCATGGCGACCGCGCCGGCCCTGTATCGCAAGCTGTCGTTCAACCCGCTGACCGACTTCGCTTACGTCGGCCAGGTGGCGGACGTGCCCATGACGCTGCTGGGCCGCAAGGACTTGCCGGCCGACGGCATGGCGGGCTTTATCAAGTACGCGCGTGAAAACGGCAACAAGATCAACCTGGCCAACGCGGGCCTGGGCGCGGTGTCGCAGCTGTGCGGCATGCTGTTGCAGGAATCGCTGGGCGTGCAGTTCACCACCGTGCCCTATGCCGGCACGGCGCCCGCGATGACGGCGCTGCTGGGCGGCCAGGTAGACGTGCTGTGCGACCAGACCACACAGACCATCCCGCAGATCAAGGCCGACCGCGTCAAGCTGTTCGGTGTCACCACACTGGACCGCATCAAGACGCTGCCGGACGCGCCGACGCTACAGGAAGGCGGTTTGAAGGGCTTTGAGGTGAAGGTGTGGCATGGCGTCTATGCGCCCAAGGGTACGCCGCCAGAAGCCATCAACAAGTTCAACGCGGCGTTGCGCGCGGCGCTGAAGGACCCGGCGTTCTCGCAAAAGATGGCAGAGCTGGGCGCCGAGATCGTGCCGGAATCCAAGCAGACACCCGAAGGCCTGCAAACCTGGCTGCAAGCCGAGGTAGACAAGTGGGGCACCGTCATCCGCAAGGTAGGGGTGTACGCGGATTAAAAAAAAGGGGGGCATTTCTGCCCCCTTCTGCTTGCCGGATACCGCTTAGCGCTTAGCGCTTAGCGTTTACCGATTACCGATTACAGCGCCAGTTCCTTCCACACCGCCAGCGGGGCTTCCGCGTGGTTCAAGGTGTAGAAGTGCAGTCCGGGCGCGCCGTTGTCCAGCAGGGTCTGGCACAACTCGGTCACCACATCCACGCCAAAAGCGCGGATGGATGCCTTGTCGTCGCCAAACTCGGCCAGGCGCAGGCGGATCCAGCGCGGCACTTCGGCGCCGCACATTTCCGAGAAACGCAGCAGCTGGGTGTGGTTCGTGATGGGCATGATGCCCGGCACGATCGGCACCTTCACGCCCTTGGCCTGGGCCCGGTCGACAAAGTCGAAATAGGCGTCGGCGTTAAAGAAGTACTGCGTGATGGCCGCATCCGCGCCCGCGTTTACCTTGGCCACGAAATGGTCCAGGTCAAGCGACGGGTTGGCGGCCTGCGGGTGCATTTCGGGATAGGCCGCGACTTCAATGTGGAACCAGTCGCCCGTTTCCTCGCGGATGAACGACACCAGTTCGTTGGCGTAGCGCAGTTCGCCCGCATCGCCGCCCATGCCCGAAGGCAGGTCGCCACGCAGCGCCACCACGCGCCGCACGCCTTCGTTCTTGTAGGTTTGCAGAATGTCGCGCAGATCCTGCCGCGTGGCGCCCACGCAAGACAAGTGGGGCGCGGCATCGCAGCCCAGGTTACGCAGCGTGCGCACGGCGTCGGCCGTGCCGGCGCGCGTGGAACCACCCGCGCCGAAGGTCACGCTGACGTACTTGGGCTGGATGGCCAGCATCTGCTTGGCCGCGCGAACCAGCCGTTCCTGACCAGCCAGGTCACGCGGCGGAAAGAACTCCAGGCTGAAAGCAGGGGAAGTCGAGTCAGACATTAGGGGATCAGTTTGGTAAGCAGGCCAGAGATGATGCTGTACAGAATGGCACCGCCCACGGCCCACCAGAACCCGTTGACCTGGAAGCCCTTCAGCACGGAGCCGACGAACCAGAACAACAAGGCGTTGATGACGATAAGGAAGAGCCCAAGGGTGACGATCGTGATGGGCAGCGTCAGCAGCACCAGCACCGGCTTGACCAGCATGTTCACCAGACCCAGCACCAGCGCGGCGATCAGCGCAGACCCGAAACTGGCCACGGCAATGCCGGGCAAGAGGTAAGCAACAGCCAGCAGGGCCACCGCGTTCAGAATCCAGACGAGTATCAATGTCACCATGTTCGAACTCCTGTATTGACGCTCCGCGGCCCTGGCTTCGACAGACAAAAACAGGGAAATCCGCGGTTCGGAAAACCCGCGCCAACATGGCGCGGGTCTTTCCTATTGTGCTTTCAACCCATCAATAACGGTAGTGCTCGGGCTTGAAGGGGCCTTCGACCGGCACGTTGATGTAGTCGGCCTGATCCTTGCGCAGCGTCGTCAGCTTCACACCCAGCTTCTTCAGGTGCAGGCGGGCAACCTTTTCGTCCAGGTGCTTGGGCAGCACATAGACTTCGCCCGACTTGTAGGCTTCGTTGCGCGTGAACAGTTCGATCTGGGCGATGGTCTGGTTGGCGAACGAAGACGACATCACGAACGACGGGTGGCCGGTGGCGCAACCCAGGTTCACCAGGCGGCCCTGGGCCAGCAGGATGATGCGCTTGCCGTCCGGGAAGATCACGTGATCGACTTGCGGCTTGATCTCTTCCCACTGGCAATCGGCCAGGCCGGCAACGTCGATTTCGTTATCGAAGTGGCCGATGTTGCAGACGATCGCCTGGTCCTTCATGGCGTTCATGTGCTCACGCGTGATGACGTGGTAGTTGCCGGTGGCGGTGACAAAGATGTCGCCATGCGCGGCAGCCTCGTCCATCGTCACGACCTTGAAGCCTTCCATCGCGGCTTGCAGGGCGCAGATCGGGTCGATTTCGGTGACCCAGACCTGCGCGCGCAGCGCGACCAGCGCCTGGGCGCAGCCCTTGCCCACGTCGCCGTAGCCGGCCACGACGGCGATCTTGCCGGCAACCATCACGTCGGTGGCGCGCTTGATGCCGTCAACCAGCGATTCGCGGCAGCCATACAGGTTGTCGAACTTGGACTTGGTGACCGAGTCGTTGACGTTGATGGCGGCAAAGGCCAGCTCGCCCTTTTGCGACATCTGGTACAGGCGATGCACGCCCGTGGTCGTTTCCTCAGTCACGCCCTTGATCTGCGCCAGGCGGGTGGAATACCACTTCGGATCACGCTTGAGCGTTTCCTTGATGGCGGCAAACAGGATGCGTTCTTCGTCGCTGCCCGGGTTGGCCAGCACCGACAGGTCTTTCTCGGCCTTGGTGCCCAGGTGCAGCATCAACGTGGCGTCGCCGCCATCGTCCAGGATCATGTTGGCGTGCTGGCCATTGGGCCATTCGAAGATCTTGTGGGTGTACTGCCAGTACTCTTCCAGCGTTTCGCCCTTGACGGCGAAGACCGGCGTGCCCGACGCGGCGATGGCGGCGGCGGCGTGGTCTTGCGTGGAGAAGATGTTGCACGAGGCCCAGCGCACTTCGGCGCCCAGGGCCACCAGCGTTTCGATCAACACGCCGGTCTGGATGGTCATGTGCAGGCTGCCCGCGATGCGCGCGCCCTTGAGCGGCTGCGCGGCGGCGAACTCTTCGCGGATGGCCATCAGGCCGGGCATTTCGGTTTCGGCGATGGCCAGTTCACGACGGCCCCAGCCTGCCAGCGACAGGTCGGCAACCAGGTAATCGGAGAAGGATTTATCAGTTACAGCGTTCATGGTGTGTAGGCTCCACGTGAATTTCGAACGGCGCACGATATGGCCGGACAACGCGAATACACCACGACAGTCGAGTGCTCGCCTTTCCCGCCATATGCGACAAAGGTGAGCGCCGTTGCTGTAGCGACGCGCAAGGCGCGGCGCTTGAACAAGGATTCCTGAGCCTGGCGAGCCGGGTTCCGCGTAGATGTGCACGATGTGCCGTGCAAGGCGGTAACCACGGGGTCGTCGCAACGCTCCTCAGGATTGCCGGGGATTGTACCGGTTTGGCCGGGGGTGCGGAAACCCGTCCCTGAAAAAAAACGCGCGTCATCCCGCCTGCGCGGGCGTGGGCCGGGAGGTCGATTCCGGCGGCAGCGGCTTCAATGGCACCAGGGCATCCAGCAACGAGGTCGCCACGGCATCCCAGCTGCGGGTCAACGCGTGCGCGCGCACCGCGTGGCGGTCCAGCGGCAAGGCGGCGCGGCAAGCATGCGCCAGGTCGTCGTCCAGGCAGCCGGTCACGCCGGGCGTCACCACCGCCAGCGGCGCCTCGCTGCGAAAGGCCGCCACGGGCGTGCCGCAGGCCATCGCTTCCAGCATCACCAGGCCAAACGTGTCGGTCAAACTGGGAAAGACGAACACGTCGGCAGCGCCATACAACGAAGGCAGCGCATCGTCCTGTTGCATTCCCAGGAATACCGCATCGGGAAAGCGTTTTTTCAGCCGAGCCTCATCCGGGCCGGCGCCCACCACGACCTTGCTGCCCGGCAGGTCCAGCGCCAGGAACGCGTCCAGGTTCTTTTCCCGCGCGACGCGACCCACACTCAGGAAAACCGGGCGGGGCAGATGGGCGAAAGCCTGGCTGGCGCTGGGTTGGAATTTGCGCGGGTCCACGCCGCGCGACCAGATGCGCAAGTTGCTCAAGCCGCGCCGCACTAGCACATCGCGCACCGTGGGCGTGGGCACCAGCACGCATCGCGACGGCCGGTGGAACCAGCGCAGATACCGCCACGGCAAGGCGGCGGGTATGCCCATGCGCGCTTGCAGGTAATCGGGGAACATGGTGTGGAACGACGTGGTGAACGCCCAGCCGCGCGACAGGGCCATGCGTCGCGCCGCCAGCCCCAGCGGGCCTTCGGTGGCGATGTGCAGGGCGTCGGGGATGGTGTCGCCCAGGATGCGGCGCAGTTGCCGCCCGGGTTGCAGGCAGAGCCGCAGATCCGGCTCGGATGGCGCCGGCACGGTGCGGCTGCCTTCCGGGCTGACCACGATCAGTTCGTGACCCCATTCCTGCAGGATCTGCCGCATGGTCGTCCAGGTGCGGACGACGCCGTTGACTTGCGGATGCCAGGCATCCGTGACCAGGACGATGCGCATGATAAGGCCGGAAGTGGGCGATACCGCGATTTAGCCCGCTTCATATGACATGACCAAGACGGCGGCGATGATCGGCCGCTGGGCGCGGTCACCCGCGCCGCAATGCGCCTTTCAGTTATTGCGCCGGGGATACCCCTGCGCCTTGATGCGCACCCATACGTCGCGCTTTTCCTCTTCCGTCATGAAGACCCAGTTGGCCACTTCCATGGCCGTGCGGCCGCAACCCCGGCAGATGTCATCGAACAGCGTCGAGCACACGGCCACGCAGGGGGAGTCGGTTGCCTTGAAGACGCGTTGCGCGTCGTCGGGGTCGGGTAGTTCGGAAAGGTTGGCGAAGTGGCGATTCATGGGGCGAAGGTTACCACCAGGGTTGTGTCCCTTTTTGGATAGCCCTATCGCCCGCCAAGGCTTGATTGACGCCTGCCGCCTATCGCCATCCGAAGAAGGCGCCGGCCTCTTGCAGCAGCGCGTCGGGGCACTCTTCGGCCAGGTAATGCGCCCCCGGCAAGGGGTCGCCCGACACGTCATCGGCGATGGCGCGCCATAGCGCCAGCACGTCAAAATTCTTGCCCACCGCGCCGCGTTCGCCCCACAACGCCCGCACGGGCATGCGCAGCCTTTCGCCGTTGGCGCGGCCGGCGCGGTCATGGTCCAGGTCCACCGTGGCGGATGCGCGATAGTCTTCGCAAAGACCGGTGGCCCAGCCCGGCAGGCGCGCCGCGCGTTCGTATTCGGCCATCGCCTCGGCGGAAAAATGCGCCAGCCCGCCGGGCCGGCCGCCCATCACCGACCGCAGATAGAACACCGGATCATGCTCGATCATCGTCTCCGGCCCGGGCGCGGGCTGGATCAGCCAGAACCAATGGAAGTACGCCTGAGCGAACGCGCGCGTCGTGCCCTCGTACATGTCCAGCGTCGGCGCGATATCCAGCAGCATCATGCGCGACACGGCCTCGGCATGGTCCAGGCCCATCCGGTGCGCCACGCGCGCGCCGCGGTCGTGCGCCAGCACGTCGAAGCGCGCATGGCCCAGCGCTTGCATCAGCCCAACCATGTCGGCCGCCATCTCGCGCTTTGAATGCGCAATGTGGCCGGGCGAGGCCGCAGGCTTGGTGCTGTCGCCATAACCCCGCAAATCGGCCGCCACGCAGGTGCGATGCTGCGTCAAGGCCGGCCACACGCGGTGCCAGATGGCGCTCGTTTGCGGGTGGCCGTGCAGCAGCAGCAACGGCGGGCCCGCCCCGTCGATGCGCGCGGCGATCTCAACGCCATTGGTCTGGATACGGCGCACCGGCAAGTCGAAGAATGCGGTCATGGATACTGCCTCCTTGTGGATTTATCGTGCTGCCCGGTCCAGGCGGTCGCGCACGGTGCGCGCCACATCCTTCATCCACGGATGCCGCGCCCAATGGGCCGCCTCAAACCGTTCAACATCGGGCAATTGCAGCAGCGACGCGCCCACCATGTCCTGGCCTTGCGCGTACATGCGGCGATGGCGTTCGGGCAGCGCAAAGCCTGCCGTCCAGCCATCCGCCGCGCGCACCTGCCCCGCCATGACGTCGATGGTCACGCGGTTGCCGTCCGATTCCTTCGTATTGGACACCCGCGCGAGCAAGGCGTCGACTTCCAAGGCGGGCAGGCTGACCAGCAGCAAGCCGTTGTTGACCGCGTTGAAGTAGAAGATCTCGCCAAAGCTGGGCGCGATCACGGCGCGGATGCCAAATTGCTGCAAGCCCCACACCGCGTGTTCGCGGCTGGAGCCACAGCCAAAGTTGGGTCCGGCCACCAGCACCGACGTGCCCGCGTAAGCGTCCTGGTTCAGCACAAAGTCCGCACGCGGTGCGCCATGCTCGTCAAAGCGCAGGTCGTACAGCAGGCCACGGTCCAGCCCCGCCTTGTCGATGATGCGCAAAAACTGCTTGGGCATGATCTGGTCGGTGTCCAGATTGGAAAACGGCAGAGGCGCGGCCACGCCTTCGATCAACGGGTTCATTTGGCAAGGCTCCATTCGCGGACATCGACAATGCGGCCGGCCAGCGCGGCGGCGGCGGCCATGGCGGGGCTCATCAGGTGCGTGCGCCCTGCACGCCCCTGGCGGCCTTCGAAATTACGGTTGGTGGTGGACGCGCAGCGCTCGCCGGGCCGCAGCACATCGTCGTTCATGGCCAGGCACATCGAACAGCCGGGTTGCCGCCATTCGAAGCCCGCTTCGATCAGCACCGCCGCGAGTCCTTCGGCCTCGGCTTGCGCGCGCACCGCGCCCGAGCCCGGCACGACCATGGCGCGCACGCCATCGGCCACTTTTCTGCCGCGCGCCAGGTCGGCCACGACACGCAGGTCTTCGATGCGCCCGTTGGTGCAGGACCCGATGAACACGCGGTCCACCGGCACGCCCGCAATCGGCGCCCCCGCTGCCAGGCCGATGTAGTCCATCGCCTTTTCCAGCGCCAGCCGCGCCAGCTGATCGGGTTCGGCTTGCGGGTCAGGCACGTGGCCCGTGATCGGCAGCGCCTGGTCGGGGCTGGTGCCCCACGTGACAAACGGCGCGATGTCGGCGGCGTTGAACGTGTGTTCCACGTCAAAGGCCGCATCCGAGTCGCTGCGCAAGGTGGCCCAGTACGCACGCGCCTGCGTCAGCAGGTCGCCATGCAGTTGCGGCGCGTGCGCGGTCACATAGGCGTCGGTGGTGGCGTCCGGGGCGATCAGCGCGGCGCGCGCGCCGGCCTCCACCGTCATGTTGCACAAGGTCATGCGGGCCTCGGCGGACAGCGCCTCGATAGCGTGGCCGCTAAATTCCACCGCGTGCCCGCGCGCGCCTTGCGCCCCGATCCGATGCACCAGATAAATGACCAGGTCCTTGGCGGACACGCCCACGCCCAGCGTGCCGTCCACGCGGATGCGCAGGTTACGCGCCACGCGGTACACCAGCGTCTGCGTGGCCAGGATGTGTTCAACCTCGGACGTGCCGATACCAAAGCCCAGCGCCCCCAGCGCGCCGTAGGTGGTCGTGTGGCTGTCCCCGCACAACACCACCATGCCGGGCAGGATCATGCCGTGCTCGGGCGCGATCACGTGTTCGATGCCCTGCAACGGGTCGGTCGTATCGAACAGCGCAATGTGCTGCGCATCGCAATTGCGCTTCAAGTTCACGGCCTGGCGCGACGAGGCTTCATCGGCAATCACGCGCAACGCCGACGGCACGGGATGCGTGGGGATGATGTGGTCCACCACCGCCATCTGCTGCCCTGGCCGCAACACGGCCCTGCCGCGCGCGGCCAGTCCGCTGAAGGCTTGCGGGCTGGTGTATTCGTTCATGATGTGCAGATCGACGTACAGCAGGATGTGCTCGTCATCGATGCGGGCCACCTCATGGCTGGCCACCAGTTTGTCGTACAGCGTCATGCCGGGCATGTCTTGCTTCCTTATGTCTTGCCTGATTGCTTGATTGCTTGATTGCTTGCTTGCCTGAAGCGGGGCGCCCGCCTTGCCGACGGACGGGTCTTGCTGCGTCTTGCTGTGTCTTGCTGTGTTTTCTGGGCCGGCGCAGTGGGCCGGCTCAGTCAGCCGGCTCAGTTCGCCTGGATGCCGGCGTCCTTCACCACCCCTGCCCAGCGCGTCATCTCGGCGGCCACCATGTCGTCCGTCTTGGCGGGTGTGGAGACCAGCGGGTCAAAGCCTTCGCGCTGCATGCGCGCCTTGAGCTCCGGCGATTGCAGCGCCTGGGCCAGCTTTGCGTTCAAGGTGTCGATCACCGGCTGCGGCGTACCGGCCGGCGCGCTGATGACGAACCAGGTGTTGAACTCATACCCGGGCAAGCCGGATTCCGCGATGGTCGGCACATCGGGCAACAGCGGCGAACGCGTGGTGCCCGTCACGCCAAGCGCACGCAACTTCTTGCCGTCCACCTGCGGCTTGGCGGCCGACAGCACTGGAAAGCTCATCTGCACTTGCCCGCTGATGGTGTCGACCATGGCCGGCCCGCCGCCCTTGTACGGCACGTGCAGAATCTGCGTCTTGGACACCGACTTGAACAGCTCCGCCGCCATGTGGAAGGTGCTGCCCGTGCCCGCCGAGCCAAAGCTCAGATCGTTGGCGGGCCGCGCGCGCACATAGGTCAGCAGTTCACCGACGTTCTTCACGGGCAGGGCGTTGGTCACCGTCAGCACATGTTGCGACGTACCCACCGTGCCCACCGAACGCAGATCCTTCTTCGTATCGAACGGCATGTCCTTGAACAGCGCCGGGTTGATGGCCAGCGACATCGTGTTGATGGCCAGCGTGTAGCCGTTGGGCTGCGCGCGCGCCACGGCGGCCATGCCGATGTTGCCCGACGCGCCCGCGCGGTTTTCAACGATCACGCTTTGCCCCAGCGCGCGCGCCCACGCGTCCGAGATCAGCCGCGCGGCGATATCGACGCTGCCGCCGGGCGCAAACGGCACAACCAGCGTCACGGCGCGGTCGGGAAATGCGTCGGCGGCGGCAGCCGGCAGGCTCCAACAGGCGCCAGCAACTAGCGCCGCGCACCAGGCGCGGGTGGTCGGTTTGATCTTCATGCGTTGTCTCCTCGATTGGCCGCGTTGATGGGAGGTCCCGTGCGGCTCTGCTTGGGTGAGGCCAGTGTATAAGCGGGGTCGATTCTTATAATTCGCGGTAAAACGAATTCTTTATTAAATTGAATTTATAAATCCCCCTACGCGCCTGCCCGCGCTGCCTGCCATGGACGCCCTTTCCGATCTCGCTTTCTTTTCGTTGGTGGTCAAACACGGCAACCTGTCCGCCACCGCGCGCGAACTGGGCCTGACCCCGCCCGCCGTCAGCGCGCGGCTGGCCAGGCTGGAACAGCGGCTGGGCGTACGCCTGCTGAACCGCACCACGCGCCGCGTCAGCGTCACGCAAGAAGGCGAGCTATATCTGGCCGAGGGCGGCCGCATCCTGGCCGACCTCGAAGCGCTGGAACGCTCGGTATCCAGCGCCCGCGCCCAACCCCAAGGCCTGCTGCGGCTGAACGCCACCTTCGGCTTCGGCCGCGCCCACATCGTGCCCGCCGTATCCGACTTCGCGCGGCAGTACCCCGACGTGGAAGTGTTGATGCGGCTGACGGACCGGCCGCTGAACCTGATCGAAGAAGGGTTCGACGTTGCCGTGCGCTTCGGCGACCTGCCCGACGCCCGCCTGACGGCCCGCAAGATCGCCTCCAACCGCCGGCTGCTGTGCGCCTCGCCGCGCTACCTGGACACCTACGGCGAACCCCGCACGCCGGGCGAGCTGCAACGCCACCGCTGCATCGTCGTCCGCGAAAACGACGTCGCCTACGGCACCTGGCGCCTGCAAGCCGGCCAACGCGCCGAAACCGTAAAGGTGCGCGGCCCGGTCAGCTCCAACGACGGCCAAAGCGCGCTGGAATGGGCACTGGACGGCCACGGCATCGTCATGCGCTCGGAATGGGAAACCGCCGCCTACCTGCGCGACGGCCGGCTACGCGAAGTGCTGGCCGACTGGCGCACTCCCCCCGCCGACATTCACGCGCTATACCCGGAACGCCTGAACCTGCCGGCCAAGACGGTGGCGTTCGTGGACTTTCTGGCCCAACGATTTGCGCGGTATCTGAAGGCGCCGGGCGGGGCGGGAGGAGCGTGGTGATGCAGGCCGCCGACACGGTCGTTTTGTAGCCCCGGGGCTACAAAACGCCCTGTCGTGGCAGATTTTGTAGCCGGCGGGCCACACGAAGCCTGATTCAGCCGCCGCGACGCCGTTTGGCCAATGAGTCCCCGGGGCTACAAAGGCAGTAAACTATCCTCATTTTGATGCCCAGGGGCTACAAACATGACCACGCTTGGCGATGTGGCAGAGATGCTTCGGTCAGCCCGCAAGGAAAGCGGCCTGACCCAGGAAGAAATGGCTCGGCGCGCCGATATCGCCCGGACGACCGTCGCGCGCATGGAAAACCTGGCCCGCAATGACATGAGCGTTTCGGCGCTCGTCCGCTTGCTCGAAGCAGCCGGCTACGACCTGAAAGTCGTCAAGGCCGGTCATCAGCGTACCTTGGACGACATCCTGGCTGAACAGCGGCGCGGGGAATGACCATGAAACTGGACGTGCACGTTCTCGGGCGCCATGTCGCCAAGCTCTACCGCGCGGGTGACGAGTACGTTCTCAAGTATCAGCCCGGCACACCCGACGACGCGTTCGTCAGTCTGGCCATGCCCGTGCGCGAAGAGGGCTGGCGCTGGCCGCGCGACCTTCATCCATTCTTTCGCCAGAACCTGCCGGAAGGACACTTGCTGGGCGTCATCCGAGAACTGTTCGGCCCTCTTATGGATGGCACGGACCTGTCTTTGCTTGCCGTTGTCGGGGCAGCGGGCATTGGGCGCGTGGCGGTTACGGCGGAAGGTGCCGCACCGGGCATGGCGCTGCCGCCGCTGAGTATTGAAGACCTGTTGACGGCAGAGAACACGGCGCCACGTTTCGAAGAACTGGTACGCGAATACGCGCGTAGCGCCATTTCGGGGGTCGTGCCGAAGTTTCTGGCGCCCGACGCCAAAGGCGGAGTCGGGCCCGATACCGTGAAAGCCACGCTTCGCACCACGCAACACATCATCAAGGGATCGGATGAGCGAACCCCTTATCTGGGGTTCAACGAATTTTTCACCCTTCGCGTCCTTCGACGCTTGAACGTCGTGCCTGTTGTCACTGCGCAGATGTCGGCGGATGGCCGGGTGCTGGTGGTCGACCGCTACGATGTCGACGCGACAGGTCAGCCGGCGTTTGGCGTGGAAGATGCTTGCAGCCTGCTCGGTTTGCCGCCTCATGAGAAATACAGCGCGACAACGGAACGTGTGTACAAGGCCACCCGAGACTACTTTCCACCGGCGGCGCTACGTGCGCAGAACCTGCACTATGCGTGGCATCTGCTCGCGAACTATGTGGTCCGTAACGCGGATTGCCATGCCAAGAACATCGCGCTGTATTACACGTCACGCGCCGATGTGGCTTACACGCCGATCTATGACGTCGTCACCACCCAGGCCTATCCCCAGTTCAGCAACAGCGCCCCTGCGCTATCTGTCGACGGGCGCAAGACGTGGGCGCCGGGAAACACGCTGGCCAGGGTCATGCTGGCCCGGCTAGGCATCGCTTCCAGGCAGTACCACGCCATGGTCGAACAACTATGTGAATCGGCCGTGGAGGTGGGCACTGAAGTCATCGAAGCGGCAAAGAACGAGCCGCAATGGCGTTGGATCGCCAAGCAAATGGTGCACGCCTGGAACGACGGCATGTGCGCATTGCGCAGTCCAAAGCTCGGTCGACAATATCGTGGCCTTGAAGACGCGATCGCCAATGCCGGCTATGAGGCCGCGGACACGCCGTTAAATACCCCGCGGGTCATCGGACGGTCCGACGGGCTGGCCGCGCCACGGCGGGCGTAGCCGCCCCCCTCAAATTTCATCAATCGCCGTACTTGCCGTTGTTCCCGCCGGGGCTTCCCCCGCGCCGATGGCGTAGCGGTCGCGGGTGGTGACGTAGAAGCTGGCGCCGAAGCGGCCTACCGGGAAGTAGTCTTGCAGGCGCACGCGCCAGGTGTCCGTGTCGATCAGGCCGTCGCGGGCGTGCAGCCAGCGGACCTGGCCGATGAAGATCTGGCGGCTGGCGGTTTCCATGGTTTCGTACAGCGTGCATTCGAAGGCGACGGGCGCCTGCACGATGCGCGGCGGCTTGACGTGGTGGCTGGGCGCGGCGTCCAGGCCCGCGTGGGCAAGCTCGCTGACGTCGGCGGGCAGGCGGTCGCCGCAGCGGTGCATTTTTTCGGCCATGGCTTCGTCGGTCAGGTGCACCACAAATTCCTTGTCGCGGGCGATGTTGCGCGCCGTGTCCTTCAGGCCGCCGTCTTCCAGCCGGTTGATGCTGACCATGACGATGGGCGGATCTTCGCCCAGCATGTTGAACATGCTGAACGGCGCGGCGTTGACCACGCCGGTTTCCGACAAGGTGGTGATCAGCGCAATCGGCCGGGGCACGATCAGGCTGGCCATCAGCTTGTAGCGCTGGTATTCGGTGATAGCGTCGAAGTCGATTTCCATATCAGGCCAGTCCCAGCATCTGGGCAAGGGTTTGCGCGGGCTGCGGGCGCTCAAGGCTGATGCGCCGCTCCAGGTCCGCCAGGTGGTTGTCGTTGATCTTCACGGCCTCGGCCACGTCGCCGCGTTCCATCAGGTCCACGATCAGCACGTGTTCGCCGTGTTCGCACGCGGCATTGCCGGGCGGTTCGTACAGGGCCACGATGAGCGAGCAGCGCGACACCAGTTCCGCCAGGTAGCCGTGCAGGATGGCGTTGCCGGAAAGCTCGCCCAGGCGCACGTGAAAAGCGCTGGCCTGGCGTGCCCAGGCGGGCTGGCCGGCGCGGTGCAAGAGCGCGTGCTCATCGCGCAGCTGCTTGCGCAGCGATGCGTAGTCGGCCTTGGTGGCGCGCGCGACGGCAAGCGGCAACAGCGCGGCCTCCAGCGCGCGGCGCGCCTGAAAGATCTGGCGCGTGTCTTCGGGCGTGGGCTCGGCCACCACGGCGCCCCGGTTGTGGTGCAGGTCCACCACATGCTCGTGCGCCAGCCGCTGCAAGGCCTTGCGCGCCACCGAGCGCGACACGCCGAACAATTCGCAGATGGCCGCTTCGGGCAGCTTCGTGCCGGGCGTCAGCCGCTGGCTCATCACGCTTTCATAGACGGCTTCGCAGATGCGGCGCTCCATGTCGCTGTCGGGCGCTCCTTCGGGAACGACGGCACCTGGGTCGGGCGTGGCGCCGATGTTGTCACGGGCGGCGGGCTTGGCGCGGGGTTTGGCGGATGGTCGGGTTGGCATGCTGGACTCGGGCAATGGACTCGGGCAATGAAAGGGCAAGACGGGCAAGACAGGCGGACGGACAAGCGTACGGACAAGCGGGGCGAGGGATGGCGCAATCGGTGGCCGCTCTTGATGGCTGCTTTAGATAGCCCCTCATGATGGCCGCTGTGGATGGCTGCTCAAAGCGCCGCGATCACCCCCGGTGGCAGGCCGTCCACATGGCGGCAGATTTCACCGGGCGTGGTGAACCAGATCTCGCCGCGATCGCGCGCGGCGGCCAGCGGTTCCAGTGCCCGCCGCAGATGACGCAAGCGGTACGGCTGCCCGACGATATAGGGATGCAGCGCAATGCCCATCACGAGCGGCTGGCGGGCCGACTGTGCGCGCATCTCTTCGAACTGGTCAAGAATCATATCGGCAAAGTCGCGCGCGTCCATCTTGCGGCCCATGATCATCGGAATGTCGTTGAGCTCTTGCGGATAAGGAATGGCCCACAGGTCGCCCGCGCGGGTGCGCATGCGCATGGGCTGATCGTCATGGCACCAGTTCAATGTATAGCGATAGCCGGCCTCGGCCAGCAGGTCGGGCGTGGCGCGGCTTTCGGATATCCACGGCGACAACCAGCCCGCCGGCGCCTGCCCGACATGCTGCTCGATGCGATCGCGGCAATGCGCCAGCAGCGCGCTTTCTTCTTCTTCCGGCAAGCCGCCCTGGCGATGCGCGTTGCTGTAGCCGTGGCCGATCAGTTCGTCGCCGCGCGCGCGAAACGCCTCGACCAGTTCGGGGCAATGGTCATACAGCGCGGTGTTGATCAGCACGCCGGCCGGCAAGCGCAACTGGTCGAACAGATCCAGGCAGCGCCACGCGCCGACGCGGTTGCCGTATTCGCGCCAGGCGTAGTTCAGCACGTCAGGATGCGGCGATGCGGGCCCCAATTCGGCTCCCAGCCCCTCGCCAAACGCGAAGTGTTCGATGTTGAAGCCCAGGTACACGGCCAGCCTCGCGCCGTTCGGCCAAGTGTAGTCGGGACGGTCGGCGATGCCCTGATAGGCGAAACGGCCATGGCAGGCCAACGCGGCGGGCGTCCACGCATTGGCGTCGTCACGCCCCGGATTAGTGCTTGCGAGCAAGGTTGGATTCATTTTGGTGCAAATCCTGATGCATGATTGTTAACAAAATTCCAGAAGCTTTGGAAACAAAACTCGGCTCTGACGCAGACAAACCACGTTCAAAGACGCTGCTTGCCCCTCGTGGCGCAGTGATCGACACCCCCGGCGACCAGGTCGGCACAGATGGCATGGATCTTGCATGGGCTACGCAAGCAGCACCTATCCCCATGCAAGATCCGTTCCACTTTTTCAGGAGTGCCCCGATGGTCCCGACCCGCCGTTCCTTCCTGCTTCGCGCCACCGCCGCCGCCCTCTTCACGGCCGGCCTCGCCCTGCAACCGGCGCTTGCCGCCGACCCCATCAAGATCGGCCTGATCACCGCGCTGTCGGGTGAATCGGCGCGCGCCGGCGAAGCGCTCACGCGTGGCATGACCATCGCCATCGACGAGATCAACGCCAAGGGCGGCTTGCTGGGCGGACGCCAGATCGTGCTGGTGCGGCGCGATGACGAAGGCAATCCCGCCAAGGGCATGGCCGCCGCGCGCGAGCTGATCTTCAAGGAAAAGGTAGCCGTGCTGTTTGGCGGCCTGGACACGCCGGTGTCGATGGCCATCGTGCCCATCGTGAATCAGGAAAAGGTGCCGTTCATGGGCCCGTGGGCCGCGGGCACCGCCATCACGCAGAACAAGGGCAACCCGAACTTTGTGTTCCGCGTGTCGGCCATGGACGAAATCGTCGACAGCGCCATGCTCCAGTACGCGCAAAAGACCTTCAAGACGGCCAAGCCCGGCCTGATCCTGGTGAACAACCCGTGGGGCGAATCGAATGAAAAAGGCCTGAACGCGGCCATGGCCGCCGCCAAGGTCACGCCGGCCGGCACTGAAAAATTCCAGCCGAATGATCTGGACGTCGTGCCGCAACTGAGCCGCCTGAAGGCGGCGGGCGCCGACACGCTGTTCCTGGTGGGCAACGTGGGCCCGTCGGCGCAAGTGGTGAAGTCGCTGGACCGCATGGGCTGGAAGGTGCCCATCGTGTCGCACTGGGGCCCGGCCGGTGGCCGCTTCACGGAGTTGGCCGGCCCCAACGCCAAGAACGTGCACTTCGTGCAGACCTACAGCTTCTTTGGCAAGCAAGGGCCGGTGGGCGACAAGGTGATGCAGGCGCTCAAGACCAAGTATTCCGACATCAAGGGCCCGCAGGACATCACCCCCGCCGTGGGCGTGGCCAACGCGTACGACGGCATGCAGCTCGCGGCGCTGGCAATTACGCAGGCCGGCTCCACCGATGGCGATGCCGTCCGCCAGGGCTTCTACAAGATCGGCAAGTACGACGGCCTGATCAAGACCTACGAACAACCCTTCACGCCGACCTCGCACGACGCGCTGCGCGAGGACGACTACGTGTGGACGCAGTTCATCGACAACCGCATCCTGCCCGTCAAGGGCACGCAATAAGGCGCCGCGGCACGGCATCGCCGGCCGCCACGCAAACCAGCACTTGAATCACGCGGGAGACGCGCATGTTGTTGATGTCCGCCATAGTCAGCGGCCTGGGTCTGGGAAGCATGTATGGGCTGATGGCCCTGGGCTTCTACCTGACCTACGCCGTGTCGGGGACGGTGAATTTTGCCCAGGGCAGTTCCATGATGTTGGGCGCCGTGCTGACCTATACCTTTGCGCAGACGCTGGGCTGGCAGCTAGCGCCCGCGCTGTTGGTGGCGCTGGCCTTGTGCGGCGTGTATGGCCTGGTGGTCGAACGCCTGGCGGTGCGGCCGTTCGCCAGCCGGGGTTCCAACGCGTGGCTGATGTCGACGGTGGCGCTGGGCATCGTGCTGGACAACGTGGTGATGTTCACCTTCGGCAAAGAGCCGCGCAGCCTGCCGTCTCCGCTGGCCCAGGCCCCGCTTGAAATCGGTGGCCTGGGGCTGGGCATCTATCCGCTGCAATTGCTGATCCCGCTGGTCGGGCTGGCGCTGGCGGCCGCGCTGCATACGCTGTCGCGTCGCACGCGCTGGGGCGTGGCATTGCTGGCCGTGGTGCAGAACCCGAACGCCGCGCGCCTGATGGGCATCCCGGTGCGCCACGCCATCATGGCCGCGTTTGCCGTGTCCACGCTGTTCGCGGGCGTGGCCGGCGCACTGGTCGCGCCGCTGTTCAACGTGCAGGCGGACATGGGCACGCTGTTCGGGCTGAAGGCGTATGTGGTCGCCATCCTGGGCGGCATCACCAGCGCCTGGGGCGTGATGATCGCGGGCCTGTTGTTCGGCGTGGTCGAAGCGCTGATCACCGTGGCGCTGGGCTCCGGATACACCCAGATCATCAGCTTCACGCTGGTGATCGTCATGCTGGCCGTGCGTCCCAACGGACTCTTCGGCCGCGCCGATGTCAGGAAGGTCTGATGAATAAGCAACTTGCATCGCGCTGGCTACCGCTGGCGCTGTACGCCGTGCTGGCCGTGGCGGCGCTGGCTCTGGCGGCCACCGTCAACGGCTACTACGTCTTCGTGCTGGGCAACGTGGCGCTGCTGGCGCTGGCCGGCATCGGCCTGAACGTATTGCTGGGCCTGACCGGCCAGATGTCATTCGGACACGCGGGCTTTTACGCCATCGGCGCCTACACCGTGGCCATCCTGACGGGCCAGGCGGGCTGGAGCTTCTGGTTGGCCTGGCCGGCCGCAGCGCTCGTGGCCGGCGCCTTTGGCCTGCTGCTGGCGCTGCCGGCGCTGCGCGTCAAAGGGCCGTACCTGGCAATGATCACCATCGCGTTCGGCTTCATCGTGGAACACGCGCTGATCGAAGGCGGCGACATCACGGGTGGGCAGAACGGATTGATGGGCATCGTGCAGCCCTCGCTTGCCGGTATCGGTGGCGACCGGGGCGTGGCGATGTTGGCCATCGTTGCCGTGTTCGTGGCGTTGGCGGCTTATGCGCTGCTATCGCGCGGGACTTGGGGCGCGGCGATGCGGGCCGTCAAGGACAGCGAGACGGCCAGCGAATCCATTGGCATCAACCCCTTGATGGTCAAGACCGTGGCGTTCATGGTGTCGGCCGCCGTGGTCGGCCTGGCGGGCGGGCTGGTTGCGCCACAAGCCGGCATGATTACGCCGCACAACTTCAACTTCATGCAGTCGATCCTGTTCGTGCTGGCGGTAACGCTGGGCGGCGCGGGCTCGTTGGCCGGCCCCTTGTTGGGCGCGGTGGTGGTGGGCCTGCTGCCCGAACTGCTGTCCAGCCTGGAGGAATACCGGCTGCTGTTCTTCGGCGCGTTCCTGTTGGTGGTGTTGTGGGCCGCGCCGGATGGCGTCGCGGGCTTGCTGTCACGCTGGCGGCGGCGCGCGGCGAACCACGCGCTGGCGCCGCGCCAAGGTGGCGGCATGGCGGCCGCCGCGCGCGACCGGCGCGTGTTGCGCGCGGACGCGCTGACGATGACATTTGGCGGCGTGCGCGCGGTGCAGTCCGTGTCGTTCGACGTACCTCCCGCTGCCGTCACCGCGTTGATCGGGCCCAACGGCGCGGGCAAGTCCACCGTTATCAACATGCTTAGCGGCTACTACCAACCGACCAGCGGTGCGGTGTCGCTAGGCGATGCGCCGCTGGCCGCGCTGCCCGCCTACCGCGTGGCGCGCAGCGGCATTGCGCGCACCTACCAGACGTCACAGCTGTTCGACACGTTGACGGTGGAAGACAACGTGGCGCTGGGCATGGTGCGCGGCCGGCTGGGCGGCTTGCTGGCCTCGCGCCGCTACCTGGCAGCGGACGTGCGCGAGCGCGCCCGCGCGCTGCTGGCCTTCTGCGGCTACGAAGGCGCGCTTGACGTGCCCGCCGCCGACCTGCCGCACGTGGACCGGCGGCTGGTCGAGATTGCGCGCGCGCTGGCCACGGATGCCGACATCCTGTTGATGGACGAGCCCGCTGCCGGCCTGTCGCGCGAAGACAAAACGCGCCTGGCGGGTCTGCTGCGACGCATCGCCGATGCGGGCGCCGGCGTGCTGCTGGTGGAACACGACATGGCGCTGGTGATGGGCGTGTCCGATCACATCGTGGCGATCGACGCCGGTCGTGAATTGGCCAAGGGCAACCCCGCGCAGATCCAGCAGTCGCCAGCCGTGCGTCAGGCGTATCTGGGTGATGAAAACGCCCGGCGCGCGCCCGCCGCCCGGCAGCGCCCGGCCGGCGCCGCCATCGGGCCCGAAGTGCTGGGGGTCGGAAATCTGGTCACCGGCTATGGCGCCAACCCGGTGCTGCACGGCATCGACCTGCAAGTGCGGCAAGGCGAGATGGTGGCCTTGCTGGGTGCAAACGGCGCCGGCAAATCCACGCTGATGCGCACGCTGGCCGGGCTGCATCGGCCCGCCGAGGGCGGCATGCACCTGCAAGGCACCGAACTGAACGGCCTGGCCGCCGACCGCATCGTTGCGCGCGGGCTGGTGTTGGTGCCAGAGGGGCGGCAGGTGTTTCCCGGCCTGAGCGTGCTGGACAACATCCGGTTGGGCGCCTTCCTGCATCCGCAAGACCGCGAGGCGCGCGTCGAAGAAATGCTGACGCGCTTTCCGCGCCTGCGCGAACGCCTGCATCAACGCGCCGGCCTGTTGTCAGGCGGCGAACAACAGATGCTGGCGATTGCGCGCGGCTTGATGTCCAAGCCCGTGATCCTGCTGCTGGACGAACCATCGCTGGGCCTGGCGCCCAAGATCATCGACGAACTGTTCGAAGCGCTGGACCGCCTGCGCGCGGAATCCATGACGATTCTGCTGGTGGACCAGATGGCGGCGCTGGCGCTGTCATTGGCCGACCGGGCCTATGTGCTGGAATCGGGACGCGTGGCGGCGCATGGCACGGCAGCGGAAATTGCACAGGACGGCGCGCTGGCACGCGCGTATCTGGGCGCATAGCGGCGCATCAGGCCGCTTGTCGCACCGCCACGCTGCCCGGGTCCCAGCGGCGGCCAGGCACGGCGGCAAGCAGCGCTTGCGTGTACGGATGCGTGGGGTGTCTGAAGACGTCCGCGCAGCCTCCCTCCTCCACGATCTTTCCGTCTTTCATGACGGCCACGTGATCACAGACCTGCGCCGCCACCCGCAGATCGTGCGTAATGAATACGATGGACAAGCCCAGTTGCTGGCGCAGCCGCGCCAGCAACGCCAGCACTTGCGCCTGCACCGACACGTCCAGCGCCGAGACGGGTTCGTCCGCGATCAGCACGCGCGGCCGCATCGCCAGGGCGCGCGCCAAGCCCACGCGCTGCCGCTGTCCGCCCGAAAATTCGTGCGGATAGCGCTTAACCGCATCCGCCGACAGGCCGACCAGCTCAAACAGCTCTTGCGCCAGCGCCCACGCCTCGCGCCGGGGCATGCCGTGCACCATCGGGCCTTGCGCCACGATTTCACCCACGCGCTGGCGCGGGTTCAACGACCCATACGGATCCTGAAACACCATCTGCACGCGCCTGGCATGCGCGCGGCGCGCGGTGGCTCCCTTGAACGCCAGCGGCTCGCCCGCCAGCACGATGCTGCCCGCATTGGGCGTCTGCAAGCCCAGCAGCGTGCGCGCCAGCGTGGATTTACCCGATCCGCTTTCGCCGACGATGCCCAGCGTCTGGCCCTCTCGCAGCGTCAGGCCGACGTTGTCCAGCGCATGCGTCACGCGGTCCGGACGCCAGAACGCGCCGCGCTTGCGATACGTCTTGGACAGCGCCCGGGTCTGCAAGATGACCGGCGCATCGGCGTCCAGCGTCGCGCGCACGGCGGCCGGTTCCAACGGCGGCACCGCTGCAATCAGCGCGCGCGTGTACGGGTGCTGCGGGCGCTCCAGGACCTGCTCAGCGGAACCGCTTTCGACCAACACCCCCTGCTGCATCACCGCCACCCGATCCGCAATCTCGGCGACCACGCCGAAGTCATGCGTGATGAACAATACCGCCGTGCCTTTGCGCCGTTGCAGGTCGTGTATCAAGTGCAGTATCTGCGACTGCGTGGTGACGTCCAGCGCGGTCGTCGGTTCATCCGCGATAAGCAGCGCCGGCTCCAGGGCAAGAGCCATGGCGATCATCGCGCGCTGGCGCTGGCCACCAGACAGTTCATGCGGATAGGCGTGTACGGCCTGCTTGGGATTCGGCAGGCGGACCGACTCGAGCAGGTCCAGCGTGCGCCGCGCGATTTCAGCGTTCGGCAGACGGGTGTGGGTGCGAAAGACCTCGCCTATCTGATCGCCGATGGTGCGCAGCGGATTCAAAGCCGTCATGGGCTCTTGGAAGATCATGCCGATACGCCGGCCGCGCAAACGGCGCAAGGCCTCGGGCGGCATTTGCAGCAGGTCCTGGCCTTCCCAATGAATCTGTCCGCCGCTGGCCCGCACGCCCTGCGGCAACAGGCCCAGGATGGCGCCCGCCGTTAACGATTTTCCGGACCCGCTTTCGCCCACCACGCACACGATCTCGCCCGCCTTCACGCTAAGCGTCAGGTCTTTCAATGCGTGCGGTCGGTCGGCGCCCGGCGGAAGGTCCACCGTCAAATTCTGGATGTGAAGCAATTGGGTCATGTTGGTTCAAGCCTTGCGCCGCCTAGGTAGACCAGCACAGGCATGCCGGGCTTGCAAGGCGACGTGATGGTTCTGCCGGGGGGAAGCCGCCGATAGTAGGCCCGCGCCACACGCACTGCGAAATGCTGATTTCTCATTTGTTCATATTGGATCAGGCACGCAGCCGGTCGTACGCGACATGAAATGAAAACCAGATATCCACATGCGAATTCAATCGTTCAAGCGCGCCGCCACGTGCGACAGACTTCAGGTCTTCCCAACGCGAATCCAGGAATTCCATGTCTCTTCCCTCAGTCACCGGCCTAGACCACTACATCATCCGGGTCAACGATCTGCAGGCGGCGACGGACCGCTACGTGAAGCTGGGATTCAGCCTGGCCCCGCAAGGCAGGCACCATCGCGGCACGCGCAACCAGACCATCATTCTTGATGCGAACTATCTGGAACTGCTTTATTTCCCAGAAGAACTGAAAGCCGAGTCGCGCTTCAGCGGTTACGACGATGCCTACGAAGGCCCCGTCGCCACCGCGCTGCAAACCACCGACAGCACGGCCGTGCACCAGGAACTGGCGCGGTTGGGCATTACGGCTGACGATCCGCAAAGCGGCGGACGCCCCGTGCATCTGCCCGAAGGCAGTGAAGACGCGGCGTGGATCAACACGAATTTTCCGGCCGGCCTGTTGGGCGTGCCCGACTTCTTCACGTGCGGCCATCTGACGCGCCACCTGGTGTATCGCCCGCAATGGCAAGACCACGCCAATGGCGCTCGGCGCATCGAATCGCTGGTCGCCGTGCACCCCGATCCCGCCTCTTTGCGTGCGGGTTATGAGCGCGTGTTCGGCGCCATTGCCATCAGCGCGCTGCCCGACAACGGCCTGCAAGTGCGTCGCGGCAGCCTGCGCATCGACTTCCTCAGCCCTGCCGCGTTTGAACAGCGTTACCCCCGCGTTCGCATTCCGGCCGGCTTGCCGGCATCGGCGGGCGGCGGCTGGTTTGCCGGATCGGTCATCGGTGTGCGCGACCTGGCAAAAACGCGCGCGCTGTTCGACGCCAATCAAGTGAACTATCGCGCCAACGCCCAAGGCGAGCTGGTGGTGCCGCCCGAGGCAGGCGCGGGTGCGCTGCAAGTTTTTGTGCAAGAGGCGGCCTGACATGAGCGACGCCCTGCCCGATTATTGGGACTGCTTCAGCACCGACTACGCGGCGGCGCGCGACGCCTTTGTGGCGATAGCCCAAGCGCGTGGCGCGGTGCTGTCCCGCCATGAACATCCCGCATTGAAAGACCCACACGGCCGCGCGCTGAGCGTGGATGTGGCCGTGCTGGGCCGCGTCGACGCGCCCCGCACGCATCTGGCGATCAGCGGCACGCACGGGCTGGAAGGCGCGGCGGGCTCCGCCGTGCAGATCGGCTGGCTGCGCGCCGATGGCGGCACGCCCTTGCCGGACGACGTCAACGTCGTGCTGGTGCACGCGTTGAACCCGTACGGCTACGCATATGACTCGCGCACGACTGAAAACAACGTCGACCTGAATCGCAACTTCATTGACCACACGCGCCCCACGCCGGCCAACCCGCACTACGCCACGCTGCATCCGCATCTGATCCCGGCCGCCTGGACGGAATCCAGCCTGGCGGCCGGCGCGCGCGAGGTCGAAAAATTTGGCGCGACCCACGGCGCCGACGTGCTGTTCAACACAACGGCCAGCGGCCAGTACACCCATCCGGACGGCCTGGTCTACGGCGGCAGCGGCCCCGAATGGTCCAACCGCATCTTGCGCCGCATCGTCGACGAACATCTGGCCGCCAGCCAGCGCGTGTCGTTTATCGACTGGCACACCGGCATCGGTGAATACGGGGAACCGTTCTTCCTGTGCTTCAACGACGAAGGCAGCGCAGAACAGGCGCGGGCCGCCCAATGGTGGGGCGCCGAACGCGTGCGCGACCAGCGCCCGCATGGCCTGGCGCGACCCGACTACCAGGGCCTGGTGTTTCGCGGCGTGCAGCAGGCGTTGGGCAGCCGCCCCCTGGCAGGCGCCGTCGTGGAGTTCGGCACGCGCGGCTTGCAGATGCGGGCCGCGCTCAGGCTGGACCAGTGGCTGCGTTTCAAGGCCCCGCAGGCGCCCGACGCCGCGCGCGACAAGCAGTTGCGCGCCGACCTGATCGACGCCTTCGTGCCGGTATCCAGCGTGTGGCGGCGCAGCGCCCTTGCCCATGGTCTTGCCATCACCCGCCAGGCGATTGCCGGCGTGGCGTCCTGGTAAGCCGGCGTCCTATTTCTTCCTATTTTTTCCTATTTTTCCTATTCCTTTTTCCCTCAAGCATTCATGAAAGCAATCGTATTGCGTGAACACGGCGGCAACGACAAGCTCCGCCTGGAAACCGAATTCCCTGACCCCGTCGCCGGGCCGGATGACGTCGTCATTCGTGTGCGTGCGTCATCATTGAACTACCACGACGTATTCACGCGCCGTGGCATGCCCGGCATCAAGTTGCCCTTTCCCGTGATCATCGGCCTGGACGTGGCCGGCGAGGTCGTGCAGACCGGCCAAAACGTCCACGACTGGAAAGCCGGCGACCGCGTGCTGGTGGACCCGATCGACCGTGTGGACGGCGGGCTGGTGGGCGAGACCATCCATGGCGGTCTGGCCGAGCTTTGCCGCGTACCCGCGCACCAGCTGATTCGGCTGCCCGACGAGGTCAGCTTCGAACAGGCCGCGGCGTTGCCGGTGGCCTATGGCACCGCGCTGCGCATGATGAACCGCATCGGTCAGATCCAGGCTGGCGAAAAAGTCCTGATCCTGGGTGCCAGCGGCGGTGTGGGCGTATGTGCGGTGCAATTGGCCAAGCTGGCTGGCGCCGAAGTCATCGCTTGCGTGGGCACGCCGGAAAAAGGCGAGGCACTGCGCGCGCTGGGCGCCGACCACATCATCCTGTACACCGAGGAAGACTTCCTGAAGGCCGTGCAGGAACGCTTTGGCCGCCCTGCCCGCCGTCGCGGCGCCAAGTCGGGCGGCGTGGATGTCGTGGTGAATTTCACCGGTGGCGACACGTGGGTCAAATCGTTGCGCTGCCTGCGCCTGGGCGGCCGCCTGCTGACCTGCGGCGCCACGGCGGGGTTCGACCCCAAGGAAGACCTGCGATACATCTGGACGTTCGAACTTCAGATACGCGGCTCGAACGGCTGGGACCGCGACGACCTGCATGAGCTGCTGGAGCTGGTGCGCAGCGGCAGGCTGCACGTGCAGGTGGACCGTACCTGGCCGCTGGCGCAAGGCGCTCAGGCATTGGCATCGCTGGAAGATCGCAAGATCGTCGGCAAAGTGCTGGTGACTTCATGAGCGCGGTGCTGAACGCCAGCCAGATACAGGCCAAATTCGACGATTCGCCCTTCATCGCATGGCTGGGCCTGTCTGTCAGCGCCGTGGATCACGAGCGCGGCGAACTGACCGTGCTGGCGCCGATGCGGCCGGAGTTCGAACGGGGTGCCGCCAGCGGCCAATGGCATGGCGGCCCGTTGGCCGCCGTGATCGACACGGTAGGCGATTTTGCCGTCGGCATGCTGCTGGGCCGTGGCCTGCCCACCATCAACTTTCGCGTCGACTACCTGCGGCCCGCCATCAACACCGGGCTGACCGCCGTGGCGCGCGTGCGCCGCAATGGTCGCAGCGTCGGCGTGGCGGATGTGGACCTCTACAACGATCAGGGCGCGCTTGTCGCCATCGGCCGCGCTACCTACGCCACGCTCAGCCAAGGCTGATAGCGCAACACCATAAGGATGCCCATCATGACTCAAGCCCCGCGCCTCGGAAGGCGCGCCTTCCTGACCCGAACCGCCGCAAGCGGCCTGGCCGCCAGCGCGCTGGGCGCGGTGCCGCGCACGCTGCTCGCCGCCACCGCCCAAGCGGGTACGGACGCCGGCCCGCCGCGCAAGGGTGGCACGCTGGTCGCGAGCTGGGGCGGCCTGGAGCCGCAAGCGTTGTTCGTGCCCGGCGGCGGCGGATCCAGCCCTTTTCAGACGTCCACCAAGATTCTGGAACGGCTGCTCAAGCTGGATGCCGACTTGAAATTCCAACCGGCGTTGGCGCTAAGCGTGACCCCGGCGGCGGACTTTCGCAGCTACACCATCAAGCTGCGCGAAGGGGTCACCTGGCATGACGGCACGCCCTTCACATCCGCCGACGTGGTCTACAACGTGTTGCAGCACTGGAAGCCAATTTCCGCCGGCATCGCGCTGAAGTCGTTGGCGGACGCCACTGCCCCGGACGCGCACACGGTTGTGCTGACGTTCAACGCACCGGTGCCGGAGTTCTTTTTGAAGTCCACGTTGTCCGGCCAGTATCAGCTGCTGGTTCCCAAGCATCTGTATGACGGCAAGGACCTGATCACCAACCCACTGAACAACACGCCCATTGGCACGGGCCCATGGAAATACGGCAAATGGGTGCGCGGCAGTCACGTGGAATACCTGCGCAACGACCAGTATTGGAAGCCGGGCGAACCGAATCTGGACAAGCTGATCATCCGCTGGTGGTCCGACCCGGCCTCGCGCGGCGCCGCGTTGGAAACGGGGGAGCTGGGCCTGGCCTATTCCAACCCCGTGCCGGCGCGCGACATCGACCGCCTGGTGAAAACCGGCAAGGTCGTGGTGGACACGCGGGGCTACCAGAACACCGCGTGGACCGTCACGGTGGAATTCAATCAGCGCCGCGACATTGTCAACCGACGCGAAGTCCGCCAGGCCATTCTTCATGCCATCGACCGCCAGTTCATCGTCGACACGATCTACTACGGCCGAGGCAAACCCGCCATCGCCCCCGTCTTCAGCAGCAACCCGCTGTTCTACACCGAGGACGTGCCGCGCTACCCCTTCGATCCGAAGAAGGCCGCCGCCTTGCTGGACGCGGCGGGCCTGCCCGTCAAGGACGGCAAGCGCTTCACCGTGAACCTGGTGGCAGCCGCGTGGTTTGAAGAGAACGCCAAGCTGGGCCAGTACCTGAAGCAGGCGCTTGAAGACGTGGGCATTGCCGTGAAGCTGGATTCGGTGGACCGCGCCACGGCGCTCAAGCGCATTTATGGGGATTACGACTACGACATCGCGGTGGCCAACTTCACGTCGCCGCTGGAATTGGTGCCGACCGTGACGCAGTTCTTCACCACCGACGGCATTGTCAAAGGCGCCGCCTTTCGCAACGCCACGGGGTATTCGAGCCCCGAGATGGACGCCGTGGTGGCCAAGCTGGCGGTCGAGACCGCGCCCGAGGCCCGCAAGGCGCTGGCCGCGCAATTCGCGCGCCTGGCCTCGACCGACGTGCCGCTTGTGCCGCTGGTTGAAATCCAGTCTTTCACGCTGGCCGGCAAGAACGTACGCAACTTCACCACCGGCGCCAACGTCCAGGGCGAAACCCTGGCCGATGTCTGGTTGCAAGCGTAAGAGGCCCGCCATGCCCTTGCGCCTGATCTTGCGCCGCCTGCTCCAGGCCGTACCGCTGCTGCTGGGCGTGGTGGTGCTTAACTTCGCCCTGATCCAATCCGTGCCCGGCACGTTCTTGGACGTGATGACGGCCGAGCAGCAGGTCACCGACCCGGCGCTGATCGAGCGGCTGCGCGTGACGTACGGACTGGACCGGCCGCCGACGGTGCAATTGCTGAAATACATCGGATCGGTTGCCAGCCTGGACTTCGGCTACTCGTACCGGCATAACCTGCCAGTGCTTGATGTGATCCTGGCGCACCTGCCGGCCACGCTGGTGCTGATGCTGGCCAGCATCGCCATCGCCGTGCTGGTGGGCATGGCGGCGGGCATCGTGTCCGCCATCAAGGTCAACACGTGGTGGGACAGTGCGGTCTCGGCGTTTGCCGTGCTGTGCTTTGCCGCGCCCAGCTTCTGGCTGGGCATCATGTTGATCATTCTGTTTTCCGTGAAGCTGGGCTGGTTTCCCGTGGGCGGCATGGTCACCATCGGCTTGGATGGCGGATGGTGGACGCAGGCGCTGGATGTGCTGCACCACCTGGCGCTACCCGCCATTGCACTGGGCCTGTTCTATTCGGCGGCGTATGCGCGCGTGATGCGGGCATCGATGCTGGAAGTCAGCCGCATGGACTACGTGCGCACCGCCCATGCCAAGGGCCTGACGCGTACGGCCGTGGTGCTTCGACACATTCTGCGCAACGCGATGTTGCCCATCGTTACGCTGCTGGGCCTGCAACTGGGTGCGGTGCTGGGCGGCAGCATCGTGGTCGAAGCTGTATTCAGTTGGCCGGGCATCGGCGGCGTACTGTTCGACAGCGTCATGAGCCGGAACTACCCGGTGGTGCTGGGCATTCTGGTGCTCAGTTCCTTCGTGGTGGTGGTTGCCAACATCATCGTCGACCTGCTTTACACGCGGATGGATCCGCGCATCAAGGCTGCCTGATATGTGCACATCCCCTGCATTTTCCGCCGTGCCCGCTACCCGGCTTGCGCCCCCGCCCGCATCGTTCGCGGCCCGATTCATGCGCAATCGCGGCGCGGTGGCCGGCGCGATCGTCTTGCTGCTGGTGGCGCTGCTGGCGGCCGGCGCGGGCTGGCTGTATCCGACCAATCCGCTGCGTATTGTGGCTGTGCCCGAGATCTGGCCTTTTGAATCCTGGCGTTACCCCCTGGGCACGGATTCGATGGGACGCGACATTGCCGCCCTGATCGCGCACGGCGCGCGCGCCACGCTGTTGATCGGTCTGGTCGCGGCCGCCGCCGCCACGCTGATCGGCGTGAGCATCGGCGCGGCGGCCGCCTGGTTCGGCGGCTGGGTCGACGAAGCCCTGATGCGCGTCACCGAGCTGTTCCAGATCGTTCCGAACGTGGTTTTCGTGCTGACGGTGGTATCGATTCTGGGACCGCATATCGAAGCCATCACGCTGGCGGTCGGGCTGGTGTCCTGGCCGCCCATTGCCCGGCTGACGCGCGCCGAATTCCTGTCATTCAAAGAGCGGGAATTCGTGCAGGCGTGCCGCGCGGTCGGCATGAACCCGTTGCGCATCGTGGCCGGCGAGATCCTGCCCAACGCGCTGCCCCCCGTCATCGTCATGTCTTCGCTGGTTGTGGCGGGCGCCATTCTGTATGAATCCGTCGTGTCGTTCCTGGGGCTGGGCGATCCCAACATTGCAAGCTGGGGCCGGCTGGTCGGCGAAGGCCGCAGCCTGATCCGATCTTCCTGGTACATCTGCGCCGTGCCGGGCGTGGCCATCATGCTTGCCGTGCTGTCGCTGAACCTGGTTGGCGACGGCCTGAACGACGCGCTCAACCCCAAGCTGCATAAGCAGTAGCCCCCACCGCCGGAACATTTTCATGACGCATACCCTGAACAACCTGGGCGACCTGACGGACCCAAGCGTGCCCGCCGATCTGCCCGCCATCGTAGACCTGCGCACCTCCGATGCCCCCGTCCATTACTCGCACGGGCAGATACGCGAACGCGCCGGCGGCGTGGCCGCATGGCTGACGGCACGCGGGCTGCCGGCGGGTTCGCGCATTGCCATCGCGGCGTTGAACCGCGCCGAATATCTGATTGCGTATTTCGGCATCATGCGCGCCGGCTTCGTGGCCGTGCCGATCAACATCAAGCAGACGCAAGAGAACATCGATTACGTCATCCGTGACGCGGACATCGCGCTGGCGTTCGTCGATACCGCACGCCGCGCATCGTTCGAGAACACCGTGCCCGTACTGGACTTCGACGACCCGGGGCCAGAGGGCTTTGCCGCGCAGATTCAGCCCGCGCACTTTGCCAGCGTGACGCCCGCTTCCGAAGACGTCGCGCAGATGCTTTACACGTCCGGTTCCACCGGCAAGCCCAAGGGCGTGCCGCTGACGCACGCGGGGCAGTTATGGGCGCTTGCCGCCACCTCGGGCGCCGCGCCCCGACGCGAGCGTCAAGAGCGCTATCTTCTGGCACAACCCCTGTTTCACATGAATGGGCTCTTCATGGCCAAGCGCGCGTTCGCCAGCAACAGCCTGCTGGTGATCCAGCCCGCGTTCGACGTCAGCGCCTATGCCGACGCGCTGGAACGCTATCGCATCACCGTGCTGACGGCCGTGCCGACGATGTTCGCACGGCTGGTCAAAGAGCCCGGCTTGCTGCGTGACCGCGACTTGTCGGCGTTGGGGCGCGTCATGCTGGGATCCGCTCCCATGACCGTTGCGCTTTATCAGCGCATACAAGAAGCGTTGCCGCAGGCCACCATCACGCACGGCTACGGCACCACGGAAGCCGGACCCGCCGTGTTCGGCCCGCATCCCGCCGGCTTGCCCACGCCGCCGCTATCGGTGGGGCACCCCCTGGACCCTTCGCAAGTGCGGTTGGCGGACGGCCCGAGCGCCGATGAGGGCGTGCTGCTGATGAGCAATCCGGCGGTGTTGTCCGGCTATCACAACCTGCCTGAAAAAAGTGCGCAGGTGCTGCAAGACGGTTGGTATTACAGCGGCGACGTCATGCGCCGCGACGCGGACGGCTTCTATTATTTTGTCGGGCGCGCGGACGACATGTTCGTATGCGGCGGCGAGAACATCTATCCCGTTGAAGTGGAAAAGCTGCTTGAGTTGCATCCCGATGTGCGCCAAAGCTGCGTGGTGCCGCTGGCCGACGAAGAACGCGGCCAGATCCCGGTCGCCTTTGTCGTGCGCCGCGACGGCAGCGCGTTGGATGCCGACGGCCTGAAGCAACATGCCCTGGCCAATGGGCCCGCCTATCAACACCCGCGCCGCATCCGATTCGTCAGCGAATTGCCGTGGGCCGGCACCAACAAGGTGGATCGCAACGCCTTGCTGTTGCAGGCGCGCCAGCTGGAAGCGCATCAGGCATGGACAAGCTACGAAACGGAGGCCGCATGAGCCAGAACCAAACCCCGGACAGTCTTGTCGGCAAGACAGCGTTGGTCACGGGCGCCAGCCGTGGCATTGGCCGCGCCATTGCGTTGGCGCTGGGCAAGCGCGGCGCGCATGTTGCCGTCCACTACAACGCCGCGGGCGACGCTGCGATTGAAGTCGCCGGCCTGATCCAGCGCGAAGGCGGCCACGCGTGGACGCTGCAAGCCGATCTTTCCCAGGCGGACGGGGCCACCACGCTGGCGCGCGATCTGCGCCGCACTTTGCTGGAACGCAATGGCGTGGATGGGCTGGACATTCTGGTGAACAATGCGGGCGTGGGGCTGCGCGCGCTGCTTGCAGATGTTGCGCCGCAAGACTTCGACCGCGTGCTGCAAGTGAATCTGAAGTCGCCCTTTTTTTTGATCCAGCAGACCCTGCCGTTCCTGCGCGACAACGGCCGCATCATCAATATTTCGTCGATGGGCACGCGGGCTGCCTACCCGGAAATGAGCGTCTATGCGCCTGCCAAGGCGGGGCTTGAAGCGTTGAGCCTGCTGCTGGCCCAGCAGTTAGGCGAGCGCGGCATTACGGTGAACGCCGTTTTGCCCGGCGCCACCAGCACGGACTTGAACCCACGTGCACGCGACCCGGAGCTTAGCCGAGTCATCGCCAAGAGCGTAGCGCTGGGCCGCGTGGGTCAACCCGAGGATATCGCCGACATCGTTGCTTTCCTGGCGTCGGATCAAGGGCGCTGGATCACTGGCCAACGCATCGACGCCACCGGCGGGCAGCGGCTGTAAATCTGGCGAGCGCGACGCGCGGCATCAATCCCCGCCGTCGCCGTTGCTGGCCAGGCGCGCCCCCGCGCGCACGATGCCGCAACGCTTGTGCGCCCGCATCACCACGCCGACTTCGCTGTTTAGCACGCCGTCCAGTTCGCCCAGGCGGCGTGTGGTCACTTCCCACAGATGCAGGCTGTCGCGGCACAGCACGTGCCAGAACAACTGCGACGCCCCGCTGGTGCCGAACAGGCAGCGGGTGTGCGGGTCCAGCGCCAGATGCGCCGCCATGGCGTCGACGGCTTGCGGCCGCACCTGCACCGAGATCACCGCCTCAACCGGAAAGCCCACCAACGCGGGCTCCACCTCAACGCGAAAGCTCAGTGCCCGGCGTTCGACCAGGTGGGAAAGCAGGCGCTGCGCGGTGGGTTCGCTGACGCCGGCCTGCTCGGCCAGTTCGGCCAGGCTGGCGCGGCCGTCGCGCATCAGATGGGCCACCATGCGCGACTCTGCATCGCTTAACGCGGCGGGCGGCTGGGCCTGCGGCGCGTCCGGCACGGCGTCCGGTTGCGCCTGGATGCGCCACTGCCCGGCACGACGAAATGGGCGCAGCACCAGCCGCGCTTCCACATGTTCGACGCCGTCGATCGACGGCAGCACGCGGGTGACCACGTCGGGCATGTCGGCCGCATCGCCCAGGGTCAGTTCGGCCATCAGGTCGGCGGTGCCGGCCAGCGTGACGACCAGCTGGCTGATGTCCAGCCTCGCCAACTGTTCGGCCACCTCAGGCACGCGGCCGGACCGGCAGCGCACCCACGCGTGCAACACCACGCCCTGCCCCATGACCAACGGGTCAGGTTCGGCAATGACGCGCAGCGCGTCGGCGTCCATCAAGCGGCGGATGCGACGCGCCACGGTACGTTCGGCGATGCCGGTGGCCGCGCCCAGCTCGCGCCAGGACGCGCGGGGGTCTGCCTGCAACGCGATCAGGCAGGCCAGATCGGTGTCGTCCAGCGCCGGCATTAGGGGCTTACCCTTACTTGACGTGACTATATTCATTAATCTAACGTTCGCGCATTGATAAAAACACAAAATTAAACGGTCTTTTTGACCAAAAATAAATTCTTATGTTGAGGACGTCATGAGCAGCCCATCCGCAACCTTGCGCAGCAAGCAAGGGGTAAGCGCCGCGCCCGCCGCCGCGCTTGCCGCCGCGCCCATATCCCGGTCACGCACCATCCTGGCCGGTAGTGTAGGCAATGCGGTCGAATGGTTCGATTGGACCATCTACGCGTCGTTCGCCATCTTTTTTTCGGGCCAGTTCTTTCCAGAAGGCAATGAAACCACCGCGCTGCTTGCCACCTTCGGCATCTTCGCGGTGGGGTTTTTCATGCGACCGGTGGGCGGCTGGGTGCTGGGCATCTTTTCCGACCGCTACGGCCGCAAAGCCGCGCTGGGCCTGACGATTTTGATGATGGCGGGCGGTTCGCTCATCATCGCCATCACCCCCACCTACGCCACCATCGGCCTGGCTGCCCCGCTGTTGCTGACCGCCGCGCGCCTCTTGCAAGGTTTGTCGCTGGGCGGAGAGTATGCCTCGGCCACGACCTTTCTGGCTGAAATGGCGCCGCCGGAAAAGCGCGGTTTCTATTCCAGCTTTGTGTTTTTCAGCGCCGCCGTGGGCATCCTGGCCGCGTCCGCCGTGGGTTGGATCCTGACGTCCACGCTGACCAAGGCCGACATGGCCTCGTGGGGCTGGCGCATTCCGTTCCTGATCGGCGCCTTCGGTGGGCTGGCCGGCATGTGGATCCGCCGTTCGGTACCGGAAACGGAAGCGTTTTCGCACGCCAAGAAGACCGGCATCGAAAAGCAGCCGCTGCGCACGCTGCTGCGCGACCATCCGCGTGAAGTGCTGCGCATCGTGGGTTTCTCGGTGCTGACCACGTTTGCGTTCTACATCTTCGTGGCCTATGTGCCCACGTATGCCATCCGCCAGGTTGGCGCGGACCCCAAGACCGCGTTCGCCGCCAATACCGTGGCCTTGATCGTGTTCATGCTGGTGCAGCCGCTGTTCGGCATTTTGTCCGACCGCATCGGCCGCAAGCCGCAGCTGATCTTCTTTGCGGCCGGCTACCTGGTGTTCTTCTACCCGCTGATGACCACCCTGGGCCCGTCGTTTGGCTCGATCCTGGCGGTGGAACTGTTCGGCCTGGTGCTGTACGCCATGTACACGGCGATTGCGCCTGCCATCATGTCGGAACAATTTCCCACCAGCGTGCGCGCCGTCGGTATCGGCACGCCGTACAACCTGGTGGTGGCGCTGCTGGGCGGCACCACGCCTTACCTGCTGACTTGGTTGCAAAGCCGTGGCATGGAACGCTGGTTCTTCTATTACGTGCTGGCCGGCGCCGTGATCACGTTGATCACCTTCATCCGCATGCCTGAAACAAAGGGCCAGACGCTGAAATAGCCGCAACGCGCGCCCTGCAAACGCAATGGCTTTCCGGTCCGGACAGGACCGGAGAGCTTTTCCTTTTTGAAAGAGACCCATGCCCGCACAAGACCACACCGACCTGCATTTTCGAGACGCCCGCGAGCTGGCGCGCGCCATCCGTGAAGGCGAGCTGAGCGCCCGCCAGGTCACCACGCATTTCCTGGACCGCATCGAACGCGCCGCCCCGCTGGCCGCGTTTAGCGAAGTCACCGCCGAACGCGCGTTGGCGCAGGCCGACGCCGCCGACCGCCTGCGGGACGCCGGCCTGCTGCTGGGGCCCTTGCATGGCGTACCGGTGGCCGTCAAAGACAGCGTGCAGTGGCAGGGCATACCGACCACGGGCGGATCCGAAGCGCGGCGCGGCGTGATCAGCGGCGACACGTCGACCGCGGTGCGCAAGCTGGCAGCCGAGGGCATGGTGATTCTGGGCAAGACACGCATGACGGAATTCGCGTTCGGGCTGTCGGGGCAGAACCCCACCCAAGGCACGGCGCGCAACCCGTGGGACGCGAAGGTTGCGCGCGCGCCGGGCGGTTCGTCCAGCGGCGCGGGCGTGGCCATGGCGGCGGGGCTGACGGCCATTGCGCTGGGCGGGGACACCGGCGGTTCGGTGCGCGCGCCAGCTGCGCTGAACGGCGTGGTGGGCTTCAAGCCGTCTTCGGGCCTGATCAGCCGCGCGGGCTGCCTGCCGCTGTCGGACACACTGGACGTGTTGGGGCCGCTGGCCCGCAACGTGGCGGACGCGCGCCTGTTGACGCAATTGCTGGCCGGGCCGGACGTGGACGATGCCGCCACCTTGGCGTTGCCCGCGTCCTGCGTGACCGCGCTGCGCCACCCCGCGCCACGCCGGCCCGCCGCCGTTGCCGTGCTGACCCCGCAAGCGTGGCCCACGCCGCTGTCGGACGCCGGCCTGGATGCGTGGCATCGGGCCCAAGAGCGACTGGCGCAAGCGGGCATTGCGCCCACCGCCTGGCATCCGCCCGCGTCGCTGTCCTTTGCGCGCATGGCCGATGACAACTCGCTGGTGCTGGCGTACGAGGCCTATGCCTATTACGGCGCGCTGGCCGAAAACCCCGCCGCGCCGTTGTGGGACGTGGTGCGGGCACGCATCGCGGCGGGCGGCCGCATTGCGCGGGCGGACTACGAAGCCGCGCTGACCCGGCGCCAGGCCGACATGGCCGCCTTCGCCGCCGCCATGCAGGGGCTGGACGGGCTGTTGATGCCCGCGTGCGATCAGGCGGCGCAAGCGCTGGACGCCGAAGACGTACGCCACGTGGGCTTGGGCAAGCTGCTGCGCCCCGCCAACTTCCTGGGCGCGGCAGCCATCGCGCTGCCGGCGGGTGCGGACCCTGAAGGCATGCCGATGGCCGTGCAGTTGCTGGCCCCCGCCGGTGGCGATGCCGCCTTGCTGGACTGCGCGGCGGTGCTGGAGCCGGTGCTGTCGCCGACCCGGCGCACGCCGGACCTGTCGGCGTGGGGGCTGTAGGATCACGGGGCGCGCGCGTAACGTCGCGACGCAGCAACGCAGCAACGCAGCAACGCAGCAACGCAGCAACGCAGCAACGCAGCAACGCAGCAACGCAGCAACGCAAAAAAATGCCCCCGCCGGAGTCCGGCGGGGGCATTTTTTGTTCAGGACCGGGCGTTGAAAGCCGGCTGGCTGAACGAAGGTAAAAGGAGGCGGCAGCTAACAGGCCCGCAATAGAAGTCCGCAGACTGGAGCCGACCGACAGAAACCGCCCCGACTGCCGTCGCTTACAGCGCCTTCTTCAGTTCCTGGACCTTGTCCGTGGCCTCCCACGAGAATTCCGGCTCGGAACGGCCGAAGTGGCCGTACGCGGCGGTCTTCGCGTAGATCGGGCGCAGCAGATCCAGCATGTTGACGATGCCCTTGGGACGCAAGTCGAAGTGTTCGCGCACCAGCTTGGCGATCTGGTCGTCGGGGATGACGCCCGTGCCTTCGGTGTAGACGGTGATGTTGATCGGTTCGGCCACGCCGATGGCGTAGCTGACCTGCACCTGGCACTGGCGCGCCAGGCCGGCGGCCACGATGTTCTTGGCCACGTACCGCGCGGCGTAGGCGGCCGAACGGTCGACCTTGGACGGATCCTTGCCCGAGAACGCGCCACCACCGTGCGGGCATGCGCCGCCGTAGGTGTCGACGATGATCTTGCGGCCGGTCAGGCCGCAATCGCCTTGCGGGCCGCCGATGACGAAGCGGCCGGTCGGGTTGACCAGGAACTTGGTTTGCGGCGTGATCAGGCCTTCGGGGAAGCTCGGCTTGATGATGTCTTCAATCACCGCTTCGCGGATGGTTTCTTGCGTGACTTCCGGCGCGTGCTGGGTCGACAGCACCACGGTATCGACTTCAGCCGGGCGGCCGTCGATATAGCGGAACGTGACCTGCGACTTGGCGTCCGGGCGCAGCCACGGCAGGCGGCCGTCCTTGCGCAGTTCGCTCTGGCGCTGCACCAGGCGGTGCGCGTACCAGATCGGGGCCGGCATCAGGTCGGGCGTTTCGTCGCAGGCATAGCCGAACATCAGGCCCTGGTCGCCCGCGCCCTGGTTCAGATAGTCTTCCGAGCTGCGGTCCACGCCCTGGGCGATGTCCGGCGATTGCTTGTCGTAAGCAACCAGCACGGCGCAACCCTTGTAGTCGATACCGTATTCGGTGTTGTCGTAGCCGATGCGGCGGATGGTGTCCCGGGCGACCTGGATGTAATCCACGTTGGCGGTGGTGGTGATTTCACCGGCCAGCACGACCAGGCCGGTGTTGCACAGCGTTTCGGCTGCGACACGCGCGTTCGGGTCTTGCGTGAAGATGGCGTCCAGGATCGAATCGGAAATCTGGTCGGCAACCTTGTCGGGATGCCCTTCGGAGACGGATTCGGAAGTGAAGAGAAAATCGTTATTGGCCACAGATGCGTCCTTGGTGTCCGGCGTTGCCGGCGTATAGGTTCATGAGGCGCGTTGCACCCCGGACCGCATGAAATACGCTATCTGGGCGCGACGCTTTAGCGGATTTGGCAAAGGGCGCGCCATGCGCTGCACCCTTGCCGTCGCCCCGCAAGTTGTCGGTTAACTCGGCGACTGAGCGGATTTTAAGCGAAAATGCCGTTCTTATGCTCGCGGCGGGGGTGTAAACATATTCCCGAATACCGGCATAACCCTGCCCGACCTTTCCTATTTGCTGAATGCTGCTCGCCCTGTTCCGACTCTTTGCCGCCTTGCCGCTACCGGTTGCGCACGCCCTTGGGCGCGCCGCGGGGCTGGCCGTGTACGCCTGGCCCGGCAAGTATCGGCGCCGCCTTCAGGCCAATGCCGCCCAGGCCGGCTACCCCGGCGCGGCCTTCGCGCGCCGTGCCGCCGCCGAAACCGGCGCCATGATTCTTGAGAACCCCCGCGTGTGGTTCAAGAACGAACAAAGCCTGGCGCAGGTGGTTTCCGACGACAACGCCGTGGTGGACACGGCGCGCGCCGAGGGGCGCGGCATCCTGTTCCTGACCCCGCACCTGGGCTGCTTCGAAATCACCGCCCGCTATCTGGCCCGCCAGATGCCCATGACGGTGATGTTCCGCCCGCCGCGCAAAGACGTGCTGGCCCCGCTGCTGGAGACCGCGCGCAACAGTTCCGCCGTCAATGCCGTGCCGGCCACCATGCAGGGCGTGCGGGAATTCGTGCGGGCGCTGCGGCGCGGTGAATCGGTGGGCATGCTGCCTGACCAGGCGCCCAGCGTGGGCGATGGGGTGTGGGCGCCGTTCTTCGGGCGCCTGGCCTACACAATGACGCTGCCCAGCAAACTGGCCACGCAGACCAACGTCCCCATCATCCTGACGGCGGGCGAACGCCTGCCCCACGGCCGAGGCTGGCGCATCCACTATGTGCGCGTGCCCGAGCCGCTGCCGGCCGATGCCACGGCGCAGGCCGCGCTGATCAACGCCGCGATGGAAACCCTGATCCGGCGCTGCCCCCAGCAGTACCTCTGGAGCTACAACCGCTACAAGACCCCGCGCGGCGCGCCCCCGGCGCCCGACGCCGCCCCGTCGGCTCGCTGACGTTTTCTGGTTTCCGCCGCCCGGTCCACTCCCGACACGATGAAAGATTCAAAGACGCGTACGCTGGTTTCCCTGTTGAAATGGTTCGGCCGCATCCAGCCGTCGACGCGCTTGCGCATCGGCGCCGTGCTGGGTTGGCTGGCGCCACGGCTGGCTAAATCCCGGGCGCGCATCGTGCGGCGCAATCTGGAATTGTGCTTTCCCGACCAGCCCGAGTCGGTGCGCGAGCAATGGGTGGCGGAACACTTCCGGGCGCTGGCGCAATCCATCGTTGATCGCGGCGTGCTGTGGTACGGCACGCCCGAAGCCATCAAGGACATGGTCACGCAAAGCGGGGCCGAGCGCATCAACGAACTGATCGCCCAAGGCCGTTCGGTGATATTGCTGGCGCCGCACTTCATCGCGCTGGATGCCGCCGCCACCCGCCTGACCATGGAAGTGCCCAGCGCTGCCACCATGTACACCCCGCAAAGCGATCCGCACATCGACGCGGTCGTGGCCGCCGGACGCGCGCGCTTCAACGAGGTTTTCCTGGTCAGCCGCAAGGACGGCGTGCGCGACCTGATCCGCCACCTGCGCGCCCCGCGTCCGGTCTACTACCTGCCCGACATGGATTTCGGCCGCCAAGGGTCGGTGTTCGTGCCGTTCTTCGGCGTGCAGGCCGCCACGCTGCTGGCCACCGCGCAACTGGCCCAGAAATGGAACGCGGCGGTGCTGCCCATCGTGGGCTTCTGGAACCCCGACACCGGCCGATACCATGTGGACGTGCTGCCCGCCCTGGCGGACTTTCCCGGCGACGCGTCCCTGGAAGAGGCCACCGCCCGGCTGAACCGCGAGCTGGAAACCTGGGTGCGCCGCTGCCCCAGCCAGTACTACTGGGTCCACCGCCGCTTCAAGACCCGTCCGCCCGGCGAAGCCAAGCTCTATTGATCTCGGCCGGCTGTCCGCGCCCGAATAATGGGCGATAATCGCCCGATGAACTGGAACTTCACCAAAATGCATGGCGCGGGCAACGACTTTGTCGTGCTCGACGGGGTCCGCCAGACCATCGAAATGACGCCCGAGCGTGCCCGAGCGCTGGGCGATCGGCACTTCGGCATCGGAGCCGACCAGATCCTGCTGGTCGAACGGGCCACCCGCCCCGACGCGGATTTCCGCTATCGCATTTTCAATTCCGACGGCAGCGAAGTCGAACACTGCGGCAACGGCGCGCGCTGTTTTGTGCGCTTTGTGCACGAACAAGGGCTGTCCGACCGTAATCCGCTGCGCGCGGAAATCGCCACCGGCATCCTGGTGCTGGACGAAGGCGACGACGAACAAGTCACGGTAGATATGGGCAGCACCCGGTTCGAACCCGAGGCCCTGCCATTCGACACCGCCGGCCTGCCTTCAACGCGCGAAGGCGAAGACACCCTCTGGGAACTTGAACTGGACGCCCCCGCTGGCGTGCCAAACAAAGTGTGGCTGTCGGCCGTGGCCATCTCGAACCCGCACGCGGTTCAGGTGGTGGATAACGTGGACACCGCGCCCGTTTCCGTTCAAGGCCCGCTGATCGAAACCCACCCGCGCTTTGCCCGCCGCGTGAATGCGGGCTTCCTGCAAGTCATGGACCGCCACAACGTCCGCCTGCGCGTTTTCGAGCGCGGCGCGGGCGAAACGCTGGCCTGCGGCACGGGCGCCTGCGCCGCCGTGGCAGCCGGCATCCGCCGTGGCCTGCTGGAATCGCCGGTGCGCGTGCAAACGCGCGGCGGCGTACTGACCGTTGCCTGGAATGGCGACCAACTGCGCATGACCGGCCCGGCCGAATCCGTGTTCACGGGGCAGGTCGACATCGACAAGCTCGTCTTCTCCATGGCGCTGAACCGCTGACCCTATGACTGATACCGCTTTCACCGCCCAAGACATCGCCGCCTTCCTGCAAGACCACCCCGGCTTCTTTGACGAACACGCCGACGTGTTCGCCACCATGCAGGTGCCGCACCCGCATGGCTCTCGCGCCATCTCGCTGGGCGAACGCCAGATCCTGACCCTGCGCGAACGCAACCGCGAACTGGAATGGCGCTTGAACGAACTGGTGCGCAACGCCACCGCCAACGAAAGCATCGGCACGCATGTGGCCAAGTGGTGCAGCCGCCTGCTGTCTGAAAATGACGCGCAGCGCGTGCCCGGCGAAATCGCGCTGGGCCTGGCCGAACAATTCGACCTGAACCACGTGGCGCTGCGCCTGTGGGATTTGTCCGAGTTGGCGCCCACCGGTTATGGCGAGCCCGTCTCGCAAGATGTGCGCACGTTCACCGACAGCCTGAAGACGCCGTACTGCGGCACCGACACCGATTTCGAAGCGGTGGGCTGGCTGGACAGCAAGCCCAAGTCGCTGGCCCTGGTGCCCTTGCGCCTGGAAGCCGACGGCCCGGCCGTGGGCCTGTTGGTGCTGGGCTCCGACGACCCGGAACGCTTTACGCCCGAGATGGGCACGGCGTTTCTGGAATCCGTCGGCCAACTGGCATCGGCCGCGCTGCATCGCTTGAACCCGGCCTCGCCCAAGGCCTAGCGCAACGCGACGGCGGGCGGACATGGACCAGAACTCGCACAACGCGCCCCCGCCCGGCAGTGCGCAGGACGGCGTCGATGCTGCCCCCGCGTCCGACAGCAAACGGTCCACCGTCGGCACCGTGCCTTCGCCCGACGGAGCAAGGGCAACCGCCGGCCCCTCGCAGCCCGACGCCGGCGACCAGGCGCTGCCCGAACCGATGCGCGCGTGGCTACGCCATCTGGAAACCAACCGCCGCTATTCCGTGCACACGCTGAGCGGCTATCAGCGTGAGCTGCACTTTCTGCACCAACTGGCCGACCGCGCCGGCCTGCCGCTGGACAAGATCGCCAACGGCCACATCCGCCAATTTGTCGCACGCCTGCATGCCCAGGGTCGCGGGCCACGCAGCCTGGCGCGCACGCTGGCCGCCTGGCGCGGCTTCTACCAATGGTGGGCCCCCGCCGTCGACCTGGCCGGGAACCCCGTGGCCGGGGTACGCGCGCCCAAAGCGCCGCGTGGCCTGCCCAAAGCCTTGTCCGTAGAACAAACCCAAGCCCTGCTAGACCGCGCGCCCGCCAAAGTGGCCAACGAGCCCGTCGCGCTGCGCGACCAAGCCATGCTTGAACTGCTGTATTCCAGCGGGCTGCGCTTGTCAGAGCTGGTTGGGTTGGACTTGCGCTACACGCGCACCCCCGATTACGAATCCGCCGGCTGGTTGAAGCTGGAAGAAGCCGAGGTCGAAGTGCTGGGCAAAGGCGGCAAGCGCCGCTCGGTGCCGGTGGGGCAGGCAGCGATTGCCGCCTTGCAGAAATGGATTGCCGTGCGCCAGCAGCTGTCGCCGCCCCACCCGCTTATTCAGGACGCCTGCGCCTTGTTCCTGGGCGCGCGCGGCAAGCGCATTTCTCCCCGCGTCGTGCAACTGCAACTGGCGCAGATCGCCCAAACAGCGGGCCTGCCCACGCATGTGCATCCGCACGTGCTGCGCCACAGTTTCGCCAGCCATGTGCTGCAATCGGCGCAAGACCTGCGCGCCGTGCAGGAAATGCTGGGCCACGCCAATATCTCGACCACGCAGGTCTACACGCGCCTGGATTTCCAGCATCTGGCCAAGGCCTACGACCAGGCGCATCCGCGCGCGGGCCGCAAATCCTGAACGGCCGGGGCTTACCCGCCGCCCGCCAACATGCCGCCCAGCAGCATGACACCCAACAACAACACCGCCATCGCGGCCAGTGCCTCTACGCTGTAGCGCAATCGCGCCGCGCCCTTGCTGGACAAGCGCTGGCCGACGCGCGTGGCCGCGCCGCCGGCGGCTACCGCCAGGCAGGCCAGCGCCGCCACCGTCAAACCGGTGCCGGCGCCCATGGCCAGTGCCGACGCCACGCCGGCCATAAAAAAGCCTTGCGACAACGCGAACACCAGCACGATCAACGCACCGCTGCACGGTCGCAGTCCCACGGCCAGAATGGCGGATGCGGCGCGACGCCAGCTCAAGCTGCCCGCCACCTGCTCAGGCGCGGGCACATGCGCATGTCCGCAACCGCAGTCGTCGTGATGATGATGGTGATGGTGATGTTGGTGGAGATGCGGCAACCCCACCGTCACGGACGCGGCGGACGCATACACCGGGATCGCATTCAACGCCGCAGCGCCCTTTGGCGAGGCGCCCTTTGGCGAGGCGCCCTTTGGCGGAGCGCCCTTTGGCGAGGCGCCCTTTGGCGGGGCGCCCTCCGGCGGGGCGCCCCTCGGCGGAGCGCCCCTCGGCGGCGATGCACCCGTCGTCAATCCGGCACCCGCCATTGGCACAGCGCGCTTGGACGTGGTCGCCCGAACCGTCCCCGCCACCGCCCCTTGGCGCCTGCCTGGCAGCAGCGGCCGAATCGCCTTGATCCAGACCAGCCACGCGCCCAACAACGTCACCAGCGCATACGACGCCAGCTCAAGCCAACGCGTCGCCTGGTTCATCGTGGCGGCGGTGGCGTTGAACACCAGCGCCAACACCGCGACCAACACAATCGCCACCAGCGCCTGGATCAATGCGGACGCCAGCGCCAGCAGCGCGCCGTTGCGCGCCGTCTGCCGATTGGCCAGCACGTAGGAAGAAATCACGGCTTTGCCGTGGCCGGGGCCCAGCGCGTGGAACACGCCGTAGGCAAACGACAGGCCGATCAACGTCCAGGCCGCGCCGCCATCGGCCTGCCAGGCGCGCGCCGCGCCCGTCAGTTGACGGTAGAAATGGCTTTGCCAGACAGACACCTGACCGAAGAAATTGGCCAGCCAGCCGGGGCCGCCCATGCCCGCCCCACTTTCCGGCACGCCGAAAGGATGCGCGCCCTGCGCCGCCGCCGCGCTCATGCCGCCAAGCAGCAGCAGCAACGCGAACCCCAGCACAGCGCCGCCACGGGACAACGCTAGGGGCATTGCACCTCGATGCGGTGCGTCAGCCCTTTGGTGATGGCAAAAAGTTCGTCCGGCAGTGCCTCCGGATCGGCCGGGATTGCGGCCAATTGCTGCATGGTCTTCCAATCCAGTTCCTTGGGCTTGCGATAGTCGGATGTGCAGGCCGACGCCTGCGGGCCGGCCAGCGACACCGCGCCTTTCTCGTCGAAGGCGTAAGCGACGAAATAGGTAGGGTCGTAAATGTCCACTCGCGCGCCCTCGGGGCCGATGGGCATCGGGCTCGCCAGCGGCAAGGTGAACGACAGCGTCAGGCGCGTCGTCTTCGGGTTCCAGTCGACACGCGCATCGCGCGGCGCCGCGAACGTAGCGGTCTGCCCGCCCACCGTGACGCGAGTGAAGTAGTGCGAGATAGGTTCACCCAAGGACCTCATCCAGTCGTCGGCCATGCCCTTCAAGGTGGCGGCGGGCAAGGCGCCGCCCTTGCCCTTGGCCATGCCCTGCGTGGCGTAAGCGCCGAACATTTCGTCAAACAGCCATACCTGGCGCACGGCGGTAACGCGCTGCTGCGCGTCGATGTCGACCACCGCCCGCGCATCGATCCACATGTGCGGATGCGCGCTGGCGGAGCCGGCCACCAGCATGGCCGTCGCGGCGGTCAGGGCTGCAAGGCCGCGGCAAGCTGACGTACGTTCCATTCAAACATTTCCATATAGGTCGCGCCGGGCTGTCCGGGCTTGGACAGGGCGTCGGAATAAAGCGTACCACCCACCTTGGCGCCCGTTTCCCGTGCAATCTGCTGCACAAGTTTGGGGCTGGAGATGTTCTCGACGAACACCGCGGGCACCTTGTCGCGCTTGACCTGTTCGATGATGCGGGCCACTTCGCCGGCCGACGGTTCGGCGTCCGTCGACACTCCCATCGCGGGGATGAACGACACGCCGTAGGCGTCGCCAAAATACCCGAACGCGTCATGCGACGTCACCACCTTGCGGCGGTCGGCGGCAATGGCGGCAAACGTCTTCTTGGCCGAGGCGTCCAGCGCTTGCAGGCGGGCGATATAGGCGGCCGCGCGCTGACGATAGGCGTCGGCATGGGCAGGGTCGGCGGCGGCCAGGCCGTCGGCCACGTTGCGCGCATAGATCACGCCGTTGGCCAGGCTTTGCCATGCATGCGGATCGGCGTCGCCGTGATGATGATGGCCATCGCCATCGCCACCGCCATCGCCGTGGTCGTGGTCGTGGTCATGATCGTGTTCAGCGTGCTTATGGTCGCCGCCCACCTGCGCGAACTTGCGCGGCGTGACGCCCTGTGAGGCCACGACCGTCTTGCCGGCAAAGCCCGACGCCTTCGTCAACTTCGGCAGCCAGGTCTCGAAATCCAGCCCGTTCACAAACAGCACCTGCGCAGCGGACAGCTTTTTTGCGTCGCCCGGCGTGGGTTCATATTCGTGCGCATCGCCGTCAGGCCCCACCAATGTCGTCAAGCTGACATCGTCGCCCCCCACTTCGCGAACAATGTCGCCCAGGATGGAAAAGCTGGCCACGGCCTTGAGCGGTTCCGCGGCGTGCGCTGCGCCAAGGACAGCCGACAGGCACAGGCCCGCGACAGTCAACAGGGCGCGGCGGCGCGACGGCAGAATGGAACGCATGGCGAATCTCCTTGTGAACTCAGGCTTGGCGCGTGCGGCGCGGTGCCCGCAGCAGCCCCCCTTGCGGGCCGCCAACGATGGAAAGCAGATAACAGGCGCCCGCCGCCAGGATGATCGACGGCGAGGCGGGTACGTTGAAGTGGTAGGACACGAGCAAACCGCTGATGGAGGCCAGCACGCCGAAGCCGGCCGCCAACGGAATCTGCCGGGCAGCCGAGCGCACCCAGAATCGGGCGGCGGCGGCGGGCAGCATCATGATGCCGACGACCATCAAGGTGCCCAGCACCTGGAAACCCGCCACCAGATTCACCACCACCAGCACCAGGAACCCCATATGGACCCAGCCACCCCCGCCGCCACTGGCGCGCAGGAACCCGGGGTCCAGGCATTCGGCCACCAGCAGGCGGTAGATGGCGGCCAGCACCAGCAAGGTCACGCTGGCCGTGATGGTCACCAGCAGCAGCGAGGCATCGTCCAGCCCCAGCACCGTGCCGAACAGCACGTGCAGCAAGTCCATGTTCGAGCCGCGCAGGGACACCAGCAGTACGCCCAGCCCCAGCGATATCAAATAGAAAGCGGCAAAGCTGGCGTCTTCACGCAGCGGAGTCAGGCGCGCCACCAGGCCCGCCAGCAAGGCGACGGCCAGGCCGGTGACGATGCCGCCCAGCATCATGGCGCCCAGCGACAAGCCGGACAGCAGAAAGCCCGCCGCCACCCCCGGCAGGATCGCGTGCGACATCGCGTCGCCCATCAGGCTCATGCGCCGCAGCACCAGGAACACGCCCAAAGGCGCGGCCCCCAGCGACAAGGCACACGCCCCCGCCAGCGCGCGCCGCATGAATCCATAATCCATGAAGGGCGAAAGCACCCATTGCGCCAGACTCATTGGTAGGCCCTCGCGTGCCACTGGCGCGCCATTTTCAGATTTGCGTCGCTTAGCGCGGTCGCGGTGTCGCCCCACGAGACCACAGAGCCCGACAGCAGCAAGGATTCCGGGAAGTGGCCGCGCACCAGATCCAGGTCATGCAGCACCGCGATAACCGTGCGGCCCTGGCCATGCAGCCCGCATAGCAGGGCCATCAGGTCGTCGGCGGTATGGCTGTCGACAGCGGCGAAGGGTTCGTCCAGCAGCAGCACGGGCGCATCCTGCACCAGCATCCGCGCAAACAAGGTGCGCTGCATCTGCCCGCCCGACAAAGTGTCCACGCCGCGCCCGGCCGCATCGGCCAGACCGACGGTTTCCAGCGCGTGCATGCAGCGGTCAAGCTCGTCGGCGGGAAAGCGTCGCCAGGCGCCGACCCGGCGCCATGCGCCCATGGCCACCAGGTCCAGCACCGTCACGGGAAACGCCCGGTCCAGTTCAGCCGCCTGCGGCAACCACGCCAGTTCGGAACGCCCGGCCCCGCTGATGCGCACGCTGCCCGTCATGGGACGCAGCACCCCCATGATTCCCTTGATCAGCGTCGACTTGCCGGCGCCGTTGGGTCCGACCACCGCCGTCATCCCGCCGGCGGCGAAGCGGCCCGACACGGCCTTCAGCGCGGGATGCCCGTGCCAGCCGAAGGACGCCTCGGACAGTTCGATCGTGACCGGCGCCACGCTCATCGCGGCCACCAATCCAGCGCCCAGCCCGTCAACACCCACAGCAAGGTTGCAGCCACCAACGCGGCCGCCATGCGGCGCCAGGCCGACACCAGGAATGCAGAGCGAGGAGGGTTGCCGTGCCGCGGCGCGGTGCCGGACCGTGCGGGCAGAAGCGTGAAGTGAGACATGGGAAAGCGCAAACACCACAAAGGACAAGCCGAAATCAAAGCAATGCGCCGCGAGATGCGGCGCTTGCGATTTTTACAATGTTATATCATAACTAAATCTGCTTGATTCCGGGAGCGCTGCCCGCATATACGACTTTTCTGCTACCTTCCAGGCATCTCGCGCGCGTCGCGCGCGTCTTTCATTCAGATAAAGTCCGCCATGCCCGCTCCGCCCCGCCCCCCCCGCAGCGACACCGTAGGCGCCCAGCTCAGCGTCGCCGAGACGCTGTGCGAGCAGCGCGGACGCCGCCTGACGCCCATCCGCCGCAAGGTGCTGGAACTGCTGCTGCGCCATGGGCGCAGCCTAAAGGCGTACGAGCTGCTGGACGCGATGCGCGAAGTGCACCCCGGCGCCGCGCCCCCCACCGTGTACCGCGCGTTGGACTTCCTGATGGATGAAGGGCTGATCCACCGGCTGGACGCAGTCAACGCCTGGAGCGCCTGCCACGACGCCGGCGGCGCGCCCCACGACCTGCTGGTGGTGTGCACCGGTTGCGGCGCGGTGGCCGAAGTGTCCGACCCCGCCATGAGCCGCCAACTGGCCGAACGCGTCGCCCAAACGGGCTACGCCCTGGCCACACAAGAAACCGAGATCCGGGCGCTCTGTCCCCAATGCCAGCAAAAGCAACCCGCTGACGCCGGCCATCATCACCACCACCATTGAACCGGCTGCGGCGCGGCGCCCGCGCCGCCATGCCGCGCTGCCCACGTCTGCCCGCCCGTGTCCGTGGCGACGTTGCCAGGCCCCCGCTTGCCGAAACGCCAATTTGCCAGGCACCGGACAAGGGCCGGTCGCGACCAAGTCGCACCGACTCTTGAAATCCGGAAAACCGCCCCAAAATAGTGATATCGCCGGGTACTTTCCAGGCTACAGACGCGATCCGGCGGGCTTCGGCCCCTGGGTTGACCCGGGGTTTGCCCCCTGCCCCCGACTGTGCTGTAATCCTGCGTCCGGCCGCTGTTGGCGGCCCACGCAGCCTGTGGCAAACACCATCCTGCACGGGGCAAAACACCCTGTCAGGGCCTGTGTTGAATGCCTAGACTTCAGCCTTGACTTCACGCTAGCAGCTTCGCCATGAACACCCCGCGCAGTTTGGACAAAATGGTTCCCGTCACCATCCTCACCGGCTTTCTCGGTGCGGGCAAGACCACCCTGCTCAAACGCATCCTGACCGAATTTCACGGCCGCCGCGTAGCGGTCATCGAAAACGAATTCGGACCGGAAAGCATCGACAACGACCTGCTCGTGCAAGACAGCGATGAAGAAATCATCGAACTGTCCAACGGCTGCGTCTGCTGCACGGTGCGTGGCGACCTGATGCGTACGCTGTCCGAGCTGCGCGTCAAGCGCGAAGCCGGCGAACTGACATTCGAACGCGTCATCCTGGAAACCACCGGCATGGCCAACCCCGGCCCCGTGTGCCAGACGTTCTTCATGGACGACGACATCGCCGAGTACTACCGCCTGGATGCGGTGGTAACCGTGGTGGACGCCAAGCACGGCATGTCCACGCTGGACGAGCAACCCGAAGCCCAGAAGCAAGTCGGTTTCGCCGACCGCATCCTGATCTCCAAGCGCGACCTGGTCAACGAAGTCGACTACGAAGCGCTGCGCCACCGCCTGGTTCACATGAACCCGCGCGCGCCGATCACGCCGGTCAATTTTGGCGAAGTCGACCTGAAGTCGATCATCGACATCAGCGGCTTCAACCTGAATTCCATTCTGGACATCGACCCGGAATTCCTGGCCGATGAGCACCCCGACGCCGCCCACAGCCACGCCCACGACCATGGGCATGACCACGGGCACGATCATGGCCATGGTCACGACCATGACCACGATCACGAAGGCGACTGCGGGGCACATTGCGATCACGCCCACCATCACCACCCCAAGCACGACGACGAAATCGGCGCGTTTGTTTTCCGTTCCAACAAGCCGTTCGATCCCGCGCGCCTTGAGGAATTCCTGGGTGGCGTGGTGCAGGTCTATGGCCCCGACCTGATGCGCTACAAGGGCATCCTGTACATGAAGGGCATCAACCGCCGCATGTTGTTCCAGGGTGTGCACATGATGATGGGCGCCGAACCCGGCAAGCCGTGGACCGCGGCCGAAAAACCGTCCACCAAGATGGTATTCATTGGACGTAAGCTGCCCCAGGAGATTTTCACCCGGGGCTTGGAGCAGTGCCTGGCGGGGTAATCCCCCTTCCCGACGTGACGCGATGCGACGAAGGCAGTACTGTGAGGTACGAGTAACGTAGTCAGCAAGCAGCACCAACCGGGAAAGGACGCCCGCGCCAGGATCGATTCATAGTGGAGTGTTTTCATGGCTACCAAGGCAGCAACTAAAAAATCAAGCAAGTCGACGAGCGATACGGCGATTGATCTGCCCAGCGAGAAGGAATTGCTGGCCATGCCCGAGTCCGACTATATGAACGAACGCCAGTTGGCTTTCTTCAAGGAACGGCTCAAACAACTCGAACAGGACATCCTGGCCAACGCCGGCGAGACCACTGAGCACCTGCGCGAAACGCAGTTCGTGCCCGACCCCGCCGACCGCGCCACCATCGAGGAAGAACACGCACTTGAGCTGCGCACCCGCGATCGCGAGCGCAAGCTGCTGAAAAAGGTGCAACAGTCCATCGCCCGCATCGACAGCGGCGAATACGGCTGGTGTGAAGAAACCGGCGAACCGATCGGCGTCCCGCGCCTGTTGGCCCGCCCGACGGCCACCCTGTCGCTGGAAGCGCAGGAACGCCGCGAGATGCGCCAAAAGCTGTACGGCGACTGATCCGTCCCGTTTTCACGCCATGCCCTGAAAGGCTATGCTGGTTTCCAGCATGGCCTTTTTTATTGGCCGTCGCGCACCGCGCTTGATTTCCTTGGAACCGCCCCCAGCTAGTCCTTTCAAAGGAAGGAACGCATGGAACAATTTCACGCCACCACCATCGTGTGCGTGCGCCGCGGCAACCGCGTCGCACTGGGCGGCGATGGCCAGGTCACCCTGGGCAACATCGTCGTCAAGGGCACGGCCCGCAAGATCCGCCGCCTGTATCACGACAAAATCCTCGCTGGCTTTGCCGGCGCCACCGCCGACGCATTCACGCTTCAGGAACGCTTCGAGGCCAAGCTGGAAAAGCATCAGGGCAACCTGATGCGCGCCGCCGTCGAGCTGACCCGCGACTGGCGCACGGACCGCGTCCTGCGCCGTCTTGAAGCCATGCTGATCGTGGCCGACACCGAGCACACGCTGGTGCTGACCGGTAACGGCGACGTGCTTGAACCCGAACATGGCCTGGCGGCCATCGGATCGGGCGGCGCCTACGCGCAATCGGCCGCGCTTGCCCTGCTGCGCAATACCGAATTGTCGCCAGAGGCCGTCGTCAAGCAATCGCTGGAAATCGCCGGCGACCTCTGCATCTACACCAACCAGAACCACGTCATCGAAACGCTGGGCGACTGACGCCGCCATACGGCGCTTGGGGTGTTCCCCGCGCCGTGGCCGCTTCCCCAGCCCGCCTCAAGCTTCAAGGATTCGCCCTCATGTCCGCATCCAACATGACGCCCGGAGAGATCGTCTCCGAACTCGACAAATACATCGTCGGCCAGAACCGCGCCAAGCGCGCGGTGGCCGTCGCCCTGCGCAACCGCTGGCGCCGCCAGCAGGTGGCTGAACCCCTGCGCCACGAAATCCACCCCAAGAACATCCTGATGATCGGCCCCACCGGCGTGGGCAAGACCGAAATCGCGCGCCGCCTGGCCAAGTTGGCCAACGCGCCCTTCATCAAGATCGAAGCCACCAAGTTCACGGAAGTGGGCTATGTCGGCCGCGACGTCGACACCATCATCCGCGACCTGACCGAATACTCGATCAAGCAAACGCGCGAACTCGAAATGCGCCGCGTGCGCACGCAAGCCGAGGACGCCGCCGAAGACCGCATCCTGGACGCCCTGGTGCCGCCCGCCCGCGGCGCCTCCGGCGAGCCGGAGCGCGGTGAAGACAACAGCGCCCGCCAGACCTTCAGAAAACGCCTGCGCGAAGGCAAGATCGACGATCTGGAAATCGAGATCGAGGTCGCCCAGGCCGTGCCGCAAATGGACGTCATGACGCCCCCCGGCATGGAAGAAATGGCCGAGCAATTGCGCGGCATGTTCGCCGGCATGGCCCGCGACAAGAAAAAGCCGAAGAAGATGAAGGTGCGCGAAGCCTTCAAGCTGATCGTCGACGAAGAAGCCGCCAAGCGCGTCAACGAAGAAGACCTGCGCACCGTGGCCATCAATAACGTTGAGCAGAACGGCATCGTCTTCCTGGACGAAATCGACAAGATCGCCGCGCGCCAGGAATCGGGCGGCGCCGACGTGTCGCGCCAAGGCGTGCAGCGCGACCTGCTGCCGCTGGTTGAAGGCACCACCGTCAACACGCGCTACGGCATGGTCCGCACCGACCACATCCTGTTCATTGCGTCCGGCGCGTTCCACCTGGCACGCCCGTCGGATCTGATCCCGGAATTGCAGGGCCGTTTCCCGATCCGCGTGGAACTGGAATCGCTGACCGCCGAAGACTTCGTGCGCATCCTGTCCGACACGGACGCGTCGCTGACCAAGCAGTACACCGCCTTGATGGCGACGGAAGACGTGCAGCTGGAATTCACGGATGAAGGCGTACGCCGTTTGGCCGAACTGGCTTACGAGGTCAACGAAACCACCGAGAACATCGGCGCCCGCCGTCTGTACACGGTGATGGAGAAGCTGCTGGACGAGTTGTCGTTCGACGCGACGTCAAGCCAGGACAAGCACGTGAGGATCGACGCCGCCTACGTCAACTCGCAACTGGCCGAAGCCGCCAGCAGCCAGGATCTGGCTCGCTACGTGCTGTAAATCGGGGGGCTTGGGGGCTGGCAACACGTTCGCGCCCCTGACCTTGCCGGCAAAAAAGCCGCTTGCCGCCTGATGGCGGGAGCGGCTTTTTCTTTGGGCTCTGTGGATTGCGAGCTGCGGGCCGCGAGGTCCGGAGTTCGGGGTCCGGAGTTCGGGGTCCTGAGTTCGGAGTTCGGGGTCCGGGCTTGGGCTTCGAACCGAGATCGTCGATACCCGAGCTGGCTCAGTGCCCAGCAGGCAACTTCAGTTCGTGATCGCCGTCACGACGTATTTGCCGTCCTTGCGGGTCGCCGTGAAGCGCACCTTGTCGCCCGCCTTGATCTTGGCCAGCAGCGCCGGGTCGGCGTCATACACCAGCGTCATTGCCGGCAAGTCCAACGCCTTGATTTCGTCGTGCTTGATCGTCACCTTGCCCGCGGCCGGGTCCACCCGCCGCACTTCGCCGCTGGCGTCGGCCTGCTGAGCGAACGCCAGCGGCGTCGCCAGCGATACAACAGCCATCGCGGTCGCGACGGCCATGGGCATTGCATATTTGCGGTCAAAAGCCATACAGGCATCCTCCATTGACAGCGAAAGCTGCTCCGGCGGCACAGCGCCCGGCCAACTTTCCACAGTGCTAGGATACCGCCGTTAAGAAACAGTTCCTGCGGCAGAACGCAACAATCCTGACGGTTGATTGCCGGCCCCCGCCCCACCGGGCGCGCGCTTACCGCCGCACGCAACGCCTACTTTCTCTTTATCCCATTCAGGAACCTTCATGGCCAACCGCTTATCCGTCATCGCCACCCGCACCGGCGACGACGGCACCACCGGGCTGGGGGACGGATCCCGCACCCCCAAAGACGCGCCGCGCATCGCCGCATTGGGCGACGTAGATGAATTGAACAGCGTCATCGGTGTATTGTTGGGCGAAGCCATCCCGGCAGAAATCGCCGCCGACCTGCTCGCCATCCAGCACGACCTTTTCGACATGGGCGCCGAGCTCTGCATCCCGGCACACACGGCGGTGAAGGACGAACAGGTCGCGCGACTGGACGAGCGCCTGGCGCACTACAACGGCACCCTGACCCCGCTACGGGAATTCATCTTGCCGGGCGGCGCGCGAGCGGCAGCGCAGGCGCATGTTGCGCGGACGGTGTGCCGTAGGGCGGAACGGGCGGTAGTGGCGTTGGCGGGAGTGGAAGCGGTCAACCCGCCGGTTCGCCAATATTTGAATCGGTTGTCGGATCTGTTGTTTGTGTTGGCGCGCTGTATCAATAAGGCGGAAGGAAAAGGGGACGTGTTCTGGACGAGTCCTCAAGCGCGTAAGGCGACGTAACTGGTGAGATCGGAAGATGGGTCGCTTAGAGCGTCTCTCGCACGTAAGCGCCTGTTTCAGCGCACACTTTGTTTCAAGCAGTAGGTGATCATCGGTGAGTTGCGGCATAATCGCGGGTTATCGAGCGGGTTTGCGCACCGCGCTCACAGCTCAAGGATCTAAAAAGAATGAGTATTATTGTCACCGGCGGGGCCGGCTTCATCGGTTCAAATTTTGTCCTCGATTGGTTCGACTCGAGCAACGAATCGGTCATCACACTGGACAAGCTCACCTATGCGGGCAATCCGGAAAATCTGGCTTCGCTCTCGCGAAACCCTGACCATCAGTTGGTGCAAGGCGATATTGGCGATGTCGCGCTGGTGGCCAGCTTGCTTGCCAAGCACAGGCCTCGCGCCATCCTGAATTTCGCGGCGGAATCTCACGTGGACCGGTCTATTCATGGTCCCGGTGAGTTTATTCAAACCAATATCGTCGGCACTTTCCACCTGCTGGAAGCGGTGCGCGCATACTGGTCTGAACTTCCCGAGCCGGAAAAACGCGACTTTCGGTTTTTGCACGTTTCGACCGACGAAGTCTACGGCTCGCTTGGAATGGAAGATCCCGCATTCCGCGAGACCAACCAATATGAGCCCAACAGCCCGTATTCCGCCAGCAAGGCCGCCAGTGACCATCTGGTCCGCGCATACCATCACACGTACGGACTGCCTGTACTGACAACCAACTGTTCGAACAATTACGGCCCCTATCATTTCCCAGAGAAACTGATTCCTCTGGTTATCCACAATGCGCTGGCCGGCAAGCCACTGCCGATTTACGGCGATGGCCAACAGATCCGTGACTGGCTCTACGTGAAGGACCACTGCAGCGCCATTCGGCGCGTATTAGAGGGTGGCGTCGTAGGAGAAACCTACAACGTAGGCGGCTGGAACGAAAAGGCTAATCTGGACGTCGTGGGCACTCTCTGCACGCTACTCGATGAACTCAGCCCGCGTGCCGACGGCAAGTCGTATAAAGACCAAGTTACGTTCGTAAAAGACCGCCCTGGCCACGACCGCCGCTACGCCATCGATGCCGGGAAACTGGAACGTGAATTGGGATGGCGCCCGGCCGAAACCTTCGAAACGGGTATTCGAAAAACGGTCCAGTGGTATTTGGATAACGCTGCTTGGGTCGCCAACGTGACCAGCGGCTCGTACCGCAATTGGGTCAACACCCAATACTCGTCGTGATGAGACTGAACCGGCTGCAGCCGAGAGAATAAAAGCGGCTTGCCCGTTAATTATTCGGCTGCAACCTGTTCTCCATGCTCGGAGAACAATCGGAACGTCTCAAATTCCAATAGGAAATTCGTTCCGCAGCCATCACGCCTCCCAGGCCTTCCCAGGCTTGCCAATGGATCAGTATTAGTACAGGTGGCCCAGTGAGCCAAAAAGTCGCCATTCTCTTGTGCACTTACGACGGCCAGCAGTATCTGCCTGAGCAGTTGGACTCCTTCGAGGCACAAACCCACACCGATTGGATCGTTTGCGCCTCGGACGACGGTTCCAAAGATGACACGCACGCCATCCTGGCCCGCTATCAATGCCGCTGGGAGCCGGGCAGGCTCCAGATATTCAACGGGCCTCGCCAGGGTTTTGTCGCCAACTTTCTATCACTGACCTGCCACCCGGAATTCCAGGCGGATCTCTATGCCTTTTCCGACCAAGATGACGTTTGGCATGCAGAAAAGCTGGAACGCGCGGCTCAGTGGCATGCCTCAATCCCCGCCGGCATTCCGGCACTGTACTGCACTCGCACCGCACTCGTCGATGGATCGGGCGCGCCGATCGGCCAGTCGCCGCTTTTCACGCGTCCGCCGTCTTTCGCCAACGCCCTGACGCAGAACGTTGGGGGAGGCAACACCATGGTGTTCAACCACGCGGCCCGCCAGCTACTGCTTGCCGCAGGTCCTCAACCTGAAGCGGTGGCGCATGACTGGTGGGTGTACCTGTTGATCAGCGCCTGCGGGGGAAGAGTGCACTATGATGCGCGCCCCTCGCTGCTGTATCGCCAGCATGGCGGCAACCTGATCGGGGCAAATGCCAGTTTTAGTGCGCGCATCGAGCGGATCCGCATGCTGCTTACCGGTCACCTGCGGGATTGGAACGACCGTAACATCCGGATGCTGACCCCTCTGCAAGCGCAGTTGACAGAGCAGAACCGCGAGACGTTCAATCGGTTCGTGGCGGCAAGAAAGAAAGGCCCGGTCGGTCGGGTCGTGGGCGTGGTGAAATCCGGGGTCTATCGTCAGACTGCACTGGGCAACTTTGGCCTGCTCGTAGCGGCCGCCTTCAATAAGATTTGAACGACTATGCGGATTGTTCTACTAGGCAAGAATGGGCAAGTCGGGCACGAGTTGCAACGCGCGTTGCTGCCGCTGGGCCATGTGGCTGCGTTTGGCCGTGAGGAATGCGACTTGGCGGATCCGAGTGTACTCGCATCGACACTACGTCACGCCAGACCGCAAGTCGTCGTCAATGCCGCTGCGTATACTGCGGTGGACAAAGCGGAAAGCGAGCGAGGCGCCGCGCGCCGAATAAACGCGGACGCCGTCGCGGAAATCGCAAAATTCGCGCGAGAAACCGGAGCATTGTTGGTGCATTATTCAACCGATTATGTTTTCGACGGGCAAAAAGATGGCCCGTACACTGAAGGCGATGCTCCCAACCCTCGGAATGCTTATGGCGCGACCAAACTAGCTGGCGAAGCAGCCATAATGGCTTCGGGCTGTGATGCGCTTATTTTCCGCACAAGCTGGGTTTTTTCCGCCCACGGCGGGAATTTTCTTAAGACGATGCTGCGTCTGGCGCGTGATCGCGACACTTTAAATGTTGTAGCTGACCAGCACGGAACGCCGACCAGCGCCGAGCTGATCGCAGATGTCACACTGCTAGCCATCGCAGCACTACGCCAAGGACGGCTTGAAAATGGCATTTACCATCTGACCGCAAACGGATCGACGTCCTGGCATGACTTTGCCAAGTACATCGTCGGACGCGCGCGCGCCAACGGCGCCGCGCTGAGACTGAATCCCGACAACATACGTGCGATCGGTACTGCTGATTACCCAACCGCCGCGCAGCGTCCGAAGAATTCCACGTTGAGCAGTGCTGCGCTGAAACTGGCGCTTGGCGTAGAACTGCCCGATTGGAGCTCGCACACTGACCGCGCTATCGATCAATTGACGAAACTGGAAACTCCCACATGAAACGCAAAGGCATCATTCTGGCAGGCGGCTCCGGCACGCGCCTTCACCCCGCGACGCTCGCGATCAGCAAACAATTGCTGCCGGTTTTCGACAAGCCGATGATTTATTACCCGCTAACGACGCTGATGTTGGCCGGCATTCAGGACATTCTCATTATCTCGACACCGCAAGATACGCCGCGATTTCAGCAATTGCTAGGCGACGGGGCGCAGTGGGGCTTGAACTTGCAATACGCGGTCCAGCCCTCGCCCGACGGCTTGGCCCAAGCCTTCATCATCGGTGAGAACTTCATCGGCAATGACGTGTCGGCCCTCGTACTGGGCGACAACATCTATTACGGTCACGATTTCCACCAATTGCTGGATAACGCAAACGGGCGCGCCGAAGGCGCCAGCGTATTCGCCTATCACGTGCACGACCCCGAACGCTATGGCGTGGCTGAATTCGACGAAGATGGCAAAGTGCTGTCGCTGGAGGAAAAGCCCAAGGCCCCTAAGTCGAACTACGCCGTTACTGGACTCTATTTTTATGACCGCAACGTCGTCGACATAGCCAAGGGCATTAAGCCCTCACCGCGCGGCGAGCTTGAAATTACCGACGTGAACCGCGCTTATCTCCACCATGGCAAGCTTTCGGTGGAAATCATGGGCCGCGGCTATGCTTGGCTGGACACCGGCACCCACGAATCGTTGTTGGAAGCCAGCCAATTCATCGCCACGCTGGAAAACCGCCAGGGCTTGAAGGTCGCTTGTCCGGAAGAGATTGCATATCGCCGCAATTGGATCTCCGCGCAGCAGCTTGAAACTCTGGCCGCGCCGCTGGCCAAGAACGGGTACGGCAAGTATTTGCAACGCCTGCTTGTCGAGAAGGTTTATTGATGAAAGCGACTCCCCTTGCCATTCCCGATGTGCTGTTGATCGAACCCAAGGTCTTTGGCGACGCGCGCGGTTTCTTCTACGAAAGCTATAACCAAAAGTCATTTGAAGCAGCCGTGGGCATGGAGGTCGAGTTCGTGCAGGACAATCATTCCCGTTCGGTGAAGGGCGTTCTGCGCGGGCTGCATTACCAAATCCAGCAGGCGCAGGGCAAGCTCGTACGCGTAGTGCAAGGAAACGTCTTTGACGTGGCCGTGGATATTCGCAAATCCTCCCCGACGTTCGGTCAGTGGGTAGGCGCGATGCTGACGGAAGAAAACAAACACCAACTCTGGGTGCCAGCAGGTTTCGCCCATGGTTTCCTGGTGCTGAGTGACACCGCCGAATTCCTCTACAAGACGACGGACTATTACGCACCAGAACACGAACGCTGCATCGCCTGGAACGACCCTGAACTAAACATTGAATGGCCCCTGGACACCGAACCGACTCTTTCAGTGAAAGATAAGCAAGGACAATCCCTGGCCGACGCGCATGTCTATCCCTGAATCGTCCACACCTCATCCGGACGCTACTGCAGGCGCCATCAAGGCGTCTATCGTGATTCCGATGAAAAATCCCGGACCGGTGTTCCGGCAGGTGCTCGCGGCGGTGTGCAAGCAGCAGACGTCGTTTGCGTATGACGTGCTGGTTGTGGATTCCGGGTCCACAGATGGCAGCGTTGAATTCGTCCAGACGTTCGTGGATCCGCGCGTGCGGTTGATTCAAATCAAGCCCACCGAATTCGGCCACGGCAAAACGCGCAACTTTGCAGTGGCGAACACCACGGGCGAATACGCCGTCGTCATCACGCACGACGCCCTCCCCGTGGACGAACATTGGCTCCAGGCGATGGTGCGGACGGCTGATGCCGATTCCCGCATCGCTGGCGTTTTCGGGCGCCATATTGCCTATCCAAACGCTAGTCCCTATACCAAGCGGGACCTGGAAGCACACTTCGCCAACTTCGCCGTCGAACCGGTGGTGCAACTGACCGACCGCGCCCGCTACGATCAAGATGAATCGTATCGACAACGGCTGCATTTCTTTTCTGACAACAACGCACTGCTGCGTCGTTCAGTCTGGCAGACGCACCCTTACCCCGACGTCGACTTTGCCGAGGACCAGATCTGGGCCAAGAATATCGTCGAGGCTGGCTGGAAAAAGGCCTATAGCGTCGACGGGGCCGTCTACCATTCACACGACTATGCGCTGATCGAAAAGCTGCAACGCAGTTTCGATGAATCCTATGCGCTGTATCGCTTGTTTGGATATGTATTATCTCGGAGCTTTACGCATATGCTCAAGACCTGGGTGGCGCATACCATGAACGACCTGCGCTACGCGCGGCGCATCGGCATGCATCGCACCCACCTGTCGCTGGTTGTGAAAATGCCGATGGATAATCTTGCGCGTGCACTAGGCCATTATCTCGGGTCTCGCGCAGACAAGCTGCCTCAGAAACTGCGGCATTGGCTATCCCGCGATCGGCGCCTGCTGCTCGGGCTGCCTATGTCCAATTCGGGGGGGCAGCCGTCGTGAATCTCGCGCGAATTCCCAAGCTGCTAAAGGCCGCCAACCGTTATCGCACGCAACATGGTCTAGTCCCAATGTGTCGCCATGCCGTCAAGGCGATGCGTCGTCAAGCCTTGGGGCAGTCGGACATCCTTCGCCAGTTTTCGTTTGTACTCGAGACTCCCGTCGGCAAACCCTTTGTGAACGGGGATGCCGCGCCTAATACCGTCAACTGGTTCATACCGGCGGTAGGGCGGGGCTCTGGTGGTCACCTGAATATTTTCCGTTTCGTGCGCTACCTGGAACAGCTCGGCTTCGAATGCCGGCTCATCATTACAGACGCGCCCGGGCAGGACCCCGCTGCGGTCGAACGCGACATCGCATCCTGGTTCTTTCCGCTGGCGGCTCGCGTCTACATTGGCTCGGATCATGCTCCCCCTGCGCATATTTCGCTGGCGACGGCGTGGCACACCGCGTACGACGTCAGGAACTTTCAATCCACGCTTCATAAGTGCTATTTCGTTCAAGACTTCGAGCCGTGGTTCTTCCCGTCGGGCTCTGCCAGCACCTTCGCCGAGGAAACCTACCGATTCGGCTTTACCGGCATCACCGCCGGTTCATGGCTGGCCGATGTACTGCATCGCGATTACGGCATGCCCACGCATGCGATTGGGTTTTCGTACGACCGCGATTTGTACAAGCCGCTCCCGCGCAGCGCGCCCGCACAAAAACGTGTGTTTTTTTATGCGCGGCCCAATACGCCTCGCCGGTCATTTGAGCTGGGGATCTTAGTACTAGCCGAGGTCGTACGGAGAATTCCCAGCACGCACGTCGTGTTGGCAGGAGCCGACCTCAGTGAATTCAAAATTCCGTTCGCCTACGAAAATCCGGGCATCGTCGACATCGCAGACCTGCCCGAACTCTATTGCCAATGCGATGTCGCGCTGGTGTTGTCGTTTTCGAATCTTTCATTGCTTCCGCTGGAACTGATGGCATGCGGGGTTCCCGTGGTCAGTAACCGCGCCCCGTATACCGAGTGGTTGCTCAACGACGGCAACTCGCGGCTTGAGCGCCCCACAGTCCCTGCGCTGTCCGGCGCCATCTGCGACCTGCTCCAGAACCCTCAGGTTGCCGAACGCCAGCGGGCCGGCGGCTTCCAGACCAGCGCAGCGACAGACTGGGCCGAAGAGGGTCGCCGACTCGGTGCTATTCTGTCGGGTTTGGCCGGAACCGCGCCAGCGCGGCTCCAAACAAGGATCGACAGTTGACCGAACCATTGCCACAACTCTCGCAGATGCGCTGCGCCGTTCTCGGCGCGGGCGGCTTCCTGGGCACCAATCTGTGCCAGGGGCTGAAACCCCGCGTGGCATCGCTACGCGCCTTTGGCCGGCGCCTGTCGTTTCCCTCGGCCTTGACAGATATTGAGTGGATTCCGGGCGACTTTTCGCAGCCCACCAGCGTCGCCACGGCAATCTCGGGATGCGACACGGTCTTTCACTTGGTCAACGCCACGACGCCGGCCAGCGCCAACATCGACAAGCTTGCAGACCTGCAGTCCAACGTCACGCCCACGCTGCGCCTCTTGGAGGCTTGCCGCGAAGCCGGGGTGAAGCGCGTAATCTTCATCTCTTCCGGGGGCACGATATACGGTTTGCCGAAGCAGGTGCCGACACCCGAGTCTGCACCGACCGACCCGATCACCGCCTATGGCATTTCCAAGCTGGCAATCGAAAAGTACCTGGGTCTGTACGAGTACCTTCATGGCCTGCAATATCGTGTGCTGCGCGTCGCCAACCCCTTTGGCCCTTACCAGACGGCTCTGAAGAGCCAGGGCGTCATCGCCGCGTTCATGCACCAATGCATATCGCACGAACCCATTCATATCTGGGGCGACGGCAGTTCGGTGCGCGACTACGTCTACGTCAATGACGTCGTTGACGCCGTGCTGGCGGCCGTGCAACACCATGGCCCTTCGCGCGTATTTAATATCGGCGGCGGACAGGGCCGTAGCTTGCTCGACATAGTGGATGTCATCAAGCGCGTCTCGGGAATCACGCCGGAAATCAAGTTCTCGCCAAGCCGCTCTGTCGATGTTCCACGCAGCATCCTCGACATTACCCTCGCCAGTCAAGAGCTGGGCTGGACGCCGAAGACGGCTTTCGACGAAGGCATGCAACGGACCTGGGCATGGGCGATCGCCCAGCATCAAGACGGAACCCTTTACTGACCATGGCGTTCAGCAAGTACCTATCCGCGTTGCGGCGCGCCCGCAGTTTGGCTGCTTCCGAGGGCGGCGTTCTGCCGGCGGCTACCAAGGCAGTGCGTCTGTTCCGCAGCAGCGGCCTGCGGGGTATAAAACAGGCATTGTCGGCACGCGACACCGCTACGGCAGCGGCTGCCGCAGCCGCAGCCGCAGCCGCAGCCGCCAGTCGTGGTAACCGTCCCAAGGACAATGACGATTTCGCGTTCGAAATTCCGTTCGCGCGGCCTGCTGAGCGGGATGAGCGCCGGGCGTGCGCCATCATCCATGCCTTTTACCCCGAACTATGCGGCGAAATGCGCGGTTACCTGGCGAATGTTCCCGGCCGGTTGGATCTGTACATTTCAACTACCTCGGAAGAAAAGCTTCAAGAAATCACGGCGGCCTTTGCTGGCTACGACAAGGGTTCGGTCGAAGTCCGGGTTTTTGAAAACCGCGGCCGCGATATTGCGCCAAAATTGTACGGGTTCGCCGATGTCTACGATCGTTACGATCTGGCCCTGAGCCTGCACACCAAGAAGTCCCCGCACGGCGGCACGCCGCTTGCCGACTGGCGCCACTATCTGTACGAGCACTTGCTGGGTTCGCCCCAAATCGTGGCTTCCATCTTCGAACTGCTCAAGCACGATCGTGTCGGCATGGTCTTCCCGCAGCACCTGTTCTATCTGCGTCCCATCCTCGGCTGGGGCGCGAATTTCGCTTCCTGCCGTGCGTTGCTGCGCAAGATGGGCGTGGAGATCCACGAGGGAATCTATCTGGAGTTTCCGACGGGTTCGATGTTCTGGTGCCGGACCGATGCATTGCGGACCCTACGCGATCTGAATCTCCGCTTCGGGGATTTCGATGATGAAGCGGGACAAATCGACGGCACTCTAGCTCACGCTGTTGAACGCGCCTTCCTGTATGCCGTGGAAGCCAGTGGCTACCAATGGGCGAAGGTCGCGTTGAGAGACCGGTATCCATTGCCCGACACCTTGATTCCCGTAAACGCGCCAGCGGACTTGCCACCAGGCCTGAAGAGGGTTCACCGACCTTTGCTGTCGGGCCGCCCATGACAGTCTTGCCGCGCTGCCCGCCCTCGATGTTTGCCCGGTTCCCCTATCGACCCGTTAACGCGTCTATTAAGTCTTTAACCGCAAAATGTTCATAGCCAACGCCCTCACAGACATCGCCACGGCACTGAAGCGTTACTCTCTTGTCGGCACCCTTGGCTGGCAGGATGTGCGCCAACGCTACCGGCGTTCGTCGCTCGGCCCCTTCTGGCTGACGATCAGCATGGGGGTCATGATCGGCACGATCGGTATCGTATTCGGTCAGATCTTCAAGTCGCCCACCGAAGAGTTTCTGCCATTTTTGGCCATCGGGCTAATCCTGTGGGGATTCATCTCGACGGTCATCACCGAGGGCTGCACAAGCTTCATCGCCGCCGATGCCGTGATCAAGCAGTTACCCATTCCTCTTACCGTGCACGTGTTTCGCCAGCTGTGGCGCAACATGATCATTTTGGCGCACAACATCGTGATCTTCCCGCTGGTATTGATCGCGGTCGGCAAGCCCGTTACGTGGGACGCCTTCCTCGCCATTCCGGGATTCATACTGCTGCTTTTGAACCTAACGTGGATATCCCTGCTACTTGGCGTGCTCTGTGCCCGCTATCGTGATATTCCGCAGATCATTTCCAGTCTGATGCAGGTAATTTTCTACCTGACACCGATCATGTGGTTGCCCAGCCTGTTGCCCCAACGAGCCGGCACCTACATGCTGACATTGAATCCGTTCTATCACCTGCTGGAAATAGTTCGCGACCCCCTGCTCGGTCACGCACCTGATGCTCAAAACTGGCTGGCGTCGCTGGCGCTCGCAGTAATCGGCTGGCTGGTCACGCTGATGCTCTACGGCCGTTATCGCCGCCGCATCGCCTACTGGCTTTAAGCTCTTTTTACAGATTCTGGCTACCATGGCAACTATCAATTTCGACCAGGTATGTGTCGACTTTCCTATCTACAACGCCAGTGCAAGATCGTTGAAGAAGCGCCTTTTCCAGGTCGCGACCGGCGGTCAGATCAGCGCAGACCAATCGGGTCGCGTGGTCATCCGAGCTTTGGAGAATCTGAGCTTCAATCTGAACCACGGTGACCGTGTCGGCCTGCTAGGCCACAACGGCGCGGGCAAGAGCACGTTGCTGCGTGTGCTCAGCGGCGTGTATGCTCCTTCCAGCGGCACGGCGAAGATTGACGGTGAAATTGGTTCGCTGATCGACATCGGTTTTGGTATCGATGCCGAATCCACTGGCCGCGAGAATATTTTCCTGCGCGGTGCGCTGCTCGGCCTGGATCGCGCGTCGATCAAGGAGAGGGTCGAAGAGATCATCGAGTTTTCCGAACTCGGCGACTTTATAGACATGCCCATCCGCACCTATTCCGCGGGTATGCACTTGCGGCTGGCATTTTCTGTGTCTACGGTCATCCGTCCAGAAATCCTGTTGATGGATGAATGGCTGTCGGTCGGCGATGAAGGTTTCAAGGCCCGGGCTGAGCAACGCCTAAATGAACTCGTTGCTTCTACCAGCATTTTGGTCATCGCAAGCCATTCCAAGGATCTGATCTGCCACACGTGCAATCGCGTGCTATGGCTTGAGCACGGACGCATCAAGATGGACGGCTCGCCGCACGAAGTCACCCAGGCCTATTTCGGCTATTGATCCGTTCAACAAGGACCCACGCGCCTCGGCGCTCAAGCATCGTCTAGATGAACATGCCATTAACGCGAAAACTAAAGAGGATTGCCCGCGGCTTTGTGAATAAGCTGACGGACAAGCCGAAGGGCCCGACCATTGCCGATTTTTTCGATACCGATTGGTATCGCACCCAGGCGCCGAAGCTCGACACGGTGGAGGATGCGCTCGCGCATTATCTGGCCAACGGCGTCGCACAGAATTTGAACCCCCATCCGCTCTTCAACACCAACTGGTATCTGCGGCAATACCCTGACGTTGCGAATGCGGGCCTGAACCCGCTGTTACACTATGTCGAGTCGGGTGCAAAAGAAGGCCGCAGCCCTAGCGCGTATTTCGATGCGACGTGGTACACAAGCAAGTATCCGGCAGCGAATTTCACGCAAGGCGGAGCACTCGCACACTTTCTGCAAACCGGCGCCCGCACAAACTGCAATCCCAACCCATACTTTGATACGGAGTGGTATCAAGCCAGATATCCGGAAGTACAGAGCTATGCCCGTGATCCTCTGAGCCATTTCGTCTTGGTGGGCGAACGCGCAGGATATCAGCCTGGGCCGTCCTTTGACCCGAGTTGGTACGTTATGTGCAACCCGGACGTGGCGCAATGGTCGGGAACAGCATTCGAGCATTATTTGACGACGGGTGCGCGCGAGAATCGCACGGCGGTGCGTGGCCCGTATGATTTTCAATCTGCAGTCGCGCTTGCCAAGGGCTTGGCCGCGCCGATCGTGTCGACGGATTGCATTCGCGCCACGCTGGAGCTGCCTGTCGGCAGTATCCGGGACATGATCGACAAACCCGATGGCGCGGAACTGGTCTACCTCGCACCGGAACGCAGTGCAGAAGGCATCACTGAGAAGCTGGCGCCTTATCCTGGCTTGCCCTATGTCGCGTTGCTGCATGACGCTTTGGCGCTAGGCGGTACCCGGTATCTCGTGGCCGGAGAAAAAATCCGCCATGACGAGGCAGCAGCGTTCCAAAATGTGAAGGACGCAGCACTCAAGTATCACCGCGCCGCTCAGACTTCAGGCGGTAATCTGATGTTGAATTTCCAGTTGAAACCCGCCAACTGGGTCGACACGGGGATCGATGTCATGCACGAGTATTCCAACAATTATTTTCACTTTGTGGCGGAGACACTGCCCAGAATGATCCTGGCAGAAGAAGCAGAGCTGCCAGCGGATGTGCCGTATATTGTGGAACGCGACCTGCACGAGAATATGGCGAAGCTGCTGAGTATGGCCAACACGTCGGGTCGACCGATTCTTCCCGTCGAGTCCGACACCATGTATCGGGTTGGCGCGTTATATATTCCGTCGGATGTGACGTCCGTGGTGGACTCCTACGAGGCGGGTGAATCCGGCCGTTGGTCGTGCCTGGACGTTCCCCGCATCCGAACCGCCGTCGCACGTTGCAAGGCATTTGTCCCTTCGACGAGGGCCGTGCTGCGCAAGCGTAAGATTTATGCGGGACGCAGCGGCGGTATACGCCAGTTGACGAACCAGCAGGAATTGGAAGCGGCACTCGCGGCGCGCGGTTTCGAGATCATGCGCACCGACGGCTTGGACGTTCAGACTCAGATTACGATTTTCCGGGAGGCGGAAGTCATAATCGCCCCGACAGGTGCACAATTAACCAATTTAGTCTGGGTCGAGCCCGGCACGCAGGTCATTGTGCTGGCATCCGACCACCCCAGTCACCAGCTCTATTTATGGGAACTGCTGGGCAGGGTTTCAAAAGCCGACGTGACCTGCGTTATCGGCCCCCGAGCTTATGTCCGCAACGACAAGTACAGCGTGCATGACGATTATTCGATCAACGTCCAGCACGTTCTCGATCTAATCTAGGCCTTAGCGTAGCAACACAAAACTGATGCTATAGAAACAAGAGACACGACATGATTTATAAACCCTCGCAGTCGCTTGATGACGCAATCCAGCTCATCGATCTTACGAAGATATCGGATCCTCGGGGCAACCTCACGTTCGTCGAGGCGAACAAACACGTTCCGTTCGATATTCAGCGCGTCTACTACCTCTACGACGTTCCCAGCGGCGAAATGCGAGCCGGGCATGCGCACCACAACCTTCAACAGCTGATCATCGGCATCTCGGGCAGTTTCGACCTGCTTCTGGATAATGGCTACGAAAAACGAACCATCACATGCAATCGCCCTTTTCAGGGTGTACTGATGAAATCGCTGGTCTGGCGCGAATTGAATAACTTCTCCTCTGGTGCGGTTTGCCTGGTGCTGGCATCGATGCATTACCAAGAATCCGACTATATTCGCAGTTATGCGGACTTCCTGAAAGTTGTCGCCGAGAAAAATCCATCATGATCTCTTTTTTTGATATCAACGCCGGCCACGCGGAACTGGGCACAGGCCTGCATGACGCCTTCAAGCGTGTACTGGAAAGCGGCAGCATCATTATGGGCGCCGAGCTCAAGGCTTTCGAGGAAGAGTTCGCCGCCTATTGCGGCGTGAAGCACTGCATCGGCGTGGGCAACGGACTGGATGCGCTGGCGCTGGCGCTGCGCGCGCGCGGCATTGGGCCCGGCGACGAAGTCCTGGTACCGTCGCAGACATTTATCGCCAGTTGGCTCGCGGTGTCCATGACCGGCGCCAGCCCCGTCCCGGTTGAGATCGACATCAACACCTACGGCATCGACGCCTCGCTGTTGCGCAGCCACGTGACGCCTCGTACCAAGGCCATCATGCCAGTGCACTTGTACGGCTCGCCGGCCGACATGGATGACATCAACGCAGTGGCCAAAGAGTTCGACCTCTTCGTCCTGGAAGATGCCGCGCAAGCGCATGGCGCCTACTACAAGGGCAAGCGCGCGGGCTCCCTCGGGCATGCAGCAGGTTTCAGCTTCTACCCCAGCAAAAACCTGGGGGCGTTGGGCGACGGCGGTGCGATTGTCACCAACGACGATGCGCTGGCCGACGACATGCGCCGCTTGCGCAATTACGGCTCGACCAAGAAGTACGTACACGAAGTTGCGGGCGTGAATTCCCGCCTGGACGAACTGCAGGCGGCAATCCTGCGCCTGAAGCTTCCAGTGCTGGATCACGGCAACGAACGCCGCCGCGCGATTGCGGACCGCTACACCGCCGGCCTGCAAGGAATTGCCGATCTGCAAACGCCCAAATCGGTCGACGGCGCAACTTCGGTCTATCACCTGTATGTGATCCGCACCAGCAAGCGCAACGAGCTGGCCGCCTATCTAAATCAACAGGGCGTCACCTGCCTCATCCACTATCCGATCGCTCCGCATCAGCAAGGCGCCTACGCCGATTTGAAGATTCCGGCCGACAGTTTGCCATTGGCCAACCAAGCGGCAGCCCAAACTCTGTCGTTGCCCATCTGGCCGCAGATGCCCTTCGCTGAAGTGGATGAAGTCATCGTGCTCATCAAGAAGTTCATGGGCTGAACGGCATTCATGAACGCCCCTCTCGTCTCGGTGATCATCCCTGTGTTCAATCAGGGAGAGCTTGCGGTGCAAGCCGTCGAAAGTGTTTTGTCGCAACGCTATCCGCACATCCAGACCATCGTCGTTGACGATGGCTCGACGGACGGAACCGCCGCTTTGATATCACGCCAGTTCGGCGAACGCATTACGCTAATCCGCCAGGCCAACAGGGGGCCCAGCGCGGCATCCAATGCCGCACTGCGCGTCGCTGAGGGGGAGTTCGTCGCTCTCATGGGCGGCGACGACGTTTCCACCCCCGATCGCCTTGCGCACCAGGTTGAAATACTCTCGTCGGGGAAATGGGACATCGTCTTTTCCCGACCGACTCTGATCGACCAGGAAGGCAAGACACTGGATGATTCGGGGTACCCCGTGTTCTTCCAGCCTCGCCGGCACAAGTCTGTGTTCGCAAGCCTGTATTTCGACGACAACTACTTTTGCGCCCCTTCGGCCGCCATGCGCCGCACCGTCGCTGATGCAGTGGGTCCATTCCATGAAGGGCTGATCCAACTGCAAGACTACGATTATTGGTTGCGCGCCGCCGGCCTGGGTTACCGCGTCGGTTTGTTCGACCATCGGGTCGTGAAATATCGTCGGCACGTCGGCAACCTGTCGACAAATCAACGTGATTTCGCCAGCCGCGCTGAAATTCCGGTTGTCCTTAAACGCGCGCTGCGGCTTGCGAAGCCCGAAGTCATCCGGCCACTATTTCCTGGGTTACTGCTGCCCGTCGTGAGCCCGGAGCAGCCCTTGTCGCCCTTCGAGCAAAGCACGCTCCTGCTGGCGCACTCGCGTGAGGAAGTTCGCTTGGCGGGGATTGATCGCGCAATTTCCTTGTTGGACGATCCCACCGAAGCCTCCTCGATGCACGGCGGGGTCGACCTGTTCCGTTTTATCTACACAGCGGGCCAAGAGCAGCATTGATGCGGCGCGCCTGTGCGCACCACGGAATCATCGCCCGGTCCTCAACCGCACCTTCCAACTGAATGACTGCATTACGGTCGCGCTATACTCCGCAAAAAAAGGGCTGGCAAGAGTTGCTGGCCTGGTTATCCGCACCGGCGCTGGCTGCAGCCGCAGCCGAGGCAACTTTTACCGCCGACGCCTTATGAATGCATTGCAACCCCTTCGTGTGCTTCGAGACAAACTTCTGGGTCTCGGACAAACGACCCACAGGCTTGAAAAGCTGGACTTGCGGCTGAACCAGCTAACGGGCCAATTGGACGACATGACGATTCAGCTACGCGCAGCGGATCAACGTGGAGCGCAAGCCCAAGATCAGATCGCGGCGATGCAGGCAGACATCTCGCGCCTGCCCCAGCAGCAGAACGTTGCGTTAGACGTGCTGGCCAATCGCATCGCCGCAGACACCCGTGAGTTATTTGGGCGACACGCGAACCTGTTTCATGCTCGCCCCCCCCGGGCGTCCACACAGCGCCGCACAGACGCCAACGTGATTGAACGCATCGCCTTCCTGGTGCATTCGAAAGAACTGCTCAATCACTACGGTTGCATCTGGGACTTGATGCCCAAGGGCAGCTTCGATGTACTGCTGCACGGCGAAGGCGAGCTGCCCCAGGCGGCCGATCTGGCGCGTTGGGATTGCGGTGTCGCGCCCACGCAGGCGGTGCTTGATGAAGGCAAGGCCTACCGCTATCTGGTCTCCAACCATCCTGTATCGGATTTCGGCGAACCGCTGATCAAGCGCCTTGCTGAAACCAATATCCGCTTCATGTATGCCGCCGGAAAATCCCGGTGGAATCTTTCCCGTTGGAACCAGCTGTACGACATCATCCTGTGTTTTGGTCCCTATCACGCAATCAATTTTTCGCATGCATGCGATGCGGCCATCGTGCAGATGGGTTATCCGCGTTTCGACCGTTATTTCAATGACGTCGTTGACCGTGAGGCATTGGCCAGGGCACAGGGCTGCGACCCCGCCAAACCGACCGTCGTCTGGCTGCCAACTCAGGGCGCCCTCACCTCGCTGGGGCACTTCGATGCCGAGATCAGCGCATTGACGAGCCGCTATAACGTCATCGTGAAGGTACACCCACTGACTCCAGTTGCAGAGCCCGACCGAATTGATAAGCTGCGGCAGCTGAACTTTACCCGGATCATCTCCAACTCTGAAGATAATCTGCCGCTGTACCAATTGGCGGACTACATGTTGTTCGACTACGGCGGCCCGCCGATGGCGGGCATTTACGCCGACAAGCGCATGGTATTGCTGGACGTGCCGGGGGCAGCGGATGATGCCCTGACAGGCGATGACTCGCCGGACGTGTCCATCCGCAAGCAACTGATTAACGTCACCGCGGAAGAGGGAGCCCTGGCCTCGCTATTGTCGGACGACGCCGTCTGGAGTACCCAGCAACATGCCCGACGCACGCTGCGTAGCCTGTACTTTGCTCCTCATTACGGCTTTTCCGCACAAGTCGCGGCGCAGGCGCTACTTAACCTGGACAAGCTGCTCCCAGACAGGAGCACCACATGGTGATTTGGCTAGTTGGGTTATCCGGATCGGGCAAGACGACACTGGGCCGCGAAATGGCGCGGCAGTGGAGAAGCGTACAAGCAAATACGGTGCTGCTCGACGGTGACGAAGTACGCGAAGTCTTCGCGCATGACCGCAATAACGACGCCTACACCGTCGCCGGTCGGCGCACCAACGCCGAACGCCTAGTCGCGCTATGCGAGCTGCTGGATCGCCAAGGCATCAACGTCGTGTGCTGCATCCTGTCCCTGTTCCCCGACATGCGCGAGGCCAACCGCAGTCGCTTCAGCCGGTACTTCGAGATATTCATGGACGCCAACATGGACGCACTGAAGTTGCGTGACACCAAAGGGTTGTATCGCGCCGCCAGCGCTGGGACACAACATAACGTCGTTGGCGTCGACATTCCCTTTCCACGTCCCACGAGTGCCGATCTGATCATCTCCTCGTCTGGCGATTGCCCGGACATCGTCGCGTTGGCGCGCCGCACATTGGAACAGGCAGGCGCACGATGACATCCCCGCTCCCCGTGCATTACCCTTACGCGACCGGCGCCCTGCTGGATGCACGCAACACATACTCGTACACCGCTTTTCATGGCGCCGACTTCTTGGCGGCCTGGAGCCGCCATCGCGACGCATTGTTGCAACCGTCTGCAGATACTGCCGTCGCCGCCCCTCGGGCCGGCAAGCTGTTGCCCCCTAGGCCAACGGAGCTGCTGCTGAGCAGAGTGCGAAGCGGACTCGCAGGAGACGCACGCGGACAAGCCCTTGCGTCGCTAAATCATGTGTTGCAACGATTCGAAGTGACTAAGCGAATCCACGGCGAATACAACACCAATTGGCGTCCCGCCGACCTGCAGGACTACAACGACCTGGACTTGTACGTGCAGTTTGCGCAAGCACTTGATGAGGCCTATGGCGTGACCCGCGGGCTGCAATATCTGAACGGCCTGTTGAAGTGCCTGGATACGCTGACTGCCTACATGCCTGCGCTGAGCTCCGAGCAGATAGAAAACCTGCAAACGCTGGTGCGCTCAGAGCGAAGTCACGTTGACGCCTTGCGCCGGGCGCTGGACGAGAGGGCGGCATGAGACTCAACAGGGTATTACTGTTGGCCGCGCATACGGCCAGATCGCAAGCTTATATCCAGACGCTGGTTGCCCGCGATCTGCTGCCGGCCTCGGTCATCTTGCTCGCGCCTCCGGAGAATGTGTCGTCCAGGCAAGCCAGGCCGCAACCAGACATGCCCGGATTGATATTGCCCGACCTGGAAGAATCCGTCACCGCCACTTGCGCCCGCACCGGCATCCCTGTCGTGGAGCTCGATACCCGTGACGTCAACAGCTCCGAAGTGGCGGCAGCCATGACGGCCGCGCAAACGGACGTCGTCATCTACTCAGGCTATGGCGGGCAGATCGTTTCGGATCACTTGTTGGCGTTGGGTCCTGTCTTCCTGCACATGCATTCGGGATGGCTTCCTGCCTACCGGGGAAGCACAACGTTGTATTACGCGCTGCTCAATGGCGATCCACCGGCGGTATCCGCCCTGTTGCTGGACAAGCATATCGACACAGGCCCCGTAGTGGCGCGCCGCGAGTATCCCAAGCCCCCCGCCGGTATCGACGTGGACAGCGTTTACGACGCCGCCATACGAGCAGACCTGCTCGCGCACGTACTGAAGGATTACGCCGCGTCGGGCGAGCTTTCTGGCGAACGCCAGCAAGTCGGACCCGACACCAGCCCCTACTATGTCATTCATCCTGTGCTAAAGCACTTGGCCTTGCTCTCTCTCGCTCCACAGCCCTCCGAAGATGGTTGAACGCCAAACACCCCTCGCCGGTCAGCGCGCCGTCTTCGCATTCGGCACGAAGGCAGAAACACTCCAGCGGCTGCAAGCGTTGCTGCAGCATGCCCGCGTGCCCGACTTCCTATTCTTTTCATTGAAAGAGTGGAACGTCAGTCGCGATGCCGTCGTCGCCCGGGTGCTGGAAAAGTTCACCGGCGCGACCCTGGCCGTGCGCAGCAGCGCGTTGATCGAAGATGGCGCCCGCCATTCGATGGCCGGTGCGTTCCTCAGCTTGCTGGACGTGGATGGCTCGTCGCCGGAGGCCGTAGCAGACGCTATTGATCGGGTAGCGCATTCCATGACGGGCGATCCGCGTGACCAGGTCCTGGTGCAACCGATGATTAGCGATGTCGCCGTCAACGGCGTCATCATGACCTATGACATGGTTCACGGTACGCCCTACTACTGCATCGACTTCGACGACGAGAGCGGGCGCACGGATACAGTCACGGGTGGCAGCGCCATCAATAAGGGCCTCTTCGTTTACCGCGATGCCGCACCAGAGTACCTTCGGTCATCCCGCGTCGCACGCTTTCTGGAACTCGCGCGCGAACTGGAAACACTGTGCCAATGCGCCGCGCTGGATATCGAGTTTGGCCTGAGCCGCGAGGGGCAACTTTATCTGTTCCAGGTCAGACGAATGTCGATGGCTGGGCAATGGCACCCGGTAACGGAGCGCCGCGTCGAGCGGCAGTTGGCTTTCGTTGAGGAATTCGTCCGGGACTGTTCGCTGCCCCAAGCGGGCATTGTGGGCGACACGACCGTGCTTGCCGTCATGCCAGACTGGAATCCAGCCGAGCTTATCGGGACAACTCCGAGGCCGTTGTCGGCGTCTCTATACCGTGAGATGATCACGCGCTCGACATGGCACGAAGCTCGCGCCGTGATGGGCTACCGACGCCTACATGACGCGGAGCTGATGGTACAGATCAATGGGCATCCCTATATTGATGTCCGCCTGAGCTTCAACTCATTTCTGCCCGCCGACGTCAGCGACGACATCGGCGCGAAGTTGGTGAACGCTTGGCTCACCAGGCTGAAAGAAAACCCAGAATTTCATGACAAGGTCGAATTCGATGTCGTGCCCACCTGTCTGGATTTTTGCTTCGATGAGGACTTCACGGAACGCTACCCCTCCGTGCTGGACACCGCCGAACTACAGCAGTTCCGCTCGGCCTTGCAAGCACTGACAAGGCAAGCTATCACACCTGGGCCAGCGTCCACGTTGACGCAAGCTCTCGACACCGCAGAACGCCTGGCACGCAGCGGCACGCCGACGCTGCGGGACCCGTCCGCGCGCATCGCGCTCGCAAGCGCTAGCCGCTTGCTAAGCACCTGTCGTCAGCAAGGAGTGCTGCCCTTCGCCATCTCGGCCCGCCACGCGTTCATCGCAGAAAGCCTGATGCGTTCGGCAGTCCGCCGCGGCGCGCTGACGTCGACACGTCTTGAGGCGTTCAAGCGCAGCATCCACACTGTCACCGCCAACATCGTCCGCGAGTATGCCCAAGTCTGCCTTGGAACACTGTCACGCGAGGAGTTCCTGAGCCGCTTCGGCCACTTGCGCCCAGGCACCTACGAGATCACGTCACTGCGTTATGACGAACGCGACGACTTGTTCCTGAACGAAGTCCCCACGCTGCACGAAGTCAATGTGCATGAATTTCAGCTTGACGAGCAGGAGCGCGCAGCCCTGAACGCCCTTCTGCAGGAAAGTGGGCTGGACGTGTTGGACGCGGATCAGTTGCTGACCTATGCGCGCACCGCGATCGCTGCTCGCGAATCCGTCAAGTTCACGTTCACCAAGGTGCTCTCGGACGCACTATCGCTTCTGATTTCCTGGGGCGAACAGGTCGGATTATCGCGCGACGACCTTGCCTACCTGGAGTGGAACTCCATCCAGAACTGCCTCACGCAACCGCCGATGGACTACCTCGACCGGCACTATCAGGTCGTGGCCGCAAACGCCCGTCTTCAATTGGAATCCGCGCACGCGTTCAAACTGGCCCACATTATCGCTGGCGTCCCGGATATCTACGTGGCGACGTTGAATCGTAGCGTTCCCAACTTCGTCGGAACCGGCGTAGCGTCGGGCACAATCGTCGAGGTGACGGCCAAGATGTCGGCGCAGGCCGATATCGAAGGCAGGATCATCTGTATCGAGAACGCGGATCCGGGATTTGACTGGATCTTCACCCAGCGACCCGCTGCGCTGATCACGCGCTTCGGCGGCGCCAACTCACACATGGCGATCCGTTGCGCAGAGTTCGGCTTGCCCGCGGCCATCGGCTGTGGCGATCAACTCTATTCGCGGCTGGTCGCCGCAGGTACGGCAGAACTCAACTGCGCCGAGAAAATTCTGCGAGCGCTTCATGAAAAGTGACCGAAGAATCGGCATCTCCATGCGAGTCGTGCAGGCCACCGGCTACGCGGAGCCGCGAGACGCCCTATCCCAACAGTGGGCCGGCTTCATGGCGCAGGCACTGCCAGGCACGCGCTGGCTGCCCATTCCGAATCTGGGCGCCCAAGCGGTGTCCGTGTTCTGCGCGCAATGGGAACTGAATGGCCTGATCCTGAGCGGTGGTGACGACATCGGACATTCGCATGTGCGTGACGAGACGGAACTGGAGCTACTGGAATGGGCTGAGCGGCATGACGCGCCTGTGCTGGGCATCTGCCGCGGCATGCAATTGATGTGCATGCGGGCCGGCGCCGAACTGGTCCCTGTGCAAGGTCATGTGCGCACGCGGCACGTCCTGTCTGGTGAACGCAGCGGAGAGGTCAACAGCTTTCATGCGTGGGCGCCGGACCGTTGCCCAATGGGCTTCCGGCCCCTGGCGAATGCCCCCGACGGTGTGCTAGAGGCCGTTGCACATGGCACCCTGCGCTGGGAAGGCTGGATGTGGCACCCCGAGCGTGAAACCTTGATCGACCAGCTGGACGCGCAACGTCTGCAAAGGATATTTGAATGAAAGCCATCATCCTCGCGGCGGGACGCGGCAGCCGCATGGGCGACATGACGGCAGACCAACCGAAGTGTCTGACCAAATTGAAGGGCATTGCTTTGCTGGACAGACAGCTGGCGGCATTGCGCGAGGGCGGCGTCGACGAAATTGGCATTGTGACCGGGTATCGTCGCGAGGCCCTGGCCGATCGCGGTCTGCACGAGTTCCACAATGCCGATTGGAGCCATACGAACATGGTTTCGTCCCTGGCGTGCGCCCGGCGGTGGTTGCAGGACGGCCCGTGCATCGTCAGCTATTCGGACATCTTCTACGAAGCCCAGGCGGTCCGATCGCTCATTCATTACGACGGCGCCTTGGCGCTGACTTACGATCCCGATTGGCTGTCTTTGTGGGGCGCACGCTTCAGCGATCCGCTCTCCGACGCGGAAACCTTCAGATTGGCCCCAGATGGGACGCTATTGGAAATCGGCGAAAAGCCCCTCACTGTGGGTGAAGTACAGGGGCAGTACATGGGGCTATTGCGCTTTACTCCCGAAAGCTGGCACGCCTTGGACAATATGCGTGCCGCGCTGCCGAGGGACGAGCGCAACCAGATGCATATGACTGGCGCCCTGCAGCACCTTATTCGAACGGGTGGCATAGCTATTCACGCTGTGCCCTATAGCGGTACTTGGGGCGAAGTAGACTCACAGGAAGATCTGGCCGTTTACGAGTCTGCCCCACTTCGGCCGTAGTCCCGCGCTCCTCGGGGAGGGCCGCCCTGCACAGGAGCCAATCCCTTTTTACGTCGATCCAGGTCAATGGCCGGGAATTGGGCAGCCCTCGGTGAATTTCTTCTTCCCGTCGGCATAGATGTACACCAAGCAGGAATTTAGATATCCGTTGGACATTTGTGCCTCCCACACGCTGACACCACCGCCCTCCACCGAAACAATCCTACCGTTGGTGTACACCCCGGGCTGAAAGTAGATCTCGGCATATTGATTATCTTGCAGCGTGGCGAGATCGAATGATTGCCGTACCGTCTGCCCGGTCGCTGACTGCAGGTGCAATTCACCAGTTCCTCGGTTTTCTCGCGCATACGTTCCGAAGTCAATTCCCAAACCAACAAGTTCACGTGGCTCATTGAGGTGACGTTGGCTCATTTCTATTGCGATTGGAGTCTCCGGTCCGAGCTGGGGCGTCGCTCGAACTGAAGCAGTAACGGGGTCGATCGGATTAAAGGTCTGGTAATAGCGGGTCAGCAGCAATGGCAACGTTGACGTAACGGAAATGTAAAACAGAACCAGCAAACCGGTTACGGCAATCTTTCGAGCGAAACCCTGAAACGAGCCAATGCCTGCTGCGAGAGCATAAGCAACCAGCACCATGGGCAATGCGAAATATCGCCCTTGTACTCCCAAAATCTGGGCTGCAGGGTGCTTGTTCCATGTAATGAGCAGGGCAATAAACGTCAACAGGACCGCTGCACCCGCGCATGCAAGCAACAGCCCTCTTGCTATCCAGTCTTGCCGAATGCTCTTCCATGACAAAGAAAAAAGCGCCACGGAGGAAAATGCTATGCCGATTACCTTGTACACGCGGCCGGAAAAATAAGTATCCAGCCACCCAAGCGCGCCCAGGAACGAATGACCATAAAAGCGCATCAGGTCTTGGTCAGCCAATGTAGCGCGCAGTACCCTCGCAAACTGCAGCGGGTCTTGCAGATAAAAACCAATGACTTCCCCTGGTCCCGCCCCGATCGTTACGCGCTTGTCGAGCGTCGTACTGATCGCCAGATAAAGCCATGCGCCGATCACGGCCAGTGCCAACACGAAAAGCCCGAAAGCCGCACGACGCTTGGAATAGAAACCTGCTGCAAACAGCAAGGTAACCATGGGGAGCATATGAACCCGGCTTGAAATCAGCGCTACAAGTGACATTGCCAGCGTGAGCAGCAACCACGTCGGCGTTTTGGCACGGTCCCGAGCGATACGCAGAAATGCCGACACAGAAAAAATCGTCAAACTGAGCGATAGACCGTCGATGGTGGCAGATGCAAACTGGAACAGGCTCATCGGCAGAATGAGCAAACCCAGAACCCACGGATTGGTTGGGTAAAGCCGAAACGCAGCAAGGAGAAGCAGTGCGCCACATACGATATTGAAGACGCGCGCAAGGTCGTACGAGTCAGCGATGGTGAGACCGGCCATCTCCCCCGCCGTTAATCCGATTGCCTGGGGAGCATAAATAAGCGGCATGTAGTAGCCGGTCCCAGGGGTTGCGCTGAATTCCGTCTTTCCACTCCAACTTATGCCATCGGCGGTAAACGCCTCTTCTTGCGACAGCTTGCGTACGGATTGGTATGGCAACATGCCATATGCCCCGAAATACGAAAGGAGTCCTGTGTCGATTTGACCGCCGGAACCATGTTCGGCAGATGGCTCAAGCAAGAGGACGCCCTTGCCAAGCAGATATGCTCGTTTGACGTGGTCGAACTCATCAGGTGACTGCATCGGGGGAATGACTTTCGCGAAAACGATGCAGACCAACACAAACAGCGCGACCACCCAATGCTGCCAAGTCCCCAAGCTTTTCCTGGTCGCCGATTCCAACATCACTGCACCTACTCCGAATGTCATCTCAGGACCTGACTGCAATGACGATACCGGCGGCTATCAATGCAACGCCAACAAAATACTGCGGATTGAACCGTTCGCCCAGAAAGAAATAGCTGCCAATCGGCACCAGGACAAACGCCATGGCCATCAAGGGATAAACGCGGCCAAGTTCCGCCTTTTGCAGCACCCACACCCACGCTATGGTGGTGAACCCATAAAGGGCGAAGGCCGAAAAGAGGAGAGCAAGCGTTCCTATGTCGAAAAAAGTGCCCGTCTTTTGCAGCGACTGGGCGCTCAGCTTGAATAGAATTTGCCCGACCGCAATGCCAATGACACAGATAATAGCTACCAGGATGGTCATTTCAACTCCAGTTTTTTATCCGTCTTTTCTGCGGCAGCCCTGTTACGACGGTGGAATGGACGTTTGGGGACCGACGCAATGTCATACCCGATAAACGCCAATATGAACTGTACGCCGAGAATTACCGGCAATGCGGCCAACATGACGGTGCCGGCGGGCGCCGAGACACCTGGGTTGACATTCCAATTCAGCAGCCCATACCCCAGCCCCCAAGCCAACATAATCAACCCTAGGGGCAGCTCGAAAGACGCGAGTGACATATCACGAAGGTAATAGTTATAGAAAACTCGCTTCCAGAAATTTCGAAAGTGCTTGGCGGCAAATTCGCCGATGATTCTGGAGATCTTCAGATTACTAACTTCATCGCCATACTTCGCGTCCATAGGAACATCCACCACAACGGCTCGCAACGTATTCAATCGAAACAACATATCAGTCTCGAAGAAATAGCGATTACTGATTTTCTCAAACGGCAGGTGCATAACGACATCGCGATGTATTGCCGTGTAGCCGTTAGTCGGGTCGAACAAATCCCAGTATCCGGATGACAATTTGGTCATGAAGGACAGGATGGCATTGCCGAATGAACGAATCTTCGGCATTTCCCGAATCTTCTCCAAATCGAAGAAGCGGTTTCCCTTCGCGTAATCCGCCTCGCCCGCCTGAATCGGGGCAATAAACTCTGGTATCAACGCAGGGTCCATCTGCCCGTCGCCATCGATCTTGACAATGATTTCCATGCCTTCATCAAGCCCAGCCTGGTATCCCATTAAAACGGCCCCACCCACGCCGCGATTCACAGGATTGCGAAGCACACGCACGCGCGGATCCTCGCAGTGCTTTTCGACAAACGCGCCGGACGCATCAGGACAGCAGTCGTCTACTACGTAGATACGGTCAACCTCTGGGCCGACGGCGTCAATAACCCCGAGGATATGCGTGCACACCTTATAACTGGGGATGACAACGGCAACTTGAGGCACCGAAATTTGCATGACCGGGCTTATCATTTCAGGAGTGAATACTCAATGTCTTTAAAACTGGATGTCGCGAACGACCTGGCGCGCGGCGATATGCGTCGCGCATCAGAAAATCAGTGCGGATTCTAACTTAGTAGGCCTGCCCGCTCGCATAGACGCGACCGTGGCAAGTGGTGCTGGCGAAATTTGAAATGAAACAAGGGCAAGACGCAGCGCATCCCACCCTTGTTCTGGGAGAATCCTCTATAGGGATCAATTCACCCCAGCCGCATGCGCCTGTTCATCCGCATGATACGAAGACCGCACCATCGCCCCCACCGCCGCATGGGAAAACCCCATCGCGTACGCTTCACGCTCAAACATCTTGAACGTATCCGGGTGCACATACCGCAGCACCGGCAGATGATGCTCCGACGGCTGCAAATATTGGCCGATCGTCAGCATATCCACGTTGTGCTCACGCATATCGCGCATCACCTGCAAGATCTCTTCATCCGTTTCGCCCAACCCCAGCATCAGCCCTGACTTGGTCGGCACTTCCGGATGCAGCTTCTTGAATTCGGCCAGCAGCTTCAACGAGTGCATGTAGTCCGAACCCGGACGCGCCTGCTTGTACAGACGCGGCACGGTTTCCAGGTTGTGGTTCATCACATCCGGGGGGCCGGCATTCAGGATGGTCAACGCGCGGTCCAGGCGGCCGCGGAAGTCGGGGACCAGCACTTCGATGCGGGTGGTGGGCGACAGTTCGCGGATGTGGGTGATGCAGTCCACGAAGTGGCCGGCGCCGCCGTCGCGCAGATCGTCGCGGTCCACCGAGGTGATGACGACGTACGACAGCTTCAACGCGGCGATGGTGCGCGCCAGGTTTTCGGGTTCTTTGGTGTCCAGCGGGTCGGGGCGGCCATGGCCCACATCACAGAACGGGCAGCGGCGGGTGCACTTGTCGCCCATGATCATGAACGTGGCGGTGCCCTTGCCGAAGCATTCGCCGATGTTCGGGCAAGACGCTTCTTCGCAGACCGTGTGCAGGTTGTGCTCGCGCAGAATGCGCTTGATGTCGTAGAAGCGCGAGCCGGGCGCGGCGGCTTTCACGCGAATCCACTCGGGCTTTTTCAGGCGCTCGGCCGGCACGATCTTGATGGGGATGCGCGCCGTCTTGGCTTGCGACTTCTGCTTTTGCGTCGGATCGTAGACGGCTTCCGTGGTGGCGGGAGCGGCGGCGGATTCGTTCGGGGGAACAGCGGACTCGGCAAGCGTAGACATTGGGCACCTTCGCAACCGGCGCGCAGGACGGCCCGGTTTAAGACAAAAATGGCATTTTACCCCCGCCGCCGCCTCACGCCTCCACCGCCGCCTGTTGCACCAACCCGCCCGCCGCTTTGCCCTGGCCCAGCCGGCTGCTTGTCCACATCGCGCCTTGCAGGCTGAGTTATCGTCTTGCCTGGCAATTTCGCTGAATTCCCCCTAAGCCCTTCTCCATGTCCCTTATTTCCCCGCCCCGCCTTGTTGCCCTGATCGCCCCCCGCCTGGATACCGGCCCTGTCGGTCGTGCCGTTCAAGCTTGCGCGGAGCGGCTGGCGGGCGAAGGCTATTTCCTGGCGGCGGGGCCGTGGCACGACGCCGCCATGTTGCCGCAGTTGGCCGCCTTGCAGCCGGCCGCGGCGCTGGTCATGGGCCCGCTGGACGAGCCCAATCTTCGCGCCGGCCTGGCCGCGATGGAAATTCCGGTGGTGGAAACGTGGAGTGCCTCGGCGCACCCGCTGGATACGGCCGTTGTGATCGACAACGAAGAGGCCGGTCGCATGGCCGCGCGCCATCTGGCGGAAAAGCGGCATGCGCTGGTCGCCTGCATCAGCGGGGACAACGCTTGGGAACGCGCGCGACGCCAGGGGTTTATCAGCGCGGCGGCGGCGCTGGGGCTGGATCGGGTTGCGGACATCGTGCAGCCCGAAGTGCTGCAAATGAACGACGGGCGGATGGCGTTTTTGCGGCTGCTGGCCACCAATACGATATTTGACGCGGTGTTTTGCACGTCGGATCTGCTGGCGGCGGCCGCGGTGTCCGAGGCGCACAACCGCGACCTGCACGTGCCGCAGGATGTGGCGGTGCTGGGTTTCACGGATGACGGCAGTGCGGCGCAATGGGCGCAAGGCCTGACGACGCTGGGCATAAACGCGGCGGACCTGGGCCGCCGGGCAGCGCAGGTGTTGCTTGATCGACTACAGGGCGAACTGGCTGCCGGCCAGCATCAGACCTTGGAAGTGACGTTCGAAGCTCGGCTAAGCACGTAGAAAAGCGCGGCGCTGGGCGCTATACCGCTGCTATACCGGTGCTATACCGCTGCGATACCGCCCTACCTTTTCGGCCTGCAAACAACGCGGCAAGCCGATAGTCTGTCGACACCTTCACGCCAGCAGAAACCCCAGACCCTTCAGACCTCGTACAACGCCGGAAAGCCCGCGTCTTCCAGCATGGCGTTGGCTTCCTTCAAGAACCCCGGCGTGGCGGCTTCAGGCACGCGGACCAGCCATTGAACGGCTTCCTGCTTCTTGCCGCGCAGCAGCAGCAAGCGCCCCAGATGGAACATGCCTCGGAAATCACCGCCCTCGGCGCAGCGCTGATAGCAATCGAAAGCGCGGTCAATGTCCTGCTCGACCACCTCGCCCGCTTCATAGAACCGACCCACCACGCCAATCGATTTCACATGGCCGCCTTGCGCGGCTTGTTGGTACAAGGCCAGTGCCGCCGCCTTGTTTTGCGTGACGCCGCCCCGGCCGGCGCGCAGCATGTGCGCGTAGTTGTACATGCCCCAGTCCAGGCCACGGTCGGCGGCCAGCCGGAACCAGTACGCCGCGACGGTGTCGTCCGCCGCCACGCCCCAACCGTTTTCGTAGCAGCGGCCCACCATGTTGATAGCCATCGGATGGTCGGCATTGGCGGCGCGCTTGAACCAGGCCAGCGCGGCGTCGGGCTGGCGCGCCACGCCCACGCCGTCCAGCAGCATCTGGCCGTAGATGGTCTGCGCTTCGACCATCCCCATGTCAGCCGCCGCGCCGATCCATGCGGCATAGGATTCCGGCGGCCCTTCGCGCAGCTGGGCCAATTGTTCCGGCGTGGTGGCGGCGACATCGGCGGCGGTGTAAGTCTTCAAATCGTGCTCCTTCTACGGCGCCAGGCGTCCGCCAGATTTTGCGCCAGCGCGTTGCCCACGTCGGTGGGCGAGCGATGCGCGCCACAGGTCGCCATGTCGACAGTGCGCAGGCCTTCGTAGCCGCAGGGGTTGATGCCCAGGAAAGGCGCCAGGTCCATGTCCACGTTCAGCGACACACCATGATAGGCGCGGCCGTTGCGGATCTTGATGCCCAGCGCGGCAATCTTGGCAAGCTCGCCACTGTCGGGGCCCAGGTCAGGATCAGGCACATACACACCTGGTGCGCCGGGCTTGCGACAGGCGCCATTCACGCCATGCTGGGCAAGCGTGTCGATCACCGCGCCCTCAAGCAAGGTGACGTATTCCTTCACGTACATGTCCACGCGGCGCAGGTCGAACAGCGCATAGGCCATGATTTGCCCGGGCCCGTGATAAGTCACTTGGCCGCCACGATCGCAATGGACGATGGGGATGTTGCCGGGGTTCAGCACATGTTGCGGCAGACCGGCCTGGCCCAGCGTGTAGACCGGCGCGTGCTCGCAAAGCCAGATTTCGTCGGGCGTATCGGCGCCGCGCAGCGCGGTGTACGCCTGCATGTCCTGCCAGACCGGCAGGTAGTCCGCCGGCCGCGCGAGCCACTTGATCACGGCGATTCCGATTGCACGATTACAGAACGATCGACACCATCGGATGGCCGTGCAGCGCCTTATACAGGTTGTCCAACTGTTCGCGCGAGGTGGCGCGCACGATGAACGTCAGGCCCATGTAGTTGCCGCCCTTGCTGGGACGCATCTCGACCGTGGCGGCGTCAAAGCCCGGGTCGAACTGCAACACGACGTCAGTCAGCGTCTGGGCAAATTCGGGATGCTGCTTGCCCATGACCTTGATGGGAAAGTCGCTGGGATATTCGATAAGCGATTCTTCGGGCGGAATATGCATGAGAGTTACCTAGAGAGGTGGTTGCCCCTGAATGTTCTTATATGGGGGCAAGCTGCGCACAGGCAAGGCCGGCCGAAAGCGCGACGGGCGGCTGCGGCAGCCGCCCGGGACAACGGTTTACAGCGCGGCGATGCGGGCATCATAACCCGCTCGCAACTGCTCAAAAACAGGGCCGGGCTTGCCCGAGCCCACCGGCTTGCCGTCCAGCGAAACGATCGCCAGCACTTCCTTGGTGGCGGAAGACAGCATCAGTTCATCGGCGGATTCCACCTCTTGCTGGGTGATGCGGCGCGCCTCGAACGGGATGCCCGCCGCTTCGGCCAGCTCGCCCATCAGGCCATAGCGGATGCCTTCCAGGATCAGGTTGTTCTTGGGCGGCGCCAGCAGCTTGCCGCCAGAGACTACCCAGATGTTGGTGGAGGACCCTTCGGTCAGGTAGCCATCGCGAAACTGCACGACTTCGTCGGCGTTCGCATCCACCGCCTGCTGCTTGGCCAGCACGTTGCCCAGCAGCGACACCGACTTGATCTCGCAGTGCAGCCAGCGTTCGTCCGGAATGCTGATGGCGGTCAGGCCTTGCGCGCGCTGCGCGGCGGGCGGCGGAGACCACGCCGAAATCATGCCGAACACGGTCGGCGTGATGGCCGCAGCGGGAAACTGGTGGTCGCGCTTGGCAACGCCGCGCGTCACCTGCAAGTACACGATGCAGGTGTCCAGATTGGTGCGCGCCAGCAACTGTTCGATCAGATCGACCCAGCCCGCGCGGTCCATCGGCGGCGTGATGCGCAAGGCGGCCAGGCTGCGGTCCAGGCGGTTCAGGTGCTCCGCCATGCGGAACGCCTTGCCCTGGTACACGGGAACGACTTCGTAGATGCCGTCGCCAAAAATAAAACCGCGGTCCAGGACAGAGACTTTCGCCTCGTCGACACGCAGGAACTCGCCGTTGAGATACACCTGGCTTTCGCCCGGCACGCCCGGAATCATGGGGTACTCCTGAAGGATCAAACGTCGCGGACAAGCCCGATGGGCTTGCCTGTAAATGGAAAACGGGCGTTTCGCACGAAACGCCCGCTGCTAGCTTACACCCGCGGCCGCACCCGTGGCACGGCGCGGTGCGGTGCGCTTACTGGAACCAGCGCTTGACGGTGTCGACCATGCGGCCAAAGAAGCCGGCGCGTTCGACGGCGTCCTGCACGACCAGCGGCTCAGTGCGCAGCACCTTGCCGTCCAGCGTGAATTGCAGCGTGCCCACCTGTTGGCCCTTGGCCAGCGGCGCGATCAGCGGATCGGTGCGCTGGGCAACAGGCTTCAGGTCGCCGGCCTTGCCGCGCGGCACGGCAATCGACACGGGCTTGGGCGGACCCAGCTTCACGTTTTCAGCGGTGCCTTCCCAGACGCGCGCATCGATGCCGGGCTGGCTCTTGTCGAACAGCTTGACGGTGTCGAAGTTCTGGAAGCTCCAGTTCAAAAGCTTCAAGCTTTCTTCGGCACGCGTGGCTTCGCTGTCCGTGCCCACCACCACCACCAGGATGCGGCGGTCGCCGCGCACGGCGGTCGACACCAGGCAATAGCCGGCCGAATCGGTGTGGCCGGTCTTCATGCCGTCCACCGACGGGTCGGCCCACAGCAGGCGGTTGCGATTGGGCTGCGTGATCTTGTTGTACGTGTAGCTCTTTTGCTTGTAGTAGTGGAAGAAGTCCGGGTGATCGGTGATCAGGTGCGCGGACAGCGTGGCCAGGTCGCGCGTGGACGTCATGTGCTGCGGGTCGGGCAGGCCGGTGGCGTTCATGAAGTGGGTGTTCTTCATGCCCAGGCGTTCGGCTTCCTGATTCATCAGCGCGGCAAACGCCGATTCGCTGCCGCCCACGGCTTCGGCCAACGCCACCGAGGCGTCGTTACCGGACTGCACGATCATGCCTTGGTTCAGTTCGTCCACCGTGACGGGCTTGCGCGGTTCGATGAACATGCGCGAACCGCCCGTGCGCCAGGCGTGCTCGGACACGGGCACGGTCTGTTCCAGCGTCAGGCGCTTTTCTTCCAGCGCGTTGAACACGACGTAGGCCGTCATGATCTTCGTGAGCGAAGCCGGTTCGACCTTCATGTCGGGATTGGACGCGGCCAGGGTCTGGCCGCTGTTCACGTCGATAACGATCCAGGCCTTGGCCGCGATGGTGGGCGCCGGCACCGCCGACACATCACCCACCGGCACCACGCCCGAGGCTGACGGCGCCGGCGCGGTGGCGCCCGCGGCGGCAGGGGCAGCGGCGGGCGCTTGTTGCGTCCAGGCCGGCATCGAGGCCGCAAGCAGCGCCGACAATACCGCGCCCGTCAGCAGACGGCGGGTAAAGACAGCGGGGGATTGAGCGGAGTAAGGCAAATTCTTCATCGGCAACGTGGGTCCAGGAAAGACGCCCGCCGGCGCGGGGCTAGTGGCTGACAATTATAGGCAGGCGATTGGACCCGGCCGGTTCGCGCGGGGTTCCCGGTGCATTTAAAACATGCAACCTGATGCAACCTGCTGCCTTCGTGTGGCCGGTTCAGTCCAACGCGACCTTCAGCCGCGCCTGGATCAACTGGCGCAGCACCAGCAGCTTGCCGTGAAAGAAATGCGATGCGCCCGGCACCACCACCACCGGAATCGAACGCGGACGCGCCCAGTCCATGGCTTCGGACAGCGGCACCACCTCGTCTTCTTCGCCGTGGACCATCAGCGTGTCGTCAGGAACCTGGACTTCATGCGACTGAAACCGGTTCACCGCCGGCCCCATCAACATCAGCGCGGACGGCAGCTTGGCATCGCCCGCATCCGCCAGCGCCGCGTAGGTTTGCGCCGCGACCGCGGTGCCAAACGAAAAGCCGGCCAGTACCCAGGGTGCGTCGGCCAGTTCGGGATGCAGCTCGCGCATTTGCGTCACCACGGCAAGCATGTCCTGGGTTTCGCCGACCGACTTGTCGAACACGCCTTCGGACTGCCCGACGCCGCGAAAGTTGGGGCGCACCGCCACCAGGCCATGCTGCACGCAGGCGCGCGACACGGTGGTGACCACCTTGTTTTCGCGCGCGCCGCCTTGCAGCGGATGCGGATGCAGGACCAGGGCCCAGCCTCGCGGCGTGCCGGCAGGCCAATCGACGGCGCAATCAATGCGGCCGGCGGCGCCGGTGAAGGCGTGGGTATCAGTGCGTGCGGACATGGTTCAACTCAACGTGCAAAAAAGGAAATGGGGAAACGAGGAAACGACGAAACGGATTCAATTGCCGGGCCGTGACCCGGCAGAGGGATTGAATGCGGGCTCGAAGTTCGGTCCGGGCCGGGGGCCGAATCCGCGCCGGGGCGCGGTTTCTGACGTAGCACCGGATGCCACTGCGGAGGCGGGTTCGGACGTGGCGGCGGAGGCGCTTCGCACCGTCGCCGCCAACCATTGCGCCAGCTGATCCGAGGCCTCGTCCGTGGCTTGCCGCAGCGCCGCGACGCCGCCGGCGGCGTCTTGCGTCGGCGTCGGCACGCGCACCTGGATGCGCTTTTGATCGACCACGTTGCGGCCATTGAGCAGCACTGCCTGCAACAGGATGCGCCCTTCGCTGGACTGCCCGTCATCGGCATACACCTGTTCGAACTGCATCAGCGTCAGTTGCAGCTGCGGCATCTGAAGGTTGACGCGGTCGGCCAGCACGGCGCCCTGACGAGACAAGCGGTCGGTGATGCGCTGGCGCACGAGTTCGGACGGCGACGAGGCCCAGCGGAACGTGGCATACGCCCGGGGCGCGGCGCTGTCGCCCACGCGCCAGATCATGCTGGTGTCCGACAAGGCGGGCGGCGCTTGCACGCTCATGGCGATCGGTGCGCGGGCCGGCAGCGCCGGCACGGGTTTGGCGTCCAACCCCAGGTCGAACACCGAGGGCGGCGCCGGCACGCGGCCGATGCCGCAGCCCGCCAAGGTCAGAGTCAGGGTCACGGTCAATAACAGTACGGCGCTGCGCATTTTCATTTGGGCTGTCTCCCGAATCCGGCAAAGCCGGCTTCGCCAGGCCCGGGCGCAACGGGCGCCGGGCCGAACAAGAACGATTGCGGCGTGCTGTCGACACGGCGCAGGGTGACGGTCGCGCCACGCGCGGCGGCGCTGACGTTGGTGGCCATATTGGTAACGGCGGGCAGGGTTTCGCCGTCCAGGCGCGCGGCGGCCAGCGCAATGTCGTTAAGGCTGCGCGTGGCGACCGACAAGGGGCCGTCGGGCGCATTCAAGCGCGCCAGCGCCTGCCGCGCCTGCTGCGCCAGGTCGGCAATCTCGCGCGCGGCGCGGTCCGCCTGGCGCGACGTCGTGCCCAGCGAGTCGATCAGCGGTCCTAACTTAGCCATGGTGGGCGCAAGGTCGCGGCTGGCTTGCCGCAACGACTGCGTGATGTCGGTGGCGTTCTGCAAGGTGGCGGTCAGCGCTTGCACGTTCTGTTCGCTAAGCACGCGGCGCAGCTGCTCGGTGGCCTCTTCCACGTTGGATATCAGCTTGCCGCCGCGCTGCTCGATGCGGTCAAGAAAACCGGGGCGCAGCGGAATGGCGGCGGGATGCTCGGCGGACGAGGCCAGGCGCTTGAGCGACGAGCCGTCGTCGCGCAGTTCCACGTTGGACATCCCCGTCACGCCTTGCACGCCCAGTTCCGCCCACGTTGATTCGGTGATGGGCGTATTGGGCGCCACGCCGATGCGGATGCGCACCTGCCCCGGCTTGTTCGGGTTCAGCGCCAAGGACTGCACCTTGCCCACCGGCACGCCTTGATAACGCACGGCCGATTGCGGATTCAAGCCGCTGACGGCGGTGGCCGACACGATCTCGTACGTTTGCAGCTTGGTGCGATCCCGCCCGATCCACACGGCGATCAGCGCGGCGGCAACCAACAGGACCAGCGTGAAGATGCCGGCCATGAGCGCATGACTACGGTTTTCCATGATGCAACCCCTTCGGCGCCAGGTCCCCAAGCGCGCGCAAGCCGCGTTCGCCCAGAAAGAATGTATGAATGAACGGGTGATCGACCTTCAGGACTTCCTGCACCGTGTCGCACACGATCACCCGTTTGTCGGCCAGCACGGCGACACGCGTAGCCAGCGCCAGCAGCGTGTCCAGATCGTGCGTCACCATGACGACGGTAAACCGCAGCTGGCGGTGCAGGCTGCGCACCAGATCCACGAATTCGTCCGAACGCAGCGGGTCCAGCCCGGCGGTAGGTTCGTCCAGGAACAGCAATTCGGGGTCCAGCGACAACGCACGCGCCAGCGCCACGCGCTTGACCATGCCGCCGGACAGGTCCGACGGCCGCTTGTCGGCGTCCTTGGCGGATAGCCCGACCATGGCCAGCCGGCACATGACGACATCGCACACCAGGTCTTCGGGCACCGTTCGCAGTTCGCGCAATGGCAGCGCCACGTTGTCGAACACGGACAGCGCCGAGAACAACGCCCCCGCCTGAAACAGCATGCCCCAGCGGTAGGACAGGCGCCGGCGCTCGCCGGGCGACAGGTCGAACAGCGAATGCCCCAGCACTTTGACGGAGCCGGCGGCAGGTTGGTCCAGGCCGATGATTTGCCGCAGCAGCACCGTCTTGCCGGTGCCCGATCCGCCCACCAGCACCAGGATTTCGCCGGGGAAGACGGTCAGGTCCAGCTTGTCGTGCACCACATGGTCGCCAAACGCCGTGCGCAGCCCGCGCACCGTGATAACGGGCTCGACGGTGACGCTGTCGTCGGTGAACAGGCGATTTTGCGTGGCGCTGTTCATCAGATGCCCACCGAACTGAAGATGATGGCGTAGAAGGCGTCCAGCAGAATCACGCCGGTAATTGATGTCACCACGGATGTGGTTGTGCCCCGGCCCAGGCTTTCGGTATTGGGCTGGATGCGCAAGCCAAAGTGGCAGGCGATCAGCGCGATCAAGATGCCGAAGGTCACGCCCTTGAGGATGCCGATCCAGTAATTGGTCAGCGAGATGGCGTCCGGCAGCGAGGTCAGGAACCACTGCGGCGAGATACCCAGCTGCATCTGCGCGGCCAACATGCCGCCCAGCAAGGCCATGGCGTCCGTCCACAAGACCAGCAGCGGCATGGTCACGGCCAGCGCCAACACACGCGGCAGGATCAGGCGCTGCCCGTGCGAGATACCCATGACGCGCATGGCGTCCAGCTCCTGCGTGACGCGCATCACGCCAATCTGCGCGGTGATTGCAGAACCAGACCGGCCCGCCACCAGAATGGCCGCCAGCACCGGCCCAAGCTCGCGCACGATGGACACGCCTAGCAGCCGCACGATGAAGCGGTCGGCGCCGATCATCTGTAGCTGCTGCGCCGACAGATACGACAGCACCACGCCGATCAGAAACCCCACCAGCGCCGTGATGCCCAGCGCCTGCGCGCCCGTGCGATACACCTGCGCCGAGATCTCGCGCCAGGGCCCCAGGCGCGGCCGGCGCAGCATGGCGCCCAGGTCCAGCATCAATTGGCCCAGCATGATCAGCAGCGCCCGGCCGTTTTCGGCGGCTTGCAAGATGGCGCCGCCTAGGCCGCGGATCCAGGCAAAGGTTTCGGGCTTGGGCGGGGCCGTCTGGGCCTCGCCCTTGTTCATGGCCAGCGCGTTGAAAACATCCTGCTGGCCGGCCGACCAGCGCACCCGTTCGGGCAGTTTTTCGCCCCAGGCCTGCCAGATCAGCAAGGCGCCGATGGTGTCCAGGCGGCTGATGCCGTGCAGATCCCAGCGCACGCCTTCCTGGGCCGCGCGGGCCATGGCGGTGCGCCGGCGTTCGACTTCGCCGGCCTGTGCCAGGGCCAGGACGCTCCAGTCGCCCGCCACATGGCAGACTTTTCCGTCCAGACGGAAAGGCGCGGCGGCGGACGCGGATGAAGCGGAATGCGGCATGTAGGCGGGGCACCGGATGCAAAATGTATCGCCAATGATAAACGCTTGCGCCCCGAAAGACCGCGCGTGGCGGCCGCGTGCCCTACAATCGCCGCCATGTCCGAACACGTCCGCCCTATCGACCTGCCCGCGCCGGAAGCCCTGGCCCGCGAGCTAGGCCAGCGCCTGCCTGTATTCCAAGACATCACCTGGACCGGCAACACCGGGTCGACCAATGCCGACCTGCTGGCGCGAGCCCGCTCGGGGCTTGGCGCGGCCAAACCCTGGCTGTTGGGCACCCATCTGCAAAACGCCGGCCGCGGCCGCGCCGGCCGCCCTTGGCAAAACCGCGCGGGCTCCACGCTGATGTTTTCGTGCGCGTACGACGTGCACCTGCCCGCCGCGCAATTGCCCGCGCTATCACCCTTGGCCGGCGTCGTCGCCTGCGAGGCGCTGCGCGCCGTTGCCGGGCCGCGTGCGAACGGCCTGTGCATGAAGTGGCCGAACGATGTGCAGTGGCACGACGCCAAGCTGGCCGGGGTGCTGGTGGAAACCACCCGCAATCCAGGTGGCCGCGAGGCCGGCTACACCGTTGTCATCGGCATGGGTGTCAATTTGCGCGACGCGGCCGAGCTGTCCCGCGCGCTGGATCGCGATGTGGCTGATTGGACTCAGGTGCAAGCCGAATCCGGCCTCCTGCCCGACGCGGCTGACCTGATCTGCGCCAGCGCCACCGCCTGGCACGACGCGGTTCAAACCTTGGAACGCGAGGGTTTTGCCGCGTTTCAGCATCGTTTTGACCGAGTCGACGCGCTGGCGGGCCGGCCGGTGAACGTGCTGGAAAAAGGCGATATCCTACTTAGCGGCACCGCCTGTGGCGTGGACGAACATGGCCGCCTGCTGGTGCAAACGCCCCAGGGCGCCACACCGATTTCAATTGGTGAAATCTCGATTCGACGCCAAGCATGATTATTCTTATTGATTCCGGCAACAGCCGTTTGAAGGTGGGTTGGCTGGACGCCAGCAACCGCGATATGCCGCGCGAGCCGGCGGCGGTCGCCTTCGACGGCCTGGACCTGGATGCGCTGGATGGCTGGCTGGCCGCGCTGCCGCGCCGCCCGCTGCGCGCGCTGGGCGTGAACGTGGCGGGCGAAGCCCGCGGCACGGCCATTGCCGCGATCCTGCAAAAACACGGTTGCGCGGTGACGTGGTCGCCTTCGCAGGGCACGACGCTGGGGCTGGTCAACAGCTACCGCGTGCCGACGCAATTGGGCGCCGACCGCTGGGCGTCGCTGCTGGGCGTGCTGTCGCGCCTGCCCGGCGCCCATCCCCCCTTCGTGCTGGCCAGCTTCGGCACGGCCACCACCATTGATACCGTCGGCCCCGACAACGTCTTCGCCGGCGGCCTGATCCTGCCGGGCCCTGCCATGATGCGCAACGCGCTGGCCCATGGCACCGCCAACCTGCCCATCGCCAACGGCCAGGTCGTGGCCTACCCCATCGACACGCACGAAGCCATTGCCTCCGGCATTGCGGCCGCGCAGGCGGGCGCGGTGGTGCGCCAATGGCTGGCGGGCCGCCAGCGCTACGGCGAGACCCCGCAGATCTACGCGGCGGGCGGCGGCTGGCCCGAAGTGCATCAGGAAATAGAACGCCTGCTGGCCGATGCCGGCGGCGCGTTCGGCGCCGCGCCGGTGCCGGTGTACCTGGACCACCCCGTCCTGGATGGCCTGGCCGCGGTCGCCCGCGCCACCCTGGACCTCAACGCCTGAACAAGGCCCGCCATGCGAGTGCTCTTCATTCTGATCGTGCTGGCGAATTTATGGGTACTGGCGCTGGGCCAGGGATGGATCGGCGTGCGCCCGGAAGATGACGGGCGAGATACGCGAAAGTTCAGTCAGGAATTGAACGAGGATGCGGTCAAGCTGGTGGGGCGGGCGAATTCGTAATATTGCAGGTCGGCGCGTAGAATGGCGCCGCCCCGCGCAAGCCCCTGACAGGACGTCCTATTACGCGGCCTGACCTCCCACCGACGGCCCGTATCGCCTGACTAGATTTGAAGGAACGAAATGACATCTACAGTGCCGATTAGCCAAAGGCCCGCGACGCACTTCATCGGCGTATTTTTATGCTATTTCCTGATCCTCGCGGCCTACGCGAGCTACATGAGTCACCCTGCCGGACAGATCGACGCATTCGCCACTACGGCCCAAGACCTGCTCAAGTTCCTCCCGTCAGACCCCGGCAGTTTCATGACAGGCGCAATGAATATCGCCGACAAGGGGTGGATCTCGCCGGAGAACAATTGGATCACCAGTTTCTGGCCTCCCGGCTTCCTGCTGGTTGAAGCGGGGCTGATCAAGCTGATCAGCCTGGACACCCCCTATTTCGTGTACACCCTCCAGTTGCTGGCTTGCGCCGCATGGGCGGGGGTACTGGGCAAATTCAACAAGGTGCTGCGCACTTTCGTCGCGGTGCCGTTCGCATGGCTGCTTCCGCTCCTGCTGTTTGTGCCGTCCGTAGCGCGGTCATTCCTTCTGGAGCCCGGCCGTGTCATATATGGCGAAACGTTTTCCATCGCATTTTTCTTCCTGGGCGTGCTGTGCGCACTGCAGGCATCCGCCGTGGCCCAACCGCGCAAGCTCGCCATTGCTGCGGGCGTCAGTATCGGGCTGGCGGCTTACTTCCGATCACAATTCGAATTGTTTGTGCTCGGCCTGACCTTTTGGCTGCTAGTGGCATGGCTGTGGAGCCTCGTACGCGCCAAGCACCGACCGGCGAAGAGCCGATGGATGGGTATCGCCCTGACGGTGGTCATTTCTGCCCACGTCGTCATGGCGCCCTGGCGGATTTATCATCAAGTCACCATGGGCAGCCCCAAATGGGTCTACACCGAAACACTGTCGTTTTCGACGTCGGTCATGAGCCGCGAGCACCTGCTCAGCCAGGGCGGCGAATTCATCATCGAGGGCGGTGGTGGCCTGACCTGCCGAATCGACCCCACGACGTGCGGGCGACTAGAGGAAGCGCCCCAACTTTTCGTGCGCACCTTGCTGAGCCACCCGCTGGAATGGCATGCGATCAAATTCGGCATCATCGGCAACTATTTCTACGCCAGCCAGCAAGACATGGGGCGGGCCACAACGCAAGCCACGGGATGGGACACGGTCACGAACATCTTCTTCCTGATCGCCATCATCGTCGCACTCCTGGCGGGCGTGGCGCTGGCGCGCCGGCGGTCGATGTATGCCCCGGTGCTCAATTGGGCCAACGCCACCATCGTGTCTGCGTACTATTTAATCTTTATGGTGCACCAGTATGAGGTCCGCTACTTCTACTTCGGCAAACTGTACGCCACGCTGATCGCTTTGATCGGGCTGACCCTACTTTTCACGCAGCAAAAACACAAGACCAACTAAGCCGATATCGCCATGACAAGCGCCACTGGACATCACCCCGCAGACCCGCCCGAAACTGGCGGAGGCAGCCTGGAAGTCTCCATCGTCATCCCGGTTTATCGCAGCGAATCAATCCTGCCCAAGCTGGTCGCAAAAGTGGCCGAGGTAATGGGCGCGCTACAGATGACGGATCGGTTCGAACTTGTACTGGTCAATGACTGCAGCCCCGACAACAGCTGGAAGGTCATTACCGAGCAAGCAGCGCTACATCCGTTTATCAAGGGTATTTCGCTACGCAAGAATTTTGGCCAGCACAACGCGGTTATGGCCGGCCTGCATCACACGAACGGCCGATACGTAATCCTGATGGACGACGACCTGCAACACCCGCCTAGCGCAATCGGCAAGCTGCTCGACGCGCTGCGTTCGGGCTACGACGTCTGCTACACCAACTATGTCGGCCGGCAGCATGCCTTGTGGAAAAAGGTGGGCAGCAAGTTCAATGATCTTGTCGCCACCTATGCACTGCGCAAGCCCAAAGGCCTGTACCTGTCGTCCTTCAAGGCGCTGCGCCAGGAAGTGGTGCAGGAAGTGATCCGCTACGACGGCCCCTACGCGTACGTAGACGGTCTGATCCTGGACGTCACAAATTCCATCACGTCAGTGGATATCGAGCACCAGGCGCGGCTGGAAGGCGAAGGCAACTACAACCTGCGACGGTCGTTGTCGCTGTGGATGAAAATGCTGACCAGCTTTTCAATTCTGCCCCTGCGCTTTGCCACCTGCGTCGGTTTTTGCATGTCCGCATTCAGTTTGATCATGATCCTAGTGATCACCGTGCAAAGCTTCTTACACCCGGATTACCCGCGCGGCTGGACTTCACTAATCGCCACCGTCCTACTTGTAGGCGGCATTCAGACGCTATGTTTGGGCATGATCGGCGAGTATCTCGGGCGTGCCTACCTGAAGATCAACCGCAAGCCGCAGTTCGTGGTGGCTAGCACGACGTTCAAGAAAAACAAGCCGGCTGCAGCCGAGCCGGCCGCTCAAGCCGCCCATCATGTCTAGGTGGACGAACGAAGCAGGCCGACTGATGCGCTACGCCATCAGCGGGGGCCTGAACACAGCGATTGGCTTTGGCATTATCTTCGTGTTGATGGCGCTGGGCGTCCCTGCCGTGCTTGCCAACATCCTTGGCTACACAGTCGGCTTCATTCAGAGCTTTTTCTTTTCCAAGAAATTCGTTTTTCGAAGTAAAGGAAAGATTGCCAGCGAAGGGCTGCGTTATCTTTATATTTTCCTGATCTCCTTTTTGGTGAACTTGGCGGTCCTGAAAATTTTTTTGACTTATGAGGTCAAGCCTGTGCTTGCCCAACTGGCCGCTGCTGGCGTGTACAGCGGCTTCATGTATGTGCTGTCGGCCCGGCTTGTGTTCCGCCCCAAGCGGCAGAACGACATCTAGCCGGACCGCCGACCTTTCCCGGCATTGCCGACGTCGCAATTGCCCGGAAGATAACGGTGGTTCAGCCCGGCGCCATTGCGCCCGCCAAACTGGGATTGGCAGCTAGGTCGCGATCGACTCCTGCGTCTGGGGCTGAGGCGCCTTCAAGCCCCTGAGCATCAGCGCAACAAGCGAGCGAGCACCTGCATTGTGCGGGCGCTCGCTCCGGCGTGCTGGCCAGACCAATCACGAGCGGCCCGACCGACGGCCTGACGCCGATCAGGGTCAGCGAGCAACGCCAACGCCATATCGACTGCGGCCGACGCATCCGGCGCACGCAAGACGGCCCCTGCCGCAATCGCATCTTCGGCCGCCTGCTGGAAGTTGAAGGTGTGCGGCCCCACGATCACCGGCACGCCCGCTGCGCAGGCTTCGATCAGGTTCTGCCCGCCCAGCGGCGCAAAACTGCCCGCGACGATGGCGACATCCGACGCAGCGTAATAGAAGGCCATTTCGCCCAGGCTGTCGCCCAGCACCACGGCGGTTTCCGGGGTCGGCTCGACGCCCGCGCTTCGCCGGATGAACGGTAGCTGCGCATCGCTCAACAGCCTGGCCGCCTCGTCAAAGCGTTGCGGGTGTCGCGGGATCACCATGAATAGCGGAGCGTCCGGCTGCCCGCTGTAGCGCTTGATCGCGTCGATAAAAGGGGCGTCCTCGCCTTCGCGGGTGCTGGCAATCGACACAACCGGCCGACCCAGACGCTTGCGCCATTCTCGGCCTGCCTGAACCTGCGACGCCGGCAGCACCAGGTCGAATTTCAGATTACCGGTCACAGCGGGCACGGGCGCGCCCGCCTGCACCAGCCGCGCCGCGTCTTCCACCGTTTGCGCCAGGACCATATCGAGGCCGGCCAAGGCTTCGTGCATCACGCCGCCCATGCGTTTTGCCTGGCGTAGCGACGACGCGGAATATCGCGCGCTGACCAGCGCCATTGGCACGTGCGCGCGTCGGGCGGCGGCCAGTAGATTTGGCCAGATTTCGCGTTCGATCAGCAGTCCGCAGCGCGGCTGGTAGCCGCGCATGAAGCGGCGGGTGGCGCCGGGAAAGTCGTACGGCAGCCAAGCTTGGCGCAGTTGGCCCCGGCCAATGGCGTCGGCGAACAAACGCTGGCCTTCAGCGCGGCCCGTGGCCGTCATGTGAGTCAGCAGCACGGGCAAGCCGCGGTCTAGCAACGCTTGCAGCAACGGCTGCGCCGCGCGTGTCTCGCCCAGGCTGACGGCGTGTACCCAGACGGGGCGGGTCCAGGGGGAATCGGCGGTGGTGGAGACAGGGGCAGCAGCCTGCGACGCGGCAGCCCAAGCGAAAAGCGGTTGCCCATCCGCTGGATGGCCAAACCGCTCACGCGAAAACACCTCCCACTGACCGCCTGCCCGTTTGGCACGACGCGCCATCCACAGCCACAGCAGCGGCGCCAACGCCCGCAGTGCCAGCGTGTAGACGCCGCGATTCATGTCAGTGCGCGGCCAGCGCCTGCTCAACCGAGGCCATCACCGCTTCGCGCGATGGAGACGCGCCGCGGTCGCCCAGGCTGGCCGTGTAGTTCGACCCGACCAGCGGCGTGCGAACGGGGGTGGAAGCGCGGTAGATGCCGATGGTGGGGCGGCCCAGCGCCGCCGACAGATGCGTCAGCCCGCTGTCCAGGCCCACCATCAGGCGCGACCCGGCCAGCAAGCGCGCCACGTCGGTCAGGTCCATGCGCGGCATGACTTCGGCGCCTTCCATGCCGGCCACGAGCAGGCTCGCGCGCTCGGCCTCGGCGTCATTGCCCGCCAGCAGTTTCAGGGTGCAGCCGGCTTCGCGCAGGCGGCGGAATACCGCGCGCCAATCCTCTTCGGGCCAGAGTTTGTCGTCGCGGCTGGCCGACGGCATGATCACCGCGTAACCCCGGTCGTTGTCCAAATGATGCAGACGCGGCAGTTCAGCGGCGTTCAAGCCGTCGCTGCCGACTTCAACCACGGGTTCCACGGGCTGACTGGCCTGCCGCACGAAATTCTGCAATCCAAAGTCCGGCAGCCCGGCATGCTGGTAGCCAAAGGTCAGCGCGGCCAACTTGCGCTGGCGGATCACGGCAGGCTGCCAGAATTCCACGCGGTGGCGCACGTTGTAGAACAGCGACGCCAAGGGCTCACGCGCCGACCGCCAATCCAGCCCATGCCGCACGCCGCGCGCCTGACGCACCAGCCAAGCAGATTTCAGCAGCGCCTGCATATCCAGCACGATGTCGTATTGCGTGGAGCGCAGCCGTTCTTTAAGCGCCCGGCGCTCGAAGCGCACCTGCGACGACCACCACGACTTGCGCCAGCGCCGATGGGCGACCTTGATGACTTCATTGACGGCCGGATGCCACGACGGGATCTCGGCAAACGCTTCCTCGACGATCCAATCGATCTGTGCGTCAGGCACATGCCGGGCAATATCGGTGATTGCCGGAAGCATGTGGACGAGGTCGCCCAAGGAGGAGGTGCGAACGATGAGGATTCGTGTGGGCATAATGATTCGAGCTTGGCGCCGCCCTCGACCCGATGTTGGCAGGCGCCGTTCAACGCAGCCCGCACTGTACAACAACATTGCTGGTTACAGCGACGCCAGTTCCAGCCAACCCATTGCCCCAAATTCCGAGCAATGGTGGTTAAGGAAAGCGGCGCCGGTCAATGGCGCTTTTTCTTCTTTACGATCATCCACTTGGGCATGCGAAACAGCACCAGGCGGCGATAAAGCACCACATAGGTGGTGGAGAAAACTGCCGTGAAGAACATTAACAGATAGGGCTGCTGCCAGAACAATACGGCGGGTATGACCGCCAACGACGAAAGCAACCACAGGTACGGCGACGTCATGGAATTGCGCTGCGTCTGATGCCGCATTTCGCGCGAGCCGATCGCCCAGCGCACAAGGCGCTTGTAGATCAGCATATGCAGGTGCACGCCGTCGGGAGCGCCGGGGGAGCGGCCCCGCAGCCACTTTTTTCGATAGATGGAAAACAGGGTTTCGAATACCGGATAAATACACAGCAGCAACGGAAACCATGCTGACACTTCAGGGTGACGCGCCAGCATCAGCACTGACAATTCACCGATCATGAATCCCAGGAAGTAAGCGCCACCGTCCCCAAGGAATATGTGGCCGTGCGGGTAATTCCAAACCAGGAATCCGATAATGCCGCCCAGCGTGCTCAATGCCACGATCAACAAAAACCGATCGCCGAGATAAAACGAGACGTAGGCAAACCCGGCCAAGATCATTGCGGACACCACGGCCGCCAGGCCGTTATACCCGTCAATAATGTTTATGGCATTGGCGGCGCCGCTAATGGCAACCGACGTGAAAATAAACGAAATAACCCAGAATTGCAGCAGCCAATCAATTCCGATAATGTCGACACGCGTCACAGCCGCGCCAAGCAGATAATACGCAATGCCGCCCGACAACATTGCAAGTCCAAGCCGCACCAAAACCCGCACTTGTTTGGTCAGGTCCTCGGCGAAGCCCCCTAGAAATGCCGGCATCGAGGCCGCCAACAGCAGCACCATGTTCGGAAGGACGTCCGGCTCGCGCACTGCCACCAAGGCGCACGTGACGCCGCTGGCGATCAGCAAGGACAGTCCGCCGATGCGGGGCACAGGCTTCGAATGGTACTTCTGCACGCCCTCCAGATCGTGGTCAGCCGTCAGGCCGTCGTGCCAGGAACGGTAGCGAACGATCAGCAAGGTCGAAAACAGCGAAACCAGAAACGCTACAAGAACGTACAGCATAAAAAAACGCGCCGGAGGGAGAATCGCGGAATTGTAGCGTCAGACGCAGACAAGGCATGAAAACAATATGGACAGCTTTGCAAAAGAATGGAAACGCGGCTTGCAAAATAAAAAGGGCCTGTTTGGCGCCTGATCAACCGGCTAAACTCGCGCATCTGCAGAATTGCGCGCACCGCGCCCGCCTCCGATTTGACGAGACGCGTCTGGACTTGGACATCAGTATCAAGACGTATTTACAAAAAAATATGCTGCCTTTAAAACCCGTTGACCTTGCGAAGCTACCGCGCCTTCCCGAATGGCAAGCGTTCTCTCAGGCCGTCCAGCACGGCTCAATCTGCACTGATGAACTACGCCTGTTGCACGCCGCCGGACTAACCATCGACCTCAGCGCGCAGGTCTCATCCCCAGACGCCCGCGCTGCGGCAACCGCCCTGCTCCAAGCCCGTGGTTTCGACCAGGCACGCGCGGCTCTGCTGGCCGGCGACCACGTCAACAAGACAGAAGACCGCGCCGCTTGGCACACCATGCTGCGTGCGCCGGAACCCATTGAAGCCGTCGCCCGCGAACACCAACGTGTTCGGGAATTCGTGGAACAGGCGGACGCTCAGGGCAAATGGAAAGCGGTAATCCATATTGGTATCGGCGGCAGCGACTGGGGCGTGCGCTTGGCCACGGACGCGTGCAGCGGTAGCGGCGCTCGCAGAGCCCTGAAATTCGTGGCCAATATTGACGGGCATGCCCTTGAAGACGCCATCCTGGGCCTGAATGCCCAAGACACTCTTTTGGTCGTCACATCCAAATCCTTCACGACGGCAGAAACGCTGGCCAACCTGCGGCGCGCCGTGGACTGGCTGGCACAGGCGGGCGTGGAACGGCCGTATGAGCAGGTCGTGGCGATCACCGCCCGCCCCGACGCCGCCCGCGCGCTGGGGATTCCGTCTTCGCAGGTCTTCGAATTCTGGGACTGGGTTGGCGGCCGATATTCCTTGTGGTCCGCCGTGGGCTTGCCGGTGGCCATGGCGGTCGGGATTGACGTCATCGAAGGCATCCGTGCCGGCGCCGCCGCCATGGACGAGCACTTCGCCCAGGCGCCCATTGCCGAAAACGCCCCTGCGCAGCTTGCGCTGGCCGGCGTCGCCAACCGCAGCGTACTTGGGTATGGGTCGCTCAGCATCGCCGCGTATGACGCGCGCCTGCAATTCCTGGCGCCCTATCTACAACAGCTGGATATGGAATCGCTGGGCAAATCCGTGGATATGGCCGGCGATCCCGTGGGCGTGCCCACCGGCCCGTCGGTGTGGGGCATGCCCGGCACCGACGGCCAGCACACCTTTTTCCAGTGGCTGCACCAAGGCACGGACGGCGCGGCGGTGGATTTCATCATGTGCCGCGAAGCCGACCACCAATGGACGGAAGAACACGCGATGCTGCTGGCCAATTGCCTGGCCCAACGCCAGACGCTCCTGCGGGGTACGTCGCTGGATGCGGATCGCGACGCCATGCTGGCCCAAGGCATGCCCGCGGACAAGGCCGAATGGCTCGCGCGCCATCGCCGACACGAAGGCGGCAGGCCTTCTACGCTGATCGTGTTGCCGCGCCTGACGCCGTACGCGCTGGGCGCGTTGCTGGCACTGTACGAGCACAAGATCTTCGTACAAGCGTTGATCTGGGGGATCAACCCCTTCGATCAATGGGGTGTCGAGGCGGGCAAGAAAATGGCCAGCGGCATCCTGCGCGAATTGCACGGGCAAGGCCAAAACGCCGATCACGATCTTTCGACCCAGCATTGGATTTCGGTTCTGACGCAGGGGCGCTAATATCTCCGTACCGGCATCGGCGCAGGGCCCCAAGTAGCCAAACCTGCTGTTTGGGAAGAGAATGTGCACATAAAGCTTCTATAAGGAGACTGCCATGCGCATTGCCGATGCCCAATGGATTCCTTCGACGCAGCACCAGACATGGGATGCGTTGACGGACCCGAGAGTCTTGCAGAAGTGCATACCGGGTTGCGTGGAAGTTGCGATGCGCAGCCCTACCGAATACGCCGTCACCCTGCGTGCCAATATCGCGGGGATCGACACCGACTACGAGGGCGAGATCCTGCTCTCGGACGTCAACGCCCCCGACAGCTGCACCCTGGTGTTCGAAGGCAAGGGCCGCGCGGCCTGCCTGGCCATCGGCACCGCCCAGGTCAATCTCAGCACCAAGGACCAGGGCACCCGCGTGGCCTATACCGTGGCCGGCATGGCGGGCGGCAAGTTGGCTGAATGTGGCGAAGGGCTGTTGCTGAAAGCCGGCGACAAGATCATCCAGAAGTTCTTTGCCGCGTTCATCGACCACATGGCCGTCCAGCCACGGATTGCGCCGCCGCCCCCTCCCCCAGAACCCGAACCTCGCGGCGTGTCCAATTCCCGCTGGTCATGGCTGCTGGTCGTGGTGATCATTGCGGTTTTCTGGGGCTACCACTCGTTTTACAAGTGAAAACCCTAGTGGGCCGGTGATATCCTAGGCGGCATGACTCCGCCGCCGACACCGACCCAGCCCGCCGCCGATCCCACCCGCTCCAAGAGGGATTTGCTGATGGCCATGGCGGGGGTCTCGGCAACCGTGGTGCTGGCCGCGCTGGATTCCACCATCATCAGTACCACCTTGCCGCGCGTGGCAGAGGCGCTGAACGGCATGGCGCTCTATGCCTGGGTGGGCACCGGCTACCTGCTGGCCACCGCCGCGTCCATCCTGATCTTTGGTCGGTTGGGCGACATGTTCGGGCGCAAGCCGCTGATGCTGGTTTCCGTGCTGATCATCGCGCTGGGCTCCATTGCGTGCGGGCTGGCGCAGTCCATGACTCAATTGATCGTTTTTCGCACCCTGCAAGGGGTGGGCGGCGGCATGATGATCGCGACCGCCTTCGCCGCGCCGGCCGACCTGTTTCCCGACGCCAAGCAGCGCGTGCGATGGATGGCGCTGGTGTCCGCCGCCTTTGCCATGGCCAGCGGTATCGGCCCGGTGCTGGGCGGCGCGGCGACCCAGGCGCTGGGCTGGCGGGCGGCATTCTTCATATCTCCCGTTGCGGCAGCGGGCGCGTTTTTCCTGTTGGCCCGCTACTTTCCCCGTATTCGCCCCATCCATGACGGCAGCCGCAAAATCGACTGGGTGGGCGCCATCCTGCTCGTCTTGGCCGTGGGCGCGCCGCTCGCGGCGCTGGAGCTGGCCTTTGCCCAGGGCGAGCATGCCCACCCCCTGCTGGGCGCCATGTTGGCAGTGATCGGCGTGGCCGCCATCGCCATCCTGATTCCTACCGAACGCCGCGTGAAGTCGCCCATCTTTCCGCTGCGCGTTCTGGCCGGACAAGAATCCAAACTGCTGAACCTGGCCGCGATGATGGTGGGCGCGGTGATGTTCGTGCTGATCTTCTACAGCCCGCTGCTGTTGCAGCAGGTGCTGGGCTATACCCCCAGCGAAGCCGGCTTGCTGCTGACGCCGCTGGTTGCCGCGATTTCAGTGGGCAGCATCATCAACGGGCGCATGTTTCCCAAGCAGACCGAGCCGCAGCGCTTGATGGTGTTTGGCGGGCTGCTGCTGGCAGCCGGGACCTTGATGGTGTTGCTGATTTCACCTGGCACGTCGGCGTGGTGGATTCTTGCCGCGTTCTTCGTCAACGGATGCGCGCTGGGCTTTCTGCTGCCCAATCTGACGCTCTTCATGCAGATGCTGAGCGAACGCCGAGACGTGGGCGTGGCGTCCGCGCTGGTGCAAACCACCCGCGCCATCGGCAGCGCGCTGGGCACCGCGCTGGTCGGGATCATGATTTCGCATGGCACGGTACTAAACGGAGTGCGGGCCGGGCTGGTCTTGTGTATTGTCCTGTCCCTGTCCTGTGCGCTGCTGGCGTACCGGGTCAAGATGAAGAACCTGGTCACCAGCCGCAAATAAGGCTCACCGAGACACACCATGCGTCAACGCAATTTGCTGGACCTGCTGCTGCTGGCAGGGGTCTGGGGCGGTTCCTTTCTGTTCATGCGGCTTGCCGTCAACGATTTCGGGCCGGTCGCGCTGATCGAACTTCGGGTCGGCCTGGCCGCGCTGTTCCTGCTGCCCGCCGCGATGTGGCGCGGCAAGCTGCCCGTGATTGCGCGGCACTGGAAGGCCCTGCTGGTGGTCGGCACCCTGAACGCCGCCGTACCGTTCTTGCTGTATGCCTATGCCGCGCAATCGTTGGGCGCGGGGTTCCTGTCCGTGGCCAACGCGGTAACGCCCGTGTGGGGCGCCGTGGTGGGATGGCTGTGGCTCAAGGACAGGCTGCCGTGGATGCGGTCGCTGGGTCTGTTGATCGGCTTCGTGGGCATCATCGTGCTGGTGTGGGACAAGCTGAACTTCCAGGCCGGGGGCACCGGCCCCGCCGTGCTTGCCGCCGTTTCCGCACCCGTTTTCTACGGCCTCGCCGCGAACTGGACCAAGCGTTTCCTGACGGGCGTGGATGCGCTGGCCAGCGCCACGGGCAGCATGATCGCGGCCTCGCTGGTACTACTGCCGTTGGCCGTGTCCGCCTGGCCGGAGACGCCCGCGTCGATGACGGCGTGGATATCCACGGTGCTGCTTGCCGTGGTGTGCACCGGCGCGGCCTACATCATCTTTTTCCGGTTGATCGCCAACGTCGGCCCCACCGGCGCGGTCAGCGTCACGTTCCTGGTGCCGATCTTCGGCGTGGTGTGGGGTGCGTGGTTGCTGGACGAAAGCATCACGCCGTCCATCGTGCTGGGCGCCGCCATCATCCTGGTTGGGACCGCGCTGGCGTTGGGACTGGTCAAGCGGCGCGCGTGATCCGCCGCGTCAGTATTTGTCGGACGAGCCCGTCAGCGCCACGCCGATACGCAGCAGCGTGTAGGACGCCGCATCCACCCAACGCCGCAACCAGCCCCGGCGCTGATAGTCCAGCGGCCGGATGAAATTGCCACCCTCGCGAATGGCCGTTTCCAGGCGCTCTTGCAGGTCCCAGGCAAAGGGCTGATCGTCGACGACCACGTTGGCCTCGCGCGCCAGCAGCAGGCTGAAGGGGTCCAGGTTCGACGAGCCCACCGTCGCCACGTTGTCGATCACGGCAACCTTGGCGTGCAGGTAGCTGGGCATGTACTCATAGATTTCAATGCCGTCGCGCAGCAACTGGTCGTATAGCGAGCGCGTGGCGTGATACTGCATGCGGTATTCGACCTTGCCTTGCAACAGCAGGCGCACGCGCACGCCCCGCGCGGCGGCCTTGGCCAGGGCGCGGCGAAATTGCCGCCCCGGAAAGAAATACGCGTTGGCGATGAGAATGTCGCGCCGAGCCTGCGTGATGCCGTACAGGTAAGCGCGTTCAAACGTCTGGCGAAAACGCAGGTTGTCGCGCAGCACCAGCGCGGCGCGCAGCGTGCCGCAGGGCTTGACGTGCGCGTGGTGCGGCTTGGTCAGACGCATGCGGTTCCAGTCGCGCGGATGGCGGCGCAGCCGTGCCCAGTTCAGGCGTACCCACAGCAGGTCTTGCGCATAGGCCGCTTCGGTGACCAGCGGCCCTTGCACTTGCACCGCGAAGTCAAAGCGCGGCCCAGGGATGCCGTCGGTCGGGTCCAGGTCGTCGTAGTCGTCCACGACATTGATGCCGCCGATGAATGCGATGCTGCCGTCCACCACGGTCACCTTGCGGTGCAGGCGGCGCAGGCGGCTGCGTGATGGGATGTAGCGCGCAAACCAGCGTGGTTCGGGCCGGAAGATGCGGCATTGCGCGCCCGCTTCAAGCAGGCGGGCGCGCACGGCTTCCACATGCATGGCGCTGCCGAAACCGTCCAGCACCACCCTGACCTTCACGCCGCGCCGCGCTGCCGCCATCAGGCTTTCCAGCACCTGGACGCCTGTGCGGTCCAGCATGAAGATGTAGGTTTCCAGATGCACGCTGACCTGCGCGGCATCGATGGCCGCGCAGAGCGCGGGGAAAAAGTCGGCACCGTTCTGCAACAAGCGAATGCTATTGCCGTCCGTCCATTCCAACTTGACCTGCTCGGCCTTCACGGGAGTTCCAGCTCCGCCAGCAAGGGAGAATGATCGGACAGGCGCGCCCATTCCCGTCCGCGCAACACGCGCGCGCTACGCACAGCGAAACCGCGCTGATAAATGCGGTCCAGGCGAAACCACGGGAACACGGCCGGAAAGGTACGGGGCGGCGGCAGCAGCGGCGGCGCGCTGCCGCCCATGCCCAGCTGATTGGTGCGTTCCATCACGGACAAGCCGCCGTTGGGCAAGCCGCGCAACGCGTTGCTCAGGCGCTTGACCGAATCGCGCAAGCGCGGCAATTCACCACCATGGCTGCGCGGCGCGTGCGAGAACACTTCGTACAGCCCCAATTGCTGTACGAACAACGGGGCCAGGCGGTCGTTCCAGTCGTTGAAATCGCCAGCGATCAGGATGGGTTCACCGTCAGGCACCATGCGACGAATGCGCTCGGTCAGCGCCAGCACCTGGCGCGTTCGGCTGCCGGCGAACAGGCCCAAGTGCACAACGAAACAGTGCACCGGGCGGTCATCGACTTCGATACGCGCGTGCAACAGCCCGCGTTGCTCCAGCCGGTGATCGGAGATGTCCAGGTTTTCGTGGTCAAGAATGGGAAAGCGCGACAACAGCGCATTGCCGTGATCCGTGGCATGACGGATGGCGTTGCGGCCATAGGCCACGTCCAGCCTCAAGGCGGCGGCAAGTGATTCGTGTTGCGCGTGGAGCAGGGATCGTTGCTCGTTGCGGCCCTGGACCTCCTGCAGGAAGACAAGATCCGGGCGCAGGCCATACAGGCCCAAGCGGAGTTCATTCAGGGAGTCGAGCCGGCCCAATGCCGAACGGCCCTTGTGAATGTTGTAGCTGACGACACGGATGAGCGACATAAAAGCGATGGCGCCTTTTGAAAGCAGAGGAACCACTGGCCAGACCCAAGAGCAGCTCCGGCAAGCACCGCCAACAAAGCGGCGTTTGCCAGATTACTCCAATTCAGCCACACCCTGCCGCGACAAAACACTCACAAGTAGCCACGCAGCCAAGAACGCAACCCGCCGCAAGCCCATGCCGCCCCACAAGCCGGGCCGCCGAGGATCCGGCTCCGCCGGTCCCGCAAGGCGCCCCCCTGGGGGGAGGCGCCCCCGGCGCCTCGGGGGGCTTACTTAGCCTCGACGTTACGCAAGCGGATGTGCAATTCGCGCAGCTGCTTTTCGTCGACTTCGGAAGGCGCTTGCGTCAGCAGATCCTGGGCGCGTTGCGTCTTCGGGAAGGCGATCACGTCGCGAATCGATTCGGCGCCGGTCATCATCGTGACAATGCGGTCCAGGCCGAATGCGATGCCGCCGTGCGGAGGCGCGCCATATTGCAGCGCGTCCAGCAGGTAGCCGAACTTTTCCTGAGCTTCCTCGGCGCCGATCTTCAGCGCGCGGAACACCTTGCTCTGGACTTCTTCGCGGTGGATACGGACCGAGCCGCCGCCAATTTCCCAACCGTTCAGCACCATGTCGTAAGCCTTGGCGAAGGCCTTGCTGGGATCGGTTTCCAGGAAGTCTTCGTGGCCGTCCTTGGGGCTGGTGAACGGGTGGTGGGCGGCGGTGTAGCGGCCGTCTTCCTCGTCGTATTCGAACATCGGGAAGTCAACCACCCACAGCGGCTGCCAACCGGCCTCGAACAGGCCCGTCTTCTTGCCGAATTCGCTGTGGCCGATCTTCACGCGCAGCGCGCCGATGGCGTCGTTGACGACCTTCTCGCGATCCGCGCCAAAGAAAATGATGTCGCCGTCTTGCGCGCCGGTGCGCTTGACCAGTTCGGCCAGGGCAGCGTCGTGCAGGTTCTTGACGATGGGCGATTGCAGGCCGTCGCGGCCCTTGGCCACTTCGTTGACCTTGATGTAGGCCAGGCCCTTGGCGCCGTAGATGCCCACGAATTGCGTGTAGCCATCAATTTCGCTGCGGGACATTTCGGCGCCACCGGGCACGCGCAGGGCGACCACGCGGCTGCCGGGCGCCGTGGCGGCGGCGGCAAACACCTTGAAGTCCACATCGCGCATGACATCGGTCATGTCGGTGAATTCAAGCTTCACGCGCAGGTCCGGCTTGTCGGAACCATAGCGGCGCATCGCTTCGGTCCACGGCATGATCGGGAACGGCTGCGCCAGATCAACGCCCTGCACCACCTTGAACACGTGACGGATCAGGTTTTCGAAGATTTCGCGGATCTCGAATTCGTTCAGGAACGACGTTTCGCAGTCGATCTGGGTGAATTCGGGCTGGCGGTCAGCGCGCAGGTCTTCGTCGCGGAAGCACTTGGTGATCTGGTAGTAGCGGTCAAAGCCCGACACCATCAGCATCTGCTTGAACAGCTGCGGCGATTGCGGCAGCGCGAAGAAGTGGCCGGCGTTCACGCGCGAGGGCACCAGGTAGTCACGCGCGCCTTCGGGCGTGCTCTTGGCCAGCATCGGAGTTTCGATGTCGATGAAGCCCAGCTGGTCCAGGAACTTGCGCGTTTCGATCGACACGCGGTATCGCAGCATCAGGTTGCGCTGCATTTGCGGGCGGCGCAGGTCCAGCACGCGGTGCGTCAGGCGGGTCGTCTCCGACAGGTTGTCGTCGTCCAGCTGGAACGGCGGGGTGACCGACGCGTTCAGGATTTCAACTTCCTTGCACAGCACTTCGATTTCGCCCGAAGCCAGCTCGCTGTTGGCGGTGCCTGCCGGACGCTCGCGCACCAGGCCGGTGACGCGGACGCAGAATTCATTGCGCAGACGCTCGGCGGTGGCGAAGGCGGCGTTGTCCGGATCGAACACGATCTGGGCCAGGCCCGCGCGGTCGCGCAAGTCGATGAAGATGACCCCGCCGTGGTCGCGGCGGCGGTTCACCCAGCCGTACAGGGTGACGGTCTGGCCGAGATGGTCACGGCAAACCTGGCCGGTGTAGCAGGTACGCATGCGGGATGACTCCGTTGTGTGCTTAGTTTGAGCGTAAGGGTTACGAATCGGCTCGCGGCGCGTCTTGCACGCCGGTTGCCGGAGAGAGCGGGGCCGGTTGACCCTCGGGCGCAAGCGCCTGGGTCGGGGCGACCACGCCCATGGAAACGATGTACTTCAATGCCGCGTCCACACTCATCTGAAGATCGATCGCGTCGGCGCGAGGCATCATCAGAAAGAAGCCGGACGTGGGGTTCGGTGTCGTGGGCACATACACGCTGATGTGGTCGCCCGGCATCAGGCCGGCCACTTCACCGCTGGGCGTGCCGGTAACGAAAGCGATGGTCCAGGAACCAGCGCGGGGGTACTGCACCAGTACCGCCCGACGAAACGCCTGGCCATTGGGGGCCAGCACGGTGTCGCTGACCTGCTTGACCGAGTTGTAGATGGAGCGCACCAGCGGAATACGGCCCAGCAGGCTTTCCCACTGGTCCACCATGGTACGGCCGATGAGGTTTGCCGCGAATATGCCCGTCAGCAACACCACTACGATGACCAGAACGAAGCGGAAGCCCGGGATGTCGATGCCGAACAGCGATTCGGACGACAGGAAGCCGGGCACGAACCCTTCCAGGGTGGCGACCAGCAAGCCCAGTACCCACACCGTGATGACCAGGGGGACCCAGATCAGCAAGCCGGTGATGAAGTACTTCTTGATAAGGCGCATCCGCATCGCAGGGGGCTCTAGGCGGGCGTACCGCCGGCCGGCGCAGCGGGGCTGCCCGCAGGCGCGGCTGCCGGTGCGGGCGTGGTGCTGGCGGCGGGTGCCGCCGGCGTGGCCGCCGGGGCACCTTCCGACGGCGCCGCGGCGCCCGTGGCGGCTGCGCCACTTGAACCGTTGTTACGGAAGTCGGTCACGTACCAGCCGGAGCCTTTCAGCTGGAATCCAGCCGCGGTCACCTGCTTGGAGAACGTGCTTTGGCCGCATTCGGGGCAAACCGAAAGGGGCGCATCGGAAATCTTCTGCAAGACGTCTTTGGCATGGCCGCAGGCGCTGCACTTATAAGCGTAGATGGGCATCAGGGGCTCCGAGGCACACGCCCGGAAATCAAAGCCGTCAAACGCCAGACACGAAGTGGTCAGGAGCGACGGGGGGGCTAGGCCGGAAAAAAATTCGGGAAAGTCTTGAATTTTAGCGGTTTTTCGGAAACCGTCGGTGCCCGGTCACGCCTTGGGGGGCCAAGCGGCATCCCCAAGGGCGCGACCCTTGCGTCGCCGGGCTTTTCCTAGAGCGGCAGCAGGAACATCAGGGCCGCGATCAAGGTGGGCCCCAAGGCGGACAGAAACAGCCGTCCCGACGAAATGCTGCCATCCGGAAAGTGGTTTTTCAGAATGGCGAAACCGGCCGGGTTCGGCGCGTTGGCGATCACGGTCAGGCCGCCCCCGGTCACCGCGCCTGCCACCAGCATGTAGCGCCAGGCTTCGTTGGTGCCTTCAACCAGCGACCCCAGATACGTCAGTGCGGCGTTGTCGGTAATGGCGGTCAGCGCCGTTGCTCCCCAGAACAGCACGAACGGCTGCAAGCCGCCCAGCAGATCCTGCAACCACCACTTCTGCAAACCGCCCAGCACCACCAGCCCGGCCAGGAAGAACCCAACCATCAGGCCTTCCTTGATCAACAGGCGGTTCTGATGGCGCTTATAAGCTTCGGAAAAGCCGATGAACATCATCAACAGGCCCATGAAAATGGCCGGGTGATGCGCGGTAAGCACCACGGCTACCAGGAAAACCAGATGCACGGCGATGACCAGCATCGGCACCGGCGGTCGCGAATCCGAGCCTTGCGCGCCGTCGACACCGCCGCCCGTGCCCACCGAGCGGTCCATCAGCGCCTTGCGGCAGATAAACGTCAACAAGCCGGCGTTCAAGCACACGGCCACCGCCGCGCGCCAGCCGAAGTGCTGCGCCATGAAAGCGGAATCCCAGCCGAAGGTGGACGCCACCATCAGCACCGGCGGCGCCGCGTAGGCGGTCAGCACGCCGCCGATCGACACGTTTACGAACAGCACGCCCAGAGTCAGGTACTTGAAGCCGGCGCGGCCGCTCGTGCGGAAATAGGCGTCACGCAGCAGGATCGCGGCCAGCGTCATCGCGGCGGGCTCGGTGATGAAAGAGCCGCCCAGCGGCACCAGCGCCATCACCACGAAGAAGGTGGCCAGTTCGCGCGGCAGGGGCAGCACGCGCGCCACGACGCGCACCATCAGGCCCACCATTTCCAGGATCGGCCGGCTGGCCGCCACCACCATGATCACGAAAACGAACAGCGGCTCGGTGAAGTTGCGCGTGTCCATGTAACTGATGGCGCTGGCCGGACCGGTCAGCGCGGCCATCGCGACGATCAGCGCGAACGCCCAGACGCCGAACACCGCTTCGACTTCGGCGAACAAATGCCAGATGCCGGCATGCGGGCCGCCGCGATGGGCCAGGCGCGCAAAAACGGGAACGGAAAAGGTATGAAGAACCGCCACCGCGAACAGGATGGTGGCAATGACTTCAATGGGCTGGGGCATAAGAGGGACTTCCGAAATAAGGAATCACGCAACGGAAAAACCTGCGATGCGGGGCGCAAACCACGCGCGACGCAACCGCGATCCGGCGCTGCTTACCGAACAAGGCAGGCAATATAACGCAGCCCTATTTCCGTGTAACGCAGGGTCTACACCAAGTGACTCCTGAAGACGCTCTGCTGCCCGCGCCCCCTTCTAGCTGATCGGCGCGGGCGGTTCCGCGCCCTGTTGCGCGGCCTTCATCTCCATCAGCAAGCTGTGCAGCATCTCGGTGGACAGGCCGTGCAACACCAGCCGATAGCCCGCCCGCAAGGTCGACATCGGCACCAGCGGGTGGCTGTTGTTGACCAGGATCAGGTGCTGCGGCGCGCCCAGCAATTTGGCCGCGTAGATGCCGATGGTTTCATCCAGCTGCAACGAGTTGGCCGCGCGCCAGAAGTCGTTGTCGGTCAGCATCAACTGGTACAGCGGGGTAAACAGTTCGATGGCGCTTTGCAGGTCCAGGAAGTTCAGCTTGCCTTGCGGCATGTCTTCCAGCTTCAGCGGCGGGTCCTCGATCATCGAGAAATCGACCGACTTGGGCGCATGCATTTCCACGCCCGCCTCGCGCAGTGCCTGGTTCAGGCGGATCACGAAGTTGAACAGGTTCAGGTCGTGCTTGACGAAGAGTTCGTCCTTCAGGTCGTCAATGTCCAACGGCTTGAGCGGCGTAGTCGTGATCGGTACCGGCGAGTTCGCGCCGATGAACGCCAGCGCCTGCGCGCCCAGGTGAAAGTGCCGCAGGATCAGCCAGTTGGCCTCGGGCGATACGAAGCGCTTGAGCCCCCAGGCCAGGATGCGATGCAGCAGCCGGGAATGCGACCAGCGGCGCGGCAGGAACGTCTTGACCACCTGGATCACGATGATGAAGGCGCGCGCCAGCGGACGCAGGAACGGCAGCAAGTACTGACGCGAGGCGCAACTGGAATCGGTCAGCCAGGCCTTTTTCACCTTGTCCGGCAGCGGCGTGCTGCGGTCCAGGTACAAGGCCAGCCAAGGGCTGGGGTCGGCCGGATCATGCGCCTTGGCCAGGAATTCGGGTTCCTTGCTCATGCGGCATCGCCCTCCATGACATGGTGGAACTGCATCAGGTACAGCGCGGCGGTGCGGCGGGCGGTGTCCACGATGCGTTGTTCGGCGCGGCCGTCTTCGTCGCAATCCAGCGCCAGTTCCACGGCCGACAGCCAGCGCGCCAGGTGATGCTCGTCGTTGTGGCCGTGATATTCAAGGAAGCGGAATGCGTCGGGCGGCAGCTTCAGGCTGGCCTTGAGCAAGGGCAGCAGCGCAGGCACGATGCGCTGGCCCGTGCCTTCGATGATGTAGATGGCGCCCAGCAGCCCGATCGGGTCACGCGTGGCGGCCAGGCCGTGCAGATAGGCGTTCAGCGCTTCGCCGCCGGGGTTGCGGTGCAAGGCGTCGATGTTGTCCACGGTGCCGCCCGCCGTGCGGTAGTCCTGGAACAGGATCTGGAAATCGTTTTGCTCTTCGCCTGCGTGCATGTCGATCAGCGCGGCAAGCGGCGCGTATTGCTCGGTCAGCGACGCCGCGCCCTCGCGCATCCACTTGCTGCCTTCGCGCACCTGGGGAATCCAGTTTTCCATCCAGTTCAGATAATCGCCCGTCTGGAATTCGCGGCGGCGCAAGCGGCGCACCACCGGCGTGCGCCACACGCGCGAACGGTAGTCGTGCCAGATGGCGGCCAGCTCGGTCAGCAATTGGCCCAAGCCTTGCGGGGCCATGTCGGGGTCATGCGGCGGCGCGATGGCGTCGGCGTCATCGCTTTGCGTGTCGATGCGGGCGGTGGATTTGGCGGCCGGGTTTGCGGCCAGATTCACAGGATGATCGGCCGTGGACCGCGACGCCCCGGCCACGGCCGGCGCCTGCACCGCTTCCGCTTCCAGCAACATGTAGGCCGCCATGAAACGCCCCGACTCGGGGATATAGCAAAAAATCTGTTCGCCCGGTTTGATCTCACGCGTTTCCAGGAACTCGGCCAGCATGATCAAAATCGACGCCGCGCCCGTATTGCCGCGCCACGCCAGGTTGCTGAACCAGCGTTCACGCGGAATCACCAGGCCGGCCTTTTCCATCAGGTCTTCGACCACGGGGATGAATTTTTCCGACGAGTAATGGCACAGGAAATGGTCGACCTGATCCGGGTCCACCCAACCATCGCGCACCAGCTTGGCGTATTCATGGATGCCGATGTCGAACAGATGCGGCAACAGCCGGATGTCCTGGCGCAGCGACAAGGCGCCGTCGGCTTCGGCCTCGTTCCAGGACGGATAGTCCAGATGGCCCTTTGCGCGGTCGGCGGACAGGCCCAGCTGCATGCACACCGGGTAATCGCCCGAGAACGACCGCTGATGCACCCACTTCAGTTTCAGCCTGACGCCCTTGGACGCCCCGGCCAGCGCGCGGCCGCTGTTGCCCAGCAGCAAGGCGCCCGCGCCGTCGGACAGCATCCAGCGCAGGAAATGCGCATCGAAATCGGCGTCGTACCCGCGCGCCGCAAAGCGCGATCGCTTGAACAGACGCGACGGCAATTCGCTGGCCACGGCCAGCGCACTGGCGTGCCCGCCCATCTCGACGCCTTGCGCCGCCGCCTGGATCGCCGATACCCCCGCCGCGCAGATGCCGTGCACCGACAGCGTTTCCATCGGCTGAGCAGCAAGCTCGCCCTGGATCATGTTGGCGAAACCCGGCATCAGGGCGTCGCCGCCCGACGACCCGCTGGTCAGCATGGACACGGCCGACAGGTCGCTGTCGGCGCGCCGCAGGCAATCGCGAATGGCGTTGGCCGCCAGCTGCGCATTCGTATAGACCGTCTGGCCTTCCGCGTCGATAGCGTAGTAACGGTGCTTGATGCCGTTCTCGGCAAGGATGCGGCCTTTGATGCGGCTGGACATGCGGTTCAGCGGCGCGATGTAGTTGTCCATCGCCTCGTTGGACACGGGTTCGCCCGGCATGAAATAGCCGGCGCCTTCCAGGTAGACACGATTAAACGCGATAGGCATGTGACAGGCCTCGAGTGGTAATGGGTAAGGCGCTAGCGAACATGCTCGGGCGCCATGCAGGAACGGCTGCGCAGGCGCGGTACGAAGGCGCCCAGCACGAAGACACGGAACATATACGGCACCAGCCCCGCTTCATTGAGCGCCGGGTTGACGCGCGCGCGATAGTGTTCGCGATGCAGCCGGGTCAGTTCGGACCAATGCGCGCGCGGGTGCTCGTGATGCGCGGTGTGCAGGCCGATGTTGAACAGCAACGGGTTGACCAGCCCTTCAAAATTGCGTGCGTAGTTCAGGCCGGCAACATGGCGCGGCCCGCCGTCGGCATGGGCGTGCTGCAAGTAGTTGGTGGCCAGCAACCAATGCAGGCCATGCAGTTGCGGCACGATCACGAACACCAGCGCCTTGACGGGGTTCACGGCCAGCAGCCCACCCCATAGCCCCAGCCACGCCCCGTATTGCGCCATGCTGTAGCGCCACGCGCCCGGCCAGTGGCGGCGCAGCCGGCCCAGCCACGCGAAGAACATCGGGTACAGCACCCAGCCCGCCTGAAACGGGTGCAGCACGTAGCCCCACAGGTGGTTGGTGTCGCCGCCAAAACGATAGGTGCGCGCGGCGTCGCGCGCACCATGCTTGTAGCGATGATGATTCGCCACATGGGCCGGGTAAAAGACGAAGGTCGGGTGCCCTTGCAGCAGCGTGATCCAGAAATCGGTTGCGCGGTTGGTCCAGCGGCCGCGCCACATGCGGATGTGGGTGTGGTTGTGGTGGATGACGCCGATGCCCAGCGTCAAGAACAGCATCAGCGCGTAAAGCGGCCACCAGAATCCGTACACCCATTGCCAGGCCGCCAGCGCGGGCAGCGTGGCCAGGTAGGCCAGGCTTTGCCAGTCGCGCCGGTTGCGCAAGGACGGCAGGCGCCGCCGGGTGTCAGGCTTTGCCGCCAACAGCGTCTCTGCGCTGGAATGCATCCAGCTGGTTTGCCGCGGCCTCGGCCTTCAGGCGCGTCCGAAACAGGCGGTCCATAAACGTAAACTGAAAACCGTAATTGCCGTTGTAGCAGGCGTGATGCAGATGGTGACGCCGGCTGGCGGCGAACCAATGCGCGTAGGACACCTTGGGGAAAAAGTCGTAGTTGGCATGGCCGATGCAATTGAAGAACAGGCTGAACAGCGGCACCGACGCCAGCGCCCAAAAGCTGAAATCATGCAACACCATCGGCAGCATGATGACGTTGCCCAGCATCAGCGCTTCGATGGGGTGAAAGCTGTAGGTCGAGAACGGCGTTGTAACCACGGAGCGGTGATGCGGCAGGTGGAAACGACGCAGCAGCTTGGTGTGCAGCAAGCGGTGGTTGACCCAGAAATGGACATCGTTCCAGGCCACCAGCACCAGGATTTCGACCACGACTTTTTGCCAGCTGGGGTTCGGGTCCAGATGCGCCCAGCCCAGTTGCAGCAGGCCCCACGGGAAAATCATGCCGGTGCCGAACAGCAGGATGGACAGGCCGGATTGCGCGAGTTCCCGGCGTAGCTGGCCGGGCCCCAAGGGGCGCGGATCCAGCGGCTTGCCGATGCCCAGTGCGGGCAACACGTGCTGGGTCAGCAGCCAGGTAGCCGCGCCGAAGACCAGATAGATGCCGCCGAAAAACAGCAGCCCCGCCAGCATCACCTGCCAGGCGGACAAGGCTTCAAAAGCTTGGGCCATGAACGTTTTGTTTCACCCCGAAGAATGGCCGCATCATAAGCAATCCGTCAGCATCCCGGTAGGGCATTTATTACCAAATGAATCCGGGCAACACAAAGCTGATGGACCGCAACGTGATCGCGGCCTAACTTCCGTCTACTGGCAAGGAAACTGGCGGTTCAGGCCGGCAACGGCCGCATCCAGACGCACCGCCAACGCCGCGCTGGCGGCCGGCATCGGCTGCCGCAATTCGTCGATCAACAAGCCTTGACGACTCAGCTGCGCCTTCAGCGGCCCGGGGTTGGGTTCTTCGAAGGCCAGGCGGATCACCGGCGTCAAGGCGTGGAACAACCGCCGAGCGACGTCCAACTGCTGTGCGCGCACCGCTTGGTACATGGCGACGAACAGATCGGGCCGCACATGCGCGGCGGCCGCGATCATGCCCGCCCCGCCCAGGCACAGCACCGATAAGGTTTGCAGGTCTTCGCCCGCCAGCACATTCATCTGGCCGTCGGTTATCAAGGCCAGCGTCTTGTCCAGCGACCCGCCGCAATCCTTGATGGCCGCCACGTTCGGATGCGCGGCCAGCGACAGCAACGTCGATGTCTCAAGCGTTGTGCCCGTGCGGTAGGGAATGTCGTACAGCACCAGGGGAAAGCGCGAAGCATCGGCCAGGCGGCGAAAATAGGCGGCGGCTCCGTCCTGGCCCGCTCGCACGTAATACGGCGCCGGGGCCAGGATGCCGGCCAGCGGCCGCGTGCCAAAGGCGGACAGGCGTTGCAGCACGTGCCCTAGGTGGTTGCCCGCCAGCCCCATGATGACGGGCAACCGGCCGGCTTCGGTCAGCACGGCGTCCAGCACCGCCAGTTGCTCGGCGTCGTCCAATGAGGCGGCCTCGCCGGTGCTGCCACACACGACCAGCCCGTCGACGCCCGCCGCCGCGTAGTGGCGCACCAGGCGACGCAAGGCGCCCCCGTCGACAACACCGCCCGAAAACGGCGTGACCAGCGGCACCCACACGCCTTGGAACACAGATTGTTGAATGGACATGAGAACACTCCTTCGATGTAAGCGGACCGCGGTTGGACCGTACAGAAGTGCTCGGGATATCAGGGGTGCGCAAGAGGCGCCAAAGCGCCGCCAGAAGGCCGCTGTTCCGTCGCCCATCTGACGGAACAGCATGCTCCGGTCAGATGAGCGGCTGTTTTTTGGATTTCAGGCCGACGGCAGCCAGCACCACGCCCAGGGCGCGGATACAGGAAGCGGATTGGATGGCCTGATGAATCATGAATGAATAAAACGATAAGACGCGCGTCGGCGGCTGATGCGGAAATCTACCGGGCGGCCGTTGGCGTGTCAACGGCCGGCGCTTAGCCCAGGCTGGCCAGGAACACGGCGCACAGCGCCTGCATGCCTTGGCGGTCGTCTTCGTCGAAGCGGTCGGGCACGGGGCTGTCCACATCCCACACGCCGATCAATTCGCCTTGATGCACCAGCGGCACCACGATTTCGGAACGCGACGCGGCATCGCAGGCGATGTGGCCGGGAAATGCGTGCACGTCCGGCACCAGCTGCGTCTGACGCTGGCTGGCGGCCGCGCCGCACACGCCGCGATTCAGCGGAATGCGCACGCAGGCCGGCTTGCCCTGGAACGGGCCAAGAACCAGTTCGGTGCCGTCAAAAAAATAAAAGCCCGCCCAGTTCAGATCGGGCAAGGCTTGGTACGCCAGCGCGCTGAGGTTGGCGGCATTGGCGATGCGGTCGGGCTCGCCCTCCAGCAGCGCGCGGGCCTGCGCGACCAATTCGGCGTACAGGGCGGACTTGGACTCGGCGACGATCGGGGCGGCTTCGAACATGGCGATAAATGTAACTGTACAGGCGGTTTTCGATGCAGGTGATTTTAGGGGTTCCGCGCGTTAAAGGGGCCGGGCTGCTACCGTATGGGACAATACTTTTTTGTCGCAGTCCCCTACACAAGCCTCTCCCTTTACCCTTCTTCTTCAAGAAGCAATCCATGGACAAGCCTCTCGAACCTGCGTTTTCCTTTTCGGAACGCGCCCAGCAACTTACCAGCTCCGCCATCCGCGAGATCCTCAAGGTCACCGAGCGCCCCGAAGTCATTTCGTTCGCTGGCGGCTTGCCGGCGCCCGGCGGCTTCCCGGTAGAAGTGGTACGTGCTGCGTTCGACAAGGTACTGTCCACCAACGGCCGCGCGGCCTTGCAATACGGCCCCACCGAAGGTTATGCGCCGCTGCGCCAATGGGTTGCCGACGACTTGAACCGCGCGGGCGCCAACGTTGCCGCCGACCAGATCCTGATCGTCTCCGGTTCGCAGCAAGCGCTGGACCTGCTGGGCAAGGTACTGATCGACAAGGACAGCAAGGTCCTGGTCGAAGACCCCAGCTACCTGGGCGCGCTGCAATCGTTCAGCCTGTACCAGCCGAAGTTCGTGCCGGTGCCCACCGACGAAGGCGGCCTGATCCCCGAATCCATCACGCCCGAACTGGCCGACGGCGCGCGCTTCCTGTATGCGCTGCCCAACTTCCAGAACCCCACGGGCCGCACGCTGAACCTGGAACGCCGCATCGCGCTGGTCAAGCGCGCCGCCGAACTGAACCTGACCATCATTGAAGACGACCCCTACGGCGAACTGCGCTACGCAGGCGAGCCGCAGCCCGGCCTGGTGGCGCTGGCCGCCGAATACGGCGCCAACGTTGTGCGCCTGGGTACGTTCTCGAAGGTACTGGCCCCGGGCCTGCGCCTGGGCTATATCGCCGGCGCCCGTCCGCTGATCAACAAGCTGGTGCAGGCCAAGCAAGCGACCGACCTGCACACGCCCACGCTGACGCAGATGGCCGTGTACGAAATCGTCAAGGACGGCTTCCTGGAAGAGCACCTGCCCAACGTGCGCGAAATCTACCGCGCCCAGGGCAGCTGCATGCTGGAGGCCATCAAGCGCGAATTCCCGTCCACCGTGACGTGGACCAAGCCGGAAGGCGGCATGTTCATCTGGCTGACGCTGCCCGAGCACATGGACAGCACCAAGCTGCTGGAAAAGGCCATCGCGCAAAACGTGGCCTTTGTGCCCGGCGCGCCGTTCTACAGCGGCGTGGGCAAGCAGAACACGCTGCGCCTGAGCTTTGCCACCGTGCCGGAAGACAAGATCCGCACCGGCATCGCCATCCTGGGCAAGCTGCTCAAGGAATACACGGCATAAGCAAACCGTAGCTTTCTGGGCAATGCGGCCTGAAAGCCGCACCCTGAACGGCGATTGACCTTCAACGGCCGGGCGCAACGCCCGGCCGTTGTTTTATGCTGTCGGCTTTCCCGACCAAATTCTGACCGTGACAGTGAGCGCCTCGCAACAACCTCCCGTCGACCTCAGCGACATCGTTTTCACCGACTGGGTCGAACGCTGGCTTCCGAAATCCTGGCGACCCTACGCCCGCCTGTGCCGACTGGATCGGCCCATCGGCACGTGGCTGACGCTGCTGCCGGCCGTGGCCGCGCTGGTGCAGTCGGCCGGTGGTCTGCCCGACCTGCAACGGCTGATCGTCTTTTCGCTGGGCGCGCTGCTGATGCGCGGCATCGGCTGCACCGTCAACGACATGTGCGACCGCAACTTCGACAAGCACGTCGAACGCACGCGCTTCCGGCCACTGACCAGCGGCCAGCTGTCGATGAAGAACGCAGTGTGGTTCCTGCTCGGGCAACTGCTGGTGTGCGGATCGCTGCTGTTTTTCCTGAACGAAATGAGCCGCTTGCTGGCCCTGGCCGTGCTGCCCTTCGTGTTCATCTATCCGCTGTGCAAGCGTGTCACGTACTGGCCGCAAGTGGTGTTGGGCATCTGCTTTAACTGGGGCATGCTGATGGCCTGGTCCGACACGCAAAACGTCGTGCCGCTGGCCGCCATCGCCATGTGGTTGGGCGCGGTGCTTTGGCAGGTGGGCTACGACAGCATCTATGCGTACGTCGACGTGCGCGACGACCGCAGCCTGGGGCTGCATTCCACCGCCATGCGCTTTGGCGATCAAGGCAAATTGTGGATCGGCGGTTTCTACGCCGCGACCGTCCTGCTGTGGGCCTGGGGTGGTTACGCCATGGGTTTGTCGTGGGCGTATCAGGTTGGCATGGCCGCCGTCGCGGTGCATCTGGCATGGCAGCTGAAGGTGTTCGACATCCAGCGCCCCGACCGCAACTTCATGCTGTTTCGCGCCAACCTGTGGCTGGGCGCGCTGCTGGTAGCAGCGGCGTTGGCAGGCACGCTGATCCGGTGATCCGTTGGTCCGCTGATCCGTTGGTCCGCTGATCCGTCGGTCCGCTGATCCGTTGGTCCGCGGGATCCGTTGGTCTGCTGATCCCTTGGCCCGCCAAGGACGACGCCCCAGGGCGGACCGCAGCGCACCGCCGGCGCCGGCGCCGGCCCGGCCCGGCCGCCAACCACGGGCCGCCGCATTGCCGCCTGCGCCAGATCAGGCCATCATGGTGTTTCCGCAACGCCTTACGGAGACACCGCATGCCCTCTTTCGTTAAATCCCTGGCCGCCGCCGCTGCGTGCGCCGTGTTCGGCACCCTGCCCGCTCAGGCCGCCACCGATTGCTCGGCCCAACGAGGCTGCGCCGCCAAGTTCTGCGAAATCGAAAACGACATTGCCGCTGCGCAAGCACAGAACAACACGCGCCGCGAAGCCGGCTTGAAGAAGGCCTTGGCCGAAGCCCGGGCAAATTGCACCGACAGCCGCCTGCAATCCCAACGCGAAGCAAACGTGCGAGAGAAGCAGTCCAAAATGTCCGAGCGCGAACAAGAGCTGAAGGAAGCCCGCGCCAAGGGCAAGCAGGACAAGATCGATAAGGCGCAGCGCAAGCTGGAAGAAGCCCAATCCGAGTACAACGCGGCGCTGGTGGAACTGAATCGCTAAGCGGCGTCAGGCACTCACAGCCACCGCCGCCCCGTAAAGCCCCGGTCCAAAGCCGGGGCTTTGCTTTTTGGCGACCCCGGCCACTTTGCCGGGCGACGCGGATGCGAATGGTCATCGGGGGTCGCCACCGACCACAACCTATCGTGTCATCAGATGGAAATATCGCCATCTATGGTGCCATCCGGTTAAATCCACGTCGATTAGTACATTTTTTGGAAAGATGTTTTCAGGTAATAAGGGTTTATCCCGAGGTTGTTTGAGCACAGAATGCATCTCATCGGGACACAGCAAGCGAACCCCCGGCAATGACGCCAGCGGTTCGAATCCCAAGCTCACAAGACACCGGAGGTCTGCTATGAAAACCCTTGCTACCGCATTGATGCTGTCCATGTCCGTTCTGGCCGCTGGCGCGCAAGCCGCCGAAGCCGACCAAGCCCCCACCCGCGCTCAAGTGCAAGCTGAACTGCAACAAGCCAAGGTCTCGGGTCAATACACGTTTGGCGAAGAAGGCTACCCCGCCCCCATCGCCCAGAAGTCCAGCCTGACCTCGCAACAAGTTCAAGCTGAACTGGCCCAAGCCAAGAACGCCGGCGAAGTCACCTTCGGCAACCTGGACTACCCGCCCGTCGCCGCCGCTGAACACACCACGTCGCTGAGCCGCGCCCAAGTTGAATCGCAACTGGCTCAAGCCAAGGCAGAAGGCCTGGTGACCTTCGGCAACATGGACTACCCCCCCATGGGCAGCTGATCCACTGGCCTGAAAAGGCCGTGACAGCCCCATCGAAAGCCCCTCGGCAAACGCCGGGGGGCTTTGTTTTTGACGCTTCGACTACTTATTAAGTCGTTTTGTCGATAACTTAAGCCGTTACGACACTTTCGGTTCTACAAATCGACAGCGCTCCCGCATAGGATGAGGCCACCCCATCCCCCCATCCGCAGGAGCCGCACCATGTCCACGTCAGCCACCCGCCCCATCGTTTTGCTGGGCGCCGGAAAAATCGGTTTTGCCATCGCCTTGATGCTTGAACGCAGCGGCGATTACTCGGTGCTGGTTGCCGACCAGGATCCAGCCCGGCTGGGCGTGCTGGCCGAATTGGGCTGCCAAACGCGCCAGATCAGCGACGACGACTCGGTGGCGCGTTGCATCGAAGGCGCTTACGCCGTCGTCAACGCCCTGCCGTTCCACCGCGCCACCGCCGTAGCAGGCCTTTGCGCGCGCGCGGGCGTCCATTACTTTGACCTGACCGAAGACGTCGCCAGCACCCACGCCATCCAGGCGCTGGCGGGCGACGTGCGCAGCGTGTTGATGCCGCAATGTGGCCTGGCGCCGGGCTTCATCGGCATCGTCGGCAACGCGTTGGCCCGCCGCTTCGACACCTTGCTGGACTTGCGCATGCGCGTGGGCGCCCTGCCGCGCTACCCCTCCAACAGCCTGCGCTACAACCTGACCTGGAGCACCGAAGGCCTGATCAACGAATACTGCAACCCTTGCGAGGCCATCGTCGACGGCAAGCTGACCAGCGTGCCCGCGCTGGAAGGCTACGAAACCTTTGCGTTGGACGGGGTTGAATACGAAGCCTTCAACACGTCGGGCGGGCTGGGCACGCTGCCCGCAACGTTGTTGGGGCGCGCCCGCAACGTCGACTACAAGTCCGTGCGCTACCCCGGCCACTGCAACATCATGAAGTTGCTGCTGAACGACCTGCGCCTGCGAGATCGCCGCGATCTGCTCAAGGATATTTTCGAGTCAGCCATTCCCACCACCGAGCAGGACGTCATCGTGATCCAGGCGTCGGCATCCGGCCATCGCCACGGCCGGCTGCAAGAAGAGTCCTATCCCGTCCGCGTGTTCGGCGCCGATGTGGACGGCCACCGCCTAAGCGCGATCCAGCTGTCCACCGCCGCCGGCATTTGCGCCGCGCTGGACCTGGTGGCGCAAGGCGTCTTGCCGCAAAAGGGGTTTGTGGGCCAGGAAGCCATCGACCTGGACGCCTTGCTGAACAACCGCTTTGGCCGCGTCTACGCCGGCAAGCCGCTGGCGCTGGCCGGCTGCGCAACGGCCGACCGCTAACACGCCATGCCCGTCGGGCCGACAAGGCCCGCGCCCCAGCCCAAGCCCAAGCCCAAGCCCCAGCCCAAGCCCAAGCCCCAGCCCCAGCCCATTCGGCGCTACGTCCAGCCTTCCAGACGCAGCGTCGCGCGCACCAGGCGCTGTTCTTCCTGTTCGATATCCGACAAACTCTGCCGCACGCTGTCCACATGGTCGGCGGCGGCTTTGCGCGCCTGTTCGGGCTGGCGCCCCGTCACCGCGTTGTACAGCCGGGTGTGCTGACGGTCGATCTGCCGCTTTTCCGGTTCGCGGTGATACAGGTTATTGACGCATGCAAAAACCGACCCCAGCAGCAGGTCGGTCAGCGATTGCAGCGTATGCACCAGCACCGGGTTGTGCGACGCCTCGCAGATCGCCAGGTGAAACGCGTGGTCCAGATGGGCGTGCGTGGCTGTGTCGGTGGCCGTGCCCTGCGCGGCAACCATGTCGTCATAGCGCCGGCGGATCATGATGAAGTCGGCTTCGGTGCCCCGGATGGCAGCCAGCCGGGCGGATTCCGCTTCAAGCAATGAGCGCACTTCCAGCAGGTCGTACAGCGTGCGCGGCTGCGAATTGAACAGGTGCATCAGCGGCCCGGCATCCACCTTCGAGATGTGCGCCACGAAGGACCCCTTGCCTTGCGCGGTGTGAATGATTTCACGCGCGCGCAGCAGCTTCAGGCCTTCGCGCAGCGCGGTGCGCGACACGCCCAGCTTTTCGGTCAGCCGCCGTTCGGACGGCAAGGCCTGCCCCGCCTTGAGCACGCCATCCAGGATCAGGCGCTCGATTCGCTCGGCGACTTCGTCCGCCACCTGGCGAGGCTTTTCTTCTGTTTCCGCGTACATGCAATCTCCGCACCAGTGGTATGACCAAGCCGGCCATGGGGTTTCGGCTATCCGCCACACCTCTGTAAGGTGCTGATATAAAAACATAAAAATCGCCTGCCTGTCTTACGGCGACTAAATAAACTGGTATGACCAGTTGGTTTTCGGGTAGACATGGGCGCGGGTGCGAACGATGATGTCAGGACAGATTCGCCCGGCGCCCGGCGCCGGCCAGCCCTTCTTACCGCTAGAGACCCGCATGACTCAACGCACCCAGCAACACGGCCTGCAAGTGGCGGCCAATCTCACCCAATTCATCGAACAGGAAGCCCTGCCCGGCACCGGCCTGGATGCAGACAGCTTCTGGCAGGGTTTTGCGGCGCTGGTACATGACCTGGCGCCCAAGAACCGCGCCCTGCTGGCCGAACGCGACCGTCTGCAAGCCGAGCTCGACGCCTGGCACCGCGCCAACCCCGGCCCCATCGCCGACCCGGCCGCCTACCGCAAGTTTCTGGAAAGCATCGGCTACCTGCTGCCCCAACCGGCAAGCGTGCAAGCCACCACCGACAACGTCGATACCGAAATCTCGCAGCAGGCCGGTCCGCAGCTGGTCGTGCCGATGTCCAACTCCCGCTATGCATTGAATGCCGCCAACGCACGCTGGGGCAGCCTGTACGACGCGCTTTACGGCACCGACGCCATCCCCGCCACGCCCGGCGATACGGGCAAGGGCTACAACCCCGAGCGCGGCGCCGCGGTCATTGCGCGCGCACGCAGCTTTCTGGACACGGCCGCCCCGCTGGCCAATGGCTCGCACGCCGATGCGCAAAGCTACACCGTTGAAGGCGATCAACTGCGCGTCAACCTGGCCAAGGGCGTGGTCACCAGCCTGAAATTCGGCTCGCAATTCGCCGGCTACCAAGGCGACGCGTCAGCCCCCACGGCCATCTTGCTCAAGAACAACGGCCTGCACTTTGAAATCCAGATCGATCGCGCCAACGCCATCGGCAGCACCGACGCCGCGGGCGTGAAAGACGTGCTGGTCGAAGCCGCGCTGACCACCATCATGGACTGCGAAGACTCGGTTGCCGCCGTCGACGCCGACGACAAGGTGCACATCTATCGCAACTGGCTGGGCCTGATGAAGGGCGACCTGACCGAAGCCGTCACTAAGGCCGGCAAAACCTTCACGCGCAAGCTGAACGCCGACCGCCAGTACACGCGTCCGGACGGCAGCGCGCTGACCTTGCACGGCCGCTCGTTGATGTTCGTGCGCAACGTGGGCCACCTGATGACCAACCCGGCCATTCTTGACCGCGACGGCCAGGAAATCCCCGAAGGTATTCTGGACGCCGTCGTCACCAGCCTGGCCGCGCTGCACGACCGCACCGCCAAGCTGAATTCGCGCACCGGGTCCGTCTACATCGTGAAGCCCAAGATGCACGGCCCGGCCGAAGCGGCCTTCGCCAGCGAATTGTTCGACCGCGTCGAAGACCTGATCAAGGTGCCGCGCAACACCCTGAAAATGGGGATCATGGATGAAGAGCGCCGCACCAGCATCAACCTGAAAGCGTGCATCGGCGCCGCCGCATCCCGCGTGGCGTTCATCAACACGGGCTTCCTGGACCGCACCGGCGACGAGATGCACTCCAGCATGGAAGCGGGCCCGATGCTGCGCAAGGGCGACATGAAGTCCACCGCCTGGATCACCGCCTACGAACGCAATAACGTGCTGGTTGGCCTGGACACGGGCCTGCGCGGGCGCGCCCAGATCGGCAAGGGCATGTGGGCCATGCCCGACCTGATGGCCGCCATGCTGGAACAGAAAATCGCCCACCCGAAGGCCGGCGCCAACACCGCCTGGGTCCCCTCGCCCACCGCCGCCACGCTGCACGCGCTGCACTATCACCAGATCGACGTGCAAGCGGTGCAAAAGGAACTGGAACGCACCAAGCTGGACAGCGTGCGCGACGACTTACTGGGCGGGCTGTTGAGCGTGCCGGTGGGCGATCCGTCCAAGTGGTCCGCCGCCGACATCCAGCAGGAGCTGGACAACAACGTGCAGGGCATCCTGGGATACGTCGTGCGCTGGATCGACCAGGGCGTGGGTTGCTCGAAGGTGCCCGACATCCATAACGTCGGTCTGATGGAAGACCGCGCCACGCTGCGCATTTCCAGCCAGCACATCGCCAATTGGCTGCGCCACGGCGTGACCAACAAGGAACAGGTCACGGAAACCTTCAAGCGCATGGCCAAGGTCGTTGATGGCCAGAACGCCGGCGACCCGCTCTACCAGCCGATGGCCGGCAATTTCGACACGTCGCTGGCCTTCAAGGCGGCCTGCGCACTGGTGTTCGAAGGCTTGACGCAGCCCAACGGCTACACCGAACCGTTGCTGCACAAGTACCGTCTGCAATTCAAGGCTGCCGCGCAGGCCTGACCGCCGATCGCGCGGATCATTGCACACCAAACCGGGCAGCTTGGGCTGTCCGGTTTTTTTTGGCTCTGCATCAGGCTCGCGCCAGCGCATGTGGACTGCCGACCGGCGGGTGGCGACTCGCGACTCGCGACTGCACGCAAAAAATAGCCGGTCCATTTCGCACGACCGTGCTAAATTTCGCTTCATGACTGCCAAAACGGAAAAAAGCGAGCTGACCTTCGCGGCCATTGTGGACGCGGCCTTGGCCATGGCCGCCACCCAGGGCATGGAAAGCCTGTCGCTGGGCCAGGTCGCCAAGCGGCTGGGCATCAGCAAAAGCGGTGTGTTTTCCCGCGTGGGCTCGCTGGAAGCCTTGCAGCAGGCCGTGCTGGACGAATATGACCGCCGCTTTGTGGCGGCCGTTTTCACCCCTGCCATGGCGTACCCGCGCGGGCTGCCCCGCTTGACCGCGTTGGTATCGCTGTGGGTGGAACGCGCCAGCAACGTGGAAATGGCCACGGGCTGCGTCTACGTGGCCGGCGCGTTCGAATACGACGATGTGGAATCGCCGCTGCGCGCCTTGCTGGAAAACAACCTGCGTCGATGGCGCGCCGCCATGGTCCGCACGGTGCGCCAGGCGCTGGACGCCGGCCATCTCCGGCCGGATACCGACCCCGAACAACTCGTCTTCGAGGTGTACAGCCTGATGATCGGGCTGATGCATGACGCGCGTTTCCTGCGCGATCCGCAAGCGCCCGCGCGCGTGCGGGCGGCCTATGACAGGCTGATATCAACGTACCGCAGCTTCACAATTTCAGAATGACGGGTGGCGTGACAGGCGTGGAAGCACGCCTGTGGCTCGATCCGGATTGATTTGACGCAGGCGGCATCGTCCGCCCCCTTGCCGGCCGGTGCCGGCGTTTTAATCGCTTAATTTCGCACGATCGTGCGAAATATAAACAGGAGCTTGTCATGTGGATACTGATCGCGCTGGCCGTCTTGGCCGTCATCGCCTGCCTCTGGCGGCAATGGACGGCGCTGCTGCGTCAATTGCCCGACCGCGCCGAACATCTGGTCCTGTTCTAGTGAACAACGGCGATCCCGGTCTATATTCCGGTTTAGTCCCAATCGAATTTCGCCATGCCGCGTTCCGTCCATCTACTGATCGTCGATCCGCAGAACGACTTCTGCGATTTGCCCGAGCCCTACCTGCCGCGCGACCCGCTGACCGGCCAAGCCACGCGGCCCGCGCTGCCCGTGCCCGGCGCGCATGCCGACATGCAGCGGCTGGCAAGTTTCATTGACGCCACCGCCTCCGCACTGACCTCGATCACCGTAACGCTGGACTCCCACCATCGCGTCGACATCGCGCATCCCACGTTCTGGCACACCGGCAAGGGCGAGCCCGTCGCCCCCTACACGCCAATAACCGCCGCGCAGCTGCGCGCCGGCCAGTTCGTGCCACGCCATGCCGACGACCTGCCCCGAACCGCCACCTATCTGGACGAACTGGAAGCACGCGGCCGCTACACGCTGATGGTGTGGCCCGTGCATTGCGAGATCGGCACCTGGGGGCACAACGTGCATCCCGACGTGCGCGCCGCGTACAACCGCTGGGAAGACGCCGGCCAATTCATCGTGCGCAAGGTGCCCAAAGGCACCAACCCGTGGACCGAGCACTACAGCGCCTTGATGGCCGAAGTGCCAGACCCCGACGATCCGCGCAGCCAGTTGAACCGCGCGCTGCTGGGATCGCTGGATCGCTCAGACCTGATTCTGGTCGCGGGCGAGGCCGGCAGCCATTGCGTGCGCGCCACCGTCGAACATCTGGCCGAGCATCTGCCCGGCGGCAACCTGTCCCGCATCGTCCTGCTGACCGATTGCATGAGCCCCGTGGCCGGATTCGCCGACGCACAAACCGCGTTCTTGCAACGCATGCGAGACCTGGGCATGCAAGAACGCACCAGCGTGGACATGGCGCGCGCATTGCAACACTGAGCGCGCAATGACAACGGCCGCCTGCAAATGCCGGGCGGCCGTGATGGGAAATCGGATTCACTGCTGACTGCTGGCTGCTCAATGCGGAGCGCTGACCGGCGCGAAAACCCGCGCCGTCGCGATTTTTTTACGTCTGGCCGCAGTTACACAGTGGGTGCGGATTCGGATGCGGCTGCGGCGGGCTTGGCTGCCTTGTCGCACTCCACATACAACGCACGGATGGCCTCGCACAATGCGGGCGGCTGCTGGAATAGCCGCGACACCAGCAGGCAACCTTGGACGGTGGCAAACACCGCGCGGCCGGCCGCATCGGCCGTACCAGAGAACTTCAGCGTCCCTTGCGCCGCGCCTTCAGCCAGCACACGCGCCAGCCAGGCTTCGTGGGCACGGAAAAATCCCTGCAACGCGCCGCGCACGCGGTCGGACAGGCTCATGATGTCGGCGGCCAACATGCCGCCCAAACACAGTTCGCCCGAACCGCAAGCCCGCGATTCCATCATCGACAGGTATTGCTCCAGCTGCGCCTGGGCAGGCTGCGCGGTATCAATGGCACGGACGGCGCCCAGCGCGCGCGCGCTGTAGGCCTCGACTGCTTCATACAGCAGGTCGTCCTTGCCAGGAAAGTAGTAGTGGATGCTGGACGTCTTCACGCCCACATGCTCCGCCAGATCGCGGTAGCTGAAACCATTGCACCCGCGCGTGCGGATGAGCTTCTCGGCGTGCGCCAGCAGCAGGTCTCGGGTGGTGTTGGGGGTCGGGGTGTCCATGGCTGAATATTACCTACTAATAGGTCGGTCCGTCATTGGTGGCCGCCCTAGGGTGTGGGCCTTGGCCCGTGCGAACCCCGGCCGGGAAACATCCCGCCCCCCGGGGTTCGCATGTGCCGGCATCGGCTTAGCCTTGCACGGGCGGGTAGTCCAGTTCGCCGCTTTCGGTCAGGCCTTGAGCGCGGGCAGCGGCCAATTCTTGCTTGACCTGTTCGCGGCTCTTGTCGGCGCCAACCGACGCGAATGACGTGGCGGCGTAGCCTTCTTCGCCCGACACCAGCTGCCCATTCGCGCGGGCGGCGGCCAACTCTTGCTGCACTTGGGCACGCGTCACGGTGCTGGCGGTGTTCAGTTCGGGCGGGTAGTCCAGTTCGCCGGCTTGAGCGGCGGCACCGATGAACGAGGCGGACAAAATCAGGGCGGATACGAGGGTCTTCATGGTGAATCTCCAGTAGAAAGGGATGCTGCGTGATGCGGATCAGGGGTATGTCGCGTTTGCGAAGCTATCTATGGCTAGATAGACAAGCGCCTAAAAAAATCAGCCTTGAACGGGCGGGTAATCCAGTTCGCCGCTTTCGGTCAGGCCTTGAGCACGGGCAGCGGCCAGTTCTTGCTTGACCTGGGCGCGGGTCTTGTCGGCGCCAACGGAGGCAAACGCGGTCGCGGCGTAACCTTCTTCACCGGACACCAGCTCGCCATTTGCCCGGGCGGCGGCCAGTTCTTGCTGCACTTGGGCACGCGTCACGGTGCTGGCCGTGTTCAATTCGGGCGGGTAGTCCAGTTCGCCGGCTTGAGCAGCGGCACCGATGAACGAGGCGGACAAAATCAGGGCGGATACGAGCGTCTTCATGGTTGATCTCCAGATGAATAAACGAGGCTTGCGTTGATTCGATTAAGCTAGGTTTTTGGTTTAGCTATCTACTTGTAGGTAGACAACCGGGGAAATAAAAAAGCGGTCCTACTGTATTTCTGGCTTCGGCGTCAGCGGCGTTTTGTGTGTGCTGCGTCGATGGATGAATCTTACCTACTACTAGATAGACAACGCAAGCGGGTTTTGTGAAACCAAATATTTCGGCCTATCGGGTCGCCGCCACCAGCACCATCATCGGCCGGTCCATCTCTTCGGCAAGCGCGGGCTGGGCGGCCAGTTGTTCCTGGGTAGGCGCCCACTCTTGCACGTGCGCGATGGTGAACCCGGTCTGGATCAGCAAGTTCAGATAAGCGCCCAGCGTACGGTGCTGCTTGATGACGCCCTTGGCCAACCAGTCCGTGGTGCGCGGCCCTTGAACGGCGTACTGGTTCAGCGGCCAGATGCGCCGGCCCGAGGCGTCCTGCACGAAGGCGGGGCTGGCGGGCGCCGTGTAGATCGGGTGTTCCGCCGAGAACACGAAATGCCCGCCCGGCACCAACGCTTGATGGACGGTGGCAAAAAGCTCAGCCAGCCGCTCGATGTAGTGCAGCGTCAACGAGCTGTAGGCCAGGTCGTAAGCCGCCGCCGGCAATTGCAGTTGCTCCAGGTCGGCGCGCTGATACACGATGCCGCCGGCGGCTGCCGAGGCAGACGTGCCACCACGAGCCCGGTCCAGCATGTTTTGCGACACGTCCAGACCCAGTATCTCGCTGGCGCCCTGCGCCTGCGCCCATCGGCAGAACCAGCCGAAGCCGCAACCCAGGTCCACGACGCGGCGGCCCTGCAACGGTGGAATCAGCGCGCGCAACGCCGGCCATTCGGGCGCGCCGTCCAGGCCGTGCACCGACCGCGCCATCTGGCTGTAAGCCTCGAAAAACTCGGCAGTGTCATAGATGTTTTGCGTCATGGTGGTGTGCCCCTTGCGATGCGCCAGCGCCGGCCCGAACCGGGCTCGGCAAGACTTGGCCGGCGTTGCTGCACCTTACCAGGACCGTGGCGACGCGCCATAGCGCGCCTTGAAGACCTTGCTGAAATGGCTAAGGCTGGAAAAGCCGACCTCGCCCGCCGCCTGCGTCACGCTCATGCCCGCTTGCAGCAGATCCGATGCGCGCGCCAGCCGCATTTCGCTTAAATACGCATGCACCGATCTGCCCACGCATTCACGCATCAACTGCTGAAGCCGCTTTTCAGACAGGGCCACTTCCCGGGCAAGGCGCCCCGGCGGCCAATGCTCGGCGCAGCGATCGCGCAATAGCTCGCACGCGCGGTGCACGCGTTGATGTTCGTGCGCCAAGGGGCCCGACAGCGCGTCGGGCAACGACAGCAATTGCACAAAGGCCGACAGCATTTCCAGCGATTTGGCGCAATACCAAAGCCGCCTCGCTTCCGGCGCGGGTGGGGCCTCGCCGGTCAGGCTGCCCGCCAGCGCCAGCAAGCTGGTCGGGGCATCCAGCGATGCCACCAGGGACCCTTGCGCCGGCACGCTGACGTCGCGGTGAAACCGCTTGCGCAGCAGCGCAACGGGCATCGAACCACTTGCGCGCGTCAGCGCGTCGGGCGTGTAGCGCACGTCTATCATCCGCACGCGGCGATGGGCCGGCAGGTGGGTTGCCCAGCCGACGGCGTGTTCGTGGTTGAACAAAAGCGCCGCGCCACCGGCCACCTTCAGGGGCTCGCCGCCTTCCACCGCCAGCACAGCCTCGCCTTCCAGCCAGACCTGCATGCCGAACACCGGGGCGCCCGGCGCGGGAATCGTCAGCGTCCGACGGGGCGATCCGTCCAGCACCACCAGGCTGACGCCGTCGTCCACCCTCAGCACGCGCTCGATCACGTCTTCCCAGTCGTCCGTGGCCGGTACGGTCGGCAGCGTGCCGCGCCACCACTCGTGCCGCTTGGGCGGTGCGGTGCTGGGCTCGGGCAGAGACAGAATGGGCAAGGGCGCGGCGGCGCTGGCGGGCATGGGAAAGGGGCGCAAAAACGGGGCAGCAGCAAAACCGTCAAACGGCGCCGAAAAAACGTCAGACAGCAAAAGCGGGATCTGGAATCATGCCGACGCACAGAAATGATTCTTGTTAATTATAAATTGATCCAGGGGTAACACCGTGTCCTTTTCAGTCAAGCCGCTGCCGCTGGCGTTGCTGGCCGCCCTTGCGGCGTCCGCATCCGCCTCTGCCATCGCGCAAACCGCCCAGCCCGCCCAAGCCACCGGTAACGGCGTCACCACCCTGGCGCCGGTCGTGGTGCAAGGGGTGCGCGACGCGTCGCCGACCTCCGGCGCGGACTATGTGGCCACGCGCAGCCGCTCGGGCACCAAGTCAGATGCCGAACTGATCAACACGCCCCAGACGATCAACGTCATTACCCGCAAAGAAATGGACGAACGCGGCGTCACCTCGGTCGCGCAAGCCGTGCGTTACACCCCCGGCGTCTTCGCCCAATACGGCGACAACGACGTGCGCTATGACTGGCTGACCGTGCGGGGCTTCACGCCGTCGCGCTATCTGGACGGACTGCTGCTGCCCTTCGGCGCGCGCGGCTATTCGCAACCGCGCATCGACACCTACGGCCTGGAACGCATCGAAATCCTGAAAGGCCCGTCGTCCGGACTGTATGGGCAAAGCGCGCCAGGCGGCCTGGTCAACATGACCAGCAAGCGCCCCACCGCCGAACCCATCAATGAAGTGGTGTTGCAGGCAGGCAGCTTCAACCGCTATCAAGGCGCGTTCGATTTCTCGGGCCCCGCCGACGAAGAAGGCAAGTTTCTGTACCGCTTGACGGGCACGCTGCGCGACAGCGACACGCAATACCAGCACGTAGACGATGAACGCCAGTTCATCGCGCCCAGCTTCACGTGGCGCCCGTCATCCGACACCAGCTTGAACGTCAGCGCGCAGTACCAGAAGATCACCAGCCACGGCGGCGGCGGCGCCCCCGTGCTGCCCGTCATCGGCACGCTGGAAAAAAGCGCCACGGCGGGCTACATCCCGCGCGACCGCTTTGTCGGCGAGCCCGGATACGACATCTTCACCAACGAACAAACCATGGTCGGCTACACGCTGGACCACCGCTTGAACGACACGTGGAGCCTGCGCCAAAGCGCCCGCTACACCAATGTCGACACCAACACGCGGCGCGTGCAGATCGGCGCCATGGTGTCGGACACGCAGGCCATCCGCTACGCCTGGGCGTTTCCGGAAACGTCGCATACCTTCCAGATCGACAACCAGTTGAATGCCAAATTCAACGCCGGTCCCACGCGCCATGACATCACCTTCGGCCTGGACTACCTGCGCGAAAAATCCCGCTATAACGAAAGCAGCCTGGGCCTGATGCTACCCCCGGCCTCCCCGCTGTTCAACGTGTTCGACCCGGACTACGGCACGTCCGTGACGCGCCCGCCCACGGCCACCAAAATCAACATGACGCGCAGCCAGTTGGGCCTGTACGCGCAAGACCAGATCGAACTGGACCGCCTGCGCTTCACCTTCGCCGGCCGTTATGACTGGACCGAAGGCACCACCGACAACGGCGTCGCGGGTAGCGGCGGCCAATGGGGCTGGACGTCGCGCAGCGCCGATGCCGACCGCTTCACTGGCCGCGCCGGCGTGACCTACCGCTTTGACAACGGCATCGCGCCGTACTTCAGCTATTCCACGTCGTTCCAGCCGATGACCGGCATCACGCGCGACGGCTCGCCGCTCAAGCCCACTACGGGTGAGCAATACGAGGCCGGCGTGAAATACCAGCCCGAGGGCTACGACAGCTTTGTCACGCTGTCGGCCTTCCAGATCACGCAGAAAAACGTCAGCACGCCCGACCCGGTCAACACCAGCTTTGTGGTGCAGACGGGCGAAGCGCAGGTGCAGGGCATCGAGCTGGAAGGCAAGGCCAGCTTCGATAGCGGGCTGGACCTGACGATGTCGTATGCGCTGAGCGATAGCGAAGTCACCAAGACCAACGTCGCCGCCCAGCGCGGCAACCAGATGATTTTCGTGCCGCGCCATCAAGCCGCGCTGTGGGCCGACTACACCCTGCGCGAAGGTCCGCTGCAAGGCGTCGGCGTGGGCGCGGGCGTCACATACCGTGGCGGCTTCTACGGCGACTTGAACAACCGCTACGCCCTGCCCGCCGTCACCCTGGTGGACGCCGCCATCCGCTACGACCTTGGCCGCGTCAGCCCCACCCTGGCCGGCGCGCAAGTCGCGCTGAACGTGTCCAACCTGTTCGACAAGCGCTACGTCGCCAACTGCCTGGGCACGGCCGTCAGTTGCTACTGGGGCGCCGAACGCACGGTGATGGCGACGTTGCGGTATCGCTGGTAGGTCGGCCCTACGCCGACAATTGCCGCATGACGGCGATCAGGTCCGACTTGCCTTCGAACCCGATGCCGGGAAGTTCCGGCATCGTGACGTAGCCGCCGTCGACTTTCACGCCATCGGGAAAGCCGCCAAACGGCTGGAACAGGTCCGGGTAGCTTTCATTGCCGCCCAGGCCCAAGCCGGCAGCAATGTTCAACGACATCTGGTGGCCGCCGTGCGGAATGCAGCGGCTGGCCGACCAGCCGTGCTGGCGCAGCATGTCCAGCGTGCGCAGATACTCCACCAGCCCGTAGCTCAGCGCGCAATCGAATTGCAGCCAATCACGGTCCGGGCGCATGCCGCCGTATCGGATCAGGTTGCGCGCGTCCTGCATGGAAAACAGGTTTTCGCCCGTCGCCATCGGGTTGTTGTAGTAGTTGCGCAAGGTGGCCTGCAACTCGTAATCCAGCGGGTCGCCCGCCTCTTCGTACCAGAACAGGTCGTACTGCGACAGCGCCTTGGCATACTGGATCGCTGTGTCCAGATCGAAGCGGCCGTTGGCGTCCACCGCCAGCTTCTGCCCGTCTTGCAGCACGCTCAAGATGGAATCGATGCGGCGCAGGTCCTCGTCCAGCGACGCGCCGCCAATCTTCTTCTTCACCACCGTGTAGCCACGATCGATGTAGCTGCGCATTTCATCCTTGAGCTTGCCGTGGTCCTGGCCCGGGTAGTAATACCCGCCGGCCGCGTAGACAAACACGCGGCGGTCGGCTTGCCCATTGCCGTAGCGATCCGCCAGCAACTGGAACAGCGGCTTGCCTTCGATCTTGGCGACCGCATCCCACACCGCCATGTCGATGGTGCCAATGGCCACCGAGCGCTCGCCATGGCCGCCCGGCTTTTCGTTCGTGAACATCGCGTTCCAGATCTTGTGCGGGTCCAGATTCTTGCCCGTCGCGTCCACGAGCGATTCTGGGTCGGCTTCCATCACGCGCGGAATAAAGCGCTCGCGCATCAGCTTGCCCTGGCCGTATCGGCCATTCGAATTGAAGCCGTAGCCCACCACCGGCTTGCCGTCACGGATCACGTCGGTGATCACGGCGACCAGGCTCAGCGTCATCTTGCTGAAATCGATATAGGCGTTGCGGATGGGCGAGCTGATGGGCAGCGTCTGTTCGCGGATCTCGACGATTCTCATGGGTGTCTCCTGATGCGCCGACTGTGGCGGCGCGGGTAAGTTCAGAACCCCTAGCGTAGAGGCGAACACCCGCACTAAGATTCACCCATATTCATTTGATTATTAACTTTCAGTGAAAACCGACATCGCATCCGAATTGGAGTTTTTCATCCATCTGGCCCGTCTGGGCAGCCTTTCGGCGGCCGCACGCGAACTCGACCTGACGCCCCCCGCCGCCACCAAGCGCCTGGCGCTGATGGAACGGCGGTTGGGCGTGCGGCTGGTCAACCGCAGCACCCGCAACCTCAGCCTGACTCCCGAGGGCGAAACCTACCTGGCGCACGCGTCAAAGATCCTTGAAGACCTGCGCGCCATGGAAGACGCGGTTTCCAGCAGCGGCGGCACACCACGCGGCCCGCTGAAAGTGAACGCCACCTTGGGATTCGGCCGCACCACCATCGCCCCGCTGGTCTCGGACTTTGCCAAGCGCTATCCCGACGTGCAGGTACAGCTGGACGTGACGGACCGGCCGGTGGACCTGGTGGAAGGCGGATTCGACCTGGCGATCCGTTTCGGCGAACTGCCCGACAGACGCCTCAGCGCCCGGCGCGTCATGTCCAACGGCCGCTTCCTGTGCGCGTCCCCGCGCTATCTGGACAAGCACGGCACCCCCACCACGCTGGCCGATCTGGCCTCGCACCGCTGCATCCTGCATACGCAAAACGACGAAGCACACGGCGTCTGGCGATTCACCCGCGAAGGCGAAAGCGTGGCAATCAAGGTGGATGGGGCGCTGTCCAGCAATGACGGGGATATCGTGCTGGGCTGGGCACTGGACGGCCATGGCATCTTGATCCGCTCGGAATGGGATCTGGCCAAGTATTTAAAAAGCGGACGGCTGCGAATGGTATTACCCCACTTCGCGCTGCCGTCCGCGGACCTCTTTGTGTACTACCCGCAACGCAGAAATCAAACTGCGCGGGCGCGGGCGTTTATTGATTATCTGGTTGAGGTGTTTCAAGCGCCGAACAAATAAAAAGCCCTCGCTTTTGCGAGGGCCCTTTCATAGCTGCGTAGCCGTTGGGAAAAATCAGAACGGAATATCGTCGTCCATATCCGCCAAATTCGCACCGCTGCTGGCCGGGGCCGCTGCGGGGGCCGGGCGCTGTTGCGGCGCCGGGCGTTGCGCCGGGGCGCGTTGCTGTTGCGGACGCGACGGGGCGTCGTCGTAGCCACCGCCACCACCGTAGCTGGCGCCGCCGCCACCGCCGTCTTCGCGGCCGCCCAGCATTTGCATCTGGTCAGCCACCACTTCGGTGCTGTAACGGTCAGCGCCGGTGTCCTTGTCTTGCCACTTGCGCGTCTTCAGACGGCCTTCGATGTAGACCGAGCGGCCTTTCTTCAGGTATTCGCCGGCGATTTCAGCCAGGCGGTTGTACATGACGACGCGGTGCCATTCGGTTTCTTCGCGGCGTTCGCCGGAAGCCTTGTCCTTCCAGGTGGAGGTCGTGGCGATGGACATGTTGCAGATTGCAGCCCCTTCCGGGCTATAGCGGACTTCCGGGTCGCGACCCAGATTGCCCACGAGAATGACTTTGTTAACCGATGCCATGCCGATGTCCCTCAGTTGTTGACAGCCTGCGCCTGTGCGTTGCCGCGAGCGCGCCGGCAACAACATAAAAAGCGATGTTGAAGACCGGCTTCATGAAACACGCCGGTCATCATGACAATGACCGGCGACGCCTGGGATCCTGACGACCCCCACTTCCGTGAAGCCCTAAATTGGTACGTATTATCGACGAAAAGCCCCCGCCACGCCAAACGCGATTCGTGACAAAGCGATCCACCCCGGGAATCGATTTAGGGGCTGTTGGGCGCCATAGGCAGCGCGATCAGCGACGGTTGAGGCGTAGTCGGGGACGCATCCCCAGCCCGGTAGCCGGCCCAATCGCCAGGCCTGATCACCCGCCCTCGATCACCGCCCTTGCCGCCTTGATCCCGCCTTGGCGGTCTTACGCCAGCGGCCGCAGCGCCCAGGTCACCGCGAGCCACACCGCCGACAGAATCGCCGCGCCGACGAACACCGCGCTGGCGCCTGAATGGGCCGCCAGCCAGCCACCCAGCGCACCGCCCGTGAACAGCCCGGCCGCTTGCGCCGTGTTGTAGAAGCCCAGCGCGAGCCCCTTGTACGCCTGCGGCGCCACGCGCGACACCAGCGAAGGCTGCAAGGCCTCCAGCACGTTGAAGGCGACAAAGAAACCGGTCAACGCCACAGCCAGCGTGTAAAAACCATGGCTGGCCGCCGGCAGCAGCGCGCACACCAGCACCAGGCCCGCCACGGCGGCGCGCAAGGCGCCCCGGTGGGCACGACGCTTTTCCGCGACGAACACCACGGGCACCATCAGTACGAACGACACCAGGATGACGGGCAGATAGACCTTCCACAGCTCGCGCGCGTCCAGCCCGCCGACTTTGGCCAGCAAGGCCGGCACCACCACGAACAGCGACACCTGGATCAGATGCAGCACGAACACACCAAAGTTCAGGCGCAGCAAGTCACGGTGGGTCAGCACTTCACGCGGCCGGGCGGCCTGCATGGTGCGGGCTTGGGTGCGCGGCACGACCGGCACCACAAAGCGCGCCACGCCCAGGCAGATCACGCCCAGGCAGGCGATGGTCCAGAACAAGCCCGACAGGCCCCACCAGCCCACCAACACGGGCGACAAGACCAGCGACACCGCGAAAGACAGTCCGATCGACCCGCCCACCATGGCCATGGCCCGGGTGCGGACTTCGTCGCGCGTGGCGTCCGCCAGCCAGGCGGTGACGGCGGCCGAGATCGCGCCCGCGCCCTGGATGGCGCGGCCGATGGTGATCCAGTACACGTCGGTCGCCTGCGCGCAGACGATGCTGCCCACTACGAACAGCAGCAGTCCGAACAGCACTACAGGGCGCCGCCCCCAGCGGTCGGACGCCAGGCCGAACGGGATCTGCATGAATGCCTGGGTCAGGCCATACATGCCCAGCGCCAGGCCGACGCGCGCGGGGTCGTCCCCGCCAGGCAAGCCGGCAGCCGCGACGGCGAACACCGGCAGCAACAGGAACAGCCCCAACATCCGGGCGGCGAACAGGCCGGCCAACGCGACGCTGGCGCGACGTTCGGAGGGGGTCAATTTCAGCTTGATGTCTGCCGGCATGCGAAAAATTCAACAATGACAAGGGCGGTGCGCGCGCGTGGATGTCACACGCTCACAGTCTGATCTGGCGGTGCGGCGCCGAACGCCGTTCAGTCCAACTTGTCGGACTGCCTTGAACGCGGGAGGTTTCGGCGCGCTATAGTAACAAGTTGGCCTTTGAAACCGCTTAAAAGAGCCTGATGGACACCCGATCGACGTGACAATACGCATACGGGGTGCACGCACCCACAACCTCAAGAACGTTTCGCTGGACCTGCCGCGCCACAAACTGGTGGTCGTCACCGGCTTGTCCGGCTCCGGCAAGTCTTCGCTGGCGTTCGATACGCTGTACGCGGAGGGCCAACGACGTTATGTGGAAAGCCTGTCCGCGTATGCCCGCCAATTTCTCCAGCTGATGGACAAGCCGGACGTCGACCTGATCGAAGGGTTGTCGCCGGCCATCTCTATTGAGCAAAAGGCCGCGGGCCACAACCCGCGTTCCACCGTCGGCACCATTACCGAAATCCACGACTACCTGCGCCTGCTGTATGCGCGGGTCGGCACGCCCTACTGCCCCGATCACGGCCTGCCGCTACAGGCGCAATCCGTCAGCCAGATGGTCGACGCGGTGCTGGGCTGGACGCCCGAAACGCGCCTGGCCGTGCTGGCGCCCATTGCGCGCGGCAAAAAAGGCAGCTTCGAGGACGAATGCGCCAGCTTGCAGGCGCAAGGCTATGTGCGGCTGCGCGTGGACGGCCAACTGATGGAAATCGACGGCATGGCGCCGTTGAAGAAAACCGAAAAGCACGACATCGACGTCGTCATCGACCGGCTGCGCATCAAGCCGGAAAGCAAGCAGCGCCTGGCGGAAAGCTTCGAAACCGCGCTGCAACTGGCGGATGGGCGCGCGCTGGCGCTGGACATGGACAGCGAACACGAGCAGGTGTTCTCCAGCCGCTACGCCTGCCCGGTGTGCAGCCACAGCCTGCCCGAACTGGAACCGCGCCTGTTCAGCTTCAACAACCCGATGGGCGCCTGCCCCAGCTGTGACGGCATCGGCCAGGTGGGCTTTTTCGACCCCAAGCGGGTCGTGGCCTTTCCTGAACTGAGCCTGGCCGCCGGCGCCATCCGGGGCTGGGACCGCCGCAACGCCTTCACGCATTCGCTGCTGAGCAGCCTGGCGGCGCATTACGAATTCGATATTGAAGCCCCGTTTGAAGACCTGCCCGAAGCCCTGCGCGACAAGGTGTTGTACGGGTCGGGCGAAGAAGAAATTTCGTTCCTCTACTTGAACGAGAAAGGCCGCAGCACCGTCAAGCGCCACACATTCGAAGGCGTCATCCCGAACCTGGAACGCCGCTGGCGCGAAACGGATTCCGCGACCGTACGGGAAGAACTGGGCAAGTACCGCAACATCAAGACCTGCCCGGACTGCGCCGGCTCGCGCTTGCGCCCCGAAGCCCGCAACGTGCTGATCGGCCACGATCCCCGCGGCGGCGAGCGCCACGGCCAAGCCATTTATGAAGTCGAGGCCATGCCGCTGTCCAGCTGCCTGGCCTGGTTCCGTGACCTGAGCCTGACGGGTGCCAAGCAGGAAATCGCGCAGCGCATCGTGCGTGAAATCGAGGCGCGGCTCAGTTTCCTGAACAACGTGGGCTTGAACTATCTGTCGCTGGACCGCAGCGCCGACACCATCTCGGGCGGCGAGGCCCAGCGCATACGCCTGGCCAGCCAGATCGGTTCTGGTTTGACCGGCGTCATGTACGTGCTGGACGAGCCATCCATCGGCCTGCACCAACGCGATAACGACCGCCTGATCGGCACCCTGCAACACCTGCGAGACCTGGGCAACAGCGTCATCGTCGTCGAGCACGACGAAGACATGATCCGCATGGCGGACTGGGTGGTCGACATGGGTCCGGGCGCGGGCGAGCACGGCGGCGAAGTCGTGTCGCAGGGTGATCCTGAAACGGTGCAGCGCGATCCGAACTCGCTGACCGGCCAGTACCTGAGCGGCGCACGCGAGATCGCAATTCCACCGCGCCGTCCGGTCAACGACGAACTGCCGTGGCTGACCTTGACCGGCGCCAGCGGCAACAACCTCAAAGACGTAGAACTGCGCGTGCCGGCCGGCCGCCTTGTCTGCGTCACGGGCGTGTCCGGTTCCGGCAAGTCCACACTGATCAACGACACGTTGGCGGTTGCCGTATCGCGCCAGCTGCATCACGCGCAAAGCGAACCCGCCCCCTACGTGTCGATGCAGGGTCTGGAAAATTTCGACAAGATCATCAGCGTCGACCAAAGCCCCATCGGCCGCACGCCGCGCAGCAACCCGGCAACCTACACCGGACTGTTCACCCCGATCCGAGAGCTCTTTGCCGGCGTGCCGGAAGCGCGTACGCGTGGCTATGACCCGGGCCGGTTCAGTTTCAACGTCAAGGGTGGCCGCTGCGAAGCGTGCCAGGGCGACGGCGTGGTCAAGGTTGAAATGCACTTTCTGCCTGACATGTACGTGCCTTGCGACGTGTGCCACGGCAAGCGCTACAACCGCGAAACGCTGGAAATCCGCTACCGGGGCCGCAACATCAGCGAAGTGCTGGACCTGACGGTTGAGCAGGCGCTGGAATATTTCGAATCCGTGCCCGCGATCTCACGCAAGCTGCATACGCTGATCGATGTCGGCCTGTCTTACATTCGCCTGGGTCAAAGCGCCACCACCTTGTCGGGCGGCGAAGCGCAACGCGTGAAGTTGTCATTGGAGCTGTCGCGCCGCAGCACCGGGCGCACGCTGTACATCCTGGACGAACCCACCACCGGCCTGCATTTCCGCGATATCGAACTGCTGTTGCAAGTGCTGAACCAGCTGGTCGACAGCGGCAATACCGTGCTGATCATCGAGCACAACCTGGACGTCATCAAAACGGCGGACTGGCTGATCGACATGGGCCCGGAAGGCGGCGACGGCGGCGGCTATGTCGTGGCACAAGGCACGCCCGAGGTTGTTGCCAATACAAAGGCCAGCCACACCGGGCAATACCTGGGCAAGCTGCTGCGCCGCAACGCAGGCCGGTAAATCGACGGGCACCCAATCGACGCGCACCGAATCGACGCGCACCTTAAGGCAGAAACCGCACCATGTACACCCTGATCATCGGCAACAAGAATTACTCATCGTGGTCCTTGCGGCCCTGGCTGGCGCTGCGTGCGACGGGCATCGAATTTAACGAGCAAAAGCTCGGGTTCTTCACGGAAGCGTTCACGCGACAAGTGGCGGCGGTGTCGCCCGCCGGGCTGGTGCCGGTGCTGCTGGACGGCGACTTCGCCGTGTGGGATTCGCTGGCCATCTGCGAATACGTGGCTGAACAGCACCCCGACGCGGCCCTGTGGCCCAAGGACGCAAAGGCGCGCGCGCGGGCGCGGTCGATTGTGGCGCAAATGCACAGCGGCTTTACGGCGCTGCGCAACACGATGCCCATGAATATCGAAGCGCATCTGCCGGACATCGACGTGCCCCAGGCCGCGCAGCAAGACATCGAACGCGTGCAAGCCATCTGGCGCGACACGCGCGCCAAGTTCGGCCAGGGCGGCCCGTTCCTGTTCGGTGAATTTTCGATTGCCGACGCGTTCTATGCACCGGTGGTGTCGCGCTTTACCACCTACAACGTGGCCGCGACGGGCGCCGTGCGCGACTACATGGACGCGGTGATTGCGCTGCCCGCCATGCAAGAATGGATGCGCGACGCGCATGCGGAAGCGACGTTCGTGCCGGAAGACGAGCCGTACCGCACGCATCGCTGAACGGGCACAACTGACGGGCGCAACGGGGCGCGCACCACGGCCCGGCAGCCCGTCAACGCCAGCGGCACCGCTTAGCCCATTTCAAACAGCCGCTTATGCTCGCGAATGGCGTAGCGGTCGGTCATGCCCGCGATGTAATCCGAAATGGCGCGGGCCTGTTCATTGAATGCCTCACGCCGGTAGTCGGGCGGCAATAGCCGCGGATCATCCAGGAACGCCGCGAACATCTCGCGCACAATGCGGCGCGCCTTCGCGGTCATGCGCAGCACCTGGTAATGCCGGTACAAGTTGTCGAACAAGAACTTCTTCAGTGCGTCGGCCTCGCGCCGGATTTCGTCCGAGAAACCGGCCAAAGGCGGTGCGCGGCGCACATCATCAACGCTGGTCGGGGCCGCGTCACGAATGCGAGCCAACGATGTTTGCGTCAGGTCGACAATCAAGGTGTTGATCATGCGGCGGATCGTCTCGGCCACCGCGCGGCGTGGCGCCAGGCCGGGATAGCGGTCCAGCACCTGGGCATGGTGGCGTTCGAAGATCGACACGTCTTGCAGCTGTTCCAGCGTGATCAAGCCTGAACGCAGGCCGTCGTCAATATCGTGGTTGTTGTAGGCCACTTCGTCGGCCAGGTTGGCCAGCTGCGCTTCCAGGGACGGCTGCGTGCGGTTCAGGAAACGCTCGCCCACATCGCCCAGCTGGCGGGCATGCGCGGCCGAGCAATGCTTGAGGATGCCTTCGCGCGTTTCAAAGCAAAGGTTCAGCCCGTTGAAATCCGCGTAGCGCTCTTCAAGCTCGTCCACCACGCGCAGGCTTTGCAGGTTGTGCTCGAAGCCGCCGGCCTCGGGCGCCAGCTCGCGCATGCAGGCATTCAGTTCGTCCTGGCCGGCGTGGCCGAAGGGCGTGTGGCCAAGATCGTGCGCCAGCGAAATGGCTTCGGTCAGGTCTTCGGACAACCCCAGGCTGCGAGCCAGTGTGCGCGCAATCTGCGCCACTTCCAGGCTGTGCGTCAGACGCGTGCGGAACAGATCGCCTTCATGGTTGACGAACACTTGCGTCTTGTATTCCAACCGGCGAAAGGCGCCGGAATGGACGATGCGGTCGCGGTCACGCTGAAACTCGGTCCGGTTTTCGGGCGGTGGTTCGGCATAGGCCCGACCGCGCGATTGGGACGGGTCGGATGCGTAGGAAGCCAGCTCTTTCATCTGCAACACCGTCTCCATCGCGGTTACTGGGTGGTTCGGAACAAGACGGCGCGCACCGCCTCATCCGGGGCCGCGCGCATCAGCGCTTGGCCTATGCGCGGCATGAGCACATAGCGAATCGAGCCGCCTTCGGTTTTCTTGTCGACCTGCATCAGGTCCAGCCAGCGGTCGGCGCCCAGATCGGGCGCCACCACGGGGCAGCCGATAGCCGCCACCAGCGCGCGCACGCGTTCCACGTCGGCTCGCTGGAAACCGGCCACATCGGCCGACAACTCAGCCGCCTGCACCATGCCGCAACCGACGGCCTCGCCATGCAGCCAGGCGCCGTAGCCCAGCCCCGATTCAATGGCGTGGCCAAAGGTGTGGCCCAGGTTCAGGATGGCGCGCAGGCCGGATTCGCGTTCATCCTTGCCGACTACCTGCGCCTTCAGTTCGCAAGAGCGGCGAATGGCGTAGGCGACGGCCTGCGGATCCAGCGCGCGCAGTTTTTGCACGTTGTCTTCGCACCAGGTCCAGAAGTCCGGGTCCAGGATCAGGCCGTACTTGATGACTTCGGCCAAGCCGGCGGACACTTCGCGCGCGGGCAAGGTGTTCAGCACGTTGGTGTCGATTTCGACAGCCACCGGCTGATAGAACGCGCCGATCATGTTCTTGCCCAGCGGATGGTTCACGGCGGTCTTGCCGCCTACCGACGAATCCACCTGGGCTAGCAGCGTCGTGGGCACTTGCACGAAGCGCACGCCGCGCATGTAGACGGCGGCGGCGAACCCGGTCATGTCGCCGATGACGCCGCCGCCCAGCGCCACCAGCACGCAGCGGCGGTCCAGGCGATGCGTCAGCAAGGCGTCAAAAATCAGGTTCAGCGATTGCCAGTCTTTATAGGCCTCGCCATCAGGCAGTTCAATGCGCAGCACGCGCTTGCCCGTGCGGGCCAACGCGGCCTCGGCACGCTCGCCGTACAGGGCGGCCACCGTGGGGTTGGTCACGACCGCAATCGCGGTGGCGTCGGCGGGAATGCACTGGTCCAGGGCATCAAGGCGGCCGGGGCCGATGTGGATCGGATAGCTTCCGCCCGGGGTGTCGACGTCAACAACGTTCATATGCGCTTCTCGAAGGCTTGTAATTGCGGCAGCAGCGCCTTGACCAGCGTGTGAATGGGCATGGCCCCGGTTTCCACGACCAGGTCGGCGACTTCTTTATAGAGGGGTTCCCGCAGGGTCATCAGATCCCGCAGGGTGCCGCGCGGGTCGGCGGTGGCCAGCAACGGGCGGTTGCGGTCGCGGCAGGTACGGCGGAACAATTCGTCCACGCTGGCCCGTAAATAGATGACGATTCCGCGCTCGCGCAGGCGTTGGCGGTTTTCACTTGCCAGGATGGCGCCGCCACCGGTAGCAAGAATAATGTTGCGCCGTTGGGTACACTCCTCCAAGGCGGCGGACTCTCGGCGACGAAAACCGGCTTCGCCCTCGATTTCGAAGATAACCGGCACCCGAACGCCGCAACGCGCCTCGAGCTCATGATCCAGATCCATAAACTCGCGCCCCAGCGCACGCGCCAGGCTTCGGCCTATGGTGGTCTTGCCCGCGCCCATCATTCCCACCAGGAACACGGGCAGGTCATGCGGCAATGGCACGGTCTTGCCTGTGCACTCGATGGCGCAAGGCACGTGGTCAGGCCCCTGGTCGGAGGGCGCTGGGTCCGGGTCAGCCTCCGGACATGAGTGGGCGGAAAAGTTCATGTCGGCATTATCACATCTGCCGCCAGTTGCCCGCGCACCACACAGAACAATCTTGTTACAGAAACCGATCCCTCGCGCTGAGATGGGACCGGAGATACCCGTAAAATCGCCGCGATGAGCAAGCCCCAGAATTCCTCCAAGAAAGACAAGCCCGCCAAGAGCGGCTCCCCGATCCTGCGATTCTTCGTAAAAACCGGCATCCTCTTTGCCGGCCTGTTCCTGTGCGGCGTATTGCTGGCCGGAATGGCGCTGGCGCTGGCCTGGCCGAACCTGCCCGACCTGAACGCCATGACGGACTACCGCCCGCGGGTGCCGCTGCGCGTGTACACGGCCGACCGCGTGCTGATCGGGGAATTTGGCGAAGAACGCCGCAACGTGCTGCGTTTCAATGAAATCCCCGACGTCATGAAGTCGGCGGTGCTGGCGGCCGAAGACGACCGCTTCTACCAGCACGGCGGTATCGACTGGACGGGCGTGGTGCGGGCGGGCCTGACCAACCTGATCAACATGTCCAAGACGCAGGGCGCCAGCACGATCACGATGCAGGTGGCGCGTAACTTCTACCTGTCGTCGGAAAAGACCTATTCGCGCAAGTTCTACGAACTGCTGCTGACGTTCAAGATTGAGTCCGAGCTGACCAAGGACCAGATCCTTGAGCTCTATATGAACCAGATCTACCTGGGTCACCGCGCCTACGGTTTCGCCGCCGCGTCGCGCACGTACTTCGGCAAGCCCTTGTCCGAAGTGACCCCGGCCGAAGCCGCCATGCTGGCCGGCATCCCGAAGGCGCCTTCGCGCTTCAACCCGATTTCGAACCGCCCCCGCGCCGAACTGCGCCAGCGTTACGTGCTGGGCCGGATGCAGTCGCTGGGCTATCTGACCGAGCCGGAATACAAGCAGGCGATGGCGCAGCCCATCATCATGAAGTCGGCGGAAGGCACGCCGGCGGGCGGCTATTCGATTCACGGCGAATACGTGGCGGAATTGGCACGCCAGCTGCTCTACAACGTCTACCAGGACAACGTCTATTCGCGCGGCATCAACATCTACACCACCGTGCAGTCCAAGGACCAGGAAGCCGCGTATCGCGCCGTGCGCGAAGGCGTGCTGGAATACACGCGTCGCGCGCCCTACCCCGGCCCCGAAGAGCAACTGGACCTGCCCCCGGGCACCGAAAACAATCCGGCCGCGCTGGATGAATTCCTGGACGGCGTGTTCGACAAATTCAGCGATAGCGGCGACCTGTTGACCGCCCTGGTGTTGTCGGCCAGCCCCACCGAAGTGAAGCTGGCGCGCAGCTCGCGCGAGATCATCACCGTCACCGACAAGAAGGTGCTGGGCGTCGTCGCCCGCGCGCTCAATGACAAGGCCAAGCCCGAACAGCGCATCAAGCGCGGCTCGGTGGTCTACATCCGCAAGTTCGGCGACAACTGGGAAATCATCAACCTGCCGTCGGTGCAGGCCGCCTTCGTCGCCTTGTCGCCGCAAGATGGCGCCATCCGCGCGATGGTCGGCGGTTTCGATTTCTATCGCGGCAATTTCAACCGTGTAACGCAAGCGTGGCGCCAGCCGGGCTCGAACATCAAGCCGTTCATCTACGCGGCCTCCCTGGAGCGCGGCCTGACGCCCGCCACGCAGATTTCCGACCAGCCGTTCGAACTGACGGCGGCGCAAACCGGCTCGAAGGCCTGGAACCCCAAGAACTACGGCAATCAGTACGAGCCCATGCTGACCTTGCGCCAGGGCCTGTACAAGTCCAAGAACATGGTGTCGATCCGCATCCTGCAAGCCATTGGCCCGCAGTACGCACAGGACTACCTGACCCGCTTCGGCTTCGACAAGGCACGCCAACCGGCCGTGCTGCCGCTGGCCCTGGGTGCAGGCAGTGTCACGCCGCTGCAACTGGCCGGCGCGTTCTCGGTATTCGCCAACGGCGGCTACCGCGTCACGCCCTACCTGATCGACCGCGTCACCGACAGCAGCGGCAAGGTCATCATGCAGTCCAAGCCCGTGGTGGCCGGCGACGCGGCTGCCCGCGCCATCGACCCGCGCACCGCCTGGGTCATGGACGACATCCTGCGCGGCGTGGCCACCTACGGCACGGCCGCGCGCGCCCGCGCACTGCTCAAGCGCAACGACATCGCCGGCAAGACCGGCACCACCAACGAATCCGTGGACGCCTGGTTCTCGGGCTACACACCGAACCTGGTGGCAACGGCGTGGCTGGGCTTTGACCAGCCCAAATCGCTGGGCTCGCGCGAGACCGGTGGCGGCGTCGCCATGCCGATCTGGGTCGACTACATGCAAGACGTGCTCAAGGGCGTGCCGGAAGAAAAGCCGCGCCCCCGCCCCGATGGCCTGATCGTGGAAAACGGCGAGTTCTACTTCTCTGAATTCCCGCCCGGACAGGCCGTGGCCCGTCTGGGGTTGGCCGAAGCCGACACCCTGGGCGAGTTCCTGAACGGCCTGGGCGGCAGCAGCAGCCCGGATACGAAGATCAAGGTGGCGCCGGGCGTGGGAACGCAAAACGCGGCTCCGTGGTCGCAGAAGATCCCGTTCTGACGAAAAAAGGCCGGCCTGGATAGGCCGGCCTTTCAGTTTTTGGGTAGGCCCCGGCGGCTCACTGCAACGCCGCTTGCGCCGGCCTGAACCGCTTGAAATCCCAATGCCGACCCGGCGCGGCATCCAGCAGCTGGCGCGTGTAGCCATCCTGCGGTCGAGTCAGCACCGCAGCCGCCTCCCCCGCCTCGACGATCTGCCCCGACTTCATCACGACGATCGAATTGCATATCTGCGCCGCCACGCGCAGGTCGTGTGTGATGAACAGCACCGCGGTGTCAGTGCGGGCACGTATGTCTTCGATCAGTTCCAGCACCTGTGCTTGCACCGACACATCCAGCGCCGAAACCGCCTCGTCGGCGATCAGGATGTCGGGCCGCAGCGCCAACGCGCGCGCAATGCAGATGCGCTGGCGCTGCCCGCCCGAGAACTGATGCGGATAGCGCTCCATGGTGTCCGCGCCCAGCCCGACAATATCCAGCAGTTCGATCGCCCTCGCTTGCGCCTCATCTTGCGGCACACCGAAGTTGCGCATGCCCTCGATGATGGAATCGCCCACGCGAATGCGCGCATTCAGCGACCGGTACGGGTCCTGGAACACCACCTGGATGCGCTTGCGCACAGGATGGAATTGCCGTTTGCTGGCCGTGGCGATCTCGGTGCCGTCCAGACGCACGCTGCCGGAACTGGGATCGATCAAGCGAGCGATGCAGCGCGCCAGCGTGGACTTGCCGGACCCCGACTCGCCCACGATGCCGACGATCTCTTTCTTGCGCAGTGTGAAGCTGACGTCGCGCACGGCGTGCACCGCGCGCTTTGCCTTGAAGAAGCCGCGCTCGTTGTAGGTTTTTTGCAGACCGTTGACCACCAGCACAGGTTCGCCTTCGGGCGCCTGCCGAGCGGACGGCGCAAGGCCCGGCACCGATGACACCAACATGCGCGTATAAGCCTCTTTCGGACGCGCCAGCACCTCATCGCGCGTCCCCACCTCGACCAGCTTTCCGCGGTTCATCACCGCAATACGATCCGCGATTTCCGCCACCACGCCAAAGTCGTGCGTGATGAACAGCACCGCGGTGTTGTGCGACTTCTGCAGTTCCAGTATCAACGCCAGGATCTGCTTCTGGATGGTCACGTCCAGCGCGGTGGTGGGCTCGTCGGCAATCAGCAGCTTGGGGTTCAGGATCAGCGCCATGCAGATGACGATGCGCTGGCGCTGTCCGCCGGAAAGCTGATGTGGATAGGACTGGTAGATACGTTCCACCTCAGGCAAGCGCACCGATTCCAGCATGTCCAGGATTTTGCGCTTGCGCGAGGCCGCGTCCATCGCGCTATGGGTGCGCAGTACCTCGTCGATCTGCCAGCCAACCGTGCGCACCGGATTGAGCGCCGTCATGGGCTCCTGGAAGACCATGGACATGCGGGTGGCGCGCAGCTCACGCAGACGCTCCGGCGTGCACGCCAGCACGTCTTCGCCGTCAAGCAGAATGCGGCCCGCGCTGGGCCGCAGCGCATCCGGCGCCAACAGGCCCATTACCGAAAACGACGTGACGGATTTGCCCGATCCGGACTCTCCGACCACACACAGTGTTTCGCCGGCGTGTATGTCGAAGCTGATGCCTTCGACCACGTGGCGCGGCTCATCCGCCGGCGTGCCGACGAGCGTCACCGACAGATTCTGCACTTGCAGCACGGGCATTGTGGAATTGTTCATGTCAGACCCTTCGCGCCATCTTGGGATCAAGGGCGTCGCGCAGGGCGTCGCCCAGCATGTTCACGCTGAGCACGGTCAGCGCCAGGAACATGCCCGGCAGCAGGATCAGCTCGGGCTTGATCTGGAAGTACATCCGGCCTTCGGCGATCACGTTGCCCCAGGACGGAAACTCGGGCGGCATACCAACGCCCAGAAAGCTCATGACCGCCTCGGACAGCATCGCGGATGCAAAGATGAAAGTGCCCTGCACGATCAGCGGCGCCACCGTGTTGGGCACCAGATGGCGCCGCATCAGCACGTGCGTGGGCGTGCCCAGCGAAATGGCGGCTTCCACATAGGGTTCGTCGCGCAGGCTCAGGATCAGGCCGCGTACCAGGCGCACCACGCGCGGAAACTCGGGCACGGCAATGGCGATCAGCACGGTCAACATACTGGCGCCCGTCACCGCCACCAGCGCGATGGCAAGCAGGATGCCGGGCACGGACATGATGCCGTCCATGACGCGCATGATGACCATGTCCGCCGAGCGAAAGTAGCCCGCGACCACGCCCAGCGCCAAGCCGGGTATCAACGCGGCCACGGCCGTGCCCGCCCCGATCATCAACGAAATGCGCGCGCCATGGACCACGCGCGACAGCACGTCGCGGCCATACGCATCGGTGCCAAACCAGTGCTCGGCGGAAAAGCCCTTCAGGCGCTGCATGGGATCGATGGCCATGGGATCGGCCAGCCCCAGCAGATTGGCCGAGATCGCGGCCAGGACGATGACCCCAAGCACAGCCAGTGCCGCCATGACCGGCCACGTGGACAGCGTGCGCACCAGCGCGGACGCGGGTCGCTTGCGGATGGCGGGCGCAGCGCCGGCCCCACCCGCGATCGAGTGTATGGAAGTAGACATGCAGGTTCCTTCAATAACGGATGCGCGGATCGAACACCGAATACAGGACGTCGATCGTCAGGTTCACCCCGATGTAGACCAGCGAGAACAGCAGGATCAGCCCTTGGATCAGCGGATAATCGCGCGCCAGCACCGACTCGACCACCAGCCGCCCCAGGCCGGGCAGGTTGAAGACCGACTCCGTGACGACCACGCCGCTGATCAATAACGCGATGCTCACGCCGATCACGGTGATGATGGGCACGGCTGCGGTTCGCAGCGCGTGCGCCATCATCACGGCGCGTTCGGTGATGCCCTTGGCGCGCGCGGTGCGGATGAAGTCCTCACCCATCACCTCCAGCACGCTGCTGCGGGCGATGCGCGCGATCAGGGCCACAAACCCCGTGCTGAGCGCGATGGTGGGCAGCAACAGGTGCATGCCGAAGGCAACAAGACCCGCCGAAGGCGACTTATAGCCCTGCACGGGTAGCCAGCCCAACTTCATGGCAAACAACAGGATCAGCGCATAGCCGGTGACGAAGATGGGCACCGAAAAGCCCAGCACCGAAAACGCCATCACCGCCCGGTCAGTCCGGGTGCCGCGCCGCCACGCCGAGAACACACCCAGCGGCACCGCGATCAGCGTGGACAGCAGGATGGTCGACAGCGCCAGCGCCAGCGACGGCCCCACGCGATTGCCGATCATCGCGGTGACGGGCGTGCCCGAATGCAGCGACACGCCCAGATCGCCTTGCAGCACCTGGCCGCTCCACAGAAGGAACTGGGTGGCCAGCGACCGGTCCAGCCCCATGTGCTCGCGAATCTGGGCCAGCTGCGTCTCGGTGGCCGCATCGCCCGCCAGCATCAGCGCCGGATCTCCCGGCGTCAGCCGCAGCAGGCAAAACACCAGCACGGCCACCGTCAGCACCACCGGAACGGTCGCCAGGATGCGCCTGAGTAGGTAGCTGAACATGCTGGCTTACCGGCTGGCTTTCTTGATGTTCCAGAACACCGGCGCGGGCGATTCCAACACGCCGGACAGCTTCTTGCTGTAAGCGGCGGCGGTCTCGATCTGGCCCAGTGTGACGGCCACGCCTTCATCCAGCATCACGTCCTGCAATTGGTCGGCGATCTGCTTGCGTTCCGGTTCCGTCGCCGCCACCAGGAACTGGTCACGCAGCGCTTCGACCTTAGGCACGGTCGGCCAGCCGAACCAGGCCTTCTCGCCGTTGGCGGACACGCCATAGTTGCGCAGCGGGTCCATGATTTCGCTGACGTGCCACGTGGTCACGAAAATGCTCCAGCCGCCCTTGGCGGGCACGTCGCGGTTGGCGCGGCGCGACAGCATGGTCATGAAATCCATGGCCTGCAATTGCACGTTGAAGCCGGCCTGGCGCAGCTGCTGCGCCATCACCACGGGAATGGCGGACGCCATGGCAATGTCGGTGGCATGCAGGATCACGACAGGCGCGCCGTCGTACTTGGCCTCCTTCAGCAACGCCTTCGCCTTCTCGATGTTGGACGGCACGATCATGTCGGCGCGCGTATCGCTGGAATACGGCAGGCCGCAGCCGAACACCGCGCCGCAAGTCTTGAAGAATTCCGGGTCGCCCACTTGCGCCTTCAGGATGTCACCCTGGCCGACCGCATACATGGCCGCCTGGCGCACCAGCTTGTTGTCGAACGGCGCATTAAGTTGGTTAAAGCGGTACATGGGCTGGTAGCCCATCTTGTCCAGCACACGCAGCGTCAGGTCCGGTGAACCTTTCACCATCGGCACCAGGTCGAAAGGCACGGTCTCGATGTAATCGACCTCTCCGCCCAGCAGGGCATTCACAGTCGTCATCGGGTCGGCCATCGCCACCCATTCCACGCGATCCACATTGACCACCTTGCCGCCCGCCGTCCAGCTGGGCGCTTCCTTGCGCGGCACGTAGTCAGTGTTTTTTTCGTAGACCGTCTTCACGCCCGGCTGGAATTCCTTCTGCACGAACTTGAAGGGACCGGATCCGGTGTAATCGCTGATGGCCTGTGCCACCGGCGTTTGCGCGACCCGCTTGGGCATCATGAAGCTGGGCAGGCCGCTGGGCTTGCCCAGTGCCGACAGCACGTCGGCAGGGGCCGTCAGCACGATCTTGAAAGTCTTGTCATCGATGGCGTCCATCGAGGCAACCAGCGGCATGAGCTGGCGACCGGTCTTGTCCGACTGCGCCCAGCGCTGGATCGACGCCACGCAATCCTCGGCCTTCACGGCGGTGCCATCGTGCCATTTCAACCCGTCGCGCAACGTGAAGGTGTAGGTCTTGCCGTCCGGCGAGATCTCCCACTTGTCCGCCATCTGTGGCTGGACCTTGTTGTTCGCGTCTGTCGCCAGCAGCGTGTCGTAGATCATGTAGGCGTGGTTGCGCGTCTGGTGCGACGCCGTCAACACAGGGTCCAGCACCGTCAGCTTGCTGGCCATCACCACAGTCAGCGTTTCCGCCTGCGCGGGCGCCCAGGCCAGGGCAGCGGCGCAAGCCACTGCCGCGCCAACGCGGCCCAGGCCATAGCGGGCTTCAAGTCTTTCAGCATTCAGATAAGCCATGTCATTCCCTTGTAGTTTTATGGACGAACTGGGCCTGTGCCGGCCCTTCGGATGGAGTGTCGATCAGGTCACACGACGTCGAATGACAGCGGCGACATCTGTTGCGCGCTGCGGCCGGCCACCAGGTCGCGCGAAGGCACCAGCGCCTCGGCGCGACGCTGCGCCTCGTCTACCTGCTCGGCGGCCTTGCGGTAATCCAGCGTATGCACCTGTCCCTCGTGCAGCACGCGGCGGCCGTCGATATACACGGTGTGCACAGCGCGGTCCGCAGCGGCGTAAACCAGGCTGCGTACCGGATCGCGCGACGGGCGCATCAGGTAATGCGTCATGTCCACCATCACGAGGTCGGCGCGCGCGCCCACCGCGATGCGGCCCAGGTCTTCGCGGCCCAGCGCCTTCGCGCCACCGACCGTCGCGGCGTGGAACACTTCGCCGGTGGTGACCGCGCGCGGCGTTTGCGCCATCAAGCGAGCCAGATAGCCCACGTGGCGCATTTCCTCGATCATGTTGTGCGGATAGGTGTCCGTGCCGATGCCCAGGTTGATGCCCGCGCGGCGATAGCGTCCAAAGTCGCGCAGCGCCATGCCCCGGCGCATGAATACCGTGGGGCAGTGCGCCACGCTGGCGCCCGTCTCGGACAGGATGGACAGGTCGGTCGCCGTACCCCAGTGCGTATTCGGGTGGTCGTCCACGAAGATGCCGTGGCCGACGATGCTGCCCGGATCCAACACGCCCAGGCTATGCAGCCACTGGACCGGTGTGAGGCCATGGCGGCGCGTGATTTCGTGAAATTCCGGCAGCGACTGCGCGGCATGAGTCTGCCAGCCGATGCCGCGACGCTTTGCCTCTTGATGACTGGCCTTCAGCAGTTCGGGCGTGCAGGTGTCGATCTGCGCGGGCACCAGCATGCCTGTGAGGCGGCCGCACGCGTGCGCCTCGGCCTTATCGATCAACGCCAGCGCGCGCTCCATGCCCGCCTCGCCGGCCTTCTCGTTCCAGTCGTACTCCACCACATGGCCGTTGCGCGTGTACCAACGCGCCGAGCGGAACATGGGCGCGATATACGCCCGCAGGCCGCTTTGCACCATGATGTCGATCCAGTGCTCGTGTGCCACCGACATGTCCACCACGGTCGTCACGCCTGACATCAGCAGTTCGGCGGCGGCCAGCGTCAGCTGCGCGGGTGCGGCTTCGTCGTCGCCTTCCATGGTGGGCATGTACTCGTACAGATTCGAGTTGTACAGGCCCGGTGACCCGGTTTCGTCCGTGTAGCCCTTGTTGATGGGCTCATGCACCAGATGGCTGTGGATGTCCACCAGGCCCGGCATCACCATCATGCCGTTGCCGCTGACGATTTCCGCATCCGGCGTGGCCGCCTGCGCCCCCGCCCCGACGTGCGTGATACGGCCGTCCTCAAAGGCCACGTCGGCGTTCTTCATGTAGACGTGCTGCTGGCGCGAGGCGTCCCAGGCAACCACAACGTCGGCGTTCTTGATCAGGGTAGTCTTCAACGTTATTTCCTCTGAAATGAAGGGCGGATATCCATGTGGCGCGCTGCGTTAGCGCCAGTCTGGCCGCGAGCCCTGGCGGGCGCTGGGCGGCGCCAGGCTGGGCAGCCCGCGCGGCAAAAACTTTCCTTGGCCCGGCGTGCCCGTAAAGCGCTTGCCGTCCCAAACGACTTGTCCGCGCAACAACGTCATCGCGGGCCACGCCCGCAGCGTCGTGCCCGCGTACGGCGTGTAGTCCACCGCGTGGTGCAGATGTTCATTGGTGAGCGTGAACTCGCGCTCTTCCCAGATCACCAGGTCGGCATCGCTGCCGATGGCCAGCGTGCCCTTTCGCGGGTACAGGCCATAGGCGCGCGCCGGCTGGGTTGCGGTCAGCTCCACGAAGCGATTCACGCTGATGCGGCCGCCCAACACCCCTTCCGAATACAGCAACGGCATGCGCGTTTCGATGCCGGGAATGCCGTTCGGAATATGACGGAACGCCACCTCTTTGCCGCCGGGCGTCTTGCCGTCCTCGCCGGTCAGGTTGAAGGGCGAGTGGTCGGACGAAAACACCGTGAAAAGGCCGTCCGCCAGCCCCTGCCAGATCTGCTCCTGGCTGGACTTGTCGCGCGGCGGTGGGCTGCACACGCAGCGCGCGCCGAAATAGCTGTCGTCCACGCCTAGATCCGCGGCGGTCAGAAAAAGGTATTGCGGGCAGGTTTCGGCATAGACATTCAAGCCCTTGGCACGCGCCTCGCGGATTTGCGCGACCGCTTCGCCGCCCGAGATGTGCACCAGCAAGATGGGAACGTCGATAAGTTCGGACAGCGCGATGGCGCGATGGGCGCCTTCGCGCTCCACCAGCATCGGCCGCGAAACGGCATGAAAGCGCGGCGCGGTGCGGCCAGAGGCCTCCAGGCGGCGCGTCAGCCAGGCGATGCAATCGGAGTTTTCGGCATGAATCATCGCCATGCCGCCATGCACGCGCGCCACGTCCAGCACGTCCAGGATCTGGGCGTCGGACAACTTCAGCGCGTCATACGTCATATACAACTTGAACGAGGTGTAGCCGGCCGCTATCAGGCGCGGCAGCTCGTCGGCCAGCACGGTGGGCGTGGGGTCGGTCAGGATCAGGTGAAAGGCGTAGTCCACGCAGGCTCGGCCGTCGGCGCGCTGGTGGTAATCGTCGATGGCGGCCTGCACCGTGGCGCCCTTGCGCTGCGCCGCGAAGGGGATCACGGTGGTCGTGCCCCCGCAGGCGGCCGAGCGCGTACCCGTGAAAAAGTCATCCGCCAACTTCACGGGCGGCGCCATCGGCTGGTCCAGGTGGCAATGGGCGTCGATGCCGCCCGGCGTGACCACGCGTCCGGCCACGTCGATTTCACACATGCCCGCCGCCAAGCCGCGGCCGATCTGCACAATGCGGCCGTCCACGATCCCCAGATCCGCGCGACAGGTATCGCCGGCCGTTGCCAGCACCGCGTCGCGCAGCACCAGATCAAAACCTTGCTTCGTCATATGCGTCAGCCCGTCTGATCCGCCCTTTCCCTGCCGTGAAAGCGTGGCGGGATGGGCATGTTGTGAGCGGATTCTAGGCCGAATACAAAAATGATTACGCTAGTGATTACCCTGAAATATACATTTCAAGGTCAAATTGTTAACATTATTTTTGACGCTGGCTTTTGGACCTTGCCCATGTCGGCGAATGATCGGGTATCTTCACGTTCATCCGCCAAATTGCGGCCAACGTGCAGCCTATAAGCAACCTACAAGCGGCAAGAGACCGCTCATTACCCGTGGCGGCGATCCCGCCCCGGCTTCCCACGCGCAAACCAAGAACGAGCCCATGGCATCAGACAAACGCGAAAACTCGGTCACCGGCATCTACGAGCGCATCTACCGCGCCATCCTGGACAACCGCCTCAAGCCCGGCACCAAGCTGGTCGAAGAGCGCCTGGCCGAAATCTTTGAAGTCAGCCGGCCGCGCATCCGTGAGGTTCTTGCGCGCCTGGCCCACGAACAGATCGTCGAACTTTTCCCCCAGCGTGGCGCCTACGTCGCCAAGCCGTCCATCGAAAAAGCGCGCGACGTCTTCGAGGCGCGCAGGCTGATCGAGCCCGCCGTCGTGCGCCGCCTGACGCAGAACCTGACTGCCGAGAAGCTGGCGCGCCTGCGCGAACACGTGCTGTTGGAACACGATGCCCGCAAGCGCGACGACAAGCGCGCCATCATCCGGCTGGCCGGCGAATTTCATATTCTTCTAAGCGAGCTAGCGGGCAACGGCGAACTGGCGCGCACGATGCGCGAGCTGTCCACGCTGACCTGCCTGGTCATCTTCCTGTACAACCTGCCCACCGCCACCAGCTGCCGCGACGACGAACACGAGCTGATAACCGAAGCCATCGCGGCGCGCGACGCCCAGCGCGCCGAGGAATTGACGCTGCATCACCTGGAGCACATCGAACAAAGCGTGAAGCTGGAATCGGTGGAAGAATCGGTGGATCTGGAAGAAGTCTTCAAGTTCTGACCCACATTGACCCAACCCCAAGCGAAAATAAAGAAAAGCCCCGGGGTGTAAAACCCGGGGCTTCGTTGCATCTGAAGGGCCGGCCATGACGGCCGGCCTTATCAGCCCTTGTTACTTTGCGAGTACGACGGCTTTATAGTTTCAGCGTAACCGGCACGCCGGCCGCGGCCGAGCAGATTTGCGACAGGGCGTCCGGCAGTTGCGGGCCGCCACGGGTGTCGTTCCAATGGTGGCCGTCGTAGCGGTAGTGGAAGCCGCCACTGCGGGCGGCTACCCACAGTTCCTGCATGGCGGCCTGGCTGTTGACGACGACATGGGTGTTGTCTTCGAAAACCATGGTCAGGACATTGCCGCTGCGGGTGGTTTCCACGTCGACGTCGAGCGAAGCCGCCCAGTCGTCGGCCTGGCTTTCGATGCTGTCCAGCACCTGGTCGATCAACGCAAGAAATTCGGTTTCGGTCATAATCGAGCCTGCAAGAATTACGGAGTTCCCAGTGTTCCAATTGGCATTCAGCCGCATGGCTCTTCGCATTGTAGCCACGCTTGTGGCCTCCGGCATGGTGGCGGCATGCGGCTACAAGGGGCCTTTATACATGCCGACGCCTGACGGCAAGCCGCCGTCGCGTTCGCAGCCCGCGCCGCAGATCCCTCCCCCTCCTTCGATCCCATGACGACAGCCTTTCCCCTGCCGCCGGAGTTGACCGGCCATCCCTATTTCCAGTACCGCAATAACGTACTGTACGCCGAGGATGTGCCGCTGGACCATCTGGCGCATGGGCTAGGCACCCCGCTGTACGTGTACTCTCGCGCGGCGCTCAAGGCCGCTTGGGAAACCTATCGCAGCGCCATCGGGCCGCTGCCCGTGCTGGTCTGCTACGGGATGAAGGCAAACTCCAACCTGGCGGTCCTAAAGGAATTCGTGCGGTTGGGCGCGGGCTTTGACATCGTCTCTGGCGGCGAGCTCAAGCGCGCGCTGGCGGTGGGCGCCGAGCCCTCCAAGATCGTGTTTTCCGGCGTGGGCAAGCAAGCCTGGGAAATGCGCGACGCGCTGGTCGCCGGGGTGAAATGCTTTAACGTCGAATCGGAAGACGAATTGCGCCGCCTGTCCGAAGTGGCGCAGGACATGGGCTTGCGCGCGCCGGTGTCACTGCGCGTGAACCCCGATGTGGACGCGCAAACGCATCCCTATATCTCCACCGGCCTGAAAGAGAACAAGTTCGGCATCGCCATTGAATCGGCGCTGGACGTTTATCGCGTCGCGCGGGAGCTGCCGGGCCTGGAGATCGTGGGCGTGGACTGCCATATCGGCTCGCAGTTGACCGATATCAGCCCCTATTTCGATGCGCTGGAAAAGCTGCTGGACCTGATCGATGCGTTAGAACGCGAAGGCATCCGCATCGCCCATCTGGATTTGGGCGGTGGGCTGGGCATCCGCTATACGGACGAGACGCCGCCTTCGCCCAAGGCGTTGCTGGACCGGGTATTTGAACGGCTGAACGCGCGCGGCCACGGGCATCTGCATCTGGTGCTGGAGCCCGGCCGTTCGCTGGTGGGCAATGCCGGCATGCTGCTGACCACGGTGCAATATCTAAAGCATTCGCCGGCGCGCAATTTCGCGATCGTCGATGCCGCCATGAACGATCTGCTGCGTCCCGCGCTTTACGAGGCCTATCACGGCGTGCAGCCGCTACGCCCGCGCGCCGGTGATCAAGTCGAATACGACCTCGTCGGGCCAGTATGCGAAAGCGCGGACTGGCTGGCCAAGGGGCGCGCACTGGCCATCCAGCAAGGCGACGTGCTGGCGGTGGAATCCGCGGGCGCCTACAGCATGGCCATGGCCAGCAACTACAACACACGCGCCCGCGCGGCCGAAGTCATGGTCGATGGCGACCACTACCACGTGGTGCGCCAACGCGAGACGCTGGACGATCTGCTCAAGGGCGAGTCCACGCTACCTTGAAGGCGCGCCGGGGCGGCGGCAGGCGTCGCGCCGCCAAGCCGCTTGTCATCCGCCGGCGCGATTTCCGTGGCACGCAACTTTTGCGTATCACTTGAACTCGTGCGAGATCGCGGCCGGCTTGTCGGCCGCAACCGTCAAGGTCATCCGATGCTCGCCCGCCGTCGCATTTCGCACGGTCACCTGGTAGCGTCCTGGCGTCAAAGACAGTTCCCGCAAGGGCGGGCTTACCCCGCGTGAACGGCCGTTGATCAAGACTTCGCCCCACGGACGCACGGCAACACGCACCGAAACAGGCGCGGCCTTGGGTGGCGCGGTTGAGACGGGCGCGGCTGCGGATGCGGGTGCGGATGCGGGTGCGGATGCGGATGCGGGTGCGGGTGCGGATTCGGATGCGGATGCGGATGCGGATGCGGCGTCGATATTGCTCGCACTGCCATCAGACGCGGGCGCAGGCGCGCCGCCGCTGGAGGCCGCTTCAACATGAGCCGACGGCGTTGCAGGCGTGGGCTGAGAAGCCTGCGATGGCTGAGTTGCAGGAACAGGCGAAGACCCCTGCGACGCCTGGGTCGCGCGCGTGGGCTGAGAAGCCTGTGGCGGTTCAGGCGCCGTCGCCAGAGGTTGCTGCGGAGCCGGCGCCCTACCCGGGGTCGGCGCGGGGGCAGGGGCGGGAGCGGAGGCTGTCACGGCAGGCGACGCCTGGGGCATACGTGCCGACGCCTCGGGCGTACCGGCCAGTTCAACAGGCGTAGACGTCATGCGAACCCAGGCGTACCCGCTGCCCGCCAGCAGTAAGGCGCACGCCAAGATCCAAGGCAAGACGCGCGCGCGTTCACGCGGAAGTTCGCGTGCCGTCCGCGCTTCGGGCGGCGATGCTGCGGGCGGCGGTGCTTCGGGCTGCGATGCTCCGGGCGGCGATGCTGCGGTCGGCGGCGTCTTGACCTCAGCAGGGGTAGCCACCGTCGGCAAGGCCGCGGGCAATATCGGCGACGTACGCAGCAGCGGCGTTCCTATCGCTGCCGCGAACGCTTGCGCCGTTTGCGGTCTTGCGTGCATCGTCATCGCCAAACCGCTATCCACCGCGTCGCAAAACGCCCTCTCGTACTCGTTAGCGCCCCATTCCTCCAGCGGCAAGCAGTCATCGCGCACGCGACGCGCCAGCGCGCTTGGTGGCGCGCTGCCGGTTGCCAGAAAGTAAGCCAGCGCCGCCAGTCCGTACACATCGGTCCACGGCCCACAGGCATACGCCGGATCATCCGTGTATTGCTCGAACGCCGCATATCCGGCATGCCGGGGCGCGTCCTCCGCGTCGGGCGCCGGTGCTACGGGCGGCGGCGTCAACGTGGCCGCGCCCGTTGCGGCCCTGCCGACGATCGGGTCCCACGGCCCGCCCCCATCAAACGCAACCGCCCCCGGATGGATACCGCCATGCACCCGACCCGCCGCGTGCAACGGCGCCAGCGACGCGGCCAGCCCCGCGACGATGCGGGTGATCTCGTCTTGGCGCTTGCGACCCGGCGGCAAGCGCATCAGGTCGGCCAGGCGCGGGTGGCAAGGCGCGGCAGGTATGCCAGCCGTGCCCGGGCTCGGTGGCGTGATGGAAGCGGTCGTCATACGCGGTCCTCCGGGGTCGATCAGACTCATGGCCGCCACGTGGGCAGGGACGAGAACAGCCTGGCGAACAACGTGGCGTTCAGCGCGCCGCCATGCACATAGGTTTGCAACGCCGCGCCGTCCGCCTGGTTGGTCCACCAATAGCTCGTGTGCGAACTGGGGTTGAAGCAAAACGGCAGATCGGGCCACGCATTCAACGCGCGGCGCGCCAAGGGCGCGGATTCCGCGTCCAGCCCCGCCCGCAAGATGTCCATGATGTCGTTGCCCCCTCGCGGCGCGGCAGGGCCGGGCGCGGCAGTGGGCATGCGGACTTGCTGAAGGCTGCGGTCAAACTGTTCGGGCGCGCAGCCATGGCGTACGGCGGCCAACATGCTGGAGCCCACTTGACGGTAGTAGTCGCCGGCGCCATCCAGCATGCTGCTGTGATATTGCGCGGGCGGCAGCGCCGCGACGACACACAGCGGATACCCGCGCCCCACGCGGTCGCGGCTGGGGGTGATGCAACCCAGCTGCGCCACGCCGGCGCCGGGCCCTGCCGGAATGGCAAAGTTCCAGATAGGCGCCGAAGCAAAACTGCGCGCCGCGGCCGCGTCCGGCGCCTGCTTCAACGCCACCAGCCCGAACTGCAACCAGTGGTCCCACCACGCAATCAGTTCACGCGGCAGACGCCGATGCACGAAGTCGCCCGCGGCCGGGATCTTTCCGTACCAGCCCACCTGCCCGTTCTCCACTCCAAGCTCCATGTCGATGTCCTGGTCACGACGCGCCGGGGCAGGCGAAACCCTGCATCTCGGCTAGATGAAAAGGGCTTTTGACGCTGCTGGCCGTGATCTCCAACACCACCTTGCGACCGCCCAGGTCGAACGTGGCCAACGTGATCTCCGGCGAGGGGCCGCGTTGCAATTGCGCGCGGTCCAGCATGCGATTCAGCGCCCATGGGCCCGACGTTGTCAGGCCTGCCGCGCCGACTTGCGGCGTCAATTCGATACGCACCTGGTTGCTGCCACGCGGCCCGGGCCATTGCACCGTGGTCGCCACCTGCGGGCCATGCGCGTAGCGCACCGATTGGCCATCCACGTCCATCACAAACTGCGTGATGCCCGCGTCCATCTCCACCGGCCGGATCGCCACGCGGTACGACGGCATGGGGTTGCCCGCCATGAAGTACACATCGCGGATGACGCCCGCGCGCTGGAACGCGTCCAGCGTGGCCGAGCTGCCCCCCGAGCGGCCATCGACACCGGGCTTGAAGCGCCAGCGCGGCCCGGACACGTCGATCTGCGTCGCCAGGTTCTTCTGAAAAAAGTCGTCCATCATGCCGTTCGGCCCGAATAACCTGGCCATGTCGTTGGGGGCAACGTCACGCGTGGAGCGGCTGGAGAACGGATAACGGCCCGCCACCGATTGCCCGCAGAACACGCCGATCGTGGCCGACACCGTCTCGCCCATGCGCGCGCGGGCCACGTCCGACACCTCGCCCGACGCGTTCACCGACAAGGCGTTGAGCACGTCACGCAACGGGCCGGGCAGGCGTCCGGCTTCGGCGCGCAGCTTGGTCACCGAATCGGAACTCGGGGTCGGGCTGCCGCTACGCAGTGCCGCGTCCGCCGCCGTCAGATAGGTGTAAAGCTCATTGATCAACCCCGTGGTGGCGGCAATGGGCGGCGCGGCGCCTGCCGCCCCGCCTTCGTTCTGCGCCAGCCGGCGCCACGGCTCGAAGTACTGGTCAACGATGCGCTCCAGCTTTTCATCCGACGCATCCGCGCGCGCGGCGGCACCCGGCCCCGTCGGGCCGAACATCTGCTCCAACGCCTCGCGCGTGCTGCCGACACGATCGCGCGCCTGGTCCACCAGCGACCGCTCGTCCTTGGCCGAATCGCGCAGCAAGGAAGTCTCGCGCGCGACCCCGCGCACCAACTGCACCAGCGGTGATTCCGGCGCGGACAAGGTACGCGCCATCTGGATGTTTTGTAGCAACGACTTGCTGGGCGCCAGCTGCAAGTCGTTCAGATAGCCATCCCACTGCGCCACATAATCATTCATGTACAGGCGCTTGATGCCCGCCACCAATTGGCGCTGCGCCGCTTGGTCCAACATGCCGGGGGCCGGGATGTTCAAGATCCACGCATCGTCCGACCGCAGCACCTCGGCCACGCTGGACACGCGTTTGTTGAACACGTCCCAATAGCCACGATAGCTGTACAGCGACGGGATGCCCTGGCTTAACGGCTTGCCGCTCTTGCGCACGAACACCGCGCTGGCCTGTGCCCCGCCCAAGGTCACGGCGGTGTTCTCGGGCGCGATATCGGTATTGGCAAGCGTGCGGCGCAAGCGGCTGTAGGCGCGTTGCGCCAGCGTATAGCGCGCCAGCTTCTCGCGCGCCTGCGCCACCAGCGCCTCGTCCTTCGGAAAAGGCGATGCCAGCACGTGACCCTGTGTCAGGTGGCGCAAATGCAGCGACAACTGTTCGTACTGGCGGCGCGTGTACCCGTCAGGCAACGTCGATTGCATATCCGACAACAGCCACGCATGCATGAACTCGGCGTCGTAGCGGTCGGCCTCGTACAACATCAGATAGGCGCGCAACGCCTCGTACGAATACTCCAGGTCGCTTGCCGACGCATCCCGCAGCGCGGCTTCCACGCGCCGCGCCACCTGCGGCAACAGCACCTGATCCAGCGTGTTGTCATACACGCCCTGCGCGGCCGCTTGCAGCTTGGAGCCCTGATAAAGCCCGAAGCGGTACGCCAGTGGCGGCGAGTCGATCTCAAAGCGTTCGTGGCGCGGCAGATACCAAAGGCTGTCCAGAAACGGCATCAAGCCCAGCAGGTCGCCCGTGCGCGTGATCTTGATGTCGCGCGTCAGCTTTTCCACGGCCGGCACGCGCCGCGCCACTTCATCCACATAGGCCGAGTTGTTGCGATAGCTCAATGCCCAGCCGGCAATCAGCGCCACGAACATCGCCGTGACCAGCCCGTAACCGGCCCAGTGCAATTGCCGATAGCGGCGTTCCCAACGCAGGTTACGGCCTGCCAGGCCCGCTTCCCGAAAGATGACGTCGCGCAGCAGGTTTTTCAGGAAGTAGCTGCGGCCCTCGCCTTCGCCCGGCACGCTGGGCGCGGGCGAGGGCGCACCATCGATGCGCAGGTAGCGCTTCAGATGGCCGGTCACCTGGTCGAAGGTTTCGCCCCCTTGCGTGCCGCTGGTGAAGTACACGCCGCGCGGGATGACGCGCGCTTCAAACTTCGACGTGGCGAACACGTCGCTAAGGAAATGGCCCAGGATGTTTTGCAGCCCGGCAAATTGCTGCGGCAGCATGTAGGCCAGTGCGCGCCGCGCAGGGTCTTCCTCGGCGGCCACCACTTCCGGCAAGGCGTCATCCAGCCGCCGTTGCAGCAGCGCGTACTCGGCATGGAAGGCGTCGTACAAATCGAAGTCAGGCTCCTGCGTGCGCGCGTAGGGCAAGGTAAAGCCCCACACCTGCGCCAGCTCATCGCGGCTGAACGACGCAAAGTACTCTTCGAAGCCGGACAACAGATCCGTCTTTGTCACCAGCACGTATACAGGAAACGCGATGCCCAGCTGCTCGCGTAGTTCCTGCAAGCGGCGCCGCAGCACCGCCGCGTGCTGCGCACGCTGCGCATCGGATGCCGACAACAGGTCTTCGACACTGACCGTCAACATGGCGCCGTTGATCGGCTGCCGGCCACGGTACTTGGTCAGCAGGCGAAGAAAGCCGCGCCACTCTTCCTCGTCGCCCGTGGGGTCGCTTTCGTGGGTGGTGTAGCGCCCCGCCGTATCCAGCAGCACCGCGTCGTCGGTAAACCACCAATCGCAATTGAGCGTGCCGCCCACCCCGCGCAAGGCGACCTTGCCGTAGCGCTCGGCCAACGGGAAGTTCAAGCCCGAGTTCACCAGCGCCGTCGTCTTGCCCGCCCCCGGCGCGCCGATGATGACGTACCAGGGCAGCTGGTACAGATACTGTTTCGAGAATCGATCCAGCGGACGGCGCTTGCCGCGATTCTCAAAGCGCGTCTTGCGCAGCAGTTCGACGGCTTCATCAAACCGCGCTTCCAGCTGGCGGATCTCGTCGTTCTCGGCAACGTCTTGCACGGCCTTTTCGGCGCGCGGCCGGGGACGCAGCTGGCCGAGTAACTGCGCGTTCAAGCGCCCTTCCCGCCACTTGCGCCACACCCAGCGCAGCAGCCATATGGCAAACATCGCCACGATGACGATGATGCGCACCGTCTGGCTTTCCAGCGGCCGCACGGCACCCACCGCGATCAGCGGCCCCGCAATCCAGATCAGCAGCGCCAGCGCCACCAGGCCCAGGAAATTCCACACACGCCGGCTGAAGAACCATCCGAACAATCGGTAGATCATTCTTTGCCTCCTTGTGCATCGCCCTCATGCGGGGTGGGCGGCACCAGCACCGTGATTTCCACGCGGCGGTTCAGCGCGCGGCCTGCCGCCGTATCGTTGGGTGCGACCGGGTCCGCATCCCCACGCCCTTCCGCCCGGACGCGCGCCGAAGCCGATTGCCCCAGGCGTTGTTCCAGCATGTCTTTGACGGCGTCCGCGCGGGCCTGCGACAGATGCCAGTTGGACGGAAAGCGCGCGCTGCGCATCGGTATGTTGTCGGAGTACCCGCGCACAAGAATGCTGCCCTGCGTCTCGCGCAACGCGTCTGCCACGCGCGACAGCACGGGCAGGTACTGATCGCGAACGGAACTGGCACCGGACTCGAACACGCCGTCTCCGCGCAACACCACCACGCTGCGGTCCACCTCGTCGCGCACGCTGACCAGCTGGTCGCGGATTTCGGGCGCCAGGAACACCGCCAGGCGCGGCGCGGGCGCGGGCCGCTTCACCACCGCCGGGGCGATCTGCACGACAGGCGGCTTGAGCTGGCTGATGGACGCAAACACGCCGTCCGACTGGCTGCCCAACCGCCATCCCAACCCCCAATACAAAGCCAGCGCCAGCACGGCAGCCAATGCGCCGAAGACCCACAGCGGCACGGGCAACCGCCGCAGCGGCGTTTGCGCGGGCTCATCGCGCCAATGGGGCGACAGCGCAAGCGCGTACTCCCCACGTGCCCCCCGCAGGATGCGCAGCAAGCGCTGGCGCAGCGTTTCCAGTTGCGAACGGCCGTTGTCCATCACGCGGTAGCGGCCTTCAAAGCCCAGCAGCAGGCAGTAATACAGCAGTTCAAGCAGGTCCAGGTGTTGCGCCGGGTTTTGCGACAGCTTGGCCAGCAGCTGGAAGAATTTCTCGCCGCCCCAGGTCTCGTTGTGAAAGGTCACCAGCAGACTGTGGGCCGACCACACACCGCCCCCGCCCCACGGGGTCAACGCGGCGGCTTCGTCCAGCGCGGTGCACAAGCAGTAGCGCGCGCCCAGGATCGTTTCGTTGGGAATGCCCGCCTGCTGTGCGCGCAACTCAAACTGACGGATCTCGTCCAGCAAGTGCTCGCGCAGCATCGCGGGCGACGGGTGCGACGCGGTGGCGCGGATTTGCGGGATCAAGTCCAACAAGGGGTTGGCCGCCGCCACCAGCGGGTTGGCGCCGCTGATGACGTAGTCATGAGGCCGCAGCCGGCTGGAGGCCTGGCCGGGTGTGTCGCCCAGGCTTCCTGGCGGGGCGGACAGGGTGTGGTCCGATGCATGCATAGCTGTCTCCGCGTTCAATCCCGCAACGCCCAGAACTCCATCGTCAGGCCGGGGAAGTCACCCGCCAAATGCAAGGCCAGCGCGCCGGTGCGCTCCAGCTGCTTCCAGAACTCCCCGCTTTTATCCAGCTCGAAATACACATGCCCCGCGCTGTAGGGAATCTGGCGCGGCGCCACCGGCAGTGCGCGTACCGCAACGCCCGGAAGTTGCAGGTGCACCAGATCGCGGATGCGTTCGACCGGGCCGATCTTGACCTGCGCGGGAAAGCGCGCGCGCACGGTGTCCGTGCCCATGTCCGCATGCACCGCAAGCACGAAGCCGGCGGTTTGCAGCAGCTCGGCGTCTGCAATCTGCGCCACGCGTACGCCCTGGCCCCGGTCTTGCAGCGGGATCTGCAACGCGCGCTGCTCAAGCACTGCCGACAGCGACCGGCGCAACTCGTGCATCAGCGGCGCGAACGTGTTTTGCAGATCGTCATGCACGTACTCGGGCAACACCTCTGGACGCCGTGTCGTGGACGTGAAGGTGGCCAGATCGCAGGCCAGCATCAACCAGTCGTGGAACAGCCGCTCGGGATGCTGGCCGGCGCTCTGGCGGGCATGCCAAAGCGCCCCGACGTAGCGGTTGACGGTTTCCAGCAGCATGAAATCGGAGACCTCGGACACGCCGCCACGACCGGGCTGCGACAGCCGCGCGGCCAGGGCTTCGCTACGCGCACCCAGCAGGCCATACAGTTCGTTGATCCACCCGCGCAGCACAGGGTGTTCGCCGGCCGCCAGCCACGGCGCCACGTAGCCGTCGTCCAGCACGATGCGGTTGTCGGGCCGGCGCTCCACCACGCGCGCAACGCCCAGGCCCAGCCAATCGTCGGTGAGCTCGTCTTCCAGCATCAGCCGCAGTCGAAGGCGGCCCAGTTGCAGCAGGGCGGGCTCCAGCGCCACCGAGCCGGTGTCGTGCACATCGGCCTCGTGCACGAGATAGCGGGCCAGGGTGTCTTCTTCGCCTTCGTAGACAACATCGGTCGCGCCGGGACGCGTACGGGGAATCGCCAACATGACGCGCGCGTCGCGCGCCCGCGCCGGCACCTCCAGCGCGGCGGGTGCGGCGGCCGGACCTGCAAAGTCGAACGGGGTGCCGTCGGGCATGACGCCTGACGCGTCAGTCAACACCAGCTTGCCGATCGCGAGTGCTTCGCGGTCCACCGACAGATGCGAAAACCCCCAGAAGAACCCTTGCGCCGCCACCGCACGCTGCGTCGCCGCGTGCAGCACATGACGCTCCAGCTGCTGGAAATGCTGCGGCCGCAGGAACATGCCCTCCGACCAGATCACTTTGTCTCTGCTCACCATGCTCAGGTTCTCTTGTTATCGTTTGATTTGTGCTGCTAGAAAGGCCACCACGAACGGCTGCGGTCCACCTCTTCCAGGCCAGCGCGCGTCACGGCCACTTTCACCGTCTCCTCGTTCGGTGAAAACTGCCATACCTTGTAGATGTTCGTGTTCTGCGGTTCGGGCAGCGACACCAGCAAACGCCATTTGCTCTGCTCAAGATCCCGGTACGCGGCCACCACGCCCACCACGCGCGCGTCCGCGTTGCCGGGGTAATGCAGCACCTTCGTATCCCCCGGCCGCAAGATGACCTGTTCGGTGTTGAGCAGCTCGGTGCCCAGCGCCGCGCGCGCATCGGCCTGCAAAGTGAAAAAGTCGCTGGCCTGGAAGGTGCTGGCCGACTTCAATTCATAGATGGTCACCTGCACCGGCGAGGGCCTGCCACTGGCGCTGGCGTTTACCTTCGGGTCCGCGCGCAGTTCGATGGCGTAAGGCGCGGGCACGCGCTTGGCGGTCGATGAACATCCGACGATCAGCGCCCCCGCCGCCAGACATGCCGCGACGCGCGGCCAACGCCCCCGGGGACGCCCCCTGGGCAAGCTTGTCTCGTAAGAAAACCGGTTCATAAGCCCTCGGAAATAAAACACACACGTCTGTTACGCCACGACGCAACCGCCACGCGCCGGGCCGCTATCATCGGCGGAACAACCGAGCCACTTTCCTTGTGCATCGACACGCCCGCGCCATGAAACAGCCCGTTCGTCTTAGCCTGATTGCCATTCTTGCGGTGCTCGCGGCCTGTAGTTCCTCGCCGTCCCCGCAAGCCGCCGACGCCTTGCAGCAGGTGCGCAACGAATACGCCGCCAGCCGTTTCGGTGACGTCGCGCGCACCGTGGCCACGTCCGACGCCCTGGCCACCGCGCCGGTGCCCGTGCGCGTCGAGGCCTTGAAGCTGCAAGCCTTCAGCTACTGCGTCATCGGCTACCACCAGCTTTGCGAGGACAGCTTCACCCGCATCCTGCAATTGCAGCCCTCGTTCGACCTTGCGCCCAACGAAGCAGGGCATCCCCAATGGGGCCCGGTTTTCAAGTCGGCCAAGGCAGCCCAGGCCCGCTGACGCGCCGCCGACGCCAAGGAGAAAGGCATGAAGCTCACGGTGTTCCAACATGCCGGCGATCCGGCTTTCGCTCCGATCCAGACCGAATTCCGGGCGCCCGGCGGCACAATGGGCCGCAGCCCCGAGAATCAGCTGGCCCTGCCCGACCCCACGGGCGACATCTGCCGAGTGCAGGCAGTACTGCGCGTCCACGACGGGGACACCACCGGCTTTCTGATGAACTTGAGCAGCATGAGCACCGTGCGCATCAATGGGCAGCGCGTTCAATGCGGTCAGGAACTGCCCTTGGTGCCGGGCGACGAACTGGAAATAGGCACCTACCGCCTGCGAGCGGATTCGGCCGCGTCCGCCGCAACCGATGCCCAAGCCCAGCCGGCCGCCGCCCCGGCCATCGAAGACATCTTCAGCGACCTGATCGGCCCCGGCACCTTGCCCGTGGGCAGCGCCCCGGACGTATCCACCCACCCTTTCGATCTGGATTCCGCCGCCGCGCGCAACCCCGACGACCCGCTGCGCCACCTGCCACGCGGCGACGCGTCCGTCTCGCGCCCGGTCACCGACCCCCTGGCGTTGTTCGACGCAGCCCATGAGGGCTCGCCCAGCGTCTTCGCCGACGGCACGCCGTCCACGCTGCCCGCCCACGACCCGCTGGCCGACCATCGGCGCCATCCCGTCGACGACGCCCTGCACGGTCCGCGCGATGCCACGGATAGCCGCGCCGCCGCCGACCACTTGCGGGAAATCGGCAGCTTCATGCGGCCCGCGTCCGTGAAGAAAGTGCCGGACGACACCAACCGCTAGCGATTCACGCGTAGTCATAGTCATAGCGAAATTCCCCGCCATTGGCCGACAGGCGCACGCGTTGCAGCTTGCGGCCCTGCATGGACGCGCCCAGCAGATCGCGGCTGATTTGCGGCAGGACCGTGTTGGTAAGAATGGCGTCAACCATGCGCGCGCCTGACTCGACTTGCGTGCAGCGCGTCACGGCCAGCGCCGTTGCTTCCCGCGTGACCTCCAGCGCTACGTCGTGGTGTTCCTGCAAACGGCGGCGTACTCGGTCAAACTGCAACGCCACGATGCGCGCCAGCATGTCGTCCGACAGCGGCAGATAGGGCACCGCCACCAGCCGTCCCAACAGCGCCGCCGGAAATGCCTGCAACAGGGGTTCGCGCAGCGCGGCCGCCAGCCCTTCGGCATCCGGCATCAACGCGGGATCGCGGCACAGCGTGGCAATGCGCTCGGTGCCGACGTTGGACGTCAGGATGATGACCGCATTGCGAAAGTCGATGTAGCGGCCCTCGCCGTCTTCCATCCAGCCCTTGTCAAAGACCTGGAAGAAAATCTCGTGCACGTCGGGGTGCGCCTTCTCGACCTCGTCCAGCAGCACCACGCAATACGGCCGCCTGCGCACGGCTTCGGTCAACACGCCGCCTTCGCCATAGCCCACGTAACCCGGCGGCGCACCCTTGAGGGTGGAGACGGTGTGCGACTCCTGGAATTCGCTCATGTTGATGGTGATCAGGTTCTGTTCGCCGCCATACAGCGCTTCGGCCAGGGCCAGCGCGGTTTCGGTCTTGCCGACCCCGCTGGGCCCACAAAGCAGGAACACGCCCACCGGCTTGGCCGGGTCGGTCAGACCGGCCCGTGATGTCTGGATACGGCGCGCCACGGCTTCCAGGGCGTCGCGCTGGCCGATCACGCGCTTTTCCAGCGTGTCCGCCAGCGCCAGTACGGCGTGTGCCTCGTCGCGCACCATGCGGCCCACGGGGATGCCGGTCCAGTCGGCCACCACGGCCGCCACCGCCGCCGCGTCTACGGCGGTGTGTATCATCGGCGCCTCGCCCTGGCCGCCCGCCAGTGCCTGTGCGGCGCCCGCCAGCGCCTGCCGTGTCGACGCGTGGTCAACGCCCGCCGTTGCCGGCGCGCTCAAGGTTTCGCGCAGCGAGAGCACCTTTGCGGCCAGCTCGCGTTCGGCCTCCCAGCTGGCGGCCAGCTGGGCTTGCGCCTGCGCGGCTTGCGCCCGTTCGGCCTCCAGGCGTTCAACGCGCTGCGCGTCGCCCGCGCCAAGATGTGTTTCATGCCGGGCAATGCGCAGCGCCGTTTCCAGCGCCTGGATGCGTCGGCGTGCATCCTCCAGCGCGGGCGGCACGGCGTGCTGACTGATCGCCACGCGCGCGCACGCGGTGTCCAGCAACGCCACCGCCTTGTCGGGCAATTGGCGCGCGGGAATGTAGCGATGCGACAAGCTCACCGCCGCCGTGATGGCCTCGTCCAGCAGCAGTACGCCGTGATGCGCCTGCAAGGTTTCGGCCAGGCCGCGCAGCATGTCAAACGCGCGCACCTCGTCCGGCTCGTGCACTTGAACCACCTGAAAACGGCGGGTCAGCGCGGGGTCCTTTTCAATGTGCTTCTTGTATTCCGACCACGTGGTCGCCCCGATGGTGCGCAGCTGACCGCGCGCCAACGCGGGCTTGAGCAGGTTGGCCGCGTCCCCCGTGCCCGCCGCGCCGCCCGCGCCCACCAGCGTGTGGATCTCATCGATGAACAGCACGATGGGCCGGTCGCTTGCCTGGACCTGATCGATCACGCTGCGCAGGCGTTGCTCGAATTCGCCCTTTACGCCCGCGCCGGCTTGCAGCAGCCCGATGTCCAGCAGATACAAAGACACGTCGCGCAGGGGCGGCGGTACATCGCCCGTGGCCAGTCGCAGTGCCAGACCTTCCACGACGGCGGTCTTGCCCACGCCGGCCTCGCCCGTCAGCAGTGGATTGTTCTGTCGCCGACGCATCAACACATCGACGATCTGGCGGATTTCTTCGTCGCGCCCCGACACCGGGTCGATCTCGCCCGCGCGAGCCTTGGCGGTGAGGTCAACGGCAAACCGCTCCAACGCGGCCAGGTCCTTGCGCGGCGCCTGCGCGTCGTCGCCGGCGGCGGTCGTCGCAGTGACGCCTTCCGGCGACCCCTGCACCATCTCGTCCATCTGCTCAAGCAGCTTGTCGGGCACGATGCGCGCAAACTGCGGCGACATGCCCAGCAGCACATGACGCAGCGCGTACGTCCGGACCAGGCCCGCCAACAGATGGCCGCTGCGAATGCGCGCGGCGCCATAACGCAGCGAGCCCAGCACCCACGCGCGTTCGACGGCGTGATCAATGTGTTCCGACAGATCGGACACCGATCCGGCGCCGGCCGGCAGCCGATCAAGCTCTGCCGTCAGGTCGGCCTGCAACTGCCCCAGGTCCAGTTCGAACGCGCGCGCAATACGGTGCACATCGCTATCCTGCGCGTGCAGAATCTGATGCACCCAATGCACCAGCTCCACGTAAGGATTGCCGCGCAGCTTGCAGAACGCCGTTGCGCCTTCCAGCGCCTGGTAGAGCAGCGGATTAAGCTTTCCGAACAGTTCGATGCGACCGATATCCGACATGGCGTCATGGCGCGATCAAGCGCGCGGTGTCCTGGAAGGTTGGGCCTGCAAGCGGCCACGTGCCGGCGTCTGTTCGCGGCGTTCATAGTCCAGCAGCAAATCGTCGGCGTCGCCCTGCGCGGGCCGGCGCCTTCCCAGCCACGCCGACAGGCCCAGCGGCCGCTGCCCGCCCAGGCGCACGCCGCCGGCCTCATCGGCGCGCAACACCGGGCGCACGTCCCACGCCAGTTCCACGCCGATGTAATGCCTGACCCAATGCGTCAGCTGCCGCGCGCGCAAGCCGCCCGGCAGGAAGCTCTGGTAATCGTCGAACGTCAACGGACCGACCTCGATGCGGAACTTGTGCTGGGCATCGCGCACCGCCACGCCCAGCACCGAGTCGCGCCCCAAGCCCATCGGGCTGCCCAGCCCAAGCCGCTGCTCGGGCTCCAGGCGTATCCATTGCGGCACGAATTCGCGGATGCGCACCGGCAGGCCGAAGAACGCTTGCAGGATGTGCTTGAGCCCTTCGGGGTTGCGGGTCTGGCGCACCAGGTGCCCCGCCATGAAGTACTTGGCATGATCCAGCACGGCATCGCGCCGCTGCATCGACGGCTCGCCCATATGCAACAGGCTGGCCACATAGCGCGTGAAGCGCGCGTCCTTGCGGTCCAGGCTGACCGTGCTTTGCGCATCTGCCCAGGCGCGGTAGAACAACAGGATCAGGCGGTGATGGAACACATCGGCAAAGGCGGCCAGCGTGCGGTCGCCGTAGTGCGCCATGCGTTCGTGCGCATGCTCCGTCAGGTGCAGCGGCAAGGGGCCGTTGGGGCCAAACAGGCCGAAGCCATAGATGGAAACTTCAGCCGGCCGGCCGTTCTGCGCCGGCCGCACGCGCGCCACCGTGGACGGTGCGAACGCCATCGACGGCTCTTGCCGCAAGCGCACGGGCTCGTAACGCGCCACGGTATCGCGCCCCAGCGGTTTGCGCGCGCCGCAATGCGCATCGATCCAGCGCAGGGCGTGGAACAGATCGTGCGCGTAGGGCTCGCGCTCCAGGGCACGCCACCACTGCGCGTCGGCGACGGGATGCGTGACGTCCATCCCGTCACCCCATGTGAATCTGCTTGGCGTCCACCTTGACCAGGTCGGCGCCGGTTACCAGCGTGTATGACGCATGCAGCCGCGCGCTTTGCTCGGCCTGGAAATCGATGGAGCCCGCACGCACCTGGTCCACGTCACTGACGCTGCGCATGGACACGCGCGCCATGAGCGTCATGCGGTCCAGCACCGCTTCGTAGTTGCGGCCGACCAGCCGCGTCTCGCCGATAGTGGCGTGCAGGTGTTCGGCCACCATGCGAATGCGTTTGGCGGCATGACGTTCTTCGTCGGCGTCCACGGAATATTCGGGCGTGCGGATGTGCACGGCGTCCCGGCCTTGCAAGGTCACGTCGCCCGCGCTTTCCACGCGCACGTTGCCGCCCTGCGAGCGCAGCACCAGATCACCCTGGGTCTCCAACACCGTGCCGGCGGATACCGCCTGCACGGTGACCGCGATGAGATACACGCGCGACGGGTCCGGCCCGCTGATCAGCACCTCATCACCCGGCTGGGGTGCCAGCAGGCAGCTGGCGGCGCGACGCGCCAGCCAGGTGCGGCCATCGCACGCGACGGCGTAGCGGCCGTCGGCTTCGACATGCAGCACCTCACCCAGTAAATGCACCGGGTCATAGGCAATTCGGTTCAAGCTTGCGGCGGATTTCATCATGCGCTCCGGTTCGTGGGGGTGCCTGCCTAGACCGCGGGCCGGCGTCCCATGCGGGGCTTGAAGCGGGCGACTTCGCCGCGCTGCAGGGTCGACAGGACCAGCTCCGACATCATGTTGATCGACACATGGCGCGCGAAAAACTGTTCAAGCACGGCGCCAAACAAATACGGGCTGATGCCGGAGAAGGCCGCCTCGTCCACTTGCAGCGCGATGCGCACGCCGCGCCCATGGACGATGGGACCCGGCACCGGCAAGCGGTGATACACGGGCTTGGCGCTGACGTGCCGCAGCCCGGAGATGTGCTTGCGCACCACCGGATCGGCCAGGTTGCCGTACACGTGCAGCATCTCGCGCAGCGTTTGCGCACCCTGCTCTGTGTCCAGGTCCGTCAGGCTCAGGTAGTTCAGCCCCAAGTGGCTGATCAGGTGCCAGGTGGCGGCGTTCTCGGCCAGCGCCGCACAGGGGCGCGTGGGGCCGTGCAGCACCTTCACCGCGCGCACGGGCGCCGACACGCGCAGCGTCATGTCGGTGTCGGTGCCCAGCGGCAGCAGCATCGCCAGGTCCCGATTGGTGCATAGCGTTTCCAGCGACACATGGCGCAGCTGGCCGGAGAACGGCGCTTCGTGGCGGTCCACCAGCGACAGGAACACTTCACTGCCGGTGTAGCCGGTGCGCGTGCCGTTGCGCTGCGCGGTGTCCGAGATCAGCCGGGGCTCGCGGCGCACGGAGTAGTACGCGCCGTAGTCGTCCGGATCGCTGCCCAAGGACCCGTAGAACGGACGGAACTCCTGCTCTTGTTGCTGCGCCGACGCGTGCCCGGTGACCCGCGTCACGCCGAACACTTCATAGTCCAGCGGGCGGCTGCGATCCACCACCACGTGATATTCCGACGTGCGCGGCGTGATCGCCACTCGATCGGCGCGCTTGGGAAACAGGTTGATGACGGGCGCGCAATGCAGCGCAAGATTGGCGGCGGAGATCGCGCCTTCCATTTCCGGGGCGGCCACCGAGAACAGGAAGGTCAGATCGAATGCGCGGGTCTCGCGTGGGGTGGATGAGACCGGCAGCGCGCCGCCGGCGCCCGCATCCGATGCGGACCTCGGCCCCGTTTTCAATCCCGCCTTCAAGCCATTCACGCTGAAGAACAGATAGCGCTGCGCAAAGGCAAAGTACTCCTGTAGCAAGCGATAGCCCTGGAATACGCGCGCATCGCCCGGCAGCAGCGCCTGGTCGTCGGCAAAACCTTCATGCCGCACCGCGTCTGCCGGCAGCTTGTTGATCCACGCCACCGGCCGGGCCGTGTCGTGGCCCAGCACTGCCACCGTGTGCCCCATCAGCACTTCCAGCAGGCGCTGCATCTGCAAATCCTGCCCGTGCAGATGGAACACCAGTTGGTCCAGGTCCAGGTCTTCCAGCCGCTGCCCGCCGCCGATTTCGATCCGTATGCGCAATGCGCTCAACACGCGCGCGGCGCGGCCGCCAAGGCCCAGCCGCGCCAACGGCAAGTCTTGCGGAGCCGCGGTGAAGTCGGCGTGAGTGACTTGCAGCGGCCACAAGCGCACGGCGTGCCCGGTCGTGAATTCGCACGGCGTCTGCTCGCCACGCGGTACACGGCCGCGCAGCAGCGTGCCGCGCGGCAATTCGAAGCCACCAGCCAAGGTGCCCTCGTTCATGCTGGGTGCAAACTGCACGATCGCCATCGACGGCGTGGGCGCCAGATAGTTCGGGTACACCACTTCCAGCAAGCGCTGCGAGAAGCGCGGAAACTCCGCGTCCATCTTCATCTGGATGCGCGCCGTCAGAAAGCTGAAGCCTTCCAGCAGGCGCTCGACGTAAGGGTCGGCCACTTCCGTCGCGTTCATGCCCAGCCGCCCCGCGACCTTGGGATGCGCCTGCGCGAATTCCGCCCCCAGCTCACGCAGATACACGAGCTCGCGGTTGTAGTAGTCCAGCAAGCGCGCGTCCATCAGAGCCCACCCAGATCGCGCAGATCCATGTGGCCGCTTTCCAGATCGATGTCGGTACGGAACAGGAACTCAAGCGGGTGTGGCACGCACCACAGCATGCCCCGTATCTCCAGGCTGAGCACATTGTGATGTTCGAGCGTGCCCGTGTCCGTTACGCAGCGCACCTCGACCGAGGAATCCAGGATGCGCGGCTCAAACGCGGATATCGCATCGCGTATGGACTCTTCGACGTCGATCCAGTCGATCTCCGACATACGCTTGCCGGCCATCGCGCGCACGCCGAAATTCACGGTCGATGTGGCAACCTGACGATGCGCCGACAAGTCCTGCGAGGTCTGCAAGTTAACGGTATTGAGCAGCCAGCGCAGATCCCGCAACACCGCCGCGCGCAGCTGCTCATGCGTGAGCATGGCGCTGTCGCGAGGTTCTTCGCGACGCGTGGGGTCGTTGTCCATCAAGCGGTCCAGCAACGACGGCTGCAGGCGATCCCGCATGGCGCGCCGCGTACGCTCGGCAGGCGCACTTTGCGCGCTCTGCGAGCCTTGCACGGCCGGCTTCCAGCGGGCGGTGTCGTCGGCGTGGCCCATCACGCGAACTCCACGCTGCGCAGGTCCAGCAGTGCGAACTCGCCCGCGTCGGTCAGCCACATCTTCTGGCCCACGCCCGCGTAGGTGTCGGCATACAACGGCCGCCACTCCGTCACGCGCCCCAGCTTGACGGGATCGGGCTGGTCGATCATGCGTGCGCCCGGCGCCGGCGGGTAACGGGCCGGCACCAGGCCTTGCAGCGTACGGCCGCCCACCAGTTCGATCTCGGCGCGCGACCACACCAGATCGCACAGCCCCTCGGGGGCCAGCAGGCGCAAGCATTTAAGCGCCGTGAAGGGCAGCCACACGTAGCGCCCCGCGCCCAGGAACTCGAACACCGGCCCCAGGCGGCTGTCGCCGTCGCACATCCACTGGAACGGCAGTGGGGTATCCTGCCCCACCCCCTGCACACCCCCTCGCCCAACCCCCTGCATAACGCCTTGCACGGTGCCCCCGCGCGCATCGGCGTCCTGCAGGGCGCGGGAACGCTGCTCGGCGACCTCGTCCTTCGGACCCTGCCCGTCCCGATGCAGCGCCGACAGCAGGGCCTGCATCCACGCATCAGGCTCGCTCAACATGACGGGCTCGCCGTCGCCCGCCAGCACCGCCTCGCGCTCGCGCTCCGCCGCGATGGCGCTGGCATACAGCGCGACCGTCGGCCGCGCCTGCGCACTCAGCGCGCCACACACGCTGAGCTGTTCAGCGGCACGAGCCCAGTCTCCCTGCACCACCAACAGTTGGAACAGTTGCGCGCGCAAGTCCGCATCAGCCGGTCGGCGGCGAATCTGCGCCTGCACTTCGTCCAGCTGGCCGGACAGGCTGATCGCGCCGAATGGAACGGCAACCATAGACATCGTGGCCCCGCCCTAGCCGACTTCCTTGTTCTGCTTGATGTCCCAAGCCACCAGGCTTTCAGCTCCCTTGCCGCCCTTCTCCGTCTGTTCCCAGTACTGCTGCTTGACCTTGGCCGCCTGGAAAGCGTAGTTCACCACCACGCCCTCGGCGCTGCGGTCACCAGAGATCTGCACCGAGGACACCAGCACGTCTTCCAGCGTGATCTTGGAATATTCGATCTGCTCGCCGCCCGCCTTGCAAAGCGACAGCTCGATCTTGCCCAGGTGCTTGCCGCTGGCGCAGTGCTTCATCACGGCGGGCGACGCCTTGTCGATGCGCGCCACCACGTGCAGGTCGTTGAAGCTTGCCTTGCCGGCCCCCAGGCCGCCGCCGCTGGCCAGGTTGCCCGGCTGCGTCGCGCCCCACGAGAAGGACACGATATCCGTCCAGTCCTTATGGTTGGCGTCTTTGGATTCACCGTTGGCGCCATCGATTTTCATGAACATATCCACAGCCACATCTGTCTCCTGAAGTTATCGGGCGCGGCTGCGCCCATCTTGTCTGACGCTCAGCCTTCGTTCTGCTTGAGCGAAGGCAGCTTGGACACCAACCGCAGCGACACCGTCAGCCCTTCCAACTGATAGTGCGGCCGCAGGAAAAACTTGGCGGAGTAATAGCCCGGGTTGTCTTCGATTTCCTGCACCTGCACCTCGGCCGCCGCCAAGGGCTTGCGCGCCTTGGTTTCCTGCGACGAGTTCACCGGGTCACCATCCACGTAATTCATGATCCAGTCGTTCAGCCAACGCTCCATGTCGTCGCGTTCGCGGAATGAGCCGATCTTGTCGCGCACGATGCACTTCAGGTAATGCGCAAACCGGCAGCACGCAAACAGGTACGGCAGGCGCGCGGCCAGCTTGGCATTGGCCGATGCGTCGGCCTCGTAGTACTCGTGTGGCTTTTGCAGCGACTGCGCGCCGATGAAGGCAGCGAAGTCGGAATTCTTGCGATGCACCAGCGGCATGAAGCCGTTCTTGGCCAGCTCGGCCTCGCGCCGATCGCTGATCGCGATTTCCGTCGGGCACTTCATGTCCACGCCGCCGTCATCGCTGGGAAAACTGTGGCACGGCAGGTTTTCCACCGCGCCGCCAGACTCCACGCCCCGGATCGACGTGCACCAGCCGTACAACTTGAACGAGCGGTTCACGTTTGCCGCCATCGCATACGCCGAGTTGGCCCAGGTGTAGCGGTCGTGGTTGGCGCCGTCGGTGTCTTCTTCAAAGTCGAATTCATCCACCGGATTCGTGCGCGCGCCATACGGCAGGCGTGCCAGAAAGCGCGGCATCGCCAGCCCGATATAGCGCGAATCCTCGGACTCGCGCAGGCTGCGCCACGCGGCGTATTCGGTGTTGGTGAAGATCTTGGTCAGGTCGCGCGGGTTGGCCAGCTCCTGCCACGAATCCATCTGCATCACATTGGGCGATGCACCCGCAATGAAGGGGCAATGCGCGGCGGATGAGATCTTGGCGATCTCACCCAGCAGCTCCACATCCGGCGGGCTGTGGTCGAAGTGGTAATCGCCCACCAGGCAGCCGATCGGCTCGCCGCCGAATTGGCCATACTCTTCTTCATACACGCGCTTGAAGATGGGGCTTTGGTCCCAGCCCACGCCCTTGTGGCGCTTGAGCGTGCGCCCCAGTTCCGCCTTGGAAATACTCATCACGCGGATCTTCAACAGCTCGTCGGTTTCGGTGTTGGTGACCAGGTAATGCAGGCCCCGCCACGCGCCTTCCAGCTGTTGGAATTCGGGATGGTGCATCACGCGGTTGATCTGCTCGGACAGCTTGCGATCAATCTCGGCGATGATCGCCTGGATGGTGCGGTAGGCGTCGGACGACAGGCCGACGCCGCTGTTCTCAAGCGCCTGATGCGCCAGGGTGCGCACGGCGTGTTCCACCGCCTCGCGCGCCTGCTCGGTCTTGGGTTTGAATTCTTTCTTCAGGAGCGCGGACAGGTCGTCGGCTTCCAGGGTATCGACAGCGCGCGCGTCGGCGCGTTTGGCCACTGCGGTCATGGCATTCTCCGAAAAGCGATTCCAGCGGAAACTAGGCGGCCGGGTCCGTGCCGGCGGGGTCGGATGCGGGTGGGGCTTCCGGCTTGGGCGCCGCCGCTAGCGCGTTCATCAGCGCCGGGTTCTTGAGCACGTTGCCGATCAGTTCCTCGGCGCCCGTCTTGCCGTCCATGTAGGTCAGCAGGTTGGCCAGCTGGGTCCGTGCGCTTAACAGCTCGTTCAGCGCGCCAACCTTCTTGGCAACGGTGGCCGGCGAAAAGTCATCGATGCTCTCGAACGTGATGTCCACGTTCAAGTTGCCTTCGCCGGTCAGCGTGTTCTCGACCTGGAATGCCGCGCGCGGTTGGATCGAGCGCATGCGTTCATCGAAGTTGTCGATATCGATATCCAGGAACTTGCGCTCGCCCACTTCCGGCTGGGGCGTTTCGGACTTGCCGGCCAGGTCGGCCAGCACGCCCATCACAAAGGGCAGCTGGATTTTGCGCTCGGCGCCGTAGATCTCCACGTCGTACTCGATCTGGACACGCGGCGCGCGGTTTCTGGCGATGAACTTCTGGCCGCTTCCTTTCAGGCTGGTCGCCATGGTGTTGTCTCCTCTTGTTGGTCTCTGGGGGCTGCGCCGCGCTACGAATCCGGCCGGCTGTCGGTGTCACGCGGCAGCCAGGCCTCGAATTGCTCGAGGCCCTGGGGCGCCAGGTTCTTGATGATGTCGTGAAAGCTCAACGGAATAAGCTGTTGGGTGCGTCGAATGAGATACGGCGCCGGATGCCCGGGCTCGTTGGCTTCGAAGTACGCGCACACCTTGCTCAACATGGCCATGGCGTCATCGCGCGACTGGATGCGGGCGTCCTGCCAGCGCACGCCGGCATGCGTGGCGGCAAGGCCCCGCGCTGTGTCCGCCGACTGCCCGGCTTCGTCTTGATGATCGCCTTGCTGCGCGCCAGGCCCATGGCCGCTGCCGGCGCTGGTCGTGTGCGCCTCGGCAGCCATTCCAGACGCGTCCGCAGAGGTCTGCTGACCGTCGCGCGCGGCGTCCAACACAACGTTCAACGTGCGCAAGACTGCGCTGTAATCCGGCGTCCACGTGGCGCCCAGTTTGTCCGTCACCAACTTCTGGATGCGTCGCAACGCATCGCATGCGGCGGCCAGCGCCAGCACATCGGCGTCGCGTTGCGCCCAGGCCTCACGCAGGCGCGCCACCACACGGGGACGGCCTCCCGGATAGCAGTCGGCGTCCTGGCGGCTGCCATCCAGCAGCGCCTCGGTATCACGCAGCGAGAGCTGCCCATGCACACCATTGACCAGGCTGGCCGAGCGCACGCTGCGCGCGCAGCCCTGCATATCGCCGAACGCGGCCAAGGCGTTCATGCGCGGCATGGGGTCGTCCTCGCCCACGCTATCCAGGCGCGGATGCACGGGTTCCCAATAGCGTTCAAGGGTGTCGACGGCCAGCGCCAGACCGTCCGCGTAGCCGGGTATCCCGCGGATCTCGGTCCAGGCACAGGTCAACAGGCTGATCACGCGCAGGTCTCGCGTGCGCTCAAGCAAGGCACGGGCCAGGCGTTCGACCTCGCGCCAGTCGGGCGGCTGCGCAGCGATGATGGTCGAGCCGAACTGCTGTTCGTCCCGGCCGGCCGCGGCTTGCTGCAACTGCAGAAAGTCAGCGTCGTATTCGAGGTCTTCCCCGCAGGGCAGACGTGAATCGAGTGTATTGAGGATATCGGCGAAGTCCATAGTCATTGCTTAGATGCCTGGGGATGCTGCCTGGAACCAACCACTACGCTCCGCGCTGCTTCACGGAAGGGAGAATTCTAGGCAGGTCTTTCTGTATGCAACGGACAACTCACAACTTCAGATTTTTCTTACAGAAACCTAACAAGCCACTAAACAAATGCACACTTCTCGCCCTGCTACGTTGATGTTTTGACATATTCCTTACGTGATACGGGCCAACCTGCAAGTGTTGTTACGGAAGCGTAAAAAACACAAAAGCATGTGATCGCGCTTCGTACCCGCTTTGCGCGGTGCCTACAATCGGCGCTCACGCTGGCAGCAGACCGGCGCGTAAACAGATTCACGAGACAGACGTCCCCGGCATCGGCGTTTTTCGCTTTACGCTTTTTGCACGGCGGCGCCCGCCCTTTGCAAGCGGCCCCAGTGTGGCCGGCCATCCCATTGCAGTCGTTACGACGCGCGCCGTTTGCGCGTCCGGTGCATCCCAACCCAGCAAGCGCAGCAGCAGCAGCAGCAGCAGTTGAATTCTCATAAGGAGACGATGAGATGGACCGCAACGTGCCAAGCGAACGCGTCGTCAAGGCGCATACGCCCCTGCCGCCCGAGCAATTGAAATTTCGCGGCATGCACGGCGCCGAAAGCCTGTCGCAGCTATTTGAGTTCGAGGTTGAGCTGGTCTCGGAGTCCTATTCGCTGGACATGAAGTCGCTGCTTGGCAAACCGCTGACGCTTGAAATCGAAACCACGCCGGGCGCGCCGCGCTATCTCAGCGGACACATCACCCGCTGCGTGCTGGTGGGCCGTGAGAACAACACGTCCCGCTACACCATCTACCGCGCCACCGTACGCCCGTGGCTGTGGTACCTGACGCAAACGTCGGACAACAAGATCTTCCAGAACAAGAACGTGCCCGACGTGATCCGCGAGGTGCTCAAGGATTACAGCTACCCCGTTGAGTTCAAGCTGACCGAGACCTATCGCAACTGGGAATACTGCGTGCAGTACCAGGAAACCGACTACGCCTTCATCTGTCGGCTGATGGAACACGAGGGCATCTATTTCTGGTTCAAGCACGACAACGGCAAGCACACGCTGGTGCTGACCGACGACATCACGCAGCACGAACCGGTTGCCGACTACGAAAAGATTCCGTATTACGGCCCCGACCGCATCACGGTGCCGCGCGAAGACTACATCCACAAATGGGAAGTGGCCGAGCAGATCACGCCGGGCGCCTTCGCCACCACGGATTACCACCCGCTGACGCCCGCTGCCAGTCTGGAAGCGCGGCGCAACAACCCGGGCGCCTATGACCACGGCGACCTGGAAATGTACGAATGGCAAGGCGGCTACACCAACCCGGACGATGCCGAGCATTACACGCGCGTGCGGCTGCAAGACCTGCAATGCCGACAGGAACAAAGCACCGGCGCATCCAATGCGCGCGGGCTGTCGACCGGGCATCTGTTCACGCTGCGCAATCATCCACGGCAAGCGGAAAACCGCGAGTATCTTGTCGTCAGCACCTACTACCGCATTCGCGAAACGGGCTACGCAAGCGGTCAGATAGACCCCGGCGATTTCGATCTGGAATTCGTGGTGCTGCCCTCCAGCACGCAGTTTCGCGCCCCGCGCGTCACGCCGATCCCCCGCACCCACGGGCCGCAGACGGCAACGGTAGTCGGTAAACAGGGCGAGGAAATCTGGACCGACAAGATGGGCCGCGTCAAAGTGCAGTTTCACTGGGACCGCTATGGCAAGAAGGACGAGAACAGTTCGTGCTGGGTGCGCGTGTCGAGCCCCTGGGCGGGCGGCGGCTTTGGCGGCATCCAATTGCCGCGTGTGCGCGACGAGGTCATCGTGGATTTCATTGGCGGCCAACCCGACCGCCCCATCGTGATCGGGCGCGTGTTCAATGCGAACAACCTGCCGCCGTGGGACCTGCCCGACAATGCCACGCAAAGCGGCTTTCTTAGCCGCTCAAAAAGCGGTACGCCGGCCACCGCGAACGCGTTGATGTTCGAAGATAAAAGCGGCTGCGAGCGCATCTGGCTGCACGCAGAGCGCGAGCTGTGCACCGAGGTCGAAGCCAACGAGACGCACTCGACCGACCTGAACCGCAACACCACCATCGGCCAGAACGACACCACCAAGATAGGCGGCTTTCGCGACATCAACGTCACCGGCACCGACAACTTGAAAGTCGGCAAGCGCCGCGACGTGTACGTCACGGGGCACGAGGAATACACCGTCAAGGCCTCGCGCACCGTCAACGTGAAAGACGGCCTGATGGATGAGAAGTTCGACAACGGCTTGAAGACCACCGTGGCCGCCAAGGGCGAAGAACGCGAGATCACGGGGCTGTTCAAGGAGACCTTGAAGACGGGCCAGGAGGTCAACGTCACCGGCGGCAACTCGCTGCATCACGTCAAGGACGGCACGCTGACTGAAAAGGCCAAGGGCAAGGTCGAGGTGCTGTCCACCGATGCAAACATGGACGTGAAGGCCAAGACGGCGATGTTGGTGCAGTCCGAAACCGCCACGATGGACATCAAATCCAAAGGCAAGGCGCACATCGAATCGGAAGGCTCGACGGTGATGGTCAAGGCCCAGGGCAACATCACGCTGCAAACGCCGGCCGACGTGGTGATGGACGCTGCCAACGTGAAGGATTTGTCCAAGGAAAGCTGGTTGCAGGCCACACCGTTCTCGATCGGCCTGGCGGTGGCCAAGGCCGAATTCGGGATGCATCGAATGGCATTGTTCCGCACCACCGTCATGCTGAACCTGTCGTTCACGAACTACGCGGCGGTCAGCAGTATTGGCCAGTTGGTGTCGTACCGCACGACCGGGTCCAGCTACGCGTTCGACCTTCAGAAGGCCGAGCAGGTCGGCCTGGGCGCATCCATGGTCGGCCTGTGGTCCATCATTTGAGACGCTCATGTCGGACTTCGTGACGGCCTGGCCGGACTGGGGAAAATGGGTCGTGCTGGGCTTGCTGTTGTCGGGCGTGCAGGCGGCCTTCATGCTTCGGCGCGAACGCCGACGCCGGGCGGCCGGGCGCGCGGAAACCGAACGCCTGGACGCGGTCCGCGCCACGGGCGTGGCCAGCACCGCACGCGTGATGGCAGCGCGCGACACGCGTACCCGCATCGGCGAGACGTTGTATTTCGTCATCGAGCTGGAGCTGGAGATTGCCGCCACCGATGCCACGCCGGCGTTTACGCGCACGGTACGCGTGCCGCTATCGCCGCTGCACCTGGCCGAGTTCGGTGCGGGCAAGACCGTGCAGGTGCGCGTGCAGGCGCGGGAGGGGTCCGCGCAACGGTCGCGCGAAGGGTCGCGGGACAATGCCGCCACCTATGACGTCGCCATTGATCAGCCCACCGGATAGCCCATGAAGACCATCAAGCCTTTCCGCCTGGGCGTCCTGACGCGGCCCTACCGATGGCAGCGCCGCGATCTGTTGGGCGTGTCGGTCTTCGCCCTGGTCGACATCGCGCAGTCCCCCACGTTGTTGACCGACCAGGACCTTTGGAAGCTTGCCGCCGAAGAAGGCATCGGCGCGCTGGACCTGGCCACGCCCAAGCAGTACCCGGAAGTGCTGGTTTCGGGCCATGCCTACCCCCATGATGCCAAGCAGCCCGGCGCGTGCGGCGTGCGCGTGCAGGTGGGCGCCATCGACAAGTCATTGCTGGTCTTTGGCGACCGCTACTGGATCGATGGCAAAGCGACCGCGCCGCAGCCGTTTGCGCGCATGCGCCTGGACTGGAGCCACGCCTATGGCGGCCCGGACGTCGCTGAAAACCCGCTGGGTATCGGCGCGCAGGACGAGGTCATCAATGGCGTGCGCACGCGTCGGCTGCCAAACATTGAACACCCCTTGCAGCGCATCAGCGCCCCCGGGCAACGCGTGGCGCCTGCGGGCTTTGGCGCACTGCCCGTGGAATGGCCGCAGCGCGCATCGCACATGGGCCGCGACTACGGACAGGAATGGCTGGAGCACGACTATCCCGGTTTCGCGCGCGACATGGACTGGCGCTTCTTCAACGCGGCGCCGCCCGACCAATGGGGGCCGGCCAACGCCGAGCTTGCCGGTGGCACGGACTATGCGCTGTGGAATCTGCATCCTGAACAAGCGGTGTTGCGCGGCCAACTGCCCCGCTGGCGCGCGCGCTGTTTTGTCAGCCGACAGGCGGATGGCAGCGCGCTTGAAGAGGTACCGCTGCGCCTGACCACCGCGTGGTTTTTTCCCGATCACACGAAGATGGTGCTGATCTGGCACGGCGCGGTGCACGTGCGCGAGGATGACGCAGCGGATATCCGCCACATCATGCCTGCGCTGGAACACGCGGACCAGCCGCGCGAAGTCAGCCATTACCGGGACGTCGTGCGGCAACGCCTGAGCCCGGAGCTGGGCCCCGTCTATGCCCTGCTAGACGCGCAACTCGTGCCGGAAGAGCTTTGCGACGGCGGGTTGGAAGGGGACGCGCAAACCTTGGCCGTGCGTGCCACCAACAGGAACGTTCACGCCGGGCTGGCGCGCCGCCACGCGCGCGAACGCGAGTCGCTATTGGCGCAGGGCCTGGACCCCGATCTGTACATGGCGCCGTTGGACCCGCCGCCTACAGCGCCCAGGCTTGCCGATTTGCCACAAACGATATTGCGCATGCAGCAAGAGCTTGAAGAGGCCAAGCGCCTGTCCGGCGGGCCGGGCGCGCGCGCGCTGGCGGATCCCAACCTGCCGCAGATGGCCGAAGTGGCCGGCGTGGACATGGACGCGCTGCGCCGGCCGGGGCCGGACGGCACACTGCCGTCCGGCTTCGATCCCCGCAGGGTCAAACGACACATTGCCGAGTTCGATGCCAGCCCGCATGCGCGGGCCGGACGCGCATCGGCGGATAGCCCGACGTCCCTGCCGCCACTGGCCGACACGCTGGGGCCGCAGGTGCATCAGGCGTATCAACAGTCGGCCCATCATTTTGCCCCGCCCCCGCCCATGCCGCCATTGCGCGCGCAGCGCACGCGCCGCAAACTGGACGCGCAGCTGAAAAACAACCGCGACTGTCGCGACATGAACCTGACCGGTGCGGATCTATCGGGCATGGACCTGTCGTGCGTCAATTTTCAGCGCGCGATTTTCGCCGGCGCAAAGCTCGCGGATACCCGGCTGGATGGCTGCGACCTGACCGACGCCGTGCTGACGGGCGCGGACTTGACCCGCGCAAGCCTGTCCGGCGCGAACCTGACGCGCGCCAACCTGGGCCGCACGCAATGTGTGAGGACCCACTTCGCGCAGGGCCAGTTCAAGGAATGCACGTGGGACCACGCGCAGTGCGAAGACTGCAATTTTGCCGACAGCGCATGGCAGCTGGGGCGCTTGCACCAGGCGCGGTTGATACGTTGCGACTTCCGCCGTGCCAGCTTCAGCCAGTGGGCGGCGATGAGCGGCACATTCGAAGACTGCGACTTTCGCGACACGCGCTTCGAGCAGTGCGTGTTCATGCAGAGCGCGCTTGCCGATGCGGACTTTGCTGGCGCGACGTTGGTGCGGCTGAGCTTCATGGACGTGGCTTTCACAGGCCGCTTCAGCATGGAAAATGCCACGCTGGACGGCTGCGCCTTCGCCGGGCGCGTCGAGCTGGCGGGCGCCCGGCTGCGCGGCATGCAGTTCAAGCACGGCAGCGCGCGCGGCGCCACATTGACGGGCGCGGACTTGCGCGGCGCGACCCTGAACGCCTGTGACTTTTCCGAGTGCCAGTTGCAAGATGCCGACCTGAGCGGCCTGACCGCCCCCGACACGCACTTCGTGCGCGCGGATTTCACCGGCGCCTGCCTGCGTAATGCCAACCTGATCAACAGCTTGCTGGGCAAGGCCATCTTCTTGCGTGCCGATCTTACCGGGTCGAACTTCTTCCGCGCCGATGTCGCGCAAACGCAAATGGACGACAGCACCGGGCTGGACCATACCTACACGCAAGGCGCCAAGCGCTGGCCCGCCAGGCAGCCGGAGCAGCCCGCATGAACATCGACAAGCTGCTGGACAGCGTGCGCCATGGCGAGCCGATACAACACATCAGCCTGGCAGGCGCCGATCTGGCCGGGCTGGATCTGGCGGGTGCTTTTTTCGATCACGTTGATTTCACGGGTGCACGGATGGCCGGCTGCCAGTTACAGGACAGCCAGTTCATCAGCTGCGCCATGGGCCACGTGGATGCCGTCGGCGCCAACCTGGACACTGCGCGGCTGCTACGCTGCCAGGCAAGGGAAGCAAGGTTCAGCGGCGGCCGCTTTCATGGCGCGAGCTTCACGGAATGCGACCTGACGGGCGCCCGGCTGGACCAGGCCGCCCTGTACGAATCGTCTTTCACCGCCACGTCGCTAGAGCTTGCATCGTTGCAGGCCGCTTGCGTGGAACGCTCGGTGTTCTCGCGCGGCACCTTCGCCAACGCCGATCTGACGCAAGCGCAGCTTGGCTACACCCTGTTCCATCAGCTGGACCTGCGCAGCGCCACGCTGACGGGCGCCAACGCCGCCAGCACGATGTTCACGGAATGCAATCTGACAGCGCAGCGCTTCGCCGGGCAGTCGTTTGCGTTGTGCCATTTCACGGATTGCCAGCTGGACGCCGCGGATTTTCGCCAATGCGATTTGCGTCAGTCGGGCTTCAAGGGATCATCGTTGCGGGGCGCGCGCTTTGCCGGCGCTTGCGCACCGCAGGCTCTGTTTCCCCAGGCGGATCTGACCGGGGCGGACCTGCAAGGCGGTCGCTTTGACGGCGCCATCTGGGCCGAGGCCACGCTGGACGGCGCGAACTTTCGCGGCGCGAGCCTTTGCCTGTGCATTTTTCAGCGCGCGCGCTGCGCCGGTACGGACTTTCATGGCGCGCAACTGGCGGACGCGGATTTTTCGCTGGCGGACCTGGAGGGCGCTGATCTGCGCGACGCCACTTTCCTGCGCACACGCATGCATCGCGCGCTGACCGGCGGTGTGCGCTGGTCGCAGCGCCACGGCATCATCGAAAACGACGCGCCCCTGCTTGAAGCCGAACTGTGGTCGGCAGCGCGCGCAAACCTTTGACCCCATCGCAACAGGAGTGCAAACCATGCAAGTGCTCTGCCAGTTACCCAGCGTCGGCTTGGGATTTCCCGACGTCTGCAAGACGCCCGTGCCGCCGGTGCCGCACATTGACGTGTCGACGTCGTCCATGGGGATTCCGGTGGTGTGGAACGTGTGGTTAAGCTGCATGCCCATGCACAACATGGTCACAACGATACCGGTGACGCTCGGCGACACCGCGGGCGTGGGCGGTGGCGTGATATCCCAGACGTTCATGGGGCAGGCGCGCTACATCACCGGGGCGTTCACCGTGCTGGTGCGCGCCGCGCCGCTGGTGCGCGTGACCAGCCTGACGTTGCAGAACACGATCAATACGCCGGGCTTCAAGGCGGCCACGCCGCAAAAATCGATGTTTGCGTTGGCGGCGTGACGCGCTTGGGGTGAATTACAGCTGGCCGTAGGAGTGCAGGCCGGACAGGAACATGTTCACGCCCAGGAAGGCAAAGCCGGTGATCAGCAGGCCCATCAGCGCCCAGTAGGCCGCCATGGTGCCGCGCAGACCCTTGATCAGGCGCATGTGCAGCCAGGCCGCGTAGTTCAGCCAGACGATCAGCGCCCAGGTTTCCTTGGGGTCCCACTGCCAGTAGGCGCCCCAGGCGTCCGCCGCCCACAGCGCGCCCAGGATCGTGGCCACCGTGAAGAAGGCGAAGCCGATGGCGATGGCGCGATACATGATGTCGTCCAGCACCTCCAGCGAGGGCAGCGCCACGGCGATCCGGCGGCGGCCCAGCAGAATGGCGCCCACGATCACCGCGCCCACGCCGAAGTACAGCATCCACGTGGCCGACAAGCCGTCGGTACGGAACACCATCGGCTCGGCGCACAGCAACACACCCAGGATGAATAGCGGCGCCAGCTTGGCCCACGACGTGGTCTGGCCATGCTGCTTGATCAGATAGGCAAAGCCCACCATCGCGGCCAGCGAAAACGTGCCATAGCCGATGAAGTTGGCCGGCACGTGCAGCTTCATCCACCAGCTTTTCAGCGCGGGCACCAGCGGTTGGATCTGGCCGGCATCGCGCGTGAAGGAATACCACAGCAGGAACACGACGGCCGAGGTCACCACCAGCAGTACAAAGCCGCCCAGCGCGCGCGTGGCGTACTTGCGTTCGTAATACAGGTAGAACAGCGCCGTGATCAGCGAGAACAGCACGAAGACTTCGTACAGGTTGCTGACGGGAATATGGCCCAGGTCAGGGCCCATCAGATGGCCTTCGCGCCAGCGCACCAGCAGGCCGGTGACACCGGCGAACACCGCGCCCCACGTCAGCGCCGTGCCCAGCCACGCGGCGGTCGGGCTGAACACGCCGATCCAGTAGCAGACCATGGCCAGCGCAAACAGCGCGCACATCCACAAGATGGCCGACTGGGAAGAAAACAGGTATTTCAGGAAGAACACCTGCTCGGCGCGGGCCAGGTCATTGCCGTACAGCATCAAGGCCAGCCCCGCCGCGATCGCACAGGCGACCATCAGGCGGCGCAGCGGACGCCACAGCCAGCCCATCCAGGCCAGCGCGGGCACGGTGCCGCACAGGATGATCTTCTCGTAGTAGTCCATCGCGTTGCCGTGGCTGGTCAGCGCGAAGCCGGCGCCCACTGCCAACAGCAGGAAGAAAACAACGTCGGTCCAATCCGGCTTGCCGCGACGGGCGCGGTTATCGCCCGTTTCGGACAAGCTGTCTTGCCACAGGGTATCGGGCGACGCGTTCAACGTGTCCGGCGAGGAGGGGTGCGGGGTGGTCGTAGTCGACATAAATAACCTTAAGGCCTCTTCTGGCGCAGCAGCGCCTGCTTGAAGCGTTCAAACTCCTGATTGAAGTCGAGTGTACGCTTCTGGGACGTCATGGCCGCCAGGACGCTGCTGCCGCTGCCTTGCGGCTTGACCCAGATCCAGACGCGGCGGTCGCGGATGTAGAACATCGAAAACACGCCCAGGACCAGCAACAGGCTGCCCAGGTAGACCGTGTTCTTGCCCGGCGTGCGGCTGACCTGGAATACGCTGGCCTGCACGTGGTTGAAGTCCGCCAGCGACAGGAACACCGGCGCCGGATAGACCGTCAGGTCGGACAGCGCCGCCACGGCCAGGCGCGACCAGACGGCCGCGCGTTCGCCATCCGGGCCTTCCACGGCCACGGCCGGCAAGCCGGCGCGCTCGCGCTCGATGGCGCGCAATTCGTTCATGCTGGCCCCGATCAGCCGGATCACCACATCCGCGGCGCGTTCCAGGTCGGCAGCGGGCGTGTTGGCTTGCAGGAATGCGGCCACCGCTTGCAGGCCGCCCGAGGCAAAGGTTTCCAGCGCGCGCTCGGCGGCAGTTTGCAAGGGTTGGCGGTCGGCGCCGGACGGACTGTTGCGCTCGGCGAAACGACGGGCGGCTTCCCGGCGCGCGGCCGGGTCGGCCAAGGTGGCGCGCAAGCGCATGAATTCACCGATGGAACTGTCGTCGTCGGCCGGAATGCGCAGGTAACGGAAGGGCTCCGACGCATTGTTGCGTACCCCGGCCAGGAAGACGGTGGCGCCGTCCAATTCCATGGGCAGCATGTAGTTCTGGAATTCGTGCGCCTGGCCGGCATCGTCGATCAGCTTGTATTCGACGCTGGGGCCCACGTTGCGCAGGTTTTCGTTCTTCTTGCCCGCCGCGCTGCCGGACACCGAGGCCACGTGCTCGGCAAAGCTCTGGTTGGCGCCCTTGGGGTCACCGCGCGTCAGGTCCTCGACGTTGATCGGGCGCATGGCGGTGATTTCGACACCCATGCTGCGCGGGCCACCCGACGTCTGCGCCGTCACTTCGCTGGTCTTGCCCACCGTGCCGTTCACCGAGAAGGTCGCGGCATTGGCGCCGACCAGCGGGTAGCCCTTCAAGACCACCGTGCTGCCGCCATCGTCAAAACTGGACTGGTACACGGTCATGCCCTTGAAGCGCAGCGGCTCGTTGACCTCGATGGTGGAATCGAAGGTCTTGCCCGTGTCCGGGTCGGTGACTTCAACTTCGCTGGCAAAGCGGCTGGGCATGCCGGTCGAGTAGTAATCGACCACGAATTTCTTCAGCTTCAGTGTGAAGGGCATCGGCTGCACCAAGGCGCCGTCGCCCACCATCACCACCGCCGTGCTGGCCTGCCCGCCTTCGGGCACCAGCACGCTGGCACGGAAACTGGGGTTGTTGACCGACAAACGGCCGCTTTCGGGCACTTCCGAAATCAGCATGTTGTCCACAATGGGCTGCTTGCCGCCAAACATGACCTGCAGCCGCACCGGCAATTCGCTATCGAGCAGCCCGCCGATGCAGATGATGACCATGGCCGCGTGCGCGAAGACGTAGCCCAGGCGGTTGGCGCTGCCCTTCTTGGCGGCCAGCAGCACGCCGTCGGCGTCCTGCCGCTGCCGTACGGCATAGCCCAGCCGCTCAAGCAGCGCCTTCAGGCCGGCCGATGTCTGTGCCACGTCGGTGGGTTCTTCGGTTTCCACACGATGCGGGAAGGCGCGCAGGCTGCTGGCGCGCACGTGCTCGCGGAAGGAGCGCGCGTCACGCAACATCTTGGGCGCGTTGCGGATCAGGCACACCGAGGTCGACACGACCAAAAAGCCCATGATCAGCAGAAACCACCAGCTGTTGTAGACGTGCCAGATGGAAAATTTGTCGAACACCTCGTACCAGAACGGCCCGAACTGGTCGATGTAGTTGCTGGACGAACGGTTCTGCTGCAACACCGTGCCCACCAGGCTCGCCACGCAGATGAACATCAGCAGGCTGACGGCAAAACGCATCGAACCAAGCAGTTCGAAGAAGTCGCCGGGCAGGCTGCGCAAAGAGGGGCGGGTGTGGGTTCGTGTTGAATTCATGAAAAAAGGGGGGCCGCGCGATCGGCTACCCCCCTCATAGACAGCGCGCAACGGAATCAGGTTCCGTCACGCTCAGGTTGCATGAACGCGGACCAGCCGCGCGTGTTGCCGGCGTTGGCCTACCGCAAGCCCGCTGCGTAGTCGGACACGGCCTTGATATCGGCGTCCGACATGCGGTCTGCGATCGCGAACATGATTTCGTTCTTGCGGTCGCCGCTGCGGAACAGCTTGAGCTGCTCTTCGATGTACATGGGGAACTGCCCCGACAAGCGGGGGTACTGGCTGGGCATGCCCGCGCCGTTTGCAGAGTGGCACGCCGCGCAGGCCGGCACATTGCGCTCCGGCAAGCCGCCGCGCCAGATCTTCTGACCCAGGTCGACCAACTTTTCCTGGCCCGCCGTGGCGGGTTCTTTCAGGGGTTGTTGCGCCAGGTACAGCGCAATGTTCTGCATGTCGGCCGGCGTCAGGTTCTGCGCCATGGCCGTCATCGGGGTCGGATTGCCCCCCGCGCCATTGCGCACGGGCAGCTTGGCGCCCTGCTTGATCTGGAAGTCGGCCAGTTGCTTGGCCAGGTATTCGTGGGGTTGCGCGGCCAGGTTGGGGTTCACCGGGATGGTGCTATTGCCCGCCGCGCCATGACAGGACGCACAGGCAATGATGCCCCGCGAGGCGTCGCCCTGGTCAAACAGCTGACCGCCTTTGGCGGCATCTGGCTTGGCCGGGCCCGCTGCGCCGTCGGCGGCGAAACTGGGTGTAGAGAAGGCGGAGGCGCCGAGCAACAGCCCGCTCGCAACCAACATCCGGGACAGCACACGCTTCATGAAGACCTCGACGATCACATCGATCAAGGCGCAAAAAGGCGCCCACGCCTACCCCGCACACCCTGAAAAACCGTATCGAACCTCTCTGCCCGTTCTGCCTGCCAAGTTGCCGCAGGCACCTAAACAGTAAGCAAAAAAGACGGCTCCGCGCACGGGGACCACTGTTGCAAACGCCGGATTATACAATAGGGCTCGAAACCAACCGTATCCAAAGCCCATCCGTGTCCCTCCTACATCGCGCCTCCTTCCTTACCTCGGCAGCTCGCCTCGACCAGTTGCCGGCCGCCGGCGCTCCCGAGGTCTGCTTTGTCGGCCGCTCCAACGCCGGCAAATCCACGGCCATCAACGTGCTGTGCAACCAGCGCCGTCTTGCGTTTTCCAGCAAGACGCCGGGCCGCACGCGCTTGATCAACATGTTCGGCTTGCCCGACCCGCTGGATCCGGAAGGCCACATCGGTTTTCTCGTTGACTTGCCCGGCTACGGCTATGCGTCCGTGGCGCGCAACGAAAAAGAAAAATGGGCGGACATTCTTGGCGGCTACCTGCGCGACCGCGAGTCGCTTGCGGGCATCGTGCTGCTGATCGATATCCGCCGCGGCGTCACCGAGCTTGACCGCCGCTTGGCCAACTTCATCGCCCCCACCGGCCGCCCCGTGCTGGCGCTGCTGACCAAGGCCGACAAGCTGCCCTATGGCCAGCGCATGCGCACCGTGTTCTCGGTCCGCAAGGACCTGGCCGACATCGGCGCCCTGCACACCATCCCGTTTTCGGCGCCCGAGCGCATCGGGCTGGAAGAAGCGGGCGCCCACATTGAGAATTGGATTTCCCCGAAGGTCGAATCATGAACCCGCAGATCATCACCCCTGAATTTCCGGTTTCCCGCCCCCGCCGCCTGCGCCGCGACGACTTCACCCGCCGCCTGGTGCGCGAGAACGCGCTGACGGTCAATGACCTGATCTACCCGGTGTTCGTGGCCGACGGCACGGGCATCGAGCAAGCCGTGCCGTCCCTGCCCGGCGTGGTCCGCTATTCGCTGGATACGCTGCTGCCCGTGGCCGAGAAATGCGTCGAACTGGGCATTCCGGTGATGGCGCTGTTCCCGGTCATCGACCCGTCGCTGAAGACGCCCGACGGCGTCGAAGCGACCAACCCGCGCGGTCTGATCCCGCGCGTGGTGGGCGAATTGAAAAAACGTTTCCCCGAGCTGGGCATCCTGTGTGATGTGGCGCTGGACCCGTACACCAGCCACGGCCAGGACGGCGTCATCGACGAGAACGGCTACGTCATCAACGAAATCACGGTCGAGATCCTGGTCAAGCAGGCGCTCACGCAGGCCGCCGCAGGCGTGGACATGGTGGCCCCCAGCGACATGATGGATGGGCGCATCGGCGCGGTCCGCAAGGCACTGGAAGCCAACGGCCACATCCACACGCAGATCATGGCCTATTCGGCCAAGTACGCCAGCGCGTTCTATGGCCCGTTCCGCGACGCCGTGGGCTCGGCCACCAACCTGGGCAAGTCCAACAAAATGGCTTACCAGATGGACCCGGGCAACCTGGACGAAGCATTGCGCGAAGTGGCCGCCGATCTGCAAGAAGGCGCGGACATGGTCATGGTCAAGCCGGGCATGCCGTACCTGGACGTGCTGCGCCGCGTGAAGGACACCTTCCGCGTGCCCACGTTCGCCTACCAGGTCAGCGGTGAATACGCGATGATCAAGGCCGCCGCCGCCAATGGCTGGCTGGACCACGACAAGGTCATGATGGAAGCGCTGCTGGCGTTCAAGCGCGCCGGCGCCGACGGCATCCTGACGTACTTCGCCATCGAAGCCGCCACGCTGCTCAAAGCGCAGCGCTAAGCACTTTTAGGGTCAGGCGCCGGCGTGGTCCGGCGCAGTCCCAGCCACGTTCCCCCGAGCACGCAGGCCAGCCCCAACACATGGGTCAAGGTGACGTGTTCATCCAGAAACAGCGAGGCGAACAACAGCCCGAATATCGGCAGCCAGTTCACGAACAAGGCGGCGCGGCTGATGCCCAGCCGCGCGATGCCGGCGTTCCAGATGATGTTGCTGACGCCCGAGGCAATCACCGCTGAAAACAGCAGCACCAGCCACGGCCACCAGGTCATCTGCCAGGTGTCGGTCTGGTAAGAAGACGGCGTCACCAACGCGTGCGCCACCAGCATCAGCCCGCCTGCCAGGTACATGTACCAAAGCATGCCCAGCGGGTCCATCGTGCGCGACATGCGCTGGATCACCAGGCCGCCGAACACGAACACCAGCACGGCCACGAATACCACCGCGTCGCCCCAGCCATTAAGCCCGAATTGGGCACCGCTGCCGGCCACCACCATGCCCACGCCCAGCAGCCCGAGCAGAGCGCCGCAGATGCGTACCAGGGTCAGTTTTTCGCGATAGAACAGCGCGGCCAGCAGTGCCGACAACAAGGGGCTGGTGGCCATGATCAGCGTGCCGTTGGCGGCGGAAGAAAAGCGCAGCCCGGAGACCAGCGCCACCTGGTGCGCGTAGACCACCAGAAAGCCCGCCAGCGCCACCCAGCCCAATTCCACGCGGCCCAGCTTGGGCACGCGGCCACGGCGGGCCTTGATGATGAGGGTGACGGTGATGAACGCAACCACGATCCGCACGGCGGCAAGCGCCTGGATATCCATGTGCTGCGTGAGGTACTTGATGGAGACGATGTTCAGGCCCCATGTGGCCATGACGAACATCAATTGAACATAGATCAGACCGTTGCGGTCCTGGCTTGCATCAACTGTCGGGGACGTCACGGGCGCCGGCCTGGAGGGAGTGGGATGCGCCGCCCACGCAGCGCAGCCGCCATGGTATATCGCCCGCCGTCAGCGCACCAGCACCTTGTCCAGCGATTCCGTGAAGCGCTTGGCATCCTGGAAACCCACTACGCGCGCATCGGGAAGTTCCTTGCCGCCCGGCTCGAAGAACATGATTCCCGGCGGCCCGAACAGCCGGAAGCGTTTTAGCAGCGCGCGGTCGTCGGCGTTGTTTGCCGTGACGTCGGCCTGCACCAGCAACATGCCCGACATGCGCTGTGCGACACCGGGATCGGTGAACGTGAAGCGCTCCATTTCGCGGCAGGATACGCACCAGTCGGCATAGAAATCCAGCATGACCGGCTGGCGGCTTTGCGCCAGCAGCGCGTCCAGCTCGGCGTTGTTGCGCACGCGCGTGAATTGCATGTCGCCCTTGGCGACGGCCGTGCCCACCGACGCCTCGCCACGTGCGGCCAGATGCGACAGCGGCTGCAAGACATCGCGCCCCCCGCTGGCCGCGCCGATCAGCCAAGCGGCGGCGGCAAGCGCCAACAGCAGCCCCAGCCCCTTGGCAAACATGCGACCGGCACCGGCGCCCGCGGGCAAGGCGTCAAACGCGCGCAGCATCACGGCGGACACGACGGCCAGGAAGGCCCAACCCGTCATCTGCACCCAGGTCGGCACCACCGGGATTAGCATCCACCACGCGGTCCCCAGCAGCAGCATGCCAAACAGGCGCTTGACGCCATCCATCCACGGGCCGGCCTTGGGCAGCAACGCGCCCGAGGACGCGCCCACGATCAGCAAGGGCACGCCCATGCCCCAGGCCATGGCAAACAACGCCGAGCCGCCCAGGATGACGTCGCCCGTTTGCGAGATATACAGCAGCGCGCCGGCCAACGGCGCGGCCACGCACGGCCCGACGATCAAGGCGGACAAGGCGCCCATCAGCAGCGCGCCGGTGTAGCGGCCGCCCGGCACGCGTGACGAGCGCTCGGACAGCTTGGCCTGGACGCCGGACGGCATCTGGAACGTGAACACGTCGAACATGGCCAGCGCCAGCACGGTCAGCAGGATGGCGAACAGCGTCAGGATCCAGGGGGTTTGCAACCAGGCGGCCAGACCGGCGCCGCTCAGGCCAGCGGCCACGCCCAGCGCGGTGTAGACCACCGACATACCCAGCACATAGGTCGCCGCCAGGGCCAAACCCCGACCGCGCGTGGGCCGGGGCTGCGCCACGCCACCCAGCACGATCGAAGACAGGATGGGAATCATCGGCAACACGCAGGGCGTGAAGGCCAGCAACAAACCCAGGATCAAAAACACGCCCGCCGTCTTGGCCCAACCCAGGCCGCCCAGCGCATCGGCCAGACCGGTATCGCCTGCGTTGACCAGGGCGCCAAGGCCGGTAGCCGCGGGGGCTGAGGTGGATTGCCCAGGTTGCGATGATTGCCCGGCCGTTGCAAGCAGACCGCCCGCCAAGGCGTATCCGCCCGCCACCGGCGTCAGCTTGACGCTGCTGTCCATCGGCGGATAGCACAGCCCGGCGTCCGCGCACCCCTGCCCGGTCAACGTCAGGGTGAAAGGCGCGGTGCCCGAGCCCACCGGCACGCGAATCAGGACGTCCTTGTGGAAGACTTCCATGTCCTTTTCGAAGGTCGGGTCGTACTTGACCTCGCCCTTCGGATAGACGGCCTCGCCCAGCGTTGTGGCATCGGCCGGGCTGATCGTGATGCCGAAACGCTCGCGGTACATGTAGTAGCCGGGCGCAACCTTGTAGTGCAGTTCCAGCGTGTCGGGCGCGGCCATCTTCGCGCTGAAGACGAACGCTTTTTCGGGCTCAAGAAAGTCGGCTTCAGCGTGCGCCGCCTGCCAACCCAGCAGCAACAGCATCATTGCCAGCAATGCCAGGCAGCGTCCGATCAGAGTGCGCGCCGCGCGAGGGGCGTGAATCGGGCGCCCGGGCGCGTCGACGATACCGGCAGGTTGAAACATCAGTCTCTCTTGTTTTTGGTGACGGCCGTTTGTTCTCGCACCCAATCCAGATAGGGCGCGGCGCCGCCGATGACCGGCAGCACGATAATTTCGGGCACATCGTAGGGATGCATCTGCGCCAGGGCCTGAACAACGGCTTGATGACGTGCGTAGGTGGTTTTGATATGGACGGGGACTTCTTCCGTCCCCTCGACCTCTCCGTTCCACAGATAGATGGACAGGCCCGGCGCGCCAAGGTTCACGCACGCGGCCAATCCATCTTCCACCAGCACATGCGCGATGCGCTTGGCCAGCAAGAGGTCGGGCGCATTGCTGATGACCAGCACGACGTCGTCATCGCGCAACATGGAGGCTCCTTGAGATAACCGTGTGGGATGTAACTCGGGGTATTTTATCGATATTGCGCCGAAGCCCGGACGCCGGACGCTGGCGGCCGGACCCGGATACCCGCGCTCGAACCTGCCGGCCAAGCGCCCGCAACCGTATCGACGCCGCCACCATGCCACCCGCTTTCACGAGGCCCGCATGCCCGACAATTGCCTGTTCTGCCGGATCGCCCGGCACGAGATTCCCGCGCACATCATCCATGAAGACGACCGCTTGATGGCCTTCCTGGACATCCAGCCGGTACGGCCGGGACACACGCTGATCATTCCGAAGCAGCATTACCCGTACTTCGAGGACATGCCGGCCGACCTGGCGGGGCACATCGTAAACCTGGGACAGAAGCTGGGACGCCACATGAAGCGCCTGTACGGCGTGCAGCGCGTGGGGTTCGCGTTCACGGGCATACACGTCGCGCATTCGCACGCGCACGTCATCCCCATGCATCACACGCAGGACGTCACATCCACCGCGTACATCGAACAGCAGGACCTGACGTTCAAGATGCCGCCGCAACCGCCTCAAGAGGTACTGGCAGCCACCGCCGAGCAGCTGCGAGGGGAACTGCACGCCTCGTGACGTCAGTCGCGTGGCGGGGCGCGCAAATAAAACAAGGGCGGGTCCGAAGACCCGCCCTTGTCGCTTATCTAGCAACCGAATTTATTCGGCGCTGTCCGCAGCGGCTTCATCAACTTCCGGACGGTCAACCAGTTCCATGAAAGCCATGGGAGCGTTGTCGCCTTGACGGAAGCCCATCTTCAGCACGCGGGTGTAGCCACCGTTACGGGCCGCGTAGCGCGGGCCGATTTCGGCAAACAGCTTCACCACCGCATCGCGATCGCGCAGACGGGCAAATGCCAGACGCTTGTTCGCCAGCGTGGGCTCTTTGCCCAGCGTGATCAGGGGTTCGATGACGCGGCGCAATTCTTTCGCCTTCGGCAGCGTGGTCTTGATGGCTTCGTGAGTGATCAACGAAACGGCCATGTTGCGGAACATGGCAAGACGGTGACTGCTGGTGCGGTTGAGCTTACGCAAGCCATTACCGTGACGCATGATAAGTTTCCTTTGAATCTAAAGATGGCGTTCGCCATCGGGTTGCCGGCTCTTCTATCAACCTGCAATCAGGCCGCGGTCCGGTAGAAAACGGTGCATTTTACGACGAATTCGCAAACCGCCCGACGGGGTTGCCGGGCGTTGCAGGTGGCGCCCCGTTGCCGGGGTGCCACCCGTTAAAACTTAGGGACGCTCCAGGCCCAGGGGCGGCCAGTTCTCGAGCTTCATGCCCAAGGTCAAGCCACGTGCAGCCAGAACTTCCTTGATTTCGTTGAGCGACTTGCGACCCAGGTTCGGGGTCTTGAGCAGCTCGTTTTCGGTACGCTGGATCAGGTCGCCGATGTAGTAGATGTTTTCGGCCTTCAGGCAGTTGGCCGAACGCACGGTCAGTTCCAGGTCGTCGACCGGACGCAGCAGGACCGGGTCGATCTGCGGCGTGCCGCGAACCGGAGCTTCGTACGAATCACCAGCGCCTTCCAGCGCGGCGAAGACCGAGATCTGGTCCATCAGGATGCGAGCCGACTGGCGCACCGCTTCCTCGGGCGAAATGACGCCGTTGGTTTCGATGTCCAGAACCAGCTTGTCCAGGTCGGTGCGCTGTTCCACACGGGCGCTTTCCACCGCGTAGCTGACGCGGCGAACCGGGCTGAACGAAGCGTCCAGAACGATACGGCCGATGGTGTGGGTGCGGTCTTCCGACAGCGCGCGCACGTTGCCCGGCACGTAGCCGCGGCCCTTCTCAACCTTGATCTGCATTTCCAGCTTGCCTGCGTCCGTCAGGTTGCAGATGGCATGGCCGGGGTTGATGATCTCGACGTCGTGCGGCAGTTCAATGTCGCTGGCCAGCACGGTGCCCGCGCCGGTCTTGCGCAGAACCAGGGTCACTTCGTCGCGATTGTGCAGCTTGAAAACCACGCCCTTCAGGTTCAGCAGGATGTCGACGACATCTTCGCGAACGCCCGGGATGGTCGAATATTCGTGCACCACGCCCGTCATTTGCACTTCGGTCGGCGCGTAGCCGGTCATCGAAGACAGCAGGATGCGGCGCAGGGCGTTGCCCAGCGTATGACCGTAGCCACGCTCGAACGGCTCCATCACGATCTTGGCATGGTGCGTGCCGACCGGTTCGACTTCAATGGAGCGCGGCTTCAGAAAACCTTGAGTGGACATTTACTGTGTTCCTTTTCAATACCCTCGGCTCGTTACACCGATAAGGCTGATGGACAGGTGAAACATGAAACTCGGGCAGCGCGAAAGCGCCGGCCGATACTTACCGCAAAGCCCGCCCCACCAAAAGGCGGAAGGCGGGCTGCTGCGAGACGTGCAAACGGGTCGCGGGACCAGTAGCCGGCACACCTGCGAAGGAGGCGCCGGCCGACCTGATTAACGCGAGTACAGTTCGACGACCATCGATTCGTTGATGTCGCGAGCGACGTCAGCGCGATCGGGGACCGACTTGAACGTACCGGTCAGCTTGGTCGCGTCGACTTCCACCCATTGGGGGATGCCGATGCTGGTGGCCAGGTCGAGCGATTCCTTGATACGGCCTTGCTTCTTGGCCTTTTCACGGATCGAGACGACGTCGCCGGCCTTTACCAGCATCGAAGCGATGTCAGCCGTGTGGCCGTTCAGTTCGATGGCGCGGTGGCTGACCAGCTGGCGAGCTTCGGCGCGCGTCGAGCCGAAGCCCATGCGGTAGACGACGTTGTCCAGGCGCGATTCCAGCAGCTGGATCAGGGTTTCGCCGGTGTTGCCACGGCGACGCTCTGCTTCAGCGAAGTACTTGCGGAATTGCTTTTCCAGCACGCCGTACATGCGCTTGAGCTTTTGCTTTTCGCGCAGCTGCAGGCCGTAGTCGGAAGTGCGGGCACCCGAAGTGCGGCCGTGTTGGCCAGGCTTGGAATCCAGCTTGCACTTGGAATCCAGCGAGCGACGGGCGCTCTTCAGGAACAGGTCAGTACCCTCGCGGCGCGAGAGCTTGCATTTGGGTCCAATATAACGTGCCATGTGGATTCCCTTTAGATACGACGACGCTTCGGCGGACGGCAGCCGTTGTGCGGAACGGGCGTGATGTCGGCGATGGACGAAATCTTGATGCCCAGCGCGTTCAACGCGCGGACCGACGATTCGCGGCCAGGACCGGGGCCCTTGATGCGCACTTCCAGCGTCTTGATGCCGTATTCCAGCGCGACGCGGCCAGCCGTTTCAGCGGCGACTTGCGCGGCAAACGGGGTCGACTTACGCGAACCCTTGAAACCAGCACCACCCGAAGTGGCCCACGACAAAGCGTTGCCCTGACGGTCGGTGATGGTGATGATGGTGTTGTTGAACGAAGCGTGAACGTGCGCGATGCCGTCCGAGACGTTCTTCTTAACCTTTTTGCGCACGCGCGAAGCGCCGCTGGTGGAAGCTTTCGCCATAATCCAGTTCCTCGATTATTTCTTCAGGGACGCAGCAGCACGACGCGGGCCCTTACGGGTCCGGGCGTTGGTGCGAGTGCGCTGGCCGCGCACGGGCAAACCGCGCTTGTGACGCATACCGCGGTAGGTTCCCAGGTCGATCAAACGCTTGATCGAGAGCTGTACTTCACGACGCAGGTCGCCTTCAACCGTGAACAAACCAACATGTTCGCGGACGCGTTCCAATTCAGCGTCGTTCAGATCCTTGACCTTTTTGTCAAAGGGTACGTTTGCCGCTTCGCAGATTTTGCGAGCGCGCGTACGACCAATGCCAAAAATGGCGGTCAGTCCGATCTCGGCGTGCTGTTGCGGCGGGATGTTAATGCCAGCAATACGGGCCATGACTATTCCTTGAATAAATCTGTTGCGTAGTCGCTAACCCGAGTTAGCCTTGACGCTGCTTGTGACGCGGGTCGGTGCAGATAACACGCACCACGCCGTGACGTTTGATAACTTTGCAGTTGCGGCAGATCCGCTTAACCGATGCCATTACTTTCATGGTTGACTCCTAATTTTCCGTAATCCGGTTCCGCTCATTTGGAGCGGAAAACTATCCTGGCTCGCGTCAGATCATAGGGCGTGAGCTCCACTGTGACCTTGTCACCCGGCAGGATCCGGATGTAATGCATACGCATCTTGCCGGAAATATGGCCCAACACCACGTGGCCGTTTTCGAGCTTGACGCGAAATGTCGCGTTCGGGAGGTTCTCAAGAACCTCGCCTTGCATCTGAATGACGTCGTCCTTGGACATTCTTTTGCTTACCGCATCGGCAAACCCGCGCCCTTGAAGTTGGCCTTCTTGAGCAACGAGTCGTACTGGTGAGACATCATGTAGGCCTGAACCTGTGCCATGAAATCCATCGTCACCACCACAATAATCAACAGAGACGTACCACCGAAGTAGAAGGGAACGTTCCAGCGCATCACCAAGAATTCCGGCAACAGGCACACCAACGTAATGTAGATGGCACCTGCGAGCGTCAAACGCATCAGGATCTTGTCGATGTAGCGCGCTGTTTGTTCACCCGGACGAATGCCCGGAACAAACGCACCACTCTTCTTCAGGTTGTCCGCCGTTTCGCGGCTGTTGAACACCAGAGCCGTGTAGAAAAAGCAGAAGAAAATAATCGCGACGGAGTACAGCGTGATGTAGAGCGGTTGACGAGGCGACAGGGCCGCAGCCAGGTCGCTAAGCCAGCGCATGTTCTCACTGCTGGAGAACCAGCTCGTGATCGTGGCCGGGAACAGAATGATCGACGATGCGAAAATCGGCGGAATCACCCCTGCCATGTTCAGCTTCAGCGGCAAATGCGAGCTTTGACCACCGTAGACCTTGTTGCCGACCTGACGCTTGGCGTAGTTCACCGTGATCTTGCGCTGTCCGCGTTCCACGAACACCACAAAAGCGGTAACCAGCACCACCAGAGCCACAATGAACAGTGCCGAAAGCACGGACATCGCGTTGGTGCGGACCAGGTCCAACAGTGCAGCCAGCGCCGCGGGCAAACCCGCAACGATACCTGCGAAGATCAGGATGGAAATCCCGTTGCCCAGACCGCGTTCCGTGATCTGTTCACCCAGCCACATGACGAACATGGTGCCAGTGACCAGAGTCACAACGGTCGTGAAGCGAAACAGCATACCCGGATCGATCACCAGTCCCTGTTGGGACTCCAACGCCACCGAAATGCCCACTGCTTGCACCAGCGCCAGCACGACTGTGCCGTAGCGGGTGTATTGGGTAATCTTCCGACGACCGGATTCGCCCTCTTTCTTGAGCGCTTCCAGCGACGGCACCACCACCGACATCAACTGCATGATGATGGATGCCGAAATGTACGGCATGATCCCCAGGGCAAAAATCGAGAAACGCGAGAGCGCCCCACCCGAGAACATGTTGAACAGGCCCAGGATCCCGCCCTGGTTCTGGCGGAACAAGTCCGCCAGCGCATCCGGATTAATACCCGGTACGGGGATGTGTGTACCCAAACGGTAAACCACCAGGGCGAGCACCAGGAACACCAAACGGCGCTTCAAATCACCGTACCGTGCTCCGGTTTTGCCCAATGCCTGCGCGTTAGCCACTCGTCACCTCGTGATCAAGCAAGCGAGCCGCCCGCGCCTTCGATGGCGGCGCGAGCGCCGGCCGTCGCAGTAATGCCCTTGAGCACTACCTTGCGCGAGAGTTCACCCGACTTGATGACCTTGGCGTAACGAACCGCCTGACCAATCACGCCAGCCGCCTTGAGCACTTGCACGTCGACTTCGTCGATGGGCAAGGCTTGCAGGTCCGACAGACGGACTTCGGCGTACAGGTGCTGACCGAGCGGGGTGAAACCACGCTTGGGCAGACGACGCTGCAGCGGCATTTGACCGCCTTCGAAGCCAACCTTATGGAAACCGCCCGAGCGCGACTTCTGACCTTTGTGGCCACGGCCGGCGGTTTTACCCAGACCCGAACCGATACCACGGCCGACGCGGCGCTTGGCGTGCTTGCTGCCCTCAGCGGGCTTCAGCGAATTAAGTTGCATATCCGACATGGTGATTCCTTAGGCTTCCGAGACGGAAACGAGATAATCCACCTTACGGATCATCCCACGCACCTCGGGCGTATCGACCAACACGCGGCTGCTGTTGATGCGGCCCAAGCCCAAACCGCGAACCGTATCACGGTGCGATTGCTTGGTACCGATCACGGAGCGCACGAGGGTCACTTTGATCTGCTTCTGAGCCATGATTTACCCCAGGATTTCTTCGACCGACTTGCCGCGCTTGGCAGCAACATCGGCCGGGGTCAGGGAAGCGCGCAGACCGTTCAACGTGGCGCGAACCATGTTGTAGGGGTTGCTCGAGCCCAAGCTCTTGGCAACCACGTTACGCACACCCATCACTTCAAAAATAGCGCGCATCGGGCCGCCGGCGATAACGCCAGTACCTTCAGCAGCCGGCGAGATCAGCACGGTAGCGGCGCCATGCTTGCCAACCACGGTGTGGTGCAGCGTGCCGTTCTTCAGAGCAACCTTGAACATGCCGCGACGGGCCTGTTCCATTGCCTTCTGGACGGACACCGGCACTTCACGCGCCTTGCCCTTACCCATGCCGACGCGACCATCGCCATCGCCAACCACGGTCAGCGCGGCAAAGCTCATGGTGCGACCACCCTTGACCACTTTGCTCACGCGGTTGACCGCGATCATCTTTTCGCGGAGGCCGTCATCGTTCTCTTTTTCCGCGGCGTTCTTGCCTTGTACTTTAGCCATTTGACAGATCCTCGCTTAGAACTTCAGGCCGGCTTCACGCGCGGCATCGGCCAGCGCTTTCACGCGGCCATGGTAACGAAAGCCCGAGCGATCGAAAGCGACCAGTTCGATACCGGCAGCCTTGGCCTTTTCGGCCACGCGCTTGCCAACCAGGGTCGCAGCGGCAGTGTTGCCGCCTTGACCGGTTTGGCCGGCCAGTTGCGCACGCACTTCGGCTTCCACCGTCGAGGCGCTGACCAGAACGCGATCGCCTTCCGGCGAAATGATGTTGGCGTAGATGTGCTGGTTCGAGCGGAAGACCGAGAGGCGGTGAACGCGCAACTCGTTGATCTTCCGGCGGGTCGGAACCGCACGACGCAAACGGGAAACTTTTTTGTCCATGATTCGTCCTTGCGTGCGCCGTTATTTCTTCTTGGTTTCTTTGATGACGACGCGTTCGTCCGAGTAACGCACACCCTTGCCCTTGTAGGGTTCGGGTTCGCGGTACGAGCGGATTTCAGCGGCCATCTGACCGACGACTTGCTTGTTGGCGCCCTTGATGACGATTTCCGTCTGGGTGGGGCATTCGGCCTTGATACCGGCCGGCAACTGATGCAAAACGTCGTGCGAGAAACCGAGCTGCAGCTTAACGGCATCGCCTTGGATCGAGGCGCGGTAACCCACGCCAACCAGGGTCAGCTTGCGCTCGAAGCCCTTGCTCACGCCGGTAACCATATTGGCCACCAGAGCGCGCACGGTACCCGACATGGCATTGGCGTGACGAGATTCGTTGGCGGCGGCAAACGTGAGCTTGCCTTCGTCCATCGCAACCGTAACGTCGCCAGTCAGGGCTTGAGTCAGGGTGCCCAGCGGGCCCTTGACGATGATCTGATCCTGCTTGATGTCAGCTTCGACACCCTTGGGCAGTTCGACCGGATACTTAGCGATACGTGACATTCGAATTTCTCCTTAGGCCACGTAGCACAGCACTTCGCCGCCGACGCCGTTGGCGCGAGCCTTACGGTCGGTCATGACGCCGCGCGAGGTCGAAACGATAGCCACGCCCAGGCCGTTCATGACCTGAGGAATGCTGGTACGGCCCTTGTAGATACGCAGACCGGGGCGCGAAACGCGTTCGATGCGTTCGATAACCGGGCGACCAGCGTAGTACTTCAGGGTGATCTCGAGCTCAGGCTTGGCCTGGGTGCCCTTGATTTCAAAGCTGTCGATGTAGCCTTCGTCTTTCAGCACAGCGGCAATTGCCGCCTTCAGCTTCGAGGAGGGCATGCTCACCGTAACTTTGTCCACTTGCTGCGCATTGCGAATGCGGGTCAGCATATCGGCGATGGGATCGCTCATGCTCATAATGTATCTCCTACCAGCTGGCCTTGGTGATGCCGGGGATTTCGCCCTTCATCGCCATTTCACGCAGTTTGTGACGCGTCAGGCCGAACTTGCGGAACACGCCGCGCGGACGACCGGTGACCACGCAACGGTTACGTTGGCGCGTCGGATTGGCATTGCGCGGCAGCTGTTGCAGCTTGAGCCGAGCTTGGTAACGTTCTTCGTCGGTCTTCGACTGGTCGTCGATGATCGCCTTCAACTCAGCGCGCTTGGCAGCGAACTTGTCAGCCAGCTTGGCGCGCTTGATGTCGCGATTGATGAGGGAAAGTTTAGCCACGTCATCAGCCCCTTAGTTACGGAACGGGAAGCTGAAGGCCGTCAACAGCGCCTTGGCTTCTTCGTCGGTCTTCGCGGAGGTGGTGATGCTGATGTTCAGCCCACGCAGCGCGTCGATCTTGTCGTACTCGATTTCGGGGAAAATGATTTGCTCTTTCACCCCGATGTTGTAGTTGCCACGGCCGTCGAACGCACGACCCGAGATACCACGGAAGTCGCGCACGCGAGGCAGCGCGACCGCAACGAGGCGATCCAGGAATTCGTACATGCGTTGACCACGCAACGTGACCATGCAACCAATCGGGTAGTTTTCGCGGATCTTGAAACCGGCGATAGCCTTCTTGGTCTTCGTCACGACAGGCTTTTGGCCAGCGATCTTGGTCAGGTCCGACACCGCGTGTTCGATAACCTTCTTATCGGACACGGCTTCCGAGACACCCATGTTCAGGGTGATCTTGGTGATGCGCGGCACTTCCATGACGCTCTTGTAGCCAAACTTGGCCTGCAGGTCGCCAGCGACCTTGCTCTTGTAGAAATCTTGCAAACGAGACATGTCTATCGCCCCTTACGCCTTGGCGCCGACAACGGCACCATTGGAACGGAACACGCGGACCTTGCGACCTTCGACTTCTTGAACGCCCACGCGGTCGCCACGACCGGTTGCGGGGTTAAAGAGCGCCACATTCGAGATGTGGATCGGCATGGTCTTTTCGACAATCCCGCCCGGGTTGTTAGCCATCGGGTTGGCTTTCACGTGCTTCTTGACGATGTTGACGCCTTCGACCAGAACGTGGTCGGCATCAACACGAGCCAGCACGGTACCGCGACGCTTTTTGTCGCGGCCGGTCAGGACGATGACTTCGTCGCCTTTACGAATGTTATTCATCGTAGGGCTCCTTACAGCACTTCCGGGGCCAACGACACGATCTTCATGAACTTCTCGGTACGCAGTTCACGCGTAACGGGTCCGAAGATGCGGGTGCCGATGGGCTCCAGCTTGGCGTTGAGCAATACGGCGGCATTGCCACCGAACTTAATCAGCGAACCGTCTTTACGGCGCACGCCCTTGGCGGTACGAACCACCACGGCATTGTAAATTTCGCCTTTCTTGACGCGTCCGCGCGGAGCCGCATCTTTGACGCTCACCTTGATGATGTCGCCGATACCGGCATAACGGCGCTTGGAGCCACCGAGCACCTTAATGCACATGACATGACGCGCACCAGTGTTATCGGCCACGTCCAGCGTGGTCTGCATTTGGATCATGATTTTTCCTGTTCCAACTTAACTGGAAATACTGTTTTCCCGGGGTTTTCCCCCCGAGGAACTCTGCAATTCCTGCCAGTTTTGGTCCCGTCAGGTCTGCCGCCCTGCTTTTGTGTTGTAGACCTAGAGCTTTCGCTCTACCTCTGCAACGGGTTGGCAACGCAACGACCCTGGGTTGAAATCCTGCGGGTATTCCCCCAACTCGATGAGCTAAATCTTCCTTAACTCAATCGACAATCTGGGAAAGCTGATCATTCTAGCGTGGTTAAATTTTGAGCGCAAGTACTTTGTTGGTATGACGCACAAAAGACCACGCTCCCCAATAAGGGGAACGGTTTGCGGGCCCTCTGCCCCCTATTTCTGGCGGTAGTAGCCCTTCTCCCAGGCATCGTGATTGGCCTTGCCGCGACGGATTTCGTCCGTGAACGGGGCCGCTCTGAGCACCAGGCGATTCAGCCATTTTACCGGAACACGGCACGGCCTTTCGAAGTCGACGAACAGAACGGCGCGTAGCCCGTCCGTGTCGTTGTGAACCTGGTGGGGATACAGGTCATCGAACACCACGGCCCGACCTTCCCGCCAGCTATACCGTTCCCCCCCGACTTCTATCCAGCAGCGATCGGCCGGCTCGGGCACCACCAGCCCCAGGTGCAGGCGCAGCACGCCGTTGTAGGGGCCAGTATGAAGAGGAATTCGCTTGCCCGGTTCCAGGATCGAGAAGAACGCGCTGCGGATACCCGGTATCGCGGTCAATGCGCGGGCGGTTTCCGGGCAACGCGCCAGGTTGCGTTCAGATCGCAGCCCGTACCCCATGAAGACAAACGTCTTCCATTGGTCGTCGGACGTGATCATCCCGACATCCGGGGATATCTCATGAAATGCCGGCAGATGCTGGCGTTCGGCCAGTAATTCGGCGAGTTCGGCGCGGATGGCCGGGGTCCGCGCCTCTAGCTCGGGGATCCACGGGAACTGGTCATTCTGGAAGATCGGCTTGTCGCCCACCAGCGACGCCCGCGCGATCCGGTGACGTAGCCAATCGATGAAGCGAAAAAGCACGCGCGAATACAGACTGGGCTTGTTGCCGGAAAGCGCGTCAACGGGTTGCACGATGGGTATGGAATCAGGCTGCCTAAGATGGCCCATTGTGTCCAAGCCCGCCCGGGCTTGCAAGACTTGGCCCCTCCCATTGGCTCCAATCCTGCGCTGCGGATTGGCCCTCCCCGCATCGCGCAAGCTGGTTTAGACTGGCGTGGGCGACACGCGATCGCACTCCACTCCTATTTCGCAAGGAAAGACAGGCATGTATGAACAGTTGGCGCTGTATATCGACGGCGAATTCATCTCCGGCGAGGGTAGGCGCACCCAGGACGTCATCAACCCGGCCACGCTTGAAGTGCTGGGCCAGCTGCCTCACGCAACCGAAGCCGATCTGGACCGTGCGCTAGCCGCCGCCCAGCGCGCGTTCGAATCGTGGAAGAAGTCTTCTCCCATGGATCGTTCGGCCATCCTGCGCAAGGTTGCCACGCTGTCGCGCGAGCGCGCCAAGGAAATCGGCCGCAACATGACGCTGGACCAGGGCAAGCCGCTGGCCGAAGCCGTGGGCGAAGTCACCTCTTGCGCTGAACACGCCGACTGGCACGCCGAAGAATGCCGCCGTATCTACGGCCGCGTGGTCCCGCCCCGCAATCCCGATGTACGCCAGTTTGTCGTGCGCGAACCCATCGGCGTCTGCGCCGCGTTCACGCCGTGGAACTTCCCGTACAACCAGGCCATCCGCAAGATCGCCGCCGCGCTCGGCGCGGGATGCACGGTGGTCCTCAAGGGTCCGGAAGATTCGCCCAGCGCCGTCATGGCGATTGCGCGCATGTTCCACGATGCCGGCCTGCCCAAGGGCTGCCTGAACATCGTCTGGGGCGAGCCCGCCAAGATCTCCGACTACCTGATCCGTTCGCCGATCGTGCGCAAGGTGTCGTTCACCGGTTCCGTGCCGGTGGGCAAGCAGCTGGCCGCGCTGGCCGGCGCGCACATGAAGCGCGTCACGATGGAATTGGGCGGCCATTCGCCCGTGCTGGTGTTCGACGACGCCGACATCGACCGCGCCGCTGAAATGCTGGCCAAGTTCAAAGTTCGCAACGCTGGTCAGGTCTGCGTGTCGCCCACTCGCTTCTACGTGCAGGAAGGCGCCTACGAGCAGTTCCTGGCCCGCTTCTCGGACGTGCTCAAGAACATCAAGGTCGGCGACGGCCTGGAAGCCGGCACCGACATGGGTCCGCTGGCGCACGAACGCCGCGTACCCGCCATGAGCGCCTTCATCGACGACGCCAAGAAGCACGGCGGCAAGGTCGTGGTGGGCGGTGGCCCACTGGACCGCAAGGGCTTTTTCTTCGCCCCCACGGTCGTGACGGAACTGCCGGACGACTCGATGCTGATGACCGAAGAACCCTTCGGCCCCGTGGCGCCGGTGGTCCGCTTCAAGGACACCGACGAAGTCCTGCGCCGCGCCAACAGCCTGCCGTTCGGCCTGTCGTCCTACGTGTTCACCAATTCGTTGAAGACCGCCACCAAGGTCTCGAACGGACTGGAAGCCGGCATGGTCAACATCAACCACTTCGGCAGTGCGCTGGCCGAGACGCCGTTCGGCGGCATCAAGGACAGCGGCATCGGTAGCGAAGGCGGCCTGGAAACGTTTGACGGCTACCTCGTCACGAAATTCATCACGCACATCTGAGCGTTCCGCGCTTCAGCCCAAAAGCCCCGCAAGGGGCTTTTTTTCGTCCTGCGGCAGACGGCCATGGCGCGGCGCCGTTTCATGATGCTGTCATGCACGTCCGAGAACATTGCGCCTCGCTGACAGGCAGCTGACCACCCCAAGGGAAGTGGCTGCCCGCCCCACTCTTCAGGATCAGATCGCGCAATGAACGCCCTTTCCCGCTTCGCCCGCACGGCCGGCGCCGCCACCCTTGTGGCCTTGCTCGCCGCTTGTGGCGGCGACGATGACGACAACAACAATCCCCCGGTCGCACAGACGCCCCCACCCGTCACGGAAACGCCGGCCGCGCCACCCGCCCCCGTGCAAGTGGCGTTCATGCCCGACATTCACTTCCACGATGTGTACGCCGACTTCAAGGACGGTTCGTTCCCGGGCATTCCGAATCCCAAGCACGGCGACAACGCAACGATCCGCACGATGTATGCGCAGCTGACGTCGACGCGCCTGTTCAACGAGAACTACTTCGCCTTCCTGGCCGCGCTGGACGACGCCGTTGCGCGCGGCGTGAAGTACATCGCATTGCCGGGCGACTTCTCGGACGACGGCCAGCCCGTGCACATGCGCGGCCTGGTGAAGATCATGGATGACTACTCCAAGAAGCACGGCATCCAGTTCTTTGCCGCCCCCGGCAACCATGACCCCAACCGGCCCTTCAACCAGGCGGCCGGCAAGAGCGACTACCTGGGCCTGGACCCCACGACCGGCGCCATCGGCTTCTCGCAACCGATCTACAGCCGCGGCGGCAACGCCGCGTGCAGCACGCCTTACAGCGGCGACTGGGCGCGCATCGGCAACACGTACTGCACGGAAGAAGTCCTGCACATGGGCTACGCCGGCATCACGGACGCGCTCAAGCAGCATGGCTTCATGCCGCAGCCGCAAAACGTCTATTACGAAACGCCGTACAGCACCTACAAGTACGAAGACTACGACTACACCACGGCATTGGATCAGGCCAACTGGATCAACCGCCAGTACGAGATCTGCGCCGAAGGCACGGGCGGCCCAAACAAGCCGCAGAACTACACGCTGTGCAAGATGGTGCCAGACACGTCCTACGTAGTTGAGCCGGTCAAGGGCGTGTGGCTGGTCGGCATCGATGCCAACGTCTACGTGCCCACGGGCATCGGCGCCAATGATTTCACCGGCTCGGGTGACCAGGGCTACAACAAGATGCTGACGCACAAGGCCCACGTCATCAAATGGTTGGCTGACGTCGTCGCGCGCGGCAAGGCGCAGGGCAAGCAGGTCATCGCGTTCAGCCACTTCCCGATGTCCGAGTTTTTCAACGGCGCCTCCGACGACATCGAAGCGCTGCTGGGCGCGAACAAGATGCAGATGATCCGGCGTCCGGCGGAGAACACCACCCGCGCCCTGGCCGAAACCGGCCTGAAGGTGCACGTGGGCGGACATATGCACTTTAACGACATGGCCGCCCGCAACTACGGCGGCGACACGGCGCTGTTCAATATCCAGGCGCCGTCCATGGCGGCGTACGTGCCGGCCTACAAGCTGATGACGCTGCAAAGCGCCGACAAGATCGAAGTACAGACCATCCGCCTGGACAAGGTGCCGCGCTTTGACGAACTGTTCGACCTGTATCGCGCCGAGAACGCCTACACCACGCCGCCCCGCTGGGACGTGTCGATCCTTGACGCCAAGGACTACGGCGACTTCACGTATCGCTACATGAGCGAGCTGGTGCGCCTGCGCCTGCTTAACGACGACTGGCGTTGCGAGATGCGCGAACTGGTCAAAAGCCCGCTGACCGGCGCCGACCTGCTGACGCTGTCGCAACTGCAAACCAGCGTCACGCTCAAGGAACTGGCGAACACCGGCAATCAGAGCAATCTGACGCCGGCCTTCTTTGCCTGCCTGTCGGACGGCGGCGGTACCGGAGCCAGCAACGCGGCGTATGCCGGCAACCTGGCCGACGCGCAGGCGCGTGCACAAGCCCTGGCGCAAGCCAACGGCATGCAGCTGTCGGACTTCGCGCAGTGGAAGGCGCTGGACATGGCGGGCGACTTCGTGCGCATTGCCAATGCCGGCGACCTGGCCTTTGCCGACATGCCGGCCCAACGCGCCAGCCAGTACAAGCTGCTGGCCCAGGCGCTGGCCAACACGAACGCTTCCGTGCAAATGAGCGGCAACAGCGTCAGCAACGCCAATACGCTTGCCGACCTGTTCAAGGCGCGCTTCAAGCCGCTGATGGCGATCATGCTGAAGCTGGCGGCAGGCGCGCCGTCCGAACACATCCGGCTGGACCTGACCAGCAACAGCATTGTGGATCTGTCGAATCGTCCGTCACCGTTCTAAGCCAGCGCTCAACGGCTGACCGGTAAGACAAGACGGCTCATTCGTGAGCCGTCTTTTTTGACTCAGCAGCGTGCGCGCATATCGCGCGCAGTGATGCCGAAGCGGCTCTTGAACAGCCGACTGAAATGAGACGGGTGTGAAAAGCCGACCTGATAGGCCAGCTCGGCGATGCCGCGGTGCCGATGCCGCGGGTCCAGCAGCAGCTCGCGGCATTTATCCAGGCGCTGATCAAAGATGAACGACTCCACCGACAGGCCGCCCGCGCGCAGGATGCGGTGCAGATACGCCACCGACACGCCGCAGCCTTGCGCGACGTGCTGCGGCGACAGGCCAGGGTCGGCCAGGTGCTGGCGGATGTAGGCCAACACGCGCTGGCGATGCGCCAACGTAACGCTGCTGTCCGTTTCAGACGCATGCCCCTGCCCCGCCTGCACCAGGAACAGCACGATCAGGTCGATCAACCTTTCGCCAAGCTCGGTCACTTCGGTATCGGACCAGCTGCCCATGCCCTTGAACAGGTGGTCCATGAAGCCGGCCAGCATCGCCCCGCGCGGCGACCCGTCATCGATGCGCAACTTGTGGAACGCGCCGATGCGCGAATCGCGCTGCGTCAGCGCACTGCGAGGAAACGACACGCTAAGACTACGGTAGCCGGCCGCCCCCAACGCCGTCGCCTGATACGGCAGGCTTTGGTTCATCAGGTACACGCAGCCCGGCTCCACCTGAAAATCGCGCCCCTGCTGCCGCACGGCCAACGGCCCCGCCAGCGGCATGCCAAACGTATAGAACTCCTGGTCCAGCCGCGACACGTTACCGGCCGTGCGTTCCAGCTTCTGTCCCTGATAGTGCAGGTCATTGAACTGCAAGCTGGCGCGACGCGCGTAGCGCACATGGCCGGCGAAATGGTCGGCTTTGCCGCGGTGCACCTCGAACGGACCGAACGCGTCGGCCAGCGCCGCCCGCCATTGCTCGCGCCCGTCGGCGCCTGCGGTGGCCGATATGGCGAATTCCGTGTCCGACATGTCGCGGTCTCCTGTACGCGGCCCAGCGCAATTTGATCTTGCGTCTACAAGTTCTTGACTCACCCTGCCCTGGGGTGCGCGGCGCATTGTCGATGCGTCTGGCGCAAGTCTATATTCAGCCCGATAAGCACACAACCTGGACAACCCGAGAGGAGACTCATGGCAACCGAGCCCGCAACGGCCGCCCGCCACACGCCGGTTTCGCGCTATGTGCGTTGCGAAGGACGCGAGCTGCACTACATGGAATGGGGCGCGCCCGACGCGCTGCCCCTCATCATGTGGCACGGCCTGGCTCGAACCGCCCGCGACTTCGACGACCTGGCAGAAGCGCTGGCCGGTGACTACCGCGTCATCTGCCCCGACACGATCGGCCGCGGCCTGTCGCAATGGAGCCCCGACCCGGCGGCCGAATACTGCCTGGATTTCTATGCAAGGCTGGCGCGCACGCTGGCCGATGCCTTGTCGCTTACCCGTATGCGCTGGGTCGGCACATCGATGGGCGGCGCCACCGGCATGCACGCGGCCGCCACCACCTTGCGCGACCGGATCTCGCATCTGGTGGTCAATGACATCGGACCCGAGCTGCCCAAGCCGGCCATCGAACGCATCCTGGCGTACGCGGGCAACCCGCCCGCCTTTGATACCGTCACCGAACTCGAAGCCTGGCTGCGCGTCGCCTACCAGCCCTATGGGTGGCAAAGCGATGCGCAATGGCGGCGTATGGCCGAGACGTCGGTCCGCCGGCTTCCCGATGGCCGCGTCACGCCGCATTACGACCCCGCCATCGTCGCCCAATTCCGCCATCATCCCAATGACTACGACCGCTGGAGCGGCTACGACTCGCTGCGCATGCCGGTGCTGTTGCTGCGCGGCGCGCAGTCCGACCTGTTGCTGCCGGAAGTCGCTGATGCCATGACGCAGCGCGGTCCCCGTGCAACGCGCATCGACTTCCCCGACTGTGGCCACGCCCCCGCATTGAACGTCGCGCCGCAGATCGACGCCATCCGCCAATTTCTTGCCACGCCGGATCACACGGCGAACGCTTGCGCCCGTTGATACTGATACCAGGAGACTTCCCATGAATCGCATACTGCTCGCCGCGCTGGCGGCGCTTTGCATGACCTCGACGGTCGCCGCCAAGGATTTCGTCGTCGCCCACGTGTACGACAAGACCGGGCCGCTGGAGGCCTATGCCAAACAGACGCAGAACGGCTTGATGCTGGGCCTGGAGTACGCCACGCAAGGCACGATGACCGTGGCTGGCCGCAAGATCCGCGTCATTGAAAAGGACAATCAGGGCAAGCCCGACGTTGCCCGCGCGCAGCTGGCGTCGGCCTATGCGGACGACAATGCCGACATCGCGGTGGGCCCCACGTCGTCAGGCGTCGCGTTGGCCATGCTGCCCATCGCCGAGGAATACGAAAAGATCCTGCTGGTCGAGCCCGCCGTCGCGGATTCGATCACCGGCGAAAAATGGAACAAGTACATTTTCCGCACCGGCCGCAACTCGTCGCAGGACGCCATCGCCAACGCGGTCGCGTTCGACCAGGCGGGCACATCCATCGCCATGTTGGCGCAAGACTACGCATTTGGCCGTGACGGCGTGAAGGCCTTCAAGGGTGCGCTGAAAAACGCCAAGATCGTGCACGAGGAATATCTGCCGGCCAACGCCACGGACTTCACCGCCGGCGCGCAGCGCCTGTTTGATGCGTTGAAAGACAAGCCCGGCCGCAAGATCATCTTCATCCTGTGGGCCGGCGCCGGCAACCCGTTCAAGATAGCCGACCTGGACCCCAAGCGCTTCGGCATTGAAATTGCCACGGGCGGCAACACGCTGGCCGCGATGACGCCGCTGAAGTCCCTGGCCGGCATGGAAGGCGCCACGTATTACTACTACGGCATTCCGAAGAATCCCATCAACGATTGGCTGGTTGCCGAACATCAGAAGCGCTTCGGGCAGCCGCCCGACTTCTTCACGGCCGGCGGCATGTCTTCGGGCATCGCGATCGTGGCGGCGCTGAACAAGACCGCGGGCAACGCCGACACCGACACGCTCATCAAGGCAATGGAAGGCATGAGTTTCGATACGCCCAAGGGCAAGATGACGTTCCGCCCCGAAGACCATCAGGCGATGCAGTCGATGTACCACTTCCGCATCAAGAACGATCCTTCCGTGCCGTGGGCCGTGCAGGATCTGGTCAAGGAAATCACGCCCGATCAGATGAATGTGCCCATTCAAAACAAGCGTTGAAGGCCGGTTGCCGCCATGCTGGAAACCCAATCGCTTACGATCCGCTTCGGCGGGCACGTGGCCGTCAACAACGTCAGTTGCCGCTACGAGCCGGGCACGCTGACGGCCATTGTCGGCCCCAACGGCGCGGGCAAGACAACCTACTTCAACTTGATCTCTGGCCAGCTGCGTGCCAGCGCTGGGTCGGTAAGTCTGAACGGGCGCGACCTGACGTCGCTGTCGGCCCCTGCGCGCATGCACGCGGGGTTGGGCCGTGCATTTCAGCTGACGCAGCTTTTCCCGCGCCTGTCCGTGCACGAGAACGTGCGGCTGGCGCTGCAATCGCGCCAACAAGGTCTGAGCTGGCGTCAGATTCGCTTCTGGCGAACCTGGGACGATGATCGCAAGCTGCTGGCGCGCGCCGATGTGCTGCTTGAACGTACCCGCTTGTCGGCACGCCGCGACCAGGCTGCGGCCGACCTGCCGCATGGCGATCAGCGCAAGCTGGAAATCGCCATGTTGATCGCCCTGGAGCCGCAGGTTTTCATGTTTGACGAGCCCACGGCCGGCATGAGCGTGGACGATGTACCCGTGGTGCTGGAGCTGATTCGCGAACTGAAAGCCGACCCCTCGAAAACAATCCTGCTGGTCGAGCACAAGATGGATGTGGTGCGCGAATTGGCCGACCGCATCGTCGTACTGCATAACGGCCAATTGATGGCCGATGGCGAGCCCGCCGCTGTCATCGCCTCGCCCATCGTGCAACAGGCATACCTGGGTATCGCGCCCGTGGAGAACCCCGCATGAGCGCGCCGCCGCTACTTGAATTGAAGGACGTGCACACGCACATCGGTGCGTATCAAATCCTGCACGGCGTCGATCTTGCGGTGCCCGCGTCGGCGGTAACCATGCTGCTGGGCCGCAACGGCGCGGGTAAGACCACGACGCTGCGCACCATCATGGGCTTGTGGCGCGCCTCGCAAGGCCAGGTGCGGTTTGACGGCGCGCCCGTCGGCGGGCCGGGCACCCGCACATCGCCGCCCGACATGGCGCGCATGGGCATGGCCTACGTACCCGAGAACATGGGCATCTTTGCCGACCTTTCCGTCAAGGAAAACATCTTGCTGGCCGCGCGCCAGGCCCGAACCGAGGCGCAGTTGGACACGGCGCGATTGGAATGGATCTTCGGATTCTTCCCGGCACTGAAGAAGTTCTGGCTACACCCCGCCGGCAAGCTGTCCGGAGGCCAGAAACAGATGCTTGCCGTGGCGCGCGCCATCATCGAACCGCGCCGACTGCTGCTGATCGACGAGCCCAGCAAGGGCCTGGCGCCCGCCATCATCCAGAACATGATCGACGCCTTCATCGAACTCAAGCAGGCGTCCACCACCATTTTGCTGGTCGAGCAGAACTTCAACTTTGCGCGCCGGGTCGGCGACCATGTCGCCGTCATGGACGACGGCCGTATCGTCCACGCGGGCGCCATGCAGACGTTGGCGCAAGACGAGGCGCTACAGACCCGCCTGCTGGGCCTATCGCTGGGAAGCCATCAATGAGCACCTTGGATATCGATACCCCACGGCCACGCGTGCGCGCGGACCTGCGCCCCGTGCTGCTGGTCGTCGCATTGGCCGCGCTTGCACTGCCGCTGGTAGGCTCGTTGTCGACCTGGATCACCCTGACGTTGGCCGGCCTGGCCATGGGCATGATCATCTTCATCGTCGCCTCGGGCATGACGCTGGTGTTCGGGCTGATGGATGTTTTGAACTTCGGCCACGGCCTGTTCATTGCCATCGGCGCGTACATGGCGGCCACGGTGCTGGGGTCGATGTCCGACTGGACGCAGACGGCAAGCCTGTGGACGAACATGGTTGCGGTACTGCCGGCCATGATCGTGGGCATGCTTGTGGCCGGCGCGGTGGGCCTGGCCTTCGAACGCGTCATTGTGCGGCCGGTGTACGGCCAGCATCTGAAGCAGATCCTGATCACCATGGGCGGCATGATCATCGGCGAAGAGATCATCAAGATGATCTGGGGTCCGCAAACGCTGTCGCTCCCGCTGCCCGAGGCGCTGCGCGGCGCGTTCCTGCTGGGCGACGCCGCGATCGAGAAATTTCGCATCGTCGCGCTGGCAGTGGGCGTGCTAGTGCTGGGCGGCATGCTGTGGGTGCTGAACCGGACCAAGTTGGGGCTGCTGATCCGCGCCGGCGTTGAAGACAGGGAAATGGTCGAAAGCCTGGGCTATCGCATCCGGCACCTGTTCGTGGGCGTGTTCGTGGCGGGGTCCATGCTGGCCGGCCTGGGCGGCGTGCTGTGGGGCATGTATCAGCAATCCATCGTGCCGCAGTTGGGTGCGCAGGTAAACGTGCTGATCTTCATCGTCATCATGATCGGCGGATTGGGCTCGACGGTGGGCTGCCTGATCGGCGCGCTGCTGGTTGGCTTGATGGCCAACTACACCGGCTTCCTGGTCCCCAAGGCGGCCTTGTTCTCGAACATCGCCCTGATGGTCGCCATATTGTTGTGGCGGCCGCAAGGCGTGTATCCGGTCACCAACCGCTAGGAACCGCGACATGTCATTCCGCCTGCTCTCCGGCGACCCGCCGCGCAGCCCTTTGCTGGCGCTGGCGCTGATTGTGATTGTCGTCCTGCTGCTTGCCACGCCGTTTCTCTTTCCCGGCCCCAAGTCGCTGGCCGTGGCGGCCAAGATCCTGGTGTTCGTCATCCTGGTGGCCAGCTATGACCTGCTGCTGGGCTATACCGGCATCGTCAGCTTTGCGCACACGATGTTCTTCGGCATCGGCGCCTATGGCGTGGCAATCGCCAGCATCCGTATGGAGCCCGGTTGGACGGCAGTGTTCGCCGGCGTGGGCGCGGGCCTGCTTGTGTCGCTGGCCTTTGCATTGCTGATCGGCTTGGCAAGCCTGCGTGTACGCGCAATCTTCTACGCCATGATCACCTTGGCGGTGGCTGCCGCCTTCCAGACGCTGGTCTCGCAACTGTCCACGCTGACGGGCGGCGAAGACGGCCTTAACTTCAAGGTGCCGCAACTGCTTCGCCCCGCGTTCCGACCGTTGTCAGAACCCGTACTGGGCGTCACGATCGACGGCCGCATCATTACGTATTATTTGATCGCCGCCGTCTGCGTCGTGCTGTTCCTGATGCTGCTGCGCATCGTCAATTCTCCGTTCGGCCGCGTGCTGCAAGCGATCCGCGAAAACCCCTTCCGCGCCGAAGCCATCGGCTATCGCACCGTGCTGTATCGCAGCCTGTCCAACCTGCTTGCCGCCGCCTTCGCCACGCTGGCCGGCGCGATGTACGCGCTATGGCTCCGCTACAACGGGCCGGACACCTCCCTGTCGTTCGAGATCATGCTGAACATCCTGCTGATGCTGGTGATCGGCGGCATGGGGACGATGTATGGCGCCGTGGTGGGCGCCAGCTTGTTCGTGTTCGCGCAAAGCTATCTTCAAGATGGCCTGCACGTCCTCCACGATGCGGTGACCGGCGTGGCGCCGTTGGCGTTGCTGTTCGAACCGGACCGCTGGCTGCTGTGGCTGGGCATCCTGTTCGTCGTGTCGGTGTATTACTTTCCAACGGGGATCGCGGGACGCCTGCGGGAACTGGCGCGACGGCGCTGACGCGGGGACGCGCCCGCGCGCACGACCTCGCCGCGCGCGCAGGCACCTCGCGTTATTTCACCTTGCTACGTACACGATCAAGGTCGCGGCTAAGCTGATCGATCTGGCGCTGCATCGCGCTGAACTGCCGCTCGTTCGCGCTGTTGCTGCTGCTACTGCTACTGCTACTACGGTTGCTGTCGCTTTGTTTTCGCTCCAATGCGGCAATCTTTTTCTCCTGATCGTCCACTTTGCGTTGCAGCGCGCGGTTCTGGTTCTTCAGGTCATCCAAAGTACGCGTTTGATCACGAACCTGATCCATCGTCCTCTGCAACTCTCGGACTTCCATGCCAGTTCGCGCTCGGCTATCGCTACCAACGACCAAAACGCTGTCGTAGATGGGCCGAGAGACTTCCACATCCTTGAAAACAATGCTTTGCGCGCTTGCGGCTGCAGAAAATCCCACGCCCGCCCACACCATGAAAGCTGCAGCGCCAAGCTTGCCCGGAGACTTGATCATCTATGCCACTCCTGTGGTCAGAATTGTCAGCGCAATAGGTGCGCTGACAGCACTTATATCAAGAACCATGGGCCGTTGTAACAACGCTGGTGCCGATAACGGCTACGCTGCGTTTCAAAAGCGGCACCGGCCGGCTTCAGCGTTTATTTTCCGCTCTGGCGCATCGATTCCGCGTCGCGGCGCATACCGTCGACGCGCCGCTGCATCTCGTCGATCTTGCCTCTATCAAGCTGCGAGCCAGAGGGCGTGGGCTGCAAAGGCCGCATCGTCGAGCCGGAGTTCAACGGCATCATCGCCGGCGGCGCAGTCCCGGCGCCCGCAGGCTTCTGGGTGAACAGGCGTTCCAGCATCAGCAGCTGATTGCGCTGGTTTTCAAGCGTCTGCTCCTGCGACGCCAAGGCCTGTTCGTCCTCGTCTTCCGAGCCGAAGATGGCTGCGTGGTCGCGAGATCCGGTAGGCGGTTTGACCCGAGGCTCGGGTCCCGCATTCAAGACGTTCTTACCGGTCCTGGCGTCATCGGGCGACGGCGCCGAAGGGGCAGCTTGGCCCGTGTTCAGGGCTTGCGCGGCTGCCGCGCCGGCCAGGCACAAGGCGGCCCCGAGCGCATGGGCCGTGACGATACTGCGCAGGACGTTGCTGACTCGACTCGGCATGGATCTCAAAGACAAAAAAAAACGGCAAGGGGTTTAGCCCTTGCCGTTTTATATCAGAACGGCGAACCGTTCCGATGACTGCATCACTTAGATGATACGTGCGGCTTCAACCAGACGCACCACACGCCACGACTTCGAGCGCGAGATGGGACGGCCTTCAGCGATTTCAACCGTATCGCCTTCGTTGTATTGGTTCGATTCATCGTGCGCCTTGTACTTCGCGGAGCGCATGATGATCTTGCCGAAGATGGGGTGCTTGACGCGGCGCTCGACGAGCACAACGACAGTCTTGTCCATCTTGTTGCTGACGACCTTGCCAACCAGCGTACGCTGGCGCTTGGCCACTTGGGTGTTTTGAGTTTCGCTCATGTTTATTTCCCTGCCTTCTCGGTCAGCAAGGTACGAACGCGCGCAATGTCGCGACGCACGTTGCGCAGCTGGCTGGTGTTGGCCAGTTGCTGCGTGGCCTTCTGCATACGCAGACCGAATTGTGCCTTCAGCAGGCTTTCGAGCTCTTTGCCGAGCTCGGCGGCGTCTTTCGAACGGAGTTCGCTAGCTTTCATGTTAGTACTCCTTAAGCACCGATATGACGCGCGACGAACGTGGTCGAAATCGGCAGCTTGGCAGCGGCCAGGCGGAAAGCTTCACGCGCGATCTCTTCGCTCACACCTTCCATTTCGTAGAGCACTTTGCCGGGCTGAATTTCAGCGACCCAGTACTCAGGATTGCCCTTACCGTTACCCATACGGACTTCGGCGGGCTTTTGCGAGATGGGCTTATCCGGGAAAATGCGAATCCAGATACGGCCGCCACGCTTGATGTGACGATTGATAGCACGACGAGCGGCTTCGATCTGGCGAGCGGTCAGACGGCCACGGCCGGTGGCCTTCAGACCGAATTCGCCGAACGACACGTGGGTACCACGAGTCGCCAGACCGGTGTTGCGGCCCTTCTGCTCTTTGCGATACTTTCTGCGAGAGGGTTGCAGCATGGTTATTCTCCTTCAGGCGCCGGAGCAGCGTCCGCCTTGCGGGGACCACCACGACCACGACCACCCGGACGACCGGTGCGAGCACCGTCCGGACGATCACCACGCGGAGCGCGGCGCGGACGACGTTCTTCTTCGCGCGGGGCAGCGGTTTCCGGCGGCAATTCGCCGTTAGCCAGCATGTCGCCCTTGTAGACCCAGACCTTGATGCCGATCACGCCATACGTGGTGTGGGCTTCGGAGGTGCCGTAGTCGATGTTGGCCTTGAGGGTGTGCAGCGGCACACGGCCTTCGCGATACCACTCGGTGCGAGCAATTTCGATACCGTTCAGACGGCCCGAGCTCATGATCTTGATGCCTTGGGCACCCAGACGCATCGCGTTTTGCATCGCGCGCTTCATTGCGCGACGGAACATGATGCGCTTCTCGAGCTGTTGCGAGATCGAGTCGGCGATCAGTTGAGCATCGGTTTCCGGCTTGCGGATTTCTTCGATGTTGACGTGCACAGGCACGCCCATCAGACGCTGCAGATCAGCCTTCAGGCTTTCGATGTCTTCGCCGCGCTTGCCGATCACCACGCCCGGACGAGCCGAGTAGACGGTGATGCGGGCATTCTTGGCCGGACGCTCGATGATCACGCGACCAACGGAGGCGCTCTTGAGCTTCTTTTTCAGGTACTCGCGAACGCGAATGTCTTCGGCAAGCATCGTGCCGAAGGCCTTGTCGTCGGCGAACCAACGCGAGGACCAATTACGGGTGACCGCGAGACGGAACCCAGTGGGGTGAATTTTCTGACCCATCGTGACTCCTTAAGCTCCGACCTTGACCGTGATATGGCAGGTCTGCTTCTCGATACGGTTGCCGCGGCCCTTGGCGCGAGCGGAGAAGCGCTTCATCGACTGAGCCTTGTCCACAAAAATCGTGGTGACTTTCAGTTCGTCGATATCGGCGCCGTCGTTGTGCTCGGCGTTGGCGATGGCGGACTCGACAGCCTTCTTCAGGATGACGGCAGCCTTCTTCGGCGAGAAGGTGAGGATTTCCAGGGCACGGCCGACCTTCTGGCCACGGATCAAGTCCGCAACCAAACGGGTCTTCTGTGCCGAGATGTGCACCCCACGGATAATGGCAGTAGTTTCCATCGCTTACCTCTTCGCCTTCTTGTCCGCAGCGTGGCCCTTGAACGTACGGGTCAGCGCGAACTCGCCCAGCTTGTGACCGACCATGTTCTCGTTGATGTACACGGGGACATGTTGCTTGCCGTTGTGGACCGCGATCGTCAGACCGATGAACTCGGGCAGGATCGTGGAACGACGCGACCAGGTCTTGATCGGCTTCTTGTCTTTGCCCGCGACGGCCGTGTCCACCTTTTTGATCAGGTGAGCATCGACAAACGGGCCTTTCTTGATCGAACGTGACATAGTGTTCGCCTCTTACTTGCGCTTGCGCCGTTGGACGATCATATTGTTCGTCCGCTTGTTGCGACGGGTCTTGAAACCCTTCGCCGGGGTGCCCCACGGGCTGACCGGCTCGCGTGCCTCACCGGTACGGCCTTCGCCGCCACCGTGCGGGTGATCCACCGGGTTCATGGCAACGCCACGAACCGTCGGGCGGATACCACGCCAACGCATTGCACCGGCCTTGCCGATTTGGCGCAGGCTGTGTTCTTCGTTACCGACTTCACCAATGGTGGCGCGGCATTCGATGTGCACACGGCGAACTTCACCCGAGCGCAGACGAACCTGAGCGTAGATGCCTTCGCGAGCCAGCAGGACGGCGGAAGCGCCGGCCGAACGGACCATTTGAGCACCCTTGCCAGGCAGCATTTCGACGCAGTGAATCGTCGTACCCACCGGGATGTTGCGGATCGGCAGCGTGTTACCAGCGCGGATCGGAGCATCGGTGCCCGACAGCAAGGTAGCACCCACTTCCAGGCCACGCGGAGCGATGATGTAACGACGTTCGCCGTCGGCGTAGCACAGCAGAGCAATGTGCGCCGTACGGTTGGGGTCATATTCCAGACGCTCGACCTTTGCCGGGATACCGTCCTTGTCGCGACGGAAGTCGACGACACGGTAGTGTTGCTTGTGACCACCACCACGGTGGCGGATCGTGATGTGACCGTTGTTGTTACGGCCAGAACCACGGGTCTTCTTTTCCAGCAGCGGCGCGTAGGGCTCACCCTTGTGCAGGTTCGGGCTAACAACCTTCACCATGCCACGGCGGCCAGCCGATGTCGGCTTAACTTTTACGAGGGCCATTTACTTCACCTCCGCAAAGTCGATTTCCTGGCCGTCCTTGAGCGACACGTAAGCCTTGCGCTCATTACGGCGACGGCCAACGAATCGGCCAAAGCGCTTGACTTTGCCCTTACGGTTGAGGACCTGCACGGACTCGACCTGCACTTTGAAGAGCAGTTCGACGGCAGCCTTGATTTCCGGCTTGGTAGCGTCAGCCACGACACGGAAAGCGACTTGCTGATTCTTCTCAGCGACGAACGTGGCCTTTTCGGTCACGATCGGAGCCAGAATGACTTGCATCAAGCGTTCAGCGTTCATCCCAGCATCTCCTCGAGTTGAGCGATGGCCGGCTTGGTGATCAGCACTTTCTTGTAGTGGACCAGCGACAACGGATCGGCATAACGGGGCTCGACAACAGCAACGTGCGGCAGGTTGCGGGTGGCGAGGTAAACATTCTCATCAACGCTGTCGGTGATGATCAGGACCGAGTCCAGGCCCAGGCTCTTCAGCTTTGCAGCAGCAGCCTTGGTCTTGGGCGATTCCAGATCAAACGATTCGACAACGGCGATACGGTCTTCACGAGCCAGTTGCGACAAGATCGAACGGATCCCGGCGCGGTACATCTTCTTGTTGACCTTCTGGCTGAAGTTCTCTTCGGGCGAGTTCGGGAAAATCCGACCACCGCCACGCCACAGCGGCGACGAAGTCATACCAGCGCGTGCGCGGCCGGTACCCTTCTGGCGCCAGGGCTTCTTGGTCGAGTGCTTAACTTCGGCACGATCCTTCTGAGCGCGGTTGCCGGCACGGGCATTGGCTTGGAAAGCCACCACGATCTGATGAATCAGCGCTTCGTTGAAGTCACGGCCGAAGATCGTATCGGGCGCGCTGAACGTAGCAGCGGCCTGACCTTGGTCGTTCAGGAGCTTGAGATCCATTTACTTACGCTCCCTTCTTGGCCGGGGCCTTGATGGCCGGGCGCACGACGATGTCGGCGCCAGCGTGGCCGGGGACAGCGCCCTTGACCAACAGCAGGCCACGCTCAACGTCAACGCGAACGACGTCGAGGTTTTGAACGGTGCGGGTGACATCACCCAGGTGACCAGCCATCTTCTTACCCGGGAACACGCGGCCCGGATCTTGAGCTTGGCCAATCGAGCCCGGGACGCGGTGCGAACGGGAGTTACCGTGCGACGCGCGTTGCGAACCGAAGTGGTGACGCTTGATGGTACCGGCGAAGCCTTTACCAATGGTCGTGCCCGTCACGTCGACCTGTTGGCCGGCTTCGAACACGGATTCCACGGCGATCACGGAACCGGCTGCAAATTCAGCAGCGCGGGCGGGATCAAGGCGGAATTCTTTGAGGATGCTACCGGCTTCAGTGCCGGCTTTGGCGTAGTGGCCCGTTTGCGGCTGAGCCACACGCGAGGCACGACGAGTGCCATAAGCCACCTGGATCGCGGCGTAGCCGTCGGTTTCCAGCGACTTAACTTGGGTCACGCGGTTGTTAGACACGTCCAGCACGGTTACCGGGATGGATTCACCTTCCTCGGTAAAAATGCGGGTCATGCCGACCTTGCGACCCACCAGCCCCAGCCGGTGAGCGGCGGGCGTGGGTGTCGAATTCGACATCGTTTTCTCCATTCCTGACTGCGATTGGTCAGGGCTAATCAGGCAAAAGGTAACGGCCTTTGCCCTACGACTATGTTCAACCTGGTTGGTATTGCCTTATAGGCCGCCTTGCCTTGCAGCAAAGGGATTCAAGCCAATCCGCCCATAGTTAGACTTGCCACAAAATGGCAAGCTTGGCATATTAGCATGATTTTTTCAGACAGCACAAGCACTTAGCGGCTTAAAGGCATGCGCACGCGCGCATATTTGCCACACTTTGGACGGCGTTGCCCCGACCAAAACAAAATGGCCGCATTCCCTTGGGAACACGGCCATTCTTATCGAGCCTACCGGCGAAGGTAGCAGGCCCGAATCGCCTTACTGCAGCGCGATTTCGACGTCGACGCCGGCCGGCAGGTCCAGACGCATCAGAGCGTCAACGGTCTTGTCGGTGGGATCAACGATGTCCATCAGGCGCTGGTGCGTACGGATTTCGAACTGGTCGCGCGACGTCTTGTTGACGTGCGGCGAACGCAGAACGTCGTAGCGACGGATACGCGTGGGCAGCGGCACCGGGCCGCGGACGACGGCGCCGGTACGCTTGGCGGTGTCGACGATTTCAGCGGCCGATTGATCGATCAGCTTGTAATCGAATGCTTTCAAGCGGATACGGATCTTTTGGTTTTTCATGGCGTTTCCTAAAGAACGAGAGGCGAAGGCGACGAGGCGCCCTCGCTGGTTGTGTGCTGCTTAAGTGATCCGAATTACTTCAGGATCTTGGCGACGACGCCGGCGCCGACGGTACGACCGCCTTCACGGATAGCGAAACGCAGGCCTTCTTCCATGGCGATGGGAGCCAACAGCTTGACCGTCATGGCCACGTTGTCGCCCGGCAGAACCATTTCCTTGTCGGCCGGCAGCTCGATCGTGCCCGTCACGTCCGTCGTGCGGAAGTAGAACTGGGGACGATAGCCTTGGAAGAACGGAGTGTGACGGCCGCCTTCTTCCTTGGACAGGATGTACACCTCGGACGTGAAGTCCGTGTGCGGGGTGATCGAGCCCGGCTTGGCCAACACTTGGCCGCGCTGGACGTCTTCACGCTTGGTGCCGCGCAGCAGGATGCCCACGTTGTCGCCAGCTTGACCTTGGTCCAGCAGCTTGCGGAACATTTCAACGCCCGTGCAAGTCGTCTTGACCGTCGGCACCAGGCCCACGATTTCGATTTCTTCGCCGACCTTGACGATGCCGCGTTCGATACGGCCAGTCACCACCGTGCCACGACCCGAGATCGAGAACACGTCTTCAACCGGCATCAGGAACGTGCCGTCCACGGCGCGCTCGGGCGTCGGGATGTACGAATCCAGTGCAGCGGCCAAAGCCATGATGGCTTGCTCGCCCAGTTCGCCCTTGTCGCCTTCCAGCGCCAGCTTGGCCGAACCCTTGACGATCGGGGTGTCATCACCCGGGAAGTCGTACTTGGACAGAAGTTCGCGAACTTCCATTTCCACCAGCTCGAGCAGCTCGGCGTCGTCAACCATGTCAGCCTTGTTCAGGAAGACGATGATGTACGGCACGCCAACCTGGCGGCTCAGCAGAATGTGTTCACGCGTTTGCGGCATCGGGCCGTCAGCGGCCGACACAACCAGAATCGCGCCGTCCATTTGCGCCGCACCCGTGATCATGTTCTTCACATAGTCAGCGTGGCCCGGGCAGTCAACGTGAGCGTAGTGACGCGCTTCGGTTTCGTACTCAACGTGGGCGGTGTTGATCGTGATGCCGCGAGCCTTTTCTTCAGGAGTCGCATCGATCTGGTCGTAGCCCTTGGCTTCGCCACCGAACTTGTTCGACAGAACGGTCGTGATAGCTGCCGTCAACGTCGTTTTGCCGTGGTCAACGTGACCAATCGTACCCACGTTCACGTGCGGCTTGGTACGTTCAAACTTGCCTTTTGCCATGATCTCTATCCTTTAACTTTCAAGGAAACTTGAATCTGCCAGGCCACCCGGATGGGCGGACCTGGCTAGGGTTATTTACTTGGCCCGAGCGGCGATGACTTCGTCAGCGACGTTCTTGGGAGCCTCGGAGTAATGCTTGAATTCCATCGTGTACGTGGCACGACCTTGCGTCAACGAACGCAGGTTCGTGGCGTAACCGAACATCTCGGCCAGGGGAACTTCAGCCTTGATGGTCTTGCCGCCACCGACCATGTCGTCCATGCCTTGGACCATGCCGCGACGCGAGGACAGATCGCCCATCACGGTACCAGCGTAGTCTTCCGGCGTTTCGACTTCAACGGCCATCATCGGTTCCAGCAGCACGGGGCTGGCCTTGCGCAGACCTTCCTTGAATGCCATGGAGCCGGCCATCTTGAACGCGTTTTCGTTCGAGTCCACATCGTGGTACGAACCGAAGAACAGCGTGCACTTGACGTCGACGATCGGGTAGCCAGCCAACACGCCCGAAGGCAGCGTTTCCTGAATGCCCTTGTCCACCGCGGGGATGTATTCGCGAGGAACCACACCGCCCTTGATGGCGTCCACGAATTCGTAGCCACCGCCAGGAGGCAACGGCTCGACCTTCAGCACCACGTGACCGTACTGGCCACGGCCGCCCGACTGCTTGACGAACTTGCCTTCAACTTCGTCGCAGGTCTTGCGGATGGTTTCACGGTAGGCCACTTGCGGCTTGCCGACGTTGGCTTCAACGCCGAACTCACGCTTCATGCGGTCGACCAGAATTTCCAGGTGAAGCTCGCCCATGCCGGAAATGATGGTTTGGCCGGATTCTTCGTCGCTGCGCACGCGGAACGACGGATCTTCCTGCGCCAGACGCGACAGCGCCAGACCCATCTTTTCCTGGTCAGCCTTCGACTTCGGTTCCACGGCCTGCGAAATCACGGGCTCGGGGAAAATCATGCGTTCGAGCAAGATGTGCGAGTCGGTGTCGCACAGCGTTTCGCCGGTGGTCACGTCTTTCAGACCCACCACGGCGGCGATGTCGCCTGCCAACACTTCCTTGATTTCTTCGCGGTTGTTCGCGTGCATCTGCAGAATGCGGCCGATACGTTCTTTCTTGCCCTTGATGGGGTTGTAGACCGTGTCGCCCGACTTCAGGACGCCCGAGTAAACGCGCACGAAGGTCAATTGACCCACGAACGGATCGCTCATCAGCTTGAATGCCAGTGCCGAGAACTTCTCGCCGTCGTCCGCTTCACGCGTGACGGGATTGCCATCGTCGTCCTGGCCGTCAACCGCGGGAATGTCCACGGGCGAAGGCAGGTAGTCGATGACCGCGTCCAGCATGCGCTGCACGCCCTTGTTCTTGAAGGCGGTGCCGCACAGCATCGGCTGGATTTCGCCAGCGATGGTGCGTTGGCGGATGGCCAGGTTGATTTCGGCTTCGTCCAAGGAACCCGTTTCCAGGTACTTGTTCATCAGCTCTTCCGACGACTCAGCGGCGGCTTCAACCAGCTTTTCACGCCATTCGTTGGCCAGGCCTTCCAGCTCGGCGGGAATATCGTGGTAGTCGAACTTGATGCCTTGGCTGGCTTCGTCCCAAATGATCGCCTTCATCTTGACCAGGTCGACCACGCCTTGGAACGTGTCTTCGGCACCGATCGGGATCACGATCGGCACGGGATTGGCGCGCAGGCGGTTCTTCAGCTGGTCATAGACCTTGAAGAAGTTGGCGCCGGTGCGGTCCATCTTGTTGACGAAGGCCAGACGCGGCACGCCGTACTTGTTGGCTTGGCGCCACACGGTTTCGGACTGCGGCTGAACGCCACCCACCGCGCAATAGACCATGCAAGCACCGTCCAGGACGCGCATGGAACGTTCCACCTCAATGGTGAAGTCCACGTGACCCGGGGTGTCGATGATGTTGATGCGGTGTTCGGGATAGTTCTTCGCCATGCCACGCCAAAACGCCGTCGTAGCTGCCGACGTAATGGTGATGCCACGCTCTTGCTCTTGTTCCATCCAGTCCATGGTGGCTGCGCCATCATGCACTTCGCCAATCTTGTGATTGACGCCGGTGTAGAACAGGATACGTTCGGTCGTGGTGGTTTTCCCTGCATCGATGTGCGCAGAGATACCAATGTTGCGATAGCGCTCGATCGGGGTTTTGCGGGCCATGGTGGATTAGTCCTTAAATTACCAGCGGAAATGGCTGAAGGCCTTGTTGGCCTCTGCCATCTTGTGCGTGTCTTCGCGCTTCTTCATCGCGGCGCCACGACCTTCGGAGGCGTCGATCAGTTCGCCAGCAAGACGCAGATCCATCGACTTCTCGCCACGCTTCTTAGCGGCTTCACGGAGCCAACGCATAGCCAGGGCCAGGCGGCGCACGGGGCGCACTTCAACCGGCACTTGGTAGTTGGCACCGCCAACGCGGCGGCTCTTCACTTCGACGATCGGCTTGATGTTGTTGATCGCCAGGCTGAAAACCTCGATCGGCTCTTTGCCGGTCTTGGTTTGCACTTGCTCGAGGGCACCGTAGACGATGCGCTCGGCGACGGCCTTCTTACCGTCCAGCATGACGACGTTCATGAACTTGGCGAGCTCGACGCTGCCGAACTTGGGATCGGGCAGAATCTCGCGCTTGGGTACTTCGCGACGACGGGGCATTGTTGCTTCCTTGTGTCTGTTCAGTTGAACCGTGTTTCATTACACGGCCATGGCCGCCCATTGGGACGACCCCTTACGTGCCGCGCTCCTTCCCAAAAGCCGGAGGGCGCGGTCGCACTTCCCTAGTGATGGGCTTCCGCCACGCGGGGTTACTGCTGACTCGTTATTAAGCCTTCTTCGGGCGCTTGGCGCCGTACTTCGAGCGGGCTTGCTTACGATCCTTGACGCCTTGCAGGTCGAGGGAACCGCGCACGATGTGATAACGCACACCGGGCAAGTCCTTCACACGACCGCCACGCACCAGAACCACCGAGTGCTCTTGCAGGTTGTGGCCTTCACCGCCGATGTACGAAATGACTTCGTAACCGTTGGTCAGACGCACTTTGGCAACCTTGCGCAGAGCGGAGTTCGGCTTCTTGGGGGTGGTGGTGTACACGCGAGTGCACACGCCGCGGCGTTGCGGGCAATTTTCGAGCGCGGGGCTCTTGCTTTTGATGATGCTGACTTCGCGCGGCTTGCGCACGAGTTGGCTAATGGTAGGCATGACCTTTGAAATCCCTTTTACGTACCACTGGTAAGTACTTACGTACTCGTCTCCTCAAGCAGTGAATTCTCTCGGAGAAGGCAGTTCGCGCAAAACCGCCTCAAACGTTCATATACGTAAAAGAGCGGGCTTGCCAACAAACCATGACAAACGCACAAAACTGATAGCGGCCGGCATTCAAGGACGAAGTCGCAACAGATGGACCCAAAACCGAAGGCTCGTGACGCACCTGGTTTTAGATCCTGGACTAAGTTCTTGAACTGTTTGCCTTTTGCGTACAGATTTTGCGCGCGAAATAAAGCAGTAAGCCCTTTAGCATAACTGAGATCAAGGCGTACTGTCAAAGTATTTTGTAAGCCCCCGGACGCCGCGCGTTGGCGGCAAAAAGGCAGGGACTTAGGGCCGGCTGGCGCAAAATAGGGTCACGTAGCAGGACGGATCCAACCCTTTGAAACGCGCCGCGCCGCACTCGTCGGACGTTGCGGTGCCTGGGGTAAACCATGAGTATTTTTGGCCTACGGCGCAGTGTAGCTCCGGGCGGGCGTTAATGGTCGGCGAACAAGTAACCGCTGCCGTACACCGTGCGGATGGGCAACATCACGCCCGCCAATTCCGCTTTGCGCCGCAAGCGGCTGACGATCACGTCGATGCTGCGCGATCCGCTAGATCGCACGCCACCGCCTTCCACCCGAAGTTCGTCGCCCAGCTCCGACCGGCCCACTGCCCTGCCCGCCACTTCCAGCAATGAACGGACGATGAGGCGTTCGTTGGCCGACAGCGAGATCGTGGCGCCCGAGGGCGCAGCCAGCGTCCAGCCCTGGTCTCGCAACTCCCATTGGCCGTTGACCGGCTCCTCGTCCGCCTTGTTGTCGGGTGTCGCGGGCAGGCGGCGCGCCAGCGCCAGCAGGATGCAGGAGAGTTCGCGCGGATCCTGCGGTTCGGGCAGACAGGCGTCGGCGCCGCTTTGCAGGCAGCGCAGGCGGCTGTCCACCGACATGCCCCGTCCGGTAACCACGATTCCCATCGACGAAGATCCGTGCAGGCGCGCAACCAGGGCATAGCCGATTTCACCCATCGCCCCCACATCGAGGATCACGGCATCGTAGGTGCCGCTATCGAGTAATCCGAACAGCTCAAGGGATGTCGAGCACCCGCGCGCGGAAATTCCGGCTTGCAGCAACGCGGACACGGCGGCGTTTCGGGCGACCTCGTCCGGCGACATCATAAGTATGCGCAATTGATTCATAGCTAATTCCACCTCTGACCCGAGCCCCGCTGCCGACCGTTTGTGACGTCGGCGAAGGGGACGGTTGAGACAGTGTGGCGTGGTGTTACGCAACAACTCCAGTCAATATTCGTTAACTTTGCAATGTTTGACAGTTCTTGCCACAACGTAGCCAGACTCTCACTTGCCCGAGTTATCATTCGTTTACACAAATTCGCTCACCTTTGCATCAGGCCGCCAACGAGCGCGCAGAAGTGGCAAAACTCCGCGAGAAATTCCGATGAAAATCGCGTCGCTGGAAGACGATCTTGACCAAGCCCGGCGCATACACCAAGTGCTGACCGCTGCGGGATATACGTGCCTCAGTTATCACCAGAGCCGGGATCTGTTGGCCGCGTTGCGCACCGAAAATTTTGATCTGGTGCTGCTGGATTGGCACCTGCCAGACATTGACGGTGACGATGTGGTGCGCTGGTTGCGCGCCAATATCGGTCCGCGCGTACCGGTTATCTTCTTGACCAATCGCTCGTCGGAAGATGATTTGGTCGAAGGGCTGCGCGCGGGCGCCGACGACTACATCGTCAAGCCCCTGCGCCCGCTGGAGTTGCTGGCTCGTGTGGCCGCGCTGCTGCGGCGCAGTCAGATCGCCGAGCCGGCCAACGATGCGTTCGAGGTTGCGCATTACCGCATCGAGCCTGCGGCGCGCGTCATTTCGTTGCACGGCGCCCCCGTGTCACTGGCGCCCAAGGAATTTGAGCTGGCGCTGCTTTTCTTTCGCAATCTGGGCCGGCTGATGTCGCGCGACGTGCTCGCCGAATGCGTCTGGAACCGCGAAATTCCCGCCACGTCCCGCACGTTGGATACGCATTTGTCCAACATCCGTCAAAAGCTCCAGATCCGCCCCGAGCACGGCGTGCGCCTGAGCTCGTCGTACGCGCTTGGCTACCGGTTGGAATTGATAAGCGCCGCTGACGACAGCGCCACCAACCCGTCATAGACGCTACGCGCGCTTTCCTGGAGAACACGATTTATGAGCCGCTGCCGCGCGCTTTCTTCGCTTGCCCTGCTCTGCTGCCTGACCGTGTCCGGCGTGGCGCACAGCCAGCCCGCGGGTGCATTGGGCGACGACTTCATCTACCGCATCCGCCAGGGCGACACCCTGATCGAGCTGGCTACGCAATACACCCGCAACCAAGCTAACTGGACGCAGCTGCAAACCGTAAACAAGGTCGACAAGCCCGAGCAACTGCCGATCGGCCTTGAACTGCGGATCCCGCTGTCGATGATCCCGGTGCGGCCCGCGCCGGCGCGCGTCGTGCACGTTAGCGGCCAAGCGAATATGGACGGCAAGGCACTGCAAGCCGGCGCGAGCGTCTCCGAAGGCAGCACGGTCGTGACCTCGGCGAACGGCTTTGTCACGTTGGAGTTGGCTGACGGATCCAAGCTGACGTTACCTGCCGGCGGGGCCGTTGAATTGTCCCGGCTGCGCCAGTTTGAAGGCACCGCGCTGACCGACTCGGTCATCAACGTTCAGCGCGGCGGTGTTGAATCCACTGTCGCCCCCACCGGACAAGGCGTGGGCCGTTTCGAGATCCGGACGCCGGTCGCCGTGACCGGCGTGCGCGGCACGCGGTTTCGCGTGCAAAGCGGCGCGGGTGGCGTGCAAAGCGAAGTGTTGGAAGGCAGCGTGCGCTTGCAAGCGCACGCACCCGGCACCGAACTGACCAAGCCAGTCGCGGTGGCACGCGGCTATGGCGCCGCGGTGCGCAACGACGGCAGCATGGCGGGCGTGCGCCAGCTGCTGGCCGCGCCAGAACTGGGCCAGCCCACGCGCCGGGGCGGCGGTGCATGGACCAGCGCATTCGCACCGGTGCCGGGTGCCCAAAGCTACCTCGTGCGTGTTTCGCGCGATGCGGAAGGCGCCCTGCCCGTATCATCCGAAAGTTTCGCCGCAAACGACATTCAGTTCCGGGCCCCTGGCCCCGGTACGTACTACGTATCCGTGCGCGCGGTCGACGAGCTGGGCTTGCGCGGCCAGGACGCGGTTGCAATGTTCGAAGGCGCGAATCAATTGATGACGTCGTCCGGCCTTGGGGTCAGCAGCGGCAGCGGCGGATTCATCACGCTGACCGAGTACTAGGGCCGAATCCATGGCCGATGCCACCGACGCCCTCGACCGGACCTCGCGCTCAGGGCTGTGGCTGACGGTGATTCTGGGGATCCTGGCGGCGCTGCTGGGCTTATTGAATGGCTTGGGCCGCGTCGACCAGATCCTTTACGACCGCGCCCTGACCCTGACGGGGCGCCCCGCCGACCCCGACATTCTGATCGTCGCCATTGACGACGCCAGCATAGAGACGCTGGGCCGATGGCCCTGGCGGCGCGCGATCCACGCCGCCTTGATGGACCGCCTGCAAGGCGCCCGCGCGGTCGGTCTGGACTTGATCTTCGCGGAAAGCGACACGGTCAATCCCAACGACGATGCCATCCTGGCCCAGAGCATCTTGCGTAACGGACGAACCGTCTTGCCGGTGGTGCTGGACCGTTTGAACAATCCTTTGGCCATGTCCTCACCCATTGCGGTGGTGGGCAATGCCGCGGCCGCCAGCGGCTTCATCAACGCGCGCGTGGATCCGGACGGCGTGGTGCGTGAAGCCTCGCTGACTGCCCAGTTCGCCGGCGCGCCCTACATGCACATGGCCCTGTCCATGCTCGACATCGGCGGGCAGGCAGATCAGGTGGAACGCCTTCTGCAACGCGCCGCCCCCAGCAGCGACATCCTGATTCCCTACGCCGGCCCGGCGGGTCACATGCGCACCGTCTCGTACCTGGCGGTGTTGCGCGGCGATATCCCGCCCGAAGAAATACGAGGCAAGTACGTGCTGGTGGGTGCGTGGGCGACGGGGCTGGGTGACGCATATCCGACGCCGGTGTCGCACGACCTTAGCGGAATGTCGGGCGTGGAAATCATCGCCAACCTGATGCAGGCGGGGCGCGACGGGCTGTTCTACCAGCGGCCGGCAGCCGCCTGGAACGCACTGTTTTCCGTCCTTCCGGTGTTGCTCGCCTGCCTGGCGCTGTGGCGGCTGTCGCCCAAGCGCGCCCTGCTGGTGAGCATTGCACTGATCGCCTGCATACTGATCGCGTCGTGGTTGCTGCTGGCGTACGCGAGCCTATGGTTCGCGCCTACCGCCGCGCTCGTCGGCGTTGCGCTTTGCTATCCGCTGTGGAGCTGGCGCAGCCAGGAAGCCGCCTTGCGCTACATGGACTACGAACTGCGCCGGCTTCAACGTGAGTACCCGCCCGTTCTTAACGAAGCGCGGGCCCAGCTGACCGGCCCGAACGCGTCGTTGGAAAGCCGCGTGGGCGAACTTCAACGCGCATTGGAACGCGTGCGCAACCTGCGGCGCTTCCTGGCCGACGGGCTGGATGGCATGCCCGATGCCACGCTGGTATTCGACCAGGACGGGCGCATGCAATTTCGCAACCAGGCGGCGGTCATGTATTTCCAGCGGCTTGGCATGCGGCCGCCGCGCGTGGGCCACCCGGCCACGCACTTGCTGGAAAAGACCATTTCCGACACCTCGACGCGACAGCGCGTGGCCGATGCCTTGCGCGGCCAGCTGCCGACGGATGATTCGACTCGCTGGACCGCCGATCTGGAGGTACGCGACTACGCCGGTCGTGACCTTATCCTGAAGTGCGCCCCCATCCATACCGCCGAAGGCGATTTTGCGGGCACGGTGGCCACCCTGACCGATATTTCGCGCATTCGCCAAGCCGAGCGCCAGCGCGAAGAGACGCTGCGATTCATTTCGCACGATATGCGCGCGCCGCAAAGCTCCATCCTCGCGCTGGTCGAGATGAAGCAGGAAAGCGGTGTCCATGAGGGCCAGGGCGAAACGCTTGCGCGGATCGCAACACTAGCCAACCGCACGCTGCATCTGGTGGACGACTTCGTGCACCTGACGCGGGCGGAATCCATGACGATCAGCGCCGTCGAGCTTGATGTGGGCAGCCTGCTGCAAGACGCCGTGGACGAATTCTGGGCGTCGGCGCACAAGCGCGGCATTACGCTGCGACTGCGTACGCCGTTGCCCGTAGCCTACATACGCGGCGACCAGACGCTGTTGATGCGCGCGCTGTGCAATTTGATCGACAACGCCATCAAATACAGCGCCCCCCACACGGGCATCGAGTGCGCGATCGACGCATCGCCCGGGCTCTGGTGCGTGACCATTCGAGATCAAGGCCAGGGCATCGCCGAGTCGGATCTTGCACGCCTGTTCGAACCGTTTTCGCGCGTGGGAGTAGAGAACCGGAATGACGTGGGCGGCGCCGGCCTGGGCCTGGCATTTGTGCGTACCGTGGCCGAGCGCCACGGGGGCTCCGTGCAGGTCAGCAGCAAGATCGGCGTCGGGTCGGTGTTTACCTTCTGCCTGCCCGTGGCGCCGGACGCGGCTTCAGACGCCGCCGCACCGACCGAGCCATCGGCCTGACCGGCCAGGCGCAGACGCGCCCACCCGCGCCTACTGGAAAACGTGCGAAATCACTGCGGGCTTGCCGGCCTTGATTTCGATCGTTGCGCGATACGGTGGCAGGTCTGCGTTGCGCAGGACCACCTGATACTTGCCCGGAATCAGGCGGATTTCCTTGACGGGCGGGCTGATCCCGCGTGCCACTCCGTTCACCCAGACTTCGCCCCAAGGGCGTATATCCAGACGCACGGTGACCGGTACTGCCAGCGGCTTCGGCTTGGGCGTGTCTTCGGCCGGCGTCACCGCGGTTGAAGTGGCGGCGCCTTGCGTAGAAGCCGGCGTGCCAGCGGCAGGCAAAACGGACGGTTCTGCCGGAGCGTTTGCCGTCGCGGCGCTGTTCTGGGTGGACGGCTGCGTGCCGGACTCTGCCCCCGCGCCCGACACAACGGGCGGCGGTCTCGACGCCGCTTGCGGGACGGCAGCAGGTGGCACGGTGGAAGCGGCGGGGGGTGCCGCCGGCGGCGGCACGGGATGCACGGCAGGTGGGTTCGGCATGACAACTTCCGAACTTGTGATCAGCGCGTTCGGCGCGCCTGCCCCCCAATGAAACCAGCCATACACCGCCAGGCCGATCAAAGCCAGAAGGGCAAGCAAGGCAAGCAGCGGACGACGGTTGCGTGCCGGCTTGCGCATCGCCGACGCGGCGGCTGGTGGCGCGGAATGGCCGGCCTCGGCTGTGGGCTCGTCGTCGCTTGCCGCCGGTTCTATGTAAGCGGCCACGCCCAGCAGGGCTGCGAATTCGGCCAGCGTCTGCGGCCGGTCGGCCGGCGACATGGCCAGGCCGCGATCAATCACGGCCAGAAAATCCGGGTTGTATTTCGACAGGCCCAAGGACGCCAGGGGCTCGTATGCATCAGTCGCCCGGCGCTCGGGCGCAGGCGGCGGCCGGTGGCCTGTTACCAATGCATGCATCACGGCGCACAGCGCGTAGATGTCGCTCCACGAGCCACGCGGCCATTCCATCGAATCCGTATAGAGTTCAAACGGCGCAAACCCGGGGCTCGGGCTTCGGCTAGCTCGGCGCGAGCGCGCCACGACAAGCTCGGGCAACAGATGCGCCCGCGCGTTTTCGTCCATGCCTACCGTATCCAGCGTGATATCGCCGCAGATTTCACCCTGCGCATGCAAGGAGATCAGGGACGGCAGCAGGTCCGAGACCAGCCGCTTGATACGCGATTCCGGCACACCGCCCGCCATGCTGGCGGCAATAGCGCTAAGAGGACGCAAAGCCAGAGGCGCGGCGCCGGAGAAAGGGCCACGCGGCGTCAGCAGGCCGGTGGACGTGGACATGATGGGAATTGCGCTCATGCGCGGACTGGTGCGAAGATGGAATAGCGTGAATATTATCCAATTCGCAACACCAGGACATTGCCGAAAATGTCCGAGCGCATCAGGCTGTGGCACGATGGCGTTTCACTCATTCTTCCTACCCCCCTTATAAGCTATGAAAAATCGCCTTCTGAGCAGTCTGCTCGGCGCGACAGTGATGCTGGCGGGCTGCGCCGGGATCTCGTCCCAGAAACCGGAAAGCCCCCCCACCGCCGACGCCCTGGCGCAATTGCAACAAGTCCGGGACACCTACGGCGCGGGCCGCTACGGGGAAGTCATCCGAACGGTTGCCACCTCGGACACGTTGGCCTCGTCCACCAAGGCCGTCCGCATCGAAGCTTACAAGTTGCAGGCGTTCAGCTATTGCGTCAGCCGCTACACCCAACTGTGCGAAGACAGCTTCGCCCGGATCCTGGCGCTGGACCCCTCATTCGAACTGGCTCCCAACGAAGCCGGCCATCCGTCCTGGGGGCCCGTCTTCCAACGCGCCCGCAGCCAGGCAGCCAAGTAACCGCTACCTGGTCGGGATAATAAAAAAAGGCCGCTGATTCGCATCAGCGGCCTTTTTGCTTGCAGCCCCCGCGCCAACCCAGCGCGCGGGGAACTGTCCGGGATTCCGCTTATTCTGCGGAATCGTCCGTGCCGGCGTCGGAAGCCGGGGCCTGATCGTCCGCGCCCACCGTAACCGGCGAGTCTTCGAACGGGTTGGCCTGCTGGCGAGCGGCTTCGCGTTCCGCTGCCTCCAGCTCTTCCTTGTCGCGGCGTGCGTGGTGGTAAGCCAGGCCGGTACCCGCCGGGATGAGGCGGCCGACGATGACGTTTTCCTTCAGGCCACGCAGGTCGTCGCGCTTGCCCATGATGGCGGCTTCGGTCAGGACACGCGTGGTTTCCTGGAACGAAGCGGCCGAAATGAACGAGTCGGTCGACAGCGAGGCCTTCGTGATACCCAACAGCACGTTGTCGTAGGTTGCCGGGATACGGTCTTCGGCAGCCATGCGATCGTTGGCGTTCAGCAGTTCGGAGCGCTCGACTTGCTCGCCCGGGATGAACTCGGTATCACCAGCGTCAACAATGTTCACACGACGCAGCATCTGACGAACAATCACTTCGATGTGCTTGTCGTTGATCTTCACGCCTTGCAGACGGTACACGTCCTGCACTTCGTCGACGATGTACGTCGCCAGCTTCTCGATGCCTTGCAAGCGCAGGATGTCGTGGGGATCGGCCGGGCCGTCCACGATCATTTCGCCCTTGTTCACCACTTGGCCGTCGTGCACCAGAACCTGCTTTTCCTTCGGAATCAGGAACTCGTGGCTCACGCCTTCCAGGTCGGTGATAACCAGACGCTGCTTGCCCTTGGTGTCCTTACCGAACGACACCGTACCGGTAACGTCGGCGAGCATGCCGGCGTCCTTGGGCGAACGGGCTTCGAACAGTTCGGCCACACGCGGCAGACCGCCGGTAATGTCGCGGGTCTTTTGCGATTCTTGCGGAATGCGCGCCAGAACTTCACCCACGGCAACCTGCTGGCCGTCACGCACGGTAATCAGCGCGCCCACCGGGAACGAGATGTTCACCGAGTGATCGGTGCCGGCGATCTTGACGTCTTCGCCAGCTTCGTTGACCAGCTTGATCTGCGGACGCATGACGATCTTGCCGCCACGGGTCTTCGGCGTGATGACGACGAGCGTCGACAGGCCGGTGACTTCGTCCACCTGCTTGGCAACGGTCACGCCTTCTTCGATGTTCTCGAAGCGGACGGCGCCGCCGTATTCCGACACGATCGGACGGGTCAGCGGGTCCCACGTCGCCAGACGTGCGCCAGCCTTCACAGCTTCGCCATCGCCAACCAGCACGGTCGCGCCGTACGGGATCTTGTGGCGTTCGCGCTCGCGGCCGTTGTCGTCGAAGATCGCCAGTTCGCCCGAGCGCGAAATCGCAACGCGTTCGCCCTTGGCGTTCGTGACATAGCGCATCGTGCTGGCAAAGCCGACCAGACCGCTGGACTTCGTTTCGACCGCGCTGGCCAGAGCCGAACGCGACGCCGCGCCACCGATGTGGAACGTACGCATCGTGAGCTGCGTGCCCGGTTCACCGATGGACTGGGCAGCGATAACGCCAACTGCCTCGCCTTGGTTGACCGGCGAACCGCGACCCAGATCGCGGCCGTAGCAGTGTGCGCACAGACCGTGACGCGTTTCGCACGTCAGCGGGGTGCGGACCTTGACTTCGTCCACGCCGATGCGGTCGATGGTGTCGACCAGGTCTTCGTCCAGCAGGGTACCGGCGACGATGGCCGTTTCCTGCGTGTCCGGGTTGATGATGTCCACGGCGGCAACACGACCCAGGATGCGGTCGCGCAGCGGTTCGATGACTTCACCACCTTCCACCAGGGCCTTCATGTTGTAGCCCAGCGACGTACCGCAATCGTCCTCGGTGATCACCAAGTCTTGCGTCACGTCGACCAGACGACGAGTCAGGTAACCCGAGTTCGCGGTCTTCAGTGCCGTATCAGCCAGACCCTTACGCGCGCCGTGAGTCGAGATGAAGTACTGAAGCACGTTCAGACCTTCACGGAAGTTCGCGGTAATGGGCGTTTCGATAATCGAGCCGTCCGGCTTGGCCATCAGGCCGCGCATACCGGCCAGCTGGCGGATCTGGGCGGCCGAACCGCGGGCGCCCGAGTCAGCCATCATGTAGATCGAGTTGAACGATTCCTGGCGCACTTCTTCGCCGTGACGGTTCACAACCGGCTCGGTGGCCAGTTGTTCCATCATCGCCTTGCCGACCTTGTCGCCGGCCTTGCCCCAGATGTCCACCACGTTGTTGTAGCGTTCCTGGGACGTGACCAGACCCGACGAGTACTGCTTGTCGATTTCCTTCACTTCGCGGCTGGCTTCGGCCAGGATGCCTTCCTTGGCGGTCGGGATCAGCATGTCGCCCATGGCGATCGAGATACCACCGCGCGTGGCCAGCTTGAAGCCGGACTGCATCAGCTTGTCGGCGAAGATCACCGTGTCGCGCAAGCCGCAACGGCGGAACGACTGGTTGATCAGGCGCGAAATTTCCTTCTTCTTCAGGGCCTTGTTCAGGACCGTGAAGGGCAGACCCTTCGGCAGAATTTCGGACAGCAGCGCGCGGCCGACCGTCGTTTCATGACGGCGGATCACGGGTTGCCATTCGCCTGCCTCGTCGCGCTCGTGCTCTTTCAGACGCACGGTCACGCGGGATTGCAGTTCGACTTCGCCGTTGTCATAGGCGCGTTGCACTTCAGCGACGTCGGTGAAGAAAATGCCTTCGCCGCGGCCGTTGATGCGCTCACGCGTCGTGTAGTACAGACCCAACACGATGTCTTGGGACGGCACGATCGACGGTTCGCCGTTGGCCGGGAACAGCACGTTGTTGGACGCCAGCATCAGCGTGCGCGCTTCCAGCTGGGCTTCCAGCGACAGCGGCACGTGGACAGCCATCTGGTCACCGTCGAAGTCGGCGTTGAACGCCGCGCAAACCAGCGGGTGCAGCTGGATGGCCTTGCCTTCGATCAGGACCGGTTCGAACGCCTGGATGCCCAAACGGTGCAGCGTGGGCGCACGGTTCAGCATGACCGGGTGTTCGCGGATGACTTCTTCCAGGATGTCCCAGACCACCGGTTCCTGGCTTTCCACCAGCTTCTTGGCAGCCTTGATGGTCGTGGCCAGGCCCATCATCTCCAGACGATTGAAGATGAACGGCTTGAACAGTTCCAGGGCCATCAGCTTGGGCAGACCGCACTGATGCAGCTTGAGCTGCGGGCCCACCACAATGACCGAACGGCCCGAGTAGTCGACGCGCTTGCCCAGCAGGTTCTGACGGAAACGACCGCTCTTGCCCTTGATCATGTCGGCCAGGGACTTCAGCTGGCGCTTGTTGGCGCCCGTCATGGCCTTGCCACGGCGACCGTTGTCCAGCAGCGAGTCAACGGCTTCCTGCAGCATCCGCTTTTCGTTGCGCAGGATGATTTCCGGCGCCTTGAGCTCCAGCAGGCGCTTCAAGCGGTTGTTGCGGTTGATGACGCGGCGGTACAGGTCGTTCAGGTCGGAGGTCGCGAAGCGGCCGCCGTCCAGCGGGACCAGCGGACGCAGGTCCGGCGGCAGCACGGGCAGCACTTCCATGACCATCCACTCGGCCTTGATGCCCGACTTCTGGAAGCCTTCCAACACCTTCAGGCGCTTGGAAATCTTCTTGATCTTGGCTTCAGAGCTGGTGGCCTTCAACTCGCCGCGCAGCGTTTCCACTTCGCGGTCGATGTCGATGGTGCGCAGCAATTCGCGCACGGCTTCCGCGCCCATCAGGGCACGGAAATCGTCGCCGTACTCTTCGGTCTTGGCGAGGAAATCGTCGTCCGACATGATCTGGCCGCGCTTGAGCGGCGTCATGCCAGGTTCGATCACGCACCAGGCTTCGAAGTACAGAACGCGTTCGATGTCGCGCAGGGTCATGTCGAGCACCATGCCCAGACGCGACGGCAGGCTCTTCAGGAACCAGATGTGCGCGACGGGGCTGGCCAGCTCGATGTGGCCCATGCGTTCACGGCGAACCTTGGCAACGGTGACTTCAACGCCGCACTTTTCGCAGATCACGCCACGATGCTTCAGGCGCTTGTACTTGCCGCACAAGCACTCGTAGTCTTTGATCGGGCCAAAGATCTTGGAGCAGAACAGACCGTCACGTTCAGGCTTGAACGTGCGGTAGTTGATGGTCTCGGGCTTGCGAACTTCGCCGTAAGACCACGAACGGATCTTCTCGGGCGAGGCGATGCCGATCTTGATGGCATCGAATTGCTCGTCTTGCGAGACTTGCTTAAATAGGTCGAGTAGCGCTTTCATTAGTTACGCTCCAAATCCATGTCCAGGGCCAACGAGCGGATTTCCTTCACCAGCACGTTGAACGATTCCGGCATGCCGGCGTCGATGACGTGGTCGCCCTTGACGATGTTTTCGTATACCTTCGTACGGCCGGTGATGTCGTCCGACTTCACCGTCAGCATTTCTTGCAGGGTGTACGCGGCGCCGTATGCTTCCAGCGCCCACACTTCCATTTCCCCGAAACGCTGACCACCGAACTGCGCCTTACCACCCAGCGGCTGCTGCGTGACCAGCGAGTACGGACCCGTCGAACGCGCGTGCATCTTGTCGTCGACCAAGTGGTGCAGCTTCAGGTAGTGCATGTAGCCAACCGTCACGGGGCGCTCGAATTTCTCGCCCGTGCGGCCGTCAAACAGCCATGCCTGCGTACGCGAAGGCGTCAGTGCCATGCGCTCGGCGACGTCGTCCGGATAGGCCAGCTCCAGCATCGTGGTGATTTCCTCTTCCGTCGCGCCGTCGAAGACGGGCGTCGCGAACGGCACGCCGTTCTTGAGGTTCTGGGCCATTTCCATGACTTCTTCGTCGGTCAGCTCGTCGATGCGGGCGCCGGAACCGGTCGTGTTGTAGACCTTGTCCAGGTAGGCACGGACGTTCTTGACCTGCGCAGTGCGCTCGTCGCGCAGCAGATCGGCAATGCGGTGGCCCACGCCCTTGGCAGCCCAGCCCAAGTGCACTTCCAGCACCTGACCGACGTTCATCCGCGAGGGCACGCCCAGCGGGTTCAGAACGATGTCGGCCGGCGTGCCGTCAGCCATGTGCGGCATGTCTTCCACCGGGGTGATACGCGAAACCACACCCTTGTTACCGTGACGGCCTGCCATCTTGTCGCCAGGTTGCAGACGACGCTTCACGGCCAGGTAGACCTTGATCATCTTCAGCACGCCCGGGGGCAGCTCGTCGCCCTGCGTCAGCTTCTTGCGCTTCTCTTCGAAGGCCAGATCAAACTGGTGACGCTTCTGCTCCAGCGATTCCTTGGCTTGCTCCAGCACGACAGCGTGCGGCTCATCGGCCAGACGGATGTCGAACCACTGCCAGCGGTCCAGATCAGCCAGGTAAGCCTTGGTGATCGTGGCGCCCTTGGCCAGCTTGCGCGGGCCGCCGTTGACGGTCTTGTTGACCAGCATCTTTTCGATACGGTCGAACTGGTCGTTTTCAACGATGCGCAGCTGGTCGTTCAGGTCTTGGCGATAGCGGCGCAGTTCATCGTCAATGATGGACTGGGCGCGCTTGTCGCGCACGATGCCTTCACGCGTGAACACTTGCACGTCGATCACGGTGCCGGTCATGCCCGAAGGCACGCGCAGCGAGGTGTCCTTAACGTCGGACGCCTTTTCACCGAAGATGGCGCGCAGCAGCTTTTCTTCCGGCGTCAGCTGGGTTTCGCCCTTCGGCGTGACCTTGCCGACCAGCACGTCGTCGGCGCTGACTTCGGCGCCAATGTACGTGATGCCCGAATCGTCCAGACGGTTCAGTTGCGTCTCAGCCAGGTTGCTGATGTCGCGCGTGATTTCTTCCGGACCCAGCTTCGTGTCGCGGGCGACAACCGTCAGTTCCTCGATGTGCACCGAGGTGTAGCGGTCATCGGCAACAACCTTCTCGGAGATCAAGATCGAGTCTTCGAAGTTGTAGCCGTTCCACGGCATGAACGCGATCAGCATGTTCTGACCCAGGGCGAGTTCGCCCAGGTCGGTCGATGCGCCGTCAGCCAGCACGTCGCCCTTGGCGACCTTGTCGCCACGCTTGACGATAGGACGCTGGTTGATGTTCGTGTTCTGGTTGGAACGGGTGTACTTGATCAGGTTGTAGATATCGACACCGACTTCGCCGGCGACGTTTTCTTCGTCGTTCACGCGAATCACGACGCGCTCGGCGTCAACGTGGTCGACCAGGCCGCCACGCAGTGCTTGCACGGTCGTGCCCGAGTCAACGGCCACGGTGCGTTCGATACCCGTACCCACGACCGGCTTTTCCGGACGCAGGCAAGGCACGGCCTGACGTTGCATGTTGGCGCCCATCAGTGCGCGGTTCGCGTCGTCGTGCTCAAGGAACGGAATCAGCGAAGCAGCCACCGACACGATCTGCGACGGGGCAACGTCCATGTAATGCACGTTGGCCGGCGAGGTCAGCATCGTTTCGCCTGCTTCACGGCAAGCGACCAGGTCGTCAACGAAGGCGCCCTGCTCGTCCAGCGCGGCGTTAGCCTGTGCAATGACGTAGTGGCTTTCTTCGATGGCCGACAGGTAATCGATCTGCTCGCTGACGCGGCCGTCGATAATCTTGCGGTAAGGCGTTTCCAGGAAGCCGTACTCGTTCAAGCGAGCGTACAGCGCCATGGAGTTGATCAGACCGATGTTCGGGCCTTCCGGCGTTTCGATCGGGCAGACACGGCCGTAGTGGGTCGGGTGCACGTCGCGGACTTCAAAGCCGGCGCGCTCGCGGGTCAGACCGCCCGGGCCCAGTGCGGAAACGCGACGCTTGTGCGTGATTTCCGACAACGGGTTGGTTTGGTCCATGAACTGCGACAACTGGCTCGAACCGAAGAACTCCTTGATGGCAGCCGAGATCGGCTTGGAGTTGATCAGGTCGTGCGGCATCAGGTTTTCGGTCTCGGCCTGGCCCAGACGTTCCTTGACGGCACGCTCGACACGCACCAGGCCGGCGCGGAACTGGTTTTCGGCCAGTTCGCCAACGCAACGCACGCGACGGTTGCCCAAGTGATCGATGTCATCGATCTGGCCACGGCCGTTACGCAGCTCAACCAGCACCTTGATGGTTTCAAGGATGTCTTCGTTGGTCAGCGTCATCGGACCGGTGATGTCTTCACCACGGCCCAGACGGCTGTTGACCTTCATGCGGCCCACGCGCGACAGATCGTACGTCTCTTCGCTGTAGAACAGACGTTGGAACAGCGCTTCCACCGCTTCTTCGGTGGGGGGCTCGCCAGGACGCATCATGCGGTAGATGGCAACACGCGCGGCCATCTGGTCGGCGGTTTCATCAGTGCGCAGGGTTTGCGAAATGTACGGACCACGGTCCAGATCGTTCGTGTAGAGCGTCTGGATGTCGTAGACGTTCGAGGCGCGCAAGGCGCCCAGCACGCTTTCCGTGATTTCGTCGTTGGCGTTGGCGATGACTTCGCCGGTATCTTCGTCAACGATGTTCTTGGCCAGCACACGGCCGTACAGGAAGTCTTCCGGCACGGAGATGCGCTGGATGCCGCCGGCAGCCAGGTCGCGCAAATGCTTGGCATTGATGCGCTTGTCTTTTTCGACGATGACCTTGCCATCGCGGTCCGAGATGTCGAAGCGGGCCATTTCGCCCTTCCAACGTTCGGGCACGAATTCCATCATGGCGCCTTCGCTCTTGAGTTCGAAGTTATCGAAGTCAAAGAAGTTGGCCAGGATGGATTCCGGCGTCATGCCGATGGCCTTGCACAGGATCGTGACAGGCATCTTGCGACGACGGTCGACGCGGAAGAACAGGACGTCCTTGGGGTCGAATTCGAAGTCCAGCCACGAGCCGCGGTAAGGAATCACGCGGGCCGAGAACAGGAGCTTGCCGGAGCTGTGCGTTTTGCCGCGGTCGTGTTCGAAGAACACGCCAGGCGAACGGTGCAGCTGCGACACGATGACACGCTCGGTGCCATTGATGACAAAGGAACCCGTGCTGGTCATGAGCGGAATTTCGCCCATGTAGACTTCCTGTTCCTTCACTTCTTTCACGGTCGGCTTGCTGACTTCGCGGTCAAGCAGCACCAGGCGGACCTTGGCTCGCAGGGGCGAGGCATAGGTCAGACCACGTTGCTGACATTCCTTGACATCGAACACCGGTTCGCCGAGCACGTAGCTCACGAACTCCAAGCGCGCCATACCGTTGTGACTAACGATCGGGAAAATCGACGAGAACGCCGCCTGCAAACCGTCGGCTACGCGATCGGACGGGGCGGTATCCGCCTGCAGGAAAGTTAGGTAGGATTGAAGCTGTGTCGCCAAAAGGAAAGGAACGTTTTGAACGTCTTCACGCTTGGCGAAGCTTTTGCGGATGCGCTTTTTTTCGGTGTACGAGTAAGGCATGAGCACTCCGACTCGAGGTTGCATGGGCCGTCAACCACGGCCCTAGGTGATACGACTCCAGGAAACCCCCCTGAAAGGGCATACCCCCAGTAGGGGTTTCCTGGAAACGCAAAAGCCCGGGGACTGCAAACTGTGCTGTCCCCGGGCAGTTGACGCAGGTCTTACTTGACTTCGACCTTGGCGCCAGCTTCTTCCAGCTTCTTCTTGGCGGCTTCGGCGTCAGCCTTGGCCACAGCTTCCTTGACGGGCTTCGGAGCGCCGTCAACCAGGTCCTTGGCTTCCTTCAGACCCAGACCGGTCAGCTCGCGCACGGCCTTGATGACGCTGACCTTGTTCGCGCCGGCTTCCAGCAGGACGACGTTGAACTCGGTTTGCTCTTCAGCAGCGGCAGCAGCGCCACCAGCGGCGGGAGCAGCAACAGCGACAGCGGCGGCAGCAGCCGACACGCCGAACTTCTCTTCCATTTCCTTGATCAGCTCGGACAGCTCGAGCACGGTCATGCCAGCGATGGCGTCAAGGATTTCAGCTTTGTTAAGTGCCATTTTTAAGAACTCCAAATATTTTGGTAATGCCAGGGTTTGGGTGTCGCTTCGTCGTTCAGCGAATTCCGGACAGCAGGGCGATTAGGCCGCTGCCTTTTGGTCGCGCACAGCCGCGAGGCCACGGGCGAACTTGGTCGGAACTTCGTTGAGCGTACGCACGAATTGCGCGATCGGGGCTTGCATGGTGCCAAGCAGTTTCGACAGCAACTCTTCGCGGGACGGCATGGTGGCCAAGGCCTTCACACCATCTTGAGTCAGCAGGCTGTTGGGCAATGCGCCCGCCTTGATGACCAGCTTGTCGTTGCTTTTCGCGAAACCAGCGATAACCTTGGCCGCCGAAACCGGATCAGTGCTGATGCCATAGATCAGCGGACCGGTCAGTTGCTCAGCCAACGGCTCGAAAGCCGTGCCGGCAACAGCACGACGGGCCAGCGAGTTCTTCAGAACTCGCAGATACACGCCCGATTCACGCGCAGTTTTGCGCAGTACGGTGACAGAGGCGACGTCCAGACCACGGTACTCAGCGATAACAATCGATTGTGCCTTGGCGACTTCAGCCGAGACTTCCTCGATTACCACCGCTTTCTCTTGACGATTGAGACTCACGGTTTGAACACTCCATCAAAAGACGCCTGGGGCCGGAGCCTTGCGCGTCAACCGAATGCGGCGCCTGGTCGAGTTCTTCGTGTAAAGAAATCTTCCTGGGGACGCCGTCTACGCTGGATCCGAACTAGATGAGCTTCGGGATTAAGCGGGGCAGCGGGGGTGCGAGCACCGTTCCACTACCCTGCTCCAGCGGTCTTTGACAGCAACATCCGGAGGAATCCGGATGCAGCCCAAAGTACGTTTACTGCTGTTGGCTTAGTTGGAAGCCGACAGCGAGGCAATTTCAACGCGAGCACCGCCGCCCATCGTGGACGAAACGGCCAGCTTGCGCAGGTAAATGCCCTTGGCAGCTGCGGGACGGGCCTTTTGCAGGGCGTCGACCAGAGCAGCCAGGTTGGTTTGCAGCTGTTCCACGCCGAACGACGCACGGCCGATCGTTGCGTGGATGATGCCAGCCTTGTCGGTACGGTACTGAACCTGACCGGCCTTGGCGTTCTTGACAGCGGTGGCGACGTCAGGCGTCACGGTGCCGACCTTCGGGTTCGGCATCAGGCCACGGGGACCCAGGATCTGGCCCAGGGCACCCACGACACGCATCGTGTCGGGCGAAGCGATGACCACGTCAAAGTCCATTTGACCGGCCTTGATCTGGTCAGCCAGGTCGTCCAGGCCAACGATATCGGCGCCGGCGGCCTTGGCGGCTTCAGCCTTGTCGCCTTGGGCGAACACGGCAACGCGAACCGACTTGCCGGTACCGGCGGGCAGCACGACCGAACCGCGAACCAGTTGGTCCGACTTCTTCGGGTCGATGCCGAGCTGCACGGCCACGTCAATGGATTCATTGAACTTGGCGACGGCGGTTTCCTTGACCAGGGTCAGGGCTTCAGCGACCGGGTACAGCTTGGTGCGGTCGATCTTTTGTGCAATAGCGGCGGCGCGCTTAGACAGTTTTGCCATGATTAGATCCCCTCAACCGTGATGCCCATGCTGCGGGCGCTGCCAGCGATCGTACGCACAGCGGCGTCCAGATCAGCGGCGGTCAGATCGGGGCCCTTGGCCTTGGCGATTTCTTCAGCTTGGGCGCGGGTCAGCGTGCCGACCTTGTCGGTATGCGGCTTGGGCGAACCCTTTTGCACACCGGCAGCCTTCTTGATGAGGACCGTCGCGGGCGGGGTCTTCATGATGAAGGTGAAGCTCTTGTCCGCGAAGGCGGTGATCACCACCGGAATCGGCAGACCAGGCTCCATGCCTTGGGTCTTGGCGTTGAACGCCTTGCAGAATTCCATGATGTTCAGGCCGCGTTGACCCAGTGCCGGGCCAATCGGGGGGGAGGGGTTAGCTTTACCAGCCGGTACTTGCAGCTTGATAAAGCCGACGATCTTTTTCGCCATGCTTTGCTCCTTGCGGGTTATATCGCCCCGGCGTTAACAGCCTGGGCTCCCCGGGGGTTGAAATCAGGTCTTTTCGACCTGGCTGAAATCGAGTTCGACGGGTGTGGCACGACCAAAAATGGTGACCGACACGCGCACCTTGCTCTTTTCGTAATTGACTTCTTCGACGTTGCCGTTGAAGTCTGCAAACGGACCTTCCTTGACCCGAACCATCTCGCCCACTTCGAAAAGAATCTTGGGGCGGGGCTTCTCGACACCCTCTTCCATCTGGGAGAGGATCTTTTCGACTTCCTTTTCGGAAATCGGGGTCGGACGGTTGCCCGAGCCACCCAAAAAGCCGGTGACGCGGTTCGTGTTCTTGACCAGATGCCACGTTTCGTCGGTCAGGTCCATTTCTACCAGGACATAACCGGGGAAAATGCGGCGTTCGGTGATCGATTTTTGACCACCCTTGACCTCGACGACTTCCTCGGAGGGCACAAGGATGCGGCCAAAGGACGTTTGCAAGGCCGCGCGCTCGATGCGCTCTACCAGGGCCTTGTGAACGCTCTTTTCCATGCCGGAGTACACATGGACGACATACCAACGCTTACTCATTCGCCGTCCTTATTTCCAGCCCAACAACAGGCCGTAAAGAATCCATTCGATGCCCTTGTCGAGCACCCACATGAAAATGCCCATGACCGCCACGAACGCAAAAACGATACCCGTCATTTGGGTCGTTTCCTTGCGGGTGGGCCATGCGACACGCTTGACTTCGTTGTAGGACTCGCTGGCAAAGCTCAGGGTGCGGCGGCCGGGCTCGCTGAACCAGGCAATTGCGGCTGCAATCACAAGGCCGCCGACAAACACGCCGATACGTGCAGGCATCGGCTGTGCGCTAAGCACGGAAAACCCGACGATGCCAGCAATAACGACGAGAACCGCCAGGCCGAGCTTGACCCGGTCGGCGGTGCTAGTTACGGTTTCTACGCTGGTATTAGACATATTGCGACGCGAGCCGCCGTGAATGCGTAACTCGCGATGATCTCCCGCGGGTTTATCCTGGCGGTGGCAGGGGCAGTAGGAATCGAACCTACAACCTTCGGTTTTGGAGACCGACGCTCTGCCAATTGAGCTATGCCCCTAAAACACTACTGGCTTGCACTACATTCACTGACTTTCCGCTCAGCGCCTACGCGCAGGGTCACGGAACCGAACATCATACTACTTTTACAGCAAAGATGGATAGAGGGACTTGAGAGTCCACTCTACCCATCTGGGTATTGCTTACTTCAGGATCTTGGCGACGACGCCGGCGCCGACGGTACGACCGCCTTCACGGATAGCGAAACGCAGGCCTTCTTCCATGGCGATGGGAGCCAACAGCTTGACCGTCATGGCCACGTTGTCGCCCGGCAGAACCATTTCCTTGTCGGCCGGCAGCTCGATCGTGCCCGTCACGTCCGTCGTGCGGAAGTAGAACTGGGGACGATAGCCTTGGAAGAACGGAGTGTGACGGCCGCCTTCTTCCTTGGACAGGATGTACACCTCGGACGTGAAGTCCGTGTGCGGGGTGATCGAGCCCGGCTTGGCCAACACTTGGCCGCGCTGGACGTCTTCACGCTTGGTGCCGCGCAGCAGGATGCCCACGTTGTCGCCAGCTTGACCTTGGTCCAGCAGCTTGCGGAACATTTCAACGCCCGTGCAAGTCGTCTTGACCGTCGGCACCAGGCCCACGATTTCGATTTCTTCGCCGACCTTGACGATGCCGCGTTCGATACGGCCAGTCACCACCGTGCCACGACCCGAGATCGAGAACACGTCTTCAACCGGCATCAGGAACGTGCCGTCCACGGCGCGCTCGGGCGTCGGGATGTACGAATCCAGTGCAGCGGCCAAAGCCATGATGGCTTGCTCGCCCAGTTCGCCCTTGTCGCCTTCCAGCGCCAGCTTGGCCGAACCCTTGACGATCGGGGTGTCATCACCCGGGAAGTCGTACTTGGACAGAAGTTCGCGAACTTCCATTTCCACCAGCTCGAGCAGCTCGGCGTCGTCAACCATGTCAGCCTTGTTCAGGAAGACGATGATGTACGGCACGCCAACCTGGCGGCTCAGCAGAATGTGTTCACGCGTTTGCGGCATCGGGCCGTCAGCGGCCGACACAACCAGAATCGCGCCGTCCATTTGCGCCGCGCCCGTGATCATGTTCTTCACATAGTCAGCGTGGCCCGGGCAGTCAACGTGAGCGTAGTGACGCGCTTCGGTTTCGTACTCGACGTGGGCGGTGTTGATCGTGATGCCGCGAGCCTTTTCTTCAGGAGTCGCATCGATCTGGTCGTAGCCCTTGGCTTCGCCACCGAACTTGTTCGACAGAACGGTCGTGATAGCTGCCGTCAACGTCGTTTTGCCGTGGTCAACGTGACCAATCGTACCCACGTTCACGTGCGGCTTGGTACGTTCAAACTTGCCTTTTGCCATGGCTGACTCCTGACCTGGATTGCGCTTCAGACTGAAGAAAAGAACTTGGAAATTTGTGGTGCCCATGGCGCGGATCGAACGCGCGACCTCTCCCTTACCAAGGGAGTGCTCTACCACTGAGCCACATGGGCATTTAAAAATCTTGGAGCGGGTGAAGGGAATCGAACCCTCGTCGTAAGCTTGGAAGGCTTCTGCTCTACCATTGAGCTACACCCGCGGCATACCCATTCACCATCTCTTTATCCCAAACCCTCAAAATCAAGGCCCGGGGAACCTTACAACCTTCTTTGCGAAGGCCGCCCAGTTCCCTAGGCCTAATTTTAAAAATCCAGGCAGACATCGCCTGGATTTATAGAGTTGGGTCTCTGGTGGAGGAGATTGGATTCGAACCAATGTAGGCGCAAGGCCAACAGATTTACAGTCTGCCCCCTTTAACCACTCGGGCACCCCTCCAGCGGAGAACTTGAGATTATGAACACTTTCGAATCCGGTGTCAAACGCTTCGGATGAAAATATTCAAACCTTTTGTTCAACCACTCGCGTTTCCGCGCAGAGGGGCCGAAGTTTACAGGTTTCCGCGAATTGCTGCTTGCAAAAGTTGCGAATAAGCGTCGGCGGTGAAATTTACGGGGTTGGTTCCCCCTGAGGGATCCTCGCTGGCCATGCGCCCTACCCGCTCGGCCTGCCCTTCGTCGATGCCGATCTCGGCCAGCGTGTGGGGGATGCCCACCGCCTCGCGCAGTCTCAGCACCCAGTCCAGCACCGCGCCCGGGCCATCCCCGGGCAAATCCAGATAACGCGCCAGCGCCTCCAGCCTTGGCGCCACGGCATGCTGGTTTGCTTTGAGCACGTAAGGCATCAGGATCGCGTTGAGCATGCCGTGATGGGCGTCGTACAGCGCCCCCAATGGATGCGCCAGCGCGTGCATGGCGCCCAGGCCACGTTGGAATGCCGTGGCGCCCATCGTCGAGGCCACCAACATCTGCTGGCGTGCCTGCAAGTCGGTGCCATCGGCCACCGCTTGCGGCAGGTATTCCTTGATGATGCGCATGCCTTCAACCGCGATGCCGGCCGCCATCGGATGAAAGACCGGCGAACAATACGCTTCCAGGTTGTGCGACAGCGCGTCCATACCGGTGGCGGCGGTGATTCTTGCGGGCAGGCCGACGGTGAGTTCGGCGTCCAGGATCACGACGGCCGGCAACATGCGCGCGTGAAAAATGATGCGCTTGACCTGCGCGGCCTCGTCGGTGATGACCGATGCACGGCCCACCTCCGACCCCGTGCCGGCCGTGGTGGGCACCGCTACCACCGGCGCCATGCCCGCCACGTTCACCCGCAGATAGTTATCGCCGATATCTTCGAAATCCCACAGCGGGCGGTCTTGTCCCACCATCAACGCAATCGCCTTGGCGGCATCCAATGCCGATCCGCCCCCAAATGCAATGACGCCGTCGTGCCCGCCCTGCCGATAGGCGAGAACACCGTCTTCCACGTTACGCCCTGTTGGATTGCCCTTGATCTCGTGAAATACCTCGCAGTCCAGCCCCGCCTGGCGGCAGGCGCGCGCGGCGTCGGACAGCATTGGCAACGGCGCCAAGCCCGGATCCGTGACAAGCAACGGCCGGCGCATGCCCAGTTCCCGGCACCACTCGGGCAGCTCCTTGATTCGGCCGGGTCCGACCTTCATCGCGGTCGGGTAATTCCAGTTAACGCTGGGCACAGTCATGGTTCGATTCCTGACATGGTTCGATTCCTGATTAACGTCGTGTCAAAGCGCTGTCTCAGACGCTGCGTAGATGAAAGGACTTGGCTTGGGTCAGCTGCTCGTAACCGACTACGGACAGGGATACTCCCCGCCCCGAGTGCTTCACGCCGGTCCAGGCCAGCGCCGGATCCAGGTAGTCGCAACGGTTCATGAAGAACGTGCCCGCCTGCACTTGCCGGCCTAGCGATAACGCGGCGTCTTCATCCTGCGTGAAGACGGCGGCCGTGAGCCCGTAGGGGCTGTCATTCATCAGAGCGACCGCATCGTCATCACCATCGACCGGCATGATGCCTACGACGGGACCGAAACATTCGTCGCTCATTACGCGCATGCGATGGTTTACTCGCGTAAGGATGGCAGGCGCGACATAACACGAGCCTTCGCTCGCATTAGGAAAATATGAAGGATCAATCGCGTTCTGCGCACCCGCCAATATCGCTTCTGCAATGACGTCGCGAATTTCTGCCGCCGCGCGCGTGCGAACCACCGGCCCCAACGTCGTGTCGGCATGCAGCGGATTGCCCAGTACATAGTCTTGCGTCAGCGCAACGGCGCGCTCGACAAATTCGTCGTACCGCGACCGCGCCACGTAGATCCGCTGAATGCCGCAGCAGGATTGCCCCGAGTTGAAGAACGCACCGTCCACCAGGGATTCCACCGCGTGATCCAGCTTGGCGTCCTCGCGCACGTAGGCGGGGTCGTTGCCGCCCAATTCAAGCCCCACGCCGATAAACCGGCCGGCCGCGCTCTCCTCGATGCTGCGCCCCCCGCGCACCGAGCCCGTGAACGACACATAGCCGATCTCGAGTGCGCGAACCAGCCGCTGCACGGTGTCATGGTTGGCATGGAGATACTGGAACACGCCCGTGGGCGCGCCGGCGTCCCGAAACGCGCGATCGATCAGTTCAGCGCACAGCGGCGTCTGGTCGGAGTGTTTAAGGATGACGGTGTTACCCGCCATCAACGCCGGAACGATGCTGTTCACGGCGGTCAACAGCGGATAGTTCCACGGGGCTATCGTCAGCGCAACGCCGAGGGGCTCGCGGCTGATAAAGCGGGTAAAGCCCGATTGCTCGGGCACGCGGATCGGCGCCAGCGCTTGCTCGGCGATCGCAATCATGTGGCGCGCGCGTGATTCGAATCCGCCCACCTCGCCGGGCGTGTATCTCAAGGGCCGGCCCATCTGGATGGTGATCGCCCGTGCGATCTCCTCGCGTGCCGCGACAAAGCTGTCGACCGCCGCCGACACAATGCGCCCCCGCTCGGCGATGCTCAACGCTTGCCACACGCGCTGAGCCTGCCGGGCCTGTTCCAACGCTCGCGCGACCTGCGCATCGTCGGCGTAGGCACGGCGCACAACCTCGCGCCCGTCGATGGGACTGATGGTGATGAGTTCCTGAGTCATGGTCGCCCTATGCAAGCGTTGGCTTTGCGTTCAGATATCAGATGATCTCGAAATAACGCGCCAGCTCCCAGTCGGTGACGTGGCGCCGGAACTGCCGTTCTTCCCATTCGCGCGTTGCCGCGTAATGCTCGACGAACGCATCACCGAACAGATGGCGCGCCGCGTCTGACCCGCGCAGGCGCTGCGCGGCGTCCCACAACGTCGTGGGCAGGTGCAGATGCGCGGGAAATTGTTGTGTGTAGGCGTTGCCCTGCACCATGGGTTCCGGGGTCAACCCCTGTTCGATGCCGTACAGGCCGGACGCCAGCGCGGCCGACAGCGCCAGATAAGGATTGGCGTCCGCCGAGCCGATGCGCACTTCCACCCGCTGCGATTTATCACTGCCCGGGATAAGCCGCAGGGCCGTGGTGCGATTTTCCATGCCCCACGTGGCGTCCAGCGGCGCCCAATAGCCGGGCACCAGCCGCGAATAACTGTTGATGTTCTGCGCGTACAACACCATGAATTCGGGCAGGTAACGCTGCACACCCGCCATGAACGCAACCTGCGTCGCGCTCATTCCATGCGGCTGCGACTTATCGTAGAACGCCGACTGCCCGCTTTTCTTGTCGCGCAAAGACAAGTGGATGTGGCCGCTTTGGCCCGGATGCTCGTGCGACCACTTGGCCATGAACGTGGCCATCAAGCCGTTCTGTTGCGCCAGCGCCTTGGCGAAGGTCTTGAACAGAAATGCCTTGTCGCCGGCCAGGGCCGCCTGGTCCACCGCCAACGCCGCCTCCAGCACGCCCGGCCCCGTCTCGGTGTGCAGGCCTTCGATGGGCATGTCCATGCGCTCGCATAAATCAAGCAGCTTGCGGTAGAAGTCCCCTTCGACCGTACTGCGCAGCACCGAATAGCCGAAGTTGCCCGGCGTCCAGTTTTCCATGTTGCGATAGTGCTTGGCGCGCACCGAGTGCGGCGTTTCACGGAACATGAAGAATTCATATTCCAGCGCGGCGTAGACGTCGAACCCCATGTCCGCCGCACGGTCCAGCGTGCGGTGCAGCAGGCGACGCGGGCAGATGGCGGCGGCGTCGCCCTCGAACTCGGCCAGGAACAACAACATGTCTTCGCCGTTCGGGCCTTGCTCAAGCGGCAGGCGGCGCGCGGTTTGCGGCACGATACGCAGTTGCGCGTCGGGGTATGCGGTGTGCCAGCCCGTGTATTGCGTGTTGTCGTAGAGCTGATCGTCCAGATCCCAGCCCAGCACCACGTCGCAAAATGCCAGGCCGGAGCGCAGCGCGCCAAGGAACTTGTCACGCCGCAGGTACTTGCCCAACATGACGCCGTCGACGTCGGACAAGCCCACCTTGATGTGCGAAAGCGCGCTGGCCTGCACCAGCCGCTCCGCGTCTTCCACCGATGCTACCCCTAGCGAATGCATGCTTGTTCACCTTGTGGCTGAAGCCTTGCGTGGGACTGCGGACAAACGCCGCGGCCCCCGCTTGCGGGACAAGGGAAACCTACCGGCGTGCTCTCAGGGTTTTTCCGAGTCTAGACACCTTGCCGCGAATTTGCAGCCCTGTGCGTGCAGTATTTTCCCTAGGTTGCAGGGTCAGGGGCGGCCGGGCCATGGCCTCAGTCCAGTGACACGCCAGCCGTTTTCACCATGTCGGCCCAGTAGACGGTGTCTTCCTGCAGGCGCGTCTTGAAGGCGTCGGGCTGGCTGCCCACCGGCCAGCTGCCGCCGCTGTTGATCTTGGCAATCACGTTGGGCGACTTCATTGCCTGCGCCACGGCCTGGGCCAGGTACGCCACGCGCTCGGGCGGCGTGCCCGCCGGGGCGAACAGGCCATACCAGTCGTCCGCCGTAATGCCGTCCAGACCGCTTTGCTTGAGGGTCGGCGCCCCCTTGAAAATGCCGATGCTGTTCTCGTGGCTCAGGGCCAGGATGCGCAGCTTGCCGGCGGCCACCATCGGTTCAGCGGACGCCGGCGACGTAATCAGCATGTCGACCGTGCCGCCCATGAGATCCGTGATGGCCGGGGCGGCGCCACGATATGGCACGTGCACCAGATTCACGCCCGCCTTCTTGGACACCAGCGCTCCCATCAGATGGCTCATGGTGCCGTTGCCGGGTGTCGCGTACGTGATGATGCCCGGTTGCTTGCGCGCGGCGTCCAGGTAGTCGGAAAGTGTCTTGTAGGGGCTTTCGGTGCGAGCCACCAAAACCAGCGGCGCGGACGTGATCTGCGAAATCGGCGTGAAATCCTTGACCGGATCAAAGCCGACGTTCTTGTACAGGCGCGGGTTGACCGCCATGACACTGGTTTGCGACATCACCAACGTGTAGCCGTCGGGCTTGGCGCGGGACACCTGCGCAGTGCCCACGTTGCCGCCGGCGCCCGAACGATTTTCGACCACCACGCTCTGACCCGTGATGGCGCCCAGCTCCTGCGCGATCAGGCGGGCGACGTTGTCGTTGCCGCCCCCGGGGGGAAACGGCGACACGACGGTGATGGCCTGCTTGGGATAGTCGGCCGGCGCCTTCAGCGTCTGCGCCTGGACCTGGACTTGCAATGCGCCGGCCAGCAGCAAACCGGCGGCAGTCAATGCGGCCCAGCCGCGTGCGTGTTGTACGTGTCGTGCATGTCCTGCATGTTGTGCTTGATGCTTCATCTGGATTTCCCCTTGTGTCGGCGGCCGGATACTCGGCCGTCCCCTGCATGTCGGTTCGCCATGAACCGTCCGCACCCCGGCGCAAACGCCGGGGCGTAATGATCGATCTGATGCGTTGTAAGCGCCGCGCGGTCTCTGCGGACCGTCACGGCAGCGTCAGCGCGGCGGCTCAGCCCGCCGCGAAGCGATAGCCCGCCAATTCGCGGTCATCAATCTGCTTGACCAGGTTGGTTTCCCACGACAGGTATTGCCGCGCCGCCGCCTTGTTGCCGTCGTGGCGGTCATGCACGAAGAACAGATAGTCGATGCACTCGCTATCGGCGGGCCGGTCGGGCGTGGATTCCTGCGGGATGCCAGCCGCCGACCAGCTTGCCGGCGTACCGATGTTCACCTTGATGTCGGCGATGCCCAGCGCCCGCAGATCCTTGGCGGCCCATGCGGCCAACGCGGCATCCTCGGCCAGCAGGATGACGGGTTGGCCGGCATGCAAGTCCAGGCGATCAAGACGCGGCCGAATGGACCAACGCGCCCCCGCGATGTGCCCGGCGCGATAGCGCATGCCCGGGCGGATATCGATGGCTTGTGCACCGGTGCGCAATGCCGCCGCCAGAGCCTCGTCGGACAATATCGAGACGGCCGGCGTGTCCGCCCGTGGCTCGACGGGATCAAGGACCGCGCTGGTGCCCTCTTTCAACACGCAGGCGTCCCAACCCATCTGCCGCAACCAGCTTGCCGTCACGGGTGCGCGCACGCCTTCGGCGTCGAACACGACGATGCGCGCGCCGCGCACGGCCAGGTACTGGTCGGTGGCCTGCACCAGCTGGCCACCGGGCGCATGCTGCGCGCCAGGCAGCGACCCCTGCGCGAATTCCTCCGCGCTGCGCACGTCGCACAGGAAACTGGTGCGCGACGTGTCGCGCAGCCATTGCCGCACGGTGGCGGCATCCACGATCGGCACGCCGTGGCGCGCAGCCAACCGCGATGAACGCTCGGCAAGCGCAGGCAAGGCTTCCGTTTCGATTCCGTCTTCGTAACGGCGGCGTGCCCCGTGTTCCAGTTGCAGGTCTTCCAGATACCAACCCTGCGTGCCGTTTTCCAACGCATAGACGGGGTTAGGCACGCCCAGGTTGATCAGCGTCTGCGCGCCGATGATGCTGCGGGTGCGGCCCGCGCAATTGATCACGATCGTGGTCTTCGGATCCTTGGCCAGCGTGTGTACGCGCAATGCCAGTTCACCGTTGGGGCAGCAGATGCCGCCGGGAATGCTCATCTTCTGGTATTCCGCATACGGCCGACCGTCAAGCACGATCAGATCATCGCCTCGCTCTTGGCGCGCAGCCAATTCCCGCGCGCTGATACGGGGGGTGTGGAAAACTTCTTCAGCCAGTTCGCCGAACGTTTTGCTGGGCACGTTCACGCCCGCGAAGGCGGCGTAACCGTCGCGCTGCCACTGGGCGATGCCGCCGGCCAGCCGACGCACCTGCTGATAGCCCAGGTCGCTCAGCGCCCGGGCGGCGCGCGCGGCCGTCTGGTCATCGCCGCCCTCGTCGTACACCACCACCCGCGCATTGCGTCGGGGGGCCAGACGCACGATGTCCACTTCAAGCCGGCTGTACGGCACGGGCGCGGCGTAAAACAGGTGCGACTCACCATATTGGCCGTGTTCGCGCACGTCCAGCAAGGCGATTTCCTGGCCATCGTGCAGCCATTGCTTGAGCGTATGCGCGTCGATGTCGGCGGCGGGGGAAGCGGAGGTTGCGTGCATCATGGAATTCAAAGGGAACGAGAAATTTTGGTCATGGCGGACAGCCCTTGTTCAAGGTCGCCGATCAGGTCTATGGGGTCTTCAAGGCCGATATGCAGGCGCAACATGGCGCCGCGCGGCGTTGCGTCGGGCAGCGCACGCGTGTCCAGCCGCACAGGAATCACCAGGCTTTCAAAACCGCCCCACGACGCACCGATACCAAACAGCTCCAGGCTGTCGATCAGGCGGTCGGCGTCCGCCGCGGTATACGCGCCATCCAGTTCAAGGGTCAGCAGCCCGTTGGCGCCGGTGCAGTCCCGCCGCCAGATCGCATGCGAAGGGTCGCCGGGCAGCGCCGGACACAGCACGCGCTTTATTTCGGGGCGGCCTTGAAGCCACGTAGCGACTCGCGCCGCATTGGCGGCGTGCTGCGCCATGCGCAACGGCAAAGAGCGCATGCCGCGCAAGACCAGGAAGGCGTCATCCGCGCCCACGGTCTGGCCGAAGTCGATATTGGCGCGTTCCAGCGCGCGCCAGGCGCGAGCATTCGTGACCACGGCGCCCATCATCACGTCGGCATGGCCGCCCAGGTATTTGGTCGCCGCCATCACGGAAATATCCGCGCCCAAGGTCAGCGGTTTGTATATCAACCCCGACGCCCACGTGTTATCCACAGCCAGCCAGCAATCGTGTTTTTTCGCGGCTGTGGATAAGTCGCAAAGGTCGGGCATGTCGTACGTCAACGAACCCGGGGCCTCGGCGTAAATCATGCGTGTGTTCGGCCGGATCAGTGCTTCGACACCAACGCCATCGGGCCGATAAAACGTGTACTCGATGCCCAACCGGCTCAGGTGTTCGACGCAGAAGCGGCGCACGGGTTCATACACGGCGTCGGTGACCAACACGTGATCGCCCGAGCGCAAAAATGCCAGCAGCACCATCGCAATGGCAGCCTGCCCGGTGGGATACAGCGCGGCGCGGTGGCCCTGCTCCAGTTCAACCAGTGCATCTTCCAGCGCGTGCGTGCTGTCGGTGCCGCGCGCGCCGTACGAAGGCAAGCGCTCTTGTTCGCGGCGCGTGCGCGTGTCGCGCCACGCGGCAACGCTGTCGAATACGTAAGTGCTGGCGCGCGTCACGGGGGTGTTCACCCACCCCTGATGCGGGCGCCCGGCACGCAACAGCCTCGTCGCCGACTGGTAGGGCTTTTTCATGATCAGCGGCGCGTCTTCACGCCAATCGGCATGACCTTGCAGGTGCCGGCCTCCAGGTCGAAGCCCAGGCGCTGGTCCAGGGTTTCCAGCGCGCGGCCGTACATGTGCAGGTGGCGGATGACGCTGTCGCCCTGGATTTCCACGGCGTGGATATCGTCGGGCATCAACGCAATGCCGGCGCCCGGGCCCACCACCACGGTGCCCTTCTTTTCCAGGCGGCCCACGCCCGGCACGGATCCATCATCCAGGCGGTCGTAGACGTAGTTGTATTCCACCCCTTCCACGGCGGCGATACAGGCCCAGGTGGTGTGGTTGTGCGGCACGATCTTGTTGCCCGGGCGCATGACGTTCAGGTACAGCGCGTAGCTTTTGTCGTCGTCTTCGGCGATCAGGTAGCGGGCCTGCCGTTCGCCGTCCTCGGGCGGCGCGTACCGTTCACCCGTCCACCAGTCGGTGTGCGCGGCAAGGCCAATCAACTCTTGCAGGACCGCGTCCAGGCTGTCTCGATTCAGCCCTTTATTTCCTACAGTTTTTTTAATATTTTCAATAGCGGCCTCAATGCCCGCCTGATTTGGATGTGCGTTGTTCACCTTGCTTTTCCCTCTTGGTGCATGAGTTATTGGGATTACTGTATCGCCGGGAACGGGCACCAACAATTTAAATTGCCTTAACATCTCATTAGCATCGCTAATACGTTGAGGGCACCATGCGCAATCTGGATCTGGATCTGCTTCGCACACTGACTGCTATCGCCCAGCACAGCACCTTTTCTGAGGCGGCCAACCGGCTGCACAAGACGCAGTCGGCCATCACACAGCAGATGCAGCGGCTGGAATCCACCATCGGGCTGCCGTTGTTTGAAAAGCAGGGGCGCAACAAGGTGCTGTCATCGCATGGGCGGCGGCTGGTGGAATACGCGCGCCACATGCTGGCCATCAACGATGAGGCTCTGCGCGCGTTGCAGGACGGCCCACTGGAAGGAGACCTGCGCCTGGGGGCGCCGCTGGATGTGGCGGACACCATCCTGCCGACGCTGTTGACGCACATCGCCCGGTCGGCGCCGCGGGTGAAGCTGGAGATTCGGGTGGATCGCAGCCCTTTCCTGATGGACGCACTGCGCGCCGGCGAGATCGACCTGACGATTTCGACGCGGTTTGATCAGGACTTCGAAGGCGTCGCACTGCGTACATCTCCCACGGTATGGTTGGCGTCCGCCGACTATGTGCATGACCCGCACGCGCCCGTTCCGCTGGTGCTGGCCGACGAGCCCAGCATTTTTCGCCGCTTGGCCTTGAACGCGTTGGAACAGGCGCGCGTACGCTGGCATACCAATTACGTGGCGCCGAATCTGGTGGGGATCAAGGCGGCGTTGCGCGCCGGCCTGGGCGTGACGGCACGCAGCGTAGAGCTGTTGGGGCCTGAAATGCGCGTGCTGGGCGAAAAGGAAGGCTTGCCGCCCTTGCCGGACGTGACCTATTTCCTGTGGATAAGACGCGATCTGATCAATCCGCTGACGCGGCAGGTCTACGACATGTTGCGCAGCAACCTGGGGTTGGCGCAGCAGCCCGACGCGGCGGCGCAAGTGCCGCGCGCGTCGTAGCTATCGCGCTTTTAGTAGCGGTCGAAGATGGTCTGGATCTGCGTCGCGTCGCGCGTGACGGACAAGGCCAGCATCAACAGGATGCGCGCCTTTTGCGGGTTCAAGTCGCGTGCAGCGATGAAGCCCAGCAGCCCGTCGTCCAATTCGACATCGCGGGCCACGAAACCGCTGCCGGTGCGGCTGGACCGCACCACCGCCACGCCGTCGGCCACGGCACGACCCAGCGCACCGATGGCCAGATCAGGCGCATTGCCATCGCCCACGCCGGCCAGCACGATGCCGTCGGCGGCTCGCGCAACAAAGTCGATCACGTCGCCTTGCATATCGGCATGGGCGTAAACCACGTCCACGCGCGGCCAGCCGGACTTTTCCAGTAATGCGAGTGAAAACTCGCTTTGTGCGGAATGAACGGTGGTGTTGCGAGAATAAAAACATGGCTCGCCACCATGCATCACGCCGGCACGACCACGATTGGGCGACGCAAAGGCGCACAGTCCCGCACTGGCGGTCTTCTGGATTTCACGTGCGTAATGCACGTCTTCATTCATGACGACCAGCGGCCCACGGCCGCGCGCATCGGGGTGGCGCGCCAGCGCCACTGCGTTGTAGAGATTGGCCGGGCCTTCGGCGCCCAGGGCCGTGGCCGGGCGCATGGCGCCGACCAGCACCACGGGCTTGTCGTGTTGAATGATCAGGCTGAGAAAGTAAGCCGTTTCTTCAAGCGTATCGGTGCCGTGCGTAATGACGATGCCGGCCACCGAGGCATCCTGGCAAAGCGCGTCAACGCGCGCAGCGAGCGCATGCCAGACCGCGTGCGTCATGTTCTGGCTGCCTACGTTGGCGATTTGTTCCGCGCGGATATCCGCAATGCGGGCCAGCTGCGGCACCGCGCCCAGCAGGTCATTGACCGAAAACGAACCGGCCTTGTAGCCGGCCGACGTCGCGTCGGATTGAGCGCCCGCGATGGTGCCGCCCGTGGCCAATACGGCAATGACCGGCAACGCGTGCTCAGGCATCCACGACCCCGGACAAGCCCTGGCGTTCCAGCAGCGAATTCAGGTGTTCCCAACCATGGAAGTCGATGACGATCTGGCCTTTTTCCTTGGCGCCCACCTTCAAGGCAACGCGCGTTCCCAGATGGTCGGACAGCGCCTCTTCAAGACGCGTCAGGTCGCGTGAGGCGCCGTTGGCCTTCTTGCGCGGCGACGAGGCAGACTCGGCGTCCTTGGCGGTCTTGGCGACCAACTTTTCGGCCTCGCGCACCGACAGGCGGCGCGCGATGATCTGGTTGGCCAACTGGATCTGCGTGGCCGCATCCACCGCCAGCAGCGCACGCGCGTGGCCCATGTCTACGTCGCCGGCCAGCAGCATCGTTTGCACCGGCGCCGCCAGGTTCAACAGGCGCAGCAGGTTGCTGGTGGCCGAACGCGAACGCCCGATCGCCTGCGCGGCCTGCTCGTGCGTCAGACCAAATTCGTCCAGCAGACGGCGCACGCCATGCGCCTCTTCAAGCGGATTCAGATCTTCGCGCTGGATGTTTTCGATCAGCGCCATAACGGCCGCGTTTTCGTCGGCCACCTCGCGCACCAGCACAGGCACTTCCTTCAAGCCGGCCAGTTGCGCGGCGCGAAAACGGCGTTCGCCCGCGATGATCTCGTAATGGCCAGGCGCGGAATCGCCCAGCCCGCGTACCAGAATGGGCTGCATGATGCCTTGCGTGCGGATCGATTCGGCCAGCTCACCCAGGGCGCCCTCGTCCATGCGCGTACGCGGCTGATACTTGCCGGCGCGCATCTTCGAGATGGGCAAGGTGGATGGCGGACCCTCGGGCTTGGCCGCGGCGGCCTTGCCGATGTTGTCGATCGCAGGCGCGTCCGCGCCAAGCAAGGCGTCCAGTCCGCGACCCAATCCCTTGGGTTTCTTGGTGGCCATAGTTAAATCCTCTTTCCTTCTGTTTTTGTATCCTGGGCCGAAGCTCAGGCGTGCCGCTGCTCGGCGGGCAAGCGGTACCAATACGCGTAACAGTCTTTGAAACCGTAGCGGCCATACAGGGCGCGCGCGGCGGTATTGTCCGGCTCGACTTGCAAATATGCCGTCGTGGCGCCGCCGCAGGCGCCCTGGCTCAGTAGGTGATCCATCAAGGCATCGGCATAGCCTTTACGCCGTTGCGCGGGATCGGTGACGATGTCGAACAGGCCCACCAAGTCGTCGTCGCGGACTGCCAGGCCTGCGGCGACGCATTGCCCGGCGGCATCGAATGCCAGCACGGGCAGCTTATCCACAGCCAGTCCTTGCAGCCGCGCCTGGTGTTCGACGATGTGCTCCGGCGTAGACCCACGCATGGCGCCGACCGCTTGCGCGAAGCGATCGGTGTCGACGTTCCTGAAAGACAGGCCGCCCCGGGCGCTGAGTCTGGGGGCGAGCGACATGCTCATGACTCGGGTCTCACCGGTGTAGGTATAGCCTCGGGCCTCCAGCTCGGCATCCAGCGAGAAATCGGGGCCGATGGAGGTTATGCGCAGCACCATGGGCAAGCTCTGGCGCGCATACAACGAAGAACAATACGCCAGCCGCTCGTCCAGCGGACGTGTGGATAACCCCAGCACGTTGACGCTGCGCACCCGCTTGGCGGGCGACGCTGCAAAACGCACGAGCCAGCCATCATAGAGCAGCTGCGCGCGCACCGCCGTGGCATTCAACGCGGCCTCTTCCAGGCGCACGCGCAGGCGGTCGCGCTCGTCGGCAGGCGGCGGGCGAAACGTGGGCGATACGGGGCGGGAAAAGAGCGCGGTGACGGACATGGCGAAAGGCTTAATCCAGATCCTTTCTGACGCGCTCGATCATTTCGGCGCCGAACGAGATATAGGCTTGTGCGCCGCGTGACGCGCGGTCATACACGACACCCGGCATGCCGTAACTGGGTGCTTCGGCCAAGCGCACGTTGCGGGGCACGACCGTCTTGAACACCTTGTCTCCAAAGTGCGCTTCAAGTTGCGCGGACACTTGCTGTTGCAACGTCATGCGCGGATCGAACATGACGCGCAACAATCCGATCACGCGCAAATCATCGTTGATGTTGCGGTGAACGCGCTTGATGGTGTTGACCAGATCGGACAAGCCTTCAAGGGCGAAGTATTCGCACTGCATCGGGATGATGACGCCGTGCGCCGCGGCCAGGCCGTTAAGCGTCAGCAGCGACAACGTGGGCGGGCAATCGATCAATACAAAATCGTACTGGCCCGAAACAGTATCGATCGCCCTTTTCAGCTGGCGCTCGCGCTCTTCCATCTGAACCAGGTCGATCTCGGCGCCGGAAAGTTCGCGATTGGCCGGCAGCACGTCATAGCCGCCGGATTCGGACTTCACGCGGGCCTGTTCAATGGTGGCCTCGCCAATCAGCACTTGGTACAGATTCGATTCCAGCGCATTCTTATCGATGCCGCTGCCCATCGTGGCATTGCCCTGCGGGTCCAGGTCCACCAGCAGCACGCGTTGATTGTGCGTGGCAAGGCCCGCCGCCAGATTGATGGCGGTCGTCGTCTTGCCCACACCGCCCTTTTGGTTGGCGATGCAGAAGACGCGGGCGGCTGTGCTGGGGGGTAAGTTCTTCATAGGGTTCCTTGACTGCGTCCTTCGCCGCGCCCTTGATTGCGGCGCATCCAGATCAGGCAGCGTTCTGCTTGCAGCTCCGGCACGCGAAGCGGCTGAATGTGATCGACCTGCCAGTCCCCGCGCGCGTGCAGCGCAAGAATTTCTTCTTCGGGGACCTTGCCCTTCATCGCGACGAGGGTACCATCGTTGCGCACGTGGCGACCCGCAAGCTGCGCAAAATCGTCCAGCGAAGCAAAGGCCCGCGAGGTCACGATGTGACATTCGGCGGGCTCCAGCGTTTCGATGCGTGCATGCAGTGCGTGCAGATTCGGCAGGCTGAGCGCGCCGCTCATCTGACGCACGAATGCGGTTTTCTTTTCAACGGCGTCGATGCAGGTCACCGACCATGCGGGCTGCATGATGGCCAGAACGACGCCTGGCAAGCCGCCGCCCGATCCCACGTCGTAGACCTTTGCCGATACGCCCGCGTCGCCCAGCGCCTTGTAAAACGGCGCCACGGCCGACAAGCTATCGAACAGATGCTGGATCAACATCTGTTGCGGATCGCGGATGGCGGTGAGGTTGTACGTGCGGTTCCAGCGCTGCATCTGCGCCATGTAGTTCAGCAACTTGGCTTGCTGATCTGCATCGGCAGGCAGCCCCAGCTGCTCGCACGCACGAGACAGGCGGCCGGCCATGTCAGCGCCGGCCTGATCGGTGTGGGCGGTCATGCGGCTTGCTTGCGCGAGCCGTAGTGCAGGCGCTTCAGGTGTATGAGCAGCAGCGAGATCGCGGCCGGGGTCACGCCCGAGATACGCGCGGCCTGGCCGACGGTTTCGGGGCGATGCGTCTTGAGCTTCTGGCGCACTTCGAACGACAGGCTGGTCACGGCGTCGTAATCGACGTCCGCCGGAATGGGCTGCAGCTCGTGCGAGATCTGCTTCTGGACTTCATCTTGCTGCCGCGCGATGTAGCCGGCGTACTTCACCTGGATTTCGACCTGTTCGGCCAGGATGTCGTCAGCGACCACGCCGGGGCCGGCCAACAATGAGCCGTCGGCGTTTTGCACGGCCATCAATGCTTCATAGGAAACATTCGGGCGCTTCAACAGATCAGCTAGTGAGTACTCACGTTCAATCGCCTTGCCCAACAACGGCTCGGCAATCTCTACCGGCATGACTCGCGGATTTACCCACGAGGACTTTAGCCGTTCCACTTCCGCCGCCACAGCGTCCCGCTTGCGGTTGAAGGCGTCCCAACGGGCGTCGTCAACAATACCCAGCTGTCGACCGATTTCGGTGAGGCGCAGGTCGGCGTTGTCTTCGCGCAGGCTTAGCCGGTATTCCGCACGCGAGGTGAACATGCGATAAGGCTCGGTCACGCCGCGCGTGACCAGGTCATCCACCAGCACACCCAGATAGGCTTCGTCGCGGCGCGGCGTCCACTGGTCCCGGCCAAGGGAAAGCAGCGCGGCGTTGACGCCTGCCAGCAGGCCTTGCGCGGCAGCTTCTTCGTACCCGGTCGTACCGTTGATCTGACCCGCGAAAAACAGACCGCCAATCGCTTTGGTCTCAAGGGTGCTCTTCAATCCACGTGGATCAAAGTAGTCGTATTCGATCGCGTAGCCCGGGCGCATGATGTGCGCGTTTTCCAGCCCCCGCAGAGAGTGGATCAGCTCTAGCTGCACATCGAACGGCAGGCTGGTGGAGACGCCGTTGGGATAGACCTCGTGCGTATCCAACCCTTCGGGTTCCAGGAAGACCTGGTGCGATTCCTTGTCGGCGAAACGATGGATCTTGTCTTCGATGGACGGGCAGTATCGCGGGCCCACCCCTTCGATGACGCCGCTGTACATCGGGGAACGGTCCAGGCCACCGCGGATGATGTCGTGGGTACGCGCGTTGGTATGCGTAATCCAGCAGGGAAGCTGGCGGGGGTGCATGGACACATTGCCCATGTAAGAGAACACGGGGACCGGGTCCAGGTCACCGGGTTGCTCTTCCAGGATGCTGGTGTTGATGGTCCGCCCGTCGATGCGCGGGGGCGTTCCGGTCTTCAGGCGCCCCTGCGGCAGCTTCAGTTCTTTCAGTCGCTGGCCCAGGGAAATGGCGGGAGGATCACCCGCCCGACCGCCCGAATAGTTTTGCAGTCCCACGTGAATCAGGCCGTTCAGAAAGGTACCGGCCGTCAGGACAACGGTCTTTGCACGAAACTTCAGGCCAACCTGCGTCACAGCGCCAACGACACGGTCCCCTTCCACCATCAGGTCTTCCACCGCTTGCTGGAACAGCCAGAGATTCGGCTGATTCTCCAGGCGGCCCCGGATCGCTTGACGGTACAGGACTCGGTCGGCCTGGGCGCGCGTGGCGCGCACAGCTGGCCCCTTCGAGCCGTTGAGAATGCGGAATTGAATCCCCGCTTCGTCCGTGGCCAAAGCCATCGCGCCACCCAGGGCGTCGACTTCTTTAACCAGATGGCCCTTGCCGATCCCGCCAATGGAGGGATTGCAAGACATTTGGCCTAGGGTTTCGATGTTGTGCGTCAACAGCAACGTGCGCGCGCCAGCGCGGGCAGCAGCCAGTGCCGCTTCAGTGCCGGCGTGGCCGCCACCAACGACGATGACATCGAATTCGCGGGGATAGTCCATGATGGGAAGGAAAGATAAGAAGGCGTTCGGTGCTCATTATAGAGGCAGGGATTGCATGTTTCACGTGAAACATTCCGGCACTCAGATTGAGCCGGCGGTTGCAGCTGCGGCGTCTGTTATTGACAACGCGCGGGTAGGTGCGATCGACGAATATGTCGGCAAGTGCCGGCGTCCCGTTCAATGTTTCACGTGGAACATATCGCCGGATGTGAAGAACGAATAGCACGCTGGCGAGCTGACGGGGGTCGGCGTGGAGGTTCCTCGCCCTTGATCCTGAGCCCACCCCGATGTTTCACGTGGAACAACCGGCCGTCCGCGATGTTTCACGTGAAACGTCGAAACCATGCCGAACGTAGTGGGCAAAGAAAACAGCGGTCCGTTTCGCGTGGAATGGTTGCACTGTATCCACGGTCCGATGAAGTAGTAGCGGGCGACGTTTCACGTGAAACATCGGTTAAGCGCCCGAGGGGAAAGGACAACAATCTCTTCAATCATGCCTGCGGTATTTGTTCCACGTGAAACACCCGCGCGCTCGTTGACGCGTAATCGCCATAACGCGGGTGTTTCACGTGGAACATCCTCGCGTGTATGCCGACGTCTATCCAAACTTGCAACGTTGCATCGACTTGATCGGCCTTGAGCGCGCGATGACTCGGCCAATTAACTGCAAAGAAAACGCAACGCCCATATCTAAAAAAATGCGTTTTCTACCCCCTACCCTACCCCTTACCCAGAACAAGCCGTTATTTTCTTATTTAGGTAAACCGTCCACCGACAAAACCACGGAGAGCGCGAAGGCAAACTTTTCTGTACAGCAAAAATCGAGCCCAGGAAATATCACCGCTTGCATCGCCATGCAATAAGTCCGACAGAGCATTTGTGTACAGCTCCCGAATTCGAACTCTCACGGTCGCGCCAGCGTCGAACTTCCGAGGACGGGCCAATCAGTCGGAGGCCACCTAATGGCTCCAGGTTATGCACACCGTCATGTGAGTAAGTCGACTCCATTCCTGAAACCCAGACGAACGACTTATCAACAACTGGCGAGCTGAAAATCTAATAACCGCAGGCGAATTCACGTGGAACAACTTTGGGGATAACTTGTTGGGCCGACGACAACCACCGGGCCTTACCGTGATTCAAACCAGCCAGTCCGCGACGGCAACATCAGCATTGGCATTTAAATTACTAGAGCGGGCTTCATAGGAGAACCCGCTTCAAATAAGAGGAATTCCCCGTCAGACGCGCGAGTAATCTGGCATTAAGCCAAACCCAAGCGAACGCTATTTTTCACGTGGACAACTTTGTGGATAAGATGCCAATCCGCACGCAATACCGCCCACAAGTCCTGCACACTTTTAATTTGAAGCGATCGCCATTGCCGGGAACTAGATCCGCAGCGGCAAGTCAAATTGCGACGAAAACTCGCGCACGGCTTATCCACAAACTTGTGCAGACTTACCGTTTTTGTCACGCGTATTTTCCGCAAGCACGGGCGCAGCAATTATTGATTGCACAAGTATCTTGCCCGGCGGAAACGCCGTGCGCCATCATCCATTTGGAGGAGAGGCGGCGGTTTCATGTGAACCCTGTGGAAAACTCGCTCGGCCGGCTTCGCAGAGTTCTTCCGCACTTGGAGAGAACCTGTTTCGCGATTGACGCGGCCTGGGCAGAAAACTCCCACAGCGAACAGCGAAAGCACAATCTGGCGGGCTGGACGCGATGCCAAAACGGGCCGGCCCGCGTTCCTATCCCCAATTCTATCCACAGGCTGAGCAGGCTATTTTGGCGGCTTTCGGGCAAGAATCTGTGCATAACCGGGATGGGGATATCTTTGTGAACAACCGCGCCGAAATGAAAAAAAGGCCGGTCTAAACGGCCGCTAAACCCCTCATCGAGGGCGGCCCCATCCGAAAGACGGCCCCATTGAAAAGTGCCGCCAAGCGCCCGTTTTCCCTGGGGAAATGCTGGTTTTCTTCTGATACGAGGGCATGGCAGGCCGCCATTTGAGCCTTGCTTGGCCGGCGCCATCGAGTAAATGGTAAAAACCAAAAATCTGTGCAAAACCCCGTATATGCCGAGCACGGTGCTTCATTAATGAGCACCCAAACCTCGATGCTCAAAAATAATTATCCACAGAGTTATCCAAGGTTTGAGAACATGTTAGTGGACACTAACATTAAGCTGTCGCTGACCCAGAGGCGTTGCTGACCATTAGGCCGCACAAATGAAACAACGCCCCAGATCCGGAGATCTTGGGGCGTTGTAGCCAGGTTTGGACCTGGCAGACGGGAAAAGGGATTTCCCGATTTAGAGCGGGCGAATTTCGGCCGCTTGAGGTCCTTTCGGACCATCCTTAACTTCGAATTCGACTTCCTGCCCTTCGTTCAGGCTGCGATAGCCGCGGCCCTGGATGGCGGAAAAGTGTGCGAAAACTTCGGTTCCGCCAACATCCGGGGTGATGAAGCCATAACCCTTGTCAGCGTTGAACCACTTAACTTTGCCCTTCTGAGCCATTTTCTCTAGCGTCCTGTAATTAACTTGAAATGCAATGAATCAAGGGGGACGCCGTGAGAACTGAACGACCGGTATAAAACCCTGCGTTGCCGCTGTGTTCTCGCTCGTCGCCAAGCAACAGAACGAGTCCGCGCGCTGCTTGAATCAACTGCGGAATCAGCATACTCATCCGGCATCGGCGACTCATATTGTTGTTTACCCCAATGTCGCATTTTTCAGACTCGGCCCAAGGCCCGCACTGCGGAATTAGGCTTGCCGCCGCGCAAGAACGGCGTAAATCGGTCCCGTCGCAGTCACGACAAAAACCATGCGCGTAACGTGAAACGCGGTGACCACCGGCACGCCTAGTTGCAGCACCTTGGCCGTGATGGCCATTTCAGCAATGCCCCCCGGCGTCGTCCCCAATATCAGCGTCGGGGCCGGGGCTGCCGACCAATACGACAGCAGTGCGCCCAAACCAAAAGCCAGCACCAGGGCGCCCAGCGTGAAGGCGGCCACCACCGCAATAAAACGCGGCGCCGCGCGAAAGAAATCCGGTCGGTAACGGTCTCCCAGCGACCAGCCGATCAGCAGCTGTCCCGCCTTGGGCACGTAGTCGGGCAGCGCGGACAGTTCAATGCCGAAAACAGTTAACAGCATTGCCACCACCATGGGCCCCAGCACCCACGGATTTGGCAAGCGCAGCTTCATGAATGCCAGCCCGCCCAAGCACGTCAGCAGCACCAATGCGGCCAGGCCCGAGCCGTGCACCCTCTGGGGTCCAGGCACCGTCGGATCCAGGCCGGCCACGCCCCACCACTGGAAGATAAACGGCACCGTTATCACCACCAGCAGGACGCGCACGCTATGAGCTGTGGCAACGCGGTCAATGCGCGCGCCGTGGCGTTCCGCCAGGCTGGCCATTTCGCTGGCCCCGCCGATGGCCGATGCAAACCAGGCAGTCTTAAAGTCGGCATCCGTATAGCGGCGAAGCATCGCGGTACCCATGAACGCCAGCCCCAGGGCGAACACCATGCCGACGATGATGGGGCCGGCGTTGCCGCCGATGTGTTCCACCACCTGCGGCGTGAAATACAAACCCAGCGACGTGCCGATCACCCACTGGCCCCCATTGCGCGCCGGGCGCGGGCAGGCGGTTCCCACGCCAGCAATACGCGTTGCAGCCGTCGCCAGCAAGGCGCCCAGCATCCAAGGCAAGGGCAGTTGCGCCCACACCGCCAACAGCGCGCCCACCGACGCAATCGACAATCCCCCCGCCACCCTCAACAACATGTTCCGCCGCACGATTCCGTCCACGTTCATCGCTTTCGCTCATTGCGAAAAAAACGAATTATGAGTTAGTGGGATACTTACGAAAACTCTCTTCGCCCATCGCGCATTCCCTCGCATCCACCATGATCCGATCCAAACTTCCCGACGTTGGCACCACCATCTTCACCGTCATGAGCCGCCTGGCCATCGAGCACAAGGCCATCAACCTGGGTCAGGGCTTTCCCGACTTTGATCCCGATCCAGCGCTGTGCGCGCTGGTCACACAGGCCATGGCGAACGGGCATAACCAGTATCCGTACATGCCCGGCGTGGCGCCCTTGCGCGAAGCCATCGCGGCAAAGACCCAGGCCCTGTATGGCCACGCCTACGACCCGGAAACCGAAATCACGGTGACCAGCGGCGCCACCGAAGCCCTGATGGCCACCGTGCTGGCCGCCGTCGGCAGCGGCGACGAAGTGGTGGTCATCGAGCCCTGCTATGACTCGTACCTGCCCGCGATCCGTCTGGCCGGCGGCACCGCGGTCCCGGTGCCGCTGCGCGCGCCCACCGAAGCCGACCCCTACTACCGCATCGATTGGCAGCGCGTGCGTGACGCCATCACGTCCAAGACGCGCCTGTTGATGCTGAACTTTCCGCACAACCCCACGGGCGCCGTGCTCGATGACAGCGACCTGGATGCGCTGGAAGCCATCGTTCGGGACACCGGCGTTTTGCTGGTGTCAGACGAGGTCTACGAACACATCGTGTTTGACGGCAAGCCGCACGCCAGCGTCGCGCGTCGTCCGTTGCTGGCCGAACACGCATTCGTGATTTCTTCTTTCGGCAAGACTTATCACACCACCGGCTGGAAAATCGGCTACTGCTGCGCGCCGCGCCAACTTAGCGCCGAACTGCGCAAGGTGCATCAATTCATGGTGTTCACGGTGCCCTCGCCGATGCAGTTCGCGCTGGCCGAGTTCATGCGTGATCCCAAGCCTTATCTGGATTTGCCGGCGTTCTACCAAGCCAAGCGCGATCGTTTGTCGGAAGGCCTGGCCAAGACGCGTTTCCGGCCGTTGCCCAGCCCGGGCACGTTCTTTTTGCTGGCGGACTACAGCCAGATTTCCAAGCAGAACGAAGCCGACTTCGCCCGCGACCTGACCGTCAACCACGGCGTGACCGTGATTCCCGTTTCGGCTTTCTATCGCCAACCCGACGCGGCGGAATCCAACCACCGTATCGTCCGTTTCTGCTTTGCAAAGAAAGACGCGACCTTGGACGCCGCCTTGGAACGATTGGCGCAAGTCTAGCCAGAGGCCAAACCAAAACCAAAACCAAAACCAAAGCACCGGAATATGAGTGATTACTCATATTCATAAATCAAACAACAGGGGCGCTTAAAAGCGCCCCTGTTGCCTACGTCAAGCCGCATTCTCTGCCGCTTTTCGCGCGCGCCGCACGCGGCGAAGAATCTGCGGAACTACGACGACCGCAACCGCCGCCGCCCACATCGACATCGACACTGGACTGGCGAACAACACTCGCACATCGCCATCGGTCATCGACAAGGCACGGCGCAGGTTCTGTTCCATCATGTTGCCCAGCACGACGCCCAGCACCAGCGGCGCCATCGGCACGCCAAACTTGCGCAGGAAGTATCCCAGCGCGCCGATGCCCGCCACCAGCAACAGGTCGAACGTGCCGGCGTTGATGGCATAGACGCCGATATAGCTGATGCACAGAATGCCCGGCACCATCAACCACCCCGGCACCGACAGTACCTTCGAGAACAGGCGCACCAGCGGCACGTTCATGACGAAGAGCAGCACGTTTGCCACGAACAACGACGCAATCAGGCCCCACACGAGTTCGGGCTTCGTATCGAACAGCACCGGCCCCGGCGTGATGTTGTAGAGCGTCAGCGCCCCCATCATGACCGCCGTCGTGCCCGACCCGGGCACGCCCAGCGTCAGCATCGGCACAAAAGAACCGATCGCCGATGCGGTGGCGGCCGCCTCCGGCGCGACCAGGCCGCGCATGTCGCCCTTGCCGAACTTGGCATCGGGGTCCTTGGCTTCGATGATGCGTTTTTCTTGCGAATACGCGACCGCCGCGGCCACGCTTGCGCCCGCCCCCGGCAACACCCCCACGCCGAAGCCCACCAGCGCACTGCGCACCACGCTCCACCACGTGAACGCCAGCTCTTTCAGATTGAAAATTTTGCGCCCGCTGGGCGTGACCTCGACGCTATGCCCGGCCATCACCTTTTCCAACATTTCCAGCATCTCGCTGACCGCGAACAACGCAATAACCACCACCACGAAATCAATACCGTCAGCCAAGTGCACCGATTCAAACGTGTAGCGATATACGCCCGAGTTCGCATCCACGCCGACCACCGAAATCGACAGACCGATCATCGCCGCCAGCACGCCTTTGACCGGCTGTTTTCCCAGCAAGCTGGTCAGGCAACAGAAGGCGAAGATCATCAGCACGAAGTACTCGGCCGGCCCGAACGCCAACGCCCATTTGGCCAACAACGGCGCCAGCAGGATGATGCCCACCACCGACACGATGGCGCCGAAAAACGCCGACCATGCCGATAGCGACAACGCCACGTTGGCCATGCCTTGTCGCGCCAGCGGGTAACCATCAAGCGTCGTCATGATGGCGCTTGCCTCGCCCGGTACGTTCAGCAAAATTGCCGTGATACGGCCGCCATACTCCGCACCCACGTACACCGCGGCCAAGAGGATCAACGCGGTTTCCGGCGGCAGGTTCATCGCGAACGCGATGGGAATCAGCATCGCCACGCCGTTGACGGGCCCCAGGCCGGGCAGCACGCCCACCAAGGTGCCGATGAACGAACCGATCATGGCAACCAAAATGTTGGTCAGCGAAAACGCAACGCCGAATCCGATCGAAAGATGATCAAGAATGCTGCTCATAGCAGGGTCTCCAGCAAGCCGCCCGGCAGGACGACGTCCAGCACTTTGTCGAACAACACAAAAAAGAGAAGACTCATGACGATGCCGCCGATGGCGCATTTGATCCAGCTGCCGGCAAACAGGCGGCCGACGAAGACCGTCATCAGGGTGGTCGCGACGATGAATCCCAGCCACTGGAACAGGAACGCGTAGGCGACCGTAAACGCCATCATCAGCGCGATGCGCCCGTTGGCGCCCGGCGGGTTTGATTCAACGGGGTGGCCGCCCTTGTAGACCAGCCAGAGGCCACACAGGCCGATCATGGCCGCCACCAACAGGGGAAAGGCGCGCGGGCCGACAGGTTCGTAGGCGAACGGGGCTTCGATGCCCCATCCGGCTGATGTCATGAAGGCGGCCAGCGCCAACGCGCCGATGCCCAGGATTCGATCGTTCATGATCCACTTTCCGTTGTGAATGAATGCGCGGACGCAGTCGCCCCGCGCGCCACCGACAAACTCGGCGGCGCGGGGGCGCCGGCAAGGCGCGATCGGTGGGAAGGCCTTGCGGCCGGCTTACTTCTTGATCAGGCCGAACGAATCCGCCAGTTCGCCATAGACCTTGACCTGGCTCTTGACGTAGGCATCCAGGTCGGGCCCGGTCTTGTTGAAGGGGAACAGGCCCTGTTGCTGGCGCAGCTTGTCGAACTCAGGTGAGGCAGTCGCCTTGTTGAACGCGTCGACCCAGAACTGATAGTCGCTGTCGGACACCTTCGGACCCACGTAGAAGCCCCGGATGATGGGCCAGACGATGTCGTAGCCCTGTTCCTTGGCCGTGGGCACCGTGCCCAACTTGCCGGGCAGGCGCTGGTCGTTGAACACGGCCAGCACGCGGATCGGTGCGCCGCCTTCCAGCATGGTGAACGCTTCGGCCGCGTCGCCCATGTACGCCTGGATATGCCCGCCACGCAGCGCGGTGACCGCTTCGCCGCCGCCTTCGAATGCGACGAATCGCATCTTCTTGAAGTCCACGCCCGCCGCCTTGGCGGTCAACGCCGCCTTCATCCAGTCCTGGCTGCCCACCGTGCCGCCGGCGCCCAGCACGATCTTGGTGGGATCCTGCTTGAACGCGTCCATCAGGCTTTTCAGGTCCGTGTACGGAGAATCGTTGCGCACCACAGCCACGCCGTAGTCGGTGCCGATGGCCGCCAGCCAGCGCACGTCGTCGACGTTGTACTTGCCAAACTTGCCCTGCGCCAGGTTCAGCAGCGAACCACCCGAGAACGCGACGATGGTGCCGGGCTCATTGGGGTGCTGCGCCACGATGTTGTTGTAGGCCACCGCGCCGATGCCGCCCGGCATGTAGACGATACGCATCGTGTTCTTGATCGCGCCGCTTTGCTTCAAGCCCTCGGTCGCCAGGCGGCAGGTCAGGTCAAAGCCGCCGCCCGGCTGGGCCGGTGCGATGCATTCGGGGCGGCGCGGCTCGTCGGCGGCGTGGGCGGCGCCCAGGGACAGGGTCATCGCGCCAAGTGCGGCCACGGCGGCCAGGCGCAGCTTCAGGCTGGTCTGCATTTGTCTCTTCTCCAGGTTTTATAGGTCTAGGTATGGCTGATGCCGCCAGGCCGGCGATGCCTTGCCTGCATGGGCCCAGCGGACCCTACCGTACAAAATCGAAGCTTTCCAAAGCCTTTCAATTTCGCCCGATTTCGTGACGCGGCGCAGCATCGGGGTCGCGGTTGCGGGCGGGCGCCAGGGAAAACACCAGGGCCGCACGCAAGCCCGGCAAGGGCGTGCGGTTTTCCAGCACGAGGGTGGCGCCCAGTATTCCGGCAATGGTGCCCACAATGGCCAGGCCCAGGCCCGCCCCCGACGTGTTCTTGCCTGCCGCACCCCGGCGAAAGCGCACGCAGGCCCGCGCGATGTCGTCCGCGGACATCCCCGGGCCGTCGTCCTCGACGGCCAGACGCGCTTGGCTCCCTTCCACGTGCACCGTCACGGTGACCTCGCCGGCCGGCCGCGCATAGCGGATGGCGTTATCGACCAGGTTCGTGACGGCCTCGCGCAGTAGCCACTCCGCGCCGCTGACGCATACCGGCCGACTTTCCGCTTCCAGCCCGATGTCCAGCTGACGCGCTCGCGCGGCGGGCAGCAGGCTTCTGATGACGGCGTCGGCCAGCTCGACCAGATCCACCGGTTCCGCGGTAAACCCCCCTTCGGCCACGGAAGCGTCCTTAGCGCGCGCCAGGGCGAGCATTTGGTTGGTGGTGCGCACGGCCCTGTCCAGGCCCTCCTGCATCGCCAGAAGGGCTGTACGGACCTCCTGGGGGTCTGTTTCGCGCAGGGCATAGGCTGTTTGGGTACGCAAAACGGACAAGGGCGTGCGCAATTGGTGCGAGGCGTCGTCAAGGAACTGGCTCTGCACCCTCGCCTGGGCCGCAAAACGGGCCATGTGGAGGTTTACAGCCGAAACCAAGGGCAGGACCTCGCCCGGCATCTCGGATGCGCTGACGGGGCTTAAATCGTCTCCAGAACGCCCTTCTACCTCCTGCCTTAGTCGAACCAACGGGCGCAGCGCCATGAAAACCCCTAGGATGATGACCAGAACGCTGATCAGAATCACGGCCAGGTCCCGTTCCACCGAGCGCAACAGCACCTGGTGCATGAACGCCTGGCGGCCTTCCAACCCCTCGGCCACCTGCACGATTACCCGTCCCCCTTTGTTTGCATACAGGGGCGGATCCATCGGCCGGGCCAGGGCGGCGACGCGCACGGGAGCGCCCTGGTAGGTCGCGTAAAAAAAACGCGGTTCGCCCGATTCCAGCGGCTGCTCGGGCAACGGCAAGCCGGGATGCCCGATTTCGGCCAGCCCGTCTTCGGTTGCCACGCGATAGAAAACGCTGCCATTGGCCGTCAGCTCAAAAAATTCAAGCATCAGGTAAGGCTGTTCCATGGCTAATCCACCGCTGGCTGTGGATATGTTGTGGTCGATCGCGCGAAGCGCGCCAGCCAGCGATCGGTCATAGGCAATGTCGACCTGGTTGCGCAGTTGATGGTTCGACAGCCACAGCGCGCCCATCATCACCAGGACCAACGTGGGGATAAGCCACCAGAGCAACTGCGTTTTCAGGGTGCGATTACGTTTTTTTCCCGCGAAAAAACCCGTTTTTTTCGGATTTCTAGTTGTCAACAAGGTTCTCCAGGCAGTAGCCCATGCCCCGCATGGTCACGATCTGCACACCGGTATCCGCCAATTTCTTGCGCAGGCGGTGTACCAGCACTTCGATGGCTTCCAGGTTGATGTCCGCATCGTCCGTGACGATGCGGTCAAGAATTTGCTGCTTGTTGATGGGCTCGCCACTTTTCTGAATCAACACCCGAAGTACGGCATGTTCACGTGGGGATAACTGCAAAGTCTGTCCCGAGACCATGAATTTTTGAGCCGCAGTCTCAAAAACCAGGTTTCCCAGAGACAGACGCGGGTGTTCGCGTCCCCGGCTGCGCCGAATCAGTGCGATCAAACGCGCTTCCAACTCTTCCACAACAAACGGTTTCGGCAGGAAATCGTCTGCACCCAGGTGCAGCGTTCCAATTTTTTCGGCCAAGGAATCGCGCGCGGTCAAGACCAACACCGGCGTTCGATCGTCTCGCGCGCGAATTTTTGCCAGCAAGGCATGGCCGTCCATACCGGGAAGTCCCAGATCCAGGACGACCGCATCGAATTCTTCGATTGCCAACCGTCTTTCGGCGACCAATCCGTCGTCAGCCCATTCAACGACAAAGCCCGCGTGTCGGGCCAGGCTTCTTGAAAGCCAGCGAGCAAGTTCGGCTTCGTCTTCTATCAGAAGGATGCGCATGGACGGAGTCCGGGGGGGAGTGGCTGGGCGGAATGGGAAAGCATGTTTGGCTTTTCCTTTATTTCTCTTTATATAAAGACTAATGATTAATAAGGCCTGTGGATAACTACCTTAACCTTGAAAACCTCATTCTTTTCATCAGCTTGCAGCGGTTTTTGCCTGTGCAAGAACTCTGTGTGGGAAAAAAGTTGAAGTTGGACAACATTTCGGCCACCCCCAAAAACACCACCTTGTTCAACTTGCCTCCACACAATGTGCACAACCTGGCTACTTAGGAGTTATCCACAGGGTCGGCCATGGGAAATAGGATGGAAAGCGGCACTTTTACCCCGAAAAACCGGCCGTTGCCTACCGGGTTTTTCGCCCTTGCAGGGGGTCAAAATCGCCTTTTGAGGCACTTGGGCGACCGGGCATTCGAGGGGGCGCGCCGGCGCTTTCTTGACAGGGGACTGAACAAAAAGTGAGCAGCTTCCGCCGTAAAATCCGGCGATGGCTATAGAAAAAAGCATCATGAAATCCAGGGCGAAACACGGCTTGGTTTACCGGTTAAGGGCCCGCTTGGTGGCCGACAATCTGCCCGCCACCTTGTGTGCGGCGGCGCTGATGGGGCTGTTCGGCGCCCTGGCAACCGTGGTGTTTCGCGAACTGCTGGGCTGGACGCAAATGTTGCTGGGCGGCGAAGAGGTTCCGCGCGGCATGGTGTCGCTGGCGCGGGGGCTGGACCCCTGGCAACGGTTCCTGCTGCCCGCTGCGGGGGGCGCCGTCGCCGGTCTCGTCCTGCAAATGGCTGCCCGGTGGCTGCCAAAGCGGGGCGCAGCCGACTATATGGAAGCCATTTCCATTGGCCGCGGCGTCATTGGCCTGCGCCAGACACTCGCGCGCAGCCTGTCGTCCATTTTTTCAATCGGCTCCGGGGCGTCGATCGGGCGCGAAGGCCCGATGGTCCAGCTGGCCGCCATGTTTTCATCGCTGACCGGCCGATTCCTGCTGCTGCCGCCCCGCCATCTGCGGCTATTGGTCGCCTGTGGGGCCACGGCAGGCATCACGTCCGCCTATAACGCGCCCATTGCGGGCGCCTTGTTCATATCCGAGATCGTCTTTGGCGTGATTTCGTCCGCCACGCTGGTGCCGCTTGTGGTGTCGTCAGTGGTGGCCAACATCGTCACGCGCCAGATCCTGCACTACGACGCTGTCTTCCATATGCCGCATTTTGAATTTGTGTCGGGGTGGGAAGTGATCAATTACCTGGGTCTGGGCGTGGCCGCAGGCCTGGTCGCGCCTCAATTCCTGCGATTTCTGGATCTGTCGCGCGCCACGTTTTCGCGGCTGCCCTTCCCGCTCTGGCTCCGGATGGCGTTGGGCGGACTGGTGGTCGGTGCCTTATCGGTCGTCAACCCCCAGGTCTGGGGCAATGGTTACAGCGTGGTCAACAGCATGCTGCATACGCAATGGGCCTGGCAGGCCGTGGCGGCCATCTTGCTGATGAAGATAGTGGCCACGGGCGCCAGCGTGGGGTCGGGCGCGGTCGGCGGCGTGTTCACGCCGACGCTGTTTGTGGGAGCGGCCTTGGGTGCGCTGTATGCGAGCGGCTTGCAAGCGCTGTTGCCGGCGGGTGATGTGTCGGCAATTTCCAGCTATGCCGTGGTCGGCATGGGGGCGTTGCTGGCCGCCACCACGTACGCGCCGCTGATGTCGACGCTGATGATTTTTGAGATGACGCTGAGCTATGAAGTGATGCTGCCGCTGATGTTGGCCTGCATTACGGGGTACGTCATTGCACATCGGATACGGCCGGAATCGGTGTATGCGAAATCACTGGCGAACAACGAGCGCGCGCAGCGTGCGGTGTGGAAAGTGGCGGCGAAAACTGACGTCGAGAGGTGACGCCTAAAGGTGAAATTTGGCAAGAGGTATTGAAAGGAAAGCTGAGTGAATAACATGAGCAAAAGCTCATATTGTTCAGTCAGACCTTCGATTGCCTTGTCTGTCATGCGTCGGCAGCACTTCATGGATCAATGCGTTCCCCGTTTACGCGGATCACCGGACTGCGCTTCTCACCGAAGCCGCACAACTTATCGATTTCCTTGGGGAACAGCGTGTACGGCACGTTGTACTGGATGAAGGCCTCGACGCTGTCCGGAAATGCGTTGATGAGCAGCCAGCCCAGCCAGAGCGGGATGGTGAGGGGAGCCTTGAACATTCCATAGGGCTTCGCCAGCCGGCGTCGTAACCCTGCATACCAGTCCCGGTATGGTTGCAGGGTCTCTTGCCAGCGGCTTTGTCGCGGCGGCAGCGGCGCGGGCTTGGGCAGGCCTTCAGGACCTCGTTCCATGAAGATTTGCAAATAGGACCAAAGGGCCTTGGCCGAACGGTCGCCGTCAAACATGCCAAGATTGCCGCATGCCGCACAGATTTCTGTCGGCGGGTCCATGCTGTAGTCCACGCCAAAAAGGTACAGCTGTGTCGCGCCACAGCCGGCGATAGTTAAAAGCCCTGGTTATTGCCAGCACGTCTTTTTCAAGAGTTTCGCTGTGTGCTCCGTTTAGCCAAAGCCAAGGGCGTGCCCCCTGTTGTAGCTTGGCCCAGCACATGTCAGGCAGCGGATTCACCACTTGACGCGACCAATGGGGTTGGTCGGGCAACGTGTTCATCAGGTCGCTCTCGGGGGGCTTGCAGCCTTGAACGTAGCCTTGAGTAACCGCCGGATGGTGGGGTTGTGGGCAAGTCAGATGGTGAGGGCATGGCGTGCTCTTGGGGACGACCCACTTTGGTAGTCGTCGATGGCGTCAATTAGCGATGACCACTTTTAGAAGAAACTGCCAGACCCGGTAAATAAGAACAGTCCGATAAGCGCGTGAGATAGATCCTGTTTTCTTGACGAGGCGTAGGGACGCGCATCGAGGAGCAGATCGTGAAAGCTATCTGCTATATGGCCTTTCAAATCAGACCCTTGTCCGGTTACTTACCGATGCAAAAGCTGGAGAAAATCTCGCCCAGCAAATCATCGCTGGTGAATTTTCCGGTGATGCTGGTCAGGCTTTCATGCGCCAGCCGCAGCTCTTCCGCAAACAGGTCCAGCACCCGGTCGTCCTGACCCGCGTGTTCGCCGGCCAATTCCAAATGTTCAGCCGCCTGTTGCAAGGCGTGCAGGTGACGTTCGCGCGCCAGCCAGGGTGATTCGGCGCCGGGGTTCCAGCCTGCGATGTTCAAGAGTTCGGCGCGCAGCGCGTCCAGGCCGGCCCCGCGCTTGGCGGAGATACCCAGTTCGCCCGCGCCCGGCGTGAACGCTGTGGATAACAGGTCCACCTTGTTGAACACCTTCAACACCGGGGTACGGGGCGGCAGGCGCGCGGTGATCTGCGCGTCCAGTTCATCGCCCGGCTGCGTTGCATCCTGCAGATGCAAAATAACGTCAGCCCGTTCGATTTCCTGCCAGGTGCGCGCGATGCCGATGCTCTCAACCGTGTCCTCGGTTTCGCGCAATCCGGCCGTGTCCACAATGTGCAATGGCACGCCGTCGATATGGATTTCCTGCACCACTTTGTCGCGTGTCGTGCCCGCAATGGGAGTGACGATGGCGATGTCGTCGCCTGCCAGCGCGTTGAGCAGGCTTGATTTACCGACGTTGGGTTGGCCGGCCAGCACCACATGCAGGCCCTCGCGCAGGATGACGCCCTGGCGGGCTTGCGCGATCAGTTTGGACAGGTCCGCCGTCAGCGCGTCCAAGGTGGGACGCGCCTGATACTTTTCAAGGAAGTCGATTTCTTCTTCAGGGAAATCCAGCGTCGCCTCGACCAGCATGCGCAGGTGAATGATGCGGTCGGACAGGTCGTTCACGCGCGATGAAAATTCGCCGGACAACGACGCCATGGCGCCTCGCGCCGCCGCCACGGAAGACGCATCGATCAGGTCCGCCACGGCTTCGGCCTGCGCCAGATCCATGCGGTCGTTCAGAAAGGCGCGACGCGTGAATTCACCGGGTTCGGCCAGGCGCACGCCCAGGTCGCGCCCGGCCGCCAGGCAGCTTTCCAGCACGCGCCGCAACACGGCGGGGCCACCGTGGCCTTGCAGCTCAAGCACGTCTTCACCGGTATAGGAATGCGGTGCGCGAAAGTAGAGGGCGATGCCTTCGTCCAGCAGTTCGCCGTCGATGGATTTGAACGGCAGATAGTGCGCGTGGCGCGGCGTGAGTTCGCGTTGGAAAACGCGCCGCACCAATTCGGACAGGTCCGCACCAGAAACGCGCACGACGCCGATGCCACCTCTTCCGGGGGCGGTGGCAATGGCGGCAATAGGGGCGTAAGCGGACATATCTGAGAGGCGGGGAAGCGAGAACAATAGGGGAATATAACTGTTGCGCGGCTCCTTGTTTGCTGGTTAATGTGGCCCCGAGGTTCAAAACCCGAAACAACTCTGGGAGATCACGATGGCATCTCGGTTTTCGCGTGTCTTGGCCTGCGGCTCGGCCGCGGTGATGTTGGCCTTTGGCACATTTAGTTCCGCTATGGCTCGCGATCTGGTGATCGCTTTGAAGACCGAGCCCTCATCGATGGATCCGCAGTACCACGCGTTGACGCCCAACACGCAAATCTCCCAAACCATCTTCGACACCCTGGTTGCTACCGACGCCCAGTTGAAACCGAAGGCCGCGTTGGCCGAATCGTGGACGGTCGACGGCAAGGTTTGGACGTTCAAGCTGCGTCCCAACGTCAAGTTTTCGGACGGCACGCCGTTCACCGCGGAAGACGTCGTATTTACCTACGACCGAGTCCCCAAAGTACCCAACAGCCCCTCGCCCTTCACGCTGTATCTTGGCTCGGTGGCGAAGACCGAAGCGGTCGATCCCATGACCGTACGCATCACCACGAAGGAAGTCGCGCCCAACCTGCTGGTGAACCTTGCGCAGTTGCCCATCATGTCGAAAAAGGCCGCGTCGGGCCCGGCGGCTGAAGGCAAGACCACCACCGAATTGAATAGCGGCGATGGCCTGGTGGGCACGGGTCCGTACAAGTTCGTGTCATGGAAACGCGGCGCCGAATTCGTGCTGGCGCGCAATGAGAATTACTGGGGCAAGAAGCCGGAGTGGGACCGTGTGGTGTATCGCCCGATCAGCAATGCCGCCGCGCGCGTGGCCGCATTGCTTGCCGGCGACGTCGACATGATCGAGGACCCCCCCACCGACGATCTGCCCAAGCTCAAGGCGGACAAAAAGCTCTTTGTGGAAGAGACGCCGTCGGTGCGCGTCGTGTACGTGGCGCTGGACCAGTACGCCGAGCCGTCACCCGGTATCCAGGGCACCGATAAGAACCCCATGAAAGACAAGCGCGTGCGTGAAGCGCTGTCGCTGGCCATCAATCGCGATGCCCTGGTGGAACGCGTTATGGGGGGCGTGGCGCTGCCCGCCGGCAACCTGCTGCCCTACCCCATGTTCGGCTCCAGCAAAGAGCATTCGAAGGCACCCAAGGCCGATGTGGAAAAGGCCAAGGCCCTGCTTAAGGAAGCCGGTTATCCCAACGGCTTTTCGATCACGCTGGGGTCGCCGTCGGGCCGCTACGTGAACGATTCGAAGGTGGCGCAAGCCATCGCATCGATGTGGACGCGCATCGGCGTGAAGACCAGCGTGGACGCGATGGCGCCGCCGGTGTTCTTCAAGAATCGCGACAGCTATCAGTTCTCGGCGTATCTGGCAGGGTGGTCCGTGACCAGCGGTGAAATGTCCAACGCGCTGACGTCCTTGCTGGTCACGCGCAACCCGGAAGCGGGTCTGGGCACGACCAACCGCAGCCGCTATTCCAATCCCAAGATGGACGAGCTGGTCAAGGAAGCGTCTTCCACCATGGATGAGGCCAAGCGCGCCGAGTTGCTGTCCAAGGCCAGCAACATGGCCATGGACGATTACGCCATGCTGCCGGTGCACTTTGAACTGTCGGTATGGGCGATGAAGGGCGACATCCGCTACCAGGGCCGCCCCGACCAGGTCACGCTTGCGCAGTTCGCAACCCTGAAGAAGTAACGCGCTACGCGGGCGGTCTCCAGTGCTGGCAACAATCGTAAGAAGACTGCTGCAAACCATCGTCGTCATGCTGGTCATGTCGGCGTTGGTCTTTGCGGGCATCTACATGGTGGGCGACCCGGTCTCGATGCTGGCCAGCCCGGAAGCCACCGAGGCGCAGCGCGCCGCCATCAGCGCATCGCTGGGTTTGGATCTGCCGCTGTGGCGGCAATATCTGATCTTCATGGGCCAGGCGGTGCGCGGTGATTTCGGCAACAGCTTTCTGACGGGCGAGCCCGCCATGCACCTCATCCTTGAGCGCATGCCGGCCACCGTGGAACTGGCCTGTGTGGCAATGCTGCTGTCCGTGCTGATCGGCGTGCCGCTGGGCATCCTGGCGGGCTTGAAGCCGCAAGCGCCCGGCTCGCGCGCCATCATGACGGGGTCGGTGCTGGGCTTTTCCTTGCCCAACTTCTGGGTCGGCCTGATGCTCATCATGGTGTTCGCCGTGATGCTGGGGTGGGTGCCTGCGGGTGGGCGCGGCAAGACCGTCAGCATCGGCTCGTTGCAGCTTAGCGTGTTGACCTTAAGCGGGTGGATGAGCCTGGCGCTGCCCGCCGCAACGATCGCCATCGCCAAGTGCGCCATGATCATCCGCGTGACGCGGGCCGCCACGCGTGAAGCGCTGCCGATGGACTACATCAAGTTCGCGCGCGCCAAGGGCCTGTCGGAAAGACGCGTGCTGGGCGTGCATCTGTTAAAGAACATCCTGATCCCCGTCGTGACCGTCGCAGGCCTGGAATTTGGCCAGGTGATGGCGTTTGCCGTGGTCACCGAAACGGTCTTTTCGTGGCCCGGCATGGGCAAGCTGCTGATCGATTCCATCATCAACCTGGACCGCCCCGTGGTCGTGGCCTACCTGCTCTTGATCGTGTTCTTTCTGGTCATGTTGAACCTGGTGGTGGACATCATCTACACGGTGCTGGACCCCCGCGTACGCTTGGATAGCCGCCGATGAATAGTCCCGTCAGCCCCGCCAGCCCGGCCGTGCCCATCGCTGCCAAAAAAGAACAAACGCCCTGGCGCCGCTTCGTCTCTGATTTTTTCGCCAGCAAGCTTGCCACCCTGGGCCTGGTGATGCTGCTGGTCATCGTCGGCGCGGCGGTGTTGGCGCCGTGGATCGCGCCGCAGAACCCGTACGACCTGGCATCGCTGGACATCATGGATTCCAAGCTCGAGCCCGGCAGCGAAAGCAGTGACGGGTCCATGCATCACTGGCTGGGCACGGATGGCCAAGCGCGAGACTTGCTGTCGGCCATCCTGTACGGCATGCGCACCAGCTTGATGGTGGCCACGATCTCGGTGCTGGCAGCGTTTGGCATCGGTGCCACGGTGGGCCTGATCGCCGCCTATTTTGGCGGCCGCATCGATGCGTTGCTCATGCGGATTGTGGATATCCAGTTGTCCTTCCCCGCCATCCTCGTTGCGCTGATGCTGTTGGCGATTCTGGGCAAGGGTGTGGATAAGGTGATCATCGCGCTGATTGTTGTGCAGTGGGCGTACTTCGCGCGCGCCGCGCGCGGCGCGGCGCTGGTGGAACGCGGCAAGGAATATGTGGAAGCGGCGCGCTGCATGTCCTTGTCGTGGGGCCGCGTGCTGTTTCGCCATGTGCTGCCCAACTGCATGCCTCCCCTGATCGTCATCGCCACCATCGACCTGGCGCACGCCATCGCGCTGGAAGCCACGTTGTCGTTCCTGGGCGTGGGCGTGCCGGTAACCGAGCCGTCGTTGGGCATGCTGATCTATAACGGCTTTGAATACCTGTTGTCCGGCCAGTACTGGATATCGTTTTTTCCCGGCATCGCGCTGGCGCTGGCCATCATCGCCATCAACCTGGTGGGCGACCACCTGCGCGACGTGCTTAACCCGCGTCACGCAAATTAAGGGCGAACGCGATGCAGACAAACGCCGTGCAATCGCCCCTGGCCGTGGCCCGGCCTGTACTTGAGGTCCAGGGACTTAAAACGCATTTCTTCACGCGCAATGGCGTGGTGAAAGCCGTTGACGGCGTGGACCTGACCTTGGCTGAAGGTGAGATCCTGGGGCTGGTCGGCGAATCGGGATCGGGCAAGAGCATCACGGGCTTCTCGTTGATGGGCCTGCTGGATGAGCCCGGCCGCATCGTTGAAGGCCACCTGCGCCTGAATGGGGAAGACCTGCGCGGCGCGACGCCCGCGCGCTGGCGTCAACTGCGCGGCGAAGAGATCGCAATGATCTTCCAAGACCCGATGATGACGCTGAACCCCGTTCTGCGCGTGGATACGCAAATGATCGAGGCCGTGCGCGCACATCACAACGTGTCGCGCGAGCAGGCGCGCGCGCGGGCCTTGCAGACGCTGACGATGGTGGGCATTCCGTCGCCGCAAGAGCGCCTGCGCGCCTATCCGCATCAGTTGTCGGGCGGCATGCGCCAGCGTGTCGCGATCGCCATCGCGCTGCTTAATTCCCCGCGCCTGATCATCGCCGACGAGCCCACCACCGCGCTGGACGTCACCATTCAGGGGCAGATTCTTTTTGAAGTGCAGAAGCTGTGCCGCGAGACCGGCACCGGCCTGATCTGGATTACGCACGACCTGGCGGTGGTGGCCGGCCTGGCGGACCGCGTGTCGGTGATGTACGCGGGGCGCGTCGTGGAAACTGGCAGCACGCACGACGTCATCACGCATCCCATGCATCCGTACACGCATGGCTTGATCGCATCCATCCCCACGCCGGAATCGCGTGGCAAGCCGTTGGTGCCGATTCCTGGCATGACCCCCTCGCTGTTGAACCTGCCACAAGGCTGTGCGTTCCGGGGGCGCTGTCCGCGCGCTACCGACGCCTGTCTGATCGAACCGCAGCCCGCTGAAGTTCGCCCGGCGCAATGGGTGCGCTGCTGGCATGCCGGAGACCCAGACCCCAAATGAGCGAAGCACAACGCGACGCCGCCACCCCCATCCTGTCCCTGCGCGACGTGGCGCTGCGCTTTGTGCAGCCCGTGGACCTGGCCGGCCGCATCGCCAACCTGCTGGGCGCGGGCTTGAAGACGCAAGTGGTGCATGCCGTGGCCGGCGTGGACCTGGACGTGCAGCCGGGTGAAGTCATCGGCATTGTGGGGGAGTCGGGCTGCGGGAAATCCACGCTGGGCCGTGTCGTGTCCGGCATTTTGCCGCCCACTTCCGGCGACGTGCACTATCAGGGCAAAGCCGTGAAGTCCATGACGGGCACACAGCGGCGCGCCTACGAGCTTGGCGTGCAGATGATTTTCCAAGACCCCTACGCATCACTTAACCCACGCATGCGCGTGCGCGAGATCATCGGCGAGGCGCCCGTTGCGCACGGCTTGATTCGATCCCGCGACAAGGCCGACTACGTGGCGGGATTGATGCGGCAGGTGGGCTTGGACCCATCCTTCGCGCAACGCTATCCGCATCAGTTTTCGGGCGGGCAGCGCCAGCGTATCGGGATTGCGCGGGCGCTGGCCTTAAAGCCATCCGTGATCGTGTGCGACGAAGCCGTCGCGGCGCTGGACGTGTCCATCCAGGCACAGGTGCTGAACCTGTTTGAACAGCTGCGCGATGACCTGGATTTGACGTATCTGTTCATCAGCCACAACCTGAGCGTCGTCAGTCACATCTCGGACCGCGTGGCCATCATGTATCTGGGCCGCGTGGTCGAGCTTGCCCCGACCGACACCGTTTTTCAACGCGCCAATCATCCGTACACGCAGGCCCTGTTGAAGGAGCTGCCGACGTTGACGCCCGGGCGGCGCACATATCAGCCGATCAAGGGCGAGCTGCCGTCGCCGCTGGATCCGCCCAGCGGTTGCGCGTTTCATCCGCGTTGCCCGCATGCGATGCCGCGCTGCAAAGAAGAGCGGCCCCTGTTGCGCGAGATATCGCCGGGCCAGTACAGCGCCTGTCACTTGAACGATATGGCCTAGCCCACATGCATGGCCGTACTGGACGTGAACGAGGCGAAGCGCGAGAATCCTTCAATGAAAACGCGTGTTTGCATTGCGCGCCCGCGATTGAGCGATTGAAAGCCGTATCTGAATCTCCTAATTCCTAATTCCAACGCCATGAAAACCATAGACGAAATCGAACGCGCGCACGGCGAGTTGACTGCCTTGCGACGGGACATCCACGCCCATCCCGAACTGGCCTTCCAAGAGACGCGCACGTCCAATCTGGTAGCGGAACGCTTGCGCGCATGGGGCCTGGAAGTGCATACGGGCCTAGGCAAGACCGGTGTGGTCGGCGTGTTGCGCGGCGGCAGCGGCAAGAAGACGATCGGCTTGCGCGCCGACATGGACGCGCTGCCCATGCCCGAGCACAACCGCTTTGCGCACAAGTCCACCATCAGCGGCCGCATGCACGGCTGTGGCCATGACGGGCATACCGCCATGCTGCTGGGTGCGGCGCAATACCTGTCCACCCATCGCAATTTCGACGGCACCGTCGTGTTCATTTTTCAGCCGGCCGAAGAAGGCGGCAACGCCGGCGCGCGCGCCATGATGCAGGACGGGCTGTTCGACAAGTTTCCGTGCGACGCGGTATTCGGCATCCACAACATGCCGGGCATGCCGGTCAACCAGTTTGGCTTTCGGGCCGGCCCCACGATGGCCTCCAGCAACCGGTGGGACATCGTCATCAAGGGCGTGGGCGGCCACGCCGCGCAACCGCATGCGTCGGTCGACCCCATCATCGTGGCGGCCGACATGGTGCACGCCTTGCAGACGGTGATCTCGCGCAGCAAGAACCCCTTGGAACAGGCCGTGCTGTCGATCACGCAGATTCACGCGGGCGATGCCTACAACGTGATTCCCGGAGAGGCCGTGCTGCGCGGCACCGTGCGCACGTATTCGGTGGAAACGCTGGATAAGATCGAGGCCGACATGCGCCGCATCGCCACGACCTTGCCGCAGGTTTATGGCGGCACGGGCGAGCTGGATTTCGTGCGGGCCTATCCGCCGCTGGTGAACTGGGAAAACGAAACGGCCTTTGCGGCCAAGGTGGCTGAAGACGCGTTCGGCGCGGAAAACGTGTTGCGCGACATGCCGCCTTTCATGGGCGCGGAAGATTTTTCTTTCTTCCTGGAAGCGATCCCCGGCGCGTATCTGTTCCTGGGCAATGGCGATGGCGATCACCGCATGGAAAGCTATCACGGCATGGGTCCGTGCCAGTTGCACAACCCGAACTATGACTTCAACGACGCGTTGTTGCCGGTGGGCGCCACGTATTGGGTGAAGCTGGTCGAGGCCTATTTGCCGGCTGCGTAACGCCCGCCAATAACCGATCGGCTATTTGCTAATACGCGACAGCCATGAAGCCGCGAGCCTTTGTCTCGCGGCTTTTTCTATATGACGTGCAGCTTTGATCAAACGCCGATAACTTCGTTTGAGATACAAGGCGAGGTTTCCATAATCGATCGTTCCAGATAGGCCGCAAGGCAACACGGAGCGATCGATGTCCCAGAGCAACGCCCTGCGGCGCGAAGTAGACGCCGCCCCCGCCCTTCGGGCGCAGTCATTTGATATCAAGCCCCTGCCCGGCCCCGTCGGCGCGGAGCTCATTGGCCTGGATCTGTCTCAGGCGCTGACCACGGCGGACTTCTCTCGCGTGCATCAGGCGCATCTGGACCACCACCTGTTGGTGTTCCGCGACCAACGGATCACGCCGCAACAGCATATCGATTTCAGCCGCCGCTTTGGTCCGCTGATGATCCATGTGCTGCATCAGTTTCATCTGCCTGGCCATCCCGAAATCCTTACCGTGTCCAACATCGTGGAAGACGGCAAGCCCATCGGCCTGGGCGATGCGGGCAAGTACTGGCATTCGGATATTTCATACAAGGAATTGCCCAGCCTGGGCTCGTTGCTGCACGCGCAGGAGCTGCCCTCCGAAGGCGGCGATACCTTGTTCGCCAACATGCACCTGGCGTATGACACGCTGCCCGCGGCGTTGCGCAATGCCATCGTCGGCAAGCGGGCCGTGCACTCGTACCTGGCGCAGTACGGGCAGCTGCAAAAAGAAGGCAACTGGCGGCCTAACCTCAGCGCGCAACAGATTGCGCAGGTGCAAGAGGTGGTGCATCCGGTCGTGCGCACGCATCCCGAAAACGGCCGTCGCGCGTTGTTCGTCAGCGAAGGATTCACGACGCGCATCGTCGGACTGCCCGAAGACGAAAGCCGGGCGTTGCTGGCGGAACTGTTCGCGCATAGCGTGCGCCCCGAACACATCTATCGCCACCGTTGGCAGCCGCACGATCTGGTGTTCTGGGACAACCGCTCGCTGATCCATCTGGCGGGCGGCACGCCGGACCACCTGCGCCGAAAGCTGTACCGCACGACCATCGAAGGCGATGTGCCGTTCTGAAAACGCGCCGGCGCCGACACAAAGCACTTATCCACAGGGAACACCATGCGCATGTCATCTGCACTTCGGGATCGTCTGATCCAAACCGCTACCGGCGCGGGTCTGGCGTTGGTCTTGGCGGTGTTGGCGCTGGCCTCGCCCACGCCGGCCATGGCCGAAGGGCGCATCCGCATCGCGGAACAATACGGCATCGTGTACCTGCTGCTGAATGTGGCGCGCGACCAGCAACTGATCGAAAAGCACGGCAAGGCCGAAGGTGTGGATATCTCGGTTGAATGGGCAAAGCTGTCGGGCGGCTCGGCTGTGAACGACGCGCTGTTGTCCGGGGCGGTGGATATCGCGGGCGCAGGCGTGGGACCGCTGCTGACGATTTGGGACCGCACGCGCGGCAAGCAGAACGTGAAGGGCGTGGCGTCGCTGGGCAATTTTCCCTATTACCTGGTCACCAACAACCCCAATGTGAAAACCATTGCCGACTTCACCGACAAGGACCGCATCGCGGTGCCCGCGGTGGGCGTATCGGTGCAGTCGCGGGTATTGCAGCTGGCGTCGGCCAAGCTCTGGGGCGACGCGCAATTCAACAAGCTGGACAAGATTTCCGTGGCGTTGCCGCACCCGGATGCCGCCGCCGCCATCATTGCGGGCGGCACCGAAATCACCGGGCATTTCGGCAACCCGCCCTTCCAGGAGCAAGAGCTGGCCGAAAACCCCAACGCGCGCATCGTGCTCAATTCCTATGACGTGCTGGGCGGGCCCAGTTCGTCCACCGTGTTGTTCGCCACCGAGAAATTCCGCCGCGACAATCCCAAGACGTACAAGGCGTTCCAGGCGGCACTGAAAGAAGCGGCCGCGTTCGCCGCCGCCAATCCCGAGAAGGCCGCCGATACGTATTTGCGCGTGACCGGCGCCAAACAGGACCGCGAGTTTTTGATCAAGGTCATCAAGAACCCGGACGTGCAATTCAAGCTGGAACCGCAGAACACGTACGCGCTGGCGCAATTCATGCATCAGGTGGGCGCCATCAAGAACGCGCCGGCCAGCTGGCGTGACTACTTCTTCGACGACGCGGTGACCGCGCAAGGAAGCTGACATGTCATCGATCGCGCCCGGCCCTGTGGATAACGTTCAAAAAGCGTCGCCCTTGCTGGCTGTGGATAAGGTGACGATCGAATATAAGACGCGTGAAAGGCGCGTGCGCGCCACGCACGAGGTCAGTTTTGACGTGCATGCAGCGGATCGATTCATTCTGTTGGGGCCGTCGGGTTGCGGCAAATCGACGCTGCTCAAGGCCGTGGCCGGCTTCATCCCACCCACGGATGGCCGCATCGCGATTGATGGGCAGGCCGTGACGGGGCCCGGGCCCGACCGCATTGTCGTCTTCCAGGAATTCGATCAGTTGCCACCTTGGAAAACCTTGCGTCAGAACGTGGCGTTTCCGCTGGTGGCGTCGCGCAGGCTGGGGCGGCGCGAAGCGGATGAACGCGCCATGCACTATCTGGACAAGGTGGGTCTGGCTGCGTTTGCCGACGCCTATCCGCACACGCTGTCGGGCGGCATGAAGCAACGTGTGGCGATTGCGCGGGCGTTGGCCATGCAACCGCGAGTACTGTTGATGGACGAGCCCTTTGCCGCGTTGGACGCCCTGACGCGTCGACGCATGCAGGAAGAACTGATGGCGCTATGGGATGACGTGCGCTTTACCTTGCTGTTCGTCACGCATTCGATCGAAGAGGCGCTGGTATTGGGGCGCCGGGTGCTGTTGCTGTCACCCCATCCGGGTCGGGTGCGGGCGGAACTGAATGCGCACGCCTATGGCTTGCAGACGCAGGGCTCCGCCGGCTTTCAGGCTGCCGCGCGCCGCATCCACGACCTGTTGTTCGAATCGCCGGCGGCTTCCCCTGCGGTGGCCGAGCGCGCGGCGGCTTAAGGCTGGGGCGACCGATGAATACGCTACACGCCGCCACGCCCCCGATCCGCGCCGAGGTGGAATACGACCTGCCGCCCTTGCCCGCGCAGACCGCCCAGACGCCCCTGCCCTGGCAAGAGCGGCTGTGGCGGCACGCCGCCTTGCGCAAAACGTTCATCCTGGTGTTGCTGGCCTGCGTGTGGGAGCTGGCGGCGCGCTATACCGATAACGACCTGCTGCTGCCCGGCGCGTGGCAGACCGCGCAGGCGTTCGCCCAGGGCATTGCCAACGGCGAGCTATTGGCGCGCGCCGGCCAGTCGTTGCGCGTCTTGGTGCAGGGTTATCTGGCGGGCGTGGTGCTGGCCTTCGTGCTGACCACGCTGGCCGTGTCGACGCGCTTCGGCCGCGACCTGCTTTCCACCTTGACGGCCATGTTCAACCCGCTGCCGGCTATTGCCCTGCTGCCCCTGGCGCTGCTGTGGTTCGGCCTGGGCGAAGGCAGCCTGGTGTTCGTGCTGATCCATTCCGTGCTGTGGGCGTTGGCGCTGAACATGTATGCGGGCTTTCTGGGCGTATCCGAAACGCTGCGCATGGCAGGCCGCAATTACGGGCTGACGGGGCTGCGCTATGTGTTGCAGATTCTGGTGCCGGCCGCGCTGCCGGCGATCCTGGCCGGGCTGAAGATTGGCTGGGCATTCGCATGGCGCACGTTGATTGCCGCGGAACTGGTCTTTGGCGCGTCCAGCGGCAAGGGGGGCCTGGGCTGGTACATCTTTCAGAACCGCAACGAGTTATACACAGATCGCGTGTTCGCCGGGCTGGCCGCGGTGGTGGTTATCGGCCTGCTTGTGGAAAACCTGGCGTTCGACACGTTGGAGCGTTTGACGGTGCGGCGCTGGGGCATGCAGCGTTAAATAAAAAGGGCGATTCCGTGTGGAACCGCCCTTTTTTCTCGTGCCACGGGATGGCAGCTTGCCGGGCTTACAGGCTTATCGCTCTATCGCCTTATAGCGTTACAGCGTCAGCCCCAGCGCCTTGGCCACGCCCGCCGCGTAGGCCGGATCGGCCTTCTTGAAGTGTTCCAGCTGACGGCGCTGGATTTCTTCCGGCACGCCCGCCATGTGGCGGCCGATGTTGCCGAACAGCAGCTCCTGCTTTTCCGGCGTCATCAGGCGGAACAGATTGCCCGGCTGCGAGTAGTAGTCGTCATCCACGCGATGGTTCCAACGTGCCGCGGCCTGGCCGTCCAGCGCCAGCGGCGGTTCGCCGGCGGACGGCGTTTCCTTCCACTCGCCGGCGCTGTTGGGCTCGTAGTTCAGCGTGCCGCCCACGTTGCCGTCGACACGGCCCGCGCCGTCGCGGTGAAAGCTGTGGAACGGGCAGCGCGGCGCGTTCACCGGAATCTGGTGGTGATTGATCCCCAAGCGGTAGCGGTGCGTGTCGCCGTAGGAAAACAGGCGTCCCTGCAACATCTTGTCCGGCGAAAAATCGATGCCCGGCACGATGTTGGCCGGCGTGAAGGCGGCCTGCTCCACTTCCGCGAAATAGTTTTCGGGGTTCTTGTTCAGTTCCAGCACGCCCACTTCAATCAGCGGGTAGTCGCCATGCGGCCAGACCTTGGTCAGGTCGAACGGGTTGATGTGATACGTCGCGGCTTCCGCCTCGGGCATGATCTGCACCTTCAGCGTCCACTTCGGGAAGTTCTTGTTTTCGATGTTCTCGAACAGATCGCGCTGCGAGCTTTCGCGGTCATGCGCAACGACCTGGGCGGCTTCTTCGTCGCTCATACAGACCACGCCCTGCTGCGACTTGAAGTGGAACTTCACGTAGAAGCGTTCGCCGTCCTTGTTGACGAAGCTGAACGTGTGCGAGCCAAAGCCGTGCTGCTGGCGCAGGTTGGCGGGAATGCCGCGGTCGCTCATCAGGATGGTGACCTGGTGCAGCGATTCGGGGCTGAGCGACCAGAAATCCCAGGCGGCGGTGGCGCTGCGCAGGTTGGTCTTGGGATCGCGCTTTTGCGTGTGGATAAAGTCGGGAAACTTCAGCGGGTCGCGGATGAAGAAGACCGGAGTGTTGTTGCCAACCAGATCCCAGTTGCCTTCGTCGGTGTAGAACTTGATGGCAAAGCCGCGCACGTCGCGTTCGGCGTCCGCCGCGCCGCGTTCGCCGGCCACGGTCGAAAAGCGCAGGAACAACGGAGTTTGCTTGCCGACCTGCGAAAAGATGCTGGCGCGCGTGTAGCGCGAAATGTCGTGCGTGACGGTGAAGGTGCCGTAGGCGCCGGAGCCCTTGGCGTGAACCACGCGTTCGGGGATGCGTTCGCGGTCGAAGTGGGCCAGTTTCTCAATCAGCCAGAAGTCCTGCAACAGCGCGGGGCCGCGCGGGCCGGCGGTGAGCGTGTTGTTATTGTCTGCCACCGGGGCGCCTGAGGCGGTGGTCAGATTCTTCTTGTCGGTCATAGCACACTCCGTACGTAATTCTGGGAGGCGCGAGCCGGTGCGGGCCCGTGCCGTGTTGTGGATACTGCCCGACGCGTGGCGCAGGGCAGTATGTGGGACACATCATAGGGGCCAAGGTTGCGTTTGTGAAGTTGATTGAAACAGCATTGTCGATTATTAAAACCTATCGACTATGGACTCATCTCCAGGAACGGTCTGTGGCGCCGGGACGCCCGGCGCGCATAAAAAAACCGGCCACAAGGACCGGTTTTTTTGAGACTTCAAAGGTCAGGCGGATCGGATTTACCGGTTTGCCGCCGCTTCGGTCTTGCGCTGCATGGAGCGGGTGATGGACCACTGCTGCGCGATCGACAAGGTGTTGTTCACGCACCAGTACAGCACCAGGCCGGCCGGGAAGAAGAACATCATCCCGCCAAACACCAGCGGCATGATCATCATGACCTTGGCCTGGATGGGGTCCGGCGGCGTGGGGTTCAGTTTGATCTGCAGGAACATGGTGGCCATCATGATGGCGGGCAGAATGAAGTACGGGTCACGGATCGACAGGTCATGGACCCACAGAATCCACGGCGCGCCGCGCATTTCTACGCTGGCCAGCAGCACCCAGTACAGCGAGATGAACACCGGGATCTGCACCACCATCGGCAAGCAGCCGCCCAGCGGGTTGATCTTTTCGGTGCGGTACATCTCCATCATGGCGGCGTTCAGCTTTTGCTTGTCGTCGCCGTACTTTTCCTTCAGGGCTTGCAGGCGCGGGGCCACTTGCTTCATGCGAGCCATCGAGCGGTAGCTTGCGGCGGCCAGCGGGAAGAAGATGGCCTTGATCAGCACGGTCAGCGCCACGATCGTCCAGCCCCAGTTGCCCAGCAACGAGTGCAGCCAGGTCATCAGCGTGAACAGCGGCTTGGCGATGATGGTCAGCCAACCGTAGTCGACCACCAGTTCCAGGCCGGGGGCGAGCGCCGCCATGGCTTTCTGGTCTTGCGGACCGACCCACAGGTGCGAGTCCACGCGCGAGGCCGAACCGGGGGCGATTTCGCCAACGGCTTCAATGCTGCGGGCGGCGTACAGGTTCTTCTGGACTTCCAGCAGTTCGTTCGTACGCGGCTTGCCTTGCGGCGGCACCCAGGCAGTGGCGAAGTAGTGCTGCACCACGGCGATCCAGCCGTTGTCCGCCTGCTTGATGTAGTTGGCCTTTTTCTTCTCGATGTCGCTGAACGTGCTCTTCTGGAACTTGTCCTGCTCGGAGTAGACGGCGAAACCGGTGAACGTGTGATAGAAGCTGGACGTGTCGGCCGGGTCGTTGCCGTCGCGTTCCAGCTGCAGGTACAGCGCGGGCGTGACGGGGGCGGAACCGACGTTGGCCAGGTCGTGGCGCACGTCAATGTCGTAGCGGCCCTTGTGCAGGGTGAACGTCTTGGTGACCTTCACGCCACCCGATTCACCTTCGAACGACACGACCAGGTTGTCGCCGGTCATCTGGCGTTCGGTGGACGTGACGCGGAAAGGCGTCTGGTGCGTGGGGAAGCTCTGGCCATTGGGCGCGCCGACCACGCCGGACTGCACGACGTAGTTCAAGCCAGCCGAACGGTCCAGCAGCACGGTGGGCTTGTCGGCCTGGCCGGTTGCCGGGTACTTCAGCAGCTCGGCGCGCACCAACTGGGCGCCCATGGTGTCGAACGTCAGGCGCAGCACGTCCGTAGTGATGACGACTTCTTCCGAACGCGCGGCAGCGGGTGCGGTGGCGCCGGGCACGGCCGACGGCGCGGTGGCCGTGGATGTGGGGGCGCTGGGCACCGAAGGCGTGGCGTTATTGGCGCCGGCCTGCGGTTCAGCCGTGCTGGCCGCGGGCGTCGGGCCCCCGAACAGGGACGGCTTGCCGTTATGGATTTGCCAGTTGTTCCAGAGGAGCAACAGCGAAAAGGAAAAAATCATCCAGAGGACGGTTCGTCGGATATCCATGGTGCCTACTGAAGTGAATACGGGCCAGCAAAGCCCGCCAGTTTAGCGTCAATCGTGCTCGGTGCGGTGGCTGTGGGAGCAGCACGGGGGGCCATTGGTTCCCTTGGATTGCGGAACCGGATCCCAGCCGCCGGGCGACCACGGATGGCAACGGCCTATGCGCCGGACCGCCAACCAAAAGCCGCGCCAGGCGCCATGGCGTTCGATTGCTTCAATCGCGTACGCCGAGCAAGTGGGGGTAAAGCGGCACTGCCTGCCGATCCAGGGACTCAGGAAGAACCTGTAGAACCGGATCGGAAGAATGAGCAGTGCTTTGAAAATCATCGCAGGATCCGCTCAAAGTGAGCGTCCACTTCGGCTCTGACCAAGCGTTTTAGCGAGGTGAGCGAAGTGGGCGCGACTTTGCTATGCAAACGCACGACGTAGTCCTTGGCCGGCAACGCCAGACGCCGGTGGCGGAACGCTTCGCGGATGACCCGCTTGATGGCGTTGCGCGTACTGGCGTGGGCGGCGAAGCGCTTGGCGATGATCAGCCCCAGTCGTGCACAGGCATCCTGGCCGGGGGGCAGATCATTGGGAGCCGAAGTCACAATGAATAACGCCCCTCGAGCAAGACGCCGGCCTTTCAGGGCAGCGGCGAACTCGGAGGGGCGATGCAGCCGCGCCTCCGGGGGAAGCGTGGAGCGCGGCATGGACTGCGGGTCAGGCGTTTGCGCGGAACCAGAACGAGATTGCGAGAGGTCTTGCAATATGGCCGGTCCGTGCAAATAGTCAGGTTTTTCCGGAAAGGAACCGGAAAACCAGAACTTAGACAGCCAGACGCTTGCGGCCCTTGGCGCGGCGGGCGTTCAGGATGGCGCGGCCAGCGCGGGTTTTCATGCGCACGCGAAAGCCATGGGTGCGCTTGCGGCGGGTGACGGAAGGTTGGTAGGTACGTTTCATGGACGATCCACAAAAAGAACAAAAGTCAGAAGGGACCTGCCCGGAGGGTTCCAGGTCGCGGATTCAGAAGCGGGTATCTAGTGAGCATTTTTGCAACATGTGCAAAAAACAACGCATAGACGGGGCTCTGGACAAGGGATTTCTCCCCAGGCGACCTATTCAGCAAAGCTAAAAACCGGACAGTGCAGTAAGCGCCCAAACCTATGAAAGGAGGGTACTTGCCACAACTCCGGCTAAGCTCTCTGTGAAACCTTCTGACAGACAGAATTCGGAAAAGCCCACCATTTCAGCAAGTTTTCCCTGTCTTGTCAAACAGTTAAGCCAGGGCAGTGTAGACGCTTATGTCCTACCCTGTGGATAACCCCAGCCCAGGCAAGGTAGAATCGAGGTTTGAATAAGAGCGAC